>JBNKYC010000015.1:0-2910 GCA_050300635.1 Polyangiaceae bacterium
GTAGACCGCGCGCTCCCACAACCAACTTTACGACAACCGCAACGCCACAACCACGATGACCTCTCCGCAAAGTCGTCGACCTCTCAAGAATCGACGAGCTCAACGCTTCGAGGCAACGCACTCCGAAAAGCCAAACAGCACCGCAACGCGCGCGGTCGTTTCTTCCTCTACTCCACGCCCAAGATGGTCGGCCCGCGCAGATGAGCTCATTCCTCTCTCACAACGCAAGATTAAACCGGTTGACCAAGCGCAGTTACAGCAAACACGCCAACGCGCGGGCACAGGAGGTGCTACGCAAACCGGCACAAAACCCAGCCAACTCGTCAACACTCCCTCGCACAAGCTGTGGAACCCACGGACGCGCGGGCCGTCCTGAAAAACACGACGACACGTCCACGCACCACGCGCTCACTCAAGGGCGCGACCGTCAACTGTAAGAAGCTGAGACAAACTCCGACGCAATCCTGGACTCCAAAATTGCGCGGGCGTCAGCCGGAAAAAGGCGAGATCGCGTCGACTCAATCAATGCCTCATCGAGGGCGCGAACGTATACGAGGCGAAACTCAAGAACGCGGGCGAAGCCCTCATCCAGAGCAGGTCGCTACAAAGACGAGCAGATCACAAGTCAGCTCATCGCGCGCGAAATCTCAAATCCCAAAACAATGACAGCTCACCACAACTTCCCTGCGCGGGCCGTCTCCCAAAACAAATCGGATCCAAAGAATGCATCCGCTGAAAACAATGCGGCAAGCGGAAGAGCGCGGTCTAACGACTTGCCATTCTGCTGCAGCGCGATGACCGACAGGTTACACCGAGCGGCCGCCACGACCAAAGGGAGTGAAAGAGCGGCGGCCGAACAATGGCTTCACCAGCGAAGCGGAAGCCTACACGGTCGCTGCCAGCAGCAATGGCTTGTTGGGCAGCATGTTGCGTCCAACGAGTTCAAATTACGACATCCCTAGTCAACGGTGGAAAATGCTATTCGTGCATGCACAGTGCCGAGAAGCGGTCACTTTCAGCCAATAATGAGCTATCTTCTGACAGCGCGCGCAACGCTACCAAGCCGGCGAGACTAGCTGCTGTAGGTGACTCTGAACTCTGCAGCAGTTCGCCTGCATGAACGACTCGACTTCTCGCGGCGTAAACCTTCTTAAGAATGGCTCGAACTTGTCGACGATGACCCGGGGCTGAGATGAGATGGGCGATTATCGAGCAAACGCGAAACGAAACGTCACCCTTGCAGTCACCGGAAAGCGCCTCCCAGCCAATGACCGCATCAACGAGTGAATCGCTCCATCTCCTGTACGGTCTGACTGACGAAGCCAGGCGTCGAACGGCTATTTGAAATGATCCATCCGTCACCGATTGCAGCGACGTTGCGTTGTCAACGCTCTGCTTGTCGAAGATCGTGCTCTTCGTCTGTGCCCGAAGGGGCCAGTCGGTTGAGAAGTGGTGACTTCGGCTTCGATTAATTGGATCTGCGCAGTAGCCCCATCTCAATTGTGGTGGGGCAGGGACTTCTTTTGGATTTGCAATTTCATGTGCTTTGAGTTGAGCAGGGACCGATTTGAGCAGGTGCCCTGCGACCAAGACCTCACCAAAGCGCCTGATCTCGTCCCAGTCGAATTGTTCCACAAGAGAAGGGGTCGCCTCATCTACCCGCGTAAGAGCGTAGGTCCAAGGTCGCTTTACCTCGACGACTATTCCGGGCGTGTCGAAGCGTTCAAGACGCTGGCCCCAGTCCAGGAGGTAGCTATGCGACTCGGGGCTGTAGGGCCGTACGACGACTCCACCTGCTTCAAAGGGTTCGGCTACTTCCACAGCTGAGAATCCCAGAAAGACTGGAGCTACGGCTTGAGCTCCTACTTTTGCGGTTCTGATCCGATTCACATTTTCCTGAATCGCCGCGCTCAGGGCACCCTGCGTTAACTCACCGCGGAGCAAGCAGAGTTCCCAGGCCGCGTGGACCAACAGTTCCGATGGTTCGTACAAGTATTCGAGATGAAGATACTCGTTGAACGTGCTGTTCCCTTGAAAGGCCCGTCTATCGACGCGTTCAGGAAACAGTTGCTCGGCCCGCAATCGTTCATCAACGCGCCTCGTTGCATCGATCGAGCGAGCCCTGATGGGGTTTGACCGGACCTCCTCTTCGCGTGGGGGTTCAGACTGAAGTAATAACGCTGGATATAGAGCGTGAGCCAGCTCAAGTAGATCGAGCGTCAGGGGGTCACTTTGGAGTGCACCCGCGCGGATATCGAGACCCAGTGCCAGCAGATCGGACGGCAACTTGTCGGTGACAAGTTGGTTGGATTCGAGTGGTTGAACGTCGTCGTGAGACCACTGAAACCGTTGTATTTCGGGGTTCCAAGCGAGTAGGTCTGAAGCTTTGGAACGCAGACTGATCGAAAGTTCGCCTTCTATCCCGCCATGTTGCGAAATCAGCCGGTTGACGATGTTGTTTCCGAAACGCCTGCGAAGCCGAGTGAGGAGCTCATGCAGCTCAAGTTGATCTAGTTCTGACGGGTTCAAGACGCTCACATTGGCGTTGATCTTACCGTCGTCGTCAAGCGATGGGTCCGAACCCTGGTAGCAGCCAACCAGGAGGTAGTTTGTCTAACTCTAGAGCCTGACTGCCCAACGCCCTGCCGTTGTGCCGCGGCCTAAAGCCCAACCAGAATACGACGACGGGCCGCCACGACCAAAGGGAGTGAAAGAGCGGCGGCCGGAGGACGACCCCACCAGCGCAGCGGAAGCGTCGACGGTGGCCGCCGGTCACCAACGGCTTTATGGCTCTTCCAGTCCCACTTTCTGGGCCATTCACGACGAGAGTTGCGAGGGTCGTTGGAGAGAGGGACATGCACCCAGGGGCTACGAACGACCAACGGAAAGCACTCGATGCCCAACAACTTG
>JBNKYC010000016.1:0-135680 GCA_050300635.1 Polyangiaceae bacterium
TGAGAGACGGCTCGGTTTTCAGGAAGGGTCGCAGCACAAATGGGAAGAGAAAAGTGCGGAGACAGAGAGGGCCGAGCGCGGTTGCGAAGCCGACCTCACTTTCTTGGGGAGAGCTTCGAAACCGCTCATTTCTAAGTGGTCGTAGCACTAGTTATCGCCAGCAAAATGGGTGGCGCACTCAGGGTGCAGCGCGAGGAGTCGGATCCCAACGCAACGGGTCACATCCGTATCAGGTAGGAGCAGCTGATACTGACTACGGTCGAGCACCGGGAGATCGCCAAGTCGACGCTCTTCAAGGTGACGGGAGGCTCGTTCTCGCTCTCGAGCGGCCCTCTCACCGAGCAGCTTCGTCAGGTAGGCCATCGCCTGGGCACGGGTCTCCGGATCGTCTGTCATGTTCAAAAGCCGCTCCATGCTATTGATTGCGGCTTCGGTTTTCCCGACCTGGGCATAGAGCCCGGCGCCGCTCAGGCATACGCTGTGCGGCGGAACGTGCGGCGGCTGGAGCGCGCAGGCGTGTTCAATCATGGCCGCCCCGCTGGCCTTCCATTCGTCCACGTCTTCGCTCTTCGGTAGCCGAGGTGGAGCCACGTAGGAGATAAACATGCCCGCCGACATCCAAAGTTCCTGATCGCCAGGGAACTCCTTGAGGCCGCGCTCGAGGAGTTCCCGTGCGTGCCGAAAGTTCTCGGCCGGCATCTCGACCGTCGACAACGTGAGCATCGTATCTGCGTAAGCGTAGAGCTCACGGATTTTTGGGTCGAGACCAATGATTCCCCAGAGATAACCCTCCATGTGCTCGAAGACCCGGCGCTCGACGAAATGAATTCCCGCCTCCACTAAGGTCTTTCCGTAGAGCAGATCGGCAAGCGCCGAGCGATAACCGAGGCTAAATACGATCAAGTGCTCGGGTTGGGGCACCGCATAAACTCCAGAATCCCCACCAAGTTGGCCGTAAGACCGAGAAACGTTCCTCTGCGTCACCGCTACCCCGGCGACGGCAAGAGCTAGCAAAGAGCTAACGCCCAAAGGACCCAGCCATCGCCGAATCGTGGTCACTCCACCTCCCGATACATACGCACCGAGTAGGTCACCGGATGCTTCCCCGGTCGAGTCTCGCCAAATAGCTCGAAGCGTGAAAGTTCACCGTCCCCGTCCAAATCTCCAAAAGCGCGGGCGGTGAAGTGTGCACCCCGCTCAGAGTTGAGGCTTTCGAATTCGAATGAGTAATAGTGAGGCTCTTCCTTTTTGAAACCCAATAACTTCCATGTGGGGTGAGCCCAGGTTCCCTCGGGGTCACGCACCGCCTCCCCTGCTGGAACTTGCTGGGGCGAACGTCCGACGCTCGGGGGATAGGCTAGTTCGGGCGGATAACCCGCTGCCTGTACGGAAGCCCACGTCGCAATATGCTCCAACCCGTCCAAGGGTTCGGCTAGGCGGGACGCATGAAGATTGCGGATAAAGTGCGGGATAAACACCGCCAAAACGCTGCCGAAGACGGCAAAGAGCAAGGCCATCTGTACGGAACTGAGAGCTCTCATCTGGGCCGGATCTTACCGACCTGGGTTTTCAACATAAAGACCAGATTGGATGCTCGTGCCAACGACGACCGACCGTGTTCCGCCGTCACTGTCCAGATCGCTCATGGCCACGACCACGTAGCCGTCTCGAGGAGCCGTTACGTTGCTGGGGTTGAAGTTGCCGGTCGTCACTTGGGACGGCATCAAGGTATTGGGGTTGACGCTAGCCGGCAAAACGGTCGACGCGTAGCGAAAAGCGACCGGAGCATTGACGAAGACGCCCAATCGACGGAAACGCAGGTGGCAAGTTTCGGAACTGACAGTCTCTTTGCAGGCATCGTCAGCGCCCCACTGCCTCTTGACCTCGCCATCGAAGCCGCCAGCCGGATAATAGTTTGCGTCGTTGGACACACCACCGGAAACGTCCAGATACTCGCCGGTCTCGTCGTAATAGGCCTCCTGAGCCGCCATGATGCTACCTACGATCTCTCGAGCTTCTCCTACTTTCGCTTTACGAATGTATCCCGAGACGCCATAGGCCGCCAAGCTGGCGAGGATCCCAATAATCACAATCGCGATCATGAGCTCGATGAGAGTAAAACCCCGAGCCGCGTTGGTTCTCGAAATTTCAGTGCGTCTCATAATGCGAAGGGTGCGGAGATACGCGCAACACGGCACACGTACATCGAGCAGACTACGACACAAGGCTCCGCCGACGCTTACTTCGCGCCTGCGGACGAGCGGCGGCAAAACTTCTACCGAATGTGAGATGTATCCTAGACGTTTCGCGCTCATTCTGCCCCGTTTTGAATATGAACTTTACTGATGAGATTGGTAGACAAGAAGTAGGCGTACTCACCGTCACCATCAACATCTCCTCGTGCTGCAACGACATACCAAGGCTCTCTGATATCCGCCGGTGCCGGCCAGACGAGCCCTTCCACATTGGGGTCGGGGTTGCCCGGCGCTGTAAACGGTTTACCGGCAGTAGTAGCGTATGCATACGAAACCTGCTGCGGCATTTCTGGCGCGAGACGCTCCCACAAAGCACTACCTGAATGGCCCCAAAACGAGTAGCGATACCCCGACGCCATGCCTGAAGGATAGTACGAGCTAAGATTGGGCGAGACGTTGAGGTAGACCCCCGTCTCGGCGAGATGAGCTTGCTGAGCTGCCCCAATCGATTGGAGGCCCGCCAGGGCTTCGGATTTTTTCGCCTCGTTCATCTTGCGGCGAAATCCGACGATGCCCAAGGTGGCCAGGATACCCATGATCAAAATCACGACCATCAACTCGACGAGCGTAAATCCACAACCGGACGCGCGAATGAATCGAGCAGAAGGACGACGAAAAGCGGCCATTGCGACAGTCTAGCAAACTTCCTGCTTAGGGAAAAAGTCGCCCTAGGGCTCACCCACCCCGCTCGTATCCCCCTCGCACTCGTCCGCCTCCGCCAGCATTTGCTTTTGAAGCCGATAACGCAGGGAACGAAACGAAATGCCGAGCAATCGAGCGGCGTGCGTTCTCACCCCCCCGGTGCGCTCGAGGGCGGCGACCAAGAGGCGACGCTCAGCTTCGTTGAGCACATCATCAAGATTGCATCCCTCGTCGGGCAAGGTAAGCAATTGTGGGCTCGTACCTCCCGCCAGACCACTGATGCTCTCAGGCAGATCCCCCAAGCCAATCACGGGTGAACCTGCGAGGGTCGCCGCGCGTTCCAATGTGTTCTCAAGCTCACGCACGTTGCCTGGGTAATCGTAGCGGAGCAATGCCCGCAGTGCGTCCGGAGTCAATCCTCGGAGCTCCTTGCCCATCTCAGCGGCCAGACGGCGAATCATCGTCTCTGCCAGAGCCGGGATATCATCGACGCGCTCCTTCAAAGCGGGAAGTTCGAGTCGGATCACGTTGATGCGATAGTAGAGATCTTGGCGAAACTTCCCAGACTCAACGTCTTGTTCCACATCACGGTTCGTTGCCGCCAGGACGCGCACATCGACGGGGATCTCCCGAGCGGCACCCACTGGCCTCACGGCGCGCTCTTGGAGAACTCGCAACAGTTTGACTTGTAATGCCAAAGGCAGTTCGCCCACTTCGTCCAAGAAGAGCGTCCCCCCGTGCGCCTCACGAAACACACCGGTCGTTTTCTCCGTGGCCCCCGTGAAGGCCCCCTTCTCGTGTCCAAAAAGCTCACTCTCCATCAGGTTCTCGGGCAGGGCGCCGCAGTTGACGACGAGAAAGGGCTGGTCGTGGCGGTCCGAAAGTTCATGAATACGACGAGCGATGAGTTCCTTACCTGTGCCACTCTCACCAGTGATCAAGACGCTCGTCTTGGAGGGGGCAATGCGCGCCACGAGCTCGAGGGTCTTCCGCATGGCGGAGCTCCTTCCGACAACCTGGCCTTTTTCATGACGCACCTGGGCCCGGAGGGCTTCGTTCTCGGAAAGCAAGGAGGCTTTCTCGAAAGCTTTTTGGACTAAGGCCGTCAGTTCCGCGTTGTCAAAAGGCTTGGTCACAAAGTCGTAGGCTCCGCCGCTCATCGCCGAAACCGCGTTTTCGACCGTGGAGTAAGCGGTGATAAGGATGACCTGAGTCGCTGCCGATCGTGTTTTCGCAGCAGCCAGCACGTCGAGCCCCGAACCGTCCGGCATCGATAGATCGCTCAGAATCACCGGAAAAGGTTGGGGCGTACCGCGAATTGCACTCAGCGCATCCTTCTGACCTACACAGGAAGTAACTTGGTAGCCTTGCCGTTTGAGCAAAATTTCTAGGGTGGCGCGCAAACCCGGCTCATCGTCGACGAGCAAAATTCGTGGCTCATAGGGGCGGAGAGTCATTGCCCTGAGCCTAGCAGCAGCAATACTCTTACTACATATGCTTAGCCTGGCGTTCTCACTCAAGTCGAGCACGAACCGTCCCGAGGGCCGAATCTCCGGTTTGGCCCTGTTGGCGGCTCTTTGCGCCTGCGTTGTCGCTTGCTCGTCTAGTGACGCGAATCCGAACCTCGCGCAGGGTACAAGCACCGGAAACTCGACTTCGGATAGCACAAGTGGCGATGGCGACATCGTGGAAGAATCCGTCCACTTCGTCGAAGACGGAAAGTTGTACGTCGCGCCCGGTGGGCTCGCTGAGCTCAAAGCCACGGTCTCCCCTGCTCGCAAACAGCCGGTGACTTTCGAAATTCTGAGCGAAAGTGATCTCTTCGACGGCTACCTAAACACCAACACGGTTCAGTTCGACGAATCCGGCTCTGGCTCGGTCATACTCAAGGCACCGAGCGAACCCTCCGAGTTCGAGATCAGGGTGTCTTTGGCTTCTGGCGCCGAGGCGCGCAAGAAGGTCGAAGTCACAGATCTGGGAAAGGGCTCCGTCAGCGTCGCTATCAGTTATGATGGAAACCGCGACATCGACGAATGGCAAGCGTCGGTCTGGCCCGGAGTCAGTTGTGAAGACATCGACTCTTGGTTCATGGACAGCGACCTGTCCGCCGCAGGAGAGCAGCTCCTCGAGATCGCAGACGTCCCCGCGGGGACTCTCTTTTCTGTGACTGTGCGCGGAGGCCAATTGGCTAGCAGTTGCGTTGCGGTCAAAAGTCTCACGCCCGACAGTCAAACCGAGCTCGAACTCACGGCCATTGATCGTCCTCTCAGCGCCCAAAGCGGAAAGTTGACGCTCTTCTTCGACGCCACCCCCGAAGAACTCCAGTTCATTCTCAAGGGATACCTTTCCGAATCCCTCGGAGCAGAATCCACCTATGCAGAGACGACGGACGCGTCTCGCCTCCTTAAGCAAATCGCCTCCGCTCTACCCAAGACCGCAGAAAGCGATCTAAATTCGCTCCTCGATGCAGAGCTGAGCTCTCAGGTTCAAGCCTCTCTCAGCTCGCCCACGGCGATATCGGATACGATACGCAAACTCCTCTTGGATGCGATTGCTAGCCTCGACGGCCAGAGGCTCTTCGAAGCCGACTTGGTGCTCGACAGTACGCCAAACGAACTCAAGCTCCGTCAAGCGGCCGGGGTCCCTGCAGACGAAGCTGGTTTCACCGTTGCCCCCCCTTTCGAACTCGAGGTGGGGACTTTAGACACCGTCTCCTTGGGAGGCGGATTCGAATACAAGCCCCTGCTCTGGATGCTCCGCATTGCTGAGGCCGGCGCCGAGGGGACAGATGCGATAGCGCCCGAACTCACCGTAGCCGAAGCAGCTTCTTGTGGCTCCGTGTGGGAAGCCGTGTGGACAGCTTCAGAGGAATCTGGGCTGAGCGGATGCGACGAGGATTGCTTCCTTGCCGTATGCCAAGAACAAGCTGCGGCCCTTTGGTTCGAACTTGAGGAAATTGAGCTCCAGGCCATGATAGTCCTGGGCGTGAGCGCCACGGCCAAGACAGACAACGAAGCTCGAATCGAAGAGCTTTCAGGCACTTGGATCGGGAAAACCGAGGGCAGTTCAACGTCACTCAAGGGCACGCTCAGCGGTCGGAAAGAGTAGAGCCCTTGCCAGAAAAATAGAGGCTCTCTAGAGTAAGCGCTGGGAAGAGCTTCGCCACTCGCCGATCCGAGTCACCGAGGTTTCGACGAAAGAAATGACCATGAGCAAAAGCCCAGGGATCGAAGCGAGCGCAGTGGATCCAGATCTCGATATTGATCCCGCGCTCCAAGCCGACATCCTGACTTTCGTCAAACGAATCGATACCGAGGATCATTACTCCCTGCTTGGAGTGCCTCATGCCGCCCAGAAGTCCGAGATCAAAAAGGCGTACTTCGATCTCATGAATATCTACCACTCCGACCGGTTTTACGGAAAGAAGTTGGGAGCCTTCGGGCCAATGTTGCTTCGGATCACTGAAGCTCTCACCCGAGCCAGCGACACTCTAGGAAGGAACAAGACGCGCGCTGAATACGACAGGTACCTGGAAAGTCGACAAGATACCTTAGGAGCGCGCCTTTCGATCGCGCCGGACGCCATCGTCACCCCAACCCCACCCCAAGTGACGATCAAGGAAAGCCCCCGAGTGGTTATCCCTGAGCCCACCGCCGCGATTTCGCCCCAGACGCGCCTTCCGCGGCTCGACGACACCGAAGGAAAAACAGCCGGGCCGATTGCGGCACCTCCCTCAAGTACATCCATACCCCTGAGCCAAGAAGAGCCACCATCTTCGGACGCCTTGAGCTCTCCATCGCCCTCAGGCCGACGGCCAGCCGGGCCAACCAGTGCCGCGGCGCGCAAACTTTTGGCCCGCAAGATGGGCCTACGCGCCAAACAACCGAGCGCAGGCCCCCATCCCGACACCAAGCGCCAGGCTGTTCGCGCCGATCTCAAGGCACGCTATGAGGGGAAAAGGCTCGAAGAAGAAGCAAGGCTTCGCAAATGGCTCGAACAGTCGGAGCAAGCCAAACAGTCAGGAGACTGGTCGACCGCCGTCAGCGCATTGCGCCTTGCCGCGCAAGCGCGTCCTGACGACGGCGCCATCCAGTTGCGCTTGGCCAAAATGCAGGAAGAGGCCGATCGGGCGCTCGCCCCCCGTTTTATCGAGCAAGCCAAATACGAAGAACGCGAGGGACAATATAGTCGCGCCGCACGCTCTTTCGAGCGCGCCGCCCGAGGCAAAGAATCGGCACAGCTCTTCAACCGCGGTGCAGAGTGCCTGCTCCAATTGAAGGCCCCCGAAGAAACCGACGTCCGCATGTCGGTCGATCTGGCCAGAAGTGCTGTCAGACTGGAACAACAAAAAGCGACTTATCGAATCACGCTCGCCCGGGCGTATTACGCCGCAGGCATGAAAACGAGCGCTTTGGGCGAACTCCAGCGTTGCCTCGAACTGGAGCCAGAAAATCTTCAGGCAAAATCACTTCTTAAGGCGCTCAAATAGGGCATCTGCCCCAACTAGAGTGTAAGCTCTCTCCGTAAACTGTCGCCCTCAGAACAGAGGGAGGCAAGGTGTACTCCAGTGTCCGCCTTGCCGGCTCGTCGAAAGAAGGCGAGTCTTGGCAGTCGTCCAGTCAGAAAGGAAACTGAAGTACTCTCATGGAGCTTGTAATCGGTATTGACCTCGGGACCACGAACTCATGCGTGTCGCTCCTTGAGGGTGATACACCTACCGTGATCCCCAATCGGGGCGGCTACAAGACGACTCCCAGCATCGTGGCGGTCACCGAAGCCGGCAAAAGGCTCGTCGGGCATATCGCAAAACGTCAGGCGATCACCAACGCCGAGAACACGGTGCACGCGGCAAAGCGGCTTATCGGAAGAAAGTGGGAATCCCCGCAGGTCAAGAACGCTCTCATGACCTCCTCCTATCACATCGTCGAAGGCCCCCACGACGATGTTCGTATCGAGCTCCGTTCCAAACCGTTTTCCGTTCCCGAGATCAGCTCCATGATCTTGCAAGAAATGAAACTCGTGGCTGACGAGTACACCGGCCAGTCGGTGAGCAAGGCAGTGATCACGGTCCCGGCCTATTTCAATGACAACCAGCGTCAAGCGACCAAGGACGCTGGTAAGATCGCCGGCCTCGATGTCATTCGCATCATCAACGAGCCCACTGCCGCTGCGCTCGCTTACGGCTTCGGCAAGAACATCGACAAGACTGTAGCCGTTTTCGACCTGGGTGGCGGCACCTTCGATATCTCGATCCTCGAAATCGGCTCGCAAGGCGTATTCAAGGTCATTGCGACCACGGGTGATACCTTTCTCGGTGGCGAAGACTTCGATGCTCGCATCATCGACTGGCTTGTCGACGGCTTTCAGGCAGAGCATCACCTGGATTTACGTGAAGATCGCATGGCACTGCAGCGACTCCGCGACGCCGCAGAAAAGGCCAAGTGCGAGCTTTCGAGCATGCCCGAAACCGAGGTCAATCTGCCCTTCATTATTTCTACCGGGGCGAACGAAGCGCTCCATCTGCAGACCCATCTCGGTCGAAAAAAGTTCGAAGACCTGAGTCAGGACCTGATCGAACGTACCATCGAGATTTGCCGCCAGGCCCTCGATGACGCTCAGCTCGAAACCGACGAAATCGAAGATGTCCTTTTGGTCGGAGGGATGACGCGCATGCCCGCCATTCAGGAGGCGGTCAAAGAGTTCTTCCATCGCACCCCCAACCGAGGAGTTCACCCTGACGAGGTCGTGGCAATGGGCGCGGCCATCCAAGGCGCCGCCCTCATTGAGGACAAGCGGGAAATGCTCCTCTTGGATG
Organism: Polyangiaceae bacterium; assembly: GCA_050300635.1. Taxonomy (GTDB): domain Bacteria; phylum Myxococcota_A; class Polyangia; order Polyangiales; family Polyangiaceae; genus NIC37A-2. Next base: position 8,713 of record JBNKYC010000016.1, read on the forward strand.
TGACCCCCCATGCCCTGGGTATCATGACCTTCGGAAGCCATTTCGAAGAACTCATTCCGACCAATACGACCGTACCCACGAGCATGGGCAAGACCTTCACGACCAGTCGCGACAACCAAACGGCCGTCAAGATTATCGTGATGCAAGGCGATAGCGAGCGCGCTGACGAAAACGAGCTCCTCGGCGAGTTCATTTTGACCGGCCTGCGCCGAGCACCGCGTGGCGAAGTTGAGATCGAAGTGATCTTCGAAATCAACACCGACGGTATCGTCAGCGTCAGCGCCAAGGACATGGAAACCAATCAAGTCCAGGCGATTCAGGTTACGGCGTCCTCCGGACTCACCACGGACGAGATTCGACAGATGGCGGCAGAAGCCCGCGACTTTATGGTCGAACGAAAGACGGACGAGGCCTTCGAAGGGGCGAAGCAGCGCGCAGAGACCCTCATCGCCAGCATCGATGGCATGTTTTCCGAGGTGGAGCAGACAGTAGGAAGCGCAGACTTCGGGCGCGATTCGCTCACCAAGGCCCGGAACACTGTCGACACTGCCCGCCGGGCCATCGAAGGCCGCGACGCAAACGCAATTCGCGAGCAACTGGGGCACCTCGAAAGAGCAGAGAAAATGTTTCGCGGAGTGGTAGCGAGGAACTGAGGAGTCGACATGGCGTCAGGCCAAAAACCTCGCGTTTCGCTTCCCCCCGAGCTGAGCGCGATCGATGAAGCGTGGGGCACAGACGAGCAACCGACGCTCCCGCGCCCCAGTCGCGCGCCGACAGCTCCTGTGCCGGGAGAAACACCTGAGATTCATCTCAAGGCTCCTCCGCCCACCGGGATCGAGCTGGAGGAGTTCGACGACGACCTACAAGAGCGAGCGACGACCGTGCCCAAGATCCCCCTCGACGAGTACGCCCGAGAGATGATGAGTCGCGATGCGCAACAAGCGGTCACCGAAGCTCCACCACCAGGAAGCGCCGATCTTGAGCTCGACCTCGACTTCACAGGCGGGTCCCAATCGTTCGACCTCGATGAGCAGATCACCGCGGTCACCCACCCGAGCCAGCTCCCCACAGCCCCTCCCCCTGCGGAGGAGTCCTGCGACTTGCTGGGGCAGGACATCCCGACTGTACCTCGTTCGGTGGGCCTCCGCTCCCACAACGAAAGAACCCGCACCCTGCCCGAAGGAGCTTCCTTGAACGAGATGGAGTTCGACCTCGCGTCAGAGCTCCCTCCCCCGGTATCTCCGGCGTCGTCCCCCATCGCCTCAGCGCCTCTGAGCGCCGAGGCCGAACAACAGGCGATGAAGGATAAATTCGCGATGGGTGATTTTTCAGGGGCGCTCGAACTCGCAGAGAACTTCCTTCACAAGAGCCCCAGTGACGTTGAGGCGCGATCTCTGGCAGAAAAATGCCGCGAGGTCCTCCTCGATATGTACTCCTCCCGGATCAGCGGGCTAGACCGTGTTCCGCGCATCGTCATGTCGCCTGACCAAATCCGCTGGTTGTCCCTCGACCATCGGGCTGGATTCTTGCTTTCCATGGTCGACGGGGTCTCTTCGGTCGATGACCTCCTCGATGTATCAGGGATGCACCGCCTCGATGCTCTACGTATCCTCTGCTCCCTGCTTGACCAAAAGGTGATTCAGCTCAGTTAGTTCTAACGGGGCAAGAGCGCCACTGGGCTCACCGGCTCACGCGACACAGATCCGATGAGCAGCACTGCCAACTCAAAGGCTTTCCTCCGCCGCAAGGCGCGCTCCGCTCTGCACAAGAGCTTGGCTCTTGTCCTCGTGCTCAGTTTGAGCGCCAGCCTAAGTCATTTTTCGGCAGCCCAAGACAAGGAGCGCGATTTTGCCCTCTCAGCAGACGAATCCCCCCCTCCGAGAAGTAGTGGCCCAGAGCAACGCGCCGACGTACCTCATCTTGCAGACTACAAAATTGTCGCGCACTTGAACGTCGAGCAACAGACGCTCAGCGCAGAACAAGTCATTTCCTTCCACAACATTTCAAACCAGCCACTCAAAGAGCTCTATTTTCACCTCTATTACAACGCATTCGAAAACGAAGAGACTCTCTTCCAAAGAGAAGGCCAGTCACGGAGCGGCTCTACCCTGCTCACTCCAGGAAGCATTCAGATCGATAGGCTGACCATTGACCAATGGGGAGCAAAAAACCTGTGGCAGGATGCCGCCCCTCACAGTCCCGGCGACCCCAAAGATAGAACGGACATCCGACTTCCCCTCCCAGAACCGATTGCGCCAGGACAAGTCCTGCAGATACGACTTTCTTTTTCGCTCCAGATCCCGTCAGGGGTCGAACGAACCGGCTACGTGGACGACTTCTACTTGCTTGGGCAATGGTTCCCCAAGTTGGCTCGACTCAAAGAGGATGGCACCTGGGTTCACTTCCCCTTCCACGCCCAGGCTGAATTCCACGCGAACTTCGCGGATTATCGGGTCGAGATGGACGTCCCCACGGGTTTCAAAGTGGGAGCAACCGGTGCCCTACGGTCCCTTGCCTCGTCGGTCCCAGGGCGCCGCCGCTACGAAGCACGAGCCCGAGAGGTGATCGACTTTGCGTGGACAGCATGGGACCAGTTCGAAGAAGAAACGCGCGTTTTCGGTGGGGTGAACGTCCGTCTACTCGCACCCCCTCGCACCACAAAGCTCCGCAAAGACATCCTCTCCACCATCGAGAAAGGGTTGCCCTTCCTCGGCAAACAGCTGGGCCCCTACCCCTATCCCCAGCTCACCGTGGTCATGCCTCCCCCCAAAGCGCAATCGATCGCAGGCATGGAGTACCCGCAGTTCATCACCACGACGGGGCGCGGCTTAACCCCCTATCTCGGCCTGCGCGTCGCCGAGCTCGTCGCCTTTCATGAGCTGGCCCATCAATGGTTTCAAACAACCATAGCTACCGACGAATACCACGACCCCCTTTTGGATGAAGGCTTCACCGCCTACAAGGAGTGGCTCTTCCTTGATCAAAAAGGACCCGAACACGGAGTCCTCTCTTGGCCGGGCCTCACCCTCTCGCGCCAGGCAGTATCCCGATACTCCTACTTTCGCTGGGAAACTGCTGGGTGGATCAAACATCCTCCCACCAGTGCCGCGAGTGAATTTTCCTCCTTTGGTGAGTTGGCGCAGGTGATCTACTCGCGCACCCCGCTTTGTCTTTTGACTCTGGCTGGGGCCTTCGGCCCCAAGAAACTTGAGCGCGCTTTCCGGACTTATGCCCAGCGTTATCGCTTCAAACACCCAAGCTTGAGTGACTTCTATGCCGTCCTGGAAGAGCAGCTCGGCCCTCACGCCCTGAAGCAGGCGAAACTCATGCTCGAGGACAACGAGAACCTCGACTTGGCTGTCGAAAGCGTCTCAACCCACTCCGGAGACGGAAGAAACTATCACACCCGATTGGTGGTTTCCCACGAAGGGCAACTTGAGCTCCCCTACGAAGTTGTCGTCCGATTGAGGGACGGCACCATGCAGACCCAACAAGGAAGCTCCCGGGGCAAACAGGCGGTCTATGAGTTCGACCACCAAGAGAAGCTCGACGAGGTCGCCCTCGACCCCGACGCGCGCATCGCTCTCGATCCCAATTATTTGAACAACCGCTCCACGGTTCTCCAGTCCAAACAACCAATCAGCCGTATCGAAACTGCCCTGTTTTCGTGGGTGAGCTGGCTGCTTCAACTCGGAGGGGGATGATGCTTCGTAGAAGTGGTCTTTGGGATCCGAAACTGGCCTGTGTGCTGACCCAAGCGAGTGTGGCGGCTCTTTTCGTATTCGCCTTGCGTCCTGGACTCACTCAGATCAACGACAGCGACTTCTTCGATGCGAGCGGTCTCATGCTGCTGGAGGTTCTCCGGATCGAAGGCAATACGCTCAACCTCCAAGTCTTGCACGCGCTCCCTCTTCTCTTGGTTGGTTCCTTGCTGACGTGCCTCTGCCATCTCTGGCTCATGCTCGACGAACTGCGGCGCACCAACCCCGACTTTCGGCGCAGCTCGAAAGCACCTGCCCATGACCTATTGATCCAAACGCGTTCGCTGCTCGATGCCTATCCTGTGTACCTGGCGATCCACTTGGGAAGCTGGCTCATCTCCGGAGGATTCCTGGCCGGATGGGGATACGCGACCCTTCAGGCAGCCCGACGACTCAACCGTGATCTCAGCGGCGTCACCCTACTTCAAACCTGTGCGCTACAGCTACTTCTGCTCGGCCTTTTCCTGGCGCTGCTCGTCCTTTTCGATCTCCTCAAGCTCCACATATCGTGCGCTGAGTCGCCATCTCGCTCGCTTGCCAAAAATAACTGGGCTAAGGCGGTCCTTTTGGGATTCACCAAGGCTCCGGGGTCGTTGCTTTTCGTCCGGCTGCTTCGTCTTGTGCTGAGCTGTGGCTTCGCGTTTTGCCTTTGGCTATTGCACCGCGACCCCGATCAAAGCGGATGGGGCGCGAGCCTCGTGACTCAACTCGGCATCTACGGCGCGGTGCTGCTCGAAGCCGCCTGGTATCGCTATCTGATTCGCCGCACCCTGACCTTCGCTCAGACGAGATGAAAGAGAAGGCGGCTCCGCCCCCAACCAGGGCTAACGAGAAGAAACCAGCTGCGAGTACACCTGGATGTGGCGACGGGCCGCACGGTCCCACGCCAAGTCGCGGCGCATGACCCGAGAAAGCAGACGTCCATAGGCGGGAGCGCGGTAGGCACGCACCGCGCGCGCCACCGCCGTCTGCACACAACGCTGCGTCATCGAATCGAAGAGAAAGCCGTTGCCGGTATCCAGCTCGGGATCGCAGTCGACTACAACATCCGGGACAGCATCGATTTGATAGGCGATGGGGATCGCCCCGTAGCGAGATGCCTGCATGAGCCCTACGCCCGTGGGATCAGACCGACGCACCGAAAGGTAGAAGTCGGATGCGGCCAGCACTTCACGGCGCATCTTTTCGTCCAGGCTTTCGACCGCAGCGAGGTGAGCACGAAAGTCACGACGCAAACCATCATCGATCCCTTCGGCACCACACAGAACAAGCGTGACCTCATTGCGCATCAGCGCCGGAACGGCGCCCAGCACGGTAGACCAAGCTGGATCGCCTTCGGGATCGTGCTCGCAGAAAACGATCGGCCGAGCAGGATCAAACTCAAGCTCAAGTCGCCCAAGTAGCTGCACTCGATTGCGCCCTTTGTCTTCGGGGCGCGCCGCGTCGTAGCGACAACTCAAGGCCGCATCGGTAGCGGGGTTGTAGACGGCCTGATCGACGCCCTCGGTGATCGCTACTCGATTGACCGCCTGAAAGGCACGAGCCAGTCCCCCCTGAAGCTCAGGAGTGCACAATTTGTCGCCGTAGTTCTCCGAAGGCACGATCACCGTGTCCGACTGAGACAGCGCCCCTTTGAGAAGACTGATTTCTTCGCCAAGAGTAAAACCGTGGCTGCTCAGCCACTCTTCCGAAAGCCCCAGCTCTGCCGAGAGATCACGAGGGAAAGCGCCAGAGTAACTCGCGTCGCGCACCGTCGAAACACGAGCGACCCCCGACTCTTTAAGAGAAAGTAGGGCCAACCCCAACTCACAATCGTGGCTATGCACCACGTCAAAGGCCTGCCCCTGCTCTGCCTGATGGCGCGCCAAAGCGGCCACGGCGCGGCTCCATCGACTCAGCCACGCGGCCCTTTCGGGCAGAGCCTCGGGAAGCCCGTCGCTCGGAGTCTCAAGCCCCAGCACATCGATGAGCGACAGTTGAACACCACTGGCCAGACCGACATCAAATACATGGGCCAGCTGCTCTTCCCTTCCATCGACCGTCTCGACCAAAGGAGAAACGCGACGGGCCGGCACCAGTCCCGAGGTCTCGTACTCGCTGGATCGTGGAACGACCACCGTCACCGTGTGGTCAAGCAGTCGCAGCGCCTTGGCCAAGCTCGCCACGGATTCGGCCGAAGGCCGTTTGGACGAATAGGGCGCGATTTCGGCTGCAACGAGCAAGATATTCATGAGCCGAGTCTCTACCCCTTTCTGCAAGGCCGGTCTAGCCGCCACGCTCGAGCCTCGCCGCAGCTTGGCGCCCGAGCTGTTTTTCGGGGCACTTTCCAAGGGTTAGCGGTCGTGACACCAAGGTGCTAGGGGGGCAGCTGCCGATGGACGCATTGATTCAAAAAGCTGCGGTTCTGCACGAAGCTCTCCCCTACATTCAACGCTTTCAAGGTCGTGTCTTCGTCGTCAAGTACGGCGGACACGCCATGGTCGACGAAAAGCTCAAGCGCTCTTTCGCGCGAGATGTCTGTCTGCTGCGCTATGTCGGAATCCACGTGATCGTGGTTCACGGCGGCGGGCCACAAATCAGCAAGACCCTGCAACAGATGGGGATCGAGTCCACCTTCCGTGGGGGACATCGGGTCACCGATGACGCCACGATGGATGTGGTCGAGATGGTCCTGGGTGGTCAGGTGAACTCCGAGATCGTCGGACTCATCTCCGAAGAAGGCGGGCGCGCCGTCGGCTTGAGCGGTAAAGATGCCCACCTGATCACCGCCCGCCGCAAGGCACCCGTTATGGCTCCCTCAGAGGACGGAAACAGTATCCCAGTCGACCTCGGTCGAGTCGGAGTGATCGACACGGTGCGGCCGCAAATCTTAAAAGACCTATTCGACAAGGGTTATATCCCCGTCGTGGCCCCTATCGCCAAAGCCGAAAACGGCGAGGCTCTCAACGTCAACGCGGACACGGCCGCGGGTAAAATCGCCGCCGCGCTTCGTGCGGCCAAGCTCATGTTGATGACCGACGTGGAAGGGGTCAAAGACGGAGGGGGCAAGTTGATTCGCTCTTTGCGTGCCCGCGAAGCCAAACGCCTCATCGCCGAAGACGTGATCTCAGGAGGCATGATCCCCAAGGTCGAGTGCGCCCTTTCAGCGGTAGATGGCGGGGTCGAAAAAGTGCACATCGTCGACGGCCGCGTCGTCCACGCTCTGCTCTTGGAGATCTTCACCGACCAAGGCATCGGCTCCGAAATCCAGAAACTCGACGACGGAGCTCTCTAGGAGCAAGTTACAATTCGTGAGCCAAGAGCCGAAACGCCCCGGGGGGGTGGACGAAGACGCGATACTGCGAGTGATTCGCGTCCCGCCTGAATCCCAAGGCATGCGCCTCGACCGGTTCTTAACTACACAACTGCGTGCCACCAGCCGCACCCGCGCGGCCCTGATCATCGAAAACTCGGCGTTTAGCTGGGATGGGCGACGCCTCAAACCATCCGAGAGGGTCAAAGCGGAAGCTCGTATTGCTCTATGGCGACCAGCCTTGGACGAGGCCCCCCCCCCCACCGCCATCACGACCATCTACGAAGACGAGCACCTCCTCGTCGTCAACAAGCCGCCTTTGATGACCGTGCATCCAACGGCACGCCACAATCGCCACACGGTGATTCGCTCACTTCAGGCCAGTCGCCCAGGGGAGCACCTGTCGCTGATTCATCGACTCGATCGCGAAACAAGCGGCATCTTGATGCTCGCCAAAAGTCCAAAGGCGGACGCTTCTTTCAAAAAACAGATCGAGGGTCGGGCCAAAGCGGAAGCTCGCGCAGCACAACGTGGCGAGGCACTCCCCGATCGTTGTGACAAGATCTACCTGGCCATCACCTGGGGCCGACCGGAAGGAGGACTCGTCAACGCTCCTCTCGACGCCGATCCCAGTCCACTGCGCGTCAAGATGCGCGTGGTCACGCCCGGTCAGGGGCTTCCAGCGCGCACGGGCGTCCAGGTCATGGAGCAACGCGGCGACTATAGTCTGGTCCGCTGCGAACTATACACCGGTAGACAACACCAAATCCGGGTCCATCTTGCACACCGAGGGACCCCCATCGTCGGTGACAAACTTTATGGTCCCGACGAGATCTACCTGGCCCGGGGCGCCGACAACGAACTGACCGAGGATGATCTGCGCGTACTCGAATTGCCGCGCCACGCTCTGCACTCGACCTACTACAGGGTGGTTCACCCCTTCTTTGAGCGAGAAGTCGAGTTCGAGGCGCCCCTGCCCGAAGACCTGACTACCTTTTGGGAACAAAAACGCATCAAGTCCTTGTGAAGGCGCACACCAAGAGCCCGCGCGACGGACGCAATCGCTCAAGGTAGTGACGCACCCGAGAGCCTCAAGGGGGCCAAACTGGTGGAGATCAAGAGCGAAGTTGACGAGGCAGGGTCGGGACGTTACCCCGGCTTCAATATGCCGATTCGCCGAGCCCTTCTCTCCGTTTCCGACAAAACTGGCCTGGTCAGCTTCGCCCGCGCGCTTTCAGAACGCGGCGTCGAACTGCTCTCCACCGGTGGCACCTTCAGCACCCTCAAGCAAGCCGGGATCCCAGTCGTGGCTGTGGATGAGTACACCGGCTCACCGGAGGTCATGGCGGGGCGGGTCAAAACTTTACACCCCAAGATCCACGGAGGGATCCTCGCTCGAGAGGGAACAGACGAAGCCGATCTCGAAAAGCTCGGGGCGGGATTCATCGATCTGGTGGTGGTCAACCTCTACCCCTTCGAGCAAACCCTCAAAAACCCAGATTCGACCTTTGAAGAACTCATCGAAAAGATCGACATCGGTGGACCGAGCATGGTCCGTAGCGCCGCCAAGAACCACAGCCGAGTCGGCATCATTTGTGATCCCTCCGACTATGGTCGAGTCCTGGAAGAAATCGAAAAAACGGGTGAGCTCAGCATCACGACCCGCAAAAAGTTGGCTGGCAAGGCTTTCGCTCAGACGGCAGCCTATGATGCAGCCATCTCGGGCTGGATGACTGGTCTGGATGAAGGAGACGGATTTCCGCAAAACCTCACACTACCTCTGACCAAGGGTTACGGCCTGCGCTACGGCGAAAACCCCCACCAAAAGGCGGCCTTTTATGTGGAGCGGGACGCGCCAGAGGGCTGTTTGGCGCGCGCCGAAAGCCTGGGAGCTGGCGCCAAAGAGCTGTCTTTCAACAACCTCGTGGACGCGAGTGCAGCTGTGGAAGCCGTACGTGAGCTCGTCGAACCAGGTGCTGTGGTGATCAAACATGCCTGCCCCTGCGGTGCAGCCACGGCTCCGACCCTCAAGCAGGCCTACCACGCGGCCCGCGAGGCTGACCCTGTCAGCGCTTTCGGCGGCATCGTGGCTCTCAACCGCCAGGTCGATGCTGAGACAGCGGCGCTGCTGGCTGAGACTTTTCTCGAATGCATCATCGCTCCCACTTTCTCGGAAGAGGCGCTCGCGACTCTGCGCAAGAAGCAGAACCTACGCCTCTTGGCCACCGGCGCCTGGCTCGACGGTGCCCATCATGCACTTTACGCAAAGGGGATTGGCGGTGGCTATGTCGTGCAAGAGCGAGACGCTTCGGCCGCAGGTGAGGTCAAGAGCGGCACCGTTGCTACCGAAAAGAAGCCCGACGACGAGATGTTGGCGGCTCTGGAGTTCGCCTGGGCGATCTGCAAACACGTGCGCAGCAACGCAATTCTTCTCGCGCGCCAAGTTGAGCCGGGCGTCTACGCCACGGTTGGGGTGGGCGGCGGCCAAACGGCACGGGTCAACGCCGTGAAAATCGCCTGCGAACAGGCCGGGGATTTGGCGAAGGGAGCCGTCTTGGCCTCCGATGCGTTCTTCCCCTTCCCCGACGGAGTGGAGGTCGCGGCAGCTTCTGGGATTTGTGCGGTCGCCCAGCCCGGAGGCAGCAAAAAAGATCCGGACGTGATCGAAACGGCCAATCGTCTGGGGCTGACGATGGTGATGACGGGTCATCGCCACTTCCGACACTGAGCGGATCAGCTTCTTTGAGCGATTATGTGGGTCGTCATTGAGTAGTTCGACAAGAACTTCCAGAAAGTTGGCCAAGATCTGAAAGAGATGCGATTCCCATCCTGCGCGGTCGGCGAGCCGCATAGGAGGCATGATGAGCGATCAATCAGACTATCAGGCGGCTGTTAAGGCCATTGACAACGACGACTCCATCCCCACGGGGATGTACCCCGGCCCCAAGAGCGCCGGGCCCAACCGAGAGGGGTCCCCTCGAGAAAAGATGGAGAAGCCCACCCATTACAAGGTGATTTGCATCTCTATGTACACCAAGGACCTCAAGCGCCTCGATGAGATGGTGGACACCTTGAAGGCCAAGGGTATGACCAAGGCTAATCGCAGCGCACTCATTCGTTATGCGCTCAACGAGGTTGATCTGGACCAGGTTCCCCAGGGTATCTGATCAGGACACAAACACATCTCGCCGAATAGAAAGGCGGTGCACCAAGGTGCGCCGCTTTTCTTTTTTGTCCCACCCGGCCCTGGGGGCTGCTTCGCGGCAGTGCTCAGATATACTGCCTTCGTGCCAAGCTCGTCCCCCCACGCTCCCGCCGAAGCCCCCACGCGGGCTGAGGCATTGGGGATTTCTCGGCACGCCTGGGACTTGTATCGCTCGAGCGTCGTCATCGATCTGCACATCGAGTCCTACAGTTTCTATCGCAGCTTCGGCTACAACCCCACGCGCCGCCACGGAACGGGGCTCAACCGCGCGCTACTGTTTGGACAGGCGGATTTGCCGCGTCTGTGTGAAGCCGGCATCCATGGAGGGACCTGGGTCATCACCGCCAACCCCCTGCGGCCCCCCGAAGAGAGAGCCTCGAGCTTCTTGAGCTATCTCAACGAACTTTCGGGTCTGCTGACTCAAGCAACCACCAAAACCAACATCGTGCGCAACGTTCCCGAGTTTGAAGCGGCTCGGCGAAGGGGACGACATGGCGCTTTCATTGGCGTGCAAGGAGCCAATGCCCTTCCTTCGGACCTGAGCTTTCTCGAGCAAATCAGCAGTCGTATCCTCCGCGTCACTCTTCTGCACATGAGTGACTCAACTTGGGGGTGCACCAGTACCCCTCGCCCCCGCTTTCGAGACACGGGACTGACGCAGCAAGGCTTCGAACTCGTCGAGGCCTTGAACACCTGCCGCATCGGCGTCGATCTGGCTCACATTCACCCACAGGGCTTTTGGGATGCCGTGGGCGCGCACGACAATGCACTGCCTTTGATGGTCACCCATACTGGAGTCAGTGGGATTCATCGGCACTGGCGCAATCTCGACGATCAACAGCTCAGAGCCATTGCCGATTCGGGCGGAGTCATCGGAATCATGTACCACGCGCTGTACCTGGGAGACCCATTGTTGGCTGGACGAGCCCACACCGTGGCACGCCACATCAAGCACGCCCTCGACGTGGTAGGAGAAGACCATGTCGCTCTGGGCAGCGACTGGGACGGGCTCATCTGCACGCCCCGGGATATGCCGACTTGTTTGGAGCTCCCTCGACTGGTCCAAGAGCTCCTTAACCTGGGGGTGAACGAATCGAGCATCGTCAAACTCTTGGGCCAAAACTTCCTGCGTGTAGTCGATGCCCTGAAGGGACGCCCATGAGCAAGAAAGTCCGCTGGATTCTACACGCTGATATGGACGCTTTTTACGCCTCCGTCGAGCAGCGCGACCACCCAGAACTACGGGGTAAACCGGTCATTGTCGGTGCGCGAGGGGCTCGTGGGGTCGTCTCGGCTGCCAGTTATGAAGCACGTGTCTTTGGAGTGCGCTCGGCAATGCCGGGCTTTCAGGCACACAAGTTGTGCCCCCAAGGTGTCTTTTTGGATGGCGACATGAAGAAGTACGCCAGCGTAAGTCGAAAGATCCACCAAGTCTTTCAGGAGTTCAGCGACGAGATCGAACCCCTGGCCCTCGACGAGGCCTTCATCGATATCACCGGCAGTCTCGGATTGTTTGGAACCCCAAAGGAACTGGGACGCAGACTCAAAGAACGTGTCATGGAGTCTGTCGGATTGGTCGTTTCTGTTGGGATCGCGCGCAACAAGCTACTGGCGAAAATGGCTTGTTCCCAAGGAAAGCCCGACGGCCTCTTCGTCCTCGAAGAACAAGACATCGAGCCCTTCCTGGCCCCTCAACCCGTGCGTGCCCTCTACGGCGTTGGACCCAAGACAGCGGAACAACTCACGAAAACCGGAATTGTTACTCTGGGCCAGCTTTCACGGGCCTCCATGCGCTTGCTGCGCCCCATCTTCGGTGATCATGCTCCCGAGATCCGCGCCCGAGCCCAAGGCATCGACCAGCGCCCGGTGCAAAGCGATCGCGAACCCAAGTCCATCGGCGAAGAAGCCACCTTCGCGGACAACGTAACCGACGACGAACGCATCGTAGCGGCCATCATTTCCCATTCTGAAATGGTCGCCGCACGAGCTCGGCGGAGCGGGTTTCGGGGACGCACAGTGACTCTAAAGGTCAAGTTGGCTCGTCGGAAGCACTGGGGCGACAAGACAGTCGCCAATCACGAACTCTTTCCAGTCGTGAGCCGTCAGAGCAAGCTCCCCGCGCCCACTGTAGATGGGTCAGAAATCAGCCGCGTCGCGCGAGAGCTCTACGCCAAACTACAGCTCAAAGAACCGGTTCGGCTGGTGGGCGTGACTCTGAGCAGCTTGGAGCGCGAAGAAGCCCCCCGTCAGCTCGATCTGTTTTCGCTCGGAGCGCCCGCTCCGCCTCGCCCCTTCGCACCGGAAAAGTCGGGAGAGCTCACTTCACGGCAACGACGTACCCGTACCAAGGGCGAACAGCTCGGGGCCACCCTCGATCAAATCACCGCTCGCTTCGGGAGCGACGCCGTGACGCGTGGCGGGCATAAAGTCGACAAGATTGCGGCGAGCGACAAGCTGAAGCTGGGCGAGCTCGAAGGGGACGAGGAAACCCCGTAACGCCTCGGCCCCCCACCATCCTGCGGCACTCGACGATCAGCCGCTAAGAGCATCTAGTGCTGCAACCGTTTAAATTTGAGCGCTTCTTGCTCTATCAGCGTTGAGAGACGGCTCGGTTTTCAGGAAGGGTCGCGGCACAAATGGGAAGAGAAAAATGCGGAGACAGAGAGGGCCGAGCGCGGTTGCGAAGCCGACCTCACGTTCTTGGGGAGAGCTTCGCAACCGCTCATTTCTAAGTGGTCGTAGCACTAGTGTACGGATGGCCCGGTCAAACTGAGCGCCTGCGCCTTTTCTTCCTCTTCGACGGATCGGCGCTGGTCCTCGTGGGCAGCAATCAGACTTCGTAGCTCTTCTCTGGTCACACCGAGACGGGCAGCGGTGTTGCGGGCCAGGGATGTGCCGGCGACCCCAGGTCGAAACTGATAGGTAGGACGCTTCTGCGCGTCCAGCTCGACCTGCAGGAAGGTCAGACAAGAAGTAGCTTCGAGCGTCTCGCCCTTTCCACCCACGGACTCCGCCTTATCTCTCATGCGCGAAGCGAAATCGAGAAAGTGGGTAGTGATCCAGACTTGAGCCCCTAGCTCCTGGAGCAGGTCGAGCACCATTTCGAAGATCCGTTCGCCCTCCGAGGGGTTTGTTCCCGAGCACAATTCGTCCATCAGGATAAGGGAGCGCGCTCCCGACGACTCGAAAACCTGACGGATCCGCATCAGTTCGAGCCCGAGTCTCCCCTCGGCTTGATCCGCCTCTGCGTGCTCAATCATGGAAAGAAACAGTTGCTCGACCCAATCCAACTGAGCACTTCGGCAGGGAACGGGCAGTCCGGCTTGGTAGAGCAGCTGGCTGATTGCAAGCGATTGCAGAAGCCGTGTCTTTCCGCCCGAGTTGGGTCCCGTCACGATGACGATGGATTCGTCATCGTCAAGCTCGAGATCACACGGAACAGGAGGACTCTTACTTTGGGCCAGAAGCCACGGATTGAAGAGTCCTATCAGTACCCGTCCCTGCCCCTGAGAAGCCGAGGGCCGACAGGTATAAAGCCCTGCCCCCCGAGCTTTGTTACGAAAGAAGGACGAGCGCAGGTAGAATTCGATTTGCTGCATGAGTCCCAAAGCCAAAGCAACTTCGCCCTCGAGTTGACCAAAAACGTCGTCCAAGACTTGACTCATCACGTCCTCTTCGCTGAAGCGATATCCTTTGAGAAGCGACACCAGACTTGTCAAAAAGCGAGTGAATGGACCGCGAGGAAAGGCTTTATGCTCGACGTTCGAAACCCTCACGATTTCGAAGCGTCTCAGAGTCCCATCGTAGCCAGCTTGTAGCCGCGTCTCGAGCACCGACCGACCGTCTTCGAAGTCGAGAAGCTGAACGAGCGCTCGATACGAATCCTTTTTTTGGACCTCTTCGACCCAGTCGGCGATGCGACGCAATCCGCTCTCGCTGGTCGCACAGGCCCGAAACAAGGCGTCCAATGCCTTCTTGTACCCCGCAAGGATATCAATACGGCGACGCACGCCGATGCTGCGCTGGTTAAAGTCGGAACCACACAGGCTATCGCGAAAATCGACCAGCGCCAGGTAGGCACCCTCGAGCCACTTCAAGCGTTCTGGTTCACTCGATAGTTCATCGTGGATCTCATAGCGGAAATCCACTGAGCTCTTCTGTTTCGGGGGCGAGGAAAGCACGCGTAGGAAGAAGCGCGACGGAGCGTCCACCGACTTGTTGCGTACTACGACGCGAAAACAGCGTTCAACGAGTTCTTGAAGAAAGAGATCTTCACCGAACACCTTCGGGTCAAACGAGGTTGCCTCAATGGGAGGCTCGCTCACATGGAGCAAACGATCGCGATCGGCACCTCTAGCGAAACCGAAGGTCAGAGCCTCTCGCAGGGCCTTGTCCTTTGGGGCATCAGGTAAGAGCAGCGGTGGGTCGTAGAGGATGTCGGGGCCGGATGTCATATAATGCTTTGCCGAACTGTGTGGAGGAAAGGTCCTGAAGAATAAGGCCATATGGGCCGAGCTGCTCTATCCAACCGACAACTCAATTGCGCAAAAGTTCCTCAGCTCTGACCTCTAACCTACCGCTTGACACCCGCGACCAGACGACAGGCCTCCTGAAAAAAGAAAGACCTCGCTCCCTATGGGGCGAGGTCTTTTTCCAGCCGACAACAGATAGGCCTCAACCCACAGCTTCGGACCACCCAGACTCTTCGTCAGACGAACTGGCAACCACACTCAAGCGGGCTCGCGTGCCAGACTCAGCGGGCCTTTCTTCTTCGCTTATCTTGGGGAGGCGGCGCTTGCCCACTGGCCCCTCATCGACGTAGTCGCGAAGCACGTTCATATCCGAGAGAGCCTCCAGCTTGGCCAAAGCTTTGACCTCCACCTGGCGAATTCGCTCTCGCGTCAAGTTCATGATGGCTCCCACGTCCTCCAGAGTCGTGCCGCCGTGATCGGCAATATCGAGAGCGCACGATTCGGAAAGCTCCCAAACTTCGAGATCGGGAAAGTTCAGCTTAATGGCCCCGGTACGCGGCGAGACGTCCACATACAGGTGATGCTTGCAAGAGATGAAGGGACAAGGCCTCGGTCCGCCCTTGCACTCCGCTCGGGTCTTTGGCTTCCAGTAGTCTTCTTCGGGATAGAGCAAACGACCGATTTCCAGCTCGCGCTTGGTCATTCTCTTCACACTAATCGTGCGAGCGCGGACATCGCGCTTACGACGCGACCGGCGCTGTTCGCGGGTG
Source organism: Polyangiaceae bacterium (assembly GCA_050300635.1). Lineage (GTDB taxonomy): Bacteria > Myxococcota_A > Polyangia > Polyangiales > Polyangiaceae > NIC37A-2. The sequence continues at coordinate 24,213 of JBNKYC010000016.1, forward strand.
ATTTGCTCCTCGTCCTGCGTACTGCGCTGCTCGCGCTCATCTACTGCTTTTGCTTCCATTTAACTGCCTCAACCGAACTTTTGCGCGTACCTATCCGCTGGCGAGCCCCGACTGAACCCACCCAACAACGGGGACTCATGCCCCAAAAATTTTTTCGCAATCGAATGCGACCTGTTTAGCCAGCAACCTCCGTGGCTGGCTCGATTGAATGTTGAGCATTCAATCTCGATTCCAAAGAACGCAGTTTTTCGAGCAAGTCTTTGCCCAAACTGCGCGCGGCGTTGAGCTCACGCACCACGCCCAGCTCTCGCCTCTTGGGTTCACGCATGACCCGAGAACCGAGTGTCTGAAACACTCCTTGCATCCGAAGATCCAGGTCCTCAATCTCGCCTTGAAGGAAGATAAAACGATCCTTGATCTGCTCGATCGTCAGATCGCGAGCCATCAGTTCTTTGATGGCCAAGATCTGGCGAACAACCCGTACCGGGTAAACACCTTTTGAACCGCGATGTTTGCCCTTTTCACCGACACGAACGCTGCGAGGCAGGAGCCCCAACTGGACGTACTTCCTTAAGCTCGCCTCGCTGAAGGACTGACCGAATTCGGCAAGTATTCTCAAGATCTCCTGAGAGGTCAGACCCTCAGATCGCTCGAGCTCAAGCTCGGTCAGTTTTGAATCAAAAGCGAAAATCACGAAAACGGCTCTCCGGTACTCGTACCCAGGAAAGAAAAGACAACGAAGGCTCGAGGCCCCCCTTTGATCTCGTGTCTCATGATCCTCTCCTGCGGAACGCGCACGAATATATTCCACTCAGTGGAATGCCCAAAGTAGTTTTATCTCAAATTTTAAGGGCAATTTAATATCTAAGTCCATGGAGCTAGCTTCTGCCCAAGATGTGACATTTAACTTCCTATCTAATAAACCATCCATGGAGACGATATGACGTCCATGGACGTAGGACCGCGATGGGCGGTGACAAGTGGGCGGGGCTTGGTCGGGCGGGCGAATGATGCTCTAGTTCGGAGGGAATGGTGGATGAGGCGGGCCCAGTCGAACCTATAGAAGTACATCGGGACGTCTCGTCTGCCGGTGTGCGACTGCGTACGACCGAATGGAGCCGTCCGGACTCAACTTATGGCGAGACCGCCACCATCGTCGCCCTGCCAGGGGTGCTCTCCCCTCGATTTTCCTTTCGCAAACTCGCCGAGCAACTCTGCCCCGAGTTTCGGGTTATCGCGGTGGATCTGCCGGGCTTCGGTGAAAGCGAAAAACACTCGCCCGCTCGCTACGAATACGGTATCGCCAGCTTCGCGGAAGCGATAGCCGATCTGTTCGGCGGACTGGCCCTCCCCGGCGCCCACATCCTCGGGCACGGCGTAGGGGGCGCTGTCGCCCTCAAGCTGACAGCTCATCATCCCGAACTGGTCAAACGCTTGGCCCTGATTGCTCCACTCGTTCACCCACCCCGGATGCAATGGGGAACGCAACTGCTATTGGCTCCGATGGTGGGTGGCTTGGTCTTTCAACAGATGCTGGGCAAGGGATGGTTCTTCCGCTTCTACCGTGATCAGGTCAACCCGCGGATCAGCAACGAGGAACTCGGCAGATACTACGAGTGCCTTTCCCCCCCCCCCTGTCGCTCTGCTCTCCTAGCCACGCTGAGGGCGTGTCGAGATGGCTCGTCGGTCATCGCTGATAGTCGACGAGTCCGTGCTTCGACCCTCATTCTCTGGGGACTCGAAGATCGCTTGCTCCCCATCGAGCTCGGTCGAGGCTTGTCACGCGAGATGCCGCAAGCCGGGCTCGAGATCATGAAGAGCTGCCATGCTCCTCATGAAGCCGATCCAGAAGAAACCGCCCGAGTGCTCGGCGACTTCTTCTCGGGCCGCCGGGCTGGGTTTTCAAACTAGCGGCTGGGCCTAGGTTTCAGCCGGAATCTCGGTTTCGGCTGAAACCTAGGCCTTTCGCCCGACCTCATTCTGGCTCGGGGAATCCCGCGCTCGGTGGATTGTCCGAAGGACGACGGGTTGTTTTTGCTCGCTCGATCGCGCGACTGCCAGGGTCGCTCGCTTGAGTCTTGCGCGGAGCTACATAACTTGGGGTCGGCTCTTCCGGTGAGACCCGCTCTTCAGCGTCCAAGTCGGTGGTGCCTTGATTCCCGCTGGGCGCGAGAGGAGTCGAAGACACAGCCTCTTCCGCTGGGGTGTCTGAGTCCTCGTCCTCCTCCTCCGGAGCAGGAATGATATCCTCGAGTTCGCTACCTCGCTGCTGTCCACTCTGTGGAGAGGCGGAATCGATACGTCGTTCTTCGCTCTTCAGCGCAGCCGTGCTCGAATTCTCCCCCTTCCCGCTTTCTCCGCCCTGCAGCCCACGGATCGCCGTAGCCAACACCACAAGCAGAGCGCATGCGCCCACGATGGCTAGGACGGTTCGGTGCAGCTTTCGAGCGCGTTCGTCAGAAACCGAGGGCCGGAAACTCTCTACGTCGTCAGCGTGAAGTTGCTCGATTTCCGAAAGGACAACATGACGGGCAGCCACATCCGCTGGCCCCCCCTCGTAGCTCCCCTCGTCCCCCTTCTGGAAGAAGTCGTCGTGGTGAGCGTCTTCACCTTCTGCTCTTGGCTCGTCCGAATCGGCGGAGCCAGGTGCTTCTTCTGAGCTCGCCCCTAGAGAACCCTCTTGTCGAGCCACCGGTGTCTGGGGATTGGTCGGGGTCTTCCCTTTGCGGATCGAAGCCGCCTCAACCTCAGCCGCAGCTTCGAGAGCCGAATCAGAATCAGGAGACTGAGAAAACTCGGCCGGGCTTCCATAACGACTGGAACGCGGAGGAGCCTCCGAATCAGCTGCATAGTAATCCTTGGGTTCGATCGACGTTGGTCCCGGGGGCGGCGTCCCGTCCATGGAGCGCCCCGGTTCGCCCTCCTCACTCGAGAGAGAATGACGGGCCGTTGGCGCTCTGGATGCTCCCCAAGGCTGCTCACCCCGATCGGCCACCGCGTCGCGATGCCAGACCGGCGCCTCGTCGAGCACACCCGACGGGAGAGGCGTTTGTGACTCACGTCGCCTACTGAGCGGAAGTGGAATGGGTTCCCAGGAACGACGCGAAGCAGGCCCCTGCGAGCCCACTTCCGACTGAAACTCCGCGCCCTCGGTCTCGGGAGGCACCGGTGTCTGAATGCGAGGGGTCACGGGACCACTTGTCAGAGGCTTGGTCGTGGGGCCATTCGAAGCAGTCGGGTTTTGGGTCGAGGCTTGCTGCTCGGAAACCTCTCTCAGGCCTTGACCCAGCGAAGTATCATCGGGCTCCGCGCCCGAGTTGAACTCAACCGGGCGAACCGATGGACGTCGCCCCGAGGAAGGCGGAACTGGAGTCTGAGGAACTTCGTAGTCTCCCGGGTTGGCAGGTGGGGCTGGTGCGCCGGGACGAGTGGCTGTCGAGCGCGCTTTAGCGTGCTTGGTGCGTTCCTCCTCGACGGAGACGAAGGAAGGTGCCCTGGCCGCACCTTGAGGAGCAGCCACCGCCGGGACACGAGCTGACGGGGCCTGAGGGGGCTCTTCCTCGTTTGGTTCTTGCGGCTGTTGCGCAGCGAAGGGATCGGTCCCCTCTGGCGCTTGACGCTCCGACTCCGCCACCTTGGGGAGCGCCGCTGGTGTCGGAATCTCGGGCTTGACTGACACTGGAGGCGCCGAAGGGCGCCACGAGTTGCGTGCCTGGGCAACGCCAGATCCCGATACCGGAATCAGGTTATCGCTATCTCGCGCGGGGACCACGGCCTCATGCGAAACAGGCGCCTCGTAGATCGAAAGCAGACCTTCGAAGTAGAGCTTCGTCACTGTCGACAAAGTCGACAGGTCTTCAAACGGGCTTTCGTCCACGACGTCCATCAGTGAGCGAGTACCGTCAAAGAGCCGCAAGACCCCGTTCAACTCATCGGGGATCTCGTTCAGGCGCTCGGCGAGCAGCTTGCCGTCGACACGGAAAATGGTGTTGAGGGGAGGAAGCTGCTCACACAGGCGCCCCCACTCGTCCACGCGACGCATCCCCTCCATGAGCAACCCCTGCGTTGAAGTCAAAATGACTTCTTCTCTGTCGATCGGCTCGAACTCGACCTCGAAAGTGCCCCCGGTCCAGATCAAACAACGATAGATGGCCTCTTCGCCTTTGAGCTTGCCGTGCTCCGCATCGACGACCTTCCCGTCGCGGAAGAAGATCTTGGCTTCAAGATCCTTCTCGTGCAGCTTGGCCACGCCGCTCTTGCGACCCAGCTCAAGAGTTTGGAGCAGATCGACAACGCCCATGTCCGCCAAGTCGCCGCTCAGGGTCGTTCTGCGACTACCGGGAACGAAAGCCGACATCCGCTGATGAGTACGTCGAGCCAAGAGCATGTGCACGCGAGCTATGAGTTCGCGCACAAAAATCGGCTTGGTAAGGTAGTCCTCGACCCCCAACTCAAGTCCGCGGATCTTATCCTCGACGCTCTTCTGACTGGTGAGGAAGACGATAGGTACGCCGGCCAAACCGGGCATGTCTTTGATCCGGCGCACCAGCTCGTATCCGTCTACGCGCGGTAGTCGCGTATCGGTAAGAATCAGATCAGGAGAAGACAGGTCGAGCTTCGATAAAGCATCCTGGCCATCCGCGGCGGTCGTTACGCTGAAGCCCGCTTTTTTGAGGCTCACCTCAAGAACTCGCACGCTGGCGGGATCTGCATCGACAAGAAGAAGTTGCTGTTTTGCCACGCTAGTCTCTAAGCGTTTCTGGACTCCCTCGGTCTGTCAAGGGAATCCGAATTCAATCGCATACTTAGTGAGCTAACCCTCGTTAGTCCAGAACTATCGAAGGTTCACTCTTTCCCAACCTGGAGCCGGCGAAATCCCTTGGGCACTACCTCTTGCGAGCCATTTGGTTCTTTGCCGCTTTTTGTACGGCTCCGGGGATATTTTTGCTTTTCGCGATCTGCTTGACGTCCATGTCCCTCAAATGGGGCATGAGGCGGGAGGAAAATGTGAAGGGAGTCCTCGGATTCGTGACCAAATTGAGCTTGACCTGATAGCTGCGCGTCAACTCCCGGTTGTTAGCAATGATACGCAAAACTTCGTCTGACACCGAACGGCTCGACGCAATACGTGCAGCATCATTTTCTGTCATGCGTGGACTTTTTGCTGCGGCTTCCGACACGAGTCGATTTGTGTCGCGCACGAGCAAGAGTCGCTCCGTACTGTTGCCTAGCATCGCCCGGCGAATCTTTTCTGTAATGGACGCATCCTGCAGCTGCTTAAACAACGGTACGGCCTTGTCGACTAGCTTCTCTTCGCCCTCATCGTCTCGCTCGATCACGTCTTCTTCGTCGCCGAGCTCAGCGTCGAGAGCGCATTGCTCCGTCTGTTGAAAATGAAGGTCATCGAAGGTTGGCTCCTCGCTCGGCTCGGGAATGAGCTGATTCATGATCGCTTGAGCGGCTTGCCTGAAAGCAGGAAAGTTCAATTCGATGTCGTTTCGAACGGCCAGTTCGACTAGACGGTCCGAGGTGGACATTCTTACCGCCTTGTTCATGTAGAGCTTCTCGATCGCGAGGGGAAAACGCAAAAGAAGAGCCTCATTGGTCGCGATGACTTCGCCACCGGCCTCATTCGTCTTGCTAGACAAGGTCGCCAAGAGGTCCTCTGTCAACTGTTTCTGGCCCAGGAGGCGCGCGATGATGTCCCTGTTCTCGCAATGATGCTCGACCAGTGCAGCCAATACGAAGGGCTGCAGTTCGCCAGAAAGTGCGCCATCCAAGAGAGGCTTGGGAGGCGCCTTGAGCGTGGTGAGCGCTGCATCTGCCACCTTGGCCTCAGCCGTCTGGGCAAGTGCCGCAATGACACTCAAGGCATCAACAGGCGGCGCACCGGGAATGACACCCTTGGCCCCCAACATCTTCATGGGCAGCGGTGCTTTTTCGGACAGGACCTTCTGCGCCGGTGCACAGAGAACATCTACCTGGAGGCTCACCGAATGACTATTTCACCATTACTGGGCGCGGGCAAGGGAAGCCCCTAGGTCGATGAGCGACTCAAAGCAGCGTGGGTATCCTGCCAAGGACTCATTTAGGACTAATTGGCGCCATACTTGCGAATACGCTCCGCTAACTTGGCAGCGCGAATTTTTTGCTGACGCTCCACGGCATCGGGGTCAATGACCAAAGCTATCGTACGCTCTTCTTTTTCGAACTTCTCTTTGTAGAGCTTGGCTTGGTACTTCGACTTGAAGGAGCCGATACGAACTCGATGCCAAATCCCGCGCCCCGGTACATTGGCGGCTTGGCGGAAGGCCTTGTGCCCGCGAGAGCGAAGCTCTTGAACAAAGGCCTCCGCGTCTTCTTGATCCTTGAAACTCGCTACCTGAACCAAAAACCCACCTTCGCGGCCCGACTCGGCGATCGGTTGTTCTTCCTTCCCTGACGAGGCCTGTACCGCAAGCCGTGACAGCTCATCTTTGGGTTGCTGGGTCACAGAGGTGGACGCCAGAAGCGTCCCGGCCGGAAGACGTTCCACGGGAACCCGGGCCAAATCCGGCGTCTTGGTCGGCTCTACCTCTTCTGACTTCTGTTCGACAAGACGTCCCTTCCCGTCTTTCACAGCAACGAGCGCCGTTGTCCTGTGGTCGGCATCGCTCAAGATTTCAGGAAAATCAACGTCGCTCTTGTCGAATCGAAGCGCGTCGAGGTCTTCGGCCTCAGCTTTTTCTTCAGCCTCGGCCACGAGGGCTGCTAGAGGATCGGTCCGCTCGGTCTCCTTGGCAGGTGCCTCTTCCCGAAGAGTCATGGTTACCACCAAAACGGCCGCCGCTCCCGTAGTGGCGAGCAGAAAAGTGGCCAGCTTCGGTGATCGCGCACCTGAGCCTTCAACGATGCGTTCGAGGTTACGCAGGTTTACGGGCGACGTACTCATGGTGAGTTTGGAGTAACCGATACTGGCAGCAACGGCCCAATTTTTGGGCAGAGAAGCTGATCTGGCCTGCCATCGCGCCCAAGCTCAGGCCTAGGACCCCGCCGGAGCTAGTTCGACGAGAGAGCTCAATTGTTCGGCCTTCCATAAAGTCTCCTCCACCTCCTGAACGGGATCGCTGTCGGCAACGATCCCCCCTCCGGAATAATAGAGGGCTCGGCCGCCCTCAAAGATGAGGTTGCGGATAGCCATGGACAAGCGCAGCGTGCCCCGATTGGATACGTAACCCAGCGCGCCCGTATAAAGGCCCCTGCGATGCGCCTCGAGCTGTGCGATCAAATCCATGGCGCTCACTTTAGGAGCCCCGGTAACACTGCCGCTCGGACAAGTGGCCTGAAGCAGCGCCGACCAACTCGTGCCGCGGGGAAGCCGGGCCTCCACCTCGGCCTCGCGGTGCAAAACCGAGGGATAGCGGACGACGCGGGGAGGAAAGCTGAGGCGTACGCTGCCGACTTCGGCGATCTTGCCCAGGTCGTTGCGTTCCAAGTCGACCACCATGGTCAGCTCCGCTCGCTCCTTTTCCGACGCTTCCAGCTCAAACTCGGATTGCTCATCCAACGCATGGTCACCGCTCCTGGGGCGGGTCCCTTTGATGGGTCGTGTGCGCACTAACCCGCTCGCCTCGGCATGGATAAAGAGCTCAGGAGAAAGGCTGACAAGTCGGTGGGGCCCCCACTGCAGGGCGGCACCGAAAGGCGCCGGTCCTCGGAGCTGCAAAGCACTCAGTAGCTCGAACACGCTGCCCTCCGCTTCAAACTCGAATCGGCGTGCCAGATTGACCTGGTACAACTCTCCACGCCCGATCGCCTCGAGAGCAGAAAGGATCCGCGCTCGATGAAGCTCGGCGCGCTCGGGGGGAGCCGCCCATCTGAGCCGCGCCTGGTCACCCCGCACTATAGTGCCCCCCCGCAAAGCGCCCACCAAAGTTTGGACTGCGCCCCTCGTCTCTCCCACCACTTGAGTCCGCCCGGCTTCGAGACGAGCGATGGCTGGAAACCTCTTCCAGATTGGCTGAGACCAGCTCGTCGGTGCACGTCTGTCCCCGCGAATTGGGGTGCTCCGCTCGAGACCACGAAAGCTCTCGTAGGGAAGAACCCCCACCCACTGCGGGACTTCGAGCGTCGAATCCGCGGCGCGACCACAACCCACTCCCCCTTCGGTTGGTTCGAGCTCGTGAGAGCTCTGCGCCGCAAAGGCCCCGCAAAAAGCCACGCCGGCCTCTCGATAGAAAAAAGCGTCGGGGAGCAAAGCGAGCCTGCGCTGCAACTCGTCGGGGGCGAGCTTCAGATCGACGATGATCTGGGTCACCCCCGCGACTTAGTCGCCCAAGGGCATCCAAGCAACACGCCGAGTCGTTCAGAGTTGGATCACTCTCCCTTGCGGGGTCACGACGGCGCGATGCAGGGGCGCCTGCGCCTGGGCACCGGGCAATACAACTGACTCTTCAACCACGCCCGCCCCGACAATGCGTGCGTCCTCACCCAAGACGGATGATCGGACTTCCACCCCGGACTCCCAGCGCGCGGACGGGGCCCGGATCGTACCCCCGCTTGAGCGCACGCACCTCAGATTGGCCTCCAAGTAGACACTCAACGAGCCGATATCCAAGAACTCACTCTCAACAAAGTGTGCCTCGACCGACCGCAGAGCTCGGAGCTCGGGCAACGCCCAGTCGCCAATTAGACAGCCGTGCCGCGGCAAAGTCGAGAGGCAACGTGGCCCAAGGCGAGCCACTCCCATGTAGTCGCCCGAAGCGACTTCCTTCCCGAAAATCTCCCCCCGCAGTCGTACCACTCGTCCCTGTGAGTCCACCCCCACCGTTCCCTCACCGAGTCGTCGACGGACGACAGCCAACAGCATCCCGTCGCTAGCCTGCTCCAGAAGCGCGCTCAGAGGCAAGGAGCCAAAAATATCCCCGTTGACCACGACAAGAGACTGAGCACGGCATAACTCGGCCGCCTGCCGCGCGCCTCCCGCTGTGCCCAAGATGCGTTCTTCTCGAGAAATGATTACAGAAGGAAAGGCCCCCTGCACAAGCGCCGCCACCTGCTCTGCGTTGTAGTGGACATTGACGGCCACAGGACCCACGCAAACCTCTCCGATACGGTCCAAAATATCGAGCACGAGAGGCCTGTTTCCGACCGGAACGGTGGGTTTAGCCATTTCGTCCGTCAGTGGAGCCAAACGGGTGCCAAAACCGGCAGCGAGAACCAAGGCAGCAGTAACCGGACCCATCGGACGAATCTGACAAAAGGGGACGACGAGGACAAATTCCTTGAGTCCGAGCCGCCGGACGCCGGGGTCGATCGGGATTGATTCACCCGAAAATTCGTGCGGACGCGACAGTTCGTGATAACGGCTGAGCGATGCGCGCAACGAGTCCTTCTAGGCGGACCTCCGCTCTTGTCACGATTCAGTTAGTGGCCCTCGGGCACTTTTTCGGTTTGACAGGAGGATGCAGCACCGACGCAATCGCCATCCAACAATGTCGCGAAGTCGAATTCTTACGTTGCGAGGCCTCGGTGAGCTGCGGGATCGTCGACGCCGACGAAGTCGACAGCTGCAAGAGGTTTTACGATCATCACTGCTTGCACGGTATCGCGGGGCCCGAAGAGCCCAGCGCCGATGAACAAGAAACCTGCCTGGCGCACATCGAAGACGCGTGGGACGCAGCCGAGAAAACGCGGGACGACGAGGACGAAGACGTCGTCGAAGAGCACGAGGCCGCCTGCGCCGTGATCGCCGCACCCTGGGACGATGAAGAATGCGACTATCTCGAAAAAACTGAGGCGGCCGGAGGCGCGAGTTCCGAATCCGAGGAAGAAAAAGACAAATGAAGCAGCCGTCAGCTCGTCAGCTTTCCTTTATCGTTTGCGCGCTCGCGACTGCTTGTGGCGGCGCACCGAAAGAGGCAGCTCCAGTCAAACGGCTCAGCGCGGCGGATGAAATCACTCGCATCGCCACCGAGTGGATGTCGGTCGTGCCCGCGCAGGGATTGCTCTCTCCTCCCAGCAAGATCAGTACCTTCAAGAACAGCCGCGCGAGCAAGATCGTGCTCGGGGCGCATTCCGCAACCGAGACTCTAACGATCGAAGAAAAACTTCAACTCCGAACCGGCGAGAGAGTCAGCTGCTCCACTCAGGTGCAGCTCGAACTTAGGGTGCGGTACGGTCGCCGAGGTGGCGAGGCCGCGGTCGAACTAACGAGGCCGCCCCTAACAGTTCCCCGTTCCTGCCAAGGGTTTCACCCTGAGGGCTCCCTCAACGAACCCGAACGGAGCGCGCTTTTCGTATTGCGAGCTGACACTTTAGTCGCCCTCGAGCCACCTCTCGAAAAGCGAAAATACCTACCGGGAACCAAGTAAATCGGTCTGATCCCCTGCCGGCTTGTCAACAATCACTGGCGACTGCTAGTCCCCCGCCATGCGGATCCGCGTCCTGGTCATATCGGCCCTCTTCGTCTGGGGCTGCAATCGCAGTAGCAGCGAAACCATCAGTCAAACTCACGTGACACGAATCGTGGTGAGTCCCGACGAGTTTCTCGGCGAAGTCAGTTGCGGCCTTCCCGGCGGAATGGAGAGCTACCAGGCCACGCTCTACGACGTCACCGAGGGACTGGGACGGGCGTTTCAGCTTCCGAGCTCGAAAGTGGTCAGCTGCCGCTCGAACGTCAATTTTGAGCGAGTGCTCGAACGTCACAGCTATATCGCGACCATCGTTGGCTTTGACCGCAGCGGCTACAAGAGCCAAAATCCAGGCTCTCCGATTGTGGTCGACGAAAACGGCAAGAGCGTCGCTCCCCAGTTTCGCGGTACCTGTTGGGGAAGCGACGAAGCCCGGGACGAATACGCAGCGGGCGGAGCCGGCCCCGTCGTGGACGGACAGGGAGGCATCACCGGGGCGGACAACTTGGGCGCAGTCGCCTATTACAGAACCGAGATCTTAGTCCGGGGATGCACCCCCCTCGAAGTCGACAAAGAGCCAGACCCCACCGCGATCGAATTCGATCTCAGCCCCAGCTTACAGGGCTTGGAATGTGGCCACGACGCAGGCCAGGTCCAAGGCTTCGAGATTCGGGTCATCGAGTCAGAAACCGGCGCCCAAGGAGGTGCCGGCGGATCGGGCGGAGCAGAGGCGGAAGACAGCCAACAGGTCGCCTGTGGCGAATCCCTGATTTGGGAAGACTGGCCCCAAGACGAACGCCTCGGCTTCGAAGTTTTGGCCCTGGACGGCGCCACGAGCTCGCCGGCTTGGAGCACGACTTGCAGCGCAACAACCCAACCGAATGTCACAGTTTCGGCGAGCTGCGGCAGCTTTTTGGAGCTCTAGCGCCAAAGCAGCTCCTGGCGGGGCTCGACTTGGGCCCTTTTCAATGAAAGGCTATCGAGCAGGTCTTTGGATGCAGTCCTCCCAGCAAATGAACTTTCCCGTTCCGGGCCGTGTACTTAAGACAGTTCTTGGTGGACTGTTCGCGGTCTGGCTCGTTTTGGCCCTAGCGATCAACTGGGGGGGAGCCTCCGAGGAGGCGTTCTGGAGGTGGACAGGCAACTCGGATGCGATCGCACGAGGCGAAGTCTGGCGCCTGGTGACGGCGATGGTCATGCACCTGCCAAGCGGATCCATCGGTCACATCCTCGGATCAATGATCGGGCTCTATTTTTTGGGCTCGTCGCTCGAAAAAGCCTGGGGACAAAAGCGTTTCGCTTGGTTCCTTTTTTGGACAGGAGTCCTGTCTTATTCGCTCCAGTTCGCCGCATCGTTGGTGCTCGCGCCATCATTGATGGCCAGCTTGGCCTATGACAACTACTTCGGCGCCACGCCCGTCATCTATGCCGTGGCGATTGCCTGGGCTTCGTCCTTCAAAGGGCAGAAGGTCATGCTCATGTTTGTTCTGCCTGTGTCTTCGCGTGCCCTGATCTGGATCACAGTGGGGGTTGGATTGATGCTATTGATCGCTGGCGGTAAGACCCCATCAGGCCACATTGCCAGTTTCGCGGGTATGGGATTTGGCTATCTGCTGGGCGGAGGCTCCCCTTCCCCGCTTCGTAGAGCGTTGCTCAAGTACAAGCTGGCTAACCTAGAAAGACGGGTTCAGAGCGAGCGCAGGAGTCGACGGCGCAGCGCCTCGCGGTCGGGCTTGAAAGTGATTACCGGAGGACGCGATGAAAGCGACCCCGGAAAGAACGGAATGCTGCACTGAGATGCGAGCCGCCAAGGCTTGTGATAGCCAACAACCTCAATGAGGACCCTGCTCAGCACCGAGGATGCCGCCCGCGGATTGCGTCGCTTGGCCGGCGAAATAGTTGAACGCCATCGCGGCGTCGAGCAATTGATCCTGGTCGGGATTCGGCGGGGAGGCGTACCTCTCGCCGAATGGCTCGCACGCGAACTCGAGGAACAAACTGGCCTACGCCCGCCAGTCGGGAGTGTCGACATCACGCTTTACCGCGACGACGCCGCCGAGGCACTTCCCAACCCCAGAATCGGCCCCACCAAGATCCCTCTCGAGCTCAAGGGCTATCGCGTCGTGCTCTGCGACGATGTGCTTTTCACGGGGCGGACGATTCGAGCAGCTATCGATGCTCTTTTCGACTATGGACGCCCCGCCAAGGTGGAGCTGGCCGTCATCATCGATAGAGAGGGCCGAGAACTGCCGATTCAAGCGGACTACCTAGTGAGAAAGATCGAAGCTTCGTTTTCGGAGCGTGTTGACGTCATCGCCACCGACGAAGGCTTTCGAGCCGTCGCGGTTGCCCAAGGCTCCCCCACCACGCCTCCCCCAGCCGTGAGCGAGAATAACCCATGAAAGACGTTCGCCTTCGCCACCTGCTCGGCATCGAAGAGCTCGATGCGCAAACCGCTGTTCATATTCTCGACACCGCAGAAAGCTTCTTGGAAGTCACTCGTCGCCCGGTGCGCAAAGTGCCGACCTTGCGAGGGAAGACGATTCTGAACGTTTTTTTCGAAAACTCGACCCGCACTCGCACCAGCTTCGAGCTCGCCGGAAAGAGGATGGGGGCCGATGTGGTCAACATGAGCGCGAGCTCTTCGAGTACGAAGAAGGGCGAGACGCTCTACGATACAATGGCGACCCTCGACGCAATGCACGCCGACGTGGTTGTGATTCGCCATGGCGCCTCTGGCGCTCCTCACTTGGTCGCGCAACGCAGCCGAGCCTCGGTCGTCAATGCCGGAGACGGGATGCACGAGCACCCCACCCAGGCTCTGCTCGATGCTTTCACGATGCGCAAACATCTGGGCAGTAACCTGGAAGGCAAAGTTGTCGCGATCTGCGGAGACATCCTTCATAGCCGCGTAGCTCGCTCCAATGCCCTCCTGCTCAAAAAACTCGGAGCTCGGGTTCGTCTGGCTGGCCCCCAGACCATGTTGCCGCACCGCTCAGCAGATCTCGGTTGGGACGTCTACAATCGCCTGGAGCCGGCCCTTGAAGGCGCCGATGTCGTCATGATGCTCCGCATACAAATGGAACGACTCGGCGCACCTCTCTTCCCCTCGACGCGGGAGTACGCCCGCGTCTGGGGACTCAACGAAAGCCGACTCGCCCTAGCGAGCCCCGACGCCATCGTCATGCACCCAGGCCCACTCAACCGCGGCGTGGAAATCCACGAAGATATCGCCGACGGCGACCGCGCGGTGATTCTCAACCAAGTCGAAGCGGGTGTGGCTGTCCGAATGGCCGTGCTCTATCTCTGCGCAGCTGAAGTCGGAGAAGCGATAACCTAGGCCCGACGCGACTTGGTGCGTTCTTGGTGCGTTTCCTCGCAGGCGGCCAGCCACCACAAGGCCGCGTCGAGGTCGTAAAACGGTTTCATTCGCTGACCGCTTGCGAGCGCCATGGCAGAAACGACCAGGTGCCAGAGTGTTTTTTGGGTCACGACCGCAACCGCGCCGATATCCCTCTTGTGAGCGCGGTTCCAGTCGATGAACAGCTGTCTCGCCTCGGGGGTGTAATCGACCATGCCAAGGCAATCGACAAGCAGCAACCGATCTTGCCCCGGGCGGATGCACCCCCCCAACTGACGTGCCAGACCGAAATCGTTGACCGCGCCGACGAGGTTGATCCGCACATAGTCGACCTCAGGCTGCTCAACTTGGCTCGCTAATTCCTGTCCCCTCACAAATACAACCTATAGGGTTGCGACAATGCGGCGGCTAGACGTCAAACGCCTATAGCGGAAAAGAAGTGACGAAAGTATCTACACTCGCCCACCTGACGAATTCTGACGGACAGAAGACTGCCCAACATCAGACTCACCTCATTTCAGTTTCGTAAGGCTCAGCCTTAAAACTCAGCCGACAACGAGATCGATTTGTTCGACCTCGGGCGTATGCTGGCCTAGAAAAAGGTCAGCTACCGCTTGAAATCCCGTCGGCTGATCCGTAACCAAAAGCTCAAGTTGAGCGCCTGGGGCTCCAGGTGGTGCAGGTGGGATGGTGTTTCGAGCCAGCATTTCTACAACCGAAAGAGCTGTCGCCTCGGCGCTGTCCACAACCGGGATGTCTCTACCAGTCAACTCCGCCAGCACCTGTCGAACCAAAGGCCTGAGCAGAGGATAGTGTGTGCACCCCAACACGAAAACCCCTGCGCCTTGTTCGAGCAGGGGGGTCACGTAGCGTTCGATAGCCAGGCGTGGCACGTCGCCCTCGAGCCATCCTTCTTCCACCAGAGGGACCAAAAGCGGAGCCGACTGCGCAACCACTTCGAAACGTGTCGATAGTTGTTGGACGTGTCGAGAGTAGGCGCCCGAACGCACGGTACCTGCCGTACCCAAAACGCCAATCTTAGGAGGAGGCCCACCCGTGCGCTCCGCCTCCCGCTCGGCGGCGGCCACCGCCGCCTGGGCCCCCGGGTGCACCACCCCAATCACGGGCATATCGAGCTCAGCTCGGAGCAAGTCCAGAGCCACAGCGCTCACCGTATTGCAAGCAATCACAAGCGCCTTCACCCCTCGCTCGGTCAGCACCGAGGCGCAGGCGCGAGCGTAGCGGATCACCGTCGAAGCCGAGCGCGTTCCATAAGGAACGCGTGCTGTATCCCCCAGATAGATGATGGACTCGTTCGGAATCGAATCCCTGAGGGCGTGCACGACTGTGAGCCCTCCGAGCCCCGAATCGAACACCCCCAGAGGTAGACGACTCACTTCAGACATCCTCGATTCGAATGAATCGAGGCTCGCCGACCAGCACATTCGAAGACCGAAGTGCTTCTAAGGCTTGCACGAGCTCACCTTCGTTGCATCGATAGGTCAACATGAGAAGCGTGGCTGACTCGGCCGCGTCCTCTTGAACCATCTTTTCGATGCTGACTTTGAAACGCCCCAAAGCTCCCGCGATTTCAGCGAGGACGCCCGCCGAGTTCTTGACGTCAAAACGCAGGTAGTAGCGCGACTCAAGCTGACTGAGCGGTTGCAGTTTCCGTTCGCGGGGACGAATGGCGCGCGTGGAAAGGCCACGGTGACCTTCAATACGCGAACACGCCACATCGGCGAGATCGGCTACAACGCTCACGGCCGTCGGCAAGTCTCCGGCTCCTCGTCCTACGATGATGCAAGGGCCGAGACCGCGGCCGCGTACCAGGACGCAGTTGAGCACATCATCGATGTTCGCCAAGACACTCGACTTGGGAATAAAGGTGGGATGAGTGTGCAGGGAAACCTCATGGCCCAGATCGCGAGCAACAGCCAGATGCTTGATGGTGTAGCCAAAGCGATCGGCCGCCTTGAAGTCGGTGGTATCTATTTTCGTGATGCCTTCCACCGGAGAAGCGTCTGCGCCAAAGTTCGAGCCAAAAGCAAGCATGCTGCAGATGATGAGCTTCTGTGCAGCATCATGGCCCTCGATGTCCAAGGTCGGATCGGCCTCGGCATAACCGAGCTGCTGCGCCTCATAAAGAGCTTGTCTAAAGTCAACGCCCGCCGAACGCATGCGGGTCAAAATGTAGTTGCAGGTCCCGTTGAGGATCCCAACAACGGACTCGATCTTGTCGCCGGTTAGAGCCTCGCGCAAAGTGCGAATGATGGGGATACCGCCGCCAACCGAAGCTTCAAAAGCCAAGTCGACTTCTTGCTCCGCAGCCCGCTTGAGCAGGGCGGGACCGTGTGTGGCCATCAAGAATTTATTGGCCGTCACAACCGTGAGACCGCGATCAATCGCTCTTTCGATGTAGGTCTTCGCGGGCTCGGCTCCGCCCATCAGCTCTAGGACGACATCGACTTCGGGGTCGTTGAAGATCTTGTCGGGGTCGGTGGTCAGCCATTCTCTCTTGCAGTCTGCAACACGCTGTCGTTTGAGGTCGCGCACCAAGACATGCCGAACCTCTAGGGGAGCTCCCACCTTCTGAGTCAGAGAGTCATGATTTTCGCGCAACAAGCGGAGCACGCCTCCACCAACAGTGCCGCAACCGAGCAGGGCAATCTTGACCGGAGGGTTAGCGGCTAAATCGGCGCTTCGCAGAGACAATTCACGATCATTCACGCCCCCCCTCTAGCCTGAGCGACGGAGCATCTCAACCTGCTGGGATTGAGCTAGCTTGGACGCCTCATTGGCCCGCAGTCGGCAGACTGCTTCCCTTTTTTTCGGGCTCCTCGTCGAGATAGTCGGGGGGAGGCGGTACGAGGGGCTGGTCCGGTCGCTGCCGCGCTTGCTCGTAGGCTGCCCTAAGGACCTCTGGTTTGAGACGGATCCGAGCCACGATGGTCCTCAGGGGAGCGTTCTGCATCTCCCCCTCGATGGTTCGAGCCTGCGGGGGGCCGGCATTTGCCATGACCAGGGTTGGTACGCCCGTGACGGGATCTTTTTCGTCAATGAAGAAGGAGTGGTAGTGAAACTTCTCGTCGTCGCGGAGACCGTAGATAAAAACGACGTCCCCCGGCTGATAGACCTCGTGCATTTGGGCCAACCACGCAAAGAACTTTTCTCGGTATAGGAACTTGACGCGTTCGCTCTTTGGGGTGAAGTGCACATCGAACCACGAGGGAACAGCTGCAGCATAGTTGAGTAGACTCTCGACGCTCCTTTCGTTTTCGATTCCGAAGCTAGGAAAATAGAGCGCCCCGCGCACGTGGCGCGCCCTTTCGTGACGGCCAGACCAGTAGCCGCCTGTTCCCCAATCAAATGAATCGGTGATGAAGTCGATACAGACTTCAGGCAAACGAGGACGACCGAATCCATCGTACGTGTAGTAGCTATCACCGTTGAACTCGTAGGTTTCCCGATGATGGCGATGGGCCTTCCGAAACGCGATGCGAAGCAGACCATCCTGCTGCCCCTCCTCGGTACGAGGTTCATCAAAAGGCAGACGACGAGAAATAATCTCGCGGGCCGCTGAGAGCACGGGTTCGACAAGTTCCCGAGCCAGAAGGCTTTGATTGCGTGCAAAGAGCAACGCCGAACGCTTTTGCTGCAAGGTCGACTCGCACACCAGAGTTGCCTCTGTTTGAGAAACATCTGCCACAATGGTCGATCGGCGCCCCCTGGTCCTGAGCTCGAAGCCCCATCGGTTCTCGGTCTTGAAAATGGGGCTCGCCGTCTCAAAAGCGAGCTGCTTCGCGAGTTCGTTCAAGGCAAAACCAGGGGTGCTCTTCCAGCTCTCTTCGGGCGTCCTTGCCCGGTCGAAGAGCAGTAGCCCAGCTGGAGATCCATGCTGCATCCGCTGGGGAACGACGCCCACAACCGGTTCCTCCGGCAAGTAGTAGCGACCATCTTCCAAGTAGGCCCGGAACTCGTGCCCGCCTCTCTCAATCACCACCTCCGGATCGTCAAACAAGTGGTCCAAGCGCAACACTTGAGACAGGCGCAAAGCAAGAAGTGGTAATTCTGCAAAAAGGTACCCCTCCGAGAGAAAGATGGCTCGCCGCAGCGCATAGCGGCGGGTCGTGCGCCTCAGAATGACCTGAATATCGGATGCTGGATCCTGACTCTTGATCAGAACCTTGCGGTACTTATGGGTCAGTCGCACCTCGTCATCGGTCAAGCCAGCGAGATCCGCTTGAGGAACTCTCTTGAAAAGAAGCGGCACAGCACGGGCGCGCGCAAGTATCTCGGCCCGGTGACTATCGAAGACCGGTGTGCCGGGGACCTGGGGCTCATTTTGTAGTTGTTCGACCTGAACCAGGCAGGGATCTACCACCGGGGGCGCGGCGGTGGGCACCGGCGCCGGCGGCGCTGAGGTAGGGTGAGCCTCGCCTTCCTCGGCAGCTTGTCGTTCGGCGCGTTCACAGCCGAGGCAAAGCAGTATCGCCAACGAGAAAACGCCAACCCTCGGTCCGAATGAACCCAGGCTTGGCGCTTTCTTCTGTGTCACGCTCATCAATGTGCACGTCTTACGGATGACGGTTGCACCGCCTACCCCGCCACCTCGATTTAGTTGGGTTGAGGTGGTTTGCTCGCCTCACGCTGCGCCATCTCGTCCAAATAGGCCTGGGACGGTTGGGGCATTTCTTCGAGCGCCGCTTCGAGCACCTCTTCGACCTTCTTTACAAAGACGAACTCAAGCTCGTCCCGCACTTCTTTGGGCACCTCCTCGAGATCGGCCTTGTTTCGGTCAGGCACGATCACTCGTTTGATGCCCGCTCGATGCGCAGCCAGAGTCTTTTCTTTGAGGCCGCCAATCGGAAGCACCCGACCACGAAGAGAAGTCTCACCGGTCATGGCGACATCATGTCGTACTCGAATCCCGGTCAATAGAGAGACGATGGCTGTAAACATCGTAATGCCCGCACTCGGACCGTCCTTGGGCATCGCGCCTGCAGGAATGTGGATGTGAATGTCGCTCTTTTCGAGAAAGTCTCGAGGGATACCAAAGCGTTCGGCATTGGTGCGCACGTAGGAAAGGGCAGCATGGGCCGACTCTTTCATTACATCGCCGAGTTGTCCCGTGAGCTGCATTTTGCCGGAACCAAACATACGGGTGACCTCGATGAAGAGGATTTCTCCGCCTACGCTGGTCCAGGCCAATCCCGTCGCAACACCGCTTTCTTCGGTGCGCTCAGCCACTTCGCTGGTGAACTTCACAGGACCTAGGAACTCTCTCAGGTCGTCCTCCGTCTTGACGGCATGGCTCGAAGTGTCTCCTTCGGCCACCTTGACCGCCACACCACGAATGACGCTCGCCACCGTCCTCTCTAAGGAGCGAACACCAGCTTCGCGCGTGTAGTGTTCAATGAGCTCCTCGACGGCCTCATCGGTGATCTTCAGTTGCTCCTCGGTGAGACCATGCTCCTCAAGTTGCTTGGGGATCAGGTGCTGGCGGGCAATAGCCAGCTTCTCGCGACGCGTGTAGCCGGGGATTTCCAAGATTTCCATCCGATCACGCAAGGGAGGCGGGATCGGATCCGCCACGTTTGCCGTAGCGACAAACATGACGTTTGAAAGATCATAGGGGATCTCCAGATAGTGGTCGGCAAAGGTGTTGTTCTGCTCAGGATCGAGCACTTCCAAAAGCGCCGCACTCGGATCGCCCCGGAAGTCATGTCCAATCTTGTCGATCTCGTCCATCATGAACACTGGGTTGACGGTGCCGGACTTCTTCATGCCCTGAATGATTTGGCCGGGCAGAGCGCCCACATAGGTGCGGCGATGGCCGCGGATCGCTGCTTCGTCATGAACCCCACCCAGGGAGACACGAACAAACTTCCGCCCCAAAGATTTTGCAATACTACGACCCAGCGAGGTCTTACCCACGCCAGGTGGACCAACCAGACACAGGATGGGCCCCTTCTTATCCTTCTTCAGCTTGCGCACCGCCAAGTATTCGACGATGCGCTTTTTGACCTTGTCCAGACCATAATGGTCCTCATCGAGCACATTGCGCACCTCGAGGATTTCCAAGTTATCCTCGGTCGACTCGCTCCAAGGAATATCCAAGATCCAGTCGAGATAAGTCCTGACCACGGTGTACTCAGCACTGCCGACCTGCATCGACCGAAGGCGCTTGAGCTGCTTCTTGGCTACATCGTCTGCCTCTTTAGGTAGTTCGGCCTTCGCGATGCGCTCCTCGAGGCCGTCAAGGTCACCCTGGTCGCCCTCGTCTTCGCCGAGCTCCTCTTTGATCGCCTTGAGCTGTTGACGCAAAACGTACTCACGCTGGTTCTTTCCCATTTCTTCTTTGATCTGAGAATTGATGCGTTCCCTCATCTTGAGGATTTCGAGCTGACGGGTCAGAAGGCGCAGGACTTTACGGATCCGCTCCTTGACCTCCACCGTCTCGATGAGCTGGGCTTTTTCATCCACTGGGGCATCAAGATTGGCCGCGACCAAGTCGGCGAGAGCGCCTGGAGCCTGAATAGAATCGATTAAGCTCCCGGCTTCGCGGGGTAGCTCGGGCATCAGCTGGATAACCTGCTTGGCCACATCCCGCAGGCTCATGGCCAAAGCTTCGGCCTCAACGTCTTCTTTACCCGCTGGCGCAACGCGCTGCACTTTGGCCTTGAGAAACGGCTCGGACTGAGTGACCTCGCTGAGCTTAATGCGGGTGAGGCCTTGAAGAATGAGCGAGTAATTGCCGGAGCTATGCTTGAGCGCCTTGAGTACCCGAGCGGCACAACCCATAGAGTACAAATCGTCTTGTCCCGGGTCGTCAGTGGCGGGATCCTTTTGGGCGAAGATGGCAATGACAGGGCCATCTTGGTTGTGCACATCCTCGACAAGGGCGACCGATTTGTCGCGCCCGACGTCAAAAGGAGCGACTGCTCCAGGAAAGAGGACGGCATTGCGAATCGGAAGAACAGCAAGCTCTTCGCCAAATTCGATTTCGTCTTCGGTAGGAGGGGGAGGCGGAACGGATGAAGGATCTTGGTCGCTCATTTGTGACTTCGTTTTTCTGCCCAAAAGGGCTCTCGATCAACCTAGCCACTCTTTCGCCTTGTACAACCATGGCGAGGACGATTCGGAACGACTAAGACGATGACGTGCGCGTCATATTTTGCGGAACCCCGGAAATAGCCGTCCCTTCGCTCCAAGCTCTCGACGAAATCACAGAAGTTGTAGGAGTAGTCTGCCAGCCAGATCGAAAGGCTGGTCGAGGGATGAAACTCACCCCGCCCGCCGTCAAAGTGGAGGCGCTTTCAAGAGGGCTTGAGGTATACCAACCTGCAAAAGTAAAGGATGGCACGCTGGAGGCCTGGATGCGAGAACGCAGAGCCGACGTGGCCTTGGTCATCGCCTATGGTCGCATCCTCACCACAGAAACACTTGCGGCCCCTCGCCTCGGCTGCGTTAACCTGCATGCGTCGCTCCTGCCACATTATCGTGGTGCCGCCCCGATTCAGCGAGCGATCATGGCCGGAGAGTCCGAAACCGGGGTGTGCCTCATGCAGATGGACGAGGGAATGGACACAGGACCAGTCCTGAGTCGACGAAGCATTCCGATCGAAAGCGAGGACGACTCTGGGAGCTTGGCTTTGAAGCTGGGGCAATTGGCGGCCACCATCACCAAAGAAGATCTCCCCCTTTTTCTTGAGGGGCACTTGCATCCCTCCCCCCAGGAGCATGAGCTCGCCAGTTATGCTCCCCCTCTGACCAAGGACGACAGTCTGATTGATTTTTCCCGTCCAGCTCAACTCGTCAGAGCTCAGATTCGAGGACTGGCGCCACGACCGGGGGCCGTATGTTTCACAGAGAAAGACGGCGGAAAACGCCTCAAGCTCACCAAGGTGCGAGAAGTCAGCGCCTCCCTCGGGCTCGCCCCAGGGCAGGTGCGAGTTGTGGACGAGGAATTCGTCGTCGGGACCCTGGAGGGGGCCCTAGAAGTCCTCGAAGCTCAAATCGAAGGGAAGAAGAGTCAGCCAGGTTCGCTCTTGGCTCGCGGGCGAGCAGTGGTAGACGGGCAGTTTCTGTACGGAAAGGTCGCATCTTTATCTTAGATAACCGACTGAGGGAAATTGCACGAAAACGGAGCATCAGCGGCAGTGTCGGGCGCCTGGTAGCTTACCCCATTAGCGCTGTCCCCGACGGCAAGACTAGTTCAAGAACATTCCACCATCACTCAACCACTGATATGGTCGCAAGCGTCCTGAAGGGGAAGTCTCTGACCCACCTCTTTTGACCTCTCGATTCTTCTTTACCCTTTTTCCGACTCAGTTCGACTAGCCCCCCTTATCCAGACGGACCTGAAAGATCGTTCATGGCAGTTGTCGGCATCGACCTTGGCACAACCAATACCGTCATAGCAGCAGTTCGCGACGGGCGAGCCACGGCGCTCAAAGATAGGAGTGGGCGCGCCCTCCTGCCGAGTGTCGTCTCCTTCGGAATTCGAGGGTCCGCAAAGGTAGGCTACCCCGCCAAAGATCGTCGCACTCTCGACCCAGAGAACACCGTCTTTTCAATCAAGAGATTGATAGGACGCACTTTCGATTCTGAACACGTTCAGAAGTCGCTCGATCGATATCCCTTCAAACTAAAAGAAGGACCGGGGAAGGCGACAATGGTTTCCTGCCACGGGCAGGATCATACCCTTCCCGAGATCAGTGCTCTTGTTCTTCAAGAAGCGGCGACAATTGCCGAACAACGCCTGGGAGAACGCATTTCGGATGCTGTGATCACGGTCCCCGCCAACTTCAACGATCTTCAGCGCGCAGCAACCAAGATTGCGGGACGGACGGCAGGGCTGGAGGTACTGCGTATCATCAACGAACCGACAGCCGCTGCATTGGCGTATGGGTTCGGCAAAAGCGGGCGCGAGCGTATCGTCGTCTACGACTTTGGCGGCGGCACTTTCGACGTAACCCTGCTCGATCTGAATGAAAACGTATTCGAGGTACTTGCCACGGCGGGCGACACCTTCCTCGGTGGCGACGATGTGGATCGGGCGATCATGGACCGCATGGCGGAAGCCCTGCTCGCTCACCAAAAGATCGACGCCGACCAAGACATTTTGGTAAGGGAGCAGCTCCGCGTCGCCGCAGAAAAGTTAAAGATCGAGCTTTCTTCGCGCAGTATGGCAAAGGCCCGCATCGAGGATCTCGAGTTCGAGTTTACGATGCGCCGGTCTGAGTTCGAGTCACTCACCGAACCCTTGCTCGCCAAGACTCTTTCTGTCTGTGAACAAGCCTTAGACGTCGCTGGAGTCTTTATCCGGGACATCGATCAGGTCCTGTTGGTGGGCGGCTCGACGCGCATCCCCTTGGTTCGTCGACGTGTCTCGAGCTTCTTCTCCAAAATGCCCCAGAGCCGCATCAATCCCGACGAGGTCGTAGCGATTGGTGCCGCGATTCAGGCCTCCTCCTTGGAGGCCAAACAGGGGACCTCTCAGCTTCCCGACGCCCCTCGTCCCCGACGAGCCACCTCTCAGTCTTCTCGAGCTCCAGCAGCCCTGGGGCGAACCAAGACCGGTCTAGCCGGGTTAAAGCAAACGTTGGTGAGCAAGGGCGAGCGATCCGAAGTCCCCCCCGCCGGCAAGCCAGGCTCTCTCCTTTCTGCACTCAAACCCAACCCGGCTCCCTCGGGTTCGGCGACGGCGGACCCACGAAAGCCAGCCGGAGACGCAGCCGACCTACCTGCGGTTCCGCCCGCCCGCACGAAAGGAGCGATGAGCTCGACGCGAACTCAGGCTCGCCCCCCCCTTCAAACCCTTTCAGGCATGGGGGAAGAGAAGGACCGGTTGAGCGACACGCTCTCGGGCGTACAGGGGGCCAAAAGCACAACGAACCTCGGGCTCGGTCAAGCACCTGGCTCACCCCCTGCCCAATTGGGAGCCCCACCACCACGCGCCGTCGTCCCCGCCCCTGGCGGTACTCCACGGAAGCGCCCTCCACCCCCTGCACCCGGCCACCCTCCTCAGGCGGCGCCCCAACCCGCCGCCTCACCACTAGCTCAGTTCACTCAAACACAAGTTGGAGGCACGGCAGACGAGCTGACAGGCGATGCGCTTTCGCTGGACGAGCAGATGAACTTGGCGTCCACAAAGGACGCTGGTTCCGGCGTCCCAAAGGACGGAGACGGCTCTGTTACTTTTGATCTGGAGGAGCTCGAAGAAGAAGATTCGACCAGCTTCCCCCATGACGACTTCGACGATGACGAAACAACCGAAGTCTTCAATCGACAAGCCAGAGGTCTACAAAATCTGCCTCCAGGACGGATCGGCCTGACCACCTCCCCGGGAGGAACGATGAGTTCTGATCTGCTGGAGGCGGAGCTCCCGGTGCCCATCGAAAAGGCACAAGAGGGGCAGCAGCAGCAGCCCATCGAAGAAGTGGGCGACAGTGCGGTCTTCATGCTTCCAGACGATGAGGAAGAGGAAGAGGCTGATCTACCTGCACCAGTCACGAAAACCGCCGGTTTCGGAGCCCGAAATCCCTTGGGGCGCACCGCCGAAGAAAGCGATCTCATATCGCTTCAAGAACTCACAGAAGACGACAACGAGGAAATCGACCTCCCATCGCCGGCTTCTGGACCGCACAGCCCAACACAGGCGGACGACCGAGACAGTGACCTTCCGCTTCCAGTCGTCCATGCTCCGGGCACGGACCTACCCACCTACCAAACTTCTCACGGAGTCGAAAATCAACCCCCGCCCGAACCTACCGGCACGGGTGAACCAAAAGCCCCGCCCGCTGTCCCTTCCCCTCTAGCGCAAACGCTTCTTGAAGGGCCCAAGCCTGTACCCCCCTCGTCGCCCGCTGACCTTCCTCCGCCGGCCCCGCCCCTCCAGGACTCTTCACCCGAGCCCGATGCGCAATTCGACCCCTTCCCTTCCCGCGCGCTGATGGATTCGGTAGCAGAGATCGACGATCTAGCAGCCAAACCTATCGATCATCGGACAAGTTTCTCTCCTCCCGGTGGTAGCTCCCCCACAGCGAGCGCCACCTTGAGCAGCGCGCCAAGTCACAGCATCCCTCCAGCCCCCACCGAAAGCGTACCGCACCCTGTTGGCGAGTTGACGGGTCGCCCCCTGTTGCTCGATGTGACGCCTTTGTCCTTGGGAGTAGAGGTCGTCGGTGGATACGTGGACCGACTCATCGAGAGAAACAGCCCCGTTCCGTGCGAATGTACGAGAACCTTCGCGACAGCTTCCGACAACCAAGCCGTGGTGCGAGTTCGTGTCAGCCAGGGAGAAGACGAACGCTTCGAACAGAACACTGTTTTAGGCGAGGTTCAGCTCAGCGGATTGTCCCCTGGCCCTCGGGGTAGTGTAAAAATCGACGTCAGCTTCTCGCTGGATGAAAGCGGCATGCTACAGGTATCCGCCCGGGATCCGTCCACGGGAAGTGCCGCCGATGCTCGACTGGCGCTGGCCGGCGTCGCGGAAGGATAGGGAGCAGCCTACCCAGGCAAGAAGTCCCACCCCGAGACCCCATCGTGGCAAGCTTAGAACTCATCGCCCAAGTGGAAAACTGGCTCGAGATCCTTGAGCGCGCCAACTACTACGAGCTGCTCGGTATCTTGGAAATCGCCGATGAGGGAGCGATACAACGAGCTTTTCACGATTTTTCGGTCAATTTTCATCCAGATCGCTACCGCGGTGAACCCGACGCATTGGTCCATGCAATCACAAAGATATACCAACGAGGAGCTGAAGCCTACGGTGTCTTGCGCGACCCGAAGACCCGAGCCAAATACGACATTGCACTTAGCCAAGGCGCTCTTCGCTATACCCCCGGGCGTACCCAACACGACAACGCAACCGCAACGGACCAAGAACTGGCCGCCAGCGCCACGACGAGGGGAGGGCAACTGCACGCCCGGCAAGCTGAACGGGCACTCAGCGAGGGCGACATTGACCTGGCTCAACATCTCATTGATAAGGCCCTTCTCGCCGAAGGGGACAATCCCGAATTTTCACGGCGTGCCGACGAACTACTCCTCCTCGTCCGGAGTGGGCGCATCCTACCGCAATGAGGGAGGTCCTGGACCTACAGACTCGCACCTGCAGCAAGAGTATAACCCTCAAAAACAACAACGTTTTCATACATTTGTATGATTCAGAGGGGAGACGCAGCAAGTCGGAAAATTCGTCACCTAAGATCCGTCCCCCCTGGAAAATCAACAAATCGATGTTAAAAGACCCGGGCGAAAGAGCGCCGCCCCAGCTCGGGGTTTGATGAAGATTTACGCGCAACCAAAACTTTTCGCCGACCTACCCGTCAATATTCTCTAGAAAATCGGACCTCGCATCGCTTAGACGACTCGACGAGGACGGAGAGCACACACGTGAAGATCTCTTGCCCCACATGTTCAGCCAAGTACTCGATTGCGGACGAGAAAGTACAAAATCGTCTTGCCAAGATCCGTTGCCGCAAATGCGGAACGTCGATCGTAATTGATGGGAACGTTTCGCCAGCCAACGTTTACGCAGCCGACGCTGCCCCAGCGCCTGCCCCTGAACCCGAAGCGGCGCCTGCGCCCGCGGCGGAACCAGCAGCAGCTCCGGCGGCTGCCCCCTCAAGCACCGAGGTGATCTACACGGTCGACTTGGGAGAAAACGATCAGCGCCAGATGAGCACGCCCCAGCTGGTCGAGGCGTACAATACAGGAGCGGTCACTGCCGAAACCTACGTTTGGGCCGACGGCTTTGCCGACTGGACGCCACTTGGCCAGGTAGAAGAGCTCGTGGCCGCATTGCACGCCGCAGCCGAACCAGCAGCAGCAGCGCCTCCTCTCGATGAAGCCTCCGCCGTCGGTGCCTCAACTCAAGTAGAAGAAAAACCGTGGGATTCGGGTCCTAACTCGCCCGATGCCGCGGCCGCCCCTGCCGCAGCGGGTGGCCCAGATCTCTTCGGAAGCGTAACTGACGCGGGTGCTGAGTCGGAGGGTGTGTCCGTAGGAACAGCCTCGAACCCCTTCTCCGGGGCGAACACTGGCGCTCGCAACGAGTCCTCAGTTTTGTTTTCCCTGAGTGCCCTGACCTCAGGGACAGGCAGCTCCCGTCCAAGTGTGCCAGCCCCTGCCCCCTCCACCAGCGGAAACGTCAGTGAAGACTCGGGACTCATCGACCTCAAGGCTCTGACCGCAACCGCCGAAGCCGGAGGTCCCGGAGCACCTCAGCAGCCCCCTCCAGCCCCCGTCGCGGCGGTGAGTCCCTTTGGCGCTCCCTCGCCCCTTGGGGCGCCCTCTCCCATCGCTAGCCCGAGCATCGGACCCGGGGCGATGCCTGCGCAAAAGAACAACACAGGATTGATCATCGGGATCAGTATCGTTGTGGCTGCCGTGGCCGTCGCCGCTATCATGACCTTCGGCGGAAACGAAGAGCAACCCGTAGCGCCGCCGGTGCCCGCCGTAACGGCGCCACCCGCTGCCGCACCGGCACCCGCACCAGAGCCCGCACCAGAGCCCGCACCCGCGGCCTCTGCGGCCGAATCGGACGCCAAACCGCCGGCCACTGGCACGGAAGCGGATCCCCCCGCTCCGTCGGTCCAGAAGAAGACCTACAGCAAGCCGAAGACGAGCGCTCCAGCACCCAAGGCGAGTCCCTCTCCTTCCCCGGCACCCAAGCCCAAGCCCAAGCCCAAGCCCAAGCCCCAAAGCAAGTGCGGCTGCAAGGCAGACGACCTGATGTGCCTCATGAACTGCGCGAAGTAGTCCAAGCCGAGAGCGAAAACGAAAAACGCCCCAGAGAAATGCTCTCTGGGGCGTTTTCTTGTATTTGTCCCCCAACGAGGACGACGCCGAGCGTCTCTCCGAACTCGAAACAGCCCGGGGTCGGACTAATTCAGATGTTGAGCGAGGAATTCGGCTGGATGCTGTGGTACGAAGCGGGCAAAACGCTTGACCTGGCTCCGGCACGAGTGTCCCGTCGCAATCACTCGCTCCTGGCCTTCCATGTCCTGGGGAAGCCGCTGCCCCCAACTCATGTCAAAGATACCTCGCGACTCCTCCAGGTGTTCTGCCTCGTGGCCAAACACGCCGCACATACCACAGCAACCCGTAGCCTCGAGCTCGACTTGGAATCCAAACTGCTCGAAAACCTCTTGCCAAAGTTTCTGGCTCTTGGGTTCAAACGTGCGCTCTGTGCAGTGGCCGAACAGTCGGAGAGGTTCATCGACGGCAGCAGACTTCGTAACTGATGTCGCCCATGCGCCACGGCGTGCGTGAAGGTACTCCTGGAGCATCTGCACCTCGAAGCCAAGTTCGGACAGAGCATGTTTGTATTCGTCACGATAGGTCAAGGTCACCGCTGGTTCGATCCCGATCATATCGATGCCAAGGCCCTGAACCTTCCGATAAAACTCCGCGTTCTTCTGGACGAGCTTTCGAAACTGAGAAACGAAGCCCTTGATATGCAGCCCCTTGCCGTTCTCTCGATAGGGGAGAAAAACGACACGCCGTCCTAGTCGAGTCAAGAGATCGTACACCGAAAGGGCGACATTGGGCTCGTAGAAGGTGGTAAAGGCGTCTTGCAGCACGAGTACCGTGCGCGCCTTTTCGTCCGTGCTGAGTTGAGCCAGACGCCTCCAATCAAAGGCGTCTGCTCCTCGCTCCTTGAGTCCAGCGGAAAGCGTCGCTTCGCCCAACGCCGGAGTATCCACGATGCCGATCACGCGCTCAGTGATCCATCGAACCAAGCTCAACTGGGTGACGAAGTTGAACAGCCGAGGCCAGGCACCAAGAAAGCCGAGCATCAACTCTAGGCCAGCAACAAAGTAGTCTTTCAAAGGGCGGCGATAGCGACTGTGATATTGCTCATAAAAGTCGGCCCGCATACTGGGGATATCGACTTTAATTGGACACTGCGTCGCGCAGGCCTTGCACGCAAGGCAACCGTTCATCGCATCGTAGACTTCGTGGGAGAAGTCTCTCGGTTCGCTGAGACGACCACGAAAGAACTGAGCGCTCGTCGATCCGTTGGGTTCTGCGCCAGCCAGATGCCCCTTTTGACTCGTCAACCTGAGCCACTCGCGCAAGATCCCAGCGCGTCCCTTGGGGGAGTGGATCCGCTCCTTGGTCACCTTGGAGGAGGGACACATAACAGCATCTGGATTGTAGTCGAAACAAGCGCCGTTGCCGTTGCAGAAGACAGCCTGAGAATACTTGTCGCGTACTCGTGGATCGATCTGACGATCGTAGGCGCCCCTGGTCATGGAATCCACGCTCACCAAACGATCGCTGCTCTTCGAAGGCGTCGCGAGTTTGCCGGGATTGAGTTGATTGTGAGGATCAAAAGCCGCCTTGACACAACGAAGCTCTTCATAGAGCTCGGCGCCGAAGAAGGTTGGGGTGTACTCGCTGCGGTAACCGCGACCATGTTCGCCCCAAAGCACGCCACCGTACTTCTTGACCAGTCGGACGACTTCGTCGCTGATGTCCTTAAGTGCCTGCGCGTCCTCTTCTTTCTTCATGTCGAGAGCTGGCCGAACGTGGAGACATCCGACATCGACATGCCCAAACATGCCGTAGCGCAGACCTTTAGAGTCGAGCAAAGCCCGAAACTCTTGGATGTAGTCGGCCAGATGCTCGGGAGGCACCGCCGTGTCTTCGACGAAGGGGACGGGTCGACGTTCGCCTCGTGCGTTGCCCAATAGGCCAACTCCCTTCTTACGCAGCGACCAAAGCGAGGCGATATCGACGGGATCTGTTGCGACGACATAACCCGAACTGCACCCAGTTTGACCGCGCTCGGCATCCAGCACTTGTCGAAGTTGGGTCACCTTGCCGGCCACTACCTCCGGGTCGTCCGACTCGAATTCGACCAAGTTGACAGCCGCCACCGGCGGTTCATCCGCGGCATCGAGTAGGTGCGCCACCTGATGCCAAATCACGTCTTCTTTCGCGAGCCCTACAATCGTGTCGTCCACCGTCTCGATCGCTCCAGGTCCGGTCGCCACCAGGCGATTGGCGGCGCGCAGAGCCGCGTCGAACTCAGAATAGCGAATAGCGAACAGAGTCTTGTTCTTCGCAATCGGGGTCAGGCGCACCTTGGCTTCGGTCAAAATGACAAGAGTCCCTTCGGAGCCACATAGGACTCGCCCGAGATCAAAGGCGCCCTCTTGCTCAACGTGAGCAAGATCGTAGCCAGTCAAAAAGCGCTTGAGCTGCGGAATCTGTGTCTTGATGCGCTCAGAATTGCGTCGAACGATATCGCGCACCTCGCGATAGACGTGACCTTCTTGCCCGGGACGAGCACAGGCGGCTTCGAGTTCGTCGGGGGCGAGACGTCCGGTTTCGGTGACCGTGCCATCAAGGAGAACAGCCCTCAGACCCATCACGTGCTCGCTCGTCTTACCGTAGATGCGTGACCCCTTGCCGCTTGCATCGGTATTGATCATGCCGCCCAAGGTGGCGCGGCTACTCGGAGACAGGTTCGGAGCAAAGAAGACTCCGTGGGGCTTCAGGTAGGCATTGAGTTGATCCAAGATCACACCGGGCTGCACGCGGACCCAACCTTCTTCCAGATTGAGCTCCAAGATGGATCGAAAGTGCTTGGACACATCGAGGATCACACCGTCGCACAGGGATTGCCCATTCGTTCCGGTGCCGCCGCCACGGGGACTCAACTTGATCGGGCGAAACCTTTCCTGGGAGGCAAGACGCAGAACAGCCTGAATGTCGGCTTCCGATCGGGGATAGAGGACGGCCAAGGGCACCAGTTGGTAGACGCTATTGTCCGTCGCCGTTACGAGACGTGTTGCATAATCCGTACGGATCTCGCCCTGGTAGGAGCTGCTTTCGACGGCTTTGAGAAATTCGGCATATAGGCCGGGAAGATGCTCATCCGCGATAATCCTCGGAATCATGCCGCCGAGATAGTCGATCCACCCGGTCCACGCTAGCCTTGCCCCGAGCAACTCGATGACGCGACGCGACCTCTTACTTTTCAGCCTGGCCGCTGGCGGAGCCCTGAGCATCGCTTGGGCTGTATTTTCGCCCAAAAGTGACGAAGAACGCGTGGCCGAGCAGTTGCATGCCCTGGCGGACGCCGTGCACTTCTCGGAGCCTATTTTAAACCCCTTGTTCTGGGGAACGCGTGTCGCTGAGAAGATGGAGCCCCTGACCAGCCCCTCTCTGATCTTGTCTCTGGCAGAAATAGGCGGAAGCCCACCGACGGAGCGTAGACAGTTGGCCCTGGCCGGAGCCCAGATGCTTTCGCGTTATGGCTCTTTCGAGGTGCACCTCGAGGACCTCAACATCCGCCTCAATGAGACCGGTGCTCAAGCGTGGGCGCGAGCGCGTACCCTTGCCAACGAAGCCGGGCAGATCCGAAGCGATACCCGAAAGGTACACTTTCGATTGGATAAGGCTTCGAGCGATTACCTAATCACCCACATCGAAGTCGAGTCGCCGGATCACAGCACCGAAACGAATAGAACCACAGGACCTCTCGTCCCATAAGAGTGCGGCGCGAGGGCAAGCGCAACATGCGACAAGGGCGTTCTGGAAGCCCACGAAATCGCTTTGTTAGTAGACGAGCCCTGGACCCAAGGCATGGATCTCGTGCCCCCAGACTTGCGTTTCGCCCCGGTTGTCAGAAACGGTGAGTTGATCCCGCCCGTCCACAGATACCATATGGGGAAATTGCGCCGGAGCTTCTGTCATCCAAGGAACGGGGATGCGCAAGGAATGCCAGCGACCTTCAGATCTCCCTTTCGGGGTCGAGGGCCATAATGCCTGGCGACAAAGACGCGCGACTCTCGCTTCGGGTTCGTAGGTGTAGCACGCGCGCAGCGCCTTTTCGGTCTCCGTGTCATACTGTGGAGCGAAGAGTAGCCCTGCAGCAATCGCACGGCGCACTACGAGCTCGGAACTATGCAGAAGCACTTCGTTCGGCTCACGTCCACCACAATCCAGGCTCGCTTCGGCAGCGAGCCCCCATGCCGCCGCCCGCAGGCCGTCGTTTTTGGACGCACAGTCCTGAGCCCGGAGAAGATCTTTCGGAAGGGGTTCAAGCACACCGCGCGCTCGTGCACGTCCGATCCCGCGGAGCGCTGCCGCCCGGACATAGAGCGGACGTTTCGCACTCCAAGCGAGGAAGTCGTCCGCGGTGGTTCGATCGCTAATCCACCCCCAGGTTTCCAGAGCCAAGGCCACGACGCGGGAGGCCGAGTCTCCGAGCAACCCCCTCACCACCAAGCGCGCATCTTCGCGCTTGGTCAGGACCTGAACCAACTGCAGGCGCTCGGGGACCGATAGTTTAGGAACAAGCGAGCTCAACCTGGACGCGTCTAGGCTGCGACCCAAGGCGGGGACCAAGCGTAGGCGTGCGACCCGCGGCAGTGCGCGGAAAAGCTCAAGCAGTTGCTCTTGTAGTTCGGGATCGTTGGGCACGCTTAGCCCCTCGGCGGCCAGAAGCAAAATCGAACCACCCCTCATCTTCCGTCCCTCCACGAAGGTGAGCAAAGCTCGGGCCCGGGCGCCCTTTGTTCCCTCGGCGAGGGTCTCCGCGGCGACAAGGCGAAGTTCGCGTCGCCCCTCCATCAGCAATGCCTCGAACTCGGCCGCGCTCGAGGCCCAGGTCGCCCCAAGGCGCGTAGCGGCTTCAGCAACAAGAGGATGGGTCGCGTCCCGGTAGGCTCGGAGCCACGGGCGCTCGTGGGGCGCAGGAGCACGAGCCAGCAAGGTGAGTAGGGCAGCGAGATGAGCAGGCTGGGACGAAGCACGACGAAGCCCGAGCAGAAGCGGCTCGAAAGCGAAACCGGGGAGCTGAGCAATCGAGCTCAAGTACCCCAAAACGGCGTCACGTTCGCCAGCTCCAACCCGACCGGGAGAAGAGACCATTTCGAGAGCTCGGACGAGAAGCCTCTCTTCGCTGGGACTGACTCGACCGCTGGTCGAGTTAGAGGCGAGGAGGGAAAAGGCCTGGGCGGATGAAAGCCGCCGTTCGTCGACCGGTGACCACAAAGCCGATGCCCCGCCTCCCTGAAGGAGGTGCAGTTGAGCGCAGAACTCCAGCTCTGAAGAAACCGCATGGGCGAGGCAGTCCGTGACATCCACTGCTCGGGGCAATGACCCGAGACGCACCCAAGATAGGAGAGACGAGCTAACTCGGGGCACGGAGGTGAGCGCCTTGATGAATTCGGACTCCGCCAGATCGGGATCGAGAGCGAAAAGAGCTCCCAGCGCGCTCAGTTGCGCCCTCTGCATGGGCACCTTTCGGATGAGCTCAATGAGTCCAGGTATGGCCTGCTGGTCGCCACAAAATTGCAGGGCCTGAGCGGCCGCGGCGGACACTTGAAGACTCGGATCGTCGAGAGCCCCGAGCAAAGCCGGAACGGTATCCCGATGTGCCAAGACAGAAAGCGCCTTGACCACGGCCAGTCGGACCTCGTCCTCGGCGTCCTGAAGTTGGCCCGCCAAGTAAATAGCCACCGACTGGTCGCGGAGTAGCCCCAGAGCACGCGCACCTGCGGCCCGCACCTCGGGCTGCCGGTCGCTGAGCGAGGTCAAAACGAGCTGTGCGGCCGTCCGGCTCCATTGGGGCGGCGTCGCTCCAAGCGCAGATAGCGCTGCGAGGCGGACCTCGGCTTCGTGATCGCTGACCAGACGTCCCAATATCGCGAGCTGCTGCCGACCTGGCTGAAGGGCAAGTAGTTGGGCAGCCCAACGGCGCTCGATGGCACTAGTGCTCCTTTCCCAGAGAGAGGCAACCCGCGCGACTCCGACCAGATTGTTGCGCAAAGCGAGTTCAACGAGAAGCGCTCGAAGCTCAGGGTCCTCGTATTCAATCAACTCCACAGCGAGCGCTTCAAGTTCGCTCCGCGGAAGCTGAGCGGCGCTTTCGGCCGCAGCCTTCCTTTGCTCTTCTGATCCGGAACGCAATCCCTCGGCGAGCGGTTTCGCGGCAACTGGCCAATGAGCACGAGCCGAACCAGCGAACCCAAGCACAAAGAACGCACCAAGCGCCCAGCCATAGACCGACCTCAACATGCTCACCTACAAATGCCCCTGCGCCCGACGGATCAGCCAATGAATGCTCATGAGAGCCACCGCGAGAGTAGCCCAAATCCAGTTGGAGAGCACAGGGTGGCTCACCCGTTCGGCCGACACGAAGGAGGACTCCACTGGAGGTACTTCCGCGATTTGATCCCGAAATACCGAAACGCCCCCCGTCGCCGCTGCGATGCTCCTCAGGCGCTCGGCATCGGGACGACTATCCGCCCAGGCCTCCCCTCCCTCTTCACAGGCAATCACCGTTCGCGAAGGCGGCGCCGCGCCCACGCGAACTCGGGCCGCATAGCCCCCTTCCGGGATCTTGCGTGCGATGAATCGCCGCGCACCACCGCCACCGGCTTCGACTTCTTGCAAGGGCAAAGCATCGACTGCACCCGAGCCCAACTTTTCGAGACTGAGTCGGATCTCTTCTTTTGTTCCCAAGATGGGGTGAACCGAAAACCCCTGGTCCACTCCGGCTTGGCACGGCCCTTCGAGTTGAAGCTGAGCGCTCTCGTACCGCGGGTCTCTCATTAACCATCCAAGCAGCCCCTCCCAAAGATCGGCATGGGCGCGCCCTCCCGTTTTCGCTCCCAACTCGCCGAAGCGCAGCTGGTGAGTCCCATCCACCGATAAAGAAATGCTTCGACCATCCCCCACCTCATAGACGGCGAGAATGGGCATTTTTTCTGGGGCAGAACGCGCGGGTAGTGTCTCGGTGGGGTGTTCCCAGAGGACAAGGGCGCCCTCCTTTGGGGCACCGAGAACATTGGATCCGTCCATTTCGGGCAACACGTCGCCCAAGTTGTTGCGCAATGCCCGTAAGATCGGCGCCGCCCTCCCCACATCAGTTGCTTGAGGAACGAAGGGCTTTCTCACGATCAACTCACCGTCCTTGGGAAGTTGTACCGGAAGCACGTCTTCGAGTGGGGACCCAGCATACCCGCCAGAAGAAAACCCCGTCGGCCCACCTACCAAGACCAGGCCGCCTCCTCGGATCACGTAATCCTTCATCGACCGAAAATAACGATCCAACCGGTAGCGCCTGGCATCGATGTCCTGGAGAATCACGGCATCGAAGCTGCTCAGGTGGTCGGAAAACAGTTCGTCCACCGGAAAGGGGATGAGCGCAAGTTCATCCTGCTCGGCCTGCACCTGATCACTTTCGGTGCGCAAAATGAAGAAAGAGATCAAGTCCGTGCTTTCGTCCGACTTGAGAAAGCGTCGAAGAGCCCGCACATCATAGGTGGGGCGCCCAGCGACGTGCAGCATTCTCAGGCGATCACGACGTACCAAGACAGGGATGATGCGGTGATCGTTTTCGACCACTGCGTCAGGCTCATCCCCTACAAGTCGAATCAAAAGAGCCCGGTTCCCCGCCTGTTCTAGAGTCACTTTTAGAGAAAGAAGAGCTCGCCCCCCTTCACCTCGAGCTTCGCCTCGAGCCAAGAGTCGCTCGGGCTGACGCTCCATGAGTTCAAAAACCTCGACCTCCACCTGATCGCAGGACTCGGGGAGGTGGCACCCCACCTCGACCTCCAGGCGAAACGGCTGGTGGGCAACGGCCGATCCAGTAAAACCGATAGAACGCAAACTTCGGTCTTTAGGGGAAGCCTCAGCGACCGCAATCGTATGGACCGGAACTCCTGCGCTTTTCGAACGCAAAAGATTGCGCCAGGCCTCATCTGCGAGAGGTCCAGGTCGAGTCATTCGCCCATCGCTGATCACAATCACCGCCTGAGGCAGTTCCGCAGATTCGTCCAAGGCACGGGGAAGCGCTGCGAGCAAGTCACTTCCCGAAGCGGGACCTGGGTCGTCGAAGGTCGTCGTCGCGTCGCTAGAGAGCAGCTCAGAAGTAAATGC
Source organism: Polyangiaceae bacterium (assembly GCA_050300635.1). Lineage (GTDB taxonomy): Bacteria > Myxococcota_A > Polyangia > Polyangiales > Polyangiaceae > NIC37A-2. The sequence continues at coordinate 59,880 of JBNKYC010000016.1, forward strand.
GCGCACGACGACTCTCGCCCCTTTGAGATGAGCCTTGAGCTCGTTCACAGCTTCGGCGGCAAGCTCGCGTCTGGTCTCGGCTACGGTCCCCAAATGATCCGTGGCGGGTAGGTCCATCCGATGGGAGCTATCAACCAAGACCAAAACGTATCCAGGAACGGTCTTGCCCTTGAGAGAAAGCGAAACCGGGCGCAGCACCGCGAGGGCCAGAGCGATAGTGGCCAAGGCACCCGAGACAAAAACGAGAAATCCTTTTGAGCGAATTCGACGGATCTCGAGCAAGAGCAAAAGCAAACTTGCACCAACGAGGCACCAAACAATGACCTGCGCCAACAGCGGCAAATCGTCGGAGAACCGCAACTGACTCCAGGCTCCGGATCCGAAATTCGATCCACTGAAAGCAAACATCATGAATCAGCGCTCCTGCCGACGGCGCATCAAAAAGGGAGCATGGACTTGGTCGTCTTTGTAGTCCGAACACAAGACGTACATGGCGATGTTCACCGCAAAGCGAATCGCGAGTTGACGCGCTGTGGCATCACCGGACTGCATTGGCAAGGCCCAGGTTTCGCCCTCACGAGCCAAGGCACCCAGAAGATCGTGATTCAAAAACAGAACTTGGACGTTCTTTCCTGAAAGGATGGCCTCGATATGCCCGGGACCGTTCGCCCGGCCGTAGGGGCCGTCGAGGATGTAGAAGGACTTGAAGAGCACATGATTCTTGTCGAGGCGCACCGGGGTCGCCTCAGGCAGTATCTTCGCGACCTCGCGGTGAGCCGCCTTCAGGAAGGCTCCCCCCTCGGGAACAGGGGTTCGATCGTCCACAAGCAGGATGCCCCCCATACGCAGATACTCTCTCAGTCCGCGGATAGCGCGCTGGTCCAAGGGGCCCGGGTCTTTGCTATCGGTCCAAACTAAGAAAGGCTCTTTGAGGAGCTCGTTGCTCTTTGGAGCCACCGAGAAACTCGCCAACTTTCCCGGTGCACTTGTGCGCCGGGTCAACTCAAGAGCCCAGCGTCGCGTCGCGGTCAGCTCCAACTTGAGGTCCTTGCGGCGGAGCGAAAGCAATCGCGCATGAAAGGCTCCGTCTTCGCCGAAAGACCAAGCGGGATCACTGAGTAACGCCGCCGCTGTGGCAAACAGCGCTTGCCTACGCCCCACCTTCGTCACCGGGGCACCTCCGAGATCAACCAACCGGCATCGGACTTTTTTAGCCGGATCGTCATGCCACCAGGAAGAGCAACTGTGGCGCGGTCGTTTTCGATATCGACTACCGCAAAATGCGACTGGGCTACCGCGTCCTCCAACTGCCTAAGCAAATCATCCACCGTCTCTCCGAGCTCCGGAGTCAGAACGGACTGCAGGAGCTGGTAGTCCCGCAGAGCAAGCGCGAGGTGGAAACGCTCAACGGCGTCCAAGGGCCCTTGCGCAGGAAGTTGCAGTAGATCAACTCTAGAGATGCCGAAGTCCCCGTGGTCAGCGCGCAAGCCCACTTCGCGACCGTCCCCGAGCTCCACGGCGGCTTGAGTCACCACCCGAGCGTCTGCCTTGAGCGCCTCGACTCTTGAAGCAAGCTCTGCCTCGTTTTGAGTAAGTAGAAGCTTGAGCTCTTCCTTCGAAATCCGAGCCTGCGCCTCGTCGCTCATCATCGACCACATGCTTTCGACGTCTTGACTGAGAGCGGCACGCGCATAATCACTCACGGCGGTTTCGACGCTCGGCGGGCGCTTGGCCGCGCACCCCCAAGCAAGAATCGAAACCATGCTGAGCAGGATCCGAGGGGCCACCCGACAAGTGCCGAGGCTACGAGCGTGTAGCCGCTTTTTTGATAATAAGAACGCCAAGATGAGCTCAAGTCCCTTTCAGCCCCGATCATCTTGGTCAACCCCCGCAGTCAATTCAATACCCCAAGTTGATGCGGACAGGTGCGTCGCCTATGAATGACGGGTGACTTCGGAAAAACGACTCGCTCGGGCCCACAGCTCGATTAGATGGGGCACCACTTCGGGGGCCCTCGGAGTGGCACTTTCCCTTTTCGGCGACGGCAATCTCGGTGGAACCTTCGTCATCGTCGGAGTAGCGACGGCGCTGTTTGGGCTCCATCACCTGGGGCGGGTGGGAACACGAGAGCCCCTCGCACGCCCCACCCCAAGCGGCCCCGCTCGAGATTAGGTCTCGCTGCGAAGCACCGCCAGCACTACGTCATCGCCAAGTTCTGGTAGGTGCTTGAGAGCCAAACCAAAGGGACGACGAGTGATCTCGATCGCTCCGGTCCACATATCTTTGCCCTTGGATTTTTCGACAGGGTTCATTTTTACGATTTCTTCTCCGTTCACCGTCGGGGACACAGGAGCACCGTAAGCTTGACCACCCACCACGACATACACATAGAGCAAAGGAACCTTATCTCCCTCCTCGGTCTCACCCAAGACTTCTGAGCGGAGGGCCATCTCGAGACGATAGGCGTAGGAGGACCAGGACCACCCGCTCACAAACAATCCGGCGGGCTGTCCGTCGAGCAGCACTCGAGACATGGCCAGCCATTGGGCATCTGGACGTCCATTGACCCCCCGAGCCACGTCCCAGCTACCGCCAGTTTCGAAGTAGTCTTGGTTCAAGCCTTTCTTGCTCGTCGGATACACCTCAAACAAGTTCTTTTCGGCCATCTCGTCAGATTCGAGGTTGTTTCTCAAGATGGTTCCGTCCGCGGCCGCGATCAGAAAAAAGGTCGACTTCGCCGAACTGATATCCCGATTGTCGCTGCGAAGCCGAAGTAGTTCTTTGCGAGCATCGACAGCTGCCGGCTTCTCGGGAGCGGCTTGTCGAAAGAGCGCTTCGAGTTCTTTCGCCCCGGCTGGCATGCCGCGCCTCACCTCTCCGAGGTCCCGCTCAGCCGCTTTGGCGACGTACTCCATGTTCGGGACGACAAGCTTGGCGCTTTTTTTGCCACTGTCCTCGCATCCGACGACCGAAAGAAGGCCCACCGTGAGCAGGAGGCGCCGCGAAAAAGAGAGTGCCTGAAATGCTAGTCCATTCATGCCTGAGCTGCCTCCAAAACCGCCTCCACATGGCCTTTGACTCTGACTCCTCGCCACTCTTTCTTCACTTTGCCATCAGCACCGATCAGAAAAGTGCTTCTCACGATCCCCCAATACTCACGTCCATAGTTCTTCTTCAGAGCCCAAACACCGTAAGCTTGAGCGAGTTCCTTGTCGGGGTCGGATAGCAGAGTAAAAGGAAGCTCGTATTTGTTGGCAAAGCCTGCGTGGCTCTTGGCAGAATCGGGACTCACTCCAAGAACAGTCACCCCAAGCGCCTGAAAGTTCGCAATCCCGTCACGAAAATCGCAACTTTCGGTGGTGCAACCCGGAGTGTTGTCTTTGGGATAAAAGTAAAGAACGTAGGGAGTCTTCGCCAAACTGCTCGACTTAACAATCTGGTCCTCTTGGTTCTTGAGCCGAAAGGCGGGAGCCTTCTTTCCTACCAACGAGGTGGGCGCGCCCGCCAAGGACGCTTCTGCGGCAGAGGACTTCTTCGGGGGAGCCTTCTTGACGGGAGCTTTCTTCACCTTGCTCTTGGTAGAAGTCGCCTTCTTGGAAGCAGTTTTTTTAGCCGTCGCGGCGTTTTTTGCCAAAACGGGCTTCTTCGCCACGACTTTCTTTGAAGCGCCTGAGCCCCGCGCGGTAGAAGTAGAGGTTTTCTTGCTTGTCTTTTTTGCTGCCATCTCGACGATGAGAGTGATCTCAAGCGAGAGGAGCTGTCAACCAGAGGATGTTCCGGCGCTCGGATCATAATTTCCTGCCAGCCCTTGCCACGACCCAGGGTGGTCCTTAGATTCAGCGTCGAAATGCTCGACCTACCTGACAACGGACTCTATCGCACAACCACAGCCATGCCCGGACACGAAGATGCCTTTCCGGCCGGTGTTCTTGTCTATGTGGGCGAGAAGTCCGGACAGAAGTTCGTGGTACGCCCTGGACAAAACAAGAACAATCGCTGGTTCTGGGGAGAGCCCACGACCCCGTTACGCAGCCCCACCTGGTCACGCACTCTCAAAAAGCTACCGAGTGAGGGTTTCTATACCCTGCCTCGCGAACTGAACTTCGATGGCGGAGGGCGCTGGCTCAAAAACGCCATCATTCAGCTTGGCTACAACGCGGAAGGCAAAGGCATTGCCTTCGTGGGCGAGAGCCGAGACACCTCGGAAGAGAACGCTCTCTACTTCAGTGAGCGGGGTATGATGATCGATGACGAGATGCTCGAATCGTTGATCTGGGCTCCGATCCTTCCAGTGAAAAATAGCTGAGTTCGGCCGTCCGACTGACCAACTTGGCCCGCCCCAGAAAAGTTAAAAAAAAGTTCGCCCTGCCCCTTTAGACAATTCCTAGAGTGCCGTTATGGGCTGCGGAACATCGATTCCTACTCAATTAAGGAGGCACAAATGGGCGAAGCAGCACTCGATCAAACACAGTCAACTCTTCTGGAAAACGCGGACGCACTACTCCCCCCTCAGCCGCTCAAGCGGATGACTCTCAGGGATGTCCGCAAGGAACTCGGCCGGACCCAGGTCCAGGTAGCCAAGGAAGCTGGTATGTCTCAGGGCGACCTGAGCCGTCTGGAGCGTCGAAGCGACCACCTGCTTTCGACGCTTGAGCGATACGCTGAGGCTCTCGGCGGGCGACTTGACGTCGCACTCGTACGGGGCACTCGTCGATACCCCCTTGAGTTCTAAAACGGGGACAAAAAACGAGGGATCCCCTCGATGGCACGATGGGCAAGTGAGGAGGACCGGAGGGGTTTCGTCACTTGCCCTTCTTGTATCCACGCCAGGCGTTTACGTAACCATGCCTACATTGACCCGCGGCGAGAGCGAATCGACCCCGTCCTAAACGCCACACTGTCGACGTTCAGGATCAAGGAAAAATCACTGCTTCTTGGTATGGCAGTGAAAACAGCCGAAGCCCTCGTGGGTTTCGGGGTTGTAGGGCTCCTCGCCCAATATCGCCGCCATCTTGGGAACAACCGTCTCGCTCATGAACTTCGTCATTTCGGGATGCGCGCCCATCTCTTCTTCGTCGAGGGCCGGCAGAGACTTGCTCGGCATCTCGAATTCGCCGTTCTTAGCGCCGGGACCATGACAGGTCATGCAGTTGACCTTGCCAAATTCCTCTTGGCTGAAGGCCTGAAAAGCCTCGGTCATCTGAGGTACCACCACCTCCTTCATGACCTTCATACGTTCGGGAGGAGACATAGCGTCAAAGCTTTTATGCTCCCCTTCCTCACCCTGGACGGCCTCGGCCGAGGCCTCCGTAGAGGACGGCGCGGTTTCTTCTCCCCCCGCTGGTTCCGCTTCGGAAGGAGCGTCGGCCGGGGGAGTACTGCCCCCGCAAGCCGCGATGATTCCAGCTCCGGAAACTGACAGAATGAGCAAGTCCCTAACTTTTGTTGACCACATCATGAATTTACACTTCTCCTCGACTCGCGGTGCACCAACGAGCACCTTGTTGCACACATCCCGCCACCCCGCGGGGAGATGCGTTGTAGTTATTTAACGCTGCGAGCCTTGAGCTCAGTGCGAGCGCTGACAGTCGCCTGAACAAAGTCGCGGTTCAACTTGGCGATGAACTCGACATCGATGCCTTTGGGACACGCGTCCATGCACTCGTAATGATTGGTGCAGTGACCGAAACCTTCTGCCTCCATCTGAGCGACCATGTTTCGCACGCGCGCGCCCTTTTCGGGCTGCCCCTGGGGAAGCAGGTTCAAGTGCCCGGCCTTGGCTGCCGTAAAGAGCATAGCCGAAGCATTGGGGCACGCGGCGACACAAGCGCCACATCCAATGCAAGCCGCGGCGTCCATTGAGCGATCAGCCTCTGGCTTGGCGATAGGAAGAGCATTCGCATCGGGAGGAGCCCCTGCGCGCGCCGAGATATACCCTCCCGACTGGATAATGCGGTCAAACGCCCCTCGGTCGACGACCAAGTCACGAACCACGGGAAAGGCCTTGGCACGCCAGGGTTCGATCCACAATTCGTCGCCCGTCTTGAACTGCCTCATATGAAGCTGACAGGTAGTTGTCGCCTTTTGGGGTCCATGGGGAGTGCCATTGATGACCATGCCACATGTCCCACAAATGCCCTCTCGACAGTCGTGATCAAAAGCGATCGGCTCTTCACCCTTCTCGATCAGCTCCTCATTGACCTGATCAAGCATCTCCAAGAAGGAGGAATGTTCGGAAATATTCGTCGCCTCGTAGCGGACAAACTCTCCCCGAGCCGAACTGTCCTTTTGTCGCCAAACGTGAAGCACAAGATTTAGGGTACTCATTTTCGTTTTCGTCCTTATTCGGCAATCGAGGGCGTTACTTGTAACTACGTTGTGAGGGTTTGACGTACTCGAAGTTTAGCGGTTCCTTATTGAGCGTCGGCTGGGACACATCACCCGAAAACTCCCACGCTGATACGAATTGGAAGTTCTCGTCATCACGCTTGGCCTCACCTTCCTCGGTTTGAGACTCCTGGCGAAAGTGACCGCCACAGGACTCAGCACGAGACAACGCGTCGCGACACATGAGCTCGCCGAGCTCCAGAAAATCAGCTACGCGACCAGCCTTCTCGAGACTGACGTTGAGCTCGTCGCCATTGCCGAGCACGCGCAGATCCTTCCAGAACTGCTCGCGCAGCTGGGGGATCTTCTGAAGGGCGGTCTCCAAACCTTCTTTGGTTCGGGCCATGCCACAGTGCTCCCACATAATCTGGCCGAGTTCGCGATGGAAGGAATCGGGGCTACGGGAGCCTTTGATGTCGAGAAACTTCTGCATCCGGGCTTTGACCTCTTCGACCGCAGCAACGGCTTCCGGATGGTTTTCGTCGACGGCCGCTTTGGGTGCCTGGGCCAGGTAGTTGGCCACCGTATAGGGCAAAACAAAGTAACCATCCGCGAGCCCCTGCATGAGGGCCGACGCACCCAGACGGTTTGCTCCGTGGTCCGAGAAGTTAGCTTCACCGCCGACAAACATACCAGGGATGGTGCTCTCCAAATTGTAGTCCACCCACAGGCCGCCCATGGTGTAGTGGATAGCGGGATAGATACGCATCGGCGTCTCGTAGGGATCTTCCCCCGTGATGCGCTCATACATTTCGAAGAGGTTCCCGTAACGTTCTTCCACGGCTTTGCGACCCAGACGCTGCACCGCGTCTCCGAAATCCAGATAGACACCTCGGCGCTGCCCCCCAACTTTGGGCCCCACCCCGAGCCCCTGATCGCACATATCCTTAGCTCGACGCGAGGCGATATCGCGAGGAACCAAGTTGCCGAAGCTGGGGTAGATGCGTTCGAGGTAGTAGTCGCGGTCCGCCTCAGGGATGGTGGAAGGATCCTTTTCGCAATCCTCGGCCTTCTTAGGGACCCAAACGCGTCCGTCGTTGCGAAGGGACTCGCTCATCAGAGTGAGTTTCGACTGACTTTCTCCGCTTACAGGAATGCAAGTGGGGTGGATCTGCGTGTAACAAGGGTTCGCGAAGAACGCCCCCTTGCGATGGGCCCGCCAGGTCGCCGTAGCGTTGCATCCCATGGCATTCGTCGAAAGAAAGAACACGTTGCCGTAGCCGCCTGTGCAGAGCACGACAACATCAGCCATGTGAGCCTCAATCTTTCCACTCACCATATCTCGCGTCACGATGCCGCGCGCCCGGCCCTCGACCTTGATGAGCTCGAGCATTTCGGTGCGCGGGAACATCTTCACCGTTCCGGCATCCATTTGCTTACTGAGGGCCTGATAGGCGCCGAGAAGCAGCTGTTGCCCCGTTTGACCGCGAGCGTAGAAGGTACGCGACACCTGAGCGCCGCCGAAGGACCGGTTAGCCAGGTTGCCACCGTATTCACGAGCGAAAGGCACCCCTTGAGCAACACATTGGTCGATAATGTTTACGCTCACTTCGGCCAGGCGATAGACGTTGTCCTCGCGCGCGCGGAAGTCGCCACCTTTGACCGTGTCGTAGAACAGCCGATAGACGCTGTCGCCGTCGTTCTGGTAGTTCTTGGCGGCATTAATACCGCCCTGGGCCGCGATACTGTGCGCTCGCCGAGGGCTGTCCTGGTAGCAGAATGCCTTCACATTGTAGCCTTGCTCTCCGAGCGTTGCCGCCAATGCGCCACCGGCAAGGCCAGTACCAACGACAATGACTTGATGCTTGCGGCGGTTAGCTGGGTTGACCAGCTTCATGTTGAACTTGTGACGAGACCAGCGCGTCTCGATGGGACCCTCGGGTGCTTTTGACTTGAGTTCCATAGTGTTCTCTTTAAAAACGATGGGGTTTCTGGGATGCGTTCAAATCAGTGGAGAGTGCTCAGTGGTGCACGATCCCCATCAGCACCGACAAGGGCAGAATGATGTTGCCAACCGTCACGACCATCGCCAGAAACTGTGCGATGCCCTTGACCGTCTCGTTACGCAAAGGATTGTTCAAACCCAAGGTCTGAAACAGGCTGTAAGAGCCGTGGTAGAGATGTAGGCCGAGCGAAATCATCGCAGCGATGTAGAGAGCAACCACCCAAGGGATAGAAAACCCATTAACGAAGTTGCTGTAGGCCGCCGAGTACGGCTGATGGTCGTAAGCCCCCATAGCCACTCCAGGGAAGGTAAAGTGGGCCAAGTGGTAAAGAATAAAGAAGAGCAAACTCAGCCCGCTGAACTTCATCGTGAGCGCAGCAAAGGTGGTGCGATCATTCTTCTTGACCCGATACCCCACCGGGCGAGCGGCCGCGGAGCGCGCGACCAACTGCATCGCCATCACGATGTGAAGGAGGACCGCTGCGAGCAGAACCAAGCGAGCCAAGATCAAGAACTTGCCTCCCAAGAGATCATGTATCCCGACGGCATACGAGTTGAAGGCTTCTGGTCCTAAGAAGATCTGCAGGTTGCCTGCCATGTGCCCCAGAACGAAGCCAAACAGAACTAGGCCCGATAGGGCCATCACAATCTTCTTGCCAATGGTGGTGTCGATGAAACTTAACGCCTGGTTCATGGCTCCTCGTGGGTTTTAGTAGTCAAGCGAACCCAGGAATACAACTCAAACAGTAGCTGGGGAGGGTCGATTCGACGGAAATGTATCGAAAAAGAACAGGGTCACCGGCAAGTTTCGAAATGAACAAGAAACAGCCAACTCCATATTCACGGCCCGCATTGCCGTCCGGAAACCAGCCAACGAGCCAATACCCCCCTCAAAGAACAAACTGGGGACAGGAAGCCCGAAGCAAACAAGCCGCCCCATCAGAGTGGGACGGCTTGTCGTTAAACGGAAACAATCGACGTCGCGCGTACTAGTGCTGCGACCGTTTAAATTCGAGGGCTTCTTGGTCTGTCAGCGTTGAGAGCCGGCTCGGTGTTCAGGAAGGGTCGCGGCACAAATGGGACGAGAAAAGTGCGGAGACCGAGAAGGGCGAGCGCGGTTTCGAAGCCGACCTCACTATCTTGGGGAGAGCTTCGAAACCGCTCATTTCTAAGTGGTCGTAGCACTAGGGGCACCCTGCCCCTGTGCAGTTGCAAGTCGAATTCGTCGGACACGCCGAGCACGTCGCCCCCTCGTCGCATTCCATAGTGAAGGTCGAGGCCTTGTCGGACTCCGCAGTAAAGGTGCAGTCTGCGCCTTTTTCGCAGTGAACCACGCCAATGTCCTGCTGGTATTGCTCCGAGATGATTTCACAAGTGGACCCGGCCTCGCAATTGATGACCGCGTCGACGTCCCCACCTGGCCCCACAGCAAAAGAGTAGGAGCAGTCGCCGTCCTTGGCGCAGTTGAAGACGCCGGAAATGTCACCCTCCCACGCGTTGGTCGACGAAAGGTTGCAGTTAGAGTCCGGCTTGCAATCGACTTCGCAAAGCGCGCCCCCACCGGCGCAGTCGATGTTGCAGGTTGCCCCGGCGTTGCAGGACAGATCGGTGCAGTCCTCCTTCCAACTGCACGCCATGTCGCACTCCACCGTCGTGCCACACTGCGCTCCTGAACACTCGGCGCTGTTGTTACAATCGGCAGACATCCCCTCGCCCAGGCACTTGGCCTGGTGATCCAAATCGCACAGACTACACAAGCTCAAGTCGTAGCGACAGTCACTACCGCAGGTATCGATGACGGAATCATCGCCGGTAAAACCAACGTCTTCGCAGGTCAAACCACCAGGCACGGTCCCCTCGCATTGTTCATCCCCGTTTTTTACCCCGTCGCCGCAGTACTCACAGGTGGACTCATCCCAGGTGGCATCAAGGCCACAGCTAGCAACTCCCCCCGTGTAGTCCTCGGCAGGGTCCAAAATATCTCGGCAGTCAATGGTGACGTCGTAAGCCATCGGATCGCATTCGATACAGTCAACGGTGTTCCACAGAGTCCCGCCGTCGCAAAACACGTCACCGACCGGCCGGGCACCCATCGTCGCCGTCGAGCAGCTGGGCGGAGTCACGTCCCCATCACAAAGAGCACACTCAGACCAATCGTAGCTACCTTCAGCGCTACAACTCGCCATTCCTCCGCGATTGTCCGTGGGGTTCATCGGCGAGTCGCAATCCGCCGCCGGACCGCTTTCGTCACAAGCCGAACAAACGTCCATGGGTTCTTCAACCCATCCCAACCCTTTTTCGTCGCAGACGACCTTGCCATCTGGTGTCGCCTGATCGAGCAGAGCGCAAGATACTTCTTCGTCGGGGGTACAGAACATACACCCCGAAAGGTCCCAACCGTCCCCCTCGCACACAGCCATGCCGTTGGGGTATTCGTCGGAATGCTCGGAACAGGCCTCTTCTGCGCCCTTCTCGCATACGGGAGGGGCGCCTCCGTCGTTGCTTCCACCCGAGCTGCTCGCTCCCCCAGGATCGGTTTTACCCCCACCCGATGCGTTGGATGCTCCACCGGAGCTCCCGCTCACACCTCCCGACGCGGTCGAAACGCGCCCCCCCGAACCGTCACCGTCCCCGGAAGAGTCGGAGCCGCCGCTCCCTCCCCCGTTTCCGGTCGATTCGACTTGGGCACAAGAAAAAGTGAGGGCACCAGATACGGCAAAAACGACGCCCCAGCGGGCGAATTGATGAGTCAAGTTGGTTTCTCCAAGAAAGTGGTTACCGAAGAATAATCTAGCGAGGCTGTTGTAACAACAACGCGTTGCCACGATTCTGTAGAAAACCTGCCCCTTCTTGACTCACTCGCGGGCTCAGCGCGCAGCACCCAAGCTTCAGCCCCTAAAATAGCTCACAAAAAAAGAGCCTCGTCCGGACGGACTCAGCCCTTTTCTTCGCCACGCACTTACATGTGCGCCACTTGTGAACGCTCTCAGAGATTCTGAGCGACGAAATCCCAATTGATGAGTTTGTCGCAAAAGGCCTCAAGGAAAGCCGGGCGCGCGTTGCGGTGATCGATGTAGTAGGCGTGCTCCCAAACGTCCACACAAGCCAAAGGCTTGTCTGAGCCTGTGAGGGGCGTTTCGGCGTTAGACGTGGTCACAACTTTGAGCTCACCGCCGCTGAGTACCAACCAACCCCAGCCAGAGCCAAACTGAGCACCGGCCTTGGCGATGATGTCCGCGCGCAGCTTGTCCCAACCGCCGTACTTTTCCACCAGGTCCGAAACTGGACCCGCCGGGGGTGCACCGCCTCCGCCGGGTTTGATGCTGTTCCACCAAAAGGTGTGATTCCAGATCTGAGCGGCGTTGTTGAATACGCCGCCCGAGCTCGACTTCACGACATCTTCGAGAGATTTTTCTGCATCGGGGGTTCCCTCAAGCGCAGCCTTGAGTTTAGTCATGTACCCTTTGTGATGCTTTTCGTAGTGAAACTCGAGAGTCTCTTTTGACATCACGGGTTCGAGCGCGTCTTTTGCGTAGGGAAGTTCGGGAACTACAAATTCCATGGTGCTTAATCCTTCGATGGAGGTGTGGACGGACACGCGCTCGGCGCAGCCGTCTTCGTTTGTTCGCAGATTATGCGCAAAACCTGCGGCGAGTACAGAGTTGCGTGCTCATTCGCTACAACCCGTCCGTGAGTTTGAACAAAGCCCGAGCGCGGGCAGAAAAGATCGGGCTAAAGCTGAGATACGATGCTGACCCCGCCCTCTTGGCTGCGGCGGGAGCGCCTTTTACCCAGCTGGGTCTCGACGAACATACGGCCGAGTACCTGCTAGCGAGTGAACAATTTCGCCACGGCACCTTCACAACGTGGATTCATCGCCTGATGCGCGGGTTCTGGTCTGATTTTGACATCAACGGAATACTGGGCACCTATCCAATGCACGTGCTGTCGAGGGCTCAATGGGAAACCCTCTTCGATACCGCCCGAGCCAGCGCGGACCAGAGTTCACTGTTAGCCCATAATGACGAGTTCGGTAGACTGCTCGATATCGGCGCCGGCAGAGGTGATGCCACCGAGGAACTCGCCCCGCTCTTTGCTCAAGTGACGGTAACCGAAACGTCGAAGCACATGGCTCGTCGGCTTCGAAGCATGGGTTTTGAATGTCTGGCCGAAGACATCAGCAGTCGAGCCGATCTGCGCGCCCAGTTTGACGTAGTCAGCCTGCTTAACGTGCTCGATCGTTGCGACCGTCCCATGTCTCTTTTGGCGACAGCGCGCCAAGCGGTCAAACCTGGCGGACTGTTGCTCATCGCGCTGGTGCTTCCCTACAAGCCTTTCGTCTACGACAATGGACAACCGCGGGCGCCCGAGGAGCGTCTGGCTATCCGAAGCGCTCAGTTCGAAGTCGCCGCCGCCGAATTCGTCACGCACTGTCTCTTGCCCCTCGGATTGACTCCCCTGACGCTGAGTCGCGCGCCTTATCTTTCGGGAGGAGATGCTCACGCTGCGCTCTACGAGCTCGACGACCTCATCGTCGTCTGTCAGGTGGAGAGTAATATCGTGATTGTCGGCGAAAATATCGATGAGAAAAAAACCGAGACTTAAGACTTTACACCGTCAGGGGAGCGCGCTAACTGCCCTCTCCCGGTTGTCGGGTCCCTCAAGGGGGCGCGACGCTGGCGAACCGAAAGGTTCATTGAGCAACGCCGAAGTGGCGGAATTGGCAGACGCAGCGGATTCAAAATCCGCCGCCCTTAAAAGCGTGTCGGTTCGAGTCCGACCTTCGGCACTGCCTAAAAAGGATCCAGGTTTCTCACCGGGTCCTTTTTACTTTTGTACTCGACAAGCGCGCGACTAGAAGCCCCCTAGCGCAGCTAGGGGCAGAGAGCTAAGGTGTCCCATGGCCGCTCGTAAAAGCTCGGCATGGATCCCGGACCGACCAGACCCACGAGGCGCAGCCCCAGCGCGACTCGGCGATCTGCTCGTCGGAGTCGAGGCCTTCATGGCAAAAAAAACGGGAGCCGCCATCAGTCGAGAAGAGTGGCGAGCTCTCGTAGGAGAGCGGGTGGCCAATCGGACCCGAGTAGGCCGATTGAACCGGGGCCTGCTGACACTCCATGTTGCCACCAGCGCCTGGAGCAACGAGCTCAGCTTCCTCAAACAGGACATTCTTTTTCGCCTCAAGGCTTCGGGGAAGCAAGTGCGCGATCTGCGCTTCGTCGTCGACCAGCTGGAGCAACCAAAACCTCGCGCCTTCCACAAGGCGGAATCAACACCGCAACCCATCGAGAAGCTCCCCGACTCCCTTCTGAGTCGCTTGCAAGAGGTCGATGACCCCAATCTCCGCGCAGCGATTGCCCAAGCAGCTCGATACAGCCTTCGCAAGACCAGATAGTTTCTGAGTTTGAGCTCAGCGGAGCACGTGCTCTAGCCCCTCGAGCCTCTTGAGTACGAAACGCTCACCAGGGTCGTAGGTTTCCACCATCGGGCCCAGCACTGCCAGATAGTCGCGCAGAAGGGGCCGTGCCGAAGGCTCTTGGAGCCTGGGCCCCAAGGAATAAAGCAAGTTGACGGTCTCTGCATCCATGAGCCGGATCTTGGCGCCATAGAGGCGAAAGAGGCAAATGACCCACCGGGACTTTCGAGTCAGCTCGGCAATTCGCATCGCGAAAATGGTCGTTTTCTCGAACTCATCAGCATTGATGCTACCGCCACTCTCGGCCCGCTCCACCAAAGCCTCCAGTTGTCGGCCAATGATGCGCTCGGCTTCGTCACCCCGGCCCATACTGATTGCCTTTTCGGCAAGGCCTCCCAAGACGCCAAATGCGTCGGCCCGCGATGTGGTCTCGCGCTGGATCAAGGTCTCGGCTCGCCCCTTTCCCGCACGCCGGATCAGAACCATCTCTTGAAGGCCAACCCGGATCTTGTCGCCATGCTTGATCGCAAGCTGCCCCTGCACGCGCATATCGTTCAGGTACACACCATTGCGGCTGTTGAGATCCTCAAGCACGACTTCCTCCCCGCGCATCGCAATGAGTGCATGATGACGCGACGCGACGGGATCATCCAAACAGAGTTGGCAGTCCTCGCTCCTTCCGATGGTGAATCGGTCTTCCCCCAAAGGAAAATCTCGACCGGCGTAGCGAATGGCAAAGTTCATCGTGGGGCCTCGGGCGCCTCCGACATCGTCTTGAGGATCTCGATCGTCGCCTCGTCTGCAAGTTCACCACCAGCCGCAGGCGGCCGTACACTGCGCACTACCGCGGTCACTGCCGGAGCCAGCGTGCTACGAGCGGAGGGTGGCAGACTGCCAAGTTGCTGACTGATATCGAAACCGGGAACCAACCCGCGTTTAGAGTAGAGCCCCAATGCCCAGCGGGCCCACTCCACGTTTCCTGACTCACTTGAGAAGCGAATCGCCCCGTCCGCCAGCTGGTCCAAACGCCGACGATCCACTGAAACGGAAACTGAATCAAGCACATCGCGCGCCTGGATAAGCAGTCTTTCCAAATTGTCGCTCCGTCCCAAAGCTCGGGCACGATGGATGGTCTCGGCAACAAGCTCGATACTCCATGCTTGCTCCGTCGTGGTGGTCGGCTCGTCGCCCCCATCGTCCTTTTCAACCCCACAATGCGGGCACTCACCTGCTTCGGTCGAATAAGGCAGCCCGCAGCTACTGCAATGAATCATGAATCCAGTGGCAGGACGACGTGGAGCCGCCACGGTCGTCTCTTCGATGCGACGCAGGGTGAGCTCTTGGGTTCCGACGCGAAAACGAACGCCATCGCCAATCTCGATTCGCCCGCTGATCGTGCGACCGTTGACTCGAATGCCGTTTCTTGATCCCGCGTCCTCGATGTAGACACGCTCCCGCTCGACGATGATGCGAGCGTGGCAGCGGGACACGAGCGGGTCGTCGATAGTAAGACCGCAACTGGCACTTCGTCCGATGACGAGCTCTCCCATAGGGAGGTCCATTTCGTGGAGGAGAAAACGCAGTCGGAATCGAGCCAAAGGAGCTGACCTTGAGATGGAGCAACCAGAATCAAAGATGATCCCGTGGGTGGCCAGTTTAATGGAAGCGAAAGGGCGGGTCAAAGATGGACGAGAGACGAATGACCAAGCCACCTGGTGCGACAGCGGAATGAAGTGTCGCACCTATGTAGTTTGACGAACCACACCGACCGTCGGGATACCTCTTGATTGCACCGTCAAGCCAGCTTTGGCCGTTTGTTCCCACGCCAAACCGTCGAACAATCGTCGGAATTATTAATGGCGGAGGGGCCTTATTCCCCCCCTGCAGATTCAGCTGTTTCGATATGTCCGGAGAAACTCGCAGAGGGCATCAACGGACTCCAAAGGAACGGCATTGTATATCGACGCGCGCATACCGCCCACGATGCGATGGCCTTTAAGCCCCACCAGACCAGCAGCAGTAGCGGCCGCTACGCAGGCTTTCTCGTCTTCCGCAGAAGGTAGGTTCCAAACAACATTCATAATCGAGCGGCTAGCTCGCTCCACCCGAAGAGAAAACAGATCGCTCCGTTCTTCGAGGACCGCATACAGGCGTCGAGCCTTTTCCTGGTTGCGCTCGTGCATCGCGGCAACACCTCCTTGAGCTTTCACCCAAAGAAGAACATTGCGGAGCATGTAAACCCCAAAAGTCGGGATGGTATTCGACAGCGAGCGTGCCTCGGCCTGGGTTCGGTACTGGAAGATGAACGGAATATCTCTTCGGCCATTTTCGACAATCTCCTTGTGAGCGATCACGAGAGTGATACCGCTGGGACCCAGGTTCTTTTGTGCACCCGCATAGATAATGCCACACTTGGAAACGTCGAGGGGGCGCCCCATGATGTCGCTCGACATATCCATCACCAGAGGCACACCGGGGCTTTCGGGGATCTCGTGAAATTGAGTCCCCATGACCGTATTGTTGGTCGTAAGGTGAAGGAACGCAGCCTCAGGATCCAACTCCAACTCATCGGGGGCAGGAACGCGGAAGAACTTGCCGTCGGTTTCTTCGGTAGTCGCCGCGAGACGCGCCGCGCCCATGTGTTTGGCCTCCTTGATGGCCTTCTTCCCCCATACTCCCGTCACGACGTAGTCAGCGCTCTTGTTGGGGTGGAGTAAGTTCATCGGCACTTGAGCAAACTGCTGCGTCGCTCCACCTTGGAGAAAGAGGATCTCGTGGGTATCGGGCACGGCCATCAGTTCGCGGACCAAGGCAAGCGCCTCTTCGTGAACCGCATCATAAACGGCGGCCCTATGGCTCTGCTCCATGATGGACATGCCCGAGCCCCCATAGTCGAGCATCTCGTCGCGAGCGCGCTCGAGAGCTGGAAGGGGAAGAGCAGAAGGACCGGCGCTGAAATTGTGAACACGTGCCATTTCGCGCTGCGGCTACCCAGACTATCTACTTTCGTCAAGGCTAGCGGCGTCGATTTCCGCGCTGAAGGTGAAATCGCCCCCTCTCGTAGGCGCCACGAGCACAGGCAAAGCCTTACAGTACGCTACAAAGCTCGGTGGCCGATATCGCGCCGAAACTGACAGCCCTCGAACTGGATCTGATCGGCCGCCGCGTAGACGCGTTCGCGAGCAAGTCTCAGCGAATCACCTACGGCCGTCACCCCGAGAACGCGGCCTCCGCTCGTCACCACCTTGCCTTGCTCCATTTTTGTGCCCGCATGAAATACCACTGCGCCTTCTTGATTTTCGGCGGCGGTCAGACCGGAAATCGCGTCCCCCTTGCGCGGTGTCGAAGGATAGCCACCTGCTGCCAGGACGACGCACATCGCGTGCTTGCCGCTTGGACGCAGGCAGTCAGCCTTAAGACAGCCTTGAGCCGCATCAAGCAGAGCCTGACAGAAATCACCTTCAATGATCTGGGTGAGCACCTGAGTTTCGGGATCGCCGAACCTCACATTGAACTCCAAGACAACCGGCTTGCCGTCAGGGCTGATCATCAAGCCTGCAAAGAGAGTGCCGACAAAGGGGCTCCCGTCAGCTTTCATCCCTTGCACCACCTTGTCGATGATCTCAGTCCGGATTTCTGGCAGCATGTCGTCTGTCACCACTGGGGCGGGAGCGTAAGTGCCCATTCCGCCAGTGTTCGGCCCGGTATCGCCCTCAAAGATGCGCTTGTGATCTTGGGCGGCGGGAAGCAGCACTCCCACCGAGCCATCACAGATCGCGTGGATGCTTGCTTCCGAACCGAGCAATCGCTCCTCCAAGACTACTTTCATACCCGCATCGCCAAAAGCCGCCCCCGAAAGCATGTGCGCGGCAGCCTCCTTTGCCTCTTCAAAGGTCTCGGCCACCACGACTCCTTTGCCAGCGCACAAGCCATCCGCCTTCACGACTGGAGGGCTCGAGAATTGTTTCAAGGCGTCATCCAGCTGGCTCAGCTCAGTGAGAACCGCGTCCTTTGCAGCCAAGATGCCGTGCCGTTTGCAAAAGTCTTTCATGAAGGCTTTCGACCCTTCAAGCTGAGCGGCTGCTTTAGATGGTCCGTAACAGGGGATCGCTTTTTCGCGGATTCGGTCCGCCAGGCCTTCTACCAAGGGCACTTCAGGACCGACGACCACCAAGTCAACGCTTTCTTCGACGGCAAGCTGCACCGGATCGCCCGATACCGCCCTCAGCGTTTTTCCTTCGACTCGCGTAAGCTCTGTTCCTGCATTGCCAGGCGAAACGATCACTTCGGCAACCGAAGGAGAAGCCAAGAGACGATGCGCCAAGGCATGTTCGCGCCCACCAGAACCAACGACAAGAACCTTTCGTCCGGAAGTCATGGGCTCTTGTTAGTGCCGGATCGACCCCGGACCAAGACGCGGTGGTGCAATTTCGGCCGATTTCTCGACGAGCTGGGTCAGCTTGGCATGGCTGTCTCGGGCCGAGGTGCAAAACCGCCACGCGAAAGTGCCCCTTTGCAAAGCCGCAGGACCAGATCCTCAAAGGAGATACCGGCCGCGGCTGCTGCTTCCGGAAAGAGGCTCACCTGAGTCATTCCGGGAAGGGTATTCGTTTCAAGCAAAACGAAGTCGCCCGACTCGGCAAGGAGGACGTCGGTGCGAGACAAATCCCTGAGCCCCAACGCCTGGTGCGCACGCACCGCGGCATCCTGGATGGCGCGAGTGAGTTCTGGATCGATCGGTGCCGGACATTGATGCGAGCTGCCACCCGTCCCGTACTTGGACTTAAAGTCGTACCAATCGGCAGCAGCTGCTGAGATCAGAGTGGGCGGCAGAGCACGCAGGGAGTTTCCCTCTTCTAGGACGCCGCAGGTAAGCTCCATCCCCGTTACGTACTCTTCAACCAGAATCTCGTCGTCGATGGCAGAAACCTCAGCGATGGCACGAGCCAAGTCCGAGGGAGTCGCCTCGTCCAGAAGGCGAGCGATTCCGAGGGCGGACCCGCCGAGAGGGGGCTTGACGATCAGACGTGGGCCAAGTTCTCTCCGCAGTTCGTCGAGGAGAAACGCCGGATCGGCATTTCTCGCGTCAACAGAGAGCACGCGATCGCGGGCCACCGGTAACCCGATCGCCCGGTATACACCTTTGGTCGCCACCTTAGATGCAGCGGTCGCGCTGCCCAGAACGCCAGAACCGACGTAGGGCAAACGAAGAACCTCGAGCAGCCCTTGGACACAGCCGTCCTCGCCTTGCGCGCCGTGCAAGGCGGGAAACACCACGTCGGGTTGGTAGCGCAACAAAGCGGCCGGCATTTCGGGCTCGAGCTCGAAGAGCTCGACCTCCTGTCCACTGGCTCGCAGAGCCTCAGCCACCCCCGCTGCTGATACTCGGCTCACGGCAGCCTCCAGACTGGGCCCTCCTTGCAGAACAGCCACCTTCATGACACCTCCTCGCTGGTCACGTCGATGAGCTCAATACCCATCAGCCGAGAGAATTCGTAGATCTTTTCGTCTCGATAAAACTCGCCGAAGACGATGGTCCTAATCCCAGCGTTGGCAATCAGCTTGAAGCAATTGAAGCAAGGAGAAGCCGTAACGTAGATCGTCGCCCCGTCCACACTCGTTCCCGCACGCGCTGCTTGAACGAGTGCGTTGGCTTCGGCATGGACCGTGCGCACGCAGTGTCCGTTTTCCATCAGGTGGCCCACCTCATCACAATGAGCAAGACCTCTCAAAGACCCGTTGTATCCCGTAGCGAGGATCATGCGATCGCGTACGATAAGTGCCCCGACATGTTTGCGGCTGCAAGTGGAGCGCGTGGCCACTTGACCTGCGATTCCCATGAAGTACTCGTCCCAGCCCCGACGCGGAGGGGCGCTTTGAAGGGAGCTTGTGGCAAGATCGGGGGGGGAGGAGGGGGAGGCCATGACCGTCATATAGCTACTTCCTTTTGACGAGGCCAAACCCCTTGACCCACCTGACGGCTCGTGGCTTGGTGGGGGCGTGAAAAACCCGCTGTCTAGCTCTCTTGCATTGCTGGCCCTACTCTGGACCTCAGTAGCCCTGGCCGAGCCTCCATCCCCGGCCCCGAAGGCCGACGCCCCGTCCAAACAAGAGGCCTCGGCTGCTTCCGCCCAGAAGCATGTCCCCGATCAGCTAGCCAAGCGACAGGCGGCCAAAGCAGAACAGAAGAAACAGGGTGCGCTTGAACGTGGTGAAAAACTAGCAGCCGATCGGTTCCGAGACGTAGTCGAACGCTGGCAGCGCGTAGCTCAAGCCTGGCTCAAAGCTGCTCAGCTTGCCCAGGAAGCCGCGCAGCTCGAAAGCGAAACGGTCGAGCTGGAAACCCAAACTCGGCAGGCCAGAACCCTGGTCGAACAAACGGAAGCACGCCGTGCCCGCGCTCTCGGCGAGCTTAAAAGGCTAGGCGTCATGCCGGTTGCACCAGAACCACCGGTGATCGAGGCCAGGCCGGCTCAGCCCCAAGTTACCAAAGAGAACCCCGAGCCCTCACCCCAATCGGACCAAAAATCTCAGCCATCACCTAGCCCCACCTCGGCTCAATGACTCCTTCTCGCGGGATCTCTTCGCTCATGATGCGCACCAAACTTACTCTACTGCCCGTTCTTTCCTTAACCGTCGCATGCAGCGCGCGACCCCTGCCCCGCTCCGTAGCCGAAGCCCAACAGGTGAGCGTTTCAAAAGCTGGGCAACAAGCCCAAGAGCTATCTCCCCAAGCCTTCGCCGACGCCGAGAGACTGAGGGGAGAAGGCGAATTCCTCCACGGGGAAGGGCGCCACGCCGAGGCAGAGGCTGCGGGCGAACAATCGATTGCTGCTTACAACGAAGCTTTTGCCTTGGCCCAGGTCAGCCTCGCCGAGCGGCGACTCGAAGCCGCCAAACAAGCCAAGACCACGGCTGCCCAAGAACTCAAACGGCTCGACCTGCTGCAAAGCCAGATTGAACAAGAAGCGGAATCCTTTGAAATGCAGGCCCGGGTGGCCCTGGATACCGAAGAAGTCAAAGACGCGGAGCAACTGAGCCCTGCTCGCGCCGAGGCCCGACGACTCGCCGCCAAACACCTCAGCGCAGAAGCGTCCCTTCTGTGTCTTGGCGCCGAACTGCTCAAGACTTCGAGCAAAGAGCTGCCCGCGATTGTAAAGAAAGTCGGCGTACTCGAAGGTGAACTGGACCACGGTTCGGTCAAGAAAGATCTCTACCCGCGGGCGGCGGAGCTGCGCGCCTCTTGTCTCAAAGAGCTCACCTGGGCCCGACGTCCCAACGCCCAGGCAGAGCCCCAGTCAGCGTCTTCGGACAAGCTACTTTCCCACCTAGCGGCACCAGGCAAGTACATGGTCTATCGAGATGATCGGGGAGTCGCGATCAACTTGGGGCAGCCTGTACTCACCCGTGACAACGAGCTCGCGCTATCGGACTTCGTCAAGGAGGCTTTGCTGTTCTTGGGTGGCACAGCGAAGGCCAACCCCGATTTTCCCCTCCTCGTCGTGGTCCACACGAAAAAACGGGGACAACAAAAGCGCGCCGAAAAGATCGGTCAACTCACCTCCGAGGCGCTGATCGCCGCTGGGGCTCCCTCGCCCACGGTACGTTCTGTTGAAAACGCCCAACCTATTGCCTTCGCTAGCGTCCGTGGAGGAGCAGAAAGAAACGAGCGAGTGGAAGTCATTTTCGTTCCGCCTGGCCGCTAGTGCTGCGACCGTTTAAATTTGAGCGTTTCTTGGTCTGTCAGCGTTGAGAGACGGCTCGGTTTTCAGGAAGGGTCGCGGCACAAATGGGAAGAGAAAAGTGCGGAGACAGAGAGGGGCGAGCGCGGTTTCGAAGCCGACCTCACTTTCTTAGGGAGTGCTTCGAAACCGCTCATTTCTAAGGGGTCGTAGCACTAGTCGGACCTCAGCGGGAGCCGGGGGGGACAATGGATTTCGCCAAAGAGCAGCTTGAGCCGATGTAACTGGCAACAGCCGAAAAGGGCGCGCCCAGTGTGCTTTTTTCGTCGAGGAGCCACCGACAGTCGTCTTGTTCGGGAGGAACAACGCCGAGATCAAAGGACTGATGCACCTCTGGGTTTGCCATGAGGAGGGAAAGGACCCGGCGTTCGTCCTCGTTCATCGGAAGTCCGCCCATCACAGGCCGAGGCAGAGCGTGACGGACTCGGTCGCGATAGGTCCGAGCGAGCTCAAGGCGTGTCTGAAAGCTCGTTCCCGGCCCCTCCTCAAGCGCCGCGAAAGCGAGACCCAGATGAGCCTCAGCCAATCGAGCGGCATCCTGACTAAGCTGCGAGGCCAGAAGAAAGTCGGCTCTGGCTCTGCTCGCCTGATGCAGGCGGAGCCTACCAAGACCGCGATACACCAGGATCTCCGCGCGTAATTCGGATTCCCAGGCCGAAGCCAAAGCTCGATCGAGGAGAGCGAACGTCCGGCGAAAAACGCCGACCTGCTTCGATCGTTCTAAACTCTTCTTTGCCCGGGAAAACACCCCGTCCAGCTCGAGACGTGCCAGCTCGTAGTAGCCCAGAGCGCGGTCGAAGTGACTCAGAGGGAGCTCCAAGACTTGCGCTAGTTTCGACTTTCCGCCTCGAGGAGCCGAAAAACCCAATTGCCGCCGGAGATGAAAGAGGAGCACCACCGTACGAGCCGATTCATGCTCTTGTCGCATCAGTTCGACCAAAGCGGTACGCACCAAGAGCAAATCAAGTTCGCCCCCCTTCCCATTGAGCACCCGCTCAACGGCCCTTACCGTAGCCAGCTCGTGCGCATGGTTCGAAGCAGCCACACGCCTCCAAAAGTCTCGTCGTCCACGGGCCACGGCCGGCTCAAAAGCCGAAGCCCCGAAGAAGACCGCAGTACAAAAGATGAAACGACGAAGTTGCTGCCTCACACCGACGAACCGAGGTCTCCAAGCAGATGCCAGGCGTCGGCACCGAAGCGACCAGCAAGAAGCCCGACAGTAACTCCCACGCCGAGGGCGATCCAAAGCGAATTGGGGTCCGGATCAGAAGAAAGAACTCCGTAGGTCAGTCCAAAAGCGACGGGTCCGCTGACCAGAAACTGAAGCCAGCTCCACTTGGACTTCTTGCCCGCTTTTTCGTTCATCGATCCCCCTTCACTTCTGCCTCGCCCACCCCTTCTACCTGCTCGGCTCCACAATCCACATCAGCGGCCGCCTCGCCTGACCAAGACGAGAGCAAACCCGCGAGCTGAGCAGGTTGGCTACAGATCAGAGCACGACGGTGCTCTTCGGCCCGCTGTCGATCGTTCGCCGCGGCAAGTTTGCCTAATAGCCAATGAAGTGCCCCCGCCGGAAGCGTGAGCCATGTAAGCTCGGGCTCGCCTTGCGCCACATCCACGTCTTGGAGAAGCCCCACCTGCTCGGCCAAAGCCCAGTAGAGATCAGTTTGCCCGTCGCGCGGACGGACCGACCCAGAAACCTCACCCTCCGTCTCAGAGCTGAGCACCCGAGCCAGAGCCGAACGAAAGAGGTGTATTGACGGTGCGTATTCTTGTTCGGAGCGGCGAAGGTAGCCTAGAGCCTCCATCGGGGGCGCTCCTGCGAAGAGGGCTGAAACACTCGCCTCCACGAGAATGCGGCCACGCTCGTCAGCGAAACTGAACTCATTGAGCGAGAGAAGGAGGCGCCGATAACGTTGGAGAGCCGAAGCGGCGTCTCTCGCACGCACCGCCGCTTGAGCCGCCGCCCAAAGATGAGTGACATGGAAGACCGGAGCGGAGCCATGGCGCTGTTCCCACTTAGCAAAGGCTTGATGAGCGGCCTGGTTCTTGCCGAAAGCAAAAAGCGCATGGGCATGAATCAGCTGAGCCGCATAGTCGGCGGGGTGCACAGTAAGAGCGGCTCGACTCAGCTTGAGCGCAAGTGCAGGCCGGGAACGTAGATTGCTCCTCGCTTGGTCCAGGCGGGCGCAATAGCCTGCGAAACGAAAACGAGCTGCCCGACGCCAGATATTGTCAGCCGGAGCGCAGAGATCACGGGGCTCGGCGGGGCTCTCCGTCGCTTGAGCTGCAGAACTCAGGCCCACGGTGCCGCTCAACAGAACCGCGCCCAGGATAGTTCGTTTGGACCACGGCCCCATGCCGCTAGGTTACGACCCCTGGCCACAACGAAGCAAGCGCGCCACCCGAAGAACGGACAACGCGCTATTGAGCTTCTGCACGGCCCTTCACAAAGAAGGGCCCGCCGGGTCTAGCTCAGGGAGTCCCTGCACGCCCCACAAAGGGGTTGTGCAGAACAATGGTTGCCGCACGACTGGGACCGACACTAACCAGGTACATCGGTACGCCTGCTTTTTCCTCGACGAAGCGAATGTAGTTGCGAGTCGACTCGGGCAGCTGCTCCAAGACACGGACGTCTTCTAGGTTTTCTGTCCAGCCTTCGAGCTCCTCATAGACAGGAACGGCCTTTTCGGGCTCGTCCAAAAGATCTATCGGTAGGTCGTCCACACGCCCCTCGGGCGTATCGTAGGCCACGCAGACTTTCAGCTTAGATAGTCCTGTCAGCACGTCCAACTTGGTAAAAGCAAAACCGTCAATCCCATTGACTCGCGCGGCATAGCGCAGTCCAGGAATGTCCAACCAACCACAGCGGCGGGGGCGGCGCGTCACCGATCCATACTCGTCGCCAACGTCGCGCAGATGCTGGCCGTCGGCATCATCAAGCTCGGTCGGGAAAGGCCCCGAACCCACGCGCGTGGTATAGGCCTTGGTAATACCGAGTACGGAATCGATACGGTTGGGTCCGATCCCGGCACCGACGGCGGCTCCGCCGGCCACGGCCGAACTGGAGGTCACGAAGGGATAGGTGCCATGGTCCACATCGAGCAGCGTGCCCTGCGCACCTTCGAGCATGATGCGTTTTTTCTCACGAATCGCGTCATCCGTCGCTTTTGATGCGTTTCCGAGCAAAGGAACGAGCCGCTCGGCCATGGGACGGAGCTGCTCAACGATTTCCGCCGCGTCGGGCTGCTTGCCCCCAAAAGAGTCGATGATGGGAGCCCAGGCGCGGAGGGCAATCTCGATGCGACGCTGAAGTTTTGCTAAGTCGCGAAGCTCGCCAGCGCGTACACCAGTGCGACGCACCTTATCTTCATAACAAGGTCCGATGCCCTTCTTCGTCGTGCCGATGGCCTCAGACTTGGAGGCGGCGTCCTCACGCAAACCGTCGATCTCGATATGATAGGGCAGGATCAAATGAGCTCGATCGCTGAGCAAGAGACGAGCTTCAACATCCTTGTGTCCGCGACGCTTGAGCTCATCGATCTCCCCGATCAACACCGAGGGATCCACGACCATACCTTGTCCCAAAATACAGCGCGTGCTGGGACGAAGAATCCCACTGGGAAGCAATCGAACGACCAGCTTCTCATCTCCGACTACAAGGGTGTGCCCGGCGTTAGGTCCGCCCGCGTAGCGCACCACGACCTCCGCCGACTCCATGTAGATGTCGACAATCTTTCCTTTACCTTCGTCGCCCCATTGGGCGCCTACGATGACCACTGCGGACATGAATGTTCTCTAATTCTATTGAGGTTGGTGGTGGACGCACTCAGCCAATGCTCAGCACGCAACCGATTGGGGCGCTCAAGAGCGCTTGAGTTTCGTAATCAATTCGTCCAAAGACACGCTAGTCTGATCGCTCGAATCCCCGTCGGAAACATCGATCACGGACACCTCTTGTTGGCTGTCCGTCACGCGCAAAACGTGTGAGTAGCGCCAGGCTCGCGCGTAGTCGAGAGCCTCAGCCATCGAGCAAGAAACACACGGAATTTCTGCGAGTCGAAGCCGACGCAGAGTCGACTTCACCGCTTCTTGGCCCGCGACGGTGTCGCCCGAAGCGACCACGGCAACACGCACCTGAAGATGACTATCCTGTTCACCCAGAGCCCACCTCAAATGGTCTAGCTGAATCGCTCCGCCCGCGGCCGGGCGATCGGCACCGAATGAGTGATACAACGAGTCGTAGCGACCGCCGCTCGCTACCGGGCGTCCCGGCCCTTCAGCGAGAACTTGAAAGATTGGTCCCGTGTAGTAGGCAGCAGAACGAGTTTCTCCTAAATCAATCACAACATGAAGCTCGACCTGCTCTTCAACGAAACCATCCGAAAGAGCGACAACCAACTGTTTGAGTTCTTCAACGGCTGGCCACGCGGCTGTCTTTTCGAGGCTCCCCCGGGCGGCTTCAAAGACTTCCGGACCACCCGAAAGATGGACGAGCGATGTGACGGCCTCGAAAAGAGGCTCGGATAAATTGAGCTCGCGTGCCCGCCGAGCCAGCTCCGCGCCGTCCTTGAGAGATAAAGAATCGAGCAGGCTCGCACGCGCTTCCTGGCTCAACTCCCCTAGCAGCGCCTGAGCAATCCCGCCATGGCCAAGATCGAGGACGAAGCGGTGAAGCCCCGCGTTTTTTACCGCACGAATGCAGACAGAAATCACCTCTAGATCGGCTTGAACCCCGGAGGCTCCGACGAGTTCGATTCCTGCTTGAAGCATTTGTTGATCGTGACGCGCCCGTTCGTGCTGCCGACGCAACACCGAACCACGGTAGCTCAATCGAGCCGGCCCCGGGCGAGACGAAAGACGCGTGGCCACCAATCGCGCCACTTGCGGGGTCATGTCCGGGCGGAGAGCAACGACCTCTCCAGTGTCGGGCTCCACGAAACGGAGTAGGGTCGCTGGGTCAACGTTGCCCAAACCACGCTCGAGAACTTCGGCATACTCGAAGGCGGGCAAACTCACCTGCTGGTAACCGTGCAAGTCGAAGGTACGTAGCACAAGCGAGGACAAGCGGCCCTGGGCCTCAGCTTCTGCGGGCAACAGGTCACGCATGCCCGCGGGTAGAGGGTGGCTCAGTGAACCCAGGGCGGAGCCTAGGCCTGCAGAGGAAGAAAGTGCGTCGTGGGAAGGAAGGCTGGGTCGGCTCAAGGCCGGCGGAGCTTATCAAAAGAGAGGCGCGTGGCCAGTCGACAAAAGCCCCGAATAATCAACCGATTTGGCTCGGAGGGCTACCCGGTGTATTTCGACCCCATGAATCACGGTGAGAAGCAGGAACTCGACCTGCGGGAGCGGGGCGCAGTCAAAGACGGGCAGCCTCAAATGCTGGACAAGCGACTCTTCATGCAGTTGCTCGTTCTGCGCCCAGCGGAAATGACCTCGGACACACCGCGCGTCCTTGGGGAGCTCATCGCAGCCGAAAACATGAGCGTAGTGGTCTACGAAGATGCCACTGACCCGACAAGCCTCGGCGTGTTGACGTTCTCTTCTGAGCCCCTCGATTTCGTCGACAAGGTGCGCAAAGCCCTGATCGCAAAGGGTGCGCCGCAATTCAGTACCCGAGACGATATGACCATGTTCGGTCGCGCTTACTCCACAGGATACGAAGACGACCTTGAATTTTGGATGCTCCGTCGACCCGCCGAAACGGTACTCAACCCCGAGTATCCCTGGGCCGTTTGGTATCCTTTGCGCCGCAGCGGCGCCTTCGAAAAGCTGGAGCCCCGTGAAAAAGGAGGGATTCTTCGCGAGCACGGCGAAATCGGTAAGACCTACGGCCGTTCGAACTTGGCCCACGACGTCCGCTTGGCCTGCCACGGCTTGGACAAGAACGACAATGAATTCGTGATCGGGCTGATCGGTCAAGAGCTTCACCCCCTTTCGCACGTCGTACAAAGGATGCGAGGTACACGTCAGACCTCCGAGTTCATTAGCCAAATGGGACCGTTCTTCGTCGGTCGAGCTGTCTACCGTTCGGCGGCTAAGTAATCCGAGCGAATGAATAGCTCAGTTTCACGCATCGCGGTTGTCGTCAACGGCAACGCGAAGAGTGTAACAGACGAGGTGATCTCGAACATCGATCGTATTCTGGTCGGGGGAGACCTCTTCGTCTCACGCCACATCAGCGAGGCGCCCAAGATCGCCCGAAGCATCATGGCGGGTGAATATTCGACCGTCCTTACCGGAGGCGGCGACGGCACATTTACCGTGACCGTTACCGAAGTGCTCAAGGCGGCCTATCAGGCTCACAAGCCTCCTCCCCGCTTCGGGCTCCTCAAGTTGGGAACAGGAAACGCCCTCGCCTGGGTCGTGGGACCAAGCCATCTCGGACACAGGGGAGGCTCCGCCGACGTGCAAAAACTTTTGCACGAGACGGGAAGCAAGGAACTCCACCTCGTCAACGTTGAGGGTTTTCTGACCCCCTTCGCTGGGCTTGGAGCCGACGCACAAATTTTGGCCGACTACAATGCCACTCGGGCGGCCCTCAGCAAAACCCCTTTCTCTGCCTTGGGTCGCGGTCTCACCGGCTACGGTCTGGCCACTCTCACTCGGAGTCTGCCCTCGATCCTCTTCAAGGCTCTGGCGCAAATCACCGTCATTAACGAGGGTGATGATGCCTTTTTCGTGTCTCCCTTAGGGGTAGATCTTGAGCATCCGATCAAAAAGGGCGAGGTTCTTTTTGAAGGCACAGCGCGCATGGCCGCCCTCGCAACCATACCATATTATGGGTTCGGTATGCGGCTATTTCCCTTTGCAGAAGAGCTCCCTGGCTACATGAACCTGCGTCTGGCCAAGATCGGAACCCCCCAATTTATGGGTCACTTCCGAAAGATCTGGAAGGGAACCTACCATGATCCCAACTACGTCTCGGATTTCTTGGTCAAGAAGGTGCGCATCGCATGTGAACCCGCCCTTGAGTTTCAGATCGGGGGCGACGCCCACGGAACGCGCAACGAGCTCGTCGCAAGCGTGACTCAAGAGCCCATCGAACTGGTCGACTACTACGAGACCGAATAGCAGCGGGTGACGGCCAGCGAAAAGGCGAAGGGG
Source organism: Polyangiaceae bacterium (assembly GCA_050300635.1). Taxonomy (GTDB): domain Bacteria; phylum Myxococcota_A; class Polyangia; order Polyangiales; family Polyangiaceae; genus NIC37A-2. The sequence goes on from JBNKYC010000016.1 coordinate 88,474, forward strand.
CAAGAAGGCTGCTCCGTACCGCTGCGAAAATGTCACCTGGGTTTCACTGCGCCGACCAATGTGCCTCCTAGGATTGAGCCACCTCGATCAGGAGCACGCACATGCACGCCAAGTTTCGAAATCACCTCAATCGCTATTGCGCCCCCATCGTTTTCCTCATGGCCAGTATCTGCGCATCAGGCTGCGCCAACGCCTGGGGTTCGGAGGTCCATGATGAGCTCACCCCCCAGTCGTGGGCTGGGTCCTTTCCCCATGTTCAATTAGGAGCCCGCTTGCACGGTGCAAAGATCCGGCACAAAAGACGCCTCGATTCGACAAGTCGAGCAGAGGAGTCGGCCCAGTGCGAGCGCGCCTATCCTGTTCCCGGCGAGGGCGTTCTGAGCCGCATCAGCGTTATGATCCCCTGGAAACAACAAGGGCAAGAGTACGAGCTTCTAATATCGATCGAGCGCGACGATCTATACGAGCGCATCGGTTCAAGCCTCACCTTCAACCAGGCCGAAGGAATCAGCGCCCAATTGCTCGAGCCCGGCTCGTCAAGTCTAAAAGTGAGGTCCGGTAGAATTGAGATTGCGGAAATTTCAGGTACCGATCCAGAACTTCCCTCAGTCCTTCCGGAAGGGAAGGGGCGTTTTGGTGCCTACTTTCAGCTACAGCTCGAAAACGGCGATTGGATACGTGGGTCCTTCAGCGCCCCCTGCACCAAGAACACACTCGGTTGATCAGGAGTGCGTTGCAGGCTCGTGCTGTCGAAAGATGGCCAGCTCAGCCGACAAGTCGATGATAGGCATGGCTGAGCTCAGAAAACTCAACAATGAGGCGAGTTTTCTGCATCGAATTCAGATGAGGATGCCGATCAGGATGGCAGCGCTGAGCCAACTTGCGAAAGGCGCTCCGGATGTCTTCGGCACTCGCGTCCTCGTTGAGCCCCAAGACTTGGAGGGCTTCGGAGCGGGAACGCTCCCGAGGAGGGACGACTCCCGCGCGGCGCTTGCGAGGGCGCCCTTCCAAAAAGACCCGAGGTTCAAGCGGTGGAGACACCGACTCTTTCGTGTCCTGCGGACGAGCCACGTGGAAGCGAATGCAGGCCTCACGCAAAGAGAAAAGGCTATCGAGCTTGAGCAAATGCAGACGACGAAGCGCCAGATTGAGGCGCCGCTCGGACACCTGCCCACTGCGCAGCAAGAACTCGCCCAATCGAACTTCGAGCCGGGCGGCATGTGGTCCGAAGCGCGCAGCATCTTCGAGTAGCTCACCCAGGCGAGGCCCACGCGGGGTCTCCACTTCATGGACCAAGCCTTCTCGCACAACCACTGTGTGCTTCTGACCCGAGGGTTCAAGGAGCACCAAACGGCCGGTCGCTCGAGAGCGGCAGAGCGTCCCGAGCAAGTCGCCCAAAGTGGTGTCCCGAAGTCGGCCAGGTAGCAACATGACTGCCGATAACTACCCGCCAGTCTTGAAGCCGGCCAAAAAAGCTGCAATTGACGACCATCGCCTACATGCACTCCCCCCGAGGAGCGAATCATCAAGCCCTGAACTCCCCCTGGAACCGCCTGACTCATGATTGACTGCTCGCCGACTTCGCCCCGACCCTGGCTAGCAAACTGCACTGCCCTGGTCTTGAGTGGAGGGATTGTCGCTTGCCAAACACCTGGCGAAAGGGCGCCCGCGCAATCGACACATGATGCATCGTCGCCTCGAACGGAAGGGAGTGTTGGCCAAGCGCCCGGCGAGCCCCCTTCCGGCGGGCCCCAGCCCACGAGCTCAGCTTCCGAAAAAGCGCCCCCCTCCCCTCCCTCGCCCGCTTGGCTCATCGATCTTCTTGCGCAGAGCTCGGCCCCGAGCGCAGTGGTCGTCCTCGACAACGAAGGCGAACTTGACGCCCTCGGGGGAAACCACGGCCTCAATCCTGCGCACCTCGCCCTGCGTCCTGGCTCAACCCTCAAACCCCTACTCGCCTGGGGTGCCGCCCAAGCTGGCCAAGCAGTTTCCGAACCTTATGTCTGCGCGAGAGACTTCGAAAGCGTTCCTGGTATGCATTGCTTCGACCAACACGGCAGTCTGACGCTCCCCGAAGCGATTGAGCGATCTTGCAATACCTTCTTCTTTCACTTGGCCTACGACTGGGGCGCCCGAGGAGTGATCGGAAACCTCCAACACTTCGGGTTCGGGAAAAGCACCAGACTTGTAGCAACCGAAAGCACCGGTGCTCTTCTTACCGAGAAACAACTAACGCTGCTGCCCAACGCCAAGTTTCCCGCCCCAACCTGGGCGCCACTCATTGCCACTGGACACGGCCCCATTCAGGTGACCCTCCTGCAGCTCACCCGGGCCTATGTGCAACTCGTAGACGAATTGCAGGTTCCCCAGTTGGCGCCCCATCTTGAAGAGAGCAGTAGGCTCATCCAAACCGGCCTTGCTCGTGTGGTCGACGGCGAGAGCGGAACAGCAAAAATGCTCTCGAAGCTTCCTTTTCCTGTAGCGGGCAAGACAGGATCTGCTGAAGGAGGCGACTTCAGAAGCGAAGCGGCGGGGCCAAAGCAGCCGAACAACGGCTGGTTCGTTGGCTTCTTCCCCCCCGATGAACCGCGCCATTTCGTGGGTGTGGTCACCCTAGGGACCGGGGGAGCGCAGGCGGAGGCTCTTCCCTTGGTCGTGAGGGTTTTCAACCACCTTGCCGCAAAAGGGCCGTAACCCCGCATGCGCCCTCGCATCCCCGAACCAAGGCGCGCGCAGGTTCAGACGAAGGTGCGCGCCAAGTAATCTGGGAGATCGAGCAACGAACTCAGGATGACGTTCGGCTCGGAGTCTTCGAGGAGGCTCTCATCGAGAAATCCCCCGCGCACCCCAATCGCGTGGGCCCCCGCCGCTCGCGCTGCTCCTACATCTTGAGGACCATCCCCGACCATAACCAGTTGCTCACTGACCAGCCCCAGTTCCGCGGCGATTCGATACAAGGGCTCAGGATGCGGCTTCTTATGAGACGTATCTCCTCCTCCTATTACGGCCTGAAAGGAAGCCCCCCACCCCAAGCCTTCCAGCACCAAATCGGTGAGCGGTCGGGGCTTGTTCGTACAAAGAGCAATCCGCCAGCCAGCTAGACTGAGACACTCACCGGCTCCGGGCAGGACGGTAGAGAACTCGACGGGATGTTCCCTGTAGTAAGAATGGAAATGCTCAGTGAGCCGACTCGACTCTTCATCACTGAAGGGATGCTCGGTTTGCGTAGCGGCAACTCGATTGAGCAGATAGGGGGCGCCGTTCCCGACAAAGCTACAGATCGTCCCAAGCGACAGAGCTGTCCGTCCTAACTGCCCCAGGGCAAAGTTCACAGCGGCTGCGATGTCCCGGCGAGAATCGATGAGCGTGCCGTCCAGATCGAAAACCAAGGCTCCTTTCGAACTCATATCTTCGTCTGCCACGAGAATTTGACCTGGTAAACGTGGCACTATCGATTCTTTTCAGATACACGCAGGCCGTGCGTTTCGTAGATGAATGTGTATTGAGAATCGAGGCCGGCGGCGGAGGAAACGGCTGCGTCGCCTTTCGTCGCGAAGCAAACGTTCCGCTGGGCGGACCATCTGGGGGTGACGGTGGTCGTGGGGGTAGCGTCATCTTCGTCGGTCACGAGGGGCGCAACTCTTTGCTCGACCTCAAACACCTGCGCATCCTACGCGCCGAGCGTGGCGAACACGGCAAGGGACGCGACAAGTATGGTCGCTCGGGACGCGACGAAATCGTCCGGGTTCCCATCGGAACCATCGTCATCGATATCGAATCGAACGAAGTACTCGGAGAGGTCCTCGCTCACAATCAGGAACTCATCGGCGCGCAGGGCGGCCAAGGGGGACGAGGAAACAAACACTTTGCCACCCCCGTGGATCGAGCACCCAAGAAGGCCGAAGAAGGCACACCTGGAGAAGCCCGCGAGGTGCGCCTTGAGCTCAAGGTGATGGCAGATGTCGGCCTGCTCGGGTTTCCGAATGTGGGCAAGAGCACTTTCATCGACGCCGTCAGTCGCGCCCGTCCCAAAATCGCCGATTATCCGTTTACCACCTTGGTTCCCCAACTCGGAGTGGTCAAACTGGAAGACTTCATCGGCGCCGACCACGGACAAACCTTGGTCATGGCGGATATTCCCGGCCTGGTTCCAGGAGCAAGCGAGGGAGCGGGCTTGGGGATCCGGTTTCTCAAGCACGTGGAGCGCACCCGGGTCCTCCTTCACTTGGTCACGCTCGACCCCGAAGAGGGCCGCGAGCCCTGGGTCGACTACCAGACGATTCGCAATGAGCTCTTGACCTTCGATCCCGAGCTAGCGAAGCGACCGGAGGTAGTCGTGCTGAGCAAGGCAGATCTGACCGACGTACGGCAGGAGTACGAAGAACAAAAAAAGACCTTCGCGGAGCACGGGATCCAACTGCACTTGTTGAGCGCCGCAACGCGCGAAGGCATCCCTGAGGTGCTCTCGCAACTCAGGGATGCACTTGCGTAGGGAACAGGCACCTTCTTTTGACAAGGTAAACCCCACATGAACAACCTGCTTTCAATATCCGTAGCTGGTCACCCTCTTGCCGAGCTGCTCTCTCCCGCCACCTGGGAGAGATTGGTAGAGCGTGTCGTCGCCTGGGCCCTGCACGCCCTTCCTGCGGTTTTTTTGGTCATCGTGCTCTCGACTCTGGGGCTTCGAGTCGCCGGCTCGGTGTTACGGCGCCTGAAGCCCCGCATGCTCAAGCACATGCTCGAGAGTCGCAACGTTCGGGCTTCCGAAGTCGAAAAGCAGGTCGAGACTCTGTTTGGCATCCTGCACCGCTCACTACGCGTAGTAGTCTGGGCGGTCGCTTTCATGCTGATCTTGAAGAACATCGGCATCGATATCGGGCCCATTCTTGCCGGCGCAGGCGTGGTCGGTCTCGCCGTCGGCTTCGGGGCCCAAGAGCTGGTCAGAGACGTGATCTCGGGCTTCTTCATGCTGCTCGAAAATCACATTCGGACGGGCGACGTCGTGCAGGTCAATGGCACCGGTGGCCTGGTAGAAAGGGTAAGCCTACGTACGATAGTACTGCGCGACTTAACTGGGTCGGTTCATGTTTTTCAGAACGGCAAAGTGCACACCCTCGCCAACATGACCAAAGAATGGTCAGCCATGGTTTTTGACATTGGCGTCGCCTACGACACCGACATCGATCTGGCGATTCAGACGATGGACCAAGTGGCAGAAGAAATGCGCGCCGACGCCGTGTTTGGACCAAGGATCCTCGAAAAGATGGAAATCTTCGGCGTCGACAACTTTGGGAGTTCTGAGATCGTCATCAAGGGTCGCATCAAGACGACACCCATCGAGCAGTGGAACGTGGGGCGAGAGTACCGCAAACGACTCAAAGCCGCGTTCGACCGCGCAGGGGTGGAGATCCCCTTCCCGCAGAGGACCGTTTGGTTCCAAGACATGACCAAGACCTTGAACGAGCCACCCAAGAACTGATGGCAAAAAACGGGCAAAACTAGCCGGCGAACGGATCGAGTTCGTCGTCGAAGTCGTAATCGTCCGAAGCAAGGTTGTCGAAACGCGTATACTGATGGGTAAACTTCACCCGCACCGTGCCCGTCGGCCCGTTACGCTGCTTGGCCACAATGACTTCGGCTTGCCCTTTGTGGGGGCTGTCTTCGAAGTAGTACTCATCTCGGTAGATGAACATGATCGCATCGGCGTCCTGCTCGATCGCTCCGGATTCGCGCAAGTCGCTGAGTTGGGGTCGTTTGTCCTTGGTCGTCCGCGTTTCCACACTGCGGTTGAGCTGAGACAGGGCCATAACCGGTACCCCCATTTCTTTCGCCAGCTGTTTCAAACCTCGGGAAATCTCGCTGATTTCTTGCTCACGGCTGGTCACGCCTTTGCGCCCCGACATGAGTTGGAGGTAGTCGATGGCGACCAAGCCGAGATCCTTCGGACCGTCGGGATGACGTCGGAGCTCGGCCTGGAGTCGGCGCAGCTTGGCTCGCAAGTCCAAAATAGAAATCGCGGGAGTATCATCAAGCCAAAGAGGAAGTCGCCCCATACGCGCGGCGGCTTCTGTCAGTTTGTTCCAGTCCTCAGGGGAAACCTGACCGCTACGCAAGTTGGCCATGTTCACCCGCGCCTCGCTTGATAGAAGACGAGAAGCGAGCTGTTCGCGAGGCATTTCGAGAGAGAAGAAGGCAACGCCATCCCCGGACTTTTCGATCGCAGGAGCGCCGGGAACATCGCTCGGAACGAGCTTGGGAGCCGCCACGTTCGCAGCGACATTCAAAACGAAGGAGGTCTTCCCCATACCAGGACGCCCCGCCACGATATACAGGTCGCCCTTGTGCAGACCGGACGTGCGTCGATCGAGTTCGATGAATCCACTCGAAAACCCAGTCACCCCACCTCCGCTCTGACGGGCAGTAGTCAGCACATCGAAGGCCTGGCGGATCGCATCCTTGACCGGGACAATATCGGATTCCGACTTGGTACGTGCCAACTCGAAGATGGCCTGCTCCGCCGAATCCACGAAGTCTTGCACTTCTCCGCAATCACCGTACCCCTCGGCGGCAAACCGCTGACACGTCGCGATTAAGCTGCGGAGACGCCACTTCTCGCGAATCGTTCGTGCGTGTTCCTCAACGTGCGCCACCGCTGGAGTGGCATCCACCAGATGAGCGAGATAGGGGGTTCCTCCCACCTGATCGAGGCGGCCACGATCGCGGAGGTAACCAGCGACCGAAACGATATCGATGCTCCGGTTCTTACTCGCTAACTCGAGCACCGCTTCATATACGCGTCGGTTCGCCTCAACATAGAAGTGATCGACGGTGAGGATTTCCTGCACTTGGTCAAAAGCTTCGCCGGAGAGAAGAATCGAACTGAGCACCGCCGCTTCGGCATCGGTATCCGAAGGAGGAACCCTACCGGCCGACTCGCGCACCTCGGCCGCTGGGTCTTTGGGGGCACGTTTCTCGAAAGATAAATTAGATGCCATGGACAAATCATCCCATCTTGGTCATCGCGCAGTGTCCACTCCTAGGACAACGAGACACACGGTGGGTCTTTTCCCATAGACGCCCCCTCGCAAGAAGAAAACCCTTGTCGAAACGTTGGCTGTCTTTTGCCCCCGACATCCGCGCATCACCGACTCATGCCCGTGCCTTGTTCTGTGGATATCTTTGGGAAAACTGCTGGCGTGCAAACGGCACAAAAAAACCCCAGCCGAGACGACCGGGGTTTTCTTGCAACAAGCGAAAGCTCAGCTTGCTTTAATGACCTCGACGCGCAACGTCGCCACCACATCGTGGTGGAGCTTCACTTTGACCTCGGAAAGACCGAGTTCTTTGATGGGGTCTTCCAACTGCACCTTGCGGCGATCAATCTTCAGACCTTGCGCTGCGTAGGCTTCCTCGATGTCCTTGCCGGTCACCGACCCGTACATCTTGGCTTCCTCACCCACGGCTCGCTCCAGCTTGACGCTAACAGCTTCGAGCTTGCCCTTCAGCTGCTGAGCAGCTTCAAGAGCTTCAGCAGCACGAGTAACTGCTTGGCGACGAAGATCCTCAACGCGGGCAAGGTTGCCCTTGGTCGCGGGCATAGCGAGACCACGAGGAATGAGAAAGTTGCGAGCATAGCCAGGGCGAACCTGAACGATCTCGCCACCGGTACCTAGGTTGTCCACGTCCTGCTGCAGGACTACACGAATTTGACTAGCCATACCGTGCCTCCTTAGTAGTTGGTGGTGAAGGGCAAGAGCGCGATCACGCGAGCACGCTTCACCGCAACGGTGAGAGCACGCTGGTGCTTGGCGCAAAGCCCAGAAACGCGACGAGGAACGATCTTGCCGCGATCCGTGATGAAATAACGAAGAGTTCCCGGATCCTTGTAGTTCAAAGACTGGGTTTCATCGTTGCAAAAGGGGCATCCGCGGCGACGAGCGCGACGGAAAGGATCTTTTTCGCTACGAGCGGCGTCTGACTGCATCATGCGTTGTCTCCTTCGTCATCTTCTCCACCATCTTCGTCCGAGAGTTCGCTTTCTACGCGCGGCTGAGGACGCGGGGCAGCAACGAGACCCAGCTCTTGCTCCAGAGTGAGGTCCTCGTCCTCTTCGCCTTCAACAGCCTCAATTGCCTCAAACTTGGTGCGTTCCGCATCAATTTCGATTTCACCGGGGTCGTCCGAAAGCTTAACGGTCTGAAAGCGCATGACCTCGTCAAGAAGACGGAAGTTACGCTCTAGCTCAGAAACGAGTGCACCATCGCCAAGGAAGTTGATGTACACATAGTTACCACGCTTCTTGTGCTGAATCGGATAAGCAAGAGGACGACGACCCCAGTTCTCGACCAGAGTAAGCGTGCCATCACCTTTGCTGATCACTTCAGCAACACGCTGAGCGATTCGCTCAGACGTCTCTTTGTCTACGTCGGGACGTACGATGTAGATAACCTCGTACTCCCTAGGCGGTAGTTTCGCCTTTGCTGCTTCTGTCATTCTTCTCCCTATGGGCTGTTACACGACACGACCCACTATGATTGATTCGTGAGTCGCTTCGGGTGGGCCCCCGGACCATCCGGGAGCAAGGAGGCCGCAACCTTAGTTGCGACGGTTTACTTGGTTCATCGCTGTCGACATTCCCTTTTTTACGAGGAGTTCGACAGCATCCGCCGCCCGCGAAACCAGATCTTGGACCGAGGTTTCCTCGAACGGGGCGAAGCCTTGTAGCACAAAATCGGCGGGACTCCCGCGAAAGTCGACAGGTGGACGTCCGATTCCTAGGCGCAGGCGTTTGTAATTGGGACTACCTAGACGCTCGGTCACAGACTTGAGTCCATTGTGACCACCACTGCCTCCCCCTTCTTTCAGCTGGATGCGTCCCAGTGGAAGGTCAAGTTCGTCGTGCAGAACCAAAACTTCTTGGCTCCCTTTCTTGAAGAAAGCAGCCGCCGGTTGAACACTTTCCCCCGAAAGGTTCATGAAGGTCTGGGGTTTGAGAAGGTAGACCTTCTCTCGCCCAGAACTGCCCGGCATTTCAACGAGTGCGAGTTCACCATTAAACTTGTCCCGAAATGCGGGACGACCCCATCGCTCGGCGATGAGGTCGATTACAGCAAACCCGATGTTGTGACGAGTTCCCTCGTACCGGGCACCGGGGTTTCCGAGGCCCGCAACAATCACTTCTTCTCTTCGGCCTTTTCTTCGTCCTTCTTGGCGCGACGGTCAGCTGCAATCGTCACGACGGTACGCTTCTCGCCGAGGAGAATCTCAAGGCCCTCGGGCAACGCCAAATCACGGATACGGACCGTCTGCTCGATGTCGAGCTCGGTGATGTCGTGAACGAGCTCCACGGGAATGGTTGCAGGAGTGCAGCGAATGGGAAGCTCTCGAAACACCTGACGCAACTTACCGCCCATGGTGACGCCTTTTGGCTTACCCGTAAGGCGGAGAGGCACGGTCACATCGACCTTTGAGTCTTCACTGACCTGGAAGAAGTCGGCATGAAGCAGCTTACGGCTGACAGGATGATACTGGTAGTCGCAGATCATCGCGGTCACTGACTTGCCACCTTCGATGTCGAGCTCAACAACCGAGTTTCGGCCCCGCTCGCTGAGTAGAACGTCTTTGACCTCATCGGGAGAGACGACAAGAGCGACGGGATCGACGCCCTGGCCATAGGTCACAGCGGGAAGCTTTCCGGCGGCTCGCAATCGGCGGCTTACGCCTTTTCCATTTTCGGTACGTGGGGTGGCAGCAATCTTTGTGACCTGCATGATATTTACTCCTGAGGTGCGGGGGCGGCTAAGTAGCATCCTTTTGGCAAAAAGCGAGCCCTCCGGGGGAAATTTTAGCTAGTGAACCTAAATAATTGCCAACGCGGTCCGATTCGAACCGACCTGACCGCGGTTCGATTGAATCAAACGAAAAGAGAACTCACCGAATCACTGTTGTGAATACGCCGCAGAGCCTCCCCAAGGAGGGCCGCAGTGGAGAGGTAGGTGATCTTGGGACAAGCCAAACCCTCGGCAGAGGGCGCGATGGAATTAGTGACAACAACCTCTTTCAAGGGAGAATCTTCGATACGCTGTACTGCAGGTCCGGACAGCACTCCGTGCGTCGCGCAGGCAACGACCGACTTGGCGCCGGCATCCATGACGGCACGCGCCGCATTGCACAACGTGCCTGCCGTATCGATGAGATCATCGACGATGATGCAGTCTTTGTCGCGCACATCACCGACGATGTGCATGACTTCACTCACGTTCGCCCGCTCCCGTCGCTTGTCGATAATCGCGATAGAAGCGCCAAGACGCTTCGAGTAGGCCCGCGTACGCTCCACGCCACCTGCATCCGGTGAAACGAAGACAGCATCTTGTCCAAACTTCGTGGTCAAGTAGCCCTCGAGAAATACCGGCAGCGCGTGCAGATGGTCGAAGGGGATATTAAAGAAACCCTGAATCTGAGCGGCATGCAGGTCGATGGACACAACGCGCCCCACCCCGGATGCGACCAGAAGGTCGGCTACGAGCTTGGAAGTGATGGGGGTACGCGGCGCGGATTTTCGGTCTTGGCGAGCATAGCCGTAATAAGGGATGACGGCCGTAATCGAAGCGGTCGAAGCACGTCGGAGGGCGTCACACATGATGAGCAACTCCATCAAACTGTCATTGACCGGCGAGGAAGTGGGCTGCACTAAATAGACATGTTGACCGCGAACGTTTTCTTGAATTTCGCAAAACGTCTCTCCGTCGCTGAACCGTGAAACGCGGGCCCGCCCAAGGGGAACGTCGAGCTCCTTGGCGATCTGAATCGCCAAGTCGGCATTGGCGTTTCCGGTAAAAAGACTAATCGTTTTAGAAGTCACGAGGCGGTCGTCCTGCGAAGAAAATCAAGAGGGACGCCAAAAGGCGCGCGGGCGCGGTCAGGTAGCAGCGGGCCCATTATGTGTCAATTCTAGGGTCTGTCTACCACCACCTCGCAGCCCGGGTGTGGGCGACAGGAATCGGCGGGGCTCGACAATGCTCCCCAACCCAAAGGTAAGGGCCCAGCTCAACGATAAGGATTGTCGAGTTCGTCCAGTACGTTGTTCTTGGGCTTAGGTCGAGGGCGCGGCGCGGGCGGCGATGGTCGCGGAGCAGCCCCCCGGGGCTTGGGGGCTGAGGCCGGTTTGGGCTCAGCTTCCTTCGAAAGCTCGTCGAGCTCGACCTTCTCTTCTTTGGCCGTTTTCGTTGAATCGCTGGATTCGCCCTCGCCCTCAGTCTCGGCTGGAATTTCTACGACCTTTGGAGGGGGAGAGAGCTGAGAGCCAGCTTCGACCCCTTGTACAGCAGCCTTCGGGTGTTGGGGCGCGGTGACCATGGTTCGATAGCCAATAAATCCTCCCACACCGAGCATCAGGAGAGCCGCAATGGCAAAGAAGATTCGGTTGGAGCGCGCCTCCACCTGAGTCAACTCGGTCACCTGGGAGCGTTCAATGCCACCCGTGGTCGAGCGCGAAGGTGTATGAGACGGAGGTGCTCCGCCCTGGGCGTCTGCCTGCTGAGTCCAGACACGGATCGCATCGCGCTGTGCCCGAATATTCTCGCCTAAAACAGTCTGCACGTAGCTCTGCAGATCACGGGAAGACCCAAGCTCTCCGTTGGGGGCGGCAGCCGCTTCGAGCGCATCAGCAAACTGGGCGCACGTCTCAATGCGTTCGTTCTTGTTGCGAGCCAGGGCCTTCATGACCACATCGCACACGGCATCTGAAACGTGAGGAGCCACCTCCCGGAGATGGGGCATGGGTTCGTTGAGAACGCGGCTCAAAGTCGCAGCCTCGCTCGACGCTTTAAACAGGCGTCGATGAGCAAGGCTTTCCCAGACGACGACTCCGGCCGCAAACACGTCTGCCCTCCGATCAAGATCTTCTTCGCCTCGGGCCTGCTCGGGCGCCATATAGGCGATCTTCCCTTTAAGCTGCCCCACTCCCGTAGCCGTCAGTCGGCTCGCAGCACGCGCGACCCCAAAATCGGTAATGCGAGCGACTCCATCTGCGCCGACCAAGACGTTTTGCGGAGAGACATCTCGGTGAACGACTCCAGCAAGCGCGCCGGTCTCATCCCGCAGTTCGTGGGCGGCGTTGAGTCCAGCCAAGGTGTCGATCATCATCCGCACCACGATAGCAACTGGAAGTCGCTGCTTCGAAGCGGCAGCCCCAGAAAGGAGTCGAGCGAGGGTTTCCCCCTCGATGTACTCCATAACGAGGTAGTAACCGCTATCGCTCGCCCCGACCTCGAGAATAGGGACAACGTTCGGGTGATGGATACCCGCAGCCAGTCGCGCCTCATCGAGGAACATCTGGACGAACTCTCGTTCGCTCTGCAGATGAGGATGCAGCCTCTTGATCGCAAACAGTCTTTGGAACCCGCCGAAACCTGTGAGGCGCGCGAGGAAAACGGTGGCCATTCCACCGGACGCGATCTCACCGATCAATTCGTAGCGATCTACGAATTGTCGTCCGGTTCGCAGGTCCAGTAGTTTTGCGCCCAAGGGGTTTGATTCCTAATCGTGAGTATGAGGTGATGATTGCTGAGGGGTGAGGTTAAGCTACTGACGACTCAAGCGTTGCGCTGAATCGACTCAACGTGAAATTCCGGCGCTCAATTAGAGACGAATAAAATTGAGATAGATAAGACGTCAAAAAGATCCTTCCGCTCCAATAAAAGCGCCGTCGCCGACTGAAATCAGCGGACGAACTCTCAGGCGGGAACCATACTCAGAACTGTGCTTCTTGGTGTCGCCCTTGCCGCCCCAATTGGTGAGCCAAATGCCCGTGATCAGAGTAAAGACTCCTACGGCGGAGGTCGCTCCGATGGCCACATTGGCCAGCGTCTGATTCTTGCGACCCTCGACATAGAGCTCGCAATTTGTGTCTTTCGCCTCGCAACCGTTACGGACGGCGGTCTTGCCAGGGCTGTTCAAAGCCCTCACCCCCAAAGCAACCGAAGCTCCGGCGCCAGCAACAGTCAGCGCTGTCCCGGTCCAAAAAACGGCGGGGCTCCATCCAGTCGAGGCTTTGTCCTCAACCGGAACGTCGCTTTCGCTTGTGCTCTGAAAGGATGGTTTCTCTTCTTCTGTGGCCGGGACCGTCGGCTCCTCTATGATGGCAGGGGCAGAGAAAGAGACTTCTTTGCTGTCCCCTGCTTCAAGGCTAAGGCGTTCACTGTTCGTTCGCCCTTCAGGCCAACTAGCTCGGATGGTGACCGTTCCAGCTTCAACATAAATGATTCGATCTTGCGCGGCGCGGCCGTGAACCAATCGATTGTTCAGGGTCAATTCGCAACCTACATCGCAAGTGATCGTGACTTTGGCGAAATCGGCCGCAACCTCGGAAACAATCGCTTCTGCCTCTGAACGCAGGTCTTCTTCGTCACCGTGACGTTGAAGGGCAAGGGCTGCCAGGGTAGCAGCCCTTGCAAACTGCCCAGCTTCCTTTCGAGCAGCCATTGCGAGCCGGAGTGCAGCTGCACTGGGCGCAAAGTCGTCCGCCGCTTCGAACTTCTCGGCGGCCTCAGTGTAATCGCCGTCACGAAATCGTTCCCGTCCCTGGTCGTAAGAGTCCGCCGCTCGCTTGATGTCGGATGATGAAGGAGCTTCGTCGCTCTGTCCCATCGCGAAACCTGTCATGAGATTGGTAGAGAGGACCAAGGCGATGCCGACAAGGCGGCGCAGCACAACTTTAGAGGACAGAAAAGGTGATGGGTTCATTTTTTCGTGCAAATAGAAGTAAGCAGTCTCCACTCATCCCAATGAGCTATTGAAGGCTTGACACACAGGCTACACCTCGTCGATGTCTGGGGCGAGGATTATCAGGGTCTATTGAGGGAGTAAACCGCTGAATCAACCGCTTCTTTACTGAGTAGTGGGACTATCCTTCTCTTCTCGAGGAGTCCCACGTCCCCCAACTTCACCACACCTCTACCTACACAGAAGTCGTGATCTGCCACGCCCAGAGGAGCGGAAGCGACCCAGTTCAAGTCCTTCGGAACACGTCGAGACGAAACAGTAGCTTCGGCGCTTGATGTTGTCAGAATATTCCAGCGGGATTGCCCTGCTCTAACGAAAAAGGGGAACCAGCCTGGTTCGGCTGACTCCCCTTGCTCGGACCGACTTGCCCCGGAATCGTCCACCGCCCCCAGCAACCAGCAAAGGGGGCGTCGCTTTCGATAAGGAACAAGCAAGAGATCAGACCATCTCGACGAGAAGTCGATCCGGATCTTCAAGGAGGGCTTTGACTTCCTGAGCAAAAGCCGCCCCCACGTGCCCGTCAATGATGCGGTGATCGAAGGACAAGGCAAGCACCATCACGTGACCGATCTTGATCTCGTCGTCTACGATGATCGGACGCTTCTTCATCTCGTGAATGCCCATGATGGCGACCTCAGGATAGTTGACTACTGGGGTCGAGAAGAGCCCACCCAGTTTGCCCAGCGAGGTAATGGTGAAAGTCGAACCGCCCACGTCAGCTGGGTTGACTTTGCCGACCCTCGCGTCGGCGGCCATCCGCGAGATCTCGCGCGCAATTTCGACGATGCTCATGCGGTCCGCATTGCGGACTACCGGCACAACGAGCCCAGCTTCCGTGGCTGTTGCTATGCCGATATCGTAAGTCGCCTTTTGGATCATCTCGTTGTTCGCGTCGTCGACCCAGGTGTTGAGCGTGGGGTGCTTCTTGAGTGCGGCAACAGCGGCCTTAACGATGAAAGGAAGGAAGGTGAGCTTAACCCCCGACTCATCCCCGTACTTCTTCACACGCTGACGGAGCTCGATGAGCTTCGTGCACTCGACTTCATCCGCGTAGGTGAAGTGAGCGGCGGTCCGCTTGGAGCGCGCCATGTTCTCTGCGATGCGTTTGCGCAGACCACGAAGGGGAATGCGCTTGTCCTCGGGTGCCGAGGGCGGGGCAGATACGGGCAGCGGAGCGAGAGATGGGGCGACAGCGGGAGCCGCACCAGATGCGGCATTCGAGGTGGCAGGAGCCCCAGCAAAACGCTCGACATCTTCGCGGGTAATGCGACCAGCGGAGCCACTCGCGGGGACCTGCGTAAGGTCGACACCGAGGTCGCGCGCCAGCTTCCTTGTTGCAGGAGCGGCCAAGGGCTTGTCACCGGAACCACCTTGAGCCGGGGCGGATTCAGCAGGAGCCGTTCCAGGGAGCTCTTCTTTGATATCGCCGACAGCGGTCGCCGCGGATTCAGCGGGAGCGCTCGCCGCAGGCGCAGCTTCTGCGCCCCCACCACCGACATCGAAAACAACGAGGTTGGACCCCACCGGGATCACATCCCCCTCACCTCCACAGAGCTCGACAATCTTGCCACCCTGGGGAGCACCAATCGTGACAGTCGCCTTGTCGGTCATGACCTCGACGATTTCCTGATCGGCCTCTACTTCATCACCAACGGCTACTAGCCAGCTTACGATTTCGCCTTCGGTGACACCTTCGCCGATATCCGGCAACTTGAACTCAAACTTCGACATGGCTTCTATTATTTTCTTTTCGTTCAGCAGAACGCTGACGGGCAAAACACTTCCCTGAGCTGCTCGGCGGACCGCGGGCCCCCGGGCTCAGACTTCGAGACCTGTTTGGCCAAAATTCGCTCCAGAATCAACCACTTCGCACAGCCTGCAGCACCGCTGGGACAATACGATGTGAAAGCGGCATATATTCGGCCTCGAGAGCGTAGGGAAAGGGCGTATCGAAGCCAGTGATGCGAACAGGGGGCGCCTCAAGGTGATAAAAGGCCTTTTCGCAGATCAAAGTGATCAACTCGGCTGCGAATCCCATTGTTCGAGGCGCTTCATGCACGACCGCCACGCGCCCCGTCTTTTTCACGCTCGAAACAATCGTTTCAATATCGACGGGCCAAAGCGTTCTCAGGTCGATGACCTCGCACTCCACCCCTTGTTTGGAAACCTTCGAGGCCGCATCCATCGCCTCGTACAACATCGCTCCATAGGCCAACACCGTAATATCGCGACCGGGGCGGACCACGGCAGCTTTGCCGAGCGGAACCTTGTAACTGCCCTCTGGAACTTCGCCTTTGGCGGCCCGGTAGACCCGCTTGGGCTCAAAAAAGACGACCGGATCGGGATCAGCGATGGCCGACAGAAGCAACCCCTTGGCGTCATGGGCGTTGGAAGGGATGACCACCTTGATACCTGGGAGACAGACAAACTGCACCTCGGGATGCTGTGAATGGTAATGCCCCCCACGGATGCCTCCGCCCACCGGAGTACGAATCACCATACTCGCCGAAAACTCTCCTCCCGACCGGTAGCGATACTTTGATAGTTCGTTCACCACCTGCTCGTAGGCAGGCCAAATGAAATCAGCGAATTGGATTTCCGGGACCGGAACCATCCCGTACATCGCCATCCCCACCGCCGCTCCGATGATGCCGTTTTCGGTAAGCGGACTGTCGATGACTCGTTCGGCGCCGAACTCGTCATACAGGCCCGAGGTGACACGAAATACGCCCCCCACCTTGCCGACGTCTTCGCCGAGTAGAACCACTCGTCGATCAGCTTCCATCGCGATGCGGAGGGCATCATTGATGGCCTGCACCATGTTCATCTGAGGCATAAGCTAATCTTTCAATCGACGGACTAGTGCCCTTTGGGCGCGCGCGGCCCTTTGAGGAGTTGCTCTTTCTGCTCCTGGAGGTTCCAGGGAAGCTCGGCATAGACGTCTTCGAACAAGCTTTCCAGCGGCGGAGGCGGCGTCGCTTCTGCGCGCTCAACCGAGCGTTTGAAGTCCTCAGTGACTTCTTTTTCAAGACGGGCTTGGCGCTGCTCATCCCACGCACCCCGCCCTTCGAGATACTGCCTCACTCGCTCCAGAGGATCTCTTTCTTGCCACGGCCGGAGCTGCTCGTCCCCGCGATAACGATCGGGGTCGTCGCTCGTTGAATGACCGCCCATTCGATAGGTAAGAGCCTCGATCAGAGTCGCGCCCTCGCCTGCTTCAATGCGCCCAATCGCGTAACGCACAGCCGCTACGACTGCGAAAAGATCATTTCCGTCGACGCGAATCCCCGGCACACCGTAGGCCTCACCCTTTTGCGCGAAGGTTTCAGAGGCCGTCTGCTGAGAGGTCGGCGTACTGATCGCCCAACCATTGTTGCGACAGAGGAACACTGTCGGAATCTTAAAAACACCGGCAAGATTCATTCCGCTATGAAACTCGGGGGTGCTCGTCGCGCCGTCGCCGAAAAACACCAAGGTAGCTAAATCTTTGCCGTCGATTTTAGCCCCCCAGGCAAAACCAGTGGCCTGAGTGATTTGCGTGCCTACCGGAGAGCTAATCGAGACGAACTTCTTGTCGCGACACGTGTAGTGGTCGGGCATTTGACGGCCCTTCACTGTGTCGTTTCGATTGCCAAACATGTTGTCCATGAAGCGCTGAAGCTCGAGCCCCCGAATCAGTGCAGCCCCGAGCTCCCGATAACAGGGAAAGATCCAGTCGCTCTCTCTTAGTGCAAACGCGGCCCCCACAATGGCAGCCTCTTCGCCCAGTGACCCAACATGAAACCCAACTCGGCCCTGACGCTGCAGGGCGGTCAGCCTTCGATCCAAGGTACGGGTCAAAACCAGATAACGATAGACGTGAGTGACTTCATCCAAGGTAAGACCGGGATCGAACTCAGGATCCAATGTTCCATCATCACGCAGGACCCGCCAAATGGGATAGCGCGATTCAAAAAACTCTTGGCTCTTCATCAACAAGGGAGGCCTGCTCTTGCTTGGTCCGGCTGGGGCGTTCACCGGTCCCGCAGCCTAGTGAAGGAAATCGCATTTTAAAGCCTTGCAAACGCGCAAGGGCGTCGCCCCCCGATTCAGCCGGTAGGCTGGAGGGGCAAGAGGGGATGTTTTACGCGTATTCGCCACAGGATTTCGGCGATAGGCCCCGAGACAGTGACAGTGCAATTCTCGCCGAAAGTCAGCTTTCGGGGGGCGGTGCGGCACGACGAAGCAGAGAGGCGGGGGAAAATAGCCGCTCTTGCTCCGCAGCCGGAGCGACTGCCTCCGGCGAACGAGCAGGTATCGCCGACTTACCGGCCCGCAGCCGAGCAGCAACGAATCCCTCCGCCGCATGATAACTCGACCGGACCAGAGCACCGGAGGCCACGAACTCGAACCCCATTTCACGCCCAACGCGCTCATATTCGGCAAAAGTATCAGGCTCGACGAATCGAGCAACGGCGGCATGTTTGGCAGTGGGGCGCAGATACTGCCCCAAAGTCACAATATCGACGCCAGCGTCCCGTAGATCTCTCATGGTTTCTACGACCTCTTCATCGGTCTCGCCCATGCCCACCATGATGGAGCTCTTCACGAAGCGCTCTGGGGCGAGTTCCTTGGCTCGACGCAGCACCCCCAAAGACAGATCATAATCGCAACGTTGATCGCGAATGAACGGGGTCAACCTACGCGGCACCTCGATATTATGGGCGAAGACGTCTGGTTCTGCCTCGACCATGGCCGCAATATCTCGACGGCGCCCACCAAAGTCACCCACCAGAGTTTCGACCAAAAGATCGGGCTGGAGACGATGGAGATTGCGCACAGCCTTTCCCATATGGGCAGCCCCGCCGTCCAGAAGATCATCGCGATCCACCATTGTGAGGACCACGTACTTCAGACCAACCTGGGCAATTGCCGAAGCCACATGCTCGGGTTCCCGTGGGTCCACGTAACCTCGCGGGTTGCCGGTCGTCACAGCGCAAAAACGGCAGCCTCGCGTGCACGTATGCCCGAGAAGCATGACCGTGGCCGTCCCAGATCCCCAACATTCCCCCATGTTTGGACAACGCGCCTCTTCGCAAACCGTGTAGAGGTCGAGCTTGCGCAAGGTTTGTTTGAGTTTTGTGTAGTTGTCGCCGCCGGGAGCTTTCACCTTCAGCCAGCTGGGCTTCTTGTCCTGATGGACCACATTGAGCCTTCGAGGCGCGGGTTTTTCATCGGGAGACGGGGTCTGAATCTCGGACATAGTAGGTGGAGTCGTTTTGACAGCAATCGGTTGCGGCGCAACGGCCAGAGGAGAGAAGCACTCGAGAAAAAACTCAGCCTTCGGCGATGAGTCGAGAAAGCACTTGATTGACCGTCTTCGGATCAGCCGCTCCCTTCATCGCTTTCATGACCTGGCCGACAAAGAACCCCGCAAGTTGCTTCTTACCCGCCTTGAGTCCCTCAACCTGTTTGGGATTGTTCGAAATGAGGTCGCGCAATACTGCTTCGATCGCACCAGTATCACTCACCACTTCCATTCCCCGTTCCGCGACAATGCTCGCGGCAGTCTTGTCAGTCCCCTCCAGTTCGGCAAAGACCTCTTTGGCTTGTTTGCCTGAAATCTTTCCGTCGTCCACAAGTTTGAGAAGTTCGCCCACCTGTGAGGAGCTCACCGTAAAGCTCGTATCAAGACCACTGACGATTGCACCGCGGAGGACTTCCGTCTGAACGAAGTTGGCTACTTTCTTGAGCGGCACACCACCTGAAGCCTGCTGAGCGGCGTCGACAAAACGGACGTAGCTGGGGTGCCCGCTCAGGGTCGAGATCGCTTCAGCACCCAGACCTTCTTTCGAGAAGCGGGCCTTCACCTGCTCGGGCAGCTCAGGCAGCGACTTCGTTTCTTCTTCCAGGAGCTCATCGGAAATGAGCACGGGGGGCAGATCGGGACAGGGAAAGTAGCGATAGTCGTGGGCTTCTTCTTTGGAGCGCAAGAGATAGGTCTTGCCCGACTCGGCATCAAAGCCACGGGTCTCTTGGCTAATCGTGCCTCCCGACTCCAAAATAGTCTTCTGACGAGCGATCTCGACATCGATTGCCTTCTGCACAAAGCGAAAGGAGTTGATGTTCTTGAGTTCGACTCGGGTACCAAACTCTTCTTGCCCGACGGGGCGAATGGACACGTTGGCATCGCAGCGGAAACTCCCTTGTTCCAAGTTCCCGTCGTTGACGCCAACAAAAACCAAGATATCGCGCACGCGTCGCATGTAATCGGCGGCTTCAGCGCTCGACCGTAGATCAGGCTCGCCGACGATCTCGATCAGAGGCGTGCCCGCTCGATTGAGATCGACCGCCGAATCTCCTCCCACCCCATGGACGTTCTTGCCGGCGTCTTCCTCCATATGAATGCGGGTGATCCCCGCGCGCTTCTTCTCGCCACCGACCTCGATATCGAGGTAGCCGTGCTGACTGTAGGGCAGATCGAATTGGCTCGTTTGATACCCCTTGGGAAGATCGGGATAAAAGTAGTTCTTACGAGCAAAGATCGAACGTTGGTTGATCTGGAGGTTTAGAGCCAGGGCGGCTCGAACGGCAAAGCGAAGTGCCTGCGCATTGAGCACTGGCAACGAGCCGGGCAGCCCGAGACACAAAGGGCAGACATGAGTGTTGGCTTCATCTCCAAATTCGACCGAGCAGGAGCAAAACAACTTGGTCTGAGTGGGAAGCTGAGCGTGAATTTCGAGTCCGATAACGGGTTCGTATGCGGTCGCCATAGCGCTGGGCTCCCTTAACACCACCCGGCCCAATCCGCATCCTTGCACCTAAGCCAGGCGGCTAAGGCTGGAAAGTGCTACTTTTGGGTCTTAGGAGTAAGAGCCCTGAACCAGCCAAGAGTAGCGCGCCGAGCAGCCCGACCGTATGGCAAAAGGGGAGGAAAAATCCCAAACGGTCCGCCGTCGTCGAAAAGAACTCCGCATAGAGCTGCACAAAAATCGACCCCGTATAGCCAACGGAATCTGCCAGGTAGATCCCGAATGCCGCGTTGCCCGCAACTCGACTTTGGGCCATCAAACGATCGAAAAGCACAGAGCCAAAGGGCACATAACAAAGGTAGGAACCGAGGCCGAGCAAGAACATCCACACAGCTCCTGACACGAGCCCCGACTGGAGCAGCCAGGTCGCGCCGCTCAAGAGCAGCAAGCCCCCGCCCATGACCGAAAGCACTAGATAAAGAGCACGTCGGTTGCTTCGCACCCAGGAAAGAAGGGCGAGCACAACCATGACACCGAAAGCCACCGGCAGTTCGGTCTGGGTAAACAGCGCAGGTTCATCAGCGTATCCCAGGCTCTGGAAGAGTTCGACCCCGTAGTTGTCCCGATAATCACGGAACGCCGTGAGGAAGAAGTAAGCGAGCAGGAGCAGAGACAAAGGTCCCAAAAAAGTGCGCAAGAAGGCACGCCGCTCTGCGCCCGACATCGCAGTTCGCTCGGAGCGCTCCCTTCGATCTTGCTCATCAGGGGGTGGCAATTGACCAAGCATCCACGCCGCTGCGAACAGAGGAGGGACAAAGAGGGCTGCTGTCAAAAATGGCATCCAAGATTCAGAGACGTCCCAGCTGCGCATCAAGTAGCGCCCCACGTCTTTGACCACGCCACTGGCCACGATGAACGAGCAGGAAAGCCCCGCCAAGAGCAACTCGGACGAGCGTCGCCCTTCCAGGTAACCTACGACTAGCCCCCAGATCATGCCCAGGGCCAGACCATTGATGAAGAGCAGCCCCGCACGCACCACTGGAGGAGAAAAGGCGAAGATGAGCAACGAAAACCAGGCGCAACCGACCAAGGTCAACAGGACCGTTAGACGGCGCCGTGGATCGAGGCCTGATACGATTACAGTCCCCAGATACTTGCTCAGCGCGTAGCCGAAGATCTGGGCAATCACGAACAAGGTCTTGTACGAAAGCTCGCCCCATCCTCCTTCGTAAGAGCCCGCAGAGAAGGGCTTACGGAACGCGTACATGCAGAAATAGCAAGCAAAAGCCGCGACCATGGACCAAATCTGTAGGAACCGGGGATGGGTTCGTAGATAAGAGCGCAGCCCAGAAACCCCTCTCATCTGCACTTCATGTTCGTTCACTTTGGCCGAAGCTTCCCTCTTGCCATGTCTGCTTCTCTGACCCACCGGCCTCATTGTGTTCGGGGTAAGATGCTTTCTTGGTGGCGGCGCCTCTGAGCGCGCCACACCTCCGGAGACAAGTCGGTCCACCGTTTGAAAGCGCGATGAAAGACGCTTGGTTCTGCATAACCAAGCAACCACGAAAGCTCGGCAATCGAGGTGCCCGCTTCGAGAAAGTAGAGGGCTTGTTGGCGCCTGACCTCATCGAGCTCCGCATGGAGGCTCGTGCCCTCGCCGCTCAGGCGACGTTGCAAAGTGCGAGGACTCATATGAAGAGACTCCGCGACTTGCTCCAGTTTGACCTGTCCCGTGCCCAAACGGGTTTTGAGCATCAGGCGCACCTGTTCGACCACGGTCGATTCGACGGGTAGCCGGTCGAGTTTTTCTTGAGTGTAGCGATCGAAAAACGAACAAAGGGCTTCGTTCGAATCTGGCATAGGAAACTCAAGCCAGCGGCTCTCGAAGCGCACTTCATTCGTCCCCCCACCGAAGTACACCGGGCAGGGAAAGGTTTTTCGGTACTCTTCTGCCTGAGCGGAAGGGACCTGGCGGAAGTGGACACTTCGAAACTCGATGCCGGGGATCATCTGAGTCCCGTTGACCACCATGTCGTAAAACGCCATCTGAGCCATCTGTAGGTGGGCGGGACGCTCGGGACCAAAGGTTTCGTAGGTCAGACGCACTATCGAGTTCTCTTCGAACATCTCGAAACGCTCCCCATCAGACCACAGCCGTTGATAGTCAATCATCCGCCGCATCGCGGCCCCGAAAGTTGGGCTCGTCACCATGACAAAACCAAGCGCGTCCATGTCTTGTACCTGAATACTAGCCGAGACATGCATCCCCAAATAGGGATCGGATAGGCTCTCACTCGCCGCCTCGACCAAATCGTATAAACTCGAAAGAGGAACTCGCCCGTCCGGGTCCCCGACAACCGCGTCGCTCACACCAGCACACCTCAAGAGTTCTCCGCGGTTGAGCCCTCGTTGTTCGGCGAAGTTGACGATAAAACTGAGGGTGCGCGCCCAAGCGGTGCTTACTCTTCGCACTTTGTTCTCGGTATCCTGCAAGGTGATCCTAAGTCGGAAGGTTTGGCGCACATTATCATTGCATCTGGCATGGATCATCAATGCGAAGTCGCCTGAAAAAGGTAGTCTTTAGTTGCACAGAGCTTGCCCCCGGGGGTCGTTCGGCCCCTTTGGCGCGGGACAAGCATCTGGCTCCCTTCATCAGGAGATCATCATGACCCAGATTTCTCGCCGATTTTTTGCCTCACAGCTCGTGGTGCTCGGGGCCTTCTCTTCGTTTCCCCGCTCTCTTTTGGCCGCGACCCCTCCTCCGCTCGGGAAAGTCCAGGCCTGGATGGACGAGGTATACCGTTCGAAAACGGCGGTCGCCCGCATCGAAATGGAAATCCATAAGGCGGGACGGACGCGGGCGATGCGGATGAAGATGTGGAGTAAAGGGCAAAGCCATTCGCTCATTGTTTTGGAGAGTCCTCAACGAGACAAGGGGACTGCAACCCTCAAGGTGGAAAAGAACCTGTGGAACTACCTTCCCAAGATTTCTCGCACCATTCGCATTCCTCCCAGCATGATGTTGGGTTCGTGGATGGGCAGTGATTTCACGAACGACGACCTAGTCAAAGACGCGTCCTACCAAGACGACTTCAACGCAACTTGGGCTGGACCATCAAAGGACCACGATGGTTGGGTGCTCAACCTGGACGCCAAGGCCGGAAAGGTCGGTTTGTGGAAACGCATCGAAATGACAGTCACCCGGGACGGAACGCTTCCGGTCGAAGCAAAGTACTTCGATCGGAAAATGCGGTTAGCGCGCACCATGTACTTCGAAGAGGTCAAGACAATGGGAGGCCGGCGGATCCCCTCGGTCATGCGAATCGTCCCGGCCGACAAGAAGGGGCAATCCACTGTCATGCGGTATCTCGAGATCAAGTTCGACGCAAAAGTACCTGACAGTACCTTCTCACTGACTCGCTTGAAGAACGCACGATGACCCCCCTACCGCAGCTGAGGTCACCATCAGCGCCGCCCCGCCGAGGCGCCTCATGGTTCTCCGCCCTTCACACGGTCGCCCGCCTCGCCTTCCGCAACCTGGGACGAAACAAGAAACGGACAGCCTTGGCCTTGGCCTCCATCGCTATCGCTCAGTTCTTCGTCCTCGTCGTCGACGGATTCATGGCTGGCTACAATGATGTGATGCGCAACATCATGACGGGACCATTGCTCGGTCACGTGCAGGTGCACGCCCCCGAATTCACAGAAAAACGCTCTATGGACCTTCTGCTCACGCGAGCCGAAGACAAGATCCGGCTGCTCCAAGAACACGCCGACGTCACCACGGTCTTTCCACGGGTCTACGCCCCATCGCTCGCCGCCAAATCGGAGGTCGGTTTCGTGTCCGTCGTCATCGGCGTCGACCCCGAAGCCGAAGCCCTGGCCGGCGGGTTTCTCGATCCGGCCGGAGCCCAAACAGAAAGCGGCACTCTGGGACTGAAGTCACAACCGGGAACCAAACCTCGATCTGATGCTGAGGGGACAGAGCTCAAGAAGAGTGCAATCGTGGGTGCGGCTCTCGCGCGACGTCAGGGTTTGAAGGTCGGAGACGAGCTCGCCCTGATGGGTCAGACCGCCGATGGTGCCATGGCCGCCGATCTGATCACCATCAGAGGCATAGTTTCATCCACGGTTGAACTCATCAACGCTCAGGGCATCCTCATCCAACTCGATGCTGCCCAAGAGATCTATGCGCTCGGCGACCGAGTCCATGAGCTTACGATCCGAGGCAAGAGCCCTGATGCAGCAGAAGAGCTCGCAAAGCAAGTGCAAGAGATCGCCGCCTTCAAAAAGACAGAGGTTCTACCCTGGCAAAAGGGTGCCCCCGAGTTGCTTCAGATGACAGAAATGATGGACTCCTTCACCTGGCTCATCCTCGGCTTTGTTTTTATCGCCGCTGCCGCTGGGATCGCGAATACGATGGTGATGAGTGCCTTCGAAAGAACACGGGAAATGGGGGTACTTCTGGCTTTAGGAGCCACTCCAAACCGCGTTGCGTGGATGCTCATTTTAGAAACTATCTGGCTCGGAGCCCTGGGACTTCTCCTCGGAACGGTGCTGGGCTCGACAACGACCAGTTGGCTGGGAGAAGTGGGTGTCAGTATGGCTGACCTTGCAGGTAGTAGCGAAGAAATCGGAGACCTCAGCTTTCAAGGTGTCAGCTTCAATATGACGGTCTACTCTCGCATGCGTCCCGACGTACTCGTCCAAAGTCTGGTCGCTATGGGGATCACCTGTTTTTTGGCCGTACTTTGGCCCATTCAACTGGTGCTGCGTCTGCAGCCCACTGAGGCGATGCGACGATGAACGTTTCACTCAACTACGCCCTAGCCTCGCTTTGGCGAACGCGAACTCGAACCATCGTCTCTCTCCTCGGTTTGGGCTTGGGCGGCATGATTGCGCTTCTCACCCTAGCCTGGATGCGGGGCGAATCGCACATGATCGCCACTTCGACGGCCATGAGCGGGCAAGGCTACCTTCAGGTGGTTCCCCACCAGTGGAACGAAACCCGCGACCGGCGCCTGCGGGTCGCGGCCTACGATGGCGTGGCTCAGGCACTGCGCGCTCGCCCCGAGGTCACGACGGTGGCGCCTCAAGTCGAGCTGGAAGCCCTACTTGGCATGGGTACCAAGATCCAAGGAGTCGGCCTGTTAGGTGTAGTACCCAGCGAAGAGACGAAGATCCGCAGGCTGCTCTCTGGGGTAGAAAGCGGTCGCTACCTCGATGACGGGGATAAGAACGCCATCGTTCTCGGGTCCGAACTTGCCGCACGGCTCGAGGTCGAGCTCGGCGACGAGCTCGTGGTGACTGCGGTCAAACCGGACGGCGATATGAACTCAGCGCTGCTGGTCGTTTTGGGCATCATTCACTCCGGGAGTAAGACCATGGACGCGACGATCGCGCACGTCCCCCTCGCAACGGCGATCGAGTTGAGCGGCCGTCCGGGGGTCAGCCGGCTTGCACTCTTGGTTGAAGATCCCCTCAAACTCGAGGTCACTCGTGCGCCCCTCCGCGCCCTGGTCCAAGAACGCATCCCGAAGTCTTCACCGGACGTCCTCACCTGGACCGAGGTGAATCCCGCCCTGGTCGCAGGTCAAAAGTCAGACGAAGCGTTTGGCGATCTCATGGTCTTCGTCGTGAGCCTCCTTGTCATCTTGGGGATCACCAGCGCCCAACTCACCGGCGTTCTACAAAGAGGACGCGAGTTCAGCGTATTGCTCGCCTTGGGAATGCGGCGCACCACCTTGTGGCGGCTCGTCTTCACCGAAGCTGGGATCTTGGGCATCGGAGGTGGGGTCCTTTCGCTACTTCTTGGAGCGGGCCCCCTTTGGTACCTCAGCCAGGTGGGCATCGATATCACCAAGATGATGGGCAATGAGGGCATGGCCATGGGTGGGATATTGATGGATCCGATCATGCGAGCCGACGCGGGACCGTGGGTACTCATCTTCGCCTTCTCTCTTTCGCTCTTCGCTGCACTTTTAGGCGCCGTCTATCCCGTCATCTGGTCGCTCCGTCTCGATCCGGCCTCCACCCTCCGCTCCCGAAACTAAACCGTCGTTATCTCACCCACCATTGCCACTTTCTATGAGCCACGCCGACCCCACACCAGAGTTGCCCCTTCTCATTTTCGCTCGCAACGTGACGCGCGTTTTTGGCGAGGGCGAAACCCAAGTCAAAGCCCTGAGGGGCGTAAACCTGGCGGTCAAAGAGGGAGAGTTCATCGCCCTCGTTGGTCCGAGCGGCAGCGGCAAGACAACCTTGCTCAACCAGTTGGGGGCCCTCGACACCCCCACCTCAGGGAAGCTCCAGGTGCTCGGTCGTGATCTATCCGAGCTGAGCTCCGCCCAGCGCTCGGAACTTCGTCTTCATGAAATCGGCTTCGTCTTTCAGGCCTACAATCTTGTCCCCGTGCTCACCGCCAGAGAAAACGTAGAGTTCGTACTGGAGCTGCAGGGAGTCGATGCGAAACAACGTCGGGAACGCTCTCAGAAAATCCTCCACGACTTGGGATTGAGCGCGGAAGCCAACCGCCGCCCCGACCAACTCAGCGGCGGACAACAACAAAGAGTCGCCGTCGCGCGAGCGATCGCCTCCCAACCCCAATTGATTCTGGCAGACGAGCCAACTGCCAATCTCGACAGTAAAAATGCCGAATCATTGATGGATCTCATGCACGAATTGCACCGCAACTACGGCATGACCTTCCTCTTTGCCACCCATGATCCCAGGGTGATGCGCCACGCCAAACGAGTGATCACCTTGGAGGACGGAGTCGTGCTGCGCGATGAGCAGAAGGAGCATGGGCAGGATCATGTCACCGATCTCGAACTGGCTTGAACCGCCGAGGCGCAGCAGACTCCGCTCTGGCAGAAAATGGACGGCACGCACGACGGCACGGCTTCTTTGTTTGCCAGTACTGCTTTGGGCCCCCTGCGCCCAAGCACGCGAACTCTGGAGCTCTGAAGACGGGATGGATGCGGTCGGACTCGATTCGGCGCTCAAATCCGCCGTCCTCATCGCAAACCCCGTCGAAAACTCGGAGGCGACCACGGCAAGCAACTTCTGGCGAGGTCGGATGACCCTACAGAGCAGCTTTGGCGAGAACTTCGGCTTCAGTGTGGCCTATGAGCAGCGCGCTCTCATCTCCTCCGAGCCGCTATCCGGGTCCCAGGCTCTCTTGCCGCAATACGCAGCTCTCCCCTACCAAGTCCAACCCATTTCAGCAGCCTTGGCCGATGAATCCCACTTTTCGTGGCGCCACGCCCTCGATCGGGCTGCTCTCACCATTCGTGGAGATTGGGGGCGTGCCGTGCTTGGAAGGCAAGCGATTGGCTTCGGTCGCTCCAACTTCTTCAGCGTCGTGGACGTGCTAGCGCCCTTCGGAACCTTCCAAGTGGACCAAGAATGGAAGTCAGGGATCGACGCCTTCGACATCGAATGGCAACTCACGCCCGACTGGTCTGTCGGGTTCACTGAAGCCGCCGAACACGACTTCGAACAAGGCGCTTTTTTGGCGCGCACTACCTACAATTGGGGCGCCGCGGACCTCCTCGTTTTGGGCGGAAAACGCAGCGAAGACTGGATGCTTGCGACTGCGTCCTCCTGGGCACTTCTCGATGCCGAGTTTCACGCGGAGTTGGGCGCCTTCGTCACAGACGGAAACGGTCTGTCCCACGCCCAGGTGGGCGAGACGACGGCGCTCAAAGCCACCCTGGGGGGAAGCTACTCTTTTGATTTCCTCTCGGGTCTGATCTTGCTCGGCGAGTATCACTTCAATGGATTCGGGCTCAAAGACATCGAGGACGAACAGCAGATCTTTTTAGACCTCGATTTCGTTCGACGTCTCCAGCGAGGTGACTTTCAGACGGTCGGTCAACACGAGTGGGCGGCCAGCGCGAATTTGACGATCAGCGAGTTTATCCGCACCTACGGCTACGCAGTGGTTTCCGGGCAGGATGGCTCTGGCCTATTCGCCGCTGGCGCCGGCTACGACGCTTCTGATGTGTTCTCGATTGATCTGAGCGGCTTCATCCCTTGGGGCAAGGGCGGTCAAAATGTGGGGCCCTATCGACTGCTACGCAGTGAATATGGCGAGACACCAACCACCCTCTATCTATCCATGCGCTTTTACGACTAAGTCGGTACTGTTCTCGCCCGAGCTACTTCCGTACCGAAACCTCGCTCAGTCGGCCCAAGCTTTCATCAACCACGCGGCAAGCAACAACGGAAGAAGCAAAAGTACGACGCCGCGCGTCGGATCGTCACCGATCGAGACTAGACCCACCAGACCAAGTCCGATCATCGAAACAAACGACGAAGACAACGAGCGAACGCTGGTGGCCGTCGCGCGAGTGCCCTCCTCAAGGCTCGCCTGTAGTCGCGCATCAGCTCGAATCCAAGACGCGTTGAGCGCGGCATAAGTCAGGGCGAGAGCGGCGATCCCCCCGATAGTTCCCGAGACGAGCCCGAGCCCACCCAACAAGATTCCGCCAGCCAAAAGTCCCCCCAGACGACGACTCGATAGGCCTGGGCGGCGCGCCGAAAGCTCTCCCCCAGCGAGCAGCCCCAGCCACATAGCCCCCACGAGCCAAGGGATCCACTCCTCCTTTGCCCCCCGCTGCACACCGAGCAGGTGGACGTACTCGTCCAAAATAAACAAACCTTCAAGTAGACATCCCAGGACGACCAAGCGGGCGATCCTTGTTTCTCGAGAGACGAGACGCACACCTTCCCGCAATGTGTTCCACCAAGAGCTGAAGCTCAGCCCTTCGAGTTCCGAAGGTCGAGAGTGAGGCAAAGAAAGAACGATGATCAGGGGCGGTAGATGTGAAAGGATCGTGAGCCAGCCGAGAACGTTCAGTCCGACGCCCCAAGAAAGAAGGAGCGCAGCACTGCCAGTCGCCGTGGCAATGCCAATGTAGTTGAACTGCCCCATTCTGGCGCTCACCTGGGCATATTCGTCCTCGCGCCCGGCCGCGCTCAGCTCGTCATAAACCAACGCTTCGAAAGAGCCACTACACAACGCCTCATGAGCGGCAAACAACACCGCACCAAAGCAAATGCCCCAAAAGTGAGGAAAGACGAGCCAGGAGCCAATCCCCACGGCGCGCAGCAAGAGGGCGATCGCAACCAAGATCCGTCGATCGACGCGATCTGCCAAGGCGCCGGTGGGCACTTCCAGGACAAGCACCGTCGCGGCCCACACCACGTAGACGAGCGATATATCAGCCAGGGACAAGCCTTGTGCGGCAAACCAAAGGGGATAAACGGCGTTGATGGGCCCCAGCTCATCCACGAGCGAATAAGCGTAGAGCCGAATACGCAATCCCGCCTTCATCTTTGCAGCCTAGGGCAGTGCTCCTGCCGAGACACCTGCTTTCTCAATGGCCTTCAATCGGATTCGACGGCCATTGAGAAAAAAGCCTCGCCCTCCCAGACGGGAGGCGAGACTTCCTGGTTGGCTCTTCGAGTTCGAAGAGCTAGGGCGCTTCAAAGCCGCGCGGGACTCAGTGCCCTTGGTCGCGAGTGACGCCGGGATACCCCTTGTCGCCGCGCTCGGGTCGCTTGTTTTGCGTTTCGTGATCGCCTGCGCGTCCAGGTACCGAGAGCAGCAAATCCTTTTCGTAGAGAAACTGATCGCGAGAATCGTAGGGCGAGGGATGAATACCGGTGTCCATGCGGATTGCGTCGCAGGGGCAGGCTTCGACGCAGTAGCCGCAGAAAATACAGCGCAGCTCATCAATTACGAATCGTTTGGGATACTTCTCGTAGCCCTCACGCTTTTGGTCGCCAGCATAATCAGCCGCCTCGATATGAATGCACTGGGCCGGGCAAGCCGTCGAGCAGCAGAGACAGGCAACACAACGAGGCGAGCCATCCTCACGCTGGGTCAAGCGATGCACCCCGCGAAAACGTTCCGGATAGGGGCGCTTCTGCTCGGGGTAGCTGATGGTATTGATACCGTCGGAAATCCCCTCCAAAACGGGATCGTTGCGCGTTCCCAAAACCATGTCTTTGGTGTTGCGCAGGGCATAGCCGATCGTCTTGCCTAAACCCTTGACGATTTCGGGCACGTAGCCCTGCACTGCAGCGTTACGGGAGGGGGGCTGGACGACGCGCCCTTTGACCTGATGGGGCCCCAGGCTCGCGGTGTACTTCACGGGAGAAGGAGTCGAATCAGACATTAGGCTTCCATTCTGGCTTCACGGGTGCCACCCATCATTTCAGCGAAACGTGCTGCACTGCTGACCACTAGGCGTTGCTTCTGGTTTGGAACGAAAAGGAAGATCACCAAGCCTACTCCGGCGGCCAAGCCACCCACAGCGATGAGAATCATCGTCAATTGACCCAGTTGCTCCACAGCCTGCTGGACCTGCGCTGAGGCAGAATCGATCGCCAACATAACCATCGCCGTGGCCATAACGTTGAAGAGCGAAGCCGGCAGCAGCTTGCGCCAACCCAGGCGCATGAGCTGATCGTAACGGAAGCGCGGTAGCGTCCAACGAATGATCACCTGCAAAAGGCAGAGCGCGATGATCTTGCCGACAAAACCGAGCACACCGATCACAACCAAGAGCTGCCCCGGCAGGGCCGCTGAGTAGTAGACCGTCTCGCCCCACGCGACTTCGATGCCACTCGCCGTCACAAAGGGAAGGTGCCAACCGCCAAAGAAGAGGGCCGCCATCAATGTGCTGGACGAAACAACAGCGATGAACTCCGAAAAGAAAAACATCGCGAACTTCATCCCCGCGTACTCGGTAAAGTAGCCGGCGACGATCTCGCTTTCGCCTTCTGGAAGGTCAAAAGGCACTCGCTTGGTTTCGGCAATGGCCGCAGCGATGAAGAGGAAGAATGCCAAGGGTTGCACAAAGATACCCCAAGCGTTTTCAGCCTGCCAAAGTACCATCTCATCGATGCGTACCGTGCCGTAGACCATCAGCGCCCCAACAACGGTCAGCCCGAGCGTCACTTCGTAAGACACCATCTGGCTCGCGGCACGCATGCCACCTAGCAACGAAAACTTGTTGTCGCTGGCCCAACCTGCAAGAGCCGCCCCGACGATGCCAGTACCGGCCATGGCAAAGAAGTAGAGGATCCCAACGTTGAGATCGGCGACTTGAAGAGAAAGAATCGCCTCACCGCAACGCTGCCCCACTGACTCAACGCCGGTGAAACCCATGAGATTGGGAAGGCCACTCTCGGTCGCCTCGAAACACATGGTTGGTCCAAAAGGCACTACCGCCAGAAGAACGAGAGACGGAAGCAGAGTGATCCACGGTGCCAGATTATAAAGAAGCCGATCGCCGTTGGGCGGAATGAAATCCGCCTTGAATGCTGTCTTCAAACCGTCCGCCGCAGGATGCAAAAGTCCGAGCACCCGGAGGCGCACCTGATCTTGTCCCCAATATTGGGCAGCAACGTGGGCCGAACTCAGGGCCATCATGCCAGCTAGCAATGCGGTCCCACCCCAAAAGCGCCCCTGAACGAAGGACTCCGCCGTGGCCGATGCCGTGGTCATGTACAGACCGATGGCAAGAAACAAAAGGTGCGCAATGACGCCCGTCATGGCGATGCCGCGGGGGGGACCAAAGCCAGCCACGAACTCCTCAACGGCGTTCTTCGCTCCATCGCGGTGAACAGCACGACTGATGGCGGCCAGGGTGACCCACAACATGAAGATCCCGGCCTGAAGAAAGACCGCGCCGAATCCGCCCTTGTCGAGCTCCTGCACGTGCACCAAAGCCGCGAGGCCCAAGACAGCTGCAGCAGCGGTCATTCCTGGACCAGCTGCCAGACCGACGGCCGCCACCTTGCCCGGCATAGGAATAGCGGCACGATTGGGGCCGATGCAATCTTGAATCATGCCGCGCATGCGTCGTTCGACCCAAGTGAGGATGACGCCCACATTCAAAGCGAACATGCAGACAGCAAAGCCCTTGAGGCCGCCGATGAGCGGAACCAAAAATTCACTACTCGTTAAAAAGTCACTCATGCTTGTGCTCCGGTAGAATTCGAGCTCGTACTCATGGAGTCGCCGACAGCCGCTTTCACTTCCTTGCCCTTCTTGAAAGGCAAGGTCTTGCCAAGGGCCGAAGCGAGCGCGATGGCCAGCTTCCATGCCGGTTGGGAAGCGCCCTGGGGGTTGACAGCTTTTTCGCTCACCTGGACGTGACCGCTGCGCCCGACAAAGGTGCCCGAGGCCTCGGCCCAGCTCGACGCTGGAAGAGTGACCTTGGCCGCAGCCTCAATGGGACCTTCGTGAGTCGAAAGAGCGACCAAAGATCCGAGCTGGGAAAGGGCAGTAGCAAGCGCGTCGGTTTCGACTTGTGAACCGAGGGCAAGGAGCTGTTTGACCGTGCCAGCTTGGATATCCGCCATCAGCTGCTCTGCGCTACCGGCCGTCGCACCGCCCAAGACTAACTTCACACCGGCTCGATTGGGGTTCTTGTCCGCATCCCGAAGGATCGCATCGCCCTCCCCAGTCGGACGACCAGTGAGGTAAAATTTATCGATACCCAGGGATTTGGCCACCTCAAGTACTGCCAGATTGTCTTCGCAGGAATGCTGAGCACTGAGCAACACGGCTGAGGCTTCACCAAAACCTTTAAGCTCGTTTGCGGCGGCGGCCACTGCATCCTGCACTGAGGCG
This sequence comes from Polyangiaceae bacterium, assembly GCA_050300635.1. Taxonomy (GTDB): domain Bacteria; phylum Myxococcota_A; class Polyangia; order Polyangiales; family Polyangiaceae; genus NIC37A-2. The sequence goes on from JBNKYC010000016.1 coordinate 121,639, forward strand.
GTGTCAGCACCGATCGCGGCCCGACCCAGGCGATCTTTGTGGACCCGCTGATAGTCGAGCACGCCCTCATCGCACATCCAGAACTTGTTCACCTCCGCGTTCTCGCGAGGACGATGGCGAAACACCGTTTGGTTGCGGGGGTCGAAATCGGTGTAGGCATTGCAACCCGTCGCGCATCCCTGACAAACCGAGGGCACCGAGCGCAAAAACCAGACCCGAGCCTTGAAACGGAAGTCCTTTGCCGTCAAAGCCCCGACTGGACAGACGTGCTCAGTCATCAGCGTGTAGGCGTGGTCGAGTTGACGACCCGGAGCGAGAACGATCTCGCCGAGATTGCCTCTCTCGCGCTTATCGAGCACTGGATCGCCGACCACTTCTTCGCAGAAACGCACACAGCGGGTACAGACGATGCAGCGCTCGGCGTCGTAAACGATGGTCGGACCGAAATCCACGGCCTTGGGCATGTGGATGATCTCATCCTTCATGCGTTTCTGCTTGCCGTTGTGCTCGAGCCAGTAGTCCTGAAGCCGACATTCGCCGGCCTGATCGCAGATGGGACAATCGACAGGGTGGTTGAGCAGGAGCATTTCCTGGACGGCCGAGCGCGCCTCTTTCACGTGTTCGGAGGTTTGGCTCAAAATGTCCATGCCTTCGGCGACCGGCAGCTGACAAGCAGGCTGCAACTTGGGCTTCTTGGAAGGAACGTAGTCGCCCTTTGTCTCATCATAACGAAGAACGTCGAGCATCATCGCAGCCCGCCCGGGTGGAGGCGCCACCTCGACCAAACACATGCGACAGTTGGCCGCCACACTCAAACCAGGATGCCAACAATAGTGGGGAATATCGATCCCGCTACGATGCGCTGCGGCGATAACCGTGTCGCCAGGCTGAAACTCGATCTCTCGACCGTCGAGACTAAACGTGGGCATGTTTTCCTCAGTGTCCTTACTTGTCTGCTTAGCTGCTGAATCAACTCTGCAGTTCAACGAATTCTTTCTTTGCGGCCACTCAGCGGTCGCACTCGCCACCAATCATGTTCAGGGAGCCGAAGCAGGGCACCACGTCAGCTACCATCTGATCCGTAATGACGTGCTCAAGACCTGCTGTCGCCAAAAAGCTGGGAGGACGAATTCGGACACGATACGGCGTCCCGCTTCCGTCGCTCACCAGATAGAACCCGAGCTCACCGTTGCCTCCTTCGGTGTAGGAGTAGACTTCTCCAGCGGGGAGCTTCAGTCCCTCCATCACGATCTTGAAATGCTGAATGGTGGCCTCGATCGTCCCATAGACATCGTCCTTTTCGGGAAGCACAACGCGCGGATCGTCTACGTTCACTGACCCGCTGTCGGCCATACGCTCGACACACTGTCGAACGATCTTCGACGACTCGCGGATTTCTTCGATGCGGACCATAAAGCGGTCAAGACAGTCCGAGTTTTGCCCGACGGGCACGTCGAACTCGACTTCGGCATACTTCATATAGGGATGAGCCCGACGCACGTCATAGGGTACGCCAGAAGCGCGCAGGCAGGGTCCCGTCCAACCCAAAGAAACAGCGTCAGCCTGGCTGATCACGCCCACGCCTTCGAGGCGATCGAGGAAGATGCGGTTACCGTAGAGCAACTTTTGGACTTCATCGACGATGTGTTCGACCTGGTCGACCACGGCGAGAGCGTGTTCTTTGAAGTTATCGGTGGGAGGCTTCGCCATCCCGCCCACACGACCAAAGCTATGGGTCATGCGAGCACCGGTTTCCTCTTCCATGAGGTCCCAGATCATGTCGCGGCCCTTCACCATCCAAAGGAAGGGAGTGAAAGCCCCCAGCTCCATGGCCATGGCGCCGTCGCAAGTCAGATGATCCGAAATGCGCGCGAGCTCGCCGAGGGCCATGCGGTACCACTGACAACGTTCTGGCACCTCGATCCCGAGCATTTTCTCACAAGCCAGCGAAAAGCCCACGTTGTTCAGCATCGGGGATACGTAGTTACAGCGGTCGACGTAAGGGAACACTTGACCCCACGTGCCGCGCTCGCACATTTTTTCGAAGCCGCGGTGCAGATAGCCCACCTGCACATCCACTCGACGAATCGACTCGCCGCTCAGCTCCATCACACAACGCACCGTCCCGTGCATCGCCGGGTGGGCTGGACCGACGTTGACGAGCATGGGCTCGGTCGGAAGTTCAACTTCTGTTTCGTCGAGTTCTACGTCCAAAGGTTCCATCGTTTATTCTTTCAACTGACTGTCAGCGCTGCGTGGCGGTTGTACTCGGTTTGTGGCCAACTCAAACCAAAACGGCTCAGTCGTCGTCTCCAGCGGCTGCTTCCCAATTGTGCGTTTGGCGACCGAAAGACATGCCTTCGTTCTTGCCAAAGGGAGCGAGTTTTTCGTTGTTGTCGACTTCGCGGAAGGGCACGAGCGGTTGGATCTTGTCGGCGGGGTAGTCCTTGCGGAGCGGGAACCCCTCGAACTCGGGGTACAGGAGAATGCGACGCAGATCGGGATGACCAGAGAAGGTCACGCCGAACATGTCGTAGGCCTCGCGCTCCATCCAATTGGCGCTGGCCCAAATCGCGGTGAGCGAAGCGACAACAGCATCGTCTCCGTCCTCGTCGCCAACGGCCGTCTTGAGACGCAAGCGGTGCCCCTTGGACAGCGAGAGCAGATGAGTGACGATCTCGAACCTGGGCTCGCGGTCAGGAAAATCGACCACGGTCAGGTCAACGAGCATATCGACGTCACAGCGAGCATCCTCACGCAAAAACTGGTGAATCAAAAACCAGTTGTCCGCCTTGACCATAATCGTCTCATCGCCGTGCTGGGCATGAGTCGAAAGTACGGCATCGCCGAAGTTCGAACGTACAAGTTCAACAAGAGCCTGAGCCATTTTATCTGCTTTGGGTGGAGGTTAGAGGCGAGCTCGCACGCGAACGAGACGCGGTGCAGCTCAATGTCGAAGGTAGTGGGTAGGAGAAGAGAGGCACCTTAGGGTGCGGCGTCACGGTTGCGACGAAGAGAAACCACGCCCATCTCTTGATTAGTCGCCGGGTCACGACGCGGCTTGACGATGCCAGGCGAACGATCACCCCGCTGAATCTTGTCCTGCAGCAACATCAAGCCATCGAGGACGCCTTCAGGACGGGGAGGACATCCTGGCACGTAGACATCCACAGGGATGATCTTGTCGGCGCCAGCAACACAGGCGTAGTTGTCATAAAAGCCACCGGAAGACGCGCAGGTACCAAAAGCCAGCACGTATTTGGGCTCCATCATTTGTTCGTAGATGCGCTTGAGCACAGGCGCCTGGCGCTGAGTGATTGTGCCCACCACCCAAAGCAAGTCGCTTTGCCGAGGGGAAAAACGGGGTGCCTCTGCGCCGAAACGCGAGTGGTCGAAGCGCGGCCCCGAAACGCTCATGAACTCCATACCGCAGCATGCCGTTACGAACGGACACATGAAGAGCGAGTACTTTTGAGCCCAACTCAAAACGTCCTTGAGGCGAGTTGTCGCGAATTCAGCGCCTTCACCGGCTTCGAGCACAACCTGATTGGTGTCTTTTGTTAGCTCTCCCATTCTAGAGCTCCCTTCTTCCAGCAGTAGGCCAATGCCACTGCCAAGGCCGTGATGAATGCGGACATCGTAGCGAAGCCGGTCCAACCCAATCCCTTGAACAGAGCTGCCCAGGGGTAGATGAAGACAACCTCGATATCGAAGACCACGAAAAGAATCGCCGTGAGATAAAACTTCACGTCGAGCTTCAGGCCACTGGCGCCAGTCGAATCGTTTCCGCACTCGAATGGCGCATCTTGCTCCGCATTGGGCGGCGTTCGCCCAAGAAAGTGACCCAAGAAGAACTTCGCCGAACCGATCGCAAAGGCGACGACGAATAAAATGAGGAGGGGAAGATAGGTTTGAAACATGGCTGTCCTAGAGGCCCGCGCCGGTGTAACCCGGCCTCAGAAGTCCTGTCAATCCGCGCAGTTCTGCTGATCGACCCTAGGGGGATCCTAGCAGGTCGATGGGGTCAGGCCGAGGGGGCGTCCGGAACGTTCGCCACGCCGGTCGCCTCAGTTTCGTCGAGAAAAGTGAGCCACTGCGTCCAGGAATCTCCTATACGCTCGCTGGCCTGCTGTCGGATCGGAGCCATCAACTCATCCGAAACGCCACGCCGAGCCGCCGCCAGAGTCACCGCCAAGGCTGCAAGGTTGCGTTCTCGCTCCAAAAAAGCTCGACCGAGAGCCGGCCAAAGCCCGTGATCCGTCGCCTGAAGTGCCACGGCTCGACGCAATGGTCCAATGGCCTCACCGGAGCGACCATGAACCAAAAGCGCAAGACCGAGTCGGAAATAGACATCCCCAGCGCTGGGGCCATCCCCCGCATACTGCACCGCTAGACGAAGAATTTCTTCCGCCTTTTCGAAGTCCTCAAACTCCACACAAGCGGAGCCCAACAAAGACAGTCCCCGCGCGACAGTTTCTCGGGCCTCTTGGCCCAACGCCTGACCTTCGGGCGTACGAAGGAAGATAGCCAAGGGAGCCGGCCATGCGCCAAGAAGCTCAGCAACACGTCGATGATCACCTGCCGCCGCGGCATCTTCGGCCTCTGAAACCTTGCCCAAGTCAATAGCGCCATCGCCCTGGCCCCGGGCAACACGCTCGTGCTCCTGACGAACAAGAGTCCTCAAACGGGCCCGTAGAGCCGAAAGTTGGTAGGTTTCCTCAACGCCGTCGTGAACGAGCTCTACCCTCGAGTCATCACCATCGACATGCAGCGTCTCAAGCACGTAACCGAACAAGGGGGCGAGAAGGAGATATCTCACGCCCACATGCTGCTGGATCCCCTCCACGTCCGTGTCTCTTTCGGGAGCGGGAGCCAGGGGCTCGTCTTTCACCAAGGCGGCCACGAGTCGCTTACGAAACTCGGAAAGAGGGACCCGCTGAACATCGTTGTCCTCCTCTTCTTCGCCTACGGTGAAATCCACCATAGTATTGTCAGGCACGCGCCGATCAACCGTGAGCGCCGTAATGCGAGCGCCCGTAATCATGGCAAACGCAAAAAAGCGGGGACCCAAAATATCGCATAGCGCCTGAAAGCTACCGATCGTTTCGCCGATCCGCTCGAACCAGCCATCCGTTCGGACAGCAGCTAGGGAAAATTGCCGGGGTTCCGACATGCCCTCAGACTGTAGCGAAACTTTTTCTGGGCGATAGGTTTCCTCAACAATCTTGACCGTCTAGCTCGCATTTTTATTGGTCCCGCATCGCATGAGGGCACGATGACAGCTCTATTTGCCTGACTCCAAATCAAAGTGCTCGACTTGAGTCAGAACTTTTTTATAGGCAGAAGGCACTGCAAGCCGAGAAACCTCTCCTCCCGCCACCCAGGAAAGTGTACTCCGAGCCCCAAAAGCATCGTCAGATTCGACAACCACGGGTACCAAGCTGAGAGCGAATCGAGTCACCGTATGGGAAACCGCTTCTAGTTGTTTAAAACGGGCCCCTTCGAGGGGGACTAACTTGTGCCCTACTTCCCTCGCCACATCGAGGACCGAGCTCCCCTCTTTCACTTCGCCGTAAGGTAATACGTCCATCTGAGCCCACCAGCGTGCTTCAGGGGGCAACTTCACAAATCCATACTCATATACGAAACGACGGGGAACGCTGGAACGCACCGATTTACCCGACGTCCTTGCCGGACGCCTGAGCACGACGACGGCGAGGGTGATGGGTGTCTTTTCTTTAGGTTTGGGTAGCTGCGGCAGCAAATGCACCTCTCCCCTTTTTAAAGCCAGGCAACTGCGATGAAGAGGGCAACTGTGACAGAGCGGGCTCCTGGGAACGCAGACTGTCGCCCCTAACTCCATAACAGATTGGTTAAACGCTCCGGGTTCCTTCTGCGGCACGAGTTGACCCGAAAGGGACCAAAGAGTTTCTTTGAGCGGCTTTCGATTGGGATCGCCGTGCAAAGCGAAATAGCGACAGAGCACGCGAATCACGTTGCCGTCCACGATCGCGCTGGGTCGACCAAATGCGATGCTGGAAATCGCCCCCGCCGAGTAAGGGCCGATCCCCGGAATTTTCGTCAAAACTTCGGGCTCGCTCGGCAGTTGGCCTCCGAGCTCTTGCTCCACATATTTTGCGCCCTGCCAAAGTCGCCGCGCCCTTGAATAATAGCCAAGCCCCTGCCAAAGGTGGAGAACCTCATCCTCTTTGGAGCGAGCCAGATCGGAAAGGGTGGGAAACTTCTCCATCCAGCGACTGTAATAGTCGCGCACGACCTCCACCCTCGTCTGTTGCAGCATGACCTCGCTGACCCAGACGCCATAAGGGCTCGGGGCCCCACGCCACGGAAGCTTTCTTTGATGCTCTTGGTACCAACGAAGGAGAGCCGCCCGGAACCGGGTGCGCTCCTTGGGACTGAGGCGCAAAAGCTCACTCGGAGCTGCTTGAGGATCGGCGGCGGCAGCGCCCCTTTTCTTTGGCGTCTTCACGAAGTGCCTCGACCCTGGCATGAGTCGGACAGTGGTCAAGACCTTGGTCGATGAGCAAATGTTTCTTCCGTCGCCCTACAGCCCGAACTCAAGTGACGACGTGGGGCACAGCCGGCGGATCACCCAGCCTTCCTTCGACGACGACTCAACACGAATGCGACCGCGCAAGCGCCCCCCAACTGCCAAGACCATTGGTGCGCGGGTCTTCCGACGGCGTCAAGCCGGCAACTGCATCCGGGTTCGTCGTAAGCGAGCTCATCAGGCTCTCCTCCAGTCGAAGAGCTCGATTCGTCAGAAGCGGGGTCGCCAGACGATGCGTCCCCGCTGTCTCCGCTCGACGTCTCACCTGCGCCGGGCTCACCCTCCGCAAAGCCGCAGGATTGTTGAGCCGAGAGACAGGACGCCTCGTAAGATGGGTCATCGCAACCGCTCTCGAACAGGGAGCACCACCGCGCCTCATATCCGGTAGGTGGGACGGTGCATTTACGCAGGGCCGCATCGATATAGTCGGCATCGGCCGGCTCCGTTCCCAAAGGGCCAAGGCTGGCCGTATCGAGACATCCTTCGGCCACCTGTACAGCATCTCCACCGAGAAGCGGTGTCGCCCAAACCTGAAAGCAGACTTCTCGTTCTTCTGTCCCCAACGGGTACGAATAAATCCCCTGGAAGAAACGCTCTGACCTCAGCTGATCACCCACCAGCTCGTATTGATATTGCAGGGCATGGAGGCCCCCAGGCGTCATGTGGAGATGAGCGCTCGTTGTTTCTTCCACATAGAAGCCGAAGAAGATGCCATCCGCTGAAGGTTCCACACAGGAAACCCCAGGTTCAACAGGTGCATGAAAGGGGCGTAAACCGAAATCGATCGTGGGAAGCTCCCCCGTCGGCTCTTCGACCTGAAAGGAGGTGGACCAACTGTCCGGACGGGAAACTGTATAGGAGCCGACTGGTAGTTCCTCTCCTGATTGCCAGGCGAACCACCCCTCGCCCAGGGTCTCTTCGAGATCGAGGAAGGTCCCACTGAGAGCTTCCCCAGTAGGACCATAGAAGACGAATTCCTCCATTTCGCAGGCGCCGTAACAGTTCAGCCGGCCCACGATCAGGCCATCAGCGGGAAAGTCGTACTGAGGGAAGTACACTTCATAAGGAATGACCAGAGCCGAACCGGAGCGGACCACGGACAGACCGAAGAATAAAAGGGCAACGGAGAGCAGGCCTTGGGATTTCGAGAGGCGAAACAGAGTCATAAAACCAACTGAGAAACTGGGGAGTACGGAAAGAGAGAAGCAACGTTCGTGCCCAGGGCGGGACCCACTCAATTTCCGTCGTTTCGGCAGCTCTAGAAAAGCGCGCCCCGGCTAGCTGATCACCCGTGCATCCAACAGAAAGGGCCCGCGGTCACCCGACTCACCAGGAGAGCACCAAGCGCGGCGCTTCTCTGGGCCCATTGGGAGCCCAGCAGCCAATTCATCCCCCGGTCGATGCTCGCGGATCCCCTCCGTTCCGGAGCGCGGCGAGTTCGTCGCGGAAGGGCGCACTGGCCTGCTTGAGTGCTCCAAGGAACATCCACAAAGCCTTGAAGAAGGGATCGGTCTGATAGGTGAGCCCATGCTTTTCGCACAGCGCTTTCACATGGGGACGCAACTTGGGCAAGTTGTGTCGCGGCATACGAGGAAAGAGGTGGTGCTCGATATGATTGTCGAGACCACCATGAAACCACGCCGTCAGAAAGCTGGTGGTGATGTTTTGGTTGGAAATAATCTGGATCTTCATTCCCAGGGGTTCCTGTTCTTCTCGATACAGTCGCGGCCGGTGTCCATGGGAAAGCAAGAGCTGGATATTGAGGGTTCCCGAAAGCGCAAAGGCCACCAAAGGGATGATGCAGCAAGCCGCGATAGCGGCCATGCCTTCAGACCGAATCAGCGCGCTAGCGATGACGGCCCCCACGATCAGGGTGTGAATCACGAGTCCCCGGAGATAGCTCTTGGCTCCGGTCTTGAGAGCCTTCTTCACCTCGGCGCGAATCGCATTGATACGACCATATAGGAACATCACGGGGACGAACCAAAGATGCGCGTAACCCATCATGCGCTTGTTCATGATCGAAAGCGGTCTCTTTTCGCGCTCGAAGTCTTCGACTTCGCGGTAAGCGTAGAGCAGATCCGGCATATTGTTGATCTGTGGATCCCGCAGGGGGCGATTGGTGATCAAATGATGCAGGTTGTGCTCGAGTGTCCACTTGTCGGGATTGAGACCGAAACAGACGCTACCTAAGAGCCACTCCATGCGCCCACGCCATCGCCCGAAAAATGCAGCGTTGTGACAGGTGTCGTGAGCCAAGAAGGCAGATTGGTGAATAAATAGCCCCAGAAAGAGCCCCTTCAACCACAAGTTCGACAGCACAAGGGCCAGAGCGAGGAAGACAAAAAGCAGTCCTGTCTTCATGATGTACCAAGGGAGCGAAGGCTCAAACCACCCCTTTTGATAGAAGAGCTCTTCGAGCTCGAGGTAGTCGCGATCAAAGGCGCTCAAGGGGCGCTCTTCGTCGGGCCCGCGGTCGAACTTGGGGAGCCAGCGCTGGACGGTGGGACTACGCATGTCGTGAAACATATGCATGGGCACGGTCGCGTCCGTACCCAAGAAAGCTTCGATCGGAGACGCCCCTCCTGGGTGACGGGCGATCCAACGGCTCAGATCGTACTTGCGCCCCCGGTAGGTGAGCAGTTTTTCTTCGGACACCTTGTTCGCTGTCATGGACACCCCGCTGGGTGGCGACGCTACCACGGATCCACGCGTTCGCTCGAACCTCTTGCCAGATACGGCGCCATGCCTCGAGCAGCTCCCTGACGTCGGGGGGCGGCGGCGTGCCCACCCGCCTTGCAGCCAGCCCCGATGGCCCCCCCTCTCCCCCGAATGAAAAAGGCCTCTCCCCTTTGAAGGGAAAGGCCTTTTCTCAAGGGTTTTCGACCGGATGTTCGGGCTCGACCCCAGCTCAGACGTGCAGAGGATCGAGTTTGTCGGGATCCACGCCGAGGTCGGCGATGGCTTGTGCCACCACGCTTGCCTCGATCTTGCCCTCTTTGCGCAAACTATCGAGAGTCGCAACAACGATCATTTCCTTGTCGATCTCGAAGTGACGACGGAGCTGCTCACGAGTGTCGCTCATGCCGTAGCCCTCTGTTCCCAAAGAAGTCAGCCGCCCAGGGATCCACTCGCGCAGCAGATCGGGAAGAGCTTTGACATAGTCGCTTGCGGCTACGAAGGGCCCTTCTGCGCCATCGAGGATCTGGGTGACCTTGGGAGTACGCTGCTCTTCGGTCGGATGCAGGCGGTTCCATCGGTCACACTCAAGAGCGTTGTTTCGCAGCTCACCGTAGCTGGTCACGCTCCACACGTTGGCAGATACGCCATACTTGTCGGCCAAAATGTCACGCGCTTCGAGGACTCGACCCATGATGGGGCCAGAGCCCATGAGCTGAACGTGGTTTCCCTTCTTCTCGTCGGCTTCCTGATAGAGGTACATACCGTCGATGATGCCCTGGCGGGTCTTTTCGAGCAGCTCCGCGCTTTCTTCCTTGCCCCACTTCTCGGCCCAGTTCTTGTGACCCGGCATGGGAGGCATGGTTAGGTCTTCGTTATAAACGCAAATGTAGTAGAAGACGTTTTCTTCTTCGGTGTACATACGACGCATACCGTCTTGGATGATCACCGCGAGTTCGAAGGCGAAAGAAGGGTCGTAAGCCTTGATGCAAGTGAAGGCCAAGGCATTGAGCAGACTGTGGCCATCTTCATGCTGCAAACCTTCGCCATTGAGGGTGGTGCGGCCTGCCGTGGCCCCCAAGAGGAAGCCGCGGCTCAACATGTCACCGGCGGCCCAGATCTGGTCACCAACTCGCTGAAAGCCGAACATCGAATAGAAGATGTAAAACGGGATCATCGGCTCGTTGAACACCGAGTACGATATCGCCGCGGCCGAAAAAGAAGCCATCGCTCCGGCCTCGGTGATGCCCTCTTCGAGCACCTGACCGCTCTTGGACTCCTTGTAATAAAGGAGCTTGCCCTTATCGATGGGCTCATAAAGCTGGCCGTCTGCTGCATAGATCCCAACCTGACTGAAGAGCGCATCCATGCCGAAAGTACGCGCTTCGTCCGGAATGATGGGAACAACACGTTTGCCCATCTTCTTGTCGCGGATCAGCTTCGCCAGAAGGCGGGAAAAGACCATCGTGGTGGAGGCTTCGCCCTTGGCCATTCCGCCCTGAAACTCCTCGTAGAACTTCTCTTCGGGCAGATCGACCGGCACCTGCATTTGCGTGCGGCGAGAAGGCAAGGCGCCCCCGAGCTGACGACGGCGCTCCAATACATACTCAACCTCGGGGCTGTCCATGCCGGGATGGTAGAAGGGGGCCTCCTTCACTTGCTCGTCGCTGATGGGAAGCTCGAGCTTGTCGCGGAAGGTCTTGAGTTCATCGTGCGCCATCTTCTTCTTCTGATGGGTCGCGTTCACGCCTTCGAAGCCTTCGCCGAGGCTCCAGCCTTTGACGGTATGAGCCAAGATCACCGTGGGGCGGCCCTGACCACGCAGGTCCATCACGCGTTTATAGGCCGCGTACATCTTGTTGACACTATGTCCACCGCGGCGTAGCCCCTCGATTTGCTGATCGCTCAGGTGACTGACCATCTCTAGCATGCGTGGATCTTTGCCGAAGAACTCCTTGCGAACGTAGTCACCCGGTGCGTTGGTGAAACGCTGGAACTGACCATCCACGGTCGCGTTGAGATGACGCCGCAAAACGCCCTCCGTGTCCTTGGCGAGAATTTCGTCCCACTCGGGTCCCCAGATGACTTTGATGACTTCCCAGCCTGCACCGCGGAAGATCCCCTCGAGCTCTTGAACGATCTTGCCGTTGCCGCGCACCGGACCATCAAGCCGCTGCAAGTTGCAGTTGATCACGAAAGTCAGGTTGTCGAGCTTCTCGCGAGCCGCGATGCTGAGCTGGCCCAGCGATTCGGGCTCGTCACACTCGCCATCGCCGAGGAAGGCCCAAACATGGCTGTTCTCGGTCTTCTTGAATCCGCGATTTTGCAGGTAGCGGGCGAAGCGGGCCTGATAGATAGCGCTGATCGGGCCGATGCCCATACTGACCGTGGGAAACTGCCAGTAGTTCTGCATTAGGCGCGGATGCGGGTAACTGGAGAGTCCTGCCCCTCTTTCAGATTCGCGGCGGAAGCGTTCCATGGCCTCAACCGGAAGTCGTCCTTCCAGGAAGCTGCGCGAATACATGCCGGGTGCAGCATGACCTTGATAAAAGACCAGATCGCCACCGCCCTCGGCCTCGGGGCCGCGGAAGAAGTGGTTGAAACCCAGCTCGTAGAACTTCGCGCTCGATGCGTAACTCGAAAGGTGTCCTCCCAAGCCGGGGAAGTTCGTATTGGCGCGTTGCACCATGGCCATCGCGTTCCAACGGATGATGCGGCGAATGCGCTTTTCCATTGCCCGATCGCCGGGAAACTCAGGCTCCTCGGTCAGAGGGATGGTGTTGACGTAGTCAGAAACCAAAGCGCCTTTGGGCTCGACACGATGGAGGCGAGCTGATTCGAGAACGCGCCTCAGAATGTATCTTGCTCGCTCGGGCCCCTCGTGAGCGATGACGGACTCGAGGGAGTCAATCCATTCGCGGGTTTCAAGGGGATCTCTATCAGTTGCTTCGGGGAGGTGAGTGCTCACGGTATTTGCTCCGGGTGGTCTTCGTCGGCGTGAGACGAGTCTAACTCTAAGGTCCGCACGCTTGGATGAGAATCGGACACCGCCTTGTCGTGGGCGTCTACTGGATCAAGAAAAAGCATCGTTCCAGTAGGAAAGTCCGGCTGCGCCGAAGGAGAGGGTCGTCCCGGCTCCTCGGGCGAGGTGTCCATATAGGGCTCAGAAAGGGGAACGTCGAGAGCCCCGACCCTGGATTTGTGTGCAGATCTCGGGGACTTCACTGCTTTTGTTGCGGCAGCAATTGTTTCCGGCAGAAGGCCAACCGACAACCTGCCGTGGAAGCGACGTGTTTAGTAGTACCGCCTCACACTTCCTGAAGCCCACACCAGTCCGTCGCGAAAGCGGGCCCGGCACGGAACAAGTTGTCCACTGGGCCGGTTATCTGCTCAATTGGCTCGACTTCCCCCTCAATTGGGGATGCGTCCCCCACCCCTAGACCTGTACCTTCGAAACCGACTATGCGGCCGCTCACCCAAATTATCGTCTTTTCCCTCCTCATGCTGAGCGTGATGGGAGCTAGCAACTACTATTTGTGGCGGAAACTGGTTCGAGACGCAGAGCTACCTAACAAGTTGAAGCACCTCGCCACTGGGCTGTTGATCTTGCCGCTACTCGCCGTGCCGGCAACCTTTGCGCTGATTCGCAACACTCCTCAAGAACAGCTCGCCCCCCTCGCCTTGTACACCTACACCTGGATGGGACTGCTGAGCAGTCTCTTCGCCTTACTTGTGCTGAGTGATCTGGGCGGCTTGCTCGCCCGATGGGGACGCCGGCTCCTGAAACAAGGAGAAACCACAAACCAGGTAGATCCCGCTAAGCGCCGACTCCTTCGTCGCGCCGTCGCCGGTGGAGTCGCCCTCGGGGGCACCACCCTCACTGGGGTCGGTTTGGCCCAAGCGCGAGGCCTTGCTCTGAAAAAGGTCGAAATCTCCCTCGACCGACTTCCATCGACTTTCGACGGATTCACGATCGTCCAAATGTCGGACATCCACGTTGGCCCTACCATCGGTCAGGACTTCATTTCTGAACTGGTTCGAAGGAGCAACGAGCTCGCCCCTGACTTGGTGGCCATCACGGGTGATCTAGTGGACGGCAGCGTCGAGCATCTGGGACGGCATACGGCCCCATTGGCTGAGCTCCGATCCAAGTACGGCACGGTCTTCGTCACCGGCAATCATGAGTACTATTCGGGAGTAGACGAGTGGGTAAACGAGCTCGCGCGCATCGGTATTCCCACCCTGCGCAATGAGTCACGTCGGATCGAAAAGGAGGGCGAGAGCTTCTTGTTGGCCGGGATCACTGACTACCGAGCGGGACGTTACGGTGACGCACCCGACATGAAACGGGCACTGGCCCAACGACGAACAGGCGAGGAGGTCGTCTTGCTGGCCCACCAGCCTCGCGCCTTTTCGGAAGCAGCCGAGCTCGACGTGGGGTTGCAACTCTCCGGCCACACCCACGGCGGCCAGTTTTGGCCTTGGTCCTGGGTGATTCATCTGATTGAGCCAGTGGTTTCTGGTTGGGCCCAGAAGAAACGCACTCAAATCTACGTCAGCTGTGGCACCGGTTATTGGGGCCCCCCCGTGCGTTTGGGCACAGAAGCCGAAATCACGTTGATTACACTCCGTGCGGGGGCGGCGGCGCCCCCTAGTGCTGCGACCGTTTCAATTTGAGCGCTTCTTGGTCTGTCAGCGTTGAGAGACGGCTCGGTTTTCAGGAAGGGTCGCGGCACAAATGGGAAGAGAAAAGTGCGGAGACAGAGAGGGACGAGCGCGGTTTCGAAGCCGA
>JBNKYC010000017.1:0-44107 GCA_050300635.1 Polyangiaceae bacterium
ATGGACCTCACGGGCTTGACCCACTCGCTCGACGATGGCGATACGACGCTCGCCTGCATCGTCATAATACTGGACTAGGCGCACGCCGGTCGTGGCGTTGCTCGCCTCCACCAGCCGCCCCTCCCCGTCAAATCGGAGATCATATCCGTTGTAGCGCAGCATCTGACCCGCCGCGTCGTACTCATAACTTTCGCCCTCGGCACTGGTGATGGCATTGGGACCCGCCTGCTCGCCATTGCTCATCAGCTCGCCGTAGCCAAATTGTCCGACAGGGCGATCTTGAATATCCTGGATGATCTCACGGCCGACCAGATTCTGGATCTCGTCGTACTGATAGCGGGTCTCGCCGCGTGCATCCTTGACCCCGATCAATTGTTGGATTGCGTCGTACTCGTACTCGGCGTCTAGACGCTCGATACCGGAGTCCGTCGAGCTCAGGTCTTCGATCGAATCGATGAGCCCGTCGTAGCCGCGTACGTAGCGTAGGTTGTGAAATCCCCCCGATGGATGTCCGCTCGATCCGCACGAGATGTCGGCTGTCTTGCCCGCTCGAAAGCCGGTGAGCTCACCTCTCTCGTTGAAAGTATTGCAACTGCGCACACCGTTGCCAAAATCACTCTTCACCACGGCCCCGCGATGGTCGTAAGTCGCGCCGGCTAGAATATTGCGTGTATACTCCTCAAGGCGACTCACCACCCCCTGAACAGCTCCACGCTCGTTGTAGTTGTAATCGAGAGTGAGCCCACCGGGAGCCTTGTTCTGCGTGACCTGCCCATCGGCTCGATACCTGATCTGGCGGTGATAGGTGTCCCGATATTGATCACTCAGGCTTGAAACGGACGGGTCCCAGAGCCGTTGGGCTTCCTCCTGAACTCGCCCCAACTCATCATAACTGTAGTGCTCCTCCCCAGTCGGGTACTCGAGCCAACTGAGCTTTCCCTTCAAATTGGCTTGACCTGCGCTATTGAGCGGACTGTTCGGAGCTACTTGATCATAATGATACTGATGGACATAGTCGGGAGCCCCGTGCGCATCACCCCTTACCTCGTGGCTGAGAAGGCGCCCGGCCCGTCCGTAGTGCCACTCCTGCACCTGGCCCAATGGATCGGTCTTGAAGACGACCCGACCCAAGTCGTCGAATAGATAGTCCGTCCTCCCCGCATTGGGATCGTCCACGGTCGTCAATCGACCCAGCGAATCATAACGGTAGTGGCGTAGATGTCGCTGGTCGGACTTTTTGCCATCCCACTTTGGATCGGCGAATTCTACAATGCTTCCGCGCGTGTCGTAGAAGACTTGCCACTTCAAACGCTGCAGTTCGCCGCGGACACCATTGTATTTTTCTACTTCACGAACTCGACCCAAGCCGTCCATGCGGGTGATGACGGGGTGCTGCAGCTCCCCCAAGGAGCTTTCCTTTTCTGTATAGGCCTGCGTTTCAAAAGGAAGGTAATAGGTAAAAACGCGAGAACCATCGGGCAGATCCTCGGTCGCTGGACGCTGGACTTCCACCGGGCGCCCCATTGCATCCAGCTGGGTCAAGGTGACGGGGGTAGCGGCAGGGGGTTCCTGCAAGCCTGCTGTCTTGGTCGCGAAAGGATCGTAGACGCGCACAGGCTTGCCCCGAGCGCTCAGTTCGGTCCAGGCACTCGCGATATAACCATGAGGTGCTTCGGCCGTTTCCTTCTGTTGCCGGGTCCGTCCGGCACCGTCCGAGTACGAAAAGCTCGTGTGATAACGCCCTGCACGCTCCACCAGCTGGTCGACTTGGGTGATGCTGACGGGATACTCGGGAGTGCCGTAGATGTACGAGAACTTGCTGACGGGCAAATCCCCACCAGGATCGTACAGCTCAACCACACGACCCAAGCCGTCAAGGGTCATGCTCCATTTGTGGCCGTTGGGGTCAACGCTGCTGACGATAGCGCCGTAGGCTCGGTCGTACTCGGCGGTGAACTCGACCCAATCCTCATCCCCATCCCCGCTTCCGATCTGCACACGTTCTGACGTGGGCAGGATGTTGCTTTTAGCGTCGTAACGCAGCTCTACGCGGTCTCCGACGGCATTGTCTGTCGCCGTTTTGTTGCCGTGCTCGTCGTACTCGTTCTGTTCTTGAACGATCCAGCGGTCCTCATCATCGTGCCAGCGCGTCACTTTGCTGACCAGACCAGCGCTCGCCTTGCCGAAACTCAGCCCATCATAATACGTGCGCGTTCGTCCGTAGCTCACACCGTCGAGGTCCTGTAGCTCACTCTCGGTCGTCAACCCGATGAGCCATTCGCTCATATCGTAAAGCCGCTTCGTCAGGGTCACTTGCTCATCGTCGCCCACGGTAGGTTTGATCTGTGATAGATCAAAGCCCTCGCCCGGTTGATAAGCCGCATTGTACCCCACTTCGCCATAATTGATGCTCTCGATGGGATTGCCCCAGGCATCAAAGCTCGTGGCGGTAGCGGTATAGCGGGGACGGGTGGTTTTCTCGTAGGTCGCCGTCAGCGCGCCGGTGCTGACTCCAAGAGCGATGAGCTCATCCTTGTGCTCGTCCAAATGGTCAAAGCCCAAGCAGTCGGGAAGGATGCGTTTGGGAGCGCCAATGATGTCCTCTTGGCATAAGTGACGCAGCTCCCACTGCGTTTCTACCGATGAGAAGATCTCCCCGGCACTTCCCATTTGAACCTGGAAGAAGGGTTTTCCCTTCAATACTTCCTCGTCCTCTAGAGTGATTGGGTTCCGCCCCACGTGCATTTTAGTACGTGTGACGAGGGTCTCGTGAGCCTCGTCTCCCCAGCTGGTCACCGTCGCTTCGGCAAAGCCCCGAAACTCACGCTCTTTGCCGTCGTAGTACCCGTCTCGGTACTCGTAACTGGTCGTACTCACGGTGGCGTGCAGCCCGATTGTATCGAGGCTGTCGCTGCTGCTCATTTCGCTCACTACAGGTACAGGAGTGGGAAGAGGATGAACCCAGGGCTCCCCCTCCTCCTTCGCCTCGACCATATAGGAAGTACTGCTTCGATACGCGATCGACGTCACCAGACCCATACCATTGTCGACCTTGCTGAGCAGACCCGCGTTGGGCTCGTCGCGCAGATCCAGATAGGCAAGCCGATTATCAGCCGTGATCCACACAATGTCGCGGCTGCCATTGCCGTTCATATCGCTGAACAGAAGCTTCTGCGTCTCACTGCTGGCAGGCAGGCCTTCAAAGCTCCCCACAGCACCGCTAAAACTCAAATCACCGCGATTGAGATAATAGGTCGCCCAAGAACCTGAAACCCGGAGCAAGTCCACTTGCCCGTCCTTGTTGACGTCCTCAAGATAAAACTCTGTCCCGTCACCCGCTGGAACATTGCTTACCTTTTGCTCAGCTGTGTACTTTCCCCGTCCCAGGCCGAACCAAACTCGCATGTTCCCAGAGTTGAAGGTGATCTCCTTGCGGACGAAATCCATGACGCCATCCCCATTGAAGTCGGTGTACTGAACACGAGAGTCACCAAAATCGATGTCCTGGGGCAGCTCAGAGATCTCTTCCTCGTAGAGGGTGTCATCCTTCCCATTGATGATACGCGCGTCCTGTCCGGGCTTTTGCCACAGCAGATCGATGCGACCATCGCCGTTCTGATCACCCATCTTGAGCGCAGCACCGGTGAACAAAAAGCCGTCAGTACTCGAGTGCACGTCGACAGCCTCGCCGTAGCCATAAAAGACACCAGCGCGAATATCCCCGCCCGGATAGTAGCGAAAGTAGTCGTCTTGAGGATGGAGGAGATCGCGAAAACCATCCCCATTCATGTCCGCAAAGACGACACCGTCTTCGAAGAGATCGCGATCCGGACTGTTTTCGAGATTGCGCCGTCGGTCGAACCGTCGACCGTCATAGTTCTCGTAGTACCGGTAGTCCCCGTGGCGAGCCACAATCAGATCGGGAAGCCCATCCCCGTTGACGTCATCGAGTTCGCCTGAGCCGTCCAGCAATGGGTCGAGAGGCGGCAAATCGGACATGTAGATCAGACTCCCGCTTTTTCCGCTCTCTCGCAGGTAATCAAAACTAAGAGCGGGCATGGCCAAGCCATCCTCTCCTTCCATCTTGATTCCCGTCAAAAGACTGAAGAGCAGCCCCCGCTCGTAGCTCAGCTCGTAGCTTCTGACCTGCCTAGAACCATGCTCAACGACGATACTCTTCAGCCGAAGCTGGGTCGTGCAGGCCGAACCGTAAGTATAGTCGGTGAATCGGTCGGGTCGCTTCTCGTACACGAAGCTAACAAAATTTCTATAGTTAACAGAGGTGTGCAACTGGTAGCCAATGTCACTCAGATAGACACGCCCTCGATCTTGAAAATAGGAATACTGCGTCGCATGGCCAAATCGATCCTTCTGCTTGTCGATGAACCAGCGATAGGCCTTGCCGCCACTACTCTCTCGCGACTTTTGACTCAGTCCTAAGTAGGCGGTTTGCCCGCTCGGCAAGCGAATCGACCACGAGTTGTCCTCGACGTTTCGAACAAAGAGCGCGTACGCCCCCTCGTTTTTCAGACGGTAGTAGCGCTCCTCCTTGTTGACCAAGACCAGCTCATCATTGAGCCCCGGACCTTGAACCGAAAACCGATCATCTTCCGTAAACTTAGGATCACCCTTGTCCGTCTGACGATAAATCTGCAAAACGGGCAGGCTCCACCCCTGGCCTACGACACCTTTACCCCGTCCGCCCGTGTAATTGAGGCTGACTTGAGGTGCGACGAAGCCAGGAGGGAGCTGAACAGGCACGGAGTAGCTTCCCGTTCCTGTTGACATATTCGGTTCAAAGGATTCGCCCAAACCTTTGAGCGACGCCGGTCCGGTCGGCAATTTGAGAGTCTGCGCAGTCACCCCGCCCGGACGATCCGCCCGCGCACTCACCGTCCCTAGCGCAATGCAAAGAAGAGTGATGAGGGAGAATATCGCTCGTAGCCCTCCCATCTGTCGTCTCTTCTTCAATCTCATCTCGTCGAACCTGCTTCGGAAACGCGAAAGTTCGCCCGATTAATTTGCCGACGTAATGGGGCGATCATTGTAGCGGAAGTACATCACGATATCCTCGATGATGGGCCGCTCATTCGCGGGTAAGCCGTCACCCAACAACCACTCTTGATCACGATCAAGCTGAGGGATCACGAGCGTATAGTCGGGCGCACCCAGACTGCGGTCTCGAGCGAAGTAGCGGAAGCAGCCATCTTGTGAGTCCACTGTCGACGGGTCGGCCAAGAGATGGTTGTTGATGCACGACGACAACTCGCCCGATTGGGTGATGAAGGAGGGAGGATTATCAAGCTGTCCTAAGGTGCTCGAGGGAGTCCAACCAACGATGTACGTGTTGATCTTGCTCTCGGTATCAGTCTTCCTCTCCGTGCACGATCGGATGTAATCCGTGTTGCCTCTCCATAACTCGAACTTAACCCCGGGAGACTTCGGGATGCGGGTACCTATGACGTTGACCGCCACGGTTCCCCCATCTGCGGTTTCGCCCCGAATGATGTGGTTGCAGTCACCGGGCCCGACTAGGTACCGTTGCGGGGCACTACCGCTGTCCCCCCTATCATTGAGCCAAACAGCAAAGGGAAGTTCGATCTGCTCAGCCAACCCATAGGGGCGAGCACGGCGTTTCACGAAACCTGATGAGGTGATGAGATTGTGAAACTGCTCACCGACTGTCATGACGTTGCCGGTTGCAGGATCAACGATGTCTCTCAAATTGGGAAACAATTGCTTTTGTACTGAGAACTCGAACACCTCACCATTGTTGATGTAGTCACAATCCAACCCCTCAGCCCCGCAGTAGTTCTTCTGCACGTCATCGAGGAAGCCAATGAAGTTCTCCATATCCTGCACGGTGACAATCTCGTAGACGCGGTTGGACCAGTTCTCTGACTCGGCACTTAGGTTGAAACGATGCACGAAAGCGCGGGTCATCTTGTAGGCTTCAAGCAACATCCGACGAAAGCGCACATTCGCTGCAGCGACTTTGGCGTTGGTCGTCAGCACATCACCCGAAGCACCACCTGAAAGTCGCTCGCCCAGGTGTTCGATTTGTTGGACCAAACGCTCGGTGTGTCGATTCGCCAACTGCTGCGCTTGAAACACCCCGTCTTGAACCTGAATATTCACATTGAAGAGTTGCTGGGCGACAGCCTCGTAGCTGGCAATGTGGTTTTCGACTTCGGTCACCATATTGTCGAGCTCCATTCGCATGCCCATAAGCTGCCTATCCTGAGAGTCTTCGGTCAAAGTGAGCTCTTTGGACTTGGTGAGGCGTTTCTGCGTATCGCGCAGAATCTTGAGCATCGCCTCGCGCGTGGCGGCACCGGCTATTTTTACGGAAGCTGCCACGGCTTTTTGAGGGCAGTCTGTTCCGCCAGCGACTCCAGCAATTACGATGCACTCAAGCATCGAAGCCCCAAGTGACCCCACCTCATAGAGATGATTGGCCAATGCCACACCGTCGGCAACGAGCCCCATCTCGTCGTGACTCTTACTAATGAAGTCGAGGAGCGCCTCGTTCTTCGTTTGTGAGTCAGCGATGTATTGCTCCTGACGAGCAATTCTACGAACGAGTGACTGCACATTGCTAACAATCTGCTTTCGCTGCAGCTCGAGCGACGCCTTCTCCTGCTCGAGGGCGCCTATCCTCCCGCGAAAACAGGGCCGACTTCCACCTTTGTAGTTGTCGATTGTGTAGTTGATCTGTCCCAAGGAGCACTGCACGTTGGACGTTGCGTGTTCGAAAGTCTGAATCACACTTTCGCAATTCTGCCCATCACACTGGTATTGATAGAGGCAGTCTTGACCGAGACACGCGCTCTCCACCTGAACGTCTTCTCGACTGAGATTACATTCCTGCGGCAACGGGGTCTCGTCCCCACACCAGCCTTCGATCTCGGCTTCAAGAGATTGCTGTTCGCGCAACAGACTTTCCTCGAATGTGGATAGATCACGGAGAGACTGTTGCATACTGCTCACAGCTTCGCTCACGTCGGTCTTGAGATGGTCCAGCTCTCCCGCGAGGCGCGCCCGGAAGTTTTGCCAGTTCTGGGCATTCAAATCAGAGTTTTCGAAATAGATGCGGTTCGGGTGAAGCCCCAGGGGGTTCCTTGAATCTTTGCTCCGAGCCAGCAATTGCTCTCCAACAGCCAGAAGGTCCTCTGCCCTGCCAGCATAGGCAAAGGACGACCCCTCCCAATGTTTCTGCAAAGCCATCAGGTAGACCTGCTGCAGGTATTCTTGATGCATCACATGTTGGGCGAAAAGGTGGTCCCTTTGGGACCCACTCTTGAGAACTCTACGCCGGTGGTCCACGTACTCGAGCAAGGTGGTCATGCGATCACTCACCATCGCGTGCAGCTCGTTGATCCACGACAAACCTCTCGTTTGAAAGTGATTCATCGGCCAGCGGAAGTGAATGTCAGCCGAGACCGGATCGAAGACCAGCTTCCTAATGTTTTCGTACTCATCCAGAGCTTCGCGTAGTCGCGCGCCCTTGTACGCATAAGCTGTCGACTCATCGAGGGGGTCTCCCTTGGCCGCTCGAAACATCGCAAAGAAGGCTTCCCGCTGAGCCCTACCCGCCCCAAACGCGAAGGCCTGACGGGCTTGCTTGTAAAAGCGATTGTGTTCTTGTAGAGCGGCAATCGTGGGTTCCTGCTGAGCCTTGAGCGGACATGTGTCACCATCGCGCCCTGGAACACCATCACCTCCGCAGAAGAGTGCTGCGTTGAGCCCCTGGGGCACACAGGCATAATAAACCTCCTCTGTCTCCTCATTGTAGTTGTCGACGCAATTAAAGCCGCCGGAGCAGGAGCCCGCGGTGCCATCCGATTCCGTACAGGACGCACGACATCGCCCGGCGACGCAATATTCACCCATTTGGCACTCTGACGAGTCAGAGCACGATGGGTCTTCGCTAGCGACACCACCAATGCTCGACATCTTGACCCAACCTCTCACGACCGCCTTGCGGTAAAGAGCTAGGCCACAACGGATCTTGTCCACATCGTAACAATCCGTGTCTCTATCGGTTTCGCAGGGCGTGATATGTCCGGCCAGAAACTCGCCCAAAGTGAGAGATGCAGTAGCGCCTTGCTCGGTGTCCTCAACCGCCGCCAAGGCACCCTCTAACAATTCGTCAAAGCGAGTCGAATCTTGATTTACAGGCGAGATCGCAACGTCGAAGCCATCCAGATAAGTCCTAAATTTGTCCTCGGAGGTGAAATACGCGACGCTTTCTGGATCACAGTACTGGTCAACTTCCTGATCGACCTCGTCGTAGAGCTGCGACGAGCTCAAGAAGCCGACCGAAGACCGACTGGCTTGCAGCGGCCCAATCACCACAGGGGTATCGTCCTGGACCGTTTGAGTAACGCTAAAATCCCCATCCAAGGTGACGTCGAAGGGCACGAGCCCTGAGAACTTCTCACGAAAAGTTCCCGCAAAGCGATTCAATCGGTCATCGAAGTTTCCGATAAACTCGATTGTTCGACGAATCTTCCTTCCAAATGCGTTCCTGATTTGGGCTTCCGTCTTGGGATCACCGCACCTTCCGTTCTCACTCCGACAAAAGCTAGTCCCGTAATCCACCACGGCGATGAGGTGCATGATTCCAGCTTCCGGCGACAGGATTCCCGTAATGGGGATTTCGTTTTCATCGTCGCTGTTGATCGCCTTGGGTTGATTGAAGACCGCTGACGTCCCTCCATGCAAGTAACCCTTAACTAGGTAGCCTCTCGTGATATCCTCGAAAGCCCGCTCAGTATCGATATTGTTGTTGGCCAAAAGTTCATCCCACTCCAACTGCTTCGCAGCCTTGTCCACATAGAGACGCATTGAGAGTCCTGTTCGCGCCAGCGGGCTCTGATTTGCATCTGTGTAGACAGCAAGGGCCCCCAGATAGTCGCCACTGGGTGAGGGTTTCTTGAACTTGATCCGAACGCTAGTGCGGTTCCCATTGGAAAAAATGGCCGTCAATTTGGCCAAGTAGATACCTGGCGTGAGCTCATTGTACTGCAGCGGGTTAGCGCTGATGCCCAAAGTCGGGTCTCCGACCGCATAGAGAGTCCCGAAGGGACTTGCCAAGGTCAGAAATTCTTCATCGGCGCTGATGATACATTCGTCGAGCAAATCAGGGTCGTCACCCAATTCGCCCTCGCACTCCTGGGACTGTTTTCTCTCGTATTCGAGCTCAAGCCGATAGCCAAAGACGGCATTCGGACTGTCAAAGACTTGCTTGCGCGTGATCAAGTTCATGATCAACAGGGGCAAGTCGTAGGATTCTTGAACCGGATCGAGAGTGATCTCTTTGCCTGCAAATTGGATGGAGTAGTCCTTCGGATTGAAAGCCTCGGTGCTCCCGACCTTGGGCTTCGGCTGGCACGTGTTCGTCTCTGAACAAAACCACTGCGACCCCGGGCAATCGATGCTGCGGTAGCACCGGGGCGCGCACTGCCCGAGATAACAATAGGCGCCACTCGGACAATCTTGGTCGATCTGACACGAAACGCTGTCGGTTACGCCATTGCAACGCCCGGTGTCGTAGTCGCAGGCCTTCATGGTGCCAGCGCAGGTACGATCGATTGAATCCGTGACGGACTGCCCTTCCCGGCTCACGATATATCCACATTCGCGGACGCACTTGTTCAAGTTGGGGTCGCAGTGCAGACCCGATCCGCAGTCGTCTATCGCGCACCGACCACTATCAAGACAATAGGAACTCGGACATTCCGAGTCATCGCTGCAAATAGAATCATCATCCTCTCCCACCTCGCAGTAAACCTGATCATCGGGACAAGACGTGTTCTCACGGTCGCAAGGTTCCTCTCCTAAGAACGACTTAACGCACAAATCGACGTCAAAGATGTTGAAAACTCGGTTCGCATCCTGGTCGAGCATCTGGTTGAGATTGTCGATGAGCGAACACTGATTGTTGCTACTCAGATCAGGCGCTAACCCCTCCAAGAAGTGGTAGACGCAAGCATCGAGGAGGTTCAAATCCATCGCGAACTTGGACGCTTTGCAGAAATAGGTGTCTCCGCCGCCTAGCCCAGGCTCCACGCCTGGCACACACGTCTCTCCCATGGAGCAAAGTCCCTCGTCGGGATGTCCGCTGGCATCGACACAAGGAACTTGACAGCTTGCATCATCCCCGGAACTACTCGCACAGACGGACGCCACCTCGTTTTCGGTGCACTCGTCCGAGTTGTTGCACGGTTCCCCGTAGCCAAACTCGCACTCAGGTGCAGCCAGCGCATCCGCCGACCAGAACAGGACCAACGCGGCGAAGCTCGTGAGGCAGAACTGCAACCAAGTGCCAAAAATTGAGTTGTTTTTCATCATCGCTTCTCGTGCCATCGTCGCTGCGCGCCCATTCGCTACTCAAATAAAACTCACACCTAGAGAGGAAGTGGCTCCCCTAGCTTCAGACCTTCTTCCGCCTCAGCGGGCGCCAACATCGGTGGCTGGGGCACGATATCCACTTGTCCACCGGACCCACCTTCAAGTTGAAGGCTCACTAGTTCGCCCGCCCCGATCTTATTGAGATTGCTGGCCGAAAAAACTGTCACGCGCACTCCGTTCGCTCCCTCGGGTGCAATCCGCACTTCCTTCTCTGCGGCAACGGCGGCAGTTCCAGGCTCAGACCCCTTCAAGGTCCATCCCCCGGTCCAGGTAAGGTGAAGATCTGCCATCCGAGATGAAGGCGCACCATCCAAATTGACCTGCACCGATTTGGGGCCACCAGACAAGAAGAGTTTGGCCGCCCCGCCGGACGTGAACATCGCTTCCGGCTCCCGTCCTACTGGTTGCTCAGATTCCTGTGCGGATTGGCAGGCAAGCAAACTGCAAGCGACAACAAGGCACCCAACGCTGCGTAAAGATATTCCACCCATCATCACGCACCCCTTACGGATTGAAGCAGAGCCAAGTGCAAACGGCATTAATCGCTACCAATTCAGTCCCGTTATTCCGCATATCACAGGTCGGCATATTGTCCCTCACGTCGCTCGGTGCAACGGGCGACGTGACGGATCCTGGCGTCGAAAGGAGCGTTCGCAACACGCAGGTTCGACCGTCAACTGGCACAGAAGAATTGTTTAACACCGCTTCGATGTCGAAATTGAGTGCTTGGCTGCCCACAGCATCGTCATCGATGTGGGACGACTGAACGGCCCTAGGTAGAATCTGTGGGGAGTCAATTACGTTAAAAAACATATGCTCCGCTCTAATCGATCCAGGCTTGATCTTCTGGTGATTTACTGCCTCATCAGCAAGGTGCGCTGTTGTTATGGCACCAGGAGCGATCTGGTCTCCCGCAATCGGTATATCGTCAGGGAAGGAGACACCGCCCTCAAATCGGACGTTCTGCAAGAACGTGGTCGCCCCGGTCACGCTGATTGCGGCCCCTTGCAAATCAAGGTTGGCCGATGAGCTGACTGTCAGGTCCCCCCCCGAATTGATGAAGGCATTACCAGCGCTTTGAATATTCACGCCTCCCGAAAGAGCCTGAAAATCCATCGTCGCTCCTGCAAAACTCGCACTTCCGTAGCCCACCGTGTCCCCATGAAGCTCTATCGTTTCCCCATGGAGCCTCAAGTTCTTAAGCGGAACGAGCTGCCCATCTTGAGTCTTGGCGCAAATATTCAGATTGGCAGCGTCCGGCGTGTTGAGCGGCGACCATTGAATATAACCTTCGCCCACGTTGTCGCTTTGGCCCAAGCCACTGAGCACCGTCGAATCGGTGGGGGTATAAAAATCGTAGTAGCCGGTTCCGATTTCACCGGAAGTGAACAAGTCAGCGTCAGCAGTCGCGCGGTGCGTATAGTGACATTGCGCCGCCACCTGGGCCTTTTGGGCCATTTCAGCCTTGAGGGAGTATTCAGACTTAATCGAATAGGGAACCGTGGATAAAGCAACGGCTTTGAGGCAGTTGTCGGTGTCGTTCAAACAAACCTGAAAGGCCAAGTCTGCTTCCTCGGCGAGCTTGGTCTTCAGATCAGCAAGGCCGCCAGTCCCCCCTATGGTCAGGTTGAGAACACTGTTCTTCACCTTCACATTCTCGAATTGTTCGGTGAACACTACGTCGTTGCCGCTCTTCAAGTTGACGTAAACTTTGGGAAAGTTCGCATCCACGGGAAAGCCGCCCTGCGAGATGCGGGCTTGAAACTTGAATGTCCCGTTTACGGGTTGAAGCTGCGGCATATAGCCCAGTTCATAAGTC
This sequence comes from Polyangiaceae bacterium, assembly GCA_050300635.1. Taxonomy (GTDB): domain Bacteria; phylum Myxococcota_A; class Polyangia; order Polyangiales; family Polyangiaceae; genus NIC37A-2. The sequence continues at coordinate 12,236 of JBNKYC010000017.1, forward strand.
GTAACCGGGTCGCTTTGCGTCGTACCCGGGTCGTTTTGCGCGTTAGCCGACCCCTGAGCCACAAGGATGGCCCCCGTTGCACCTGCGACGACGGTCAGGGGGATGGCTGTCCACCTTCTGATATTTCTGCTGAAGATTTTCATGGTCATGCTCTCTCTCACTGGGGGCTACTCATCCGTAGAATGGTTGATTCCGGGTTATCACTCTTCATAACCGAAGCTGGTAAAGTTCTGCAGCTCCAAGGTTTGATACAGCTGCACATCCTCGGTGATGAAGTAATCGATATTTGCGTCACTCTGCCATTCATAACATTCTTTCTGATCACCAGGCCCGGCGACCCATAGGCAAGATCCCCCCGCCTCTGAAATGCGTCCGGCCTTCACCTCGGGGTCGCCGGGATGGGTGTAGATCGTCGATAGAATGGGGCCGAACCAAAGCCCCGCAATTTCGCTCGCGTTCGGGTCAGGGCTATTTGCGTCGGCACCCGCTGGTGCGTAGCTGCAGTTGAGCACCATTTCAGCCGGACCATTCACCAACGTGCCAAAGGCCAAAGGTCGTCGGCTTGCCGACGCTGAATCCCAGGGACCGTCGCTCACGGTTCCATCATCGTCGCGGTAGCCACAAATGCGGTGCGCCGCCTTCACCACAGCGTTGCCCTCGACCTTGACATCGTGGACCTGCACCGCCTGCGCACCAGGCAGTAAGTACGGAGATATCACCCAATTGCCGCTGGCGTCGACGCTCGAGCAAGAATCCTCACCGGCACACAAGTAGGATGCAGGCAGCTTGCCAACGTCATAGCCAATTTGTTGTCGACTCCCCACGGCTTTACTGTTGCAAGCTTCGGAGCCATAGGTGTCGCAGTACTTTTCGTGACCGCCCAAGCCGCCCCGTCCCGTCGACCCCAAATTGGGATTGAAGAAGGGAGGTTGAACCAGCAGAAGTCGAAGGTGCGACAAGGGGTAAGGAGTCGTGAGTGTATAGTTGGCGGGCTTGCCGGGTGGGGCATGGATCACGACTTCGCCGACATCGAACCAAGCTCCGCCAAACAACGTAGTCGCACCGTATGGACCCGAATCGCTGTGGCTCACTCGTCCCTGGACAAGGACTCGAGGCGCCAACCCATAATCAGGGCTACCCTCAGCACGAATGGTCACGGCATAGTTCTGAGAAACAGAAACGGTGCGGTCTGCCATAGCGCCTTGATCCAAGAGCATTTCGTTCAGACCGCTAAAAGTAGCAGGCGCCAAATCACTCCAGTCCCAATCGATCAGACGACAACGACCCAACTCACACCGCTCCAAGGCGGGGTCGCAAAGATACTTCGTCTGCTCGTTCTCAAAGGCGTAACACTCCGTGACACAGCTTCCGGCTTCGCAAGCAAAGCTATTTCGATCAGGACAGCCCTCGACTTCTCTGACGAAGGTATCCGCGGCGATTTCGCGGTCAACTGTACGGCACTCTAGACAGCTTCCCGCGTCACAGAAGCGACATGGTCCGTTCAAACACTGCTGGGAGAAGCATTGATCATCGATAGAACAATCGACGGTGCACACCCGACGTCCCTCAGCTCCACCAGAAACTTTCGAAGAAGCAAGAAGTTTACATGTTCCTTCGCCGCAATCGTCATCTGATTGACAGTCATCAAACACACACTGACCCGACTGGCAGACTTGATAGCTGGGGCAGTCGAGGGCGGTGTCACACGGTGTCGCGCTGCTGACAGGTGGTTGAGTCTCTCCTGCTGCAACTTCCTTGTTGTAGCGTTCCTGATCACGCTCCACCTCAGAACGCAGAGAGGCTGAACTACGGGCGTAGTTGTAGAGTTTGACCTCGTCGAGGCCCCCCTTGAACCCGTAGTGATAGATACGGTCGATCGGATCACGGTAGGCTCCCATCCAGTTACACGGGAAGGCCCGGTTGACGCTGACCCATTGAACAGTTTCAACGTCGACGGCTTCGTCATTCAGCTTACGAATGGGGCGTTGCTGACCGTCTGCTACATGGACGGGAACGGTAACCAATACGGGCCGCGCGTTCTCAAAACCGGCAAGAACGAGGTGGGTTCCCGTTTGATTGAAGGCCGCAGCTGTGACCTGCTCCAGACCAGGAACATCGAACAACTCGTATTCCGAGTTGGCTCCCTCAAACTGGTAGTAGAGCTGCTGGTCGATCTTCTCCTTGGTAAGAGAAAAATCTGCATCATCGAAAGGTCCGACCGCTCCTGCCGATGGATCGGCAAGTTTGAATCTAAAGGTGCTAAGGAGGGTGTCTGCCTCGATGGGCGTAACGTTGGTGTCGGATAGGACATCGATCCGCAGTCTCGTACCCTCGGGATTGGCTCTGACCTTGAGCCGCTTGTCTTGGATCACGAGGGGAGTGTCTCCTCCAGCTTGTGCCGAGTAATCCACAACCGCGCGATCAATATCCCGAATCACTTCCAATTCGGAAGGAATGGTGAGGACCATTCCCGTCAGCGCGACAGGCTCGCAGTCCGCCACAAGACAGGATCCGCTCTCATCGACGGGCATTCCTTGATAGGTGACGACGACCTCGTAGACAGCGCCGTCCGCGCCATTGACCGGCTCCATCTGCAGACTCACGCCTTCCGGCTCAAGGTAGGATACGAACCTTTCCTCAATGAGTCTAAAGTGCTCACGGTCACCGCCTGCTGGATCAACGCTGCCTGCAGCTAAGAGTCGAACATTGGTGGGGGCATTGTCGCCTGCGCATTCTGGTGGATCACCCATGAGGTCAATAGCGCAGCTGGTTCCCCCTTCCCAATCATCACCAATGGTCAAACGAGCCGCTTGTGGATCACTGAAGTCCGGATTCGACTTCGTAAACCAGACCTCGCCCCGCCCAACAAGTTCCGCAGACACACCGATGGCAAACTGGGCATTCGTCGCATTCGAATCACCATCCGTCATCACATAACGTCCAATGGTATCGACAGCAGTTTCGTATTCGATACTCGTTAGTTTGGTCGCGCTTTCGCCAATCCCACTGGGGATCTCAAATTCACCGATGAACGGATTGAACGGAAGGTAGAAGATACGGAAGACTCGTTCCTCTTTGTTGTCATCCTTCGCGGTGCTGTAGATATTCGACTCAAAAACAATGCCTTCACCTGTAGGGGACCACCGAGGGCGACGGGCAAAAATGCGACGCTCCGTGTCTCCAAAGCCAAAGGTCACCTGGCGAGGCTCCGATCCGTCGCCGTTGGCAATCCAGATTTCGGAGTCTCCCGTCTTCGTTGAACTAAAGATCAACTTATCCGACAGCGGCGAGTAATGAACATCCCGGCTAGAATCGATTCCGGTACGTCGTATCTCTTGTCGAGCTAGACCGGTCGGCTCAATGCTCTCAATTCCAAAGAGGCTATTCTCCGCCGATGTGAAATAAATTCGCTCAGGAGCTGGACCGCTTTGACCGTCTTCCGGAACTAGCAATCCAGGATTTGGAAACTTGGACTGAGGACAGGCGAGCGGAGAACCCGAAACCTCTAGTTGAGCGATCTCGCTACCGTTCAAGACGAACGTGACCGTTTCCGCTTCTGCATCAAAAGCCAGCGCCACGTGATGCCACGTGAGTTTGGGCAATGCCGACGAGTTCAATTTGTCGACGTTGGAAGTTTCTGAGGTGTTGATGCTGCCACCTCGGATCCATTCGAGATCGAAATCGCCATCCGCATTCCCGAGTGGGTTCAATACCAAGGCGAATTGGGGCTTTTCGCTACTAGGTACGTGGTGACTGAATAGGACTTGACGCATCCCAGCCGTACCATCGCCCTCGGAATAGAACCAAAAGGCTGCTGTGATACTTTGCTCGGCCGGGTCAATCAATGGATCCGAATCATTCCCCTCCGTGATCCTTGAAAGGGTCAACGGCATCTCTAAATGTGCGCTGACGCCATCGAGGAACACGGCCGGTCCGCTCACACCATCGATCGATTCCGCCCGTTGCACCACTCCCCTTTGGAGCGCATCAAAGCGAGCCACCGTCGCGGCGCGCTCGGCTCGATGACGATCTTCAGACGATGCCTGAGCGTCAATCGCATCCATACATCCTCCAACGTCGCTCGGGGCAGGTGACCACTCGCAAAGCTCATTGCCACTGGGGGCGCGATTGATATCGAGGGGAAACTGGGGATTGTCAAAACTGTAGTGCAGAAGGATGCGATCCGAACTGGGTCCGCCCGGATAAACGGCCACACTACGGACGTTCTCCTGTAAAATGTCCGGGTCGTCACCCGCAGGATTGCCCCACAGCTCATCCACCGCCAAGTCCTCGGTAGCGGCACCCTGATCGGGCGCTAGCGACCACTTCTGGTCAAAGTCCGACAGCGAGAAGCCTATCGAGGAAGCCGAACTGCCTTGGCGCACGAAGTAAAGCTCAGCCAGTACACCCTGAGGTACGGGTCGAGAGCTTCCGGTATCGACGATAGTCAGCCGCACTTTACCGTCGGAGGCCGGTCTGGTTTCCAGATCCTTACCAGCTGCCAGGAGCTCGCCTACAGGACGGGCGTCAGCCAAAACGAGAACAGAATCGTTATAGGTGATATTCAGGTCCATCACCGTCGCGGGAGCGGGCGAGTAGTCATAGTGGACACGGACGATCACTTCATCGCCATCTTGGGCGACTTCACTCAAGTGAAAGGCCGTACAATTCCCACCGAATTCTCCCGAGGAACGACCACCACAATCGGAAAACGGATGCGAGCAATCGCAGGCCTCGCGAAGCTGACACACGTACTGATTCACCAAGGGGCTGAAGGCGCACTTCTCGTTGAAGCTCGTACAGGCAGCATCGACCCCGCACTCGAAGTGCATGTCGTCCACGAATGGGTCATCGGATGAACCCAGCAAGTCTTCCTGAAACGACAACAATCCGTCCTGATCTTTGTCCTCGCAGTCCTGCTCTGGGGTTGAAGACCCCGCGTCCGTTCGGGTCCCCACACAATCAGCCAAACCGCAGGCGGCGATAGGAACAACCGCGCCGTTTTCGATGCAAATCGAATCAGGGTCATCGGATTCGAGCGATGCTAGCTCAAAGTCCCGATCGTCCACATCGCCATCGCGGTCCTTGTCCCAGCGCTGTTGGGACGAGCCACAGGCATCAGCCATGCAGCTTTCAAAATCACTGGCTCGGCCAAAGCTGCAACCTTCCTTGCAGCTCAGATAGAGAGCCAGGTCGTTCAGATCTTGCGAGTCGAGAGGGCCGCAGTCGACGCAATCATCGGCTACGCATTGAGCGTCAGAATCGCAGACATCGCCAGCTTCACAAAGCCCACAGTTGAGGGTCCCGCCGCAACTATTTTTGACCTTGCCACATGCAACACCAAGCTCTTCACAGCTTCCGCCATCGCAGGCCTCACACAGGTTATCAACGCAGCCAAAGCCATCGCCGCAACCGCCACAATCGACGTCAGTACCACATGCCGGATCGGTGAGTTCTCCGCACTCGGCACCTCGAGCCGAACAAACAGCAACCTGTGAGCATTCGTCATAACAGCCACCGTCCACGCAAAGCTCAGTCGCATCACAGCTACCGCAAAGAACTTCGCCACAGGCCTCCGTATCAACTATCCCGCACTCGGAGCTCCCGCACACGGCCTCCGCTGAGCAATCTGCCGCGCACTTGTTGTTGCCGCATATCTCTCCCGATGCGCAACTGCCGCAGTCAATTTCTCCGCAGTTTGGATCATCGTAGACTCCGCACTCCGCCGAAGCGAACTCACACATCTCCGCAGGCACACATCCCTGAGGAGCTTCACCACTCACAAGGATGTTGTCCATGAAGGCCGCCTCAGGGAAGGCCGACGTCGCGTCGGCATCTGAGGTCGCTACGATGCGGAGGTGAACGCCCGAATTGCGAAGTGCCGCTGGAAGGGGGAGTTCTACCGTTTCCCACTGGTAATGGGAGGTGTGGTTCTGCCCGAGTTCCCATTCATTGCCGTCGGCTGAGTAGTAGATGGCAAATTCATCGCCCTGTCCGTAGTTCGAAGTCCTGTACTCGTAGGACACGGCAAGATTCTGAAATCCAACGGTGCTGATCGGTTGAGTGCTTTCAATCGTACAACTTCTAGTCAGCTTCGCCGTGTTCCCATCAACCGTGCAAGAGCCACCCGAGTTCCACGCTTGAGACCAGTTGCCCTCTCCGGGTGGAGTGTTGTTGCACGAACTTGAGTTGATGCAGAAGTAAAGGGACCCAGCCCGGCACACCTTGTCGTTCTGAGAATAAGTTGCCCCTGGGTCATATTCCGCCTCGACGTAACGAGCCTCCTCCGTGGCGCAGGAGGGCTTGGTAAAGCTAGTCGGCCAGCCATTCTCGAAGTCTTCGCTCAACAGTGTTTGCGTGACCAACAGCTCACCCTCTTCTGGAGGTGAGGACGATTCCTTGCAGCCGAAGGAAGCTAAACTCATCGATACGGAAAAAAGGACGCCCAGTTCTAAATAGAACTTGCGCTCGTGAATCCGAGAGCTGTTGCCTACCTGCTTTTTCTCTTGCGACATTTCGATTGTTACCTTGTGACAACTACGTCACCGTCGTAGCCACTTTCAAAAATAGCGGCGTCGGCGTCTGGAGGGGCAAAAGTCTGCTCGCGTTCCATCAGCGAAAATGTAACCGGACCCCATTCGTCTAAAGCGAAACGAAGAGTCGCCAAACGTCCGGTTTCCATGCGTTTGCTGTCGGAAGTCGAATAGGCAAGCACCTGAAATGTTCCGTCCGATCGTTTTCGGAATGGATCATCCCAGGGTGGGAAAGCCTGCAGCTTCTTCCCTACATTGATAAGGGCTGGCCCCTCGGCAGCCTCTTTCAACCACACTGCCTTTGAACTCTTGATCCTAAAGTCAGCGATGCGTGGACCTTCCACTTGCTCGGTTTGTTCAAAATCAACGGCAAGGGTCACTGAAGCTAGCTTTCCCGCAATGAACTCTTTTTCGACAAGACTGAGGGACAGGGGGCAATCGATGCATGACGTGGCATGGACACAAGCCCCCGCAATACAGGACTCCTCGGCCTTGCAGGTCCCACAAGCCTCCCCACACATCTCACCACAGCCTAATTCTTCGCTTTCGCAAGTGTCATGGCACTCATCAGGCGGAACACACGCCTGCGCAGCGTTACACACAGTCCCTTCACCACAAGGGCAGTAACCGCCACAGCCGTCCTCACAACGAGACCCGTCGCAAGTCGGCTTGCACGCGCACTTACCCAGCTGGCAGCTCTCTCCGCTTTCACAGCTCCCGCAATCCTGGCCGCAAATTTTTCCGCAAAACCAGCCTCCCGTTTCGCAAGTATCGGTGCACTCTTCGGGGGCAACCCACTGACCGCTGGCCGTCTGCACAGAACCCTCGGGACAAGGACAAGTTCCGCCGCAACTGTCATCTAGACACGCGGTTTCGTCCGTGCAGCGCGTCTCACAGGAACATCCCCCACCAATGCACCGTTCATAGGGTTCACAGGGGCCGCATTCCTGACATGAGCTTTCAGTGCAAGAAGAGCCTGATTTTGGCTTCAATTTCTCGCCCTGCTCACTTTCATTGCTCGCCTTCTTATCGCAGCCAAACTGCCCAAGAGCCGCAACGACAAGGCTCAGATACAGAAGATACCTTCTGATCTGAGTTAGTTCGAGCCGTCCACCTGTTCTCATTGAGATAACACCTAAAGCAACGTTCGCGGTGCGTAGCAGGCCGGGTGTATTGACGTCAAGTCATAACTGCGAGAGACCAACGTTGGAGGGGCGCTGACTTTCAGACTGACAGTGAGCTCTTTCAGACTGACAGTGAGCTGCTTACAATGAAGTGCTCACATCAGTAACAGGTCACCTATTCGCCTGTGAGTGATTGCTCGCTGGTTAAAGTGAGACGATCCCGTGAGACGACCCCGTCCACAAATCATCAACACCTACCTGCCAGTCGCGCTAATTGAGATTCGGGAGCTTTTCGACCGGAATCAGCACAATTTTCCCGCTTTCCTGGTCCAGGCGCACACAAAGCATGGATTGTCCCTTCGGCGCGCAAGAAATCTCGTATCGGCCTTTTCCCGCCGCCTCCATCGCGGTATCCGACTCGAGAACAGGAAGGCGGGATAAGTCGACCTGTTTCATGTCTCCAGTGGTCGTGTTTAAGCGAACGCACTGGAGCGCAGATGAGACCAGCTCGCAAGAAATCAGGTAGTTCTCCGGAACCAAGCCTATCTCTTGGGGCACGGTAAGCCCGGTTTGTTGCGACAGCGTATCGTCTTCGTTGCAAGCTAGCGTCACGAAAGGGATCGCCCATCCCAAGTATCGATAAAGAAAGGTCATTGTGATCACTTTCGATTCTGACTCTGAACAATGCTCGTTGGGCCGATAGTTTTCTGCCTGGGGCAGCCGGCGCTTGCCGGGTTCCTTTCACAGAACAAAGCCCCCAGTTTCTCCGGTGAATAGTTGGAGGGCTCAAACCTCCCATTGACCAAGACATGCGGAGTCCGAGTCACGGGGAGCTTACGAGAACGGAGATAGGAAAGCTCTACAAGCCGCTTACCTGCCTCTGACGCAACACACGCGCGCAGAGCAACACTGTCATCGAGTTCTGTCGGTTGGCACTCTTGATAGCTTTCACCTTTGGACAACACGCAGTCGAGAAAGTCCAAGAACTGCGCTACATCTTTCGATTGGTCTTGACGGCAGAGAATCAGCGCCGCTTTCTGCTGTTCGCGCTCTAATACGGCATCCCTATGCGAGCTATCCGACAGTAACGGCGGCTTGGGTTCGACCAACACGATTTCAAGCCGGGGTGGATGATGAGCAGATTGTCCCAAGAAGGCCCGGAGTGCTTCAATCACGCGCCGTTCAAACTGACCTGTGGTGGACAAGAACACCGTCAATGATTCTTTCCGTTCAGGTAGACAGGCGAAGGCATGATTACAGTCTGGATCGACACAATCTACTTTGTTGTCTCCGTCATCATCGAGCCCATTGTCGCAAATCTCGGAGAACGGATCCCAAGTGGAAGACGTCCCAAGCAGATACTGCCCATCCCCGCTTTCCAAGAGACTCTGGCCCAAGAAGTTCAAGGCCTCTGGATCTGCTCGCAACGAAGAACTGATTATGGCGATCGGGAGCGAATGCACGTCTCGGAGAAGCTCCTTCATTTTCGGCTCTCCGACGTCCTTTACCTCGATCCGAGCGTTCGGTAATGCCCTCGCGAGAGTCCCACGAAGGCCGTCGACCGAACACTTTTCCGACTGGCACCGCTGGTCACCGATGAGGGTTACATCGACCCGATCTGGTGATTCTAAGCTTTCACAATCCCGCCCCTCATCGGGATTGAGAACTCGATGGCGATTGCAAATGGCTTGAACAATCGAATAGGAATGCCTGCTGCCCGTATAGAGTTCGCCATCGATTCGAACCGTAGGACTGTTTGAAATAGAAGCTGCGCTGTTTCGCCTGAACGACTCTCGTAGCAGGGTCGTTCCCTCGCGTCCCTCAGCGCAGTTTCTCAGACGTTCAGAGTCGAAGTCGGCGGATTTCGCACATTCTGTCCACTGGTCGGGCATCTGCTCGTAGTTCGATGCGAGGCAGCCAAGAAAAATACGGGTCGCCTTCTCAGCTCCAAGCTCTTGTGCGCAGATCCCAAGTTTATCGGCAGCGATTTCTCGGTCGCCACGGATGGAATAGAGGTTTCCCTCCCGTTCTTGACCCAAATAACTCACCCGAAGGCTCACTGCGTTTCCCAGCGGATCAAGGCGGTCAACAAGGTGCTGCACCAAAGGGTTCGCAAACGGGCATTGAGACATCATTGCAACCTCAACAATCACCGGCGAGTTGTCGACTTTCGTTGGTTCGGAGGGCTTCTTCTCGCACCCCATATAGAACAGTGTTGCAGCTACAAACGCCGTTCGGCTCCGCTTCGAGAATGTCTGCAAGGACCGCATCGATGGGCAATACTACGTGACTTTTCGGCGAGTCAATCGAACTAGCGGCGTTTCTTGGTAAAGATACTAAGTCCCGCAACCGAAAGCAGGAGAAGTGCAAGCTTGTCCCACGAAGGGCTAGTCCCAATTTTTCCTCGAAGTGTCGGAATCGAACAACCACCTTCCGGCGACTTGTGCTCGCACAGGGAGGAGTAGCCGTTCCTGGGCCCGCAGGTCTCGGTAACCACCGAACGATCCGGGGCGTAAACCGAGCAAATCGCGTCGACATCATCTTCCGAGAGATCACGTTGAGCAGTGTCTGCGAGCGGGTAGGAGGCGCGCATGGTCGCTAAATCGTCCGTGGAATGATCCAGCCCGAGAAAGTGCCCGGCCTCGTGTGTGACAATCGATAACAGGTCGACCTCCGCTTCACTCGGATCCGTGGAAAAAGCAAATTGCCGCGAGTTGAGCTCAACGTCCGCGTCCAAGAGAAGCCCCGTGTCCACCTCGAACGTAAGCGTGGTCAAGGCAAGTTGACTTGCATCGAAGCTTTCCGTGCCACCAGAGTTCGCGCCGTAGGGCCATTCATCATCCCTAAACATCCACTCGTTCGTGTTGGCCCCCTCGGGGTTATGCTCGGGCGAACCGCAATAGGAGATTCCAAAATCAGAAATCTCAAGACTGGGTCTTTCCCCGCTGCAGTCTGTTGATATCCAGGTTGTAAAACCAACCCGAATTATATTCGCAAACTCCTCAGCAGTGATCTGGCTACGTGTCGAACCGGACCCATTGACACTGAACATGATGCATCGCTGCGGCCAGCTCAAGGGTACCCCGTCGATAGAGCACCCTTGAGGGTCCCTACGACAATCCTCTCTGCACGTGGTCATCTGACAAAAGGCCAGAGACCAACGGCTAACCGAAAATACGAGCGCAAAAACAAGCACCGGGATGAAAGTACGGCCGTGACCGAAGAGACACCGCAACAGTGCAGCCAAAGTTCGGGGCACAACTGGGTTCACCTCCAGGGTCCTAAGGCCTTTGGCGAGGTAGGGCAAGCTGCCACCTTCCCAACAACGCCCCTCGCCGATGCTGCGTAGCAGCGAGGCCGCCGCGCCACCGCCGGCGACTAAGTAGGAGCCGCCGGAGACCCGGCGGTAGTTAGGGGTGAGCTTTTTGGGCTGCGCCCAAAAAGCGAGGGGGGCTGGAAGCCCCCCTAAAAGAATGGCGGAGAAGGCGGGATTCGAACCCGCGGTGCGGTTGCCCGCACACATGATTTCCAATCATGCACCTTCGGCCGCTCGGTCACCTCTCCTGGCCTAGCCACTCCCTAAGCGGGAGTTCGGCCCGGGTTCTTCTAGTTCAAAGGGCGCACTTGTAAATCAAAAAGCTGTGCTTGCGGCGAATAAGGAAAAAAAGCTGTGCTTTTCTCGCCTTTCTCTGGACCGGCAGAGCTCCTCTTGCCCCGCATAGTCCGCCCCATCTTGGCTCGGGCTATCGCTTCAATCGCGGAGAAATCGGGTATCCGGGTTTTCACGTCGCCAGATCACGTGATCGATAAAGTAGTGATGCACATTGATGAAGGTGGCGAAGGCCGCCAGGTAAGGGGTCGTACCCAAGCCGTGGGGCGAGACATCCGGTTCGATGCCCATTTTCGCGGTTGACGCGACCAAGGTGGCGTCGAGCACGTCTGGAATGCCATGAAAGAAGAGCCAGGCTAGAGCAACTGCCGTCACAAAGTAGAGCCCCAGTCGCCGCGCAGCGAATTGGAGAAACGACGTAGCCCCAGCAGGAGTAGGTGTGCCGCGACTCTCCGAAAACTCAAACGCGGGCGATGAGATCTCCATGCCCGATTCGTATTGAACTCGCGTCTCGTTACGTTTGAGCAAGAAGACGAAATACCAGTACTGGAGCGAATGCAGAGCCGGAATGACGTAGATCATCAAAGGATCGAGCTGCGAATAAACCGTCCAAAGCCAGATGGACATCAGGTAGCCACAACTCGCGGCCCAGGGGGGAAGCCCGCGGCCTTCTTTGACTCGCTGGGCCAACACGTAAACGAGAGCAAGAGAGCTCGCAACGAAGAAAACCAGAGCGATCGGTTCTAGCCCTGGGGGATGGGCCATGGCCGTATAAACCACGCCCGACTCTTCATAGTCGTGACCTGTTTCTGGCGGACTGGCCCAGGCGTAGGCCCAACCCGAAAAACAATGCGCCAAGAGCACCTTGCGTTCCAAGGGGCTTAGCCGAACGCCGCGCCGGGCCGAAATCACAGACAGCACGCCGAACCCCTGTTTGACGTAATGCCACCCCACTAGGAAGTACATGAGTTGCACCATCGCCCCGATCATCTGAGCCGACTGCTGAATCATAGCCAAAGCTATCCAACCAACCAGCACCAAGGGCACCACCAGCCCAGCGACAATATAACGTACGCGTTGAGCGCCGCCGAACTCGCGCCCCAAGAAGCGCGAACGAGCGTTCTTGTAGAAGAGCAAATAGGAAACCGAGAAGTGAGGGTCGTTGATTAAGTAGGCGGCATAAAAAGCCGAAAAACTAACAATATACTCAGAATCTTCGAGGCCAGCCGACTTGCGATAAAAATAGGCAAGGGGCAGCAAAACCAAAGTCAAACCGCCCGTAATCAAGAACTCGAACCACGAGCGAGCCAAGGGGGCGCGATTGGGCAGGGCGGACTGGGTGGCGAGGGAGCCAACGGTCATGGGGCGCAAAGCTAGCATATCCTGGCGCTTTGGCTTACGACCTGACGGTGGAAAACCCGTTGCTTTCCCCCGAGACCGCTGCCCATATCGCGCAATTGACCGGAGCCCGAAAGGTCATCCCTCTCGAAAAGGTGCAGTCGCTTTGGAGCGGTTACGGGGCGATCGTTCGAGTGCAACTCGACGAGGGCCCCCCGGTCATCGTCAAGCAGGTGCGCCCGCCCCACGAAGGGCAACACCCTCGCGGCTGGCACAGCAGTTGGTCCCATGAGCGCAAGCTCAACTCCTACCGAGTCGAGCAGGCCTTCTACACAGACTACGCCGGACGACTTGGGGGGCGCGCCCGGGTTCCATCCAGCCTCGCTCTCGATGAGTCCCCGGGGAGCAGCGCCTGGCTCTTCGTGTTCGAAGACCTCGATGCTGCTGGCTTCCCGCAACGCAGCCACAACCCCACGGGCAAGCAAATCGTCGCTTGTATCGACTGGCTGGCTCAGTTTCATGCAACCTTCCTCGGGACAAAGCCTGAGGGATTGTGGAAGGTGGGCAGCTATTGGCACCTAGCTACACGGCCAGAGGAGCTCGAGATGATGGGAGATCTGCGGCTCAAGTCGGCGGCCGCGCGCATCGATCAACACTTGAACGAGTGTCCGTATCAGACACTGATCCATGGCGACGCCAAAGCTGCTAACTTTTGCTTCCCTCGCACCGACGGCCCAGTAGCTGCCTTGGACTTTCAGTATGTGGGGGGAGGAGTCGGCGTAAAAGACCTCGCCTACTTGCTCAGCAGTTGTCTCGACGAAAGAGGGTGCGAGCAACATGCCGACATCTATCTCGACCTCTACTTCGAAAGACTCGGCCGCTACTTGGCAGCTTACCGTCCGGAGGTCCCAGCCCAACTGGTGGAGCAAAACTGGCGCGAGCTCTACGCCTTCGCCTGGGCCGATTTCGTGCGTTTTCTGCTTGGGTGGGCCCCGGACCATTTCAAGCTACACGGCTACAGTCGCCAAATGACCGAGCTTTGCCTCAATTCCCTCACTCGGTGATGACTCGAGGACAGAGCACCCAAGTGCCCAAGCTTTGTCTTTCGGTCACGAATGAAGACGAGGCGCAAGCGGCTTGCGCGCGACCAAGAACTGAAAGGGCACATCCACAAGCTTTTGCTCCACCTCGAAGCCGGCCTGCCGAAGCCAGGTTCCGTGATCACCCAAAGACTGCCAATCCTCGAGAAAAGGCTCATAAACACCTTTGGCCAGCAGGTGGAAGTAGATCCCTTTAAGCCCGTAGTTGCGGATGAGCCGAAGGGGGTTCTTCTCGTAAATGTGCTCGCGACAGGGTTCCGTGATGCAAAGGGTGGCGCCCGGCTTGAGCACTCGATACAGCTCCGCGATCGCCCGAGCCGCCACATCCTTAGGAAGTTCATGAAAGACGAAACAGGCCCCGGCCGAATCGAAGAATGCGTCGGGGAAAGAGTTGTCCTCGATCAAGCCTTGGGCAAAAAGCGCTTGAGGGTTGCGCCCCTGAGCGATCTTGAGCATGTACGGTGAAGGGTCGAGCCCCCAGACCTCACTTGCACCGGCGCGGTAGAGCTCTTGGATGAGGCGGCCACTCCCACACCCCACGTCCAAAGCCCGTCCTGTTCCCATTCGCGCCGCCATTTTCCGTCGGGCGCGTCCTACGCGCCACAACATGGAGGCCTCGAAGCCTTTGTCGTAACCATCGGCGATACTGTGCGAGTAGTAGCCGTTGGGCAGGCCGTGGAATTGTTCGGTGGCGTACCCGGGGATGGCTCGACCGGGAAGAGACTCGGGAACGTCGGCTCGTTTTTCGCCGCGCTCGAAGGGGGCGCGCAACAAACTCCACCACAACTTGAGCTTCTTGCCTGGTTGATCAGGCCAGGTCTGCGGCAAATTCACCCCGAGCCAATCCTGACGCAACGAAAGTGTTGTCGTCTGGGTCAAGCGAGATGCTTCCAACTCTGATGATGCAGTTTCCACGTGCATGGTGCGAGCGCGGGGAGCTTAGCGAAGACGCCCTGGTTTCGCCAATATCTGATTCTCAAGCAAATTCGCGCTAGAAACTCAAATAATCCGTCGAATCAGAGGCACGCCGCCTGGATTCGTCGCCCTCCGCCCACTCTGCCCACATGCTCCGCCTGACCAAACTCTCCGCCACGGCCTTCGATGTTCCTCTGCTTTCGCCTTTTGGGATCGCCACAGGATCCCAACATATCGCTCATAATGTGCTCGTAAAACTCGGCACAGAAGGCGGGGTGATCGGCTACGGCGAAGGTGCACCGGTCGAACACATCAGTGGAGAAACCCAGGCTGGGGTGTTTGCTGCTTTGCAAGATCTAGCACCGCAACTCATCGGCTGTGATCTCACTCAGTACCGACGCGTTTCGGCTCAACTAGCAGAAGCGCTCAGTGCGGTTCCCAGTGCGATACAGGCGGTAGAGATCGCCCTCTTTGATGTTTTGAGCAAGAAGTCAGGCATGAGTCTACTTTCTTGGTTTGGCGGGGCAGAAGACTTTCTCACCACCGATATGACCGTAACAACGGGTACTACCGCGCAATCCGCAGATTCGGCCCGTCGGTATGCGTCCCAAGGCTTCGAGGTCCTCAAGGTCAAGATTGGTGGAGCGAGTGTCGATCGGGACTTAGAGAGGCTACGCGGCATCGCGGAGGCGGCCCCCAAGGCATCCCTCATTTTGGACGGCAACACGGCCTTCACCTCAACGGAAGCCATCGCATTGATGAGAGAGCTCGGCCCTTTGAAAGGTCGGATAGCGCTCTTCGAACAGCCGGTGGAAGCAGGTGATTTTGAAGGGCTCAAAGAAGTCGAAGCAAAAACCCGTGTTCTCGTCGCAGCCGACGAGAGTCTACGGAGCGACGAGGACTTTCGCCGCATCATCAAAACAGGAGGCATCTCGGCCATCAATATCAAGACAGCCAAACTCGGGCTCGTTAAGGCTTGGGACCTGCTCACATCAGGCAAGAAAGCCGGGCTTCAGATCATGATCGGAGGCATGGTCGAGACCGAGCTGTCGATGACCACCTCGGCCTGCCTTGCTGCCGGAGTCGGTGGAGTGCAATTTGTGGACTTGGATACTCCCCCGCTTCTCGCACCCCATCCACTTCGAGGAGGTTACGTACAACAGGGCCCTCGGCTCGACCTCAGTTCGATTCAACTCGGACACGGGGTGGTTCCGACGGAAGAATAGGCGTCTAACGACCGCGAGCTGCCACCTGACGCACCGTGAGCGTACCCAAATCCGCGATAGCAAAACGATCTTGTAGGTGAAGAGACACGCACACATGATTGGGTACGATGCGGACCCGATCGCCCACCTGAGGCTGCCAGTCCGACTCACTCAGATCCAATATACCATGCTCCTCGCTCAGCCTGGAAACGATCACTTCCGGACGGTCCAAAAGGGCACCATAGCCCCTCGCTCCGGCAAGCGGTTCTTTCGCAAGCGACTTCGTTCCCGCATCGACCACACACTGGCCCGGCACCTGAGTACTGATCACAGTCGCTAGGACCGAATAAGCGCAATCCGCCCAGCCAAACACACCTTGGGTCGCCGTGTCTCGATCACAGTAGACATAGGTACCGGGATGCACCTCGGTGAGTTCGGGGATCAGATGACTGAAAAAGAGCAAGGGAGTATTGCCGCCGCTGACTACACTGCAAGAAAGTCCTACCTGAGCCAGCGCATCGATGTATTGGCGGATCTGAGCTGAAATCGCAGCAACCTGACTGGCAATTCGCCCGTTTTCGTCTGGAGGAAGGGCTTCGAGATACGGCTGAGGCGCGCGGACGTTTTCGAGATGTCCGGGATGAATCATCAAGCCGGCAAACTGAGTACCCGCTCCGATTTGTGCCATCTCAGCCAGACGAACCAGCTCTTTGGCACTCGAAATTCCTGTGCGACGCGCCCCAATGTCCACCTCCACCAGGACATCAACGAGTTCACCGTTCCCTCCACGGTTGGCAAAACGGCTCGCCATGCTCGTCTGGAGACGGCTCAGCGCTTCTTCCGAATCCAGGGCAACGGTGAGTTTGACTCGCTCGGTGAGGGCCACCAGTCGATCAACGCGCCCCGGGTCAACAGTCGGGTATGCAACAAGGATGTCCGACGCCACCTCCGCCATGATTTCGGCCTCACGAGCCGTCGTCACCGTCAAGCCTTGAGCTCCACCCTCGAGCTGCAGACCGGCGATCTCTGGACACTTATGGGTCTTGATCTGCGGTCGCAGAACCAAATTGTGGTTTCTGCAGTACTGGGAAACGCGACTAATGTTTTCGCTCATGCGCACAGCATCGACGACCGCATGAGGGGTTTCGAGTTCGATCAGGGAAGCAATCGGGATCGGAGGGCTGATCGGCGGCCTATCCTGCAGGGCGTACTTTCTTAAACTCGGAGCCGTGTCGGCAGCAGGTTGAGCGGGGGGTGTCGCAAAACGAATCGATTCGGGAGGGGCATCCATGGTCAGCGGCCGGCTAGTAGCATGATCGACAGGCGCAACGAATCCTCAAACGCCATAAGTAGATCAGAGTTAATAGTCAGGGGCGGAGTCAAGACGAGCACATCCCGAGAGCCCCCCCCTGTCGTCGTGATGAAGCCCCTCTTGAGCAAGGCGCTTTGCAAAGCTGATGCACCACCGGGCAGAGCGCCCACATCTAAGCCAATCATGAGACCACTCCCTCTCACTTCTGACACGCAAGTATCCCGCAAGAGTTCCTGTAGAGTCACAATCCAGGCATCCCCTTGATCGTGAGCAGCCTGGACGAGTCCTCCTCGCCCAAGAATATCCAAGGTCGAAAGGGCGGCAGTGCACGAAAGAGGAGCCCCAGCGAAAGTCGAGGTATGCACCACCTCTTCGTTTTGACTCCAATGAGCCATGACACTCGCGCTGCCGATGCAAGCGCTGATGGGCAGACCTCCGCCCAATCCCTTGCCGAGACAAATCAGATCGGGTTCGAACCCCGGCTCACGCTCTGAAGCCAGCCAATAGCCACTGCGTCCGAGGCCAGACCAAATCTCGTCGGCAATAAGAAGCGCTCCAGCGTCGCGCGCCAACTCACCCAGCTGCCGAAGAAATCCTTGCGGGGGTACAACCACCCCCCCCCGACCCAAGATGGGTTCGACGATCACCGCCGCCACTGCTCCGTCCTCAAGTAAACTGCGACAAGCAGAAAGACTTTGGTCAAGCTCCTTCGGGTTCGACGGATAGGGAGCGAAGCGCACATCGCGCGCCAAATGGTCCGAAAAAGGGAGACGGTAGCTCTCTCTTAAATCCGTCACAGAAAGAGCGCCGTAGCTGAGCCCATGATAGGAGCTCCCAAAGGCCAGAACAGCGGACTTTCCTGTGGCCAACACGGCCGACTTGAGTGCAGCCGTGATGGCGTCAGCACCACTTTGACCCAGGATCACCTGAGCCTTCGGATCAGGGTGGAGGCGAGCGAGACGTTCTAAAAGACCTATCTTCGCGTCGCTGGGATAGACGTCTCCCAAACCCTGCATGAGGCGATCGGTCTGTAGCTCAATGGCGCGAAGCACCGCAGGGTGGTTGTGACCGAGCAACAAGGATCCAAAACCTGCGGCGAAGTCGACGTAACGATTCGAGTCGACGTCAATGACGTTGCAGCCCTTGCCACGACTGAGCACGATGCGCCCGGCCGGAGCAATCGAAGTCACAGCCGCCGGGGACGGCACCGACTTGGGGCCCATAGGCGCTTGACGAGAGGCATACCGAGTCAGCCAAGTACGCGATTGAGGTCCCGGGGGGGGAACACGAAGATCTGGAAGATCGAAGCCAGGTGTGACCTCGACCGGCGGTGGTAACTCGCTAAGGCCCATATGCTATGGAAGGGTGTCTAGTGGCAAACACGGTTTCTGCCACCTCGTTTCGCTTCATAGAGCTTGCTATCGGCTTCCGTGATCAAATCCGTGTGCGTCATCGACTCATTCAACTGAGCCGCGCCCATGGAAATCGTCACTGGAATCGTCTCACCTTGAAAGACAAAAAGATGCTGCTCGACCCGCTGGCGCAAACTCTCCGAAAGCTGAGCGGCTCCCTCCAGGCTAGTTTCGGGCAAGATGAGAGCGAACTCCTCGCCTCCGTAGCGAGCAAATACCTCGTCACGGCGCGTTCTTTCAGAAATCACCCGCGCTAGTTCGCGCAGCACATGGTCACCAGCCAAGTGTCCGAAACGGTCGTTAATGCTCTTGAAGTGATCGATGTCGAACATGACCACGCACAGATCTCGATCGTGTCGCCGGGCCCGCATGACGTCCCTTTCGAGAGCCTCAAGCAGATAACGCTTGTTGTGGATTTGCGTCAGACCATCAATGATGGTCATGCGATAGATTTCCTCGTGGTATTTTGCTTCAGCATCCGCGCCGGACAAAAACTTGAGGATGGTCGGTCCGACCTTGATGCGGTCCCCGTTGTTGAGCTGCACTTCGCCTGGAACCTGGTCTTCGTTCACGTAGGTTCCGTTGGTGCTGCGATCATCGACAGCTGCCCAAGTGCCCGGACCCCGTCGCTCCAGATGAGCGTGCCTACGACTCACGCTATCCCCCTCGAGCACGATGTGGTTGTCCGGTCCTCGTCCGATACGCAAGGGGGAGCTTTCAAGAACGAAACGTTTCCCCAAGAGAGCCTTTTCAGTTGTGTAAATCACAACAAGGCAATCTGTACCCGTACCAGGCTGAGGCGCGGCCGGCTGGACCACCTCAGTGACACGTGTCTTTTCGTCGCTCTCGCTCAAGCTTCTTGCACCCCGGACCGATAGGCGACCCCTGTCGCCGAGCGGACCCTGTCAGATGAACTTAACCTAGAAAACCCTGCCTTTGATAGGGTCTCGAGTCAAGGAACGCCCAAGCCGAAAGAGCTATGGATCTCATGGGGTTAAGAGACTGGGAAGGTGGAGGTAGGTGGAGGGTCACACTCTACTTCACCCAGGAGCGCCCATTTTCGGCCAATAGGCCGGCGCCCCCTTCTCTCCTCGAGAGAAGCGAAATCTCGAAAGGGGCCCGAGCCGAAAACGATAAAATGTCCACTTCTGCAATTAAATAAGTAAAAATCACCCCCCGCTTCCCTCTCCCAGCAGCAGCTCCCGAGGAGAGGGGCCTGAGCTTCAGAGCTTTCCGGTCTTCAGAGCTTGGGCCACGATGTCTACGGCTGCCTCGACTGGGATCCGCTCCTGGCGTTTGTCGTCCCGATAGCGAATCGTCACGGTGCCATCAGTCAAGCTTTCCGAATCAACGGTGAGACAATAGGGAGTGCCAATCTCGTCGTGTTTCGCATAGCGCTTTCCGATGGTGTGTTGTTCATCATACTTGGCTGCAATCCCAGCTTCGAGAAAACGCGCCGTGATAACCCGCGCGCGCTCGACCAACTGCTCGTCCTTCTTCACGAGTGGCAGGACCGCCACCTTGTACGGGGCGAGACGAGGATGCAAACGCAGCACGGTACGTGCCACCTGCCCCTTTTCGTCCAGCTCTTCATCGAAGGCATCGCATAAAACGGCCAAGACTCCTCGAGTTGCGCCAGCAGCCGGCTCTACGACGTGAGGAACATAGCGCCAGCCCTTCTTCTTCGTTTCTGGATCTTCGGCTTCTGGGTCGAAGTAGTGCAGCTTCTTCTTGCTGCCCTTCATGTGCGCATTCAGGTCGTAGTCGGTTCGACTGGCAATGCCCTCCAGCTCATCAAAGCCCCAGGGAAACTCGTACTCCACGTCAAAACAGCCGTCCGAATAGTGAGCGAGTTCGTCATCATCATGGGCACGGAAGCGCAGCTTTTCCTTCTTCAGACCTAGGCCTTCCCACCACTTCTGCCGCTCTCCCTTCCAGTAATCGAGCCACTTGGGTCCAGTACCTGGTTCGCAAAAGAACTCCATTTCCATCTGCTCGAACTCACAAGAACGAAAGATGAAGTGCTCTACTGTGATCTCGTTTCGGAAGCTCTTGCCCATTTGGGCGATGCCGAAAGGCACCTTGATCGAGAGGCTCTGCTGCACGTTCTGAAACTGAACAAACATGCCTTGGGCGGTCTCGGGGCGAAGGTACACGGCGCTCTTACTCATCGCCTGGTCAGCGAGTACCCGGAGCTCGTCGTCGTTCTTTCCTTCAGCAACTCCCTGCTTGAGAGCTTGGATCACATTCGCCATGGGGTCCGTCGGGCCTAAGCTCGATCGGAACATGCCATTGAAGTTGCGCTCTTGGCTCAGGAAGGGAGCCCCACAGTTCGGGCAGACATAGTCACGGTCTTTGGCGGCGGCACCTGAAATCTGAAGTCCATCCCGCTTGAGTTCGCCCGCGGCCTGACCGGTCGACTCGGCAGCGGCGAGTAGCTCCTTGACCTTGTCCAAGGCCAACTTGGCTCGTCCCTTGTCGGCAAGCGTAATCGGCGTGGCCTGGCCGGGCTGAACCAATGGAGCTTTGTCCGCCCGGAAGCGTTCCTGACACACCAGGCAGTCGACGAGCGGGTCGTTAAAATTGCCCACATGGCCGCTCGCCCTCCAGACATCGGGGTGCATGATAATACTGGACTCAATGCCCACCACGTCTTCGCGACTGGTGACCATGAAGGTCCACCACTCGTTCATGAGGTTCCGCTTGAGCTCAACCCCCATCGGACCGTAGTCGTAGGCCGACTTGAGGCCACCGTAGATTTCCGAGCTTTGAAAGACGAATCCTCTACGTTTGCAGAGAGAAACGATCTTTTGCATCAATTCGGGTTCACGAGAGGTATCGGTCATGGTGGAGGGGGCCTTTAGCACATTTTTAGCAAATCAAGGCCCCCACCGGCATCGTCGATTTTAGGGAGAGCCGCCGCCCAGTCCCAAAAAGTCGTCCACACCAGTGTCCTGGCCCAAGTCGCCCAGCTGGGAGCCGATAGCCAAGAGCGCCACCAAGTCGGCGAGAGCCCCCGCGTTCAGCTCCCCGGTGTTTCCCAACTCGCCAAGCACGCTGATGTCGACACCTTGGAAGATTTGGAGCGCCAAGCAAGTCTGGAGCGCCTCACACCCTTCCCTCTCGGCACACGCATTGATGTCCTCGAGCAACTCATCCGAAAGCACGACCGCCTGCGACTGGCAGTCTCCCAAGGTTTCGTCGGGTTGATAGCCAGTGCATTGTTGTAGAGCGGGGGCGGTCTCTTCACAGAAAGCCTCCTGTTCATCGCTCAGCTGGGCATCCTCGACCTCTTCCGTCAAACAGAGCAAAGCCTGAACGAACTCAAGCTCGCTCGGCTCGCACCCTAGGTCACTCACACATTCGCTGATCGCCTCTTGAGCGAAATTGCTCACACTGACGTTGTCAGTGCAATCTTCGATGCAGTCGTCCACGGTCAACCCACAGGACTCCGCAACGGAACAGGCTTCACTGCAGCTGCCCTCCTTGTTACCCACGCCAGAGGGTGAGCTCGCTTCTCCCGAAGTATCGGCACTGCCATTGTCCGGGCCTTCGCCCGACTTTCCCCCGCAAGCAACCAGCATCGATCCGACTACTACCCAAATCCACTTTTGACCCGTGCCTCGCATCCCGCTCCTCATTTTGAACATAGAATATCCATCGCTCCTTGTATCCGCTTAAGCAACACGCCTCGATTGTCCCTCGATTTCCCCCGGTCTCCAAGAGGCGCGTCCTCGACCTCGACCACCCGCTCGAGCGAGGGGCTTGATCCGGCCGGAGCACAACCTGGTCCGAGACCTCGTTTAGTTCAGGTCTGGATGATTGCTCAGGTACCCCAAGTGGATCGAATCTTTGGCCCGCGTAACGAAGTCGCTCCACTTTTGCTGCTGGCTCAATGGGAGGCGCGCAAGCGCTTCTCCCGAAAGCCGAGACAGGTGGCTCAAAATAGCCTGAACTTCGCCTTCGTGTTGCCGCTCTAAGGTATCGAGAAGGTGACCCACAGCTCTCTCGTAGCTTTGGTTCGAAGGGGCCGCCTGCTGTCGAAAGCGCGCGCTGACCATGATATCCGAGGCCTTCGGTATCTTTTGCCGCACCTCATCAAGCCAAGAGCTTTCCCTATCGATCGGAGCTGCAGTGAGAACAGTTGCCGACGCAAGGGCGAGCACATCGCAGGTGCGCCGGCGATCGCCAACCATGTGGTCTAAAGTGTGCAGCAACTCATCAGTAGCCAAGGTGAACATCTGCCGCTGAGTCTGAAGTGAATATCGCAAGCTCGCAAGTCCGACTGGGGGAAACAGCACACGCAAGCTCATCTCAACTAACTCATCTCATCTAGCCAAGACGTTCATGTAGAAACAGGCCACTCGAAGTGGGGTAGTCCAAGCCGGTCGGCGCGCCTGCTTAAGACGCGGCTCAAACAGCTTTCCAAAACTTCAGTGAAGTTGGAGGGTAAACGGCAAAGCCGCAATCACCTGCTCACCCGCGAGGAGAGGAGTCAAAGCCGCCTTGAAAGGCTGAAGTCGATCGAAGGACTCCCCGAAAGACCAACGGGCCACCTCCGCCAGGCGAGCCTGTTCGAAACGTCGCAAAGCGGCTTGGACCTCGTGAGCTTCGGGTTGCTCACCCAAAAACAGCGTTTCGATGAGCGTATCCTGCACTCCTTCGATGACCACCGGGGTCGACTCCCCGAGGTCGGCGGCGGCACGAGCTATCTCAATCGCGCGAGCCAGGCCACCGAGTTCGTCCACGAGACCGCGGTCGACTCCGGTCGGCGCCAAAAAGATTTCACCTTCGGCTGTAGCGAGAACCCTTTCCGGATCCATGCCGCGCCCCTCAGCAACGCGCTCGATAAACAGATCATAGATACCGCGCATGGTCTGACGAACACGCTCGCGGGTCGCCTCGTCCCAAGGCGTGAGAGGTGACATGTGAAGAGCCCGCGCCTCGGCACCCTCTTGAGGCGCGGGAGCAACCCCGAGATGATTGATGCCCAAGTTTTCGGCGGCTTGGCTGAGCACCACCTTGCCTCCGAAAACTCCGATCGAGCCCACGATCGCCGTTTTCGACGATACGATCTTGGTGGCACCTGAGGCGATATAGTAGCCCCCGCTCGCCGACATACCCGCGATCGAAACAATGACTGGCTTCTTCTTGCGGGTCAGCATCATTTCCCGCCAAATAAGATCGCTCGCCAGCGGAGAGCCCCCTGGAGAGTCCATGCGCATTACAATAGCCCGTACCGAGTCATCTGCTCGCAATTTGCGCAGAGTGCGCGTCATCGCCGCCGCGGTGATCCCCGAAGCGCCTCCAAAAGGGCCCTCAGCGTTCATCGTGATAGACCCCACCGCCGGTACCAAGGCAATGCGGGGACGCTTGTTGTTCCGGTCTCCGGCCCCCGACAGGACGCGTACCAGCTCGGCAATGGGGGCCTCGCGCTGCACATCCGTCCCCGGACCAAATACATCTTCAATCGCGTCGACCTGGGTCTGAGTGCGCAGCGAAGCGATCGCCTCGTCCTCGAAACCCACTTGATCGATCAACCCCAGATTCTTGGCCATAGCTGGAGAATAGGGCCCGTCCTCAACCAGTTCCGCTAGGCGCTGACCATTGTCCTGCTCGCTCATGATTCCCGAGAGCCACTCGTCCCGCAAGTCGCTCAGGGTCGACTTGAGGTTGCGCAGAGAATCCTCGCTGGGTTCACTGCGAGTGAGGGCTTCGCCTCCACTCTTGTAGCGCCCCATAGCAAGCATATCGAAGCGAACTCCTACTTTATCGAGGGCGCCTTTGAGATAACTCAGCTCCGCGCCAATTCCGACTGTGGGGACACCGCCTGCGGCACTCACCCATAACTCACTGCAGCCTCGTCGCAACAACCAGTAGGTCGAGTTGTCCAACTCATGGCCATGGCAAACGACGGGTACGCCCTTTTTCCTCAGGCCGCGCAAAAGCTCTCCGAGTTCTTCGGCCTGAGCAAAGCGAAAGCTCTGCGAGCGCATCTTGATGAGTACGCCTTTCAGATGGGATTCGCCCTGCAATTGCGTCAGTGTTCGGACAAGCGAGGGATAGCTATACCCCTTGGGAGCCGGGAAGAAGCCGTCAGAAATAGGGTTCTCAGGGGCTCCCGCGCTCAAGTTGATCGAAGCAATGAAGTCTTCGTCTGACTTTTCGATGGGGGGCCCCTTTTCGATTTCCGATCTTCCGTGGCACCCCGTCATGGCCATAGCCATGACGGCCACAAGCCATGCACCGACTCGCATTCTGCCCATCAACTTAGTTTCCTTTGCTTTCTGACTTCTCTCGAGCAGCCTGAGCGATACGTGCCGCAGAGCGTTGACCCAAAAAGTGACTCGTGCCGATTTCGTTCACGACCTCGCGATACAACTTCACCGCCTGCTCACGATTGCCGCCCCTCCAAAGTGTGTCTGCTTGTCCAACCTTGGACTTAATGGCCGAGGAGACCTTCCTGGCTTTCTTGGGCGCAGGAGAAGAGGGCTCCTGTGACTCTCTATTTGTCTTCGCGTCTTCCTTTTGCCGCTCAAGGTAGAGGCTCAAGGGTTCGAAGAGCGCTGAATCTCTCACCTTGGGTTGTTTGGCAAAAGCGGCAAAGTCGGCTTGCGCAGAGGCCAGGTGCCCGCCTTCCGCAAGGGAATAGATGAACGCCACTCGCGCCAAGAAAGGTTCAGCTTCACCGACCGATGCGGACTTGTAACGCTGGATCAATACGGGCCATGGGGGCTGCTCCGCTTCACTCAAGTCCAAAGACGCGGCCGCATAGGCGGCCTGTGCAGCTGGAAGTTGCATCGCCAGCTGGCGTGCCCCCGAAATATCCCCCGCCATGCGCAGCAAGTTGACGTGGGTCCAACTCGGCTCCTTTCCGAGTTGTTTGAGCAGAGGCAAGGCGTCATTCGGGGATACGCCCTGTTCGCCGCTCGTCTCCAAGCGATGCTTCCACCACGAAACATCGAGCTCGACTACCGCGGTCTGCACCTCGTCAGGAGACAAGGTCAGAACCTGGGGTTCGAGTTCTGCTACTTGCTCTGGCTCCTCAACGGATGGCTGCGGAGTCGCGACGGGAGCGGGAGGGACGGCAGTCTCGGGCGGAACCTCTTTCGTCTCCGAATCCCGAGTCTGTGACCAAACCAACCCTGCCCCCGCCACTACCGCGACGAGAACGAGAAGAACGGGAAAGGTCGCGCTGCGGGTATCTTCGCGTCCGACTCGGGATTCGGGAGGCATAGGCGGAGGCGCCGCCCTGGAAACGCCAACAGGCGCTCCCCCGGAAGACGGCGCTCCCCCGGAAGACGGCGGCACAGATTCAATCATCGAATCATCTTGCTCGAAGTTCGAAGGAGGAGCCGAGCTGGGGGCAAGAGAGTGGTACTCGTCGGGGGCGAGATCGCTGGGTGTGGAATCAATGCGTGGTGCCGAATCGGCGGGCACCTCTCCTCGGCTCACCACCGTTTGACTCAGTGACGGGGGTCGAGGCGCTTTGTCTACGTTTTCGGAGGGAGGAAACGGTGGAGGTACACTGCTCGAGCGACCACGCCCATCGGACTCGTCTTCGACGGGGGGAGGCGTCCCCCCAATGAAGGTGCGCGAAAGCAAGGAAGCCTGGGGAGCCCTCAAGGAGCTAGGCACCCCGCCATCACTGGCTGCGGGCTCGCTCGCTGCAACTTGAGTCATGGAAAGCGCGCTGCGCACCTTCGGCTTCGTCCCCTGCTCAGCTTTCATCGGAGCGGTGGGGAGGTGCCCAATAGCGGTCTCGGGATCGGCAGGTTCAGGAATGGGCGCGTCTTGCCGAGGACGAGACGCCTCTCCTTCGCTGAGTTCCTCAACCCAGTTTTCGACCATCGCGTTGTGCACCGCCGAGGGCATTTCCTTGATAGATTCCGGAGGGATCGTTTGCGGATCTGAAGGAATGGCGGCAGGCGCTGCCTGGGGAGAGCTTCCGTCCGGCACAGCGTTGGCTTGGGGAGAGCTTTCAGGCGCATCCTCTTTTGATGGGGGCTCCGCTTTTGCGGCATCCTCTGGAAGCAACGCTTGGGGAGGAGCTGGCGCGTCCATTGGGGGTCGCACAGAAGGACTCATGGCGATTCCGATGACCGTGCCCGAGCTGCCCAAACGAAGGGGAGGAATCACAGGCCCCTCTTGGTCCACATCAGGCTCGGGAGGACCTGGGCGCACAGACTTACGTTGACCCAAAAGCGGCTGGAGCTCAACGATCTCAGCTAAGGGTCGGGGCTTTTGGTCGCCTCGCGACAACCAATCCTCCTTTTGGATCCTACCGCGAGCGATCGCTTTCTGCAGCTGTTCGAGACTTTCGAATTCGCTGATCGGTGTCTCGAATTGCTCGTCGCGATATACACGCCAAAGCTCCGCCGCCCGCAGGCCAAGCGGCGGGAAGATCTTGAACTGCAGCCCACAATTGGTGCAACGCACTGTCGTGCCCCGCTCCGAAATGAGGGCATCATCGAATTCATACTCCGCTCGGCAGCGACCGCAAACTACATCCATGTTGATCGTCGAACTGGTACGCTTCGCCAGCTCGTAGCTACGACCTTACATGAGGACGGAGGACTCCGAAAACGATTCGAGAACGAGCCCTAGCGCAACCTGTCCTCTTGAGAAAAATCCTGGGTTGATGTCCTTAATGAAACGACATCAACCCAGGTCGCGTCTCCAACGATCTACTTCACGACACGCAGATAAGGAGGAAGCTCTTTGCGCCGTCCAGCCGAGGATCTGGACTTTTGTGCGGCGCTCGCCGAAAGAGACCCTCCGTCGCGTACGCCGGCCTCGGACCTTTCGACCGAAGCAAAGGACCGAACTTCAGCGCCAGCAGAATCAGGTTCTGCCTGAGCTTCACTCGATTTGCCCCCGCCAACCGAATCGAGCTTGGCCTTTTTGGCCTTAGGCGTTGATGGTTCTTTGCCGTCCGAAGGGCTTTCGTCTGCCAAGCGCAGGTGGGGCTTCTTGTTGGCACGTCCGCCAGCTGCAGAAGCCACCTCTGGAGGCACAGACTCGGGCCAGATCATTCCGCGACCGTCTTCGCCGACGAGACCGTAAATGGCCTCCCAGGGAATACGGCAGAACTCGGGGCGCCGATTAAAGCTGAGCGTGCAGCTGATCGAATCTCGTCCAACGTCGAGATCGGGAATCGGCACCGCCATGTTCAAACCAATCTGCAACACGAGCTGCGGTTGATTTTTGAACCAGGGCGGAACATGAACCGTCTCGGATCGGGGATCGAGGTGCACATAAACGGAGGACGCCGTTTGTAGCAAAGCAAGCGCAACCTCAGGCTTGGGGGGAAGAGGTGGGGATTCCGGGGGCATGCCAATGTTTTTAGCTGCTCCTTAAGCAACTCGCCAGCTCCACTTTGAGATCCGGACGTCTCAATGTGAGACGGAATAGGAAACAATGGCGTGTCATCAATGACCTCGACCCGCGTCAGATGACCCATCCCACGTCCGTGCAGCACAAGACTCGCAGCGGCGTCGAAAGTTCGCGGTTTCTCTGAAATTCGAAGTTCTTACTCTTTTGGAGGAATGTTCAGAGCTCACGGGGACGTTTGAACTCGATGAGGTCGCTTGCCGTCGTCAGATCGAGATCAATCCAACTTTCCAATTGCAGGCGCACCTCAACCACAGCGGCAGTGGGCATTTCGATCGCATGGGGCGCCCAAAAACTAGCTAGTTCACTGATGCCGGGATTGTGTCCCACCAAAAGCACCGCATGAGTATTGGGTGATACCTCCATGAGCACATCCAGATAGCTTTCCTTGGGCGCAAGGTAGAGTCGCCGACTCAATTGCACTTGGTCGCTCGGCAATTGAAGTTGTTCCGCAACGAGTTGGGCAGTAGACCTCGCGCGCGTGGCGGTGGAAGACACAATCAGATCCACGTGCTTCCCCTGCTGCTTCAGCCACGCCCCCATGGAAGGAGCCGCGGCTCGCCCGCGCTGGTTCAATGGGCGCTCGTGGTCAGAAGCGCCTGGTTGGCTCCAATCCGACTTGCCGTGGCGGAGCAAAAATACAGTTTTTGCCATAGGAAACTGTAGGACCCCTGCTTTGTGGAATCAACCGAGGTAACAAGGGGCCGTGCCCGAAATCTTAGTTGTAGACGACGAACCAGCGATCGTTGACTCGGTCGAATATGCCCTGAAGAAGGCAGGGCACCATGTGTGCACGGCGACCTCTTTGAAAGAAGCCAAGAGTTTGCTCCATGAGACCACTCAAGTCGTCATCTTGGATCTGATGCTTCCGGACGGGAGTGGGTTCAATTGGATCGACGAACTTTCCGAACGGAGACGCTCGGGACTGGCCGTGATCGTGCTCTCGAGTCGAGACGGCGAGGGTGACCGAGTCAAGGCTCTCGAGATGGGCGCCGACGACTACGTCACCAAACCTTTTTCGCCACGCGAAATCGCGGCTCGAGTGACCGCAGTGCTACGCCGTTTGGAACCACAAGTCGCCGAAACCAAAGAGGTTACGTCGCAACTGGTCATCAGCCACGAAACACGGCGAGTCAGCATCGCTCAACAGCTTCTCGACTTGACGCGCGTCGAATTCGACCTGTTGTGGCTCCTCCATCAGCAACCCGGACACGTCTATTCAAGGGCAACGATCATCAACGAGGTGTGGGGAGCAGGATTCGCCCTCAGTGACCGAACCATTGACTCACACATAAAGGCTCTGCGCCGAAAAATTGGCGAAGCCGGTGGACAAGCGGACTGGATCGAAACTGTCCGGGGGGTGGGCTATCGACTCTCGGTAGGAGAAGGCGGACGTTGATTCGACTGCTCGTTGCAGCAGCCTCAAGTGTTGGGCTCATCGCCTTTCTCACCCTGATCGTGGTGAGATTGATCCGCTCGCGCCGTCGAGGGCTCTCGGTACGCATGCAGGTCTTTTTGGCTCTAGCCGGTATCGTAGGCGCCTTCGCCCTGGGACTCGGCCTCTTGGTGGTGGATCGGGTGGATGCGCGTGCCAACCGATTGGCTCGTGCCGCGGCTCAGGAAGAGTCGAACGCCGTGGCTACGCTTTTACAGAACGAACTCGACCGAAGCCAAATCAGCGTGGAGTTATTGGCCAAGCAGCTCGGAGCCAAGGCGAGAACGAGCCCGAACTGGCCATCCGACAGTATGAAGTCGATGGGACTCGAACTCTTGTCCGAAGAGGGCCGTGTCTTGTTTCCCAGCACGAATCTCAGTCGGGCCGAAGAAGTGGGAGCCGTGTTCAGCGACGCGCATCTCTACCGCCGCAATCAAATCGTCGGCACCGTGCGTGTGGTCAAGCCGACAATCGTCGTTGAGGCTTTGCTGGCTGATTTCGCCCCCTTTGTGCTCGTGGTTAGCCTCATCCTGGGCGCCGCCTCCGCTTTGTGCGCGGCGTGGATCGGTCGCGCTATCGCATCGCCGATCGAAGAGTTGAGCGAGTACAGCCAGAGAGTCAGCCAAGGAGAACGCCCCCAACTCCCGGAGGGAGTGGTGGGGCGGGAGGTAGCCCGTCTCGCCCACTCGATCGAAGTGATGCGAGAACGCTTGGAGGGGCGCCCCTTTGTGGAAACCTTCGCGGCCGATCTTTCCCACGAGCTCAAGAACCCGGTGGCGGCCATCCTCGCCTCCACCGAGGTTCTCGAAGAAGGAGCCCTTGGAGAACCGGTAGAAGCCGCACGATTCATCCGGCGCATTCGTGAAGCGGCGACCCGGATCGAAAAGTTACTGGCCGAGCTTCTCGGTTTGGCACGGGTCGAAACCCGCGGCCCTGAGCATCTTGCGCTTGTCGCATTGGACGAACTGCTGGGGCAAATCATAGCTGCTCATGAGAACTCGACTCAGCTCAGTCTGCACGGCGAGACGCGAGCCTACATTCGAGGCGACGAATCGTGGCTCCGACGCGCTTTCGCCAACCTGGTCGACAACGCACTCATCCATGGGACTGCGATCGAAGGCGAAAAAACCCAAGTCCGGATCACCGTCCTTCGCCTCCCCCGGGAGCTCCGGGTCGAAGTAGAGAATCCAGGGACATTGGACTCCCATGTCCAAGCGTCCCTCTTTCGGCGCTTCGTCACCACTCGTCGGGATCGCGGCGGAACGGGTTTGGGTCTTTCTATCGTGAGGGCCGTCGCCGAGGCCCATGGTGGCCACGCCGAGCTCGTCGAAGCGGGACCGCCCCAAGTCAAATTTCGGGTCCGACTCCCAGCTCGAGATGAGCCTCCCGCAGGCTAGTTCATACATCTCCACAGAAGCTCCACGTCAAATGGGGGACTTGAGAGTCGATTTCTGGCACCCTGAGACGCCTTGACTCACTCAGCCCTGACTTCGACAACCGATTCTGCGAGTAGTCCGCTTCCACGACATGTGGCCATCATCATGGACGGAAACGGGCGCTGGGCACGGGAGCGGGGCCAGGTACGCTGGGAGGGGCATTCCGCCGGCGCAAAGTCAGTGCGTCTCGTCGTGGAAAGCGCCGCGGAGCTCGGAATCGAGTATCTGACTCTCTACGCCTTCAGCGTCAACAACTGGAAACGCCCACGCCTTGAGGTCGAAGCATTGATGAGGCTTCTGACCCATTTCGCAAAAAAAGAGCAGGCTGAGCTCATTCGTCAGAACGTACGCGTGCGCGTTGTGGGCCATTTGAACGATCTCCCCAAGGGGCCACGGCAAGCGGTGGAGCACTTGATGAACGCCACAGCCCACTGCACAGGCCTCACTCTGAGCCTTGCCCTGTCCTACGGTGGCAGAGACGATGTCGTCGAAGCCGCACAACGTTTGGCCCGGCGTGCCCAAGAAGGCAAACTCGACCCTTCGGACATCACCGCCGAAGCGCTCCGAGCAGAAATGACGACCAGCTTTTTGCCGGACGTCGATCTCCTCATTCGCACCGGTGGCCAGGCGCGGGTCAGCGACTTCTTACTCCTCGAATGTTCCTACGCCGAACTGTGCTTCATTGATGTCATGTGGCCCGAGTTCCGCAACGAACACCTACTCCAGGCAGTTGAGCAGTTTCAGGGCGTCGAGCGACGCTTTGGTCTGACAAGTCAACAAATCGAAGAAAAGAAGCGAAACGGCCTCTTCGCCAGCTTTGCTGGACGCGCTCTTTCCTGATCGCAAGACAGCGCCATAGACGGTCTTCCGCCCAGCTGGGCAAAAGAACTCGTCGCAATCGGCACTAGCACTACGACCACTTAGAAATGAGCGGTTTCGAAGCTCTCCCCAAGAAAGTGAGGTCGGCTTCGAAACCGCGCTCGGCCCTCTCTGTCTCCGCACTTTTCTCTTCCCATTTGTGCCGCGACCCTTCCTGAAAACCGAGCCGTCTCTCAACGC
>JBNKYC010000018.1:0-36283 GCA_050300635.1 Polyangiaceae bacterium
AAATACTTCGCTGGGGCACGCATTCGCATCTTCGTTTGCGAATGTAGCACTTTCGTGGCCGCAAGCGTCAGACCAACGGCTCTCTATTGCATCGAACAACGAAACTCGATTTGTGCGCTTACGAAGCGGGGCGCATCGGGATCTCGTCTTCGAAGAAGAGCCCAGCTCCATCAGTATCGAGTCTTAGGTCCAAAGCCACTTACTTCTCTCGAGACCACACCAAGTCGCGGGCGGCCTCGACCCTTTTTCTCTGTTGAGTCTTCGGAGTTGTTGGTCGCCCTTCCAGCCGTGCTGTTTCGTAGTGCGGCGTGGTTGGCGACTTGAGCGCTTGCCTCAGTCGAACGTCTGTTCCCTTTCTTCACTCGTCGTACGGGCCAAAATCCAATCTACGCCGCGCAGGTAGTCGTCATCTGTCAACGTGTTGTTGCCGCCGCTCGTCGCTGAGAGGACAAAGCCATGTGTGTAGTCGATGAGAAGGTGCATGAGCACGTTGCCTAGGTCCCCCTTGTCGAGTTCCTGCGTACAAGCCCGTAGCTCGTCCGTGACAAGCAAAAGTTCGTCGCCCATCAGCGACTCATCTTCCAAAACAGCCCGCAACAGATTTGCATTTAACATTGCGCGCTTGAAATATGCGTTCAAAATGCAGCGCGCTCTTGCGCTTGGGGTATCGTCCGTCACGCCCTGAAGCGTGTTGTGAAAGGCCAGTTCAACGAGATCGGCCATCAGATTCCGTTTGCTGCCGGAATGGTAGGTCACGGCCATCGGTGTCACCTGTAACGTGTCGGCGAGGACACGAAACGACAGCGCGCCGGCGCCCTGTTCCTGGACAATGGGCAACGCGGCCTTCAGAATCATCTGCTTTGAAAGACGTTGACTTGATTTAGGTGGCCGGCCGGCCGCAGTGGAGTTCATCTGGGTTTCAGGCCGTAGACCAGATCAACCATACCGGATGGAAAGGGCGTGGCAGAGACGAGCTCAAGATCAATATCGCGCCCGTTGTCACCGAAGATGCGAATGCCATCGCCCAGCAGGATCGGAACGACGGTGATCTTCATGTCCTGCACATAACCGGATTGGAGGAACGACTGCACGATTGCACCGCCATCCACATACACGCGGTCCTGGCCGCGCTGCCCGAGAGTTTTCCATAGCTCTTGAGGCGTTTGTGTCGAGAACTCGACCTTGTCATGAAGGTGGTCGGGCAAATCTTTGCTGGTCATTGAACGGCTTAGAACGACGACAGGTTTTGCGTAAGGCCATTCCCCAAATCCAAGCACGGTCTTCAGCGATCCCGTTCCCATCACAAGAACATCAATGCTGTCCATGAACGCATTGAAACCGTGGTCTTCGCCCGTTGCCGGCTGTTTGTTCAACCAGTCAAGCGTGTGATCTTTTCGGGCAACGAAGCCGTCTAAGCTCATCGCCATCATTACGTGTCCGGTCGGCATGTGGTTTTCTCTTTCGAAGAATTTATACGGTGTATAATTAATTTGAAAAAATCATCAAGCCTTATCTCTTCCAGCATGATTGCGGACACGACCTATGGTTCTGGTCCCATGCTCGACTGGCTGGTCAATGAGCGCGGGTCTATCTCAAAGTGGGCCTCCCTCCATTTCGTTGACACCTCATCAAAGGAAGAAACGAAAATGGCGAGAACATATGCTCAGGACTTTGTGGAAGACGCGCTGCGTTTAGTCGAAGAGGAGGCAGGAATGTACAAGCGAGTCGCTGAACGACTTGGAATCCCCGACTCGACGCTTCGGGGCTGGTACAACAAGCGCATGGGCAAGACGCGTAGCGGTCCTAGAAAGCTCCGGGAGTACGCTCCTGGGCCCGAAGAGACAACGGAACGGAACAGAAGTTGGCTCGACTGGAGCGAGAGAATCGCGAGCTGAAGAAGCGACTGGCGGACACGGAGATGGACAAGGCCATCTTAAAAAAAGCAGCAGCCTTCTTCGCGAAAGAAAGCGAGAGAGATTCACCTTCATTGAAGCGGAGAGGGCGCATTTCCCAGTTGACCGAATGTGTCGAGTCTTTGGCGTGACGCCGCGGGCCCCTGGCCCTCCCACGGCGGGAAAAGCATCAAATCCCACCCGAATGAGCTCAGAAGAAATCATGCTAGAATTGAAAAAGATGTCTCAGAATCTGCAAGCCCGCGTGGAAAATGGCCGTCTGGTCCTCGACGCCCCAACTGATTTGCCCGAGGGCAAAATCGTGGAGCTTCAAGCACTGGACGACGATGGGCTCACCGAGGAAGAGCGAGCCGAAGTGCTCGCAGCGGTCGATGAAGGCTTGGCCGATGTGAAGGCTGGTCGCGCCAAACCGCTCTCAGAGATTTTGGCTCGACTCCGCGCGCAGTCATGATCATTGAGTTTTCCGCGCGAGCGGAGGCGGACATCGAGGAAATCGCCAAGTGGTGGAGCAAGCACCGGGACGTGGGGCCTGGCCTCTTCTTTGCCGAGCTCGAAGAAGCCGAGAAACAGCTGCAAGCCAACCCTGAGCTGGGCTCGCCGTGGCGTAGGCGTGATGGTGAGCTGGTGCGCCGATGGCTTCTGGAAGAGACGCACTATCATCTCTATTATGTCTACCGACCTGAGGAAAATCAGCTCTGGGTGCTGACTGTCAGGGGAACGAAACGTCTCGAACCCAAGCTCTAGAATCCAAGCTGGCTCAACCAACAAGCGGCCCCGATGACACCATCCGGGCCGCTTTGTCGTGTCTGAAGGCCGGGAGTACCCTGCTGTCGTGCAGAAACTCCAAGCATTCCTCCGCCTGCTGTGCGTCTGGGCGCTGCTGCTCGTCCCAGGGATCGCGTCCGCCCACTCGCCCGTCCATCCAGAAACTCGCGTCGGGGCTTTCGAGGTAACCGCCGAGACTTGCGCCCGGCTTTCGGCGCTCGCAACCAGCAGCGGGCATCAGGGAAACTTCGATGCGAGTACGGCGGAGGCGGTGGGGTATCCCCATGCCACAAAGGGGGCGCTGCCGCGATCGGGGTCAATTCCGAAGAGCCTGAGTGCGATGTCTCGGGCTGAAGCGTTGGCGCGAAAGCTGAAGATGAACGTCAACAGTCCAACGACGCGCCAAGTGTTGAACAGCTTGGATGATAGTGTTGGGAGCTTTGTTGGTCAGTTCAGAAAGGGAAGCATCAATAGAGAACTTCCCGGTGAGGTGATGGAAATGACGGTTGAGCAAGCGTTGGGGTACAGCACTAAGGTCCGCAAGCTGCTTACAGATGGTAGGTTTGTGAAATGACGAAGGACCCCTCGATTGTGCACTTTCTCAAGCGGTTGAACCTCGAAGAGAGAGGATGGACCACTGTCGACCATTGGGATAGTGACCTCATGGCTATCGGTGTCACCAGGGCGGAAGAGCCACGTCGACTAGTTTATGTCTCAACTTTCGACAAGCCCGACGGACGGTTCTACTTTGAATGTGAGAGTCCCGTCGGAGAGGACGACGCAGAGTTCGAGGTCGGGGAGTCTTCAGAAGATGCGTCCTTTGATGAGGTTTTGTCCGCGATCGAGCGCCATTTGAAGCTGCAAAACGAAGCCTAAGTGAAAGCTAAGCTGCGAGGGTTTGAGTGAAGTTACGACTCCTCGTGGTCCTCGTCAGCTTCAGCGACACTTAGGCGGGTGTCCGCTGTGTGGATGTTAGATAAGGATGAACGCGAGCGGTGCTCTCTTTTTGTACAAACAAAAAGACCCCAGGCTAGCTGCTAAGTCCATTTTAGCCCAGCTGTGCTGCATGACATTCTAAAGCCGGGTGCGCGCAATTGTGGCAAGCTGTTTTTAGCTAACCTGCGTTTCAAGGTTGATCACTTCTCGCCGCACGCCATCCCCGTTGGAGTGGTCCCAATCCTTCTCTCGCGGCTTCGCCTTTGAACCACCATTGGGACGGCGGCCTTGATTGCGGTCTGGCGGGGGGCGTAGTGACCGGCGGGGGGGGGGGACATGGGAGCCCATCCTTGATGTCGACGCGCTCGCCTGCAGCTTCCTTGCCCCGCGCACATGCTATCGACAACGAAAGCAGTGCTCATCTTGGACGACCGTGGGCTGATGCCCTTGAGCGGTGAGGAGCTCATCGACCTCTACGAGGTCATTCGAGCGAGATATCAACGGGGCTAGACCGTGATCACATCGAACCGAAGTGCGACTGAGATCGGCAGACTTTTTCCTGACCCGCTGCTCGCCACCGCTGCGATGGACCGCCTCCTACACGATGCTCACGTGCTCGTCCTGGAAGGTGACTCCTCGAGCAAGCAACTACCGAAACAGCGAGAATGAGCCAGCTGCTCGCGCTCCACAGACTCACATCCGAAGAGATCTTATGCGCGGCTTGTCGATGAGTCGATCCGCTGTCGGGGTGCTTGGCAGCCGATGTCTACTGGATTGATCATCCTCCGGGGGAGTACCTGATCTCGCATTGGCCGTCGAGCGTGCACTCGGCATGCACGCCTCCTTGGTTGTCCCAGTTGAGAGAGCCGGGGTCGCACTCGAGCAGTTCGCCCGCTTCGCGAAGCAGCCGCTCGTAGTACGCCTGGAGGGCAGTCAGGGCGTCGTCGAACTCTTGGGTCACGTTCGCCGGCGCGTAGACGATGTACCGGCGGCCCACATTGCAAAAGGACGAGCCGACGTCGGCCAGCTCACAATCGGTGGAGTCGCTGCAGCTCTTGTTACCGTTGGCGCGCTCGACGGCCTGCTGCAGCGTGGTAAGCTGCAGCAAGCTGGTCTCGGTTTCTAGAGCCGGCTGGGGTTGACCGATCGTCTCGCGCGCGGCCGTCGAACAAAAGAGGGTGGGCGGTAGCGAATCCCCATGCGAGCACTCGCGGTCGACGCACTGGAGCTCGCACACGGACACCTCTGGCGGAGGACAGACGTCCCCGCAGGCGCCGATTCGAGCGCACCCTGTCCCGTGATCGCAGAGAAAGTCGCCGCAAGCTCGCAGCGTCGAGCAATCGAGTCGACCTTCGGAATCGATGGTCGCCCCCCCCGCCTGGGCTGTCTCTCCACCTTCCACGGCTCCATTGCCTTCGAATTCAGCCGAGCCCCCGCAGCTCGCCAGAAGTAGCGCCACTGGCACAGTGAGCCAGCCCTGACAGACGCGTCGCACTCTCGTCGGCATCGCGCTTGGTTTTGTTCGCATGCGGCTCTGTAACGCAAAAAGCATGCCCGGCCCGCAGGGACCAACCGCTCGGGACATCACTCCGCGGTCGGGGTGATTCCAAGTCATCTAGTCTGATGCACGGCGGGATGTTCAGTTCGGGGAAGAGATTTGGGTTTCTGCATGCGAGATGGCTTCACGCGGTGTACGCCATACTCATCGATTGTAACTTGGGCGAAGTATTCAGGATCCTTTTACGTTGGCCCACCTTCTCTGCGGCTGCAGCCATCCGTTCCGCTACTTTCTGTCTGAGCTTCGGTGGACGAATCACCTCCGCTTCGTCGGCAAAACTGAGCACCCACTGGTGTAACTCTGGGCACAGCTTGACGAAGAGTCGAATGACCGTGCTTCCGTCTTTCTCCGTTCTAAGAGTCGTCTGCGAGTGGTGCCACTTGTGGTGCTTGAGGTGATTTGCCCACTTGGGGTGAAACTTGACGACCACTTCGGTTGCTTCACCAGCCCCTGCCCAGACCCCTATGCAGTCGTTAAAGATCCTGCTTGGTTCGTATTGCGTTGGTGGAGGATAGTCGAAAGTTGGGCTTACGACTCGCGTGGCCGTGATGCGTGAGAAACGAAATGACCGCGTGGAGCCTTGATGCAGTGCACAGTCTCCCCGCTTGGGAATGCACCACGCTGGGCTCTCGTCCGAAATCATCTTCTGTGGGGATCCCGTCCAAACTCGTTTCGAACCAAAATTGAGCCGTCGTGTTGCCCTTGGGGGTTCCGTATAATGCATGCAAGAGCGAACACTTGTTGGTTCCGTTGCGCCCCAACAGGAAAGTGATGGGAAAGCGAAAATGAATCTCCGCGTCGGGCTCGAAGTTGCGAAAGCTGGGAAAGCGCAAGCCAAGAATATGAGCGGACTGTTTGGACAGCGGCTTGAGGCTCGTCTCCAGGGACGCGACCGGGGGCTGTCCCTTCTAGCTCACTCTTGAAGCGCCTTCGCTAAGCGTCGGGCTAGCGGGAGGATGAGCTTGGGTGGAAAGGCGTTGCCGACCTGTGCGGCGACGTGCTCCTTACCCCGCGTAAGATCGAAGCGATAATTCTTAGGAAAGGTCTGCAGTAACGCGGCCTCACGCAGCGTGATGGCGCGATCTTCTTCTGGGTGAATGAAGCGGCCCTTGGACGGATTGGAGCAACCACTCGTGATAGTGGGCGAAGGCTGGCTCCAGGCCACGCGGCCGTAAACGTCATAGAAACCGCTGGAACGCTGATGATGGCCGTTAGCGATTTAATGGGAGAAAACTAGTGTTGGGCTGAACGAGTGTCAAGTGAGTCTCTTGTGGACTACCGCGCCTGCAGGTCAGTCGTGGCGGGCGCTTGGCAGGTTGCATCAATCACGACGAGCACAATCGGTGCCATGTCGTAGAGAGGGATTTCGCCCGGGCGCGGTGAAGGTTCGGAAGGCGCATGGGGGGCGAAACTGGCGGTAGCCAGGTCGGTGGCGCCCTTGAAGGGGTGAGCTTAGCTTTCACGCCAGCCGGCGTCCCGGGCCAAGCGCCCAAGTACGCCTTTCACGGTCACGTCGAGTTGACTGCCGTCGCTGTAGTCGGCCGGGACGACGAAGTGGGCGCGGTC
This sequence comes from Polyangiaceae bacterium, assembly GCA_050300635.1. Lineage (GTDB taxonomy): Bacteria > Myxococcota_A > Polyangia > Polyangiales > Polyangiaceae > NIC37A-2. Next base: position 6,739 of record JBNKYC010000018.1, read on the forward strand.
TTCAAAGCGCCTTGGCGATCAAGTCGGCCTTCAACAGCCCGCCCTTGGTGAGCAGGCGGGCCGAAAAGGTCGGCTTTTTCTTGGCTCGATAGGCTTCGAGAATGTTCAACAACCCGTTGGCTTCAAGCAAGGAGATGTTCACGTCGGCGTCGAGGGCGGCGGCTTCGATGAAGTCGTTGGAGAACGACGGAGCAACAATGAGGACTTGACCGACGCGGAAGCCCTGCGTTTCGCAGCGCGTAACGTAAGATTTTACCTGTCGGGATGTGGTGCTGTACTTCGCGTAATCGCCGTTCTTGAACGATTTGACCTCGCACAAGATCAGGTCATCCGAGCCGAGCGAAAGAATGATGTCGATCTGATCTTTGGCCGTGTTGATCTCTTTGCGTCGGTCTTCGTCAACATGGAGACCGAGTTCTTCAAAGATAGTACGCGTGATCTCTTCGAATTTTGCGCCCAGTTCCGCCTCGCGCACGTCCACTCCGGCTGTCGACAGACCCTGCAAATCGCGGGTGGCCAACAGGCAATAATTCTCCACCAGTTTCGAGTTGGCGTTCGCGAAGCTTTGCAAGATGGCCGTGCGCGGCTTCTCCTTTTTCGGTAAGCCCATCTTGTTTCTGAGCTCCGTGACCTCTTCGTTCGAGTAAGTGTTCAGAATATCGAGAGGAGTGATGCAGAGGGCCCGGAGTCGTTCAGTGTCCAACTGCTCATTGTCTTCGATCTCGAACTCCTTGCGCAGGCGCGTGTACACGTCCGGGGTCGTGTCGACGAGGGATTCAACCAGCTCTTTGAACCCACTGGCGCTCAATACGTCGAATTCCTGCTCGACACTCTCTTTCAGTGCTCCTACCAGAATGTCGATGCGCTCGCTGAGTGTCGTACCTTTACGTGATGACTTGAGGTCGAGTTCCTCCATCAATTGGGTAATGCGGTCCTTCTTCTGCTGGGCTGTGGTGTCCGCTTTGTGGATCTCATTGGCCAACAGAGAGTGCACCGAAACCCCAGAAAACAAGATAAATTGGATTTTCGCGCCGCGTTCTACTCCGCGCGCGACCTGACCATGCGAACGTAGAACGAGGGATAGCTCCGGATCGCTCAAGCCGCGCAAAATACGCAAGTAGAGCTTGTCGCTGAGCGTCTTGCCTTGAATTTGATGCAGAACGTCGACCACCTCGTCGGGCACGAGCACTTCTGACGTCCGCTTGTTCATAAAGATGATGCCCAGGTCACGTAGCGTCGACAGCGAATCTGAAACACCCGTTTGCAGGATAGGCACTACTGAATGCTCGAGGGCAAACCGTTCGTCTGATGAAAGCCCCAAGCCATCCGCCAGGGTCGTCAAGACCGTGCGCTCGTCGTCTGAGATCTTGGCTTCACGATTCGTACGCAAATCGTTCGTGTATGCAGTTCGAAAGCATCGCTCGTACAAAGCCAGGCGTGCTCCCCGCTGTCCGAGATCGGAAAAATTCTCCGTTTCGTTGATCTCCTCGCGAATGCTGTCCGCAATGCCGATCATGCGCGCGTGCTCCTTGGTATAAAGCCGCTCGACCCAGCTTTCTCGGGCTACGCAGTTGCCATCTCGCGCAAGAATGTTGATTAGTAGCGCCACCTGCCCACCTTGCAGGCTCAGCTCGTGTCGAACGAATTCACGATAATGGGTGACGCAGGCTAAAAACAATTGCGTGACCTGCGCCTCGGAGGCCTGCTTCAGTTGGCCGTCAATTTCGTTCAACTTCTTGGCGAGTTCGCTGTCGCTGTCTTTTGCGCTCGCACAGATGCGATCGAGACAGTTGATGAACTTTGACCGTTCGAACTGGTTGGCCTGATTGAGGATCTGGTTGAGCTTCACGTATGCCTCCCGTTTTGTTGGTCACCTAGTCCGACCCCCTCATCGACTAGGTATGATGAATCCGATTGTCCTTGGGAGTACGCGTGATTTCTCCTGACCACCAGTGTGAGAATGATGAGGCACGTAAAACGCTCCTATTTTTGACGAGAACGCGCCTTGATAGTGGGGTTAGCCGGCTGAAGGCGGGGTTGCTCCGCGTCGGTGTCTTATCGAAATCGGGCGAGCGGGGCGCTGTGGGTAGGTTGTTGCGGCGGGCGGAGCGTCCACTTGGTGAATACGCATTGGCAGGCGTTCTCGACTCCCTCGCTTACCTCACTAGAGCGGGCGGCTACATTGCTCCTCGGCTCACAGCGACTCAGCGAGATATCGGGCTTGAAAGGGTCATCGCGGAACTGGCTGAAGTAGACCGAAACCGACACCTAGCTCCCGGGGGAGCGGACGGTCCTCGCGGAGCTGATGGAGCAGCAGAATAGAGCTGCCCGCCGGATGCGGATCTAACTCCACTGCGGCAGCTTCGGGCGCGACTAAGACTGAGTCCGCTGCTCACCTATCACTGGGATGGTGTGCGCGTGGACAAGTTGTCATCCGCTCGATTCACTCGGCCGCGCCGCTCGAAAGCTGACGATAAATGGCGTCCGGTGCGAGATCGGCCCCGTTGGGCCAAACGGGGGCGCCGTACTCATCGACCGCAACTTGGGCGAAGTATTCAGGATCCTTCAGCGGCTCGAACATCGGCCCGAACAGGCGATCCGATAGGTCGATCTCACCGCAGGTTCCATCGTCGAAACGGACGAAGAGTCGGGCAACATCGCGCGCAGTGGCTTCGATCAATCGGGGCATGGTCAGTCCACTTTTGGCCCATTCTTTCACCAGCGCAAGGGCCCGTCGGGGAAGCTTCCCCTCGAGCACATCCAAAGTTTCGACGGCTACGAGTGCTTCGTCACTGCCATAGATCGCATGCAGATGTGGGGGTGCGTGATCGTCATAGTACATCCGGATCACGATCCCGTAGAAGGTACTAAGAGTTGGCACGACGGCTCGACCGAGGGCGGACGTGGAGACAATACTCCCGAACGGACTTCGGGCGTGCACATGTTCTAGGGGCTTTTCGATTCATTCCCGGTTGTCGGTCAACGGTGGGGGGCGTTGCGAAGAAAGCGTCGCTCAGTGGCCAAACGAGCTCGGCCTATTCCGCTGCGCAGGGGGGCCATTCGGCACGATCACGTCATGGTAGAAGGTGTTTGAGGGGGCTGGCCAATGCGGCCGCTCAAGACGGCGAAGGACCTGTCGCCCCCGGAGGGCTGAGGTTAGCTTTCGCGCCAACCGGCGTCGCGGGCCAGGCGCCCGAGTACGCCTTTGACGGTGACGTCGAGTTGACTGCCGTCGCTGTAGTCGGCCGGGTCGACGAAGTGGGCGGGGTCTTCCGCAAGTGTCCCCGTCGCCGATGTAGATCATGCGCTGAAAGGGGATGGGGCGGTCTTCCACGGGGAGCTACGCCTCAGCCACGAGGACTGGTCCTGGCGTTGGTAGAAGAGTAATTCAAGGTCCGATCACGTCGGCGCGAACCAGAGTCTCCAACTCCGTCGTGTCCGGCTCCCCATTCTGCATACGAAGCTCCGTGTGGCGCGTACCAGACACGACAGAGTCAACGTAGGACAACTCTTGAAGAACCTTCTCGCGTGTCTCAGAAGGCGCGAAGAAGACGACAGCAGCCTTCGAACTCTCGTCGAGACCAGTCTTCAGCTGCCCCACGAGGGAACGCACTTGGTCCTCCAGCTCCTTGTTGCTGTCAAAGCTCCACGGCAGAGTGAAGTTCCACACGCCATTCTTCCACGCGAGGGGAGACTCGAAGGGGATATGACCACGAGACTCGCAGTCGAGCTGAATTCGCTCCGAAGCTAGGTCGCGCAAACGACCCGCGGCACCATGAATCCAACTACGAAGGGTGTTCTTGGAAACGTGGCTATCGCGAGTACTCACCTGAAGTCCAGCTGCATCAACGAGCTGCTCGAAGTGGCGCGACCCCGAGGAACTCAAGCCGGACACTGGTTTGCCCCAATGAATCAACGACCCGCGGCCCTCAGGGACGGGAAACAGCTGTGCGAGATCTTGCTTGAGCAGCTCCGACTGTCCGCGCGGGACTTGCCCTACTTTGTCATTGACCAAGTTCAAGACGCGCTTGACCTCGCCTCTCAAGTCTTGGGGAACACCTCTCAACGCTTGAGCAAACCTCAGCTCCTGACCGTTCCAATGCAAAACACCGATCGTGACTTCATCGCCGGTGACCGAGTTGGTAACGGCACGAAGGAAACGGTAATCAACGCGAGAGCGCATGGGAAATCTCTTGGGTCAGGGTTGGAAGGAGATTGAAGCGGGCCTCAGTGAACCTCTTCAAGTCGTCTTTGAATGTTGCAGAAGCTAGCTGAGCTGGCCAATCAGTGACCAGTTCTTGTAGTTTTGAAAGGCCTTGAGACTGAAGTTCCGTTGCAATCAGATTGCAATCGTCGACCGACACGTGCCCTTTTGCCACTGTTTCCGAAGATATCCAAGTGCCGCATGGCGCTCCCACCGAGCGCTTCTGCAGTCCGAATAGTCGAACTCCGCGAGCCCGGACTCGTCAATCGCCTCGATCCCATGAAATGCCCGCGCGTGGTCGATGGCAAACATCTCCCCTGCCTTCCAGAGTAGGTTGGGTGTCGAAACTGTCCTGTCAGCATGCCAGACGAAGGCGTCGTAGTAGAAGAGTCGGAGAATTTCCTGGGGCGAGCGCTGTCGAAACGCCCCGTCCACGTGCTCGACCGCATCAATGAAACGACAGGCAAAGCACAGCTGCTGAGTATCGCGCTTGATCGCTTTGCGAAGCCGAGCACCTTCGTCCGTGGAGGCATCAAAGACGTCGATCAAGTCAGGTTCTGGCAACCGGACGACTCCAATATCGACACCTCTGACTCCAAACGCTGGTAGGAGTCGACTGGCAGCGATCTCCGCAGCGGCGGCTTCAGGTCTTCTGGCGGAGGGCAGTTTGACCACCCAAAGTTCCGCCTCACCGGAAGCTGTCTCCAGGCGACACAACAGGGGATACGTCGTTCCTCGAGTCAGAACCTCGATCGGTTCGCCAAACTCGAGTTCGACTAGTTCCTGCATCCTCTGGAAACACTATGTGGGAGAGGGTGGAGAGTCCAGCCAGATGGGGCGGTCTTCCATGGGGACCCAGCGGTTGACGTGCTCATCGTCCCAGTAGGTGTCGACGCCCTTGTTGATGCGAAAGAGAAACTGCGTCTTGGTGGTGTAGTTGATGACGGCGGAGGGCCAGGTGGCGTTGCCGTCCGCGTCGTACATGTACTTGCAGCCGAAGATGCTCTTGAAATGATGCGCAATGCGCGTGCCCGCGAGCATCTCCGCGTTCGCCGATGAGACGACGTAGTGCTCAAGGGCGAGTTGGCGCTCGGCGGCGTAGGCGTTGATGCGATCGAACCAGTCTTCGACCCCGGCGAAGAAGGGCGTCGCCTGGGCATGTTGACGCAAAACCTCTTGAGTCAGGGGAAGCCCGAGCTCGCGCGCGCGTTCAATGAGCAGTTGCATGTAAACGAGGATCTGATCGGCATCGAGATCTTCACCAGAAGAAACTGCGGCAAAAGAGAATTGTAGCTATTTGGTCTCAGCAGTTGCTCTCACCTAAGGTGAGCAACTACTGAGATGAGCAATCTTTGCTTTTGATCACCGCACTTGTGTGCCGTCGAAGTCGTAGATGAGGGCCGTGGGGTGGGGTGGCTTGAGTGAACTCGACAAAGCTCTTCTCTTTTCACCCATCACTTGTCGCAGACCCATCAGGTGGGCGGTGGGCGGGCGCCTCGAGGGTTAGGAGCTTGCGCCCGCGCAGGTAATTCGACCAAGACCAGGCGCAATGAGTGCCGATCACCAAGAGCACCAACCCGTAAGCCCCATAGATGAAGTAGGGCCACCCCCCAGCAGCAACTTCGATTTTCGTGCTCAGATATAGACTTGGATGCTGCCGCTCGAACTCAAGGAGTGCGTCAACCGCGCCTCGGAGCAATTGATTGTAGTAGCCCAAGTCGAACATTGCTGCCGCAAAGACCAAAGTTAGGAGTGCCGTAGAGGCCAAGGTGCGCAGCCGCGGACGCTGGATCTCGTGCACCTTTTCGCCGATGAGATACAGGGCAACGGTTGCCAGGCTACCAGCGCCACCAAGAAGCTGAAGGCGGAACTGGATAAGAATCTCATTGAAATGCATCGCCACTTCTTCGTAGTGAAACCAAACGGCAAGCTCGTCAGCACTCGGGACGCTAGCCGGTGGGAGAGCTTCGACCATTGAAAGGTATTGGATGAGCGAAAGCACGATGTATGAGTCTATCGCTTTCGTGGGTCAGTGACAATTCATCGTCATATCATACGTCCACTTTGTAGTCGCGCGGTAGATCGGCATGAAGCTCGGCCAGAGCCACACAGTCTCTAGGACCGGTCGAGGCGACTGAGCGAATTCAGGAGTTCCTCGATGATAGAGTCATCACCGCCGAGAATGTCGAGCTCTTTCCGACTAACGGTCGAAAGTTGCGACCGTGCCTGAGCCAGACGTTCCAGCATGGGGATGACCATACTCTTGGTGAGTTCTACGTATCGCTTGATGTCCTTGACAGTGGTGGGAATCTTGTAGCCTTCATTTCCGCTCGCGAGGATAACTCCACGATCACGTAGAGGCGCGACGATAGTAGAGCGGAATTGGTGATCAGATATGTCGATCCTGTAGACCTCAAGCAGGTGAGTCCGCATTTCCGCCGTCGAAACGAAGCGCTCCGATCCTGAGCCCCTTGCACTGAGAAGATAATCGACGATTAGGCAAGCGGTGTGGTGCTCGTCGCTATCAAAGTGCTGTTCCGTAAAATCGGAGGCGATCCGGCCACAATAGCTGCGGACGAGCAAATCGTGGGGGCTGTCCGCCGGCCCAGGAACGTCAGACAAGGCCTTGGGCATTTCAGACCATGCGCGACTCGGAAAGGAAACAAAGCAAGTGGCTTTTTGTTGCAAGAGAAGAAGGAGTTCCGAGGAACCGGAGCCCTCCAACTGGCGTCGCAGCGTGCCCGCATAGACATCGGCAAGTTGGACTAGGGGTTCTTTTTCACTGCCTTGAAACCGAAAGGTTCGCGCAGTGTCTGGGAACAGAACTCCCTGAGAGCCAACGCGACCAAGCTCTCGTTCAAGGTACGTTTCAAACTGGTTCATGAACTCGTTTCGTCCATGCTCGTCCGCAATGACACTGGTCGATTCGAAACAGTGATAGAGTCGATCGTAGAGCCGCCTGTTGAGGTATTTGAATGCCGTTGGCTTCCACTTCAAGCCGCTGTCCTTGTCAATAAGATTCTTGTCCACGATCAAGAAGAAGGTGTGAAAGGGGAGCTCTTTCAGACGCCCAAGGAGTTCAAGTCGCCGTGCGGTGGACAGGTTCGACGACTTGATTTCTTTGCCGAACTTCATCTCATTGCAGATGTTGCAGAAGCGTGTTCGAAGCTCTTCTTCGTCGTTGCTATCGAGAAAGGCGGCACAAACGACGAAGTAGCGCTCGGCCTTTGGTGACAGAGATACCGTTCCGCTTTCGTCCACGAATGCAGATATGCTTTTCATGAAGTAGCGCTCCGAACGGTGTTGGTTTCGTCGACGCCTGTGGAGAAATCATCGACGGAGTCCTTCCGTGCACTTTCGATATCAATCGTTGCGACCTTGATCTCGACCCCGTGCGACAGCTCGAATCGTTTGGCGAAGTCGCGGAGGTGCTTCACTCCTTGGTCCCATGAGAATTGCCGTTTCCTTAGCGTCCAGTTCTTCTTGTCCAAGCGAACGAGCAAGAGAACGCCATGGCGGATGTGTCGGGGACGCATGTATTGCCCGAGCAGCTGGTCCTCGATGGTCTTCTCCAACTGGCTCAGAGAATAGCTGGGTTTACTGATCCGAATGGGTTTGATCTCTACTGGAATGCGACCGACACCAACGCGATCGACGGAGATGTCGACCTTCTTGTCATCCTTGACCTCGTTTTCGCGGAATACGGAAAATACGTCTTGGCCGGCAAGCTCGAGTTGAGCGGCGACCCAAAGCTGCACCAACTTTTCCGAAAGGTTGTTGGGTAGTAGGTCTGGATAGGAAAAATCGCCGTCTCTCATTCTCAGATCAACGCGGCTGATTTCGCCGAGTAATACATCTTGGAGCTCGCTTGGATTCAACGGCAGTCGCCGCGCGTAGCGCTCTGCCTCCAGTATCTTGGCGACGGTCCAGCTTTCTTTTGCCTCCTCCGTTGCGCGGTCGTGCTGCGTCGACAGTGCCTTGTCGGCCCAGCCGCGAACCCGCGCGTCAGGATGACGAGCTAGCGTATGGAGGGATCTTGCTGCTTCAAAGGAAGGGTTCTGTGCCAAGTGGGACTTGCAGGCGTCCAGGACCTGGCGGGCGTCATCCGCGGGAGTCAGTACCCTGGCGATAGACGAGCCAGAGTCGTCCTCCGGCTGCGGCGGAGCGGGCGAGATCTCAATCAACAAAGGAATCCAGGATTCGAGGCTCTCCACGGTCCAAAAAGTTGACCATTGGGCAGGTTGCCCGCGATCCAGATCCCACCGTACCTTTTCGCAGACCTTCCAAATCATCCTATCGCAGTCAGAGTTGGTTGTTCGCTCTTTTGAAACCCAAGCTAGCGCTTGCTGGGGAACACAATGGACCCAAAGACGGAACCATTGTTGACGAAAGCTCGGCTGTGCTGCTGTCGTGGCCTCGGTTCTTGCCTTTTCATTTATCCAATCTGGCTTGACCGTTCTGCGAAGGATGAGGTCGATAGCATCTTCAAGTGCACCGTGTGAGCGGGGAGTGGAGTGTTGGAGCAGGGCAAGAGCAATGTCAGCGGCCGCGTCGACGAGCTCTTTGCTTTCCACCCGATAGAGATGGGAGATGAAACTCGAGCGGACCACCTTTGAACTCCAGGCGGTCTCGAACATCCGCAGCAAGGTGTCCTCCACTACAGAGGGCGATTGGCGATGCAGGTCGACGAGCCACGCGGGAATCGAGTTGAGTTCCCGCAGTGCCAGCAACGTCGCGGTCCGGATATCTTCAGGAGTTGAAATTCGCGAGGTTCCTGATTCTTGAATTTCAAGGCGGAGACCAATGAGCGCCCAGGCTTCGCCATGAGTCGTGCTTGTATTGCTTGGGTTGGGATTCGAGCGACGCCACCAGTTCTTGTATCCCTCGACGATCGCGTCAGCTATCTCCTGGGCAGCCTTTTCGTTCAACTTCGTTCGGACAATTGGGCCCGAACGGTCGCAGTGCAAGTAGCGGTAGGCCCAGTCTAATGCTCCCTGGTGGTCGCCCGATTTGATCGCGTCCAAATGAGAAAAGAGCGCTTCTGAGTTCTCGTTTCGTTCGGCGTCTTCTTGTTGTGCCCGTTCTGCTTCTCTCTTTGCCTGACCTTCTTGAGCAGACTGAACGCGTTGGTCCCATTTCTGGATAAACTCATGAGTCTCTGATGAGACCGTTGCCGAGAGTTGAGCGGTGGTGACTGGCGCTTGCTTCTGCAGGAAGTTCTCGGCCCAGTCGCGGAAGTAGAGCGACACCTCTCCAGTCAGCATTGCTAGCTTGTGGACGAGCCAGTCGAGGTAGTCCGCGTGTACAGGACAAAGAAAGAGCTTCTGATTGTAGTAGGGTTGGTGGGTGAGACGTTCCTCCCAAATCGTTTTCCAATGGTGTTCGCGTAGGGCCGCGCTGATCTCCGCTTTTGCGTCTTGGTCAATGTAAAAATGAGAACCGTGGGTTTCTAGAACGATGGTGAGAGCGGCGAACTCAGTTTCTAGCCGGCGAGAATCCTTTGCCCGTCGCGCTAGAACTTCCAGAGCGAGCTGAACGGTGCCCTGTTGCGCGGGGGAGGCCGTGGGGTCGCTCTGGCTCGGAGGGGCCAACGCCCGGATTCGCTCCGTCAATTTGGATGCAAGTAAGCAGAGCTGCTCTGCATTCAGGGGCAACGGCTCCCGACCGATATAGTAAACCAGGCTTCCTTCGTCTTCGCGAGCGAGAAACTCGACGAGTTGCTCGCCGTTCAGAATGCTAGGCACGAGCGCAAGGAAGAGCCCGACGCGTACCGCCGGTCGCTCTGTCTCCAGTAAAGGCACGAGCTGAAGCAGGCCTCGCTCTGTCCCCAAGGTCGAGAGGACTTTGATGGCCTGTTTGCGCGTGTAGTCGTCTGCTTCATCGTTTATTGCCCAAGCTAGGGCGGCGTGACAACAAGTGGTGAAGCGGGCTGCAACAGCGAACCTGAAGAGTTCGTCTGCCAGATGGTCGAACAAGTCCTTCTTCCCCAGGGTTGCCGTAACCAGCGGTTCCAGTTCGGGGCGCGCTAGCTTGGTGAGGGTTGCCGGTGTCGCCCCTTGATATCCTCCCGCAGCAGGGCGATGCAGCATGCCTTCAAGAATGGCTCTGACCTCGTCAGTCGATAGCCATTCGGCGTCGCCGTGGCACCACAGAAGCTCGGGGGAGAGTTCAAGGAGTCGTCGTTTAACTTCCGGGCTCATGCCGCCGAGCCATGCCGCAAGAGAGTGACGGCTACCGGGAATTCCTACCTGTTGATGTCCCGGAGGTTGGACGAAAAGAGAGCGTTCTACTGCGTCGTTTACGCCACAGTAGGAAATTCGGGCGAGCCAAGTGGCGGCCAAATAGTCTACGACTTGGCCTTGGACGATCTGCACGGCCGAGGGTGCGTCAATCGATCCGACCGCCCCTTTGCCGATCAGTAGCGGCGAGGCGAAAAGTTCATCGACTTCTTGAGGCGACCATTCTTCAAATAGGTCTTCGGCATGGGGTGCGCCGGGCACCGAGGGTGAATCAGGACGCAAAACATGACGGTGCGGGGAGAGACAGCACACAGCGGCAATACGTCGGATGCCTTCCCGGTAGCGCTCCAGTGAGAGATATCTATGGCGACCGCGAGCTTCGCTCTTTTCTTGATAGGCGTTGCGGACTTGCCAATCGAGGATCTTGGTCCACCCATCCACGTTTCCATGTCTCTTCCAGTAGCCGACTAATGTCTCGACGTCGCGCGGGCGAAGAGCAAAGAGTCGAGCTATCTCATTCTCTTCGAGGTCTTCTGCAAATCGATCCGCCTCTCCACCATGGAGACCAAATTTGGGCGCAAGGATACGAACCTGGGGGTAGCTCAAGTAGCCGAGCCGCACGGTTCGGAACGTCGTCGGAGGGGTCGACGGCGCATCGAGAGCGTCTGAAAATATTTCCGTGTCGGTCTTGTTCGATAGCGCTTGGCTCAACGATGAGGCTTGTTCTTCAGTGGATGCGTGTTTGTCTTCCCGGCTGGCCTGCATCTGGATGAGTTCGGAAGATAGCGCGTTGAGCCATTGCTTCTCCCTGCGCCCCCATGTGTCACTTCTGGATGAGACGAGAAGGCGTGTGGCGGCGTCGAGCAGCCCCGCTTCTGACATTGCCTGTTGAAGGTCCTGTAGGTTTCGGCCGCCAAGGTAGAGTTCGTCGACGGCATCGATGAGCAGGTAGAGGGGCGTACCTGTCCGGGCTGCGGTCGAGATGCGTTGCTCGCAGCACTTGCGTTCCGCTTCATTCAGGTTCTTGTCCAACCCCTCAGTCGCGAACCGGCGGGCGTCAAGAGCGAGAACATCGTGGCCTTCGCTGCACAACCTCTGCGAAAGCAAATGCAACTCAGTGGTTTTGCCCCCGCCGGACGGTGCGGTGAAGAGGAGAGGAAGGGGGTGAGCGGAGTTGTCACCCATACAGAGCAGCGTGTCCCACGTTGCCTCGTGTTGAGGCCAGGTGGCTTTAATCGCCGGCTCGACGAACCAGTGATCGTACTCCCCCGAATTGTACTCGATCAGATCTCGGTGGAGCTCGATGGGCTCTTCGTTTCCTTGTTCGAGCATTGGGGGCTACAGCTCCCCCCGAAAGGCGCGTTGGGTGAGCGCCCCGACCAAGGTATCCGACTGCCGCAGAGTGTTCTTTCGCAGAATGCTGCGGACCCTACTGGACAATGCCTGGTACCGAACGATCAGGTCTGCCGGGGGGCAGATGATGTCCAAGTTTCTCAGATGGTCCAAGGTGAGACCTTCGGTGTTTGCTCCGCGCGCTTGTGGGAGTAACACGCCAGAAGACAGTTTGAGCAGCCGCAAAACATACTCCGGACGCAAGTCAGTCTGCTCGAGAACAATGCCCTTCAGGTCCTGACCAAAACACACGGGAACAGTCGAAATCGTGACGGGCAAGCGGTGCATGAGGACCTTGCTCTTCACGACGACAAGCAATGTTCCTGCCGGAACGAGCTTCGTTGCGCTGTTCGCGACGGCCTCTTCCGTGACGTGCTCCTGGCTGTCCACGAACACCTCACCGCGAATATCCTTCGACGTTGCCCACGGAATCTTTCCAGTGAAGAACTCGGGTCGAGCCCTCGCTGGAGTGCCTCCACCGACAAATGCACAAACCTCCCCCAACTTCCTCACCTCCCACCCCTTCGGGTTGGTCACGGGGTCCCCGAACATCTCCAAAAACGCCGACTTCAGGAGTTCTTCGGTGAGGCGGATGGTCTTGGCGCGCTTGCGGCGGATCTCGTCGGCCTTGTCCAAAATGGCCGCGATGCGCTTCTGCTCGGGGTGGGGGGGGAGGGGTAGCTCCAGTGTTTCCAGTTTTTCCTTGGTAAGGTGCGCGATACTCGTTTGCGAGGTCAAGCCGGAGAACATGTCGCGAGCAGCCGCCACCTGGAGGAAACGGTACATATACTCGGGCATGATCGCGTCCGACTTTGGACGCAGACGATGCAGAGCTTTCTGGTAGTAGCAATCATTGACTTGCCCGCGCCAGATCGCCGCGCGTCCCACTTCGCCACCCTCGCACACGAGCAGGTCACCGTCCCGCAGGGAGAACTTTTCTCGCTCAGCAGCGGAGTAGTCCATCATCGGGAGTTCGCTCGTATCGATTCTTCCCCACTGCACGTGCCGATTGCCTAGGTACTTGAAAGGCGCTCTCCCCTCTTTTGCCTTCTTGCTGAGCATCTTGCCTAACTGAACGTGGAAAACGTCGCCGACTTTGACTGTCGTCCATCCAGTGGGTGCATTCATCCCAACATCCCCCCCACTTCATCCAAATCCTTCGCGATCTCTTTTTCCAGCCCGCGAACCTTCTTCAAAATACCCTTAGGTGACTCGCACTCCACCTCTTCATGAACGACCTCTTTGTAGCGGTTGAAGCTTACAGCTGCTCTCAATGACATGGGACGGCCTTCCCCAAGTCGAGCCCCTGACGGGGCGAGGGCTCGTCCCAGTAGATCGCACTTTTGATCTTCGATCTCTCGGACAGCGACGAAGATTCGACTGCGCTTCAGGTGCTTGCAGCAGTCGACGCTCCCGCGCCGCTTGGTTGCACCCCTCCCCCCAAAAAGAACGAAAGGTATTCGCCGAGTTCGCGCTCGAGTCGTTCGCGCAAGCGCCCCTTGCACAAATTCGAATTCGGGCCACGCAGCGGCAAAGGCGCCCGCTTTCATCCCAACATCCCCTCCAGCTCATCCAAGTCCTTCGCGATCTCTTTCTCCAGCGCGCGGAGCTTCTTCAAAATGAGCTTGGGTGATTCGTACTGCACCTCTTCGTGGACGACCTCTTTGTAGCGGTTGAAGCTCAGATCGTACTTTTGATCTTTGATCTCTTTGACGGGGACGAAGAAGCACTTGCTCGTTCGATCTTTGTCTTTCTTGGGGTTCTTTTTCTTCCAGCGGGCGAGGGCGTCGGGTAGGTCGTTTGCCTGGATGGGGTCGCGCTTGTCGTCGAGGGAGTAGCCGTCGGCCTCGACGTTGTAGAACCAGACGTGGTCCGTCCGACCGCCCTTGGTAAACACGAGGATGGCGGTCGAGACTCCGGCGTAGGGCTTGAATACACCGCTGGGCAGTTTGATGACGCCTTCGAGCTGGTTGTCGTCGATGAGCGTCTTGCGCAGCTCTTGGTGCGCCTTGCTGGTGCCAAAGAGCACGCCATCGGGCACGACTGTGGCGCTGCGGCCGCCGACCTTCATCATGCGCAGGATGAGCGCGATGAAGAGCAGCTCGGTCTTCTTGGTCTTCACCACGCGGGTGAGCGAGGGGTGCACGTCGGCCTCGTCGAGGCTGCCCTTGAACGGGGGATTGGCCAGTACCACGTCGAAGCCGTTTTCGGCCGACTTGGGGAACTTTTCCGGAAAGTTCGAGCTCAGTGTGTCCTGATAGTGGATATCCGGATTGTTCACGCCGTGCAGCATCAGGTTCATGGCGGCGATGCGCAGCATGGTGCTGTCAAAGTCAAAGCCGTGCAGCATGTCGTTCTGAATGTGATTGACCTCTTGGGCGCTCAGCTTGTCGCCCGGGTAGTGCTTGTTGCCCTCTTCGTCTTCATAGACGCCGTCTTTGCTCGTGGCTTCACGATAGATATAGGCGTTGACCCGGGTCAGAAAGCCCGCCGTGCCGCAGGCGGGATCGGCGACGCGCTCGGTGGGCTTGGGGTCGAGCACGGCGACCATCAAGTCGATGATGTGCCGGGGCGTGCGAAACTGCCCATTGATGCCCGCGGTGGTCAGCTTGCTGAGCAGGTACTCGTACAGGTCGCCCTTCACGTCGCCCTGCGTCAAGGGCAGGGCATCGACCATGTTCACGGCCGAGACGAGCAAGCTCGGCTTTTGAATCATGAGCTGCGCGTCCTTCATGTAGTCGCCAAAAGTGGTGCCCTTTTCGCGCTCCCGAAAGAAGGGAAAGAGCTCGTCGCGTACGACCACGAGCATCTCCGGACCGCTCACTTGCTTGAGCTTGTGCCAGCGTAGCTTTTGCTGCTTCTTGTTGAAGGAAAAGCCCTTCTTGATGGGCTTCTTGCTGCGGGCCGCGCGCCTTTCGAGCGCGGTCTCTTGAATGTCGAGCAGGCGGGCAAACATCAAAAACGAGATCTGCTCGATGACGGTGAGCGGATTGGTGATGCCCCCCGTCCAGAACTCCTCCCAAAGTTTGTCGATATCGCTACGTAGTTTACCGGTGATCATTCTAATTATTTTCTGCAGCAGTTCGCTGCACAAATGAGTTCCAACTCATCCCGCGCTTTCCGACTGCACGTTTTGAGGATCGAAGGAGGCGATGATGCCGAGCAAGCTGGAGACCATTTCGTCATCGGGAAAGAGCGCGTCGAGCCCGCCTGCATCGAACTGAATGAACTTGCCCTCGTCGAGCTGCTCGATGGTGATGAGCCCATGCGAGCAGATGTGTGCTTTGATCATGGTCAAAAAGTGGATCTGCCGGGCCGACATCTTGGGAAACTGCGCCACGAACCCCTTGAAGGCTTCGTCGACGGCCTCGCGATCGAGGCCCACCACGCTCTTGAGCGCAAAGTAGAGCTGCCCCTTGAAGCGCTCGCTTTCCGCGTCCAAAAGCTGATGCAGATCGGCGCCCTGATCGATATCGAGCACCATCTGAGCCAACTTCTCTAAATCGTCGTCACTCACGCGGATGTTGGAGCGGATCTTGCGGTAAACCAGATGCTCGACAAAGTGCTCTTCGAGCGCCTTTTTGACTCGGTTTCGGTACTGAACGAGGTTCAGCCCGGTCAGCTTGGTCTCGTAGGCTTCGCTGCGGGCGCCGCTATCGCGAAAGTCGTAGACCTTGGGCGAGACTGCGCCGATGCGGTCGGGGTAGGCCTGGTGTTTCATGATGCCCCGGAGCTCTCCGCGTAGTGCTTCGAGATCGCTGGGGCTGGCCTCCTTCCAAAAGTCGGGGGAGCGCACCTTCTTGATGGAGTCAGCCTTGGCTTTGACCTGATTGATGTTTTTGGCCAGCGCCTCGACTTGATCTTGCACGGTGGCGCGCAAATCGTCGAAGGCGGGGAGCTGACGCAGCTTTGCTGTCTGTAGCCGCGTCGTGAGCAGGTCGAAATGATAGGCGGCTTCTTCACCGCGAATGTTCACCAGACGCATCAGCGGTGCGGCGACGTTGAGAAGTCGATTGCGGGTCACCGCCCCGAGCGAGGCAATCGTCTCCGCTGCGGAGACGATCTCCAGCTCCTTCCAATGTTCGCGTACGGGGATGGCGCTGGTACTGCGCAGCGCATTGAGCTGAGCCAAAATGAGCTGGGTAGTCGCCTTTTGCGCCTCTTCATCCATGCTCGCGATGGCCGCTTCGAGCAGTTCGACTCGCGCTGTCAACAGTCGTTCTTGTAGGGAGGTGACCTTGGCGGGCTCTTTTTCTTTATACTTTTCGTCGAAGTAAACGAAGTTGTCCCAATGGTCGAAGATGACAAAGCCGTGCTTGTCCCGACCCGGTCCATAGAGGTCTTTGCAGAGACGCGTGCCGCGACCGATCATCTGCCAGAACTTGACGTAGCTCTTGACCGGCTTGGCAAAGACGAGGTTGACGATCTCGGGGACGTCGATGCCCGTATCGAGCATGTCCACCGAGATGGCGATGGTGAGCTCGTGCTTGGGATCTTTAAACTCGCCGATCATCGTCTCGGCATCTGCCTCGTGGCTGTCGATCACCCGAGCAAAACCTCCCCCGTACTGCGGGTACATCTCGTAGAAGGTCGACTCCAAATGCTTGGCGTGGT
Source organism: Polyangiaceae bacterium (assembly GCA_050300635.1). GTDB lineage: Bacteria > Myxococcota_A > Polyangia > Polyangiales > Polyangiaceae > NIC37A-2. The sequence goes on from JBNKYC010000018.1 coordinate 23,188, forward strand.
CGTGACTGCGCGCAAAAATGATGGTCTTGCCCGGTAGGCTCCCCGAGGCATCACGCAGCCCGTTGTCCATCAAATTACGCAGGATGTGCCGCGTGGTGTCCGTGTTGAAGATCTGCTTGTCGATCTGGGCCGCGTCGAATTCGATACTCTCCGGCTTGTCGGCTTCGCTTGCGAGGGCCTCCTCCAGAGCGCGCTTTTCTTCGTCGCTCATGGCCGAATACTTGATGCCCTCACGTAGGTACTTGGTCGTCACGCGCACGACCTCGAAGGGCGAAAGGTAGCCCTCCTTGATGGCGTCGTCGTATTCGTAGTTGAAGGTCGGGTCCTTATCCTCGCACTTGAAGAGCTTGTAGGTATTGCGCTCCACAAACTTCACCGGCGTGGCCGTGAGGCCCACCTGCAGGCAATCGAAGTAGTCGAACAGATCGCGGTACTTGTTGTAGATGCTGCGATGGCTCTCGTCGGCGATGATGAGATCGAAAAACCCGATATCGAAGCTCTCGTAAATGCTCATCATACCCGGATAGGTCGCGACAAAGATGCGATGCTCGGTATCGCCGGCCGAGCCCTGGCTCACTTCGACCCGGGGTTCGTCGGGTAGGTGCTCCTTGAAAGCCGACAGCGCTTGCTTCCGCAGTTCGCGCCGATCGCACAAAAAGAGCACGCGCTTGGCCCATTTGGCTCGCAATAGCACCTCACACAGCGCTACAGCGACGCGCGTCTTACCCGTGCCTGTCGCCTGCACCACCAGAACGCGGCGATGGTTTTCGCCGAAGCGCTCGGTCACCCGTTTGACGGCCTCGATTTGATACAGCCGATCGACGATTTTAGGATTCGCGCCCACTTTCGCGAGCTCGTCCTTCTCGGTGCGGCGAAAGAGCTGGGTCTGCAGGCTCGCTTTGGAATAGTAGCCGTAGACCTTGCGCGGCGGGTAGCCCGCCTGATCGGCGCCGTGCGCCCGATCGTTCCACAAGAAGATCTCGGGACCATTGGTATAGAAGATCAGCGGTCGTTGCCCGGTCGCGCGCTCCAAAGCGTCGGCATAGAGACTCGCCTGCTTGCGGCCCTTTTCGGCCTCGAGCGATGCCTTCTTGGCCTCGATGACGGCGAGCGGCTTGCCGTCGTCGTCCCATAAAACGTAATCGGCCTTGCCGTTGCCGCTCTTGCCGCCCGTACCTGCCCCTTGGGGGAGTCCGCTGACCGCGACTTCGCTGCCGACTTGATCGGGATCGCTCACATCCCAACCGGCGGCGACCAGGTCTTCGTCGATGAGGCGTTTGCGCGTTTCGTCCTCATTGAGACCTAAAGCATCAGTCGCCGTGCTCGCGCCATGAGCGGCCATGGCTTCGCGCTGTGCTTCAGAGAGAGCCAGCGCTGCTGCCTGGGCGCTCTGCTCTGCTGCGGATTGGGCCGTTTGCTCGGCGCGTTTGCGTGACTGCTCCCGTTCAGCGGTGAGCAGGGCCTCGATCTCACGCAGGCGGTTTTGCAGCTCTTCGTTCTCGCGCTTGGTGCGGCCCCCGCTATCAGGTGGAGGGTCGACGAAACTACCCGAGCAGTTTTTGACCTGCCCCCCCATGTGCTCGATGAACATCCAGCGCGCGAGATGCCAGGCGTGGTTCAGACTGTTGAGCGCGTCCTTGTGTGTGACGGGCGGCGCGTTGAGCTCGCGGTGAGCGCCGCGATTGCCCAGTTTACGCAGTAGATGAAAGTGGTCGCGCATGATGCGCGGGGTCGTCTGAACGAAAAGCCCCTCGTTCAATAGATCGTTCAGGCTGGCATTGAACGGTCGCGGATAGTGCCGCACGGCATAGATGTACTCCACACACAGTTCGGCAAACTCGCGCCCTTTGACGACAGAGGCTCGCGGATCGGGGTGTGCGTACTTTTCGGCCAGGGCCATGATGTCGGCGGCCGTGCTCGAATGGCGGCGCAGGAACTCGAAGTTCAGAGAAGTCATCAGGGCCAGCTCCTTCGCACCACAGATCGAAACGCCATCTGGGGCGCGTTGGATCTGAGTCGGGAGGAAAGCCATGATGACCAGGGACGTTGCAGGGGGCGTGCCAAGGTCAGCATCTAGTCATCTATTTCTAATCGTTTCGCCCAATTGCTCAAGACCTGATGGCTGTTTAAGCCCAAAAGGCGCGCTGCTTGCGATTTGTTGCCATCGGACTCTTCCAGGGCGCGCTTTACAAAATGCCTGCGGACTTCATCCAACACGGTTTCGATATCGAACCCCTGGGACATGGGGCGGTCAAGGATGCCAGCTGAGCTGGTCGAGCCTGGCGCATCGTTGAGCAAGGCGGCGCGCAAATCGGCTTCTTTCAGCGTGGGCTCGGTGGACCACACCGCAGCGCGCATCAGCGTGTTTTCAAGCTCGCGCACGTTGCCTGGCCAATCGTAATTTTGCAAAAGCGTGCGCGCTTTGGGGGCGAGCTTTTTTTTGATGAAGCCGACTTCGTCCGCGGCAAGCTGTCGGTTGATTTTTTCGAGGAGTGCGTCAATCAGAGGGTTCATGTCCCCGTGACGTTCACGCAAAGGTGGCAAGTCGAGCACAGCGACAGCCAAGCGATAGAAGAGATCTTCACGAAACGCGCCGTCGCGCACCGCCTGATTCAAGTCGCGATGAGTTGCGGCGATGATGCGCACATCGACCGGACGCTCTTTGTGCTCGCCGACCCGGGTGATGACCTTCTGTTGGAGGGCGCGGAGTAGTTTGACTTGTACGGCGAGGGGCATCTCGCCCAATTCGTCGAGAAAGAGCGTCCCTCCATCGGCCTCTTCGAAAGCGCCCTTGGTATCCTTGACCGCGCCCGAAAAGGCGCCCCGTGCGTGACCAAAGAGCGTTGATTCGACCAGATCTTTGGGGATGGCGCCGCAGTTGATGGCGAGCATCTTGCCGCCCTTTTTGGCTCTGCCGTCGTCGTGGATGGCACGAGCGAAGAGCTCCTTGCCCGTGCCGGTCTCGCCCCGAATGAGGACCGGAACGGAGCGTTTCGAGACGAGCTTTGCGCGTTCGACGAGTTGCTTCATTGCGGACCCTCGGTAGACGATATCGCCAAAACGAGCGTCGTGAGGCGCGTGCGCTTCGCTCTTTTCTTCGAGATGCGCGTCGCTCTTCTTGAGCGTGTCTTCGTCGACGTAGCGAAAGTCGAGATCGAAAGGGATCTCCGCGTCAGTCACGCCCTGTTCCCTCGACGACTTGATGAGCCGCACCGGGTAGCGGGTCATCCCCAACAGCACCCACACTTGCTGCATGGCGGGCGTGCCCGGGCTCAGGTGTACGACGAGAGGCTCTCGGGCAACATTCGAGGCGCTCCTTGCTGCCGTGAGTTCCTTGAGAGCGGCATCAGCGTAGCGGTAAATGCGACGATAGTCGGTTGGGTCCCGCATGGTGACCGCGCGAAGCTCGATGGACGCGCCAGTGCGGCAGCTCAACCACTTCTGATAAGCCTTCCCCTCGCTCGCGGAATAGTTGCAGAGCAGCACCACACGGCCAGGCTGCTCACTGTCGACCGCGCTCGCAATGGGCCCCAAATCGTCAGATTGAGCCCCAGCAGCGTTCAAATCGGCCCTTCCGAGCCAACAGAGAAGGGTTCCTGTCATGTGGCGACAGTAACATAGATTACAAATAGTAATAAATATTACTGTCGAGGGGGGTGCTGCGAAGCTGGGCCTGGCTTGCTTGCGGTGTCTTTTCGCGAGGGGGCGTGATGGACGCTGTGCGGTGCTTGCGTGCTGGTTGGGCTTCAGCACTACCGGGGGCGACATGGCCTCGGCCGTCTTTCGTGGTTCTCGTTTTGGCATCGGTGGTTGCAGCTTGGCTGTGGGGGGAGCGCCAGGCCGAGTTGCTCGCCGAACTCGAAGGCGAACGGCAAAAGCTGATCGGGCAGGAGCGTATCCTCAACGAGACGAGCTGCACGGAGCCAACAGCGTCGACTACGTTTTGATGTTCGTTCCTATCGAGCCGCTCTTTTTAGAACTGGCTCGCCAAAGTACCGCGCTCATGAAAGAGGCTTGGGACAAACGGGTGATGATTGTCGGGCCCAGCACCTTGCAATGGGCTCTACGCGGGGTGAGCGCCATCTGGAAGTTCGAGCACCAGAACAAGAACGCCCAAGAAATCGCCCGCCAAGCAGGAGCCCTACACGACAAGTTCGTCGGCTTCGTCGAAGACATGCTCCGTGTCGAGAGAGCCATCAGTAAAACTCAGGAGGCCTACGAGGGAGCGTTCAACAAGCTCAAAACCGGCCGGGGCAATCTCATCCTCAGTACCGGCAAGCTCGCTCAGCTGGGAGCGAGAGCCAAAAAGGAGCTGCCTGAGAGCTTGGTGGATGAGGCTGGATTGGAGCTGCCGGCGGTGGAGTGAGCGCTTCAGCGCTTGGCTTGTTGGCGCTCCAGGTACAGGTCGGCGGCGATTTGACCGAATCGATAGGAGAAAGTCTTGCCCTTGTCAGTGTGACCGCGATCTTGGACAACCTGAAAACAGTCGTTCCCCGGGTCGGAAGCTTCGCACAGTAGCAGGTGCGTTAGTTCGTGTGCCAAGGTGTCGATGACCTCAGATCTGCTGTAGGACTTCCTTAATCGTTAGACGGGCAGATGGAATGGGCCACGTGCGAACCAAAAAAAGTAAACCCCAAGCCGTCCCGAGTACAAGAAGGCCAAACTCTAACAAAGACTTGTAGTTTTCAGTGGCTGCGCAGATTGCGTCTAGCCGACCAGACTGTGCCTATTCTTGGTTCATTTTGGGTCTTCCTTGCGCCAATCGAGTTTCGCTGGTCGTGCGTGTTCGTTCTTGCGTTCGCATCCGTCCAAGTCATCAAAGTCGTCAGGAGGAGTACTGATGCCGAGGAGTCGTCTCGCGAAGGGGGAAAACCTATGGCGTGTGAGGTAGCAAGAAAATGCGTGGTCGCCGTCAGCACAGTCGTTGTTGCCTTTCGTAAAATCATAGAACGAGCTGCGAGCGCCTAGACGCGATTTCACTCGTTCGACGACCCAGCAGTCCCTTCCGCCCGAGCCCATTGAGGTGGCTCCGAGTTTGCTGCTCCCCAAACCTCGCTTGGTGATCGCGGTGTCGCGCGAATTGAGACCGATGATGAATTCGGCAGTTTCGTGGCGGATGCCGCAGCCCTCCTCGCAGCACCCACCCTCGACTGGACGACTGCAGTACGCACAGGTTTCAGAAGACGGACTCGGGGCGAAAGCGTCAACGGACGCGGCCGGGGCGAGCATGCCGATCGTAAGATCGTCTTGCTTGGGCAGGGGGTAGTGTGGGCATGTTCCTTGAACGTGTGCCGAGTAGAACGCGTAGTCGAACGCGTCCCTATCAAAGTAATCTTTGAAATCGCAGCCAGCTATTTCGCGTCGCGAGATGACATTTTTTGCCCGCTTTAGGGCAAGTGTGGGATTGCCGATCAGGGCCGCAGCAACCAATCCGCCGAGACTATGCGTTAGAACCCGAACGGGCATTTCTTTGGGTAAATGCAGGAAGAGCTCTCGTAGCGCCAAGCCAACCAGTGGTGCTGTGAACTGCGCCTGGGACCATTGCCGGCGGGTTTGCCCGCCGTGGCGACCGTCCCAATGGATTTCGAGTACAAGCGGAGGCTCTACCTTGGCCGTCCTCGAGTAGTCGGCGATCAGCTTGGCGGCTTGGTCGTAGTCTTTCAGCGCGTCGGGTACATTGAAACCATGAATTAGAATCAACAGCGATTGTTTTGGCTTACGGACCGTCTCCACCTGCCTTGCGAGTTCTGCCCAGAGCTCAAGTTGGCGGTTGCGCCATGCTTCTTCGAATGCTTGTCGCTGCGGTGTATCTTCGAGAGGATACTTGCAGATGTTCGATTCAGTGCGGTATTCGTTCGTTTCGAAGGTGGACTTCGCGCAGGGTGTCAGTGCCTCTGGAGTCTTTCCCGGCTCATACAGATCGCCCAAGTAGTCGACGTAGGCGCGTAAAACGGTGGGCTGTGTCCCGTGCTGTGGGGCCTTGAAGATGACGTGCCTTGGCTCGCAGCTCACAAGGACGAGCGCCATGGTGAGCAGCAGCCGGGATGGCCGAGCGAGGAGTGTTCTGATTTCGAATCTTGTAGTCAATGGAGGACCTCGCTCTCAGTTAAAGTCCAGAAAAGGAACGAACATGCCGACGCTGCCGCCGAAACGCCAGCCACCCGGTAACACCTCCTTTGGCGTCGACTCGTCCGTTTCCTCCTTGTAGGTCATGCCCGGAGCATATCCGCCGTCGAAAGCGAAGAGCGCATTGTACTTTGGGGTCCCCACTAGTACGCCGACTTGCCCGCCAAAATAAAACGGGGTTGCTGGTGTAGGCTCAGCCAGTTCCTTGTCTGACACAGTTACGAACTGACCAAGATCGAGGAGAGAGAACTGAAGATGCAGGCCAAAGTGAGCCCAAAACTTGCTCCAATGCGTGGGTTTGGACCTGGCGTCGCGCGGCAGCCATTCGAGCGCAACTCCAGTTGGGAGACTCAAGCCTTCGTAGCGGCCCTTTGTCTCTCCGATCTCGTCACTGGCGTCCTTGGTGCGCTGAGTCCGCTGACCCATGGTGGTTCCGACTAGAACCCCAAGCGAAAAAAGGATGTCACCTCCTCGACCATGGCGATCAGTTGCCGCGTTGATGAGTTCTTTCATTGCGGTCTTGCGCTCTTCTGCTTGAAATTTGGCTAGCTCTTCAGAGGATAGGTCATCGTCGGACTTTGCATGGTAACTTCCGGCATATGATGCGAAAGCACCAAGAACGCCAAACCACTTTTCTGCTTGCTCGGAAGTGAGGGCGACCTCGCATGTGCCTTTTTCATCTTTGCAAGAGTCGGCGATCAGAGACGAGAGAATAGCACCGCCTTGCTGAACAACTTCACCGTACCTTTCGTTGACGAGCGCTTCGACCAATGCGCGGAGGGCCGCAAAACGTTCGTGAACAGAGCGCTTCTCGGCCAATTCTAGCTCGTTTGATTTGGGGTCCGAGCGGCTCCACGCTTCTTCTAGTACGCTTAGGGAAAGTGCCAAGCTTCTACCGACGGTTTGGCGTTTGGTTGTGCCCGCTGGTGGGCTCAAGATGTCTCTCATCGTGGGAAGCCAGTAGAGGACTTGCTGGTTCCACTCAGCGAGAGTGTCTGCGACTTCTTTGCGTTCTGTGATGAGATTGTAGCGCTGAACGGCCGCGTATACTTTCTCCCAGTCCTTCAGCGTCTTTTCGGCGAGGGCGGTTTGGATGTTGAGGCCGAAAAGGGCTTCGAGCTCCGCAGAAGCCTTCGTGAGAGTCTCTGACGTCAACGACGCGACTGCTTGCTGTTTCATTCCCGTCGCGTCGGACGTTGCTTCAGGTAGATCGCTAGCTAGGTTATCTAGCTTTGTTTGCAGTTCTTTCGTGTCAACAATGATCGACGTGCCAAGTTGGACGTCGAGTTTGGTGGCTGCCAGGTAGACCGCCTCTTTTTGCTTTTTCTCCTTCTCAGCGTCGTCTAATGCCCCATTGTCAGAAATGGCAGTGAGGGTCGTGCGTAGAGTTGTAAGCACTTTAAGAGCTTCTACCATCTTCTTGGTGGTAGTTTTTTTGTGGATTTTAGACAGCGCCGTGGCGACGGCGTTTTCTACGTCGTTAGTCGAGCCTGAACCGATTCCCCGACTCAACTCGTGAAAGGCGCTTTCAATGGTCTCCAATCCTACCGAGGAGGAGACCTTCAAGAGTTCCCTGATCTTGATTAAAATGCGTTCTTGTTCGTCCTCCCCCGAGCTAGAGAGCTGGTATTCCTGCCCCCAGAGCCGTTGAAGTTGGTCGGCTGTGCATTCGCCCTGTTCCAAGCATTCAGAAACCACGGCAAGGCTCAACAAGAATGGATTTCGCCAATCGCCTTTGGGAAGCGCGTTGCCGATGGTTCCTGTCTTGGACGCGAGGGCGAACAGAAGCGCCTGTGCCCGTTGTTGTGTTACTTCAGTGTCCGATAGGAGAGCGTCCTTGACGAAGGCTCCGACCAGGGCAATTGCGTGGCTTCTCCCCTGTGAGATTTTTTTGCACCTTGCCTTTTTTTTGTCTTGGAGCTTGCCGCAGTCGGATTCGCCGTCGGAAACAAGTTTCGAGAGGGCGAGCTCAGCGAGGTCTAGGGTGACCGCCTTTCGCAGAGCGTCACCACTTGCTGCTAGTTCCCGCACACGAATGGTGCGTACCGCCTGGCAGGTATGCTCCATCAAAGGACGCTTGCAGTAGGCGTTTTCTTCACTTGAGCGTGAATCCGCTCGCCGTGCCAAACAGGGTGTTTTTCCCGGAGGACTCGATGGCGGAGGAACCGGAAGCCACGCTTCGAGTCCTTGTTGGGAGCTCGAACAGCTAGGTACCTGGTTCCAGAGATGTCCAATTGTCAGATCGTCGCAGAAAACCGTGGCAATCTTCTCTTGAATGAGCGCCTCGGCATTGGAACGCGCCTTTTCTACGGCAACGTCTGCCACGGCTGTCCCCAAGTCCTTCAAGACTTGGTCGAAGGAGATGAGCGAGCGCTCCGAGGCGATTTGGGTTTGGTCATTTCCTGAGGTGATCGAGACTTCTTCAAGCTTTTTGATTGATGCCGTGAGTCGCACCGTTGATTGCGTTGCCGAGCCGGTCAGTTCGTCGACCAACACCAGCTGCGCATCGTGGAAGCTGCGTCGATCTTCGGAAGGTATCAATGTAGGGCGAAGAGTCAGACGCGGGGAGTATGACACCAGTGTGGTAGTCTTGGGATCTTTTCTGGCGTCCGCGTGCTCTTCTCCCGCCTTTGCGGGTTTGCGTGCTAGTCGATACGAAAAAAGACGGCTTGGCAGTTGAGATTGTTGTTGGTTTGAACCAGCGGCTGATTCGTTCGATAGCTTCAGGGGCTCGGAACCACAACTGAGCCACCAGGAGAGATCAGAACGAACGCGGACTGTTCGGACGAGTGAATCACCGCCTTCAGGAACCCACTGCACCACCTTCGTTTCGCCTGAGCCCTTTCCGGGTTGAATATCCGAACGATTGTTGTCCTTGGATTCAAAGACCTCGTCTTCTGAAACAGCTCGGAGGGTACAGGTGACACGTGTCACGGGGGTGGAGTAGAGACGCAACTCGATGAGGTCTCGCCTGAGCAGAGGTTCGCTGGTTTCCGCATGCAGCGAGCGGGTCGAGAAGAAGACCGTAGTTAGCAGTGAGACGGCCATCAGGTAGTGGTGAACTAGGTTGCATTTCATGAACGATTACCTTTGTCGTTTCTCTCGAGTTTTCGATTGCCAGCGTGAAAGCGTTTGTTGAATGAAGCGCGAAAAGGGACTCACGCGAACGTAAACTCCGCCGTCACCACAAGGGACGGCGGAGTTGCGCACCCCTCTTGAAGTGATGGCAACTACTCGCCATGTGTCTTCGTAGCGTTCTAAAACTGGTCCGCCGCTATCGCCGTTGCAGGTGTCGGCCCCCGCAGATCGAGGGAGGACCATTTCGTACTGTGGCTCACAACCGTATTTCCTTCGCGTTCGTCGAGTGCAGCCCCAGCCTCGGGTTTGAAGTTCGAGTATGCGTCGAAAACCGGCGTGTTCTTTTTTAGGGTGCCCGAAGCCGATGATGCGAGCAGTTTCGGGCGCTGGAGATGTACCATCTGTTCTCCACCCCAGTGGCGTTCGTGATGTATTCTCATCCAGCCTGAGGAGAGCCAGATCGACGTCCGGTCCAGCGCTCGCCGTCTCCACAATGCGAAGAGCCTTGGCCGGCTGTTCGGCATTCGGGCCAAGGGTAACGAAACCAGCACCGACGCAATGTTTGGCAGTCAGCACGACATTGGCTGCGATCAAGGTGCCAGTACAGACAATCGAACCGTCATAAATGACGCCAACGATTGCTGGGAACTCCTCATCCTCTGCAGGCGCTTTTCCTGGCGTTGCGGACCAAGTAACTAGTGCCGAGTCCGGTCGCCAATGATCTCGGTGGGGCAGGTTTGGTACGGCCGCTTGAACGGAAACGTTAAGCAACAGAAGTACTGGGCCAAGTGCCAGGGCTCTGAGCATCTGCGTTGGTCCTCGTATGTATCGTAGCTGCTTCGTATCTGTCATTGTCTTGCGATAATACTCTTCAGTTCCTAAAGCATACGTTCATCAGCCCGAGCGAGCCTGGTGCAAGCGTGTGCGAAGTCTAAGTGCTCACAATGTTGCCCGAATGTACAAGTGGGCGCAGTTTGAGTGTGATGTAAGTGAGATATGATGCAGGTAATCGTTTACTATATGACACGAGTTGGTTAGTCAACTGGCCAGTTGTTAAATTGATAACGTTAGAGGTTTGGCGAGTGTTGAGGAGGAGAAGGTCGTTAGTTCTCGAGGTTTCTGGATAGTTGCCTGCGTTAGTGACGAAGGAGAACCCTGTTTCGGTAGTGTAATAGTTATCAAAGTAGAGGGCTTTTATGGGAATATCTCTTGAGCTGAGCTTGAGATGGGGGCTCAAAGTGTCCTGCCATGCGAGATGGCCCATGAGCGGTTCCCAACGCTCAATCTCGACAAGACTCAGACCCGCAAGCCAGCAACTTCAAAGCGCAGCTGATCCCAATTCATCCAGAGATCTTCCTTTAAGCGGGCCTCAGAAGGAAGTTTTCGGCCGGTGAGTCGGCTTCGGTCGAGCTTGCGCAACGTTCGATGTGGATCGTTATGTGGTCGGAGTCGCTCTCGAAATGCTGAGAGTTGGCACCGCCTCACACGAGGAGCGTTTGATGCTCAGCGTTGGTTTTCTATGTTAGTGGAAAGAGAGCTGTGTGAAGAAAATGTAAGAATCTCCGAAGTGGTTGATTTCGTGAATGGAATTCAGGTGTGCGGGCTGAGGTGGAATAATTCCCTATCTTCGGTAGGCCTGGATGTCGCTCAATGTTGCGAAACAGTAACGGCGTCTAGCCTCGAGTTGCGTCTGAAGTGGCAAATTTTAGGCTCTGTATTCAGCAATGAGGGCCTGTTTCCGAATTGTTACCTGTCATTTTGAGCCTTTTAAATCGCTCATGAGCCAAAATGGGTATTTGTTCTGGTTGTCGGCCGTGGTAGGTGCGTCAGTTATGAGTGCTGACACAGCGATCAATGAGGAGCTAGGGTACGGGCTGTTCGGAGCGACTGTTGGAGATGACTTCGACATCGTTCGGCCTCTCGGTCGTGGTGGCATGGGCGAAGTCTATGTCGCCGAGTAAAAGAGTCTGTGCCCTTCATCGAGCTGGCTCACGTCGACCCTCCCCCTGTTGACGCAATCGCCGACGCTGTGTTCGACACAGCACGAGTTGGTGAAGTCCTCTACAACAATCAATGTGGTTGTACTCCGATGGGCCAGTCGTGTACTCGCAATGCAGATTGCTGTTTGGATGGTCAGGGCGAAAGTGCAGGGATCGTTTGCTTCGACGACCCGGCTCCGGGGAGCGAAACCGGCTCATTCTGCTCGACCTGTCGAAAGGGGCCGCTCGTTGATCAACCTAAGGATGTACCGAACCTAGTCTACGAGTCGTGTAACGAGGATTCGGACTGTTGCGTCGATGGGGCTAGATGCATCTACGGCAAGGTGCCTGTAAACCGCCGCTGGGAGACTTCGAACTCCGGACCTGATTCGAACACATGGGTCTGTGATGAGGAGTATCCCTCGCCGTTCACCAAGACCTGTCACGCGCCTCTGCCTGACCCCTGGATTCCGCCAGTCATCAAGTAAATCAAGTCGCAAGGAGGCATTCTGCTTTGGCGTGCCTCCTGATGCGTTTCCGTCACGCGCCTTTGATTCTGGCCCGAGTCCACATTGAGTGTTAATGACGCCTGGACTAGGGAGATACGAGATGCCGCACTTCAGCTTTAGAACTAATTCTCGGAGCCTACCCGGCCTTTCTATTTTAGGGCTTGCGCTTGTTGGGGTCTTAGCAACTACTGCCTGCTCGGGCGACGACGGAGGTAAGCCCGACGCATCAGGCGGGGTGGCTTCGAGTAGCGGGGGAACAGAGGGGGCGACCGGTGGCACTGACGGTTCTTCGGGGGGAAGTGACTCTTCTGGCGGCTCTGAAATGGGTACAGGGGGCGAACTAGGCGAGACGGGGGCTGGAACGCCGTGCGTTGATGACGCCGAGTGCCCCGAAAAGATTGGATCGGTTGTCGCCTTTTGCGGAGACAATTGGCCTGGTGGGTACTGTACGGCGACCTGCAGCACGGTCGGCTCCAATCAGTGTGGTGAAGGTGCTATCTGCGACATTTTAGGCATAGGATGGTGCTTGAAGTCGTGCAACGACGATTCGGATTGTCGTGATGGCTATTATTGTGCCGATGACACCAAGGGCTGCGAGAAAGACTTTTAGACGACGTCGCTGAGGTGGTGACGCGGAAAACGGAGTTCATTTTGAACAATCGAGCTGCGGCAGCCTTGTTGCTTGCCCTTTCGGTCGGCGTAACGCCTGGCTGCGACGACAAACACGAGCCACCAACTGCCACAAAAGTGTCGTAAGCGCCAACAAGATTTCCTATCCGCGCTTTGTCGTTCAATAGAGTTCGAATTCTCGGTTGTGGCACTGATGCGAACAAGAATGCTATCAGTAACGCGCCCGATTCGAACAGCAACGGCACTTGGGTAGATCAGGGACACGCACTTTGCCTCGCTCTTGGTTATGATGTGGGGAGTATTACGAACGAGCGGTCTAGCAATACCTGCCCTGAGATTCATACGCTTGAAGTAAATGGTGAGGACGGTTGGACGAGTGATTTCGTTCAGTCGAGCGGAATGGGGTTGGAGTTCTCCTGCACAACCAACTGAACTCACTCTTCGAGATACCTAAAGTTGGGGCGGGATAGTCCTTTGTATTCCGCAACTTTCGGCGACAAGTTCGAGAGCGCGCTGCCTAAGTCGGCGCGCTCTCCGTCGCTCAGGCTCTCGAGCGGATAGACGTAGGTGCGGATGAGAAATAGACTCCCGCTTTCGTTGGGGAATGGAACCGTCACCTGCCTTTCGACCCGCAAAAACCTGGGCTGGCTCCTGTCCCGGGGTCTGTTGGAGCATCATCGGGATGGTGGTCGAGTCGGTCGTCCGCCGTGACGGTCCAAACGAAACGCACATAGGGGCCGCGCTCGACCATGGCCCGGGTGAGACTTTCACTCG
>JBNKYC010000019.1:0-1866 GCA_050300635.1 Polyangiaceae bacterium
GCCGGCGACTTCGGCGCGGATCTCCAAGCTCGACATCGCCAAATTCATCCGTTGTCTCAATTTTTAACCAGTCTGAAGGATTCATTCCCTCCTTTGATCACAAGCCAGATCCCGCCTCAAACTTGTGTATGATCATGAGCCGTTGGGGATGAGCGCCGGTCGTCGTATCCTGATTAGGCCTCAGGCCGCGGCACAACGGCAGGGCTTTGGGCAGAAGAGCTGGTGTATCCACTGGGTATCTTCAGATGTCTCAGCGAACATCCGTTTTGGCGGAGCGCGACGCGCCAATCTTCGCGTCCCTCTGTGCCGGCGATCCCCTAGACCGTCTTCAGGCGCTGGCAGAGCATTGGTCACACTGATAGGTTCGAGTATGATTCCCGTGAGTCGTTGGTATGTTCTGGCCTTGCCGGCCGCGATGCTCGCTCTGGTGTTGCCTGCGTGTCGCTCGCATGGTCGCCAGTTCGAAGCGCCGAAGAAACTGCCCGCCGACACCTACTTCCATGCACTGCCGCAGACCCAGCTCGGCCTCTACGCTGTCTTCCTGCCACCGGGCTATCGCGCTCCGGAAAATAGCGACAAGACTTACCCGCTGGTCCTCATTCTCCACGGCCATGGGTCGACAGAGATCAGGCATGGTCAGCATGCGGACGACTTCGGGCGAGAAGAAGTCATCTATCTAGCGCCACGCGCTCCGTACCCTCATGAGGATGTATTCATGGAGCTCAAGACGCCCGGATGGACAGCCTGGCCGACCGTACCGGAGCAACTCTATGACATCGGGCCAGGGCACGAGGACTACATCGACGTGGACCGACTCTACACGGACTGGATTGCGGACACGGTGCAGGATGTTCGTCGACGCTACAGAGTCAGCGAGCAGCGCGTAGTGATTTACGGTCATTCCCAGGGGGCGACCTACGCGCACATGTTCGCGCTTCATCACCCCGAACTCGTGAAAGCCTACTTCGCCTTCGCCGGCTGGTACGCTGAAACAGACAAGGACCTGGACCCGGATGATGCGAGAATCATCCGGGAAAACGAGGTGTTTCCCTTTCTTGCCCACAACCGTGCTGACCCGGTCCTGGACGTCACGCAGACCGAGCGGCTCGCGGCCCTCTTCAGTCAGCACCAGGTTCGGCATGCCACGTTCATCTCGAAAACAGGCGATCATTACCTGACCGACGAGGGGAAGCAGAAGGTCGCCAGCTTCATCCAAGAATGGTGTCGCGGATCACACGCAGCCAAGGAGCCGACCCTCCCTCCACTCCGAGATGCTCAGGAACTATCGCCCGAGAGTACAGCTTCCGAGCAGGTGCCCCAGACCACGGAAACCGCTCACGAACCCACTGCCACCCCTCCAGAATAGGACCCACCGTCGAAGTTCCTCTGCCCAACTCGCGCCCTGAGGCGGACCGCAAGTACTCATTTGGAGTCTGGGCCTCAAAGCTGAGCAGCGGAGAGTGACGTTTTCGGAGCGCGCTGAGGTAACGTGATTCGTTGTAAGAAGTTCGGTCGACCCAGCAGCGCCAGAGGATGCGTATCCACTTGAAAGCGAGGGCTCTGATCGCAGCGTTGTGCAATGCTCCACCTTCCTTTTATTTATCGTAGAAGGTCTTTGCCCAGAACGACTTGGGGATGGTCTGGGCGGTCCACTCAATGAAAGTTTGGCGCTGAAATTTGGGGCAGGCCCAACGCCAGTGCACGCGATCTGGGCGAGCTCTCTTTGCAGATTGAAGGCTTGGCCAGCGGGTGAGAAATTCGATGAAGACGTTGGTGTCCTTGTCTCGAAACCAGGACAAAATTTGCGGAAAGTAGCCCTTCAAGGTGAAAACGAGTCGATTGGTGACGCGCACTCTATCCTGAACC
>JBNKYC010000020.1:0-6768 GCA_050300635.1 Polyangiaceae bacterium
GCCGGCGACTTCGGCGCGGATCTCCAAGCTCGACATCGCCAAATTCATCCGTTGTCTCAATTTTTAACCAGTCTGAAGGATTCATTCCCTCCTTTGATCACAAGCCAGATCCCGCCTCAAACTTGTGTATGATCATGAGCCATTGGGGATGAGCGCCGGTCGTCGTATTCTGCTGAGGCCTCAGGCCGCGACACAACGGCAAGTCGTTGGGCGGACAACGAGAACTTTCGAGGTCTGTTGAGTGTCTAACCGAGCTATGAAGCTCAGTCCGTGGTGGCTTGCTCCACCCGTCTATTTGGCAACCTCCGTTGCAGTTTTCTATCTCGCCTGGCGGAGCTGGTCTGCGTACGGCAGAGTACTAGGCCTCGGAGAGCTGTTTGACCCTCGGATGGTTTACCTTGTTTCGGGTCGCCAGCTTCTCGCCACGCTGGTCGTGCTCGTCTTGATGTCGGCGGCAGTGAAGAAACGACTACCCATCTTGGTCCTCGTCGCCTTTGGCTTGTCCTTCTTCGCGGGATTTCTCGAGGTCGTTTACTATTCGGGACTCGAACCGGACAAGCTCGACTTTCGACCGGTGCACCCCGCTGCAATCGCTAATGCCCTCGGGTGGACGTCGGCGGCGTCGGCACTCTCGGCTATTGCGACGAACCTTCGTCTGCCTCAGCGTTCAGCTGTGCCCGCGAAGTGACGCACAACTTTCTCCATTCCGGCACCAACGATTGCGAGAGCCTTGAAGTTCACCTGATTCACCGTGTCCGTCTGCTCGTGGTAGTTCGGGTCCCGGTAAACGGCAGTGTCCGTCACCATGATCGCTGGGTAGCCTTCTTGTCGAAACGACCAGTGATCTGACCAGTCCACGCCGGGGAAGGTGGACGGCAAGGCAGCGCCTTCGGACGGAAATTCCGTCGCTTCGCGAAACGTGCCTATCGCCTTGTGGACTAAGCTTCGGCTGCCCATGTCTCCGACGAACGCGATGAAGTTGCCTTTCGATGGGTAGAGTAGCCCGATCGGCCACGGGTAGCGTTGGGAGCCGGGCTCGTCCGAATAGAAGCCCATCGTTTCCAGCGCGAGCATGCCGCGAATCGTCTCGCCCTGTCGCTTTGCGTTGGCTGCGTTGGTGCGAGAGCCCATGCCAGGTCGTTTGAAGAAGGGCGGCTCTTCATTTGCGAAGAGCACCACCCTAACGACGTTCTCGGCCGGCCGTTCCACGAACGCTCTCGCGAGTTCGAGAACCACCGCCACCCCTGAGCCGTTGTCGTTGGCGCCCGCGCTGTCGAGGCATGAGTCGTAGTGCGCACCGACCACCACAATTTCACGGCCGTTCGTTCCAGGTATATCAAGAATGATATTCTGCGCTCCTTCGGCGGCGCGCTCTAGCTCCTCAAGCTTGGGTTCGAGTCCGCCAGTGTGTCCGATTCTTTGGAGTTCTCCGAGGAGGTAGTCTCGTGATTGTCGCAGCTTCTCGGGCCGATCGACGTTTCGCGGTCCGATGTCGCTCGCCAATACCTCGACGTGCTTCCGCAGACGCTTGCTGAGCTCTCGCTCTTCATCACTCAGCTCTCCGACCTTTCCCGAAAACGAAGTGCCGGGCATCCAAGTCGCGTAGGCCACATATCCGATTACTCCGGACAGGAGCACCCCGTAGGACCACATGCGGATCTTCGTCGGACTCATTGGCAATAGGACAACAACGCTTCGGCAAATGTTCGTATTCCTCAGAAGTTTACGAAGACTAGACTGCCGGCGTGGTTGCCCCCCAACAAGCGCTTGCTGCAGGCCGCATACTGGTAGGATTTTGCTTCGACGCTGGGCCCCAGCCCGCTCTCTTCCCCCTTGGGGAAAGCGGGCTTATCGTTTCTTCGCTTGCGTTTGATGCGGCTGCAGAAGCGCAAGACGTTGGGGGGAAGGCCGAGTAGGGAATGTTTTCGCATCCAGAAGCGTCTTCTCTCAGACGGTGCCCAAACGCTCAAGGCTAGGACAATCTTCACCTCAATGACCTCAAACACCCGTCCATTTCGCGGTCAGCTCACTGAAGTATCGCGGACCGACGTTCGGTACGTCGCAGTTGTCACTCTGCTCACGCTTCAACTCCTCGCTGTGCTCTTTGGCAATCTCTTGGCTCCACGGGTATGGGACGATGTCTTCGGAGGCGATGCCTTCGCCCTCGCCATCGTCGCAATGTGGCTTGTTCCGCCAGCGTTGTCGCTTGGTCTGGGAGCACTGCGAAAGAGCACACATCCGGCACTCTGGTGGTTGGCGTACCTGCTCCTTGGGCTCGCCCTTCTTTACTTGGCCGTCCTCACTTTCGGCGCCTACGCGATCGGCGAGGCAATTCGGGAAGATGGGCTGATCACCTAATCCGCTGGCCGCGACAATACCGATCGCAACACCGTGCTATCGTTGCCGAAAATGTTCGTCGTTCGATCTCCCCTTTTTACGCTGAAGCCTCACGTCATGCGCTCTCGTGAGATTCTGGAAGTCCAGACGCCGACTCTGGGACGAGCGGTCACTGCCTTTTCATATCAACGCTGCATCACAATCGATAGCCGAAAGCGAACCGTCCGCCTTATAGAGACGAACGCTTGGCTCTTCACCACGATTACGCAGCTGAAGTTCGAAGAAATCGACCATATCGCCTATTCATTTTCCTCGCTCTGGACTTCGTGGGATTGACTCGGACGAGTCCACGACCTCATCGAAGCCTTTACGGTAAGCCTCCTGCTCAAGAACTCAGAGGAGCTCCGGGTAGCTCGATACCTGGGCCACGGTGCTGTTGGTGACTTTTCGACCTGGATGATGGGAGATGACCTGTTCGACATGGCCGGAACTCAGGAAGACGATTCACGCCTCTTGGTAAAGTGCCTCGTCGAGCTGCTCCAGGTTCCGCTCGGTCCAACTGGTCTCGCTCCGAGAGCCGACCACCAGGGTCGAATGTGGAAGTGCGGAACGTGCGGAAGATCCGTTGCGCCGAAACCCACCTGCCTTTACTGCGGAGGCTCAGCAACATCTTCGGCAGGTGCGCGATCGAAAATCTAGCTTCGAATCGAAGGAAATTGACTCTCCCCCTAACAAGGCGCTGGTACGTGACGGCCACCGTCGACGCTTCCGTTTCGCTGAAAGGCCTCGTGCGGCGCTCCCTCTTCCCCTTTGGGGATGAGCGCCGGTCGTCGTATCCTGAAAGGCACAGGGCCGCAGTACAGCGCCAAGGCGTTAGCGGGACGTCATGGAAAGCATCAGAGGATTCATTCGAATATCAGACGCCTTGTCTTGCGCTGGTCAACCGACAAAGGAAGAGCATCGCAGATGCCCAGGGTCGTGGAGTGAAGCTCGTCTTGAATCTGGCTATGCCTGACAGTGACTTCGCTCTGCCAGACGAACGTGCGGTCGTTGAGTTGCTCGGCATGGACTTCATACACATCCCCGTGCCGTTCTCAGCTCCGACAATCGAACACTTCCTTCAGTTCGAAAGGGAACTAGTGCTACGCTATGACCCAATGATTCTGGTTCACTGCGCCTACAATTGGAGAGCGAGCTCTTTTGTCGCGCTCTATGCTGTGAGCGCCGCTGCGGCTGGACCAGCCAGCAGGCTGACGCACTGAGATGTGCGCTCTGGAGCCCAGACGAGACATGGACTGCTTGGGCTAGTTCAGTCCGTGCGCTGCCTACGGACCGTCGCGGCGGCTGAAGCCCTTGTCCTTGGACCACTCCGGGTTATACTAAAGGTATGAAAACGGCCATCTCTCTGCCGGATGAGGTCTTTGAGCAAGCCGAAAAGGCCGCCAAACGGCTCAAGTTATCTCGAAGCGAACTCTACAGCCGCGCCCTCTCGGAGTATCTCTCCCGCCATACTGACAGCGAAGTCACTGCCGCGATCAATGCCGCCATTGCAGAAGTTGGACAGCCCGAGGACCGAGTCATCTCTGCACACGGCGCACGTCAGATTCTGGTGAGCGAGTGGTAGTCTCCCAAGGTGACGTTTTCTGGGCGGACTTCGGGGAACCTATTGGCTCGCAGCCAGGTTTTGTTCGTCCGGTTGTTGTGGTCCAGTCCGACGCCTTTAATCTGAGCGAGATTGCGACCGTAGTCGTCGTTCCCCTGACGTCGAATCTTGGACTTGAACGCTTTCCCGGAAACGTCCTTCTGCCATCGAAGTCGACCGGATTGCCGAAGGATTCGGTCGCCAACGTGTCGCAAGTCACCACCGTTGATCGAGTTCAACTGACAGACCGGGTCGGTTCACTTTCTCGAGCGAAGAAGGCATCAGTTCTGGATGGCATTTCAATTGTCCTTGGCCGATAAGTCCAACGTGGACATCGCCAGGTTAAGCGCCCGCTAACTCACGCCCTGAGGTGGACCGTCAAGCGGATTGAGCATGAAATTGTTCTCCTGTGATGATTGGTGATTTGCGAATTTTGAGGTGTTTGAGGTAGCGAGATTCGTCATAGGTGGAGCCGTCCTTCCAGCAGCGGAAAAGGATGCGGGCCCATTTGAAAGCGAGGGCTCGGAGGGCGGCTTGGTGGGTTGCTCCGCGCTGCCGTTGTCGCTTGTAGAATTCGCTCGCCCAGTAGGAGCGGGGGATGGTTAGAGCGGCCCATTCGACATGTCAAAGTCCGGCCTAATGGATCCTGCTTGGTTCGGTCAAGCTGATCCTGTGATCGCCATGATCGTGCAGAGCACTTTGAGTGCTGCTGACCAGCGGCTGTTGGTTTCGGCCAAGCTGATCATTTTTGTTGATGTTCATGATGCTTGTGCCTCCGCGGCGCCGTTCTTTTTCTGACGCCGTTTCTTGTTGTTTCGGTAAGAATCGCCTTCCAAGCGGATGACGTGTGAGTGGTGGAGCAGGCGATCCATCGCGGCGCTTGCCAGAAGAGGATCACCGAAAAGCGCGTGAAGTTCCTGCTCGTCGCGATTCGAGGTGATCACCGTTGCACCGCGTTCGTAGCGAAGTCCTTCGGCACAGCCGGGTTGAAATGGAAATCGAAGTCCTCAAGCGTCCGCTGATTGTCGAAATTGGCTCGACGCACCCGCAGTTCGAGTTGCTTCGCGTCACGTCGTTCCACCTCGTCTTTGAAGAGGCGGTAGAGAAACTCTTGGTGACTGAGGTCGTCATCCGCTGCCTCTCCAAGACGCAGCTCAAGCGAGTCCATCACGCCGCTCATACGAAGCCTTTTCAGCAGCAAAATGAGTTCATCAATGGCGCTCATGACTCACCTCCTGTGAAAAGTCGCTCGCATCCCGTGCGAAGCGAGGGCGGTCTGCCCAGGCCACAGTCACAGCAGATGTGGGCAATGGCTCACGGTCCAGCGCCTTGGTCAGAATGTTCTTGATACCCTGATAGGTCGCAATGCCGTAGTAACTTGCTCGACGACAAGCGGCCTCCGCGCGCTCGCGCGGATAGGTCTCCAGATGAGTCACGATGCCTTGCACTGCTCGCAGCTGATACAGGACATTATCGCTATCGAAGACCTCCTTCACATACTTGCCCGTCTCTGGTCCAAGCGCGTCTGCACGCTCCTGCCAGAAGCTTTGACTGCGGTGACGTAGCTCTCGCTGCCCCTCAGGTAGGTGCTCCTCCACGGTCGAGTGAGGTCCACTTCCTCTACGTTGGTGCGTCGCCACACGTTCGTCATCGGCGTAGATAAGCACGCTCTCGCCTGTCGCTTTGACCCAGACTTTCTCTCCGATGAGCGCAGCATTGACCTCGTCTATCGGCTCCCCTTCTCGTCCCTTGAGCGCGTTATTCTTCACATAACGCACGCCGTTTTCCACCTTGCCCTCGCACCACGTCTCTTGTTTCTGGTCGAAGACCACCCGGTCGAAGCGATGTCGACTATGCCCCAGCACCATCACAAATACCCATGAACTGCTCACGCACAATCGCCTTCAGCTCCGTCAACTCTGGAACATCATCTGGTGCTCCCTTCAGCACCCCAGAGGGCTCCAGCGCTTCCCGATATCGCCTCTCGGTATTTGGGCTCATGCCGAGCAATCGAGCCACTTCTCTCCTTTTCAAGCCCTGTCGGTGCAGGCGCACCATTTCCGCCAATCTGTGCATTTCCGTAGGTCTCGCTGCCATGGGGCCAGCGTCAGCCGACCTTCCGTCATTCGTCCAGTCGTTCAGGATCACTTTGGCCGAGCCAGCCAGGATCAATTTGGCCGAACCAAGGGGGATCACCTTGGCCGAACCAGCCGGGATCACATAGGGCGAGCTGTGACACTGCCGAAAGTTCACTCCTCGACGAGCGCTCGCAATCCTGCGCGGACGACATCGGTTTCCGTAAGGCCCCGCTCGGCGGCAAGCTCCTCGAGCAGGTCGACGTCTTCCTTTCTGAATCGGAATGCCTTGAGCTGCGTCGGAAGCTTTCCCTTGTGACCCACGCGCGGAATCCATTCCTGCAGCTTCCTGCCCGGGATCCCTCGAAAGTCCGGCGGTGTTTCGTTGTGGCGGAGCTCATCGAGCACCCGCTCTAGATCGGGCGGGACCCTGCCGTATTCGACCAAGGACGGCTTCTTGATCATCACCGCCGGCAGCAGCTCCAGCAGCCTCGGCTCCAGCCTGCCCGCCCACAGGACGTCTTTCAGCGCCACCGGACCTTTCCTTGGCTCGACGTCGACGTTCGTGGTGAGGAGCTTCGCGTGCACGAAGGCCCCGAGAACGTCGCGGTAGCGCGGGTCCCGACGCAGACCCTCCAGGCGCCTCTGCTTTCGCTGTGCCTTTCTGCGCAGGTCGGTCATCGCGTTCAGCGCGGTCATACGAATTGCTCCAGG
>JBNKYC010000021.1:0-3702 GCA_050300635.1 Polyangiaceae bacterium
TAATTTTCTCATCGAGACGCTCGCGCCAGCGAAGACCATCGTCGTGAAAACCATCAAGGCCGATTTGCACGGACGCTACGTGGCTCACCTCTTCTGCATGGCAGATGAAGTGAGCATCGACACCTGTTTCGAACTCGGACAGCACGTCAACGACCTCATGGTGCGAGAAAAGCAAGCGCATGTCGTTGGCTGACGTGGACTGAATCCGCTCGCCCCTGTGGCAAGCTTCACCAGACGCGCACCTTGTGCGCCAGGGCGATGAGGGAGGGGCACCTCCGCCAGGCGGTTCTCATCCGTTGACTAGCGGAGTCCATTTCGCCCTGTCACACAAGCTGCGCTGAGGAGGGCAAAGCTCGCCACAGGGGCGAGCGGAAAGGTCCGTTATGTCATTGTATCTTGATTCTGCGCGTTCATCTCTCCTCGCCACCCGCGCCCACGGCATGCGCTTTGCTGTCCTGGCTACCTGGCTCATCCGTCACAGGATCGTTCAGGAAATCGCCGAGAGCAAGACTTGAAGTTGTGGCCTCCGTCGACGAGATCAGCCCTGTGCTCCGCGCCCTCGCCAACCGTCTGACAGCCGCCATCGGGCGGCCGGTGGCGCGCGCCCGTCGGGTGCTGACTGAGACGCTTCGCCCCTCAGGAGTGGCCGCGGGATTCGTCGCTGACATGTTCCGCACCAGAGATGAGCTTCTCGCCGAAAACGCAGCACTCCGGCAGCAGCTCATCGTGGCTTCCCGCAAGACCAAGAAGCCCGAGTTTCGCGCCTGGGAGCGCGGACTCCTGGTCGCTTTGGCTAGCCGCATGCGGGCGTGGCGCGACGCCTTCTTCCTCGTGAAACCTGATACGGTGTTGCGTTGGCATCGTGAGGGCTTTCGGCTTCTCTGGAAGCGCAAGAGCAAGTCCAGACGCACGCGCAAGTCTCGGCTCGCCCCGGAAACGATCGAGCTGATCCAGAGCATGGCCCGCGACAATCGCACCTGGGGCGCAGAGCGCATCCGTGGCGAGTTACACAAGCTCGGCATTCGAGTCGCCAAGCGGACCATCCAGCGGCACATCCTGGCGGTACGTCCACCCGGAGATGGTCAATCGTGGAAGACGTTTCTCTGCAACCACACGGTTTGGGCCTGCGACTTCCTGCAAGTCCACGATGTCTGGTTCCGGCCATTGTTCGCGTTCTTCGTCGTGGACGTAAACACCAAGGAGGTCGTCCACTTCGCTGTCACCCGCGAGCCCAGCGAAGCCTGGACTGCTCAGCAGTTGCGTCAGCTCACGCCGTTCGGCGAAGGTCCCGAGTTCATCATCCGTGATCGCGACGCCAAGTTTGGGAGCGAGTTCGATCGCGTCGCCAAGGGCGCGGGCATCCGTGTTCTCAAGACCGCCGTTTGTGCCCCTCTCATGAATTCCACCTGTGAGCGATTTCTCGGCAGCGTCCGCCGTGAGTGTCTCGATCACATCATCATCTTTGGACAGCGCCATCTGCAGTCGGTGCTCGGCGAGTACGTCGCTTACTTCAACACGTCACGGCCTCATCAAGGGATCAAGCAGACAGTCCCGGCTCCGGCCTCAGAAGAAATCTTGGCTCCATCCGCCCAGGTTGTCGCCTTCCCAGTCCTCAACGGACTTCATCACGACTATCGGAGGGCAGCTTGACGAGATGGATGCGCTAGGTAGCCAGCACAGGTCCCGAGGAAACGATTCGCTAGCAGTCTTGCATGGGCGCGTGTCGGCCAGCGAGATACCCGGGGTCAGGATGGCGCTTACCGAGGTCACGACTTCGGCCCCTCCATAGGCGATAGCGAAATTGTCGCAAACGTTCGGGAAGTGCTCGCGGCACACTTCAATCTAGCTCCGAGGCCGAATGTACAGCGTAGCCGTTGACCCAAGATCGCATGGGGTGCTATCAATGCCGACATGAGACTAACTAAAAGCACACTTTTGGTTCTATTTGGTATGGCCTTCGGGTGCGCGGCAACTGCTACAATTCCTAGAACTTTTGCAATTCCCGCGGCAGGAAAATGGAATTGTTATAATTTGCGATGGGAACCCATTGCTGACTTCGACGCAAAAATGAACTCTGTCGCTTCTCATGCGCCGTCAGGAACCGTTACCCCATTCAGCAGCCAATATTTTTCTGGAATCTGTGTAAAGAACTAGATCGACGTCGCAATTGCGGCATGCTTCTGCGGCTTCGCTCAGTACGCGGAGCATCAATTCCTGGTAAACTGCCTAACAAGCGCTTGCGACGGTCGAGCTTGCGCTCGCCGTCGAACCGCTGGACGTTAGGGGGGCAGTGTGTCCCACGGCCGCTAGAAAGCGACACCTTCAATCCCAGAGCAAACCCGCCAGATCCGCCGTCTCACGACGTTAGCTCGCGCACTTTGTTCACAGTAGCAGAATGTTACTGTTTCCTGGTAGTCTGAGCCGCAGCAGAGCAAGTGAACTGCGACGGCCTTGTAGCTCCTAGAGGAACTCGATTGTGGTAGATGAGAAGGGAAACAGCCTGGAAGAACGGGTAACCAACTGGCTCAAGACAGAAGGATATCCGCTTGAGTTCGAAGTCGCTCAGACCTTTCGACGCGAAGGTTTCAGCGTCCTACAGGGGGACTACGTTGAGGATTCCGCCACCAACCAAGTGCGTGAGATTGACGTCGTGGCTTCCGACACAATGGATTCAGACGAAGACGCAGAGCATTCAAAGTGGGTCCGGATTGAGTATGTCGTAGAATGCAAGTCGTCCCGGGATAAACCCTGGGTTCTCTTCGGATCCGACCTCCGAATGGCACCACCGGCGTGCGTTGCCCAGACCATGGGCTCCCGCTCCGGCCAAGGAATTGTCCATGCCAGAGCACACGATGACACGCTGCAGAGACTTGAGACCTTTGCCGCACCCAAGCGTTCAGCGTTCGGAGGTCGACAGGCTTTCTCGAAAGGGCGAGATGCGTTTTACGATGCCTCTCAGGGGGTGGTTTCCCGCGCAGTCGCGCTCGCCAACAAGTTCGACAGAAGGAATCGATTGCTTAGCGATTATTTAGAATCCTCTCTCATCGTTCTTCCCATAATAGTTGTTGACGGAGACTTATTCCAAGCTGTTTACGATACCGACTGTCGCGACATGAAGATCTCGCCAGTTGAGGAGATGCGCTTGCACTGGCGCGGAGCTGAGTCCTGGCGACTGCATGCGACCATTGACGTCGTTTCTTTGCCGGCCCTACCGCAGTTCGTTAAACGTCGCGCAGCTGAAGTTGGTACTATTCTGAAGACGATGATGCGAACCGTCGACGCAGCCGAAAACGCGGCGCTTGCTCTCATGACCCCGGATAACGACATTTTGAATACCACTCCGACACCGCATAGCGTGCCTGGCATCATCCGTTATCTTTATGGGGAAGCCGTTCCCGAAGAAACCCAACGCTGAACCTGCTGGAATCAAAATCGATGACTGGATCTGGCTCCCGTTCGAGTTTTCATATCGGCGTTCGTGCAAGACTTTGCGTGGCTCAACCTCCCGACTTGTATCGGAATGCCCCCTAACTCGCGCCCTGAGGCGGACCGCAAGTACTCATTTGGAGTCTGGGCCTCAAAGTTGAGCAGCGGAGAGTGACGTTTTCGGAGCGCGCTGAGGTAACGTGATTCGTTGTAAGGAGTTCGGTCGACCCAGCAGCGCCAGAGGATGCGTATCCACTTGAAAGCGAGGGCTCTGAT
>JBNKYC010000022.1:0-2457 GCA_050300635.1 Polyangiaceae bacterium
AACCGAATGAACACTTTCAAAGTCCTTTTCGACGCGTCAAACCTATCCGACCGCAACGACCCTCCCTCCGAACGTCGCCTTTCAGTACATCTGAGTCTTGCCCGATGAAGAGGCGGTGAGTTTGCCACGCACGAGAGCACCATCGAGCAAACCGAAGGACTCAGCAGCCTCGAAAACGCATCGCTCCAAAGCGCGCGGCAGCGAAAACAACAACGCTCTTCAGGACCCTTTAACCGGCAGAGACTCAGCGACTCGGCACAACCCAACCATCGAACAACGCGTCAACTCAGCAAAGTCTTTCGAGCAAAATGGCTAGCTCGTCAAAGCGCGCGATCTAATCTGCGCCGCGTTCAAACTCGGGCCGGTATAACGCCCTGCCATTCTGCTGCAGCGCAAGGCACTAGCAGTTTACACCGAGCGGCCGCCACGACCAAAGGGAGTGAAAGAGCGGCGGCCGGACGACAACCCTACCATCAAAGCGAAAGCCTACACGGTCGCTGCCAGCAGCAATGGCTTGTTAGGTGGTTGCGTTGGTTTCTTGAATGAGCCTGAAAAGATCTTGGACCACCTGAGGGATCCAGTTGGCCGCGTTGACAGCGAAATTCATGGCAATGTAGGCGACAAGACGGTCTTCAGGTTCATTGTTGGGTCCCTCGGCATAGGCATTCAGCATAGGAAAGGCTGTGAGTACCCACTTTGCGTAGTCATGACCTCTCGTGTGTAGCACCCACTTAGGCAGGAGCAGCGCCTGGCCGGATGTGTACTTGACCTCGATGCGGGTCGAATCGAGATTCGTGCGGCTCGACGCAGTCTGGATTCTATCCGCAACATGGTCAACCAAAGCCTGCCTATCTAGGGCGTTGAGGTTGAGTATTTCGGGCAGCGAGTAGCTATTTGGTAGTTGGTCTCGACCTTTCTGCTTCTGTGAGAGGAGTAGAGCGACGATCATTGGATCAAGCAGGACGTTCTCGATTGCATAGCGTTCCCCTACGCCAAGCACATGTAGTCCATCATCGATTGAACTCGTCCTGGTTGCATCCCAATCGAGAACTCCGTGAACCTGGACGGCCCCCTTCGAACGGAATTCGTTCAACAGGTATTCTACCCGCGAGCTACCACCATCAGTTTTCTTCCCGCACGCGATGAATTGAAGCGAAACGTCTGGGTGTAAATGTCGAGCGAGGGTTGAGTACAAGCTAGAATATATGAGTTGGTCTTGTGGTGCTTCGACCAATACTTGACGCTGATTTGCGATGTCCACTCTCAGAGTCGGGACCCCCTCGGTAAGCAAGCCAAGCGCGAAGTCTGTGCTTACCCTCTGAACCTTCAGAGTCGGCTTTGTGTTCTCAACATGAAACACAGCGTTCCTAGGTGCCAATGCGACAACTGTTGGGGAGTGCGTGACCAAGATGACCCTTGTGCTGTTGCCTTCGACGAAAACCGATTGCAGTGTATTTAGAGCCCGCTTTGCAAGAAGTGGGTGTAGACTTGAAAAGCTTTCATCCAAAAGCAGGAGACGGGGAAAGCTCGTCCCACTCGAAGCAACATACTGTGCTAACGCAAGCGCTACCAAAGCGCGCTCCCCGCCGGAAAGGGCACCAGGCGGCACTGCGTCCCCTGCACTATTCAGAAGCATCAACTTAAGATCTGATTCGGCGGCTGCCAGTGTGACGTCTGGACCGATTAGTTGGAACCCAAATGGCTGCAGAACATTGTTCACCATCCGCCAGGGTGCCGGCCTATTCTTCACGAGACGTTCTTCCTGAATCAGAGCCGCAAGCGATTGGTCGCCTTCGATGGACTGGAAGTGTTTTGCCTCCATTTGATACTTGTGAGTGCGCAGGTACGCCATGCTCTCACGCGCTAGGTCTAGCGTGAACGGACCGTCCTCCTTCCGACGTTGGAGCCCAACCGTGAACGCCTTGATTTCTAACGGCAGCAAGTCCTTGGTGCTTTTTCCAAGTAGCGATGCCACTCCGTTTAACAG
This sequence comes from Polyangiaceae bacterium, assembly GCA_050300635.1. GTDB lineage: Bacteria > Myxococcota_A > Polyangia > Polyangiales > Polyangiaceae > NIC37A-2. Next base: position 1,988 of record JBNKYC010000022.1, read on the forward strand.
TTGCCCATTCGCCCGATTATCATGACGCATCTGGTCGACCTGTTGCTCGACACTGACGGCCTGTTGGATCTGGTACGTGGTGGTGATCTGCGGGGAGAGGATGGAGGGAACGTAGAGTATTTCGTTTGCTGGTAGCTGGACACCATCCAACTCCACGGTCACTAACCCGCTATCGATCGCATTCAGAAGTTGCGTTTTTCCGCTCCCATTGGCACCGGTCAACACTGCAAAGTCCGCGAGAGTACAGGCATCGAGTGCATTGAAGGGGCCAAATTGTTCTTTTATGTCCAGTCGCATTCTCAATTTCACCTAGGACTATCAATCCACCTAACATCTCGCGATTCGGCTGCCGCATCAAATGGTAGCTGAAGAAACAATAGGCCCGCTTCCCCGCAGGGGAAAGAGCGGGCCGTCGACCTAGCGTCAAAGCAAAAACCTCACAGTATGCGGTCAGCCGCAATCGCTCGTTA
>JBNKYC010000023.1:0-414631 GCA_050300635.1 Polyangiaceae bacterium
GCTCGTCAGAAAACTTTCCTCGACCCGAGCTCCGGTCTTTCGAAACTGCCGATTTCAAGGCTTCAAGATTTTGATCTCTCATGGAGTCGATCTTGAATCGATCCTCCTTGACTTACCCGACGTGAGCCGGCGAGGAGATACATCCAAGGGCCCAGCCTCGAAGACATCCGTGCCTCAACGGCGAGCGGACTATCCAAGGACAACGAGCAGCACCATCACGATGGGCTCGCGCTTTTCACTCCTGGCGAGGTCTTTCGTGGCGAAGTGTCAGAGGTCGCGGCCGTGCGACAGCAAGCACTCGACGCCGCATACGCAGCTCATTTCAATCCAAAAACCACTCGCTGATGGAGCTCTCCGGCAACACTCGCTGGAATGAGGCGACGTACCTGACGCAGGCGGTCAGACGCCTGCCGATGTCGGTAGCGCTCCTTTTTCGGAAGTTGATCCATCAACTCACATGCGCACAATCAAGTGGAAGGTCGCCTCCGGAAGATACGTGATATGAGGGCTATGACCTGCTCCGACTCGGACTTCCCCACCAAAAAGAATCGCGCGCACCGGCCGTTCCTGTTTAGCGGCATGACAATTTGAATACCGAACAATCCGGTCCGAGGTATCGACCTCCAGTTTGTTTTCGGCCTTCTCCGTATCCGTCAATTGCGGCTTTTCGCACTGCAACTCACTCTCCAGAGCTGCAAGGGCATTTTCGACATCACGAGCGTAGCGCTTGCAGTCATCTTCGCCCTGCCTTTCAGCGGGGCATGCCATGCGGTACCCCTCCACTGCCTGCCGAAGCCGCCTGGCCTTTAAACGCTCCAGATCGGTCGTACTCAATTGCGCCACGGGAAACGACCGTTGATAGCCCAAAAGAAGGCCCCCGTATGTCCCCGTGCGGGTGGGAAACGCGACGTACTTGTCCGCCTCTTTCTCTTTGCGAAGTGTACCTCGTTCAATGAAACTGGCTCCGCCATAGGCGCCTAGTGAATAGACAGCCCCCCAACCACGAAAATCAATACGCGGAGCGAGACCCACGCGCCAGTCTGAAAAGGCACGCGATCCGAGCATTCGCATACCTGCAGCCCCGCGCTCACTGCGCGAGGAGTAGGCGAACTCCAAGAGAGGTACAAATCCGGAAAAACGCGGCCCCACGCCGGCTCGAATAGAAAGACCCGTCAGGGTGGACTTTGCTTCGTCCCAAGAAAGCTCACTACCGACCGCCTCGAACCGACCTTTCGCAACAACGAAGCCAGCCGCCAGCTCGAATGAATAGTCCTGGCTCAAAATCGACTCGATGCGTCCCACCGGCCCACGACGAACCCAAATAGCCCTCGCTTCATCCGAAGCGACCTTCGCCGCCTCTGCTGCTGCAATGGCGGCGGCCGCAGCCGCAGCCGCGTTGGCTAGTTTCTCGGATTCAGGGACCAGTGGGAGGGTTATCCCCGTCGCTTTTTTAGCTTTCGTCGTTTCCGTCGCTTTTTTAGCTTCCGTCTCTGCTTTTTTGCTCAATGTTTCCTTGATCGGGGTAAGCGCTGTCCCGAGGGCATCAAGTGTCTGGGTGTCCTCGGCACGGGCCACGTCCGCTGCCTTGATAGTTGGCTCCAGCTTCTTGGACGTCAGAGACTTTTCTTTCTGGGCACCTTCTGCCAGCGCTGCGAGCGTCTTGGATGATTCACTGAGTTGCTCGAGCTTCTTCACCAGATCCTGCACAGAATTTATGAACGCATCTATCTTACCCTCAAGTTCTGTTCGCCAACTCTGGACCCCTTGATCTTGCCCATTCGCTTCTGGAGCTGACTTCGTCTTCGCCTTGAGCACAAGCTTTTTCAAACTGTCCGCCGAAGCACCCAACGTCTCCAGTGCAGTAGCGCCTGCCGCCGCCTTCTTCTGGAGGCTGTCGGCTTCGGTAGCCAGCAGCTTCAGCTGACCGACCGTTTTTTCTCGCTTCGACTTCTTGTCGACAGTCGGAAGATTGGCGGCCAAGGCCGCGAGTGGGGACAATTCCTTCACTATTTTCTGCGCGTCGTTCAACACCTCCTGCGCGTACGCCGCCAGCTCATTCCACTCAGCACCGGTTTCGGACGCCTCCTTCAGGGCCTCAGCTTCTGTCTCGAGCGTCGACCACTCCTCCTTGGTCGACGCAAACCCCTCCAATTGGGAGGCCTTCTCGGCCAGGCCTTGCAGCTCGCTCGCTAACTGGCCCAGCTCTGTCAGACGAGCAGCGACGACGGCGAACGCTTCTTTGTCTTGGGCCGCTTCCCGCTTCTTGTCGATCTCCTCTTTCTTTTCCTTCACGTCATCAATGGCGGCGGTCAATTCAGCGGCCCCCTGCGGAGACGCCGTGATCTTCTTAGCGGCACAGTTCGCTTTCTCGGCCGCTTCCCTCGCCTCGTTCTTGTTCTTCCTGAGCCTGGACACACTGGTCTCCAGCTTCGATGCGCGCAGGGCACGTTCCGCATTCCTTCGAGCGGCGTTGGCGGCATCGAGGGCAGTCATATTCCCTGGACCTCCGCCGCATCCGCTCAGACACAAAGACAAGAGCAGCCCGCCCCCCCAAAACGTCTTAAACTTATCGGGTCGCATTACTTGCTCTCCTTTTTTTCGGCCTTGGCTGCACCAAAGGCGTTACGCATTGCCGTGAAGGTATTGATCGTGAGACCAAAAGTGAGCGTTCGCGAAAGCACCTCGTTCTCCCGATACCGATTATCTACCGCATGCGACCCATCCGTATTTCTCAATTGGTCGTAGCTCATGGTGAGACTCACCACGTCGGCAAAAAAGCCTACGATCAAGGTGGGCCAAGGACGCGACACGGACTTTTGCGAAAAAGTGGCTTCGCTCGCATCAATCGTGAAGTCTTCCTGACGAGTCAGCTTGGGATCAGCAAGGAGCACCCCCACACTCAAAAAGTCATACGCAAACCAGAAACGCACCCCGGCGTGCAGAGCAAGCTCAAGTCCGCTGTTGTTGATATTCCTGGCCAGACCACCTTCGCCCAAAGCCCAGTACTTGCTGACAGGCAGCTCAACCACAGGTTCGATGGCAAAAGCAGTCCCGTCGTACCCCCCCCAACAGAAGGCTGTGTAGCATCGGACTTCTCGAACCCCAGCCATCCGATCGTCAAAGGTGAGCGCTTCTCGCGGCGTGCTGGCGAGTTCAGCCTTTCGTTGGGCTTCCGTCAGCTTTTCTTCCCTCAAGGCGAGGGTCTTTTCCTGCTCCTTGATCGCCTCGTCGAGCTTCTCTGCATCAGTCCCCTCGGCTAGCGACTTGAGAGATTCATTTCGCTCCTCGAGAGTCTTTTTGTCCTTGTCGAGGGTTTCTTCGCAGGAAGCTTTCGCCTCCTCAGTCAAAGTCCCGTTTTTTTCAACCATCGCGTCGCTCAGAGAACAGTAATTTGCAAGTCGAGCTCGACTCACAACCTTCTCTTTCTCCGGCGAACCCTCGCCATCAGCACTTTGGCTCGTCGAGGTATCCGACTCTTTTTCGCCCTCTTTTTTAAGGCCTTCGAGCACCTTTTGCAGCTTGGCGAGTCCTTCAATCGCGGACACGAGCTCACTGGACTTCAGCAGCGCACCGGGGGCTTTCTCGTCTTTGAACACCGCCTCTGTAGAGCAATTTTCTTGCTTTCTACAGACCCACAGCTTCAAGGCCCCCGGGTCGTCCTTGTTAAAATCGATGTTCTTGCCAGTCACCTTCTTCGCGTAGTTCTCCGGGAGCGGCTTGATTTTGCCCTGTTCTGCCTTGAGAAGCGCTAGTTTCGCCTGCGTAGCATCCACCTCTCCTTGAGCGGCGCGAATCGTCTCGCGAAAGGCATCTGCACGTGCTGGGCGCGTGCCCAACAACAGCACCAACGCCCCCAACATTCCCCAACTCATGTACTTGATACCCATCATCAGTTCGTCCCTCCGCCAATACCCATGATGGGACAGCTCTCCGTCTCCCTCGCGAGCACAAGCCGGTGTCTATACTCAGGCCCGGTGGGTAGGGATGCCTTTCCGGACTTCTCGTCGAGTCTCAGCGTATGACTTGGGCCATCCTGACTGGCAGTACTTTCGATCACACCTTCTGGCAGCTCGCCCAAGTCAAGATGGGCCACAGACTGACCGGTGCAATCGACGAGATCAACGTCGAGGAGGCTGTCGTCGGAGTCGGACGCTGACAACTGAACGAAGATCTTTTCTGGTAACAAATCAATCATTCTCGTATCAGACAGCGACTTGGCGCTTTGCAGGGTCACCCTATATTCAAGCTCTTGCCCCAATCCGGGATTTTCCACACAGAAGGTGATGTCACCCCCAGTCTGCGAAAGATCGAGCTCAACGCTGGTGACATCTCGTCCGTCTGCGGCGCGATTCGGACAGCCTCGCCCACGGTCCGTTTCCGCAATGCTAACGCCCTGAGCTGGGGCCAAGATGGTGACGCGAGCACGTAGGCCCATTGGAATTTCAACGCTCGTATCTTCTCCGGAAGCACCACCGTCTCCAGCTTCCTGGACCAGCGAAACGTGCTCAATCACAGTCCGTTGCCCAGTCGCACATTCCGGAGTCTCGCAACTCCAGCTTTCCACTCCAAAACTCGAAACGGACTCGAGACTCACAGAGCTTACCTCGTCTAGCCTCGAGATAACGGTAATACGAAGTTCCTGCGCAAGATCGACCGAATCCAGGAGAGAATCGCCACTCTCAGCAAGGGGACAAAGATACGCCTCCCCCGAACGTCCTTCGATACGGCGCAGTTTGAAGCGCGCCTCACCCTCGGTGTCGGTCACGCACTTCAGTCGCTCATCGTCTACTTCGCAACTATCGTCTACAGCGACCAGCGAAACGAGGTTTGACGAAGTGGAAGACGCTCCCCCGTCTTCCTTACCAGCAGACGCCCCACCCGTCTGACCAGAAGAAGACTCTTCCGACGTCGATTCCGAGCCCGAAGGACACTCATCTTGCGATAGATAGAAACCGACATTCACGTGATCTCGTCGCCAACCCCGGGGATCCTGCACGACCAAGGTCACAACAGCCTCGTCTGTGGTCTGCCCGAGGGATGGACTTTCCGATCCGGTCGCGGAGCCGCCGCTCGCAGTTCCTCCGGAACCTGCCCCCCCAGAGCCGGAGAGTTCGTCGGAGCCGTAATACCCCAGCCTGACATGGGACGGGTAGAACTTCAGAGTGTCAGTCGGACAACCTTTATGGGGTTGTGAATCATCAAAGAGGGACCGCTGGCTATCGGCGCAGCGGTTCTCCCTGCAGCTAGCCCCCACAAGCACAACAGCCACACACGCAAACACCACCCACAACCTTGGCCGCACCATAGCCCCGTCTAACCAACCCAACTTGAGCGGTCAAGATGTCAGACCCAAAGCCCCCTAAGTATCGAGTACCGCTGACAAGTGGCTGGGATTGGATGTTTAGGCATACCCATGCGGAGAAAGGCAGCTCAGGCCGCAGAGAGCACGAATTTCAAGGCATCGTGATCGGTCCAGCGGCCGGGATTGTTGGGCCCGCAGCTTCAACCAGAAAACCGCTTAGGAAACCTCAGTTTCCGTGGAACTTTCGCTTCTTCACTGCTGTAACATGAGCGAGAGAAACGACCAGGTTTCCTCCGGCGCGAAACTGGGGACCATGTGACCTCCGTCGAATTCACACCAAAAGACAGGAGAGCGGGCAGGACAATCCAGGTACTGAATGCAACCGTTCGAGCCCCAATCGTCTGTGGCCGTCGAGCAGCCATTGCGCACTCGAAATTCGTCGCGAGCCTCTTGTGCGACAACTGCATCCTTCTCGCCGCCATGAGTTCCCAAAAAGGCTACGGGCTGAACACCGGCGGAGCATCCGAGAAGCGCACCGGAATAGGGAACGATCCCGCTGAAGCGATCACCGAGTGAGCAACCAATGGAGTTGACGAGTATAGCCCCAGCGCTGAACCCCACGGCAAAAACGTGACGGGTATTGATGCACAACTCGGCCTCAAGATGGTCCAAGACTTCAGTCGTCGCGTTGAGATCGCGGTCGCTATTAGGGTACCAAGTGTCATTGATCCCCTGGAGAGCGACAAAAATCATGCTGCCATTCGCATGCGCGAGGAGGTCAAAGTATCCGCCGTCGGCGATATCGGCAGCGGTTTCGCCCAACGCATGAAAGGCAAATACCAGTGGATAGGGCTGATCGGGATCGTAGTCGTCGGGTACGTCGATTATGTAAGATCGAGCCTCTCCCTCGGCATGAATGTCGAACGTTCCCGTTATCGGATGGTCGGCGTTCCCGCAACCGACAGAACCGGATTGATTGCCGCCGGACCCGGTACCCCCCGAAGCCGCACCTCCCGATCCTGAGCCACCTGTTCCGCCACCACCAGAGCCGGTGTCGCCATCACCGTCACCTATGGTTCCACCCGTGTCGCCGTCACCGTCGCCCATGGTTCCACCCGTGTCGCCATCACCCCCGTTCTTCCCCCCAGATGGGTCATCACCGTCTCCGCTGACGGTTCCACCCGAAGCGCTGTCCCCGTCGCCCAAACCATCGCTCGTGGTTTGTGCATTGTTCCCCCCTAAGGGACCATCACCATCCCCTTCGCTCGTATCGGGTTCGTCCTTGAAAGCGCCAAAGTCCCCGATGACGGAACACCCTGTGAGGAGACCGACCATAACCACCAAGCTGTGCGTACTACGAACCCAAAACCCACGCGCCATCAGAATCCTCCTTGCAAACTAAGGTAGCCGCCATGGCGATCGATGTAAGGAATGACATGACGGAGCGCCCCTGTTTCAGACGGGGTCCCGCGCTTGCCCGTGGCGATGAGATACACCCCGATCCCCACTGCAGCGAGTCCCACACCCATGCCAATATCTGCAATCAGCGCTTTGGCCTGAGCCTGGTGCACTTCGTTCCAGCCGTCGTCAGTGCAAGTATTGCCGGAGCACAACGCATCGTTTTTCCTAGCGGACTTGACCTGTCGGTACGAGAGGAACCCGAGCACACCCCCACCGGCGAGCAGAGCTGCCCCCGAACCCGCTACGATCCAACCGGCCTTTCGACGGCCACTCATCCCCGCCAAGTCGTTCGTTTCTGGCGGCTCAGCAGTCGTGCTCGCCGGGGCGTCGGCGTCCACGTACAAGGTGAGTTGCAACTCCTTGCTGCCCCCCTCAACGAGTTCTACCTTCGCTCGAGCTTCCAGCATCCCAGGTGCGTTTGCAGTCACGACATGACGACCGGGGTTCGCGGGAACGTGTAGACCCACCAACGCATTCGAGATGACTTGTTCATCAATCGCCAGGACAGCGTCATCGAGCGGTCCGCCGTCTGCTGCTACGATCGTGACCTTCAGTTGGGGGATACGCGAGGACAAATCCGCTAGCTCTGCTTGACCTACCTCTTGCGCTTCGACAAAAGGCGGAGCCGCATTGTCCGGCAATCTTTCATTGATGAGCTTCTGGTACGTTTCTCGTGCCTCAACAAGCAGACCGGCCTCGACCTGGCTGCGCGCGATGTAGAGCAAATGCGTCGGAGCATGGACAACCCGCTCGGCTGTTTCGAGAAGGCGTAGAGCGTCTTTGAAGTTTCCTTTCCGAAACTCCGCCACCCCCGACCGTGCGGCTTCACGGGCAGCAGAGCGCTCCTGGTCGGTCACAGCACGCCCCGGCTGGGCGAAGAAGAATACGCTCAACAACAGTCCCCAAGTGCAATTTCGTATCACCTGCGCCATCGGTAGCGGTGTTTGCGCAATTGCAACACAATAGCAAGCGCAGGCGACCAGCAGGGAATCAGTGGGCCCAGCAAGATCCCCCGCGAGGCTGAGTCACGCTCCCCGCAAGCGAACTTCCGGCTGCACTGGCGGGCTGGTCGGGGCCTTCGATGAACCATGCATTGTTGTGGCTCCCGGCTTCCAACGGCACAATCCAGACGCTACGCCCGCGCAGACGCACCTCTCCCTCATCTCAAAATGGTCACCTCGCACCCGCAAATAAACGCGTCGTCCTCGGTCCTGCAGTCAGTGATCTCGGACCCGTCAGTAGGTAAACATGCTGCACGTCCATTGCTCGGGGGGACACTCACCGGCTCCGCCTAGACCCCAGTTGGCTTCCGATCCTCCCGAAGAGTGTCCACCTCCCGACGCTGTGCCTCCGCTGGTTGCGTACCTACCTCCCGTCCCCAAAGTGCTCCCGCCTGTCGAACCGGCCGGGAGACCGGTCAATGGGGCAGCTTCAGCCTTGGCCCTGTAAGATCCGAAGCGCCAATCGAGCCTCGGTGATCCCACTCAAAAGGCCGCCGCCACCGACGCATAACGCTCCAGTTTGAGGTTCAGCTTGACCCATGTGGGTGTGAGTGTGAATGTGCCCAGCGGTATAAAATGAAGGGGCAGGCTATTCTGCCGACTTGGAGTAAAAAATGGAAAAGTACAGACCGGACATGGTGAGAACTTGGTGGTTGATGCTCGCGCTGACCACGTTGGCATGTGGCAGCGAGGATGAGCAGACCGATCCTCTTTTAACCATATCACAGTACCAAAAGGTAAAAGAGACGAACGAACCAGTTGAGTCGGTCGAGACGCTGGATGACGTCGCGATCCACTCGGTTGACGACGTCTCGCTCAACGTCGAATGTCGACTAGGCCAATGTGTCGAAGTTGACCACGCTGCGCTCTCAAACATGAAGACCTCGAGTCTTTCGAAATACGCCTTACCGACCTCCGGAAGCGACGATGAAAGTGATGCCAAATCAGCGCAAGATTCTGCCCAACTCGAAGAGATTGCAGAACTCTTAACTACATACGGTAGCGGAGAAAACCTAATAGAAGTGACTGTCGAACTCGAAGACCCCGAGTTCGATTTTACCGCCCTTCGCGGTCTAGACGACCCAGCGGCCAGAAAACTTGTCGTGAAGGAACGGCGCGACCAGCTTAGGGCGAGTCGCCGCGCGTTTTGGCAGGGTCTCAAGAAGCTTGGCGGCGAAGTTACCGACGATAAGCTGATTGGGGGGAACACAATGACGGCATTGGTTCCGGCGAAACATGTGGTTCGCCTCAAAGACATACCCACAGCCAATGTCAAAAGAGTTGTCTTACCGGAGGTCGGTCATGATGTTGCCGATGGAAGAGAACGCCGTAAAGCGTTAGGTCTCGGAAGTGATGGCATGCGGTCGCGGTTGCCAGGCGGCAATACGGGGTCAACTCGTCCAAACGGCAGCAACAGGGTCAAATATGGAATCGTTGAGCATGGTCCGATCAACTCGGGGCATGCCTCCTTTAAGACGACCGCGACGGGATTCAATAGGATCTTAGATACTGATTTATGCAAACTAAGGGGAACTCGCCGTCGATGCATCAACTCGTCAGTGACCTCAAGCGGTTCGCATGCAACTACCGTAGCCAGTGTGCTGATGGGTGACTTAGAAGACGGACAAATTGCTTCGATTAGCTCCTCGACGGAAAGGTACAAACGAAGCGGGATTGTCCCGGAAGCAACGGTGCACTTTTACGGTGCTTCAAACAACAAGGCGAAGAACATCGCGAAGGGAATCGAGGAAGCAACCTTCGACGAAAACGTGGATGTTATTAACCTGTCATGGAATCTGAACGACAAGTATTGCGGACTAAGTAGTGGTGACGGAATTCGCGACGCGATCCAGGCAGCAGTCGCCGCAGGAGTTGTCGTCGTCGTGGCAGCTGGAAACGACGGGGATGAGGGGCGGAGCTGTAGCGTCGGTGACATGGCAACTTACCCAGAGTCTATTGCTGTGGGCGCTCTGAATGATGTCTCTCAATTGAGCGACTTGGACAGCGTTGCAAGAGCAAGCTATTCCGGAAACGGAGCACTCAGCGCGATCCTCGACGGTACGCGAAGCGTGACCGCTCGACCCGTCGACCTCACCGTAACCGGAACCGCGGATCTAGTGGCTGGTTCAGGAGGAACTGGCTTTGATTCCGGATGGACAGGAACTAGCTTTGCGGCGCCTCAAGTTGCGGGAGCGATTGGACTGCTGAAAGAATGGGCAGAACGCGCAGGAAGCTCCTACGATTGGATTAGGGAGGACCCTTTTGCACTCCGCGTTCTGCTCTCGGTAATGGGTGATGGCGCCAGTGGTGCTATTGGGGGAAGCAGCGCAACCGTGTCAGTGTCGACCCATCATGGGTTCGGGCACCTTCGTTTTGTTGATCTCAACAATGATCTGGGAAGTGGTGGAGGTTGGGGCGTGCAACGAAGATACTTGGGCACAAACGACGATGGCCGAGTCATTGAATGGTCCGTTGGTGGCAGCGGGCCCGAATCAACGAGCGTAAACGGCTGGAAGTTCGCCGCTATTATGAACTACCAAACATACGACAACTCTCCAGACGTAAAATTTCAGCTCATTGACAAGTGCCCGAGCGGAGGGGGAATCGAAGTGATCAGGACGGCGACACGGCATGCACTCAAAGCTAGAATGCGACTGAGAAGCTCCGAAATGGCCACCAAGTTCCACGGCCGCTGCTTATACATTCGCGCAACAGTGGACCATGTAAAACGCCCGGTAAACCTGTACACCGCTGACTATTTCTACACAAATAGCCGTTCAAATCATGACATGTGAGACCTCTATGAAAACCTGCTCAAGCTTGACTCAATTCACAACGGTTCTAGCCACGGTTGCATTATTAGCAGGCTGCGGCTCGGACTGTGAAAGCCGTTCGGTCAATGATTGCGACGGGGCGTGCGAGGTTATTCACGCAAGGGCCTTCGACTCCGGGAGTCAGTGCCTCATGGCTTCCGAGCCGGTAGGCTGCGTAGATGCTGATATTGGCTGCAATTCGGCGCTAACAGTCGCTCGTGATCCCGATGGAGGCCTCTGGCGCAGCAACGATGCGTGCATACCAGCTGATTGGAAAGTAGAACAAAACGAAGAAGTAATTGGTGCCGAAGCGTGTCAATAGACCAGCGAAGATTGAGCTACTGACATTACAAGGCCGTTGTGGAGCAGTCAGCGCCGCCAACTTGCTCCACCCGCGGCATTCTACCGGCTCCCCGTTTCGCTAACGTTCACCACGGAGCCGGCCACCTCGCTTGCAGGGCGAGTGACCTCTCAGGCCACCCGAAGATCCGCCCGCGGCGGCGCACCAAACTTGCGAGAGTATTCGCGACTGAACTGGGAGCTGCTCTCGTAACCCACTTCAAAGGCGACGCTCGAAACAGAGCCCTCGGCGGTGCGCAGCAAGCGTCGCGCCTCGGTCAGCCGTAAATCCTTGTGGTATTGGAGCGGCGTCGTTCTCGTCATCGACTTGAAGTGCCGATGAAAGGACGATGTACTCATCCCCACTGACTTGGCAAGCTCGGAAACGTCCAGAGGGCCGCGATAATTGTCGCGCAGGTGACGGATCGCTCGCTCCACATTGCTTGCATGGCTACCACGATGGGCCAGAGCGCGAAGCATCCCCCCGGACTCAGAACGCAAAAGCCGAAAGTGGAGCTCTTTTTTAACGAGGGGGAGCAAGACTTTGGCTTCGAGCGGATCCTCTACCAAGGCAAGGTAACGATCCAGAACATCGAGCACCGAATCGCTCACCTTCGCTACCTCGAGCGAGCGTGGTGACTCGTGCTCAAACTCGAATTCTTCGAGCGCATCTTCCAGAGTCCGGAGGAGCTCGAGGTCGAGCCGAATGATGAGCGAGAGATACGGTTTTTGGACCGACGCCTGGGTGACTCGCGCCAGGACCGGCAAGTCGTGTCCCACCACGACGCACTGCCCTTCTTGAAGCGACACCGTTTCGACCCCCACCGTGGCCTCCTTCGCCCCTTGGACTATCAGGCAAACGATGGGGTTGTAGATCATCGAATCGACCTGGGTCGGAGCGCTCGAACGATAGATGAAGAGCCCCTCAAAATTTGGATCCTTCTCGGTCATTCGGCTGATTGACAGGCGTTGTACACGTTGAGCGAGGTTCTTGATGGACATGGCAGGTCTCCGAGATGCCTTAAAAGCATCTTGATGGGAGACTACCCCATTTGGCGACGCTTGCGAGGATTAGGCAAGCCCTTGAGAGAAACGGGCAGGCAGGCCCTACCCCAGATGAATAGCCTTTGGGTCATGGAGAAAGCCGCGATGACCAACAGCACACCTACAATCGAAACCAAACACCTCTCAGACACCCTTGCCAACCACACCCAGGACATGAGCGGCAAGGTCGTCGCCATCACGGGCACCACAAGCGGAACGGGATACGTCTGCGCGCGAGAGCTTGCCAAGTTGGGCGCTCATGTTCTCTTGCTCAATCGACCAAGTGCTCGTTCCACAGGCGCGGTAAAAAAACTACGCGAGGAAGCCCCTCAAGGAAAGTTCGAGGAGATCCCTTGTGATCTACAAGACTTCGCCAGCGTTCGGGCCGCAGCCCAAGAGATTGCTGGGCGCTTCGAACGCCTCGATGTCTTGTGCAACAATGCGGGCATCATGGCCTTCCCGGAACAGTGCACCAAGGATGGCTATGACGTCCAGATGCAGACCAACAGCATCTCCCCCTTTCTCCTCACCAAGCTGCTCTTCCCTTTGCTTCGCAAGAGCTCGGATGGACGGCTGGTCAATCACTCTTCGGCCGCCCGCCTCGGCCCGGACCACGAGCTCCGTTTCTTCGAAACGACCAACAACAAAGCGAAAGGGTATTTGGGTGGAGATGGAACAGAAGAAGAAAATGCCCAGTTCAACGGGCCTCGTTGGTCACGCTATCACCAATCGAAGCTGGCCAACTGCACCTTCACTTACGGCCTCAAGGCCAAACTGGACGAAAAGAGCATCAAAAACGTCAAGGTATTCATCGCGCACCCAGGCCTGGCCACCACGGGGCTTCAACTCAAAACGGCCTCCACCGGTGGCATGGACGTCAACTCGGATCTCATGAACAATGCTCAATCGGCCGAAGACGGAGCACTGGGAATCATTCGCGCATGTGCTGATCCAACCGCCGAGTCGGGAGACTTCTTTGGCCCGCAGGGTTGGACCGGCCCCGCACAAAAGCTGGAACCGGAAGCCTTACTTTTTGATCCTAAAAACATCCGCATCAACTGGGAAGGCTGTGAGGCCGCCGTGGGCGCGTTCGAGGTCGAATAAGGCCGCCTGCAGCGTTGGGGGAGCTGCTCGCCTCGGCAGCTCCGTCGCTCTCGCCCTTGGCCTCCGCTTTTCCTCCACATAAAAAAGCTCATCACCTCCCCCTCCATTCTCTTCTTCTCCCGTCGAGGTACGACGAAATGCTCCCTCGATGAAACGAGTCGAAGTCGCTTTTGATAAAACTCAAGCGTCCTGCGAGATAGAGAGAAACTAAGCCGTGATTATGCGCCCAGAGCGCAACGGCCTCAGCCTGTGGGTCGTTTGCTCGAGGTAGGCACTCTTGGACCCAGGCCTCGTAACGCCGAAAAACCGACTCAATGAGAGCAGCTCCGGCGGGGGTGATGTGCTTGAGCTCACGCCCTCGATCTGGATTGAGAAACATCATCTCAAAGTACGGAGTCGATTCCCGCGCGAATTGAAGGTACCGACAGGCCACCTCAACAAGCCGCTTACGCGGAGCCTGAATGACCGCCACCTCATCGAGAACGCTGGACCAGAGCTGAAACCCACGGAGCTGTACGTGGTGCAACAGATGCTCTTTGTCGTCAAAATGCTTGTAGAGCGCCATCGGAGAGAGGCCCACGCGGCTTGCAACATCTCGCATTGAGAACTTACTGTAGCCGTTTTCTGCATAGGCCAGGTTCGCCGCTTCGAGAATCCGGTCTCGGGTGTTCATCGCGCGAACACCATAGACCTAGTTGAGGCACCACGCACGAGCGACAGCGACTTTTGACCTATTTTCCGCACCTATTGTCGCGCATTTAGACCAAATCGAGCGTCAAGGTATACAGTGTCCACCTTTTGGTTTACAACATATACCTCAAGAAAGAACACAACGACCTGTCGTGCGTTGCAACTCACCCCTCCAGTCAAAGGACAACCCCATGACGCACCATCCACCCCGCCACTTCGCGAAAGAAACAACTCACAACTCACAGCAGCGCGACAAAAAGAGCGTCCCCTTTCGACCGTTCGCCCTCGCCGTCGCGCTTATTTTGACTCTGGGCACGTGGACCACCGCTAGCTTCGCAGATCCCACAACCTCCTCGGTCGAAACGCCTTACCTCGAGTGGGACGAAGCCCCCTCCAGGAAGTGGTACGGCTGGCAGAATCTGATCGTGGATGGTTCCGTGCATGGTTTGGGATTGGGGGTCGGAATGCTCCTCGCTAACCACGACGATAGACTTGGTGCAGCTGCCGTCGCCACGGGTATGGCCGGCTACGCCTTCGGCGGTCCGATCGTCCACATTGCTCATAAAAACTACGTTATCGGGTTGGCGAGCTTTGGACTGCGCGTGACCTTGCCACCCCTGGGAGTTTTGGTCGGGTACTACCTTGAGCGAGGGCTCGTAGACTGCACACCAGGCGACTTCTCTTTTTGTGGTTTAGGTGGCGCAGTAATTGGGGGCCTCGTGGGCACCGCCAGCGCCATCGGACTCGATGCCGGCTTGCTCGCTTATGAGACAGAAGGAAAGTCAGACCGCGCGCGGGGGCTAGCGCAGGATTCGCTTTCCCTTCTTCCCCATGTTTCGCCCCAAGGCGGAGGACTTTGGCTTAACGGCACATTTTGATTCGGCCAATCGCTCACGGACGGATACCGGAACGTGCGGGGCAAGCTTGACATCTCGCGCCCAAGGGTAGACCTGAAGACGATGAAGAAGATTATCCATCTAACTGATCCCCATCTTGGCTATGGCAACCTAACAGAACGATTTCGGCTCATCGTCCGGAACATCATCTTCGCCAAAGAGCCCTCATCCAACTACGTAGTAGTGCTCACTGGCGATATCGTCGACGACGCCAACGACGGCTACGACGAAGCCATGGTCGCCATTCAACGACTTCGAAACGCCGGCTATACAGTTCTCGTCTGTCCCGGCAACCACGACTACGGCACGGGTTCGCTGGCTCACCGACGTTACGTGAAGCGATTCAAGGAAGCTTTCTACGAAAGCCCTGACTTCGAGTATCCCACCCTCGACATCATTGGCGAAGATGAAGACTCCATCGCCTTCATTGGCCTCGATTCGATGGCCGAAGAGGTAAACTGGTATGATGCCTTGTGGGCCCAAGGCGAGCTCGGCGACGCCCAGCGTCAACGTCTTGCCGCCCTGCTCGAGAAAGAAACAGTAAAGAGCGCGGCCAAACGCGTAATCTACCTGCATCACCACCCCTTTCACCCCAAGCCCTTTCATCATCTGAAAGACTCTGAAGAACTCGGACAAGTCCTGAAAGCGGCTATCGAAGGCGGGACCAAGATCGACGCCCTGCTCTTCGGGCACAACCACGACGGCCACAAATGGAACGGTAAGTGGGGGATCTCAAGAGTGTACGATGGCGGCTCGGCTACCCGAAAAGAAGGAAGCTATGGACCTCACCGCGTGATTGATCTCACGAAAGACCCGCGCTTCGATTACGATGGAGACTTTCACGCGGTAAAGCCGGGGTTTTACGATTGACCCCTAGCCACGGCGCATTCCTCCGAGCGTCTGCGCGTTGAACCAGTAGACAGGGAAGCTGCCCTTGCGCTCAGCGGTCGTAGTGCTAGCCCCGCCGACTAATGCGCGACTGACGCCGCAGGCTCGCCCCCAGCAAGGCCAGCAGTCCCAAGACAGTCCAGGTCGAAGAGCCACCGTATGCGCGCCTCCCCTGGCGGCACGAGCAGCCGGGTTCATCCGAGTCAAAGGCAGGGTCGTTCGGACCGCCTCCCCCGGCGCCGTTCGTCGCACCGCCGCTCCCTGGGTATCCCGCAGAGGCCCCTCCGCCGGCCGCCGTCGTGCCGCCTGCCGTAGCCATCGCGCCCCCCGCGGCCGCAGCGCCCGAACCAATCGCGCCCCCACTACCCACTGCCGACATACCGCCCGCGGCGGAGTCGCCTCCAGCCCCACCGCTGCTCGTCGCACCACCGCTGCCTTCTGCCCCTCCAGTACCGATCGGCGTACCGTCACCAAAGTCAGTATCAAAGGCGACGCCATCAAAGGGCACGACAATGATCTTGCTGCCATGGTTCGAATTACCAGGGATCTGATTGTCCTTGTCGACATCGGACACAGCCCAAGTCAGATGAGTCGGGTGGCCGTTTTCCAAGACGACTCCCGGGCGCTCCATCTTGTACCACTTGTTACAAGTGTCGGTACCCTCGAAACAAAAAAGTCGATCGTACTCGCGGGGAGACCAAGCATAACCATTGTCCTGCCAATCCGTGATGCCATCCTCAGAATAGATGTGCCAACCAACGCGATCTCCCGAGCCTGAATAGATCACGTGGTAGGTGCCGCCGCTGATCCAAATATGCGGATCTTCTTGCCAGTCAAAGGTGGGATTTTGCACCTTGGGGATCGAATCGCGCTTGGGATAAATCGTGTCGCCATTTTCGGTAGGGTACGAGCAGCTCGGTTGTTGCTTGACGTATTTGCCACACAAAGTATCCGAGATGGCGATATTGCCGTAGCGCTCGACCACTTGATAGCGCCCGTCGTGGCGAGCCACCAAACTCACGTTAGACTGGGCCACCTCGATCTCAGGTTGGCAACTCGTCCAGGGCCCATCCAAAGAGTCCGAAGTATAGATGGTGAACGGCCCTGTTTCGCTCACGACAACCGCGTACCGTCCATCGGGAAGCTCTAGAGCGGTCACATTGTGGCCCCTGTGGGACCCTCCGTTGTCATAGATGTAACCTTCCCGCTCGTAGGGCCCAAGCACGCCTTGTGTGCTCACCGCGTGAAAAGCGTCCGAGTTCTGCCACCCCGGATTGAAACTATTCGTTCCCGACCAGGTGCTCATGAAGAGATGGTACTTGCCATCATCCGCCTTGAGGATCTGTCCGTCCCAGTAATAGTACTCTGGTGAAACACCAGCCCCCCGCGCACTCTCTATGCCGTTGCAGAGGTCACGAGGCAGCACCTCGTTCACTCCCCAAGTCTCCGAGCTGAGAGAGTCACAAGTCACGGGCCTGTCCTTGATGTAGTCCATGAAAGGGGCGCCCTGCGCCCGCACACTCAAACCAAGGATGGACACAGAAAAACTAGCAAAAATCAGCGCGCGAGCGCCACCCGGGTGTACAGAAATCATAAAACTCCAATCGGGAACTATAGCCCCAAAGGCCCCCTTGGCGAAGTCCGCCGAAGGAAGGACTATCCTCTTCTTTTGCGTCTAACCCGGACGTCAACGCAAGGCTTGCGTTGACACTGAAAGTCTCAGGCTGTTACGCCGCACGAATCACAGCAGCGCTCGTGTCCGTCACATCCAAAACGATGCTGCCGTGAGGAGCTTCGTTCTCGAGCAAAGCGTGGGCCGCGCTCGCCTGCTCCAGGCTGAAGCGCGCCGCGATCGGCTCCCTTACTGCACCCACGTCAGCCAACTCGCCTAGATCAGTCAAAAGCTGAGCATCGCCCATGGCTACGCCACACAGCGCTCGGGGACCCCCTCGCAGCTTGGTCAACAGCATTTCAAGAAGGACACGCAGGCTCACATACAAGGTCAGATAGCGACCGCTCGCGGTGAGCACCCGACTGAAGGCACGAAAGTGGTTACCCTCGGTTGTATCGAAAATCACATCCCACTTTATGCCCAGCTGAGTGAAGTCCTCGCTCCGGTAATCGATGGTCTCGTCAGCGCCCAGCTCACGCACTAGTTTGGAGTCAGTACTGCACACCCCGGTGACGTGAGCCCCCAGATGTTTCGCCAGCCCGACGGCGAGACGCCCCACGCCACCGCTTGCCCCTACAATCAACACACGCTCGCCTGGCTGCACTCGGGCCATATCGCGCAAGAAGACCAGGGCGGTGCCTCCACCATAGGGCAAGGTAGCGGCATCCGCGTATCCGAGTGACTCCGGCAGCTGAGCCACCGGGCCCTTCTCGGCTACCGCGATGTACTCGGCGTAGGCGCCGTGCATCGAGCTACCGAAGACATCGTCGCCCACCGAAAAACGAGTCACCTCAGCGCCCACCTGGACGACTCGCCCAGCGAAATTAGTCCCGCCAACAGGATGCCGCGGTCGAAAGAGCCCCGTAAACAGCCGACCAAAGAGAGCGCTCATCCCTGGATAATCCGCCGCACGCAGGCGGCGGTCGCCCTGGGTCACAGTCGTGGCGTGCACCCTCACCAAAATCTCCTTGGGACCGACGGCAGGACGTTCGATCTGGCATAGAGTGAGGACTGGGGGGGCACCGTACTGGTCGTTTTTGATAGCGCGCATGGCGGAGTTCCTTTCGTTTGTAGCCAGAGCTCGTCCCCGGCAGCTCCAGAACATTGCCATACCAAAACGTTTTACACATTGACGCATTTCGTTTATAATCCATTCACTTTTGCATGAATTGGCAAGATAACGCCTTCGATTGGGGTCTGGTCCGGGCCTTTCTCGCCACCGCCGAGCACGGCTCCTTCTCGGCGGCAGCACGTGCCACCCACTCAACGCAACCTACGGTAGGTCGACAGGTGACCGCGCTTGAAGAGGAGCTCGACGTCGTTCTCTTCGAAAGAGTCGGACGCGGATTGGTTCTCACCCCGACGGGGCTTGAACTCCTCGATCAAGCTCGATCCATGGGAGATGCCGCTCTCGCCCTGTCCCGCGTCGCGGCCGGGCAGTCGCTTTCTCTGAGCGGCCCCGTAGCCATCAGCGCCAGCGAAATCATCTCGACCTATCTGCTCCCGCCGATCCTAGAAGACATTCACCGAAAACACCCAGGGATCGTGCTCGAACTCATCGCCTCTAATCAGACGAGTGATCTCGCTCGACGCGAAGCCGACATCGCCCTGCGCAACTACCGCCCCCAAGATGCGGAGTTGATCACCCGTAAAGTCAGATCAGATACCGGCTACCTCTATGCCACCCCTGCCTATCTTGAGTCGTTGGGCGACCCGCAGACTCTCGAAGACCTCACGCATGGCACCTTCATCGCTTTTGACCACTCTGACGTGTTCATCAAAGGTTTGGCCCATCTGGGACTTGAGCTCACCCCTTCCCACTTTCCGTGGGTGACAGCCACCCAGGCCGTGCAGTGGGCGTTCATCACCCGCGGCGCGGGCATTGGCGTCATGATGGACGTGGTGGGGGACGCCGACCCCCGCGTTGTGCGCGTGCTTCCCGAAAAGCTTTCTTTTCCCTTCGAAACCTGGCTCACCAGTCATCGCGAAGTCCGCACCAGTCGTCGCGTGCGCGCCGTGTTCGACCTACTCTCCGACGCCTTGGCCCAATCGGACTGCTGAAGACGCCCCCTCACCCCAAAAGCGATCACCCGGCTTGCTGCCCCCCCGCTCATAGGGGTATGGTAGTCCTCACCATGTTTCGTTTCCTGACTTGCCTTTGCCTCAGTGTCTGCACCACCACTGCCTGCGGAGGACGCGCGTCGACCGAACCTAGCCCCATCGGCAGCGAATCGAACACCAGTACCAGTACTGGCGACGAGGCACCGGACCCAGCGGAAAGCAAAGAAGCCTTCCAGAGCGCCGCAGAACCCCTCATCGAGGACTACTGCACGGCTACAACCGAGTGTTACGAGGGCAGCGACTACGCCGACTATGACTCGAATTATAGCGCAGACGAGTGCCAGGATTACTTGACCTACTCTCTAAACAACTACTTTTCAACAAACAAACCACACTGCCGCACAGCATTAATCAAACTCCTCGAATGTTACACTGACGACTTCAACTGCGACTACGATATCCGTTATCGTGCGTGCAAGGCAGAAACCAACCGGCTCTATGAGCTCGAATGCTACTACTACGATATCGATGACGGTTACGACTCCTCGTCGATCGACATCGGCGATCACGACTCCCCGTCGTTCGAGGTCGACGGAGGACGTGACTACGACAGTTCGGACGACTACGATGTAGCCGTTGGCGGGGCGGCTTCCACCTTGGAGCGCTAGGCACCATCGCCCTGCTGACGCCTCGACCGAGCAGGGCCTGTGTACCCGTGACGTAAGTGTAATCGTCCTCGCTCTGTCGCTAGCCCCCAGTCACCCCACCTACCTGCCCGCTTCGATCGCAACCGCCTCGAAGACGTCCCAGGGCACTTCGATGGGCGTTCCATGTCGCACGCCGGGAAAGAAGACCTGACTTGAGATATCCTGCCACGAGACGGGAGCCTCCAAATCGCTTTCTGACGTCGCCCTGAGCGCGCCATAAGCTCCTTCGCCGTACTTGTCGAAATAGACGAAAAGCTGGCCATCACGCTGCAGGAAGGAGGGCCCCTCTGCGGCGTAGCTTCCGGTCAGCGGAGCGGAGGGGTCAGCCGTCCATGCACCTTCCCCAAAAAGTAGAGGGGAAGACAAGGCGCGCAGGTTCTTCTGCCCATCCGCTTCATCCTTGATGATCATGAGATACCCGTCGCCCCGATCGAGGATCGTAGCGTCGATAAAATTGCGCCCGGGGCGTGTGTAGAGGACTTCCGGATCGGTGAAGGATTGAAAATCCTTGGTCAGGATATAGTAGATGTCGTGAGGATCGGAGGCCGAGGCATTTTGGTCGAGGGGCGACGACCAAAAGACCATAGTTTGTTCGCTCGCCGTATCATAAATAGTTTCGGGCGCCCAAACATGTTCCACCTCCAGATCAATGGTGATGTAGTCGGCCTCACTCCATTGGACCAAGTCGAGCGAGGTGGCGTGGCCAAGACCCCGGTCTTGTATACAGTTGGCCTCGGCCCAAGGCACACAGCTCGTGGTCCAAGATAGGTGATAAAGACCATCCGGCGTTCGCATCAAATGTGGATCGCGAAACGAACCCCCGCCCACCGAGGCCGGCATGAAGACCCGATTCGCCCCGATTGCGCCCCAGTGCAGCCCGTCGTGACTGTGGGCAAGCCGAAGCCCATCCCCCCGCCCCTCCGTGACTTCGATAAAGTAGGAAAAGAGATAGTTCTTCTGGTCGGGACGCCCATAACGATAGAGGCTCACAACCTCTTTTGGGGTGAGCACGCGCTGAATCAGTCCGAGATCGTCCACCGCGCCGCTCCAGGGGTCCGTGGCGGCCCCGTCGTAGAGGCCACGTCCAACGCTGAGCCCACCCTGCGCCTTGAAGACACCACCGGCACAAGTTTGCTTCCCGGAAAGAACCCCATCGACGTAGATGCGTTGCTCCGAGCTACCCGCGTCAAAGGAGCCAACCACGTGGTACCACTCCCCCGCACGCGGTTGGATCTCGGCCGTCGTCACGCACGCGCTCGTCGACGTCGCATCAGAAGAGAAGGTCGCGAACGAGAGGCGGTCATCATCGCGCTTCTGTAAAAAGAAGGCACTCACCTCTTGCCCATCGATCCCCACAAAAGTGTCGTAGCCATCAAGCTCGTCCAGTTTGACCCAAGTTGAGATCGAAAAATCAGTCGAGGTATCAACAAGGGGATCTGTCGTCGCAGCCGTAGTACCGGGGCCGCTCACAACCAACTCATCGCCTTGCGCACCTGGACTCACCGTCGCTCCCTCAAGCCCTAGAGTGGCGCCGCCTACTCGATCCACCGCCCCCTCAGCGGCGACGGTTTCGAAGTCCCAATAAGCGGCGAACTCGGAGAGCAACGCCTCGATCTCCTCGTCTGTGGCCGCAGCGCCTCCACTTGCCGCACCGCCGCTGGAACCGTCTGTTCCCCCCACCCCGCTTACACTTCCGCCGCCTGAGCCTCCCGGGCTCGCTCCGCCACCAATACCGCTTTGAATGGCGCCGCCTGAACCGGACGCGCCACCAGAAGCATCAGAGACATTCGCACCACCGCCAGCACCAGTATCGTGCGCCGACGGGCTCGACTGGCCCAGGTCCTGACCGCAGGACGCGGTGGAAACAAGCAAAAGAAGAGACCCGCAGTGAACTATTCGCCTCATGACTCTGCGTCACAAAGTAGCCGGACGACCGACGCGGCTCCATCGATAACGGCGACGAAAGGGCGCCCCGGGTGCTTCACTTGGAGCTCAAGCGCAATTCTTTGCTCCGAAAGGACCCTACGACCCGAAGAGCTCGCCGCTTCGCTCAGAACTTCGCGTGGCCTGGTGTGCGGGGAAAGGGGATGACGTCGCGAATGTTCTTCATTCCCGTGACGTAGAGCAACATGCGCTCAAGTCCTAAACCAAAGCCGGCGTGCGGAACCGAGCCAAAACGTCGCAGATCGAGGTACCACCAGTAAGCCTCCTCGGGTAGCTCTTGTTCTTTCATGCGCTGGAGCAAGACGTCGAGTCGTTCTTCTCGCTGGCTACCACCGATGATCTCGCCGATACGCGGAGCGAGTACGTCCATCGCCCGAACTGTGCGTCCGTCTTCGTTCGCCCTCATGTAAAAGGGTTTGATGGTGCGCGGATAGTCCGTAACGATGACCGGCCTTTTGAACTGCTCTTCGGTGAGGTAGCGCTCGTGCTCACTCTGTAAATCCACACCCCAACTGACGGGGAACTCCCAAGAACGATTCGCTTTTTCGAGAATCTTGATCGCATCCGAATAGGTCACATGAGCAAAACTCGCCCCCGCAACGTGCTCCAAGGTCGAAAGTAAGGTCTTTTCGATACGTTGATTGAAGAAGGCCAAGTCGTCGGCGCAATCACGCAGGACCACTTCGATAGTGTACTTGAGAAACTCCTCGGCGAGTTTCATGTTCGAGGCAAGATCGCAAAATGCCATCTCGGGTTCGACCATCCAAAACTCAGCAAGATGACGCGGCGTGTTGGAGTTTTCGGCGCGAAAGGTGGGGCCAAAGGTATAGATATTGCTGAAGGCCTGAGCGAAGGTTTCTCCTTCGAGCTGTCCGCTGACCGTGAGGTAGGCCTGTGCGCCAAAGAAGTCTTGTTCGAAATCGACGCGCCCCTCCTTCTGGGGCGGATTATCACTGTCGAGAGTACTCACCCGGAACATCGCCCCCGCCCCCTCGCAGTCGGACGCTGTGATGATGGGGGTGTGGACGTGAACGAAACCTCGCTCCTGGAAGAAGTCATGAATCGCGCGAGTCAGCACGTTGCGCACACGAAAGACTGCTCCAAAGGTGTTGGAACGGGGCCTCAGGTGGGCGATTTCGCGCAAAAACTCGAGGGAATGGCCCTTCTTCTGTAAGGGGTACTCTTTCGGATCGGCGTCACCCAAAACCTCAACCGATTCGGCATGGAGCTCCACCGCTTGGCCCTGAGCCGGGCTCTCTACCAAATCACCCAATACTCGCACGCTCGCCCCCGTCGTCAATCGACGCAAGGTTGCCTCATCGAGCCGATCACCCTCGATCACCACCTGGAGATCTTTGAAGCTGCTTCCGTCATTGAGCTGCAGGAAGTGGACCGCCTTGCTGTCTCGCCGCGTCTTGATCCAGCCCCGAGCGACCACCCCATTTTGAGGGGAACGAACGAGCAGATCCTTAACGTAATTTCCGGGTTCAATCATGACGTGGTTTGATCTACCGCCCCAAAGCCTTCATCGCGAGTTGAGAACGACGCTCCCCCGCACCGCGTTGAACGTTCCCGATACCGAAACTCCTTGAGACCCCGACTCAATGAGCGAACCCGAAAACGACCCTGTAATGGGCTGACCGACACTGCCAAACTCATGAATGGTGATCGTACACGGATACCCGTCATGAGACCGGACGAAGGTCGAGGTCTGTCCCAAGAGGCCGCCGTCCACGGGAATTCGAGCACTGATTTGTGCCTCGCCAAGGACTGAACAATCAAACTGGCCCACCCCGATGATGTCGCGGTCGACCGAAAGACCGATATCCACGATTTCGCCTGGAAAGCTCACGGTATCCAAACCGGAGATCGAAAAGGAACTTTGGTTCTCCTGAAAGTTGGCAGTTCTGATCGTCGCGTTGAAGGCGGCTCCACCGATCGTGCCCGAGATGATTCCGCTCGGTTCTCCCTGAGCACCGTTTTCGTCCGCCCAGGGTTCCTCCTCCGCGCCCCCGTCTCCAGCGCATCCGCTCGCTCCCCCCAGGAAAGTCAAACCACCCAAAATAACCGAAAGTACTGCAGCATTGAACTGCCGTTCGAAAGTCATAGGGTGGCTGTCTACAGGCTGGCTACGCTATCGGCAAGGTGGCGGAGCTTCTGCTGGGTGTGACGCGTGTTCTAACCCCAATAACCCAGAGCCGTTACGATCAAGCTCAGCGCCGATAGTCCAGACATCATGCCTTGAGGCATGAGCTTCTTCGTCTTGAGGTAAGCCGGAACAAAGCGCCCCGCAAGCAACAATGAGGTTCCGCCACCAAGACCGAGCGCCCACGAACTCGCCCCCATCGCGCCCAGGGTGGCCGCCGCCAAAAGGGCGGCACCAGCCACGCCCCCCGCAATAAGTGAGGCGCGACTCTTCGCCTTCTTGAATCCCAGGTACCCCCCGGCGACAGAAGCAAGACCAAAAACACCATAAACCGATGCGGCTGCGACAAGCATGGGCCTGCTTAACACAACCGGGAGTCAGAGCCAGAGCTCAGCTATCCGCGTAGGCCACCACGAAAGCAACAGCCAAGAACCACAGCGGCAGGTAGGGCTCAATCGCCAAGCGGCGCCATCGCGCCCAACCTTTCACGTTCATGTCTTCCCAGCTGCCCTTGGCAAAAGCGGTCTTGATATTGTGGCTCCGCACGAAGCGAACGAACTCCGGAAAGCCAAGAGCGATCCCGACGATGAGCCCCCCAGCGTGGGCCACATTCGCAACCGGACCAAGAGCGCCTGTTCCACAAAGAACGAGCCAGCCCATCATCCACCAGGTCGTGCTACTCGATATCCGATACCCCGCTGCAGGGTGGTAGCGTGCCTGCATCCAGGCGTAGGCAAAGAGGCCGTAGTTCACCCCGGACATGCCCCCAAAGTTGGGGCCACGCAAAAAGTATTGCCCCAAGTTGGACAAGGCAGCCGAGACCCCCACGATGAACAGCAACCGAACGGTGCCTTCGCGCTCCTCGATAACGCCCCCCAGTTGCCGCAGCCACATCATGTTGAAGAGCAAATGCATGAATCCGAAGTGGATGAAGATAGGCGAGACCAAGCGCCAGGGCTGCAACCAATCCAGAGGCAAGAACCTCCCCCGCGAAAGGTCAAGCGGAGCGATATACAGTCCAAGGGGCGGACGTGCCCCCAATCCACTCATCAAAGCAACCAAGCCGCACCCCGCCACCAAGAGCAGCACTCCAGCCCCCCAAGCGGTCGGCTGAGAATCTCGCCCCATGATCCGTGGTGTCGCGACCGGGCGCCTTGCCTTGTCGCGTTGCTTCCTGATTTGCGCTGCGCGACGCTTCTGCTCTTGGCCGTCTTCGGGAGACCAATCTTGCATCAATGAGATGGCGCGTTCGCGCTGATCGTCATGGATCACCCACACGGAAAACCCCGCCTGACCAGGTCGCACTTGATTTTCGACCCCTTGGACTTCCAAGTAGTCAGCGAGAGAGTGAGCGGCTTCTTCTTCGGAATAGGCTTTAATTTGACGCAATGGGACAGTCCGTTCCTCGGGCCGGACCATACATGAAGAGCGGCTTTCGATCATCCGCGGCACTTGAGCTCAGGGTGTTTCGAAGGGCGCTGGTAGCTCGACGTCGAAGGTGACAGTGAGATCAGCCGCCCCGCCTTGCTCCCCGCTCGCTTTAAGCACAGCCGACATTTGCCCTTCGAGCCGGCGAGTCTCCTTGTCGAAGGAAGTCACCTTGGCCAGGGCTGGCCGAGCGCCGGGAAAACGGGAGTATCCCCTTCCGTCCTGGCTCTCCCACGTAGCATAGACACCGATCAAGCTGGGGGCGGTGGAATCTCTGATTTCGCTAGATTCGACGCTTTCATACTCACCAACAATCGTAGGGACTACGAATCCGAACGAAATGCCATCACCGTCCGCGTAGAAATTACATCTGAGATCGGCGAGCTGTCTGTCTTCGACGTAGGCGAGGTGGAGCACTATTTCTCCATACTCACAACGAGCCTCTTTCGTCTCGCCGGCTGAAGTCTGAAGTAGCAGCTTTATGTCGACATCCACGGCAGGTCCACAATGAGTCGCGGCGAGCTGCCAATTCACTTCCCGAACGCAAAGGGACTCGCCTTCAACTTCATCCAAGGTGGCAGCGGTCTCAAGTTTTTCGTAGCAGGAGTCCGGATAGTTGCGTTGCTGGCAGCAAGAGGCCAAGAACTCACAGCCGCTGCTCCCTTCAAGGGCGACTCGTCTCGGGTCTTCGAGCGTCGGCTCGTCCTGCTCCGCCGCGCGCGAACCACCGCTTCCGGCGCTACTCATGCCTTCACCCGATCCGCCAGCGCCGAGCGGCTCTGCTTCACCCATCACGCGACCTTGATCTTCTTCATGGCTCCTGGATATCCCGCCGCAAGCCACAGCTCCGCCGACGAACAACCAACACCCCACTCTTTGCCGCAAGTTCTTCACCTTGGTCTACTCCCCGCCGTCGCTGCGCCCGGCACAGGGCTCAGGTGCCCCACTTCCCGACTCAACACGATGTAGCAACCCGCGTTTGGTGCGCCTAGACCACAAGAACCTGCTCCAGAGACAAGGCTCGCAAAGAGTCATCTTTGGCACAATTTTTCCGCCAAGAGCGCATCACCGAGCTCAAGAGGACGCAAGATCATGGGGAATGCTTGGCGTGTGGCGAAGACCTACACTATCTTCCCCTAGCCGGTAGCGGTTCCATCCCCCGAATCGACTGGCCTCTTTGTCTCATCACTCGAAGGTCCCATGACTCGAAACCTAGCCTGTTCCTCCCGCTTTAGCCTTCTTCTCCTCGCCTCACCTGTCCTCGCGCTCACGGCATGTACTGGAGGAGATCCTCAACAGCCCTTCGGTACCACGGGCAACTACGGGGATAACTCCACGACAGGCGTGGCCACCACAGACACGGGCGTTGGGGCGTCCAGCGGAGGCGCGACCGGCGTTGTCGGCGCTGGTGGTCAAGGCGTCGGAACGGGAAGCTCAGGCGGGGTCCCAAACGGTGGTGGCTCCGGCGGTGGCGTCACGACAGGTTCTGGAGGGAGTGGCGGCGATTTCGAACCCAATAGCATTTGCATGTTGAGCGATCCGAACTCTCAAAATTCTGAGTTCATCGACAACATGGAAGGTGTCACGGGGATCAAAGGCGGAACCCTCCGCGGTTCTTGGTACGCCTCAAACGACGGCTCAGTACAGCAAACCCCTGAAAGCGGCTCCTTCGCGCGGGGTGCCGGACTCGACGGTCCTGGAGCGGGCGGCACGATGTACGCGCTGCACTCCACAGCGAACGTACCTGGAGGCGCAGATTGGGGCGCCACCGTGCAGCTCGACTTCGGCCAGGTTGTCAATGCCAGCCGATGGCAAGGGGTACGCTTCTGGGCCAAGGGCTCTGGGAACGTGCGACTCAATCTCGTCACCCAGGGAACTCTGCCTTCCGACGCCGGCGGCACCTGCAACGGCGAGTGTTATGACTCCCACGGAACCAAGGTTGGGTTAAACAGCGACTGGAACGAAGTAAAAGTCTATTTCAGCGACCTGCGACAAGAAGGGTTTGGAACAGCGATCGACTTCGATCCGGCGACCATCCTCGCTATTGCCCTGCAGACCAAAGATCCCGGAAGCTACGATTTTTGGATCGACGAAATGGAGTTCTTCTCCGAAGAGGGCATGCCCGATTGCGCCAACTATCCGGGCGACTCCCGTTGCGAGCCGACCCAGGACTACTGCTCCGAGTGCAGCCACGATCCCAAGTGCGAGTGTTTGCTCATGACCTGCGTCGAAACGGGCGTGCTTGAGGGGCCACTCGCCTGCAACCAACAGGTGACCAACCAACGCAATGGCGGCAGTACCCGCTATTGGATTAGCCAGGCCAGCTCGGACCGCGATACGAGCGGCGGCTACGAGGCCCTCGGCTGTGGGATCCCCGTGATCAGTAAGGGCAACGATCAAGGATCAGCTGCATCTCAGGACCGTGTACTGGGCGCACCTGGGGGAGGAACCCTCTTCGGCGCGCTCAACAGCGCCGATTATGGGGAGGGGGCGGGGTTGTGCGGCGCTTGCGTCCTCGTTAACGACAAGGTCACAATTCAGATCGTCGACGAGTGTCCCAACCGCCCAGGCGCCCAGGGCAACCCTGTCTGTACGTCTGGACACATCGACCTTTCAGTCGCAGCAGCTCAACAGGTGGGCGGTGACAACCCATCGATCTCGTGGAAGGTCGTCCCTTGCGAAAACGCCGCCCCCGAGTACATCTGGCACTGGGATACTACGAATTTTTGGGGCGCGCTTTCCATAGTAGGTCTCAAGTATCCTGCAGCCAAAGTCGAACTCAAAGACGGGAGCAGCTGGATCGAAGGCAAGCGCAAGCCCTACTGGGGCGCGTGGATCTTTGGGCAAGATCCCGAAGCCCCCGGCAGCTCGGGTTCGGTGCCTCCCCCGCCTTGGACGGTACGCATTACCGACATCCACGGCCAGGTCATCCAAGATAAGTTCACGAACCAGGGCGGCCCGGTCCCCAATCCGGTCCAAAACGGAACGGTGGTGCCCTACCCCAGCCTGGGGGCGATTCAGTTGCCCGTCTGTGGGATGTAAGAAACCTCGGAACCTAAAGCGAAAGCGTCTCGTCCCGGTGGGCGAGGCGCTTTCTTCATGAGCGGAGCAAGGCCCCCGCCTAACCGCCAACATCCGCGCCCCAACGGCCGGCACCACCGGCGCATCTTCAAGCGGCCTCTGTGATCGAGCAAAGCGACGTAGTGCGCCAATGGAGCGCCACAAAGCACAACAGCCTACCCTTGATGACCTTTCTCATCATGGTAGCGATTCCCGGCTGGTAATTCGGATCCCGTCCGTGCACTGTGAGTGGTGGGCCGCTCGGCCGATTATGAAATCTTTTTTAAAAAAAGCAGGAGCCTATCATGTATGACCCCTTTGGGTTGATCGGCACCATCATAGCTCAGGCCATTCGGGTGGACCAAGTCATCGCCGAGGGCGGATTTGGCGTCGTCTACAAGGGATTTCACCAACATTTCCGGGCGCCGGTGGCTCTAAAATGCCTCAAAGTTCCGGGCACGGCGAGCCCGATTTCCCGCGAAATGTTTCTCGAACAGTTCCGTCGCGAAGCCGAGATTCAGTTTCGTCTTTCCAGCATGACTCCCCACGTGGTGCGCCCCTTTCATTTTGGCGAAGTGACCCACGGAAGCGAACGCCCGGTGCCGATCATGGCGCTCGAATGGCTTGAAGGATGCACCCTGAGTGAACACATCGCCCGACGTCAAGCCGCGGCCTTGCCCCCCATGAGTCTGTCGGACGTTCTCGATCTGCTCGGCCCAGCGGCACGCGCTGTCCACCTCGGACACCATTGCGAAGCCAGCGGTGGACCACTGACAGTCGTGCATCGTGATCTCAAACCCACAAACATCTTTTTGGCCCATGCGGGGGGGGAGCAAGTCGTCAAGGTGCTCGATTTTGGGATCTCGAAGGTCGAGCACTTTTCGCCGCTCTTGGCCGGCGAACGAACTCATACGCTGGACAGACCCCCTTTTAGCCCCAACTATGGGGCCCCCGAGCAATGGGACCCTGATACTCTCGGACAAACAGGACCTTGGACGGATGTCTGGGGCATGGCTCTCACCCTGATCGAAGCCATCAAGGGGACACCCGCCCTGGACGGTGGGGTCCAATCGATCATGTTCGCCTGCCTGGATGCCGAAAAGCGCCCGACTCCCCGTCGCCAGGGCCTGACCGTGAGCCGTCCGGTGGACGAGGTTTTCGAAAAAGCACTCGCCGTCGATCCACGTCATCGCTACGCGAGCGTGCTCGATTTTTGGAACGATCTTCGCACTGCCCTCGCCAAACCAGGAGAAACCATCCCCGACAGCTTTCGTGCACGCGACCAACATCCCGTGTTCGTGCCCCACCTAAAGACCCCGCGCATCACCCTGCCCACACGTCCTGCCCCGCGCCGCGCTTCACCGAGTAGCCTGTTTCCCCCAGCTACCCTCGACCTCCGGTGCACACCCAGTTCCTCCCTAGCGGTGTGTACGGAGCGCGCGGCCTTTTCGTGGCCGCCGTCGGAAGCTCCCTAAACGGGCCCACGTCCCCCTAGTGCTACGACCACTTAGAGATGAGCGGTTTCGAAGCTCTCCGCAAGAAAGTGAGGTCGGCTTCGCAACCGCGCTCGCCCCTCCCTGTCTCCGCGCCTTTCTCTTCCCATTTGTGCTGCGACCCTTCCTGAAAACGAGCCGTCTCTCAACGCTGACTGACCAAGAAGCCCTCAAATTGAAACGGTCGCAGCACTAGGAGAAAAGACTCCGCCGCCGCAGGCCTCACTCCTCTGGACGAGGGGCGGCGGAGCTTTTGCTGGTTGTGAGATGTATTCTTGCCTCATCCATACCCAGCCTTGTGAATCGCACAAAATCGAAGCTAAAACTGCAAGTAGCTTCCCGCGTGGGTGCCTAGGGCCTTTCTGCAATGAAGACAAAGCTTTCTCCTTTGGGTGTTGATCCCGTCTCTAGCTGCGCGTACCGGCCGACAGCTCGAGGCTTCTTTGTGGCGCGCCGTCGGGCTTTTCGAGTGAGCGCCTTCTTGCTTTCCGCGTGGGGAGGGTCCGCGGTTGCTTTCGCACAATCAGCTCCTACCGTGGGTCCGACTGCGACAGAAAACGGAGAACCAAAGCCAAAGGAGGATCAAGAACAGCCCTCCGCCCAGGGCGCAGCTCCCCAGCCGCAGGTGGTTCCTCCCGAAGTGACGCATTATGAGCCCCCTGTCTATCCAGAACAGGCGTTTCAAGATGGGCTCGAGGCTGAGGTGCAGGTGTTGATCACCATCGGAGTCGACGGCACGGTCACGAACCCAGAAGTCGTCGAAAAAAAAGGCCATGGTTTCGACGAAGCTGCCATCGCTGCGGCACTGCAGCTCAAGTTCTCTCCTGCTTTGGTGGAAGGGAAACCTCGCCCTGTTCGGATCGGCTATCAGTATTCTTTCACCGTTGATGAGACCGAACAGCTTGTTCCTCAGGAGGAAGCGCCCAAGGTCGGCGAGCTGGGCGGAAGGCTTCTCATCTCGGATACAGAGACGCCGCTTCCCGGAGCTTCGGTGACGGCGGTGGATGCTCTCGGTAACGAGTATCCTGCTTTGACCGACGCTGAAGGAAACTGGCGGATCACGGCTCTTTTGCCAGGAATCTACGAGCTCCACATCGAATCCGAGGGTTTTGCGCCTATTGACTCGCAAGAGCGAGTTGTTGTGGGGGAACTGACCGAGATCAAGTTTCGCATCTTGGCCGCGGCGAGTGGCGACGAGATCATCGTTCGCGGCACGCGACCGCCCCGGGAAATGACCCGACGTACGATCGAGCGGCGAGAAATTCAGCGCATCCCGGGAACGAACGGCGACGCCCTTCGCTCGATCCAGAGCTTGCCAGGCGTGGCCCGGCCCCCGGGGCTCGCGGGTCTATTGATTGTGCGAGGCAGTGCTCCCAATGCCACGGGTACCTTCGTCGACGGTGCGTCGATCCCGTTGATCTACCACTTTGGTGGACTAAGCAGCGTGATCCCGACGGAGCTTTTGGACAAGATCGATTTTTATCCTGGTAACTTCTCGGTTCGATACGGCCGCTACATGGGTGGCATTGTCGATGCGGGAATGCGAGCGCCCAATACCGACTGTTACGACGATTACGCAACGCCACGGCCCGAGGGGCGATGCTATCACGGCATGGTTCAAGCTGACTTTATCGATGGGCGTTTGCTTGTGCAGGGACCTGTTCCGGGCACCGATCATTGGAGCTTCGCAGCGGCAGGGCGCCGAAGTTGGGTCGACGTCTTGATCAAGCCCGTCTTGGAAGGTGCTGGCACATCCGTGCAAACGGCACCCGTCTACTACGACTATCAGTTTATCGTTGAGCGTAACAAGGGCCCCGACGACAAGCTCAGTTTTCGGCTGTTTGGCTCGGACGACAAATTGGAAGTCATCGTTTCGGATCCGGCTGCTCAGGATCCGGGGTTCGGTGGAAACTTGCGCTTCGGAACGTCCTTCCTGGCGGGGCAGGTCCTCTATCAAAAGCAGCTCACCCCTGACACCAACATCGATACGATGCTTACGGTTGGGCATCAGAAGATAGACTTTGCTCTAGGTGGCAATCTTAAATTCGTGATCGACTGGTACCCTGTCGACTTGCGAAGCGAGTTTGGCCATCGCATTCACGATACGGCCAAGATCAACGTCGGACTTGACTTTCAGTCCGGCCCCTTCGATGTCTTTGTGCGCGCGCCTCCCTTCGATTCGACTGGGCAGTCGCCTCCCGACACCCTGGCTACGGCGGTTCCTGTCGAAACCGAAAGTAGCTCCTATTCCTTCCGACCGGCCTGGTATACGGATTTGGAGTGGCAACCCACCGAGCGTTTGCGGGTCGTCCCCGGGGTGCGTCTCGACTATGCGCGTGACAGCGGGTTCATGGATCTCAGCCCTAGACTCAATGCTCGGTACTCGCTTTTTACAGCCCAGGACAATCATTGGGGAGGGAAGAAGACGGTGCTCAAGGCTGGAGCTGGTAAATTCAGCCAGCCTCCCGAATTTCAGGAAACGGATCCCGTCTTTGGTACGCCTTACACGCAATCCAATCAGTCGATCCACTATTCGATCGGAATCGAACAAGATCTGACCAAGCAGCTCAGCTTGTCTCTCGAAGGCTACTACAAGTCCTTGTACAACCTCGTCTCGACTCAGCCGAGTCTTGACGGAGGCAACTTCGATTACGGAAACGACGGCAAAGGCCATATCGTAGGGATGGAGACGTTGCTCAAGTACGACTCGGATGAACGTTTCTTCGGTTGGATTGCCTATACCCTGAGTCGCAGCATGGTGCGAAACTGCCCGGACTGTGAGTTGCGCAAGTTCGAATACGATCAGACCCACAATCTCATTGTTCTAGGCAGCTATCGACTCGGTCGTGGTTGGGAATTCGGTGCTCGATTCCGCCTGGTGAGCGGACCTTTGGTGACGCCGATCAGCTCGGGCATAGGCTCCTTATTTGCGGGAGATTCCGGGGTCTATATTCCTCTCCGAGGGGAGTCCAATAGCGAGCGCCTGCCGCTCTTTCATCAGCTTGATCTGCGTGTCGACAAGCGATTTCAGTTCAGAACCTGGCAGCTTTCGGCCTACCTCGATGTTCAAAACGTCTACAACCGCGCTACTGCTGAAGCGTATGTGTACAACTACAACTTCAGTCAGAAGGCCTACCAGACGGGTCTGCCCATTATTCCCAGTCTCGGGCTTCGGGGGGAGTTCTAAATCATGAAGCAACACACCAAGCGACGTCTTGTCGGCCTTGCTTTTCTTCTCGTACTGGGTTTGAGCTGCGCCGTTGTGGGCTGCGGTCCACAGTTGGATAGGGTCAGCTCGTTGAACACCTTGCGCATTGTCGGAGTTCGCAAGTCGGCGCCCTACGCGCAGCCTGGAGAAACCGTTCATCTCCAAATGCTTTGGGAGGACGGTCGCGAGGAACTTCCCGAGCAGGTCGAGACTTTTTTTGGGTTTTGGTGCTTAAACCCTCCAGGAAACAGTTACTCGCAGTGTCTCGCTGTTCTTCCAACGACCGAGCCCGTTTTCGAGTTCAACCAAAGCGAGTTCGAGCTTACCATCCCCGAGGATTCGCTCCGGGCTAACCCTAATTTGCCCGATGCTCCCGAGTCGGGTTCGGCTTTCGTCTTCTATGGAGTTTGCGCCGGAAAGTTTCGAGTACCGCAGTTGGATGGGTCGGTTTCAGATCCTGAAGACCTCGTTCCTGCTTGTGTGGACGAGGATGGAAAAGAGGTCGGGCCGGAGGACTTCGTGATCGGTTACTCACAAATTTACGTTTACGAAGAGCTTCGAAACGAAAACCCCCAGGTATTGGCGCTCAAGCAGGGAGACGACGAGATCAAGCTCGATTGTATCGACGCGGACTGCGATGCACCCTTCCCCGTGCCCGACTTGGAGGGGTGCGAAGAAGGCGTGATCTGCCTGGAGGCATGTGAGGACGACGGCGACCCGATACTCTGCAAGGGAAAGTCGATTGAGGTGGTCGTGGATGAGTCGTCGGCAGAAGCGGATGAGCTGGCGTCGTTCTTTGGGAGTGAACTCGAAGAAAGCCTGTGGGTAAGTTACTTCGTGGATCGAGGAGGCATCGCTCCAGAGCTCAAGTTGATCAACGAATCAGGCAAAGGCTGGATTGACGACCATTCTACCGAGATCTTCCCCCCCAAAGAGCCGGGACCGATTCGTGTGTGGGCGGCGGTGCGAGACAATCGGGGCGGGATTTCCTGGTTGCGCGCGCCCGGGTACGTCAAAGAAAAGGACTGAGAGTGCGTGAGTTCAAAAACTGGAGCTGCCCTCACCCTGAGCCATGACTACTTTGTTGCCATAGGCGGGCGGGGGAGCAATATGCTCCGGGATCTCGCGTGCTTCTGGCGTGAGGGTTTGCTCCTTGGCGTCGCGCTGAGCATGTTTCATCGAGCTTTCAGGTGGTTTTTGAACGGCTCGGTTGCAGCTGATACTGAGCAAGGCAATGAGCGCGAAGGCGTAGGGAGTCCGTAGGCGGTCGAGTCCAAGTTTGATTTGAGAGGTGCCCCCACCTGAATCCTTGAGATTAGATTCGATGTGGCTCATGGGGACTCCTTTTCTCTTTTCAGACTAGAATACATCTCACAACCAGCAGAAGCCCTGCCGCCGTTCGCCGGCACGAGCGAGGCAGGCGTCGGCGGGGCCACATTGTCTTTGGACTCTGAAGTGAGGGCGGATGACAAATTCGGCTCTTCTACTTAAACATGACGCTTGCTGACAGAAGCGCAAACGTGGAAGCGGTATAAACGTGCTATTGGGTTGATTTGCTCGGGGCGATCGCGGCCAAGTTTGTTCTGCCATCACTTCCATTGAAACGGCAGGTTTTCTCTCTGACGTAGGAATGAACCGTTGAAACCGCTTCCTGAAGCGGCGGGGCCTGTCTCCGTCGACAGCCAGAGCCTCGTACAGGCAGCGAACACAAAAAAGTGAGGTGTCGCTTCCGGCTCGTTTGAGTGGAAGCGACACCTCTTGTTTTGCGCTAAACCCTTGCGCCTGTGTTCTCTCCTAGTGCTGCGACCGTTTAGATTCGAGCGCTTCTTGGTCTGTCAGCGTTGAGAGACGGCTCGGTTTTCAGGAAGGGTCGCAGCACAAACGGGACGAGAAAAGTGCGGAGACAGAGAGGGGCGAGCGCGGTTTCGAAGCCGACCTCACTTTCTTGGGGAGAGCTTCGAAACCGCCCATTTCTAAGTGGTCGTAGCACTAGGCGGAGAGTCTTGGGGGGAGACTATTGCTTAATTAGTTGACTCCAAGCGAAGCCGTTGCAGCCTTTTTCGAGGTCGCTTTCGTCGGGGAGTTCGGTTTCGAGGGCCGAGCACTCCGATTCCGCAGCGTATGGGGTTTGGCAGTAGTAGAGCTTGCCCTCCTGCTTAGTCCAGACAAAGCGGCTCCAACCGCAAGGGTTGTAACCATTGGCCTCGTCATTCATCGCAACGACGTAACCTTCTTCATTATCGAATTGGGATACGTGATAAGAGGCCCAACCGGAGTCCCAGGTAGAAGTCGTGATCGTGTGACTTCCTCCGAAGTCGTCTTCGTAGGTTCCTGCGATGCTCAACTTGCCTTTGGGTGACTCTGGCGCGACGCAGAGGCCTCCTGCGCCGCCGCCAGCACCGCCAGCACCGCCAGCACCCAATTCGAGTGTGTTCTCGTCAGAGCAAGTTGGGTTTTCGTCGCCGGCAGTATCGGTGTCGCCGGCAGTATCGGTGTCGCCGGCAGTATCGGTGTCGCCGGCAGTATCGGTGTCGCCGGCAGTATCGGTGTCGCCGGCAGTATCGGTGTCGCCAGCCGTATCGGTGTCGCCAGCCGTATCGGTGTCGGAATCTCCGTCACCGGTGCCGGGGGCGCCGCCATCGTTGTGGTCGTGGTCGTGGTCTTCGCTACCACAGGCCACGCTCATGCTGCAGCCGAGAGCGGCTAGACTAACTACTAAAAGAGCTCTTTTCATTTTTTTCCAGTAATTCGTGGGATCACCCCGATCCCGTTGGATTGGAGGTGTCACCGGGGGCACGACACCGCCTGAAAACGCGGTGGTTTCTCTTGGATTTTAGCTTCCACTGCTCCCCGCAGTGTCACCCTGTTTCTCCTCCTCCCTGGGAATCGAAACGACTTCGCAGTGACCGGTCTCCTGGCTCCCGAATCATCCTCCCGTTGCACCTTCCCACAACACCGCGTGGCGTAGCAGTGGCTCTTGAGACCTTGGGCCTCGTTCAACGTTCGTTCTCGGTTACAGTGGCGGGGGCCGCACCGGCGTTTCACCGGTTTCCCAGATGTTCGAGTTTAGGACGAACATCGTGCCATAGCGAAGCGAGCCTGGGGGCGCCAAGCTCAGTAGGCCCGCTACCAGATCGTGCAGGAGATGTCCATTTGACCGGAGGGCCGGTTTTTTGTGACGAAAATCGGCTATAAAATTGGGACTGTGGCTCATCTGGGTCATTAGGCGTCCGGCTCTGAAGTTGAAACGATTTCAGGTGGTTGCACTAGGGGAGTAAATCCGCGACCCTCTTTTGCCGTGCGGCCTTTCATGGGGCGACTCGCAACTCCGATGCAAGACAAGACACCACCACCACTAGGGCCAGGTTCCCTCGTCAACGATCGCTACGAGATTCGACAGAGTCTCGGCAAAGGGGGAATGGGCGAAGTGTTTCTCGCCTACGACAGAAGCACCCAGGAGCCGGTCGCGATCAAAGTCGTTCGCGAAGAGTCTCGCATGCCCGGCGATGATGAAGCTCTCAGGCAGGAGCTTCTCTTGGCTCGCTCAGTAAGTCATCCCAACGTCTGTCGAGTTCACGATTTGGCTCCCAGTCCATGGGGACCGATCTTGGTGATGGAGCACATCAACGGTCAGACTCTTCACACGCATATTAGGCGTCGCAAGGCACAAGGCGGTTACAGCGCGGATGAGTTCCGCAAGATCGCCAGCGAGACGACCGCAGGGTTGGCGGCGATTCATGCTCAAGGCTTGGTGCACGGTGATTTGAAGCCGGGAAATGTGATGGTGACTAAAGATCGTGCCATCATTCTCGACTTTGGTTTTGCTCAAGAACGCGCTCGCATGGGAGCGCGTCGTCCCGGCGCGCCGCCTGATGGAGGGACGCCTAACTATATGGCGCCTGAGCGACTTCGCTCTGGTGGTGCGAGTCCCGAGGACGATCTTTACGCTCTTGGGCTCACGCTCTGGGAAATGTGGACTTGCCGTGTACCCGAGCCTGGCTACAAGCCTCGTCTCAAGCCCATGCGCTCGCAGATTATGTTTGATGTCCCCGCCTCGCTGAGCGTCGACGAGATCAAACAGGTCTTCAGGTGTTTGTCCGACGATCCCCAGATGCGCCCGCCCGCTAAGCGCATGCGCTTCTTCAATCCGGTGCAACTGACCACCAGTCAGATGCAGATCCCTCGCGAGCGTCTGGCTCCTGGCACGCCACTCGGACGGTCACATGTCGAGAGCTTCCATCCGGAAGCTCAGTCCTTGTTGGTGACCTACTGTACCAATGCCCAGGATGCTGCAGGGACGATGTACGTGCTCAACAAGCCAGCACTGACCTTTGGTCGTCGCGCCGATCAGGACATCGTGCTTCCCGAGGCGACCGTTTCGGGGTCACACGGCGTGGCCAAGTGGCAGTCCGGAACCTGGGTTATTGAGGACGTAGGAAGCACCAACGGCACCTACGCCGATCACAGCTACGATCGCAAGAAGAAGCTGAGCCTCCTTCACGGCGGTGAGGCTCAACTCGGCGAGTGCCGCGTTAAGTTGGTCAGCTTTAGTCCGGGGAGCGCTCAGCACGAACGCGCCAAAGATTACCTGCTTGGCCACGATGGTTTGACGGGGCTTCTGCACCGAGGGCAGCTGATGCGCTCCCTTTCCGAAGAGGTTGCCTTCGCCCGCTGGACGGGGACTAGTTTCTCGCTGGCCCGCTACAGCATTCGCGGCCCAAGCCGATCCAGCAACGAAAGACCAACCATCCTTGAAATGCTTGCTCTGCGGCGGGTGGCTCAGCGCGTGGTCGAGCTGACGGAAATGATGATGATCGCCATGGTACCAGCCGTAGCAGGTCGAGCTGCGCATTTGAAATTTGCAGTGGGAATGTTGGGTCCGGGTATCGAAGAAGCACGGCATGTGGTCGAGCAAGTGGTTGCTCAGGTCCAAGGGCTCATGCCAGACTCCCTTGAGCTGGTTGCCTCGGTGGTTTCGGTCGATCCGGATCAGCCCGTCGAGCACTTGCTCGAATTTTGATGCCCGACCGCTGATGCGGTGGGCGGCGTGTTTGTCATGGTTGTCCCCTCTCGTCCTTCGTTCACCTCTGCACCTAGCGAACCCGCCATTCGGCGCTTGGGGGTCCGCTCATCGGCGAACATCGAGAGACCGATTCGAGCGCAGGTGGTGCTGTTGGCCTTGGGCTTGCTCTTGCTCCTCGCCATTCCCCTCTACCTACTGCGGACGCCTCCTGCTCAACCGAAAGAGGAGCTCAAAGGGGAAGCGCCGCTTGGATTCGCGCCCTCCGTTCCTGCCGGAACTGAGAAGGACGAAGAAGACAAACTCCTCGATTTGGGCGATCCGATAATGGTCAAATGTGCTGCCCGGCCGGGTATTCGGGGCAAGGCGGGGAGACTTTGTGATCGAATCGAACCGATCTTCAATGCCCTTCGCGCGGCCATCGCCGAGACCTTCGATTGCGCGCCTCGCACAGGCGAAGAAGGAACCCTCAACTACGTGCTGACGGTCGACTTTACCCAGCACAAACTACACGTCTTCCCCGGGGCAAGTGGTTCCTGGAAGGGCCCTCAGGCTCGCCGAGCAACTCAGTGCGTCAAACGCGCGCTGCCCGCGCCCGACTGGGAAAAGCTTCCCCACGAGTTCGCTTATTACGAGATCGCCATGATGGCGACCTATAAGCCGCCTCCACCCACTGAAGCTCCACTCTTCGAATAAAGAAGCGAAGACGGCAGTTCAGCCCACGTTGCGCTCTGTGACTTGGACGATGGCTCGTAGCTCTTGAGCCATCGCCTCGGTGAGGGCGCCGGCTTTGAATCGGTAGGTCCAGTTGCCTTCGGCTGTGCCCGGCACATTCATGCGATAACGGCTACTTTGGTTGAGGAGATCCTGCACCGTCACTATGGCCGTGTTGGCTTTCGAGGCGAGAAGAGTCCGGATCAAGAGACGATTCACCTCCGTCGCACTTTCGACTCCGACATAGGCTGCGAGTCGTCCGAGTTGACTCCTCGCCTCCTCTGCATCTGGTCCTCCACCACTGCTCTGTTGGCGGAGGGACTCGAACCAACCTCGGGTAGTATCGTTGTCATGGGTCCCCAAGTAGGCGACGGCACCGTCTTGATAGCGGTGCGGCAGGTAGGCCTCAGCCCCCTCGAAGAAACCGAACTGGATCACTTTCATTCCAGGGAGTTGGAAGTGGTCTCGCAGTTGCTCTACCTCTCGGGTCAGGATGCCCAAGTCTTCCGCCACGAAGGGCAAACCGCCGAAAGCGGCCCGCGCGGCCTCGAAAAACTCGTAACCCGGGACATCGACGTAGCGTCCTTCCTTGGCCGTTTCTGCTGGAACGGGCACTTCCCAGTAGCGTTTGAGAGCGATGAAGTGATCGATGCGGATCGCATCGAACTTGGATAGTTCTCGGCGTAATCGGTCTAACCACCATCCGAAGCCATCTTCCTTCATTCGGTCCCAGCGATAGAGCGGGTTTCCCCAGAGCTGGCCGTCTTCGCTAAAGTAGTCTGGCGGAACCCCAGCCTGAACCGTTCGATTGCCCAGTTCGTCGAGGAAGAACATACCTTGATTGGCCCAGACGTCCGCCGAGTCGTGACTGACGAACATGGGCACGTCCCCCATCAAGAGCACGCCTCGTTCATTGGCATAGCGACGCAGCGCGTCCCATTGATGATGGAAGATGAACTGACAAAACACCTGAAAGCGGATGTCTTTTTGGTGATCGATATGAGCTTGTTCCAAGGCGGCGGGGTGACGAGCCCGCAGCCCTTCTTCCCAAAAGACCCAACTCCGTCCACCGTTTTGAGCTTTGAGCACCCGGAAGAGCGCGTAGTCCCAGACCCATGCATTGTTCGCCGCAAGAAAACGCTCGTATGCGTCTTTTAGATCATGATGATGGGTGGTGTGGCTGAAGTTCTCGAATGCCTTCCTTAGAAGTGGGGCCTTGATGGCTCGCGTCGCCGTGAAATCGGCACGTTCTGCGTCGATCAGGGGCGGCAGCTGCGTGAGATCGGAGGCATCCAGAAGGTCGAATGCGACGAGATCCTCGATACTGATTAGGGATTGTGAACCGGCGAAGGCGCTGGGACTGTCGTAAGGAGAGTCACAGCCCCCGGTGGGGTGGATGGGGAGCATCTGCCACCATCGTTGGGCAGCAGCCTGCAGGAAGTCGACAAAGAGTCGGGAGGCTGGACCAATGTCGCCCTGAGGAAAAGGACCGGGTAAGGAGGTAGGGTGGACCAAAACGCCTGCGGAGCGTTGTTCGAGAGGCGTGACCATAGTTCGTTTCCGAATGGAGCCGGTGGATCGTTACGAGCGCAAGTCCTCCCCTGGAAATTTTCGTCTTTTTTGTAGGTCTTGGGGATCAGCGGACAAGACATCTGTCCAGCAATCGTCTGCCCTCCGAGGAAAGCCTTCCTCTGCTTCCGAAAATTTGTCCACTTGTTCGGGCTCCTCGTACACCAGTGACAGTGGGCGAGTTGCACTCTTTGACTGACAATTGCGGTGGCATGGTGAAGTTACACAAGCTGGGATTATAGAGACGACAATGCTTCGCTCAGGAGCTGCGTGGTGATGTGCAGGTGATACTCTTGGGTGTATTGTCGGCTCATGCAGTTGCGCACCGAAATCGAAATAGACGCACCGGTCGGAGTCGTCTGGGAGATCTTGGTGGACACGGCGCGCTATCACGAGTGGAACCCGTTCATCACGAGTATGGAGGGGACGTTGAAGGAAGGAGCGCGCATCAACGTGGTGGTGAGTCCTCCTGACTCCTCTGATTTTCGGTTTCGGCCGACCGTGCTCAAGAACGAACATCAAAAGTCGCTTAGATGGCGGGGAACAGTCATCGCCGAGTTCATCTTCGTTGGCGAGCACTACTTCGAGCTCCAAGAGGTGACTCCAGGACGTACTCGAGTCGTTCATGGCGAGGACTTTCGCGGAGTTTTATTAAAGTGGCTCGGCAAGCAGATGACTTCCACAGCGCGCGGATTCGTCTTCATGAACCACGCCCTCAAAAGACGCGCTGAAGCTCAAGTGACCCGCGCTGCCGGCTGACTTGAATTTGCCCCCCAGATTTTTCTATGGTCCGCCCGTCTCTGGACTTGATGCTATTTCAAGTACGCGCCGACCATGAAATCAGCCATCCCCAACCACTGTGTCACGACGTCTTTGGTTCGTGTTCGATTTTGCGACACGGACATGATGGGCGTCGTTCATCACGCTAACTACATTAAGTACTTTGAGCTCTCGCGCATCGAGTACCTTCGTCGTCGAGGTCTCAACTACGCGTCATGGACCGCCTTGGGACTGCATCTCCCCGTGATTGGGGTGGACGTCAAGTACAAGACTCCATCGTATCTCGATGATTTGCTTCGGATCGAGGCAAGGCTTTCAGAGCTTTCGCGCGTAAAGGTAGGTTTCACTTACCGAGTCTTGAGGCCTGTCGGTGATGAGCTCATCCAGATCGCTACGGGAAGCACTTTGTTGGCCTGCGTGGGCAATGACCATCGTCCCATCCGCATGTCCAAGGAGGCCGAAGAATTGATCTTATCGGCAGAATCGTTGCCAGGAGAAGTTCATCTTTGATCTTTAGGCGAGCGCGCGTTCCTTGTTCGGTGCGGAGCAGCTTTTCTCGATTCGTTTGATACTTGATACGTAAGCCCAGCGAATGATCTGGGTTCGCGACGAAGGCGGTATACTGCTGACGGGGGCTTCGATGTGGACGGGAATTTCCGTTAGGCCGAGTAGCTTTTCGGGCACGCTTCCCAGGGCGGTTTCGCTCCAAACGCTCTGGCCGCGTGCCCCGACCACTATTTGGTCGATGTGAAAGCGATAGGCGAAATCGACGAGGGACTCGGCGATTTCACCCGCTCGCAGATGAGCGATCACCCGCGCCTGCGGATGGCGCTTGCGGAGTTCCTCGGTTACGCCGGCCACCATGAGGCGAATGCTGTCGAGCGCGGCCCAACGTGTCATGAGTTCGCCGCTTGGCAGTCTCACATAATCCCCTGCTCCCTCGTCAACGACAGCGACTACGTGCACCAAGGCAAAAGGAGCATGTTCGATCATACGAAAGGCCCGGTGAAGAGCGAGCTCACTCAGGGCTGAACCGTCGTACCCGACTAAAAGGTGTTGAGGTGTATCCATATTCCGAAAACCCTGCACGTCGTATGCCAGAAGGCTTTGGCCGCCTCCGGGTAGGCGCATCCGACCTTGCCCAGTCGAAAGCGTGAGCTCAGTCAGCCAGGAATTTTCCAAAAAATCGGCCGATACCCTGGGGTTTCGGGACGCTTGTTGAGAGCCCCCATTGCTTGGAGATGATACGGTCTGCGCGACAACACCGTCTCAATCTGGGGCAACTTGGGCCTGTCCGTTGCTCGGAGCCCCGGTACAGTGTCCGACGACTGTCCGCTTCGGCCAGTAGGTCGGACAACGAGTAACATTCCTCTCTACACATATATTGCTCATCTTTGCAGTCTCACCTTCTACGTTATGTACTTGAGACTATGCCTGCCCAAGATCTCCCATGCGCATCGCCCTCATTTATCCCCCGCCCTGGAAAATAGCCGGTTCCGATGAAGCTCCCTATCCGCAAGGGGAGGGAGCTCCAGTCGACTACGTGGACGGCGATCTCGACGCCGATTTCTTTCAGACTCCCTACGGATTGTTCACCTTGGCTTCTGAAGCGATTGACGCCGGGCACCAGGTCAAGGTCATCAACTTGTCTGCCTATGCGTGGAGCGAGGTGCTCTTCGTGTTGGAACACCTTGAAGCTGATGTTTTCGGCATGAGCTGCTGGACG
Organism: Polyangiaceae bacterium; assembly: GCA_050300635.1. Taxonomy (GTDB): domain Bacteria; phylum Myxococcota_A; class Polyangia; order Polyangiales; family Polyangiaceae; genus NIC37A-2. Next base: position 43,067 of record JBNKYC010000023.1, read on the forward strand.
GCCAATCGCAGAGGCGTCGTTTTTTCCGCCGAGGCCATCCGGCAGTTTCATCCTCACGCTCACATCATTGTGGGCGGCCCGCATGCGACCCCCTTTGCCGTTCCTCTCCTCGAGCGCTGTTCGGCTATCGATACGGTGACTTTGGGCGAGAGTGAAGCCACCTTCCTTGAGCTGCTCAAAAGGCTCGACGCAGCGGAAGATCCTGGAGGTATCCCCGGCAGCGCCTATCGTCGAGGCGGTGAAGTATTGCTTGCAGAAAGCCGTCCTGCCCTCCGTAAACTGGACGAGTTGACCTCACCCCAACACTACTTCCCGACCCACATCTTGATGACCTCGCGCGGTTGCCCTTGGCAGTGCACCTTCTGTGGCGCCGAAACCACATGGGGTCGAGGTTTTCGGGGACATTCGGTCAACTATGTGGTGGATGCCATCGAGGAGGCTCTGGCGAAGCTTCCGGTGAAGATGATCCAGATCAAGGATGATACTTTCACCGCCAACAAGAAGCGTGCGATGGCGATCTGCGAAGAGATCCGTAAGCGGGGTATCCGCTTTCTCTGGAGCTGTGATACGCGCGTCGATGTGCTCGATGAGGAGCTCCTCCTTTCGATGCGGCGAGCGGGGTGTCAGCGCCTCAGTCTCGGTGTCGAGTCGGGATCCGACGAGATCCTCAAGAATATCGACAAGAAGATCACTGCGGAAGAAATCGTGGACGCCACGAATATGGCCAAGGCCGTGGGGATCCAGGTGCGCTTCTTCATGATGCTGGGTAACCGCGGCGAGACTCAAGAAACCTTCAACGATACCCTACGGTTTTTGGACGTTGCTCTGCCGCATCAGTACGTATTTAGCTGCTTGAGCGTCTATCCTGGTACGCGTGACTTTCAGGAAGCGGTGCGCCAAGGTTGGCTCGAGCCGAACGTGTTTTTCGAGCAGGATTTTCAAGAATACAAGACTCCTTTCGACGCGGACGAGGCCACCACCGAGGTCTTGGCCAGATGGTTTGACGAACACCGTGGGGTGCGTCAACACTACCTCGAAGATGTCGACGCGGCGCAGGCTATCCTGGACCGCGTGGGGGATCATCACGCGGCGTGGGTCGATTTGGGAGGGGCGTACTTTCGGGCATTTCAATTCGACGAGGCCGCTCGATGTATGCAGCGCGCTCTGGAACTCGACTACCCAGTACCCGGTCTGGCCCTCAACTATCTAGCCGTCATCGCTTACAAACAAGGCGACTTGAAGCGAATGCAGGACTTGTTCTTGCAAGCTGCTCAATCCGATCCTCAGCACCACGTACTGATAAAAAACGTGGAAAAGGCCCGCGCTTGGTTCAAGAGTCGTGGTCCCGAACGCGGCGCAGTGCTGGAGCTTGAGGCGCGTCACGATTTTCAGCTTTTGGAGCGCACACTTCAGCCAACTTTGCCTGGGCCACTAGCTGACGACTTCGCTGATTTCGATGCGGTTCCTCGCCCTGTGCCCCGTAACTTGCCGGCCAGCTCCGAGGTGACTCCAGAACGTTACGGTAAGCAGGGTTTCGGGACGCGACGCCTCAAGGTGTTGGTCTAGGGCTGCCCTGATGTCTGCGCGCCTTTTCGACTCTCACTGCCATCTTGACTTCCCGGTTTTCGACGGAGTTCGCGATGAGGTGCTACGGCGTGCCGCGGCTGTTGGAATCGAAAAGCTTTTCGTGCCCGGGTGTTTTCCAGAGCAGTGGCAGCGTCTTGAGGCGTTGGTTCGAGGTACCACCGATGTTGGCGCCGCTATCATGCTCTCGATTCATTGTGGGATAGGTTTGCATCCCGAGTTCATGGAAGAAACTTCGGTAGCGATGCTTTCTGTGCAAGAGCTCATGGAGCAGCTGGAGCTCAGCTTGAAACAGACAGGTGCAGTCGCCGTTGGGGAGTGCGGGCTGGACAGGAGGTATCCTCTGGCGAAACAAGAAGCCGTTTTCGAAGCTCAATTGGCATTGGCGCGCGAAAAAGGGCTTCCGGTCGTTTTACATCAGGTCGGGCTTCAACGTGAGTTTCTGACTTGCTTGAGGCGCGTGGGTGTTCCAGGTGCCGGTGGTATCGTTCACGCCTTTGGAGGTGATGCAGGATGGGGTAAAGCGTTGCTCAAGAAGGGCCTTCGGTTGGGAATAGGAACCGCTGTTTTTTGTCCGGCACGACAGCGGCTCAGAGCGGCCCTTTGCGAGCTGCCTCTCGAAGGGATGGTGATCGAGACTGATGCACCGGGAGTCAGCTACCGCGAACGAGCTGGCGGTACTCTCCCTTCGCTTGAACCTTCAACTCTCGTTCAAGTCGTGTCTCGACTAGCTGCACTCATGGGGCGAGAGCCGCAAGAAGTCGCCTGGCTGACTTTCGAAAACGCTCGACGCGTTTACCAGCTCGGGTGACCCCCCACTCGTCAACGTCTGACGGGCGGGAGGCATCGTTATTCGACCGATTTATCGAGCCTCAACAGAGTTTGCCCGTCGGCGGCGGAAGAAAGGTAGCCCGAGAAGGAGGAGCCACCCCCATGCTCCAGAATGGGAAGGACCGTGGCTGGAGACGGTACAACCGCTTCCACCTTCGTCTGCGCTTGCGCTTTCGTTCCCACTCGACGTTGCGTCTGAGTCACCGGTTGGTCGGTCGGGCTGAGCGGTATCAGTCGTGGGTATTCCACCGTCGTCTCGCTCGACATATCCACCCGTGGCCAAATCGTAGGAATAGCCGTCGTAGCCCCAAGCGTCGGGTCGACAGTAACCCTGGGTTTCGATGGTAACGCAAGCTTCTGGTTCTGGGGCGATATCTCGTTCGGCGGCTGGCTCCGGGTCGGTCTCTTCCTCGCTCGAATTCGTACCAGATCCCTCAGGTGGACCACCATCTGAAGATCCACCGTTGTCTGTCACGTCACCACCATCACAAGTGTACTCGACGCCCTGGATGCAGCTCCAATCCGAGGGACACACGGATGAGTCGTCACATTCGATCTGTTTGGGAACGCATTCACCGACCTCGCTGGTCTCGCAGGCAGGCTTTTCGCAACTTTCATCGAAACAAGCGTCGATTTCTGGGCAGACAACGTTCTGAACGCACTCAAATTCGCGCGGACAATCCGAGTCCTGACTGCATTCCTCGTGCTTGGGGGCGCAGTATTTCGGGGCGTCGGGATCTGGTTCGTCGCACCCTGATTCTCCGTTCGAGCTCGCCCAACAGGACCCCGAATCGCTAGAAACGCAGCCCTGGTATTCCCCACAATCCGAGTCGGCCTCGCAAGTCTGCGGCTGGACGACGCAATAGCCGGTCCCGGTAACCTCAACGGTATCCTCGCAGGAGCTTCCGTTCGGCGAGTCGCCGTCACATGCCGGGCTTTGATAGCTCATCTCGCAGGCGGAGCCGTCCTCGCAGTCCGCGTCGCTCATGCATTCGTCCTGGGCACCTAGCGCAAGAGCGTGGGGGGCCAGCAAGAAGGCAAAGGGAAGGACGAGTGACAAATTGAGTTTAGTTTGTTTAGTCATGATTTTGGTCTCCGTCGAAACCTTTTGCAAGTTAGGGGCCAAGTGCGAGTCCAACGGGGACTCTGCCCCAAGTGCGGATTTGGGGCGCTTCTGTCTTGAGGTGAGTTGGCTCGAGGTGGGACAAGTAGCAGAAATCGTACCTCTTTGTGCCGTGCGAAGCGGCGATCTTGTCATAGCGGTCGCCTGCACTTCGAGGTGCGTTTGGCCTCATTCTGAGCATGAGTTCATGGTGATACGCGCGCCTTGGTGCAGTTCGCCATGAACTCGAAGCAAGGGGACTCGACGATGACACTGCTCTGAGTCCAATCAGTCGAAAGGGCGTGCGTTTTTCGCGCAGCAACGACTGTGCCATCAGTCCAGTTGGCACAGTCGTTGGACGGAGAGTTAGGAGGTTTTAGGAGCCGGCCTACGCAAACTAAGCTGACTGGCGGGAACGGTGACCGATGGAGGAGGTAACGAGGCTTTGCTTTCCTCGTTGAGCATCGAAGCGAGGGGGCCCTCCGCTTGACTGAACTTTACGTGGCCGCTGTGGACGTCGTAGATTGCCCCCACGATGCCGACTTTACCTTCGTCGACCAAGGTGCGCAGAGCCGAGCTTTCCTTGAGGATGGTTTCAATGGTGTGCTGCATATGCCTGAAGGCCACCCCATCCACGTAGTTTTCGTAGGCTTTGGTTTGTTGGAGGGAGTCGGGGATCGGGTCCTGGGGATCGATCGATTTTTGAATCGTCGAAAGCAGAGCATTGATGTTCTGACAACCCGTTGTATCTACGATGGACTCGGGTGCGTCGTAGGATGCGACTGCCGAAGTCACCGCTCCGCAACTGGTGTGTCCCATTACGATGATGAGCTTCGCTCCGGCGATCGCACAGCTGTACTCGATGCTTCCGAGCACCTTCTGTTTCGCCACATGACCGGCGATGCGTACGCTGAAGATATCACCAATCCCCATGTCGAAAATTAACTCGCTGGAGTTGCGGCTATCAATGCAACCAAGCACCACGGCAAGGGGAGCCTGGCCTTTGGCGGTCTCTGCGATTTGGCGCGACCAATCTCGGTTGAGGCGCTGGCCCTGGATGAAGCGATCGTTTCCCTCCTTGAGCAGGTTGAGCACCTGGGCCGGTGTGAGCTGGGCTTGGAGTTCGTGGGTCGAGAAGTCGATGAAGTGCTCTTCGTTAGACAGCTGCGCGTAATGCTCCTTAAATCCCAGCAAACTCACCTTGACCTGGCGTACAGGGGCCGTCTTTTCTACGTAGTCCATGAGCAAATGGAGAACGTCTGGGTCGATGAAGTCGGAGCGACGCGCGTCGAGTACCACCCGATCGCCTGTTTTGAATTCAGCAAGCGTCTTCTCCAAAGCCGCCCGGTTGAGGAAGCTCACTTGTTCTCTCAGTTCGATACGAACGACGTTGCCCGTGACGTGTTTTTCGTGGATCCGCTTAATTGGTCGCCTGAAGTTACTCTTCAAGATAAATCCGATGCTGACTGTCAGGCCGATCACGATACCCGACAGCAGATCGGTGAGGACGATCGCGACGACAGTGAAGACGAAGGGGTAAAATTGTGCTCCCCCTCCGTCCCACATCTTTTTGATCAGTTTAGGGTTGGCCAGTTTAAGGCCTGTTACGATCAAGATCGCCGCTAGGGCGGACAGCGGGATCAAGTTGAGGAGGTGGGGGACGAAAAGCACACACAAGACGAGGAGGATGCCATGGTAGACAGCGCTCATTTTGGTCGAGTTGCCAGCGGTCACATTGACGCTGCTTCGTACGATGACGCTGGTCGTGGGGAGGGCTCCGATGAGTCCTCCCACCATGTTGCCGATGCCTTGGGCGAGGAGCTCACGACTAGGGGGAGACTTCCGCTGTTTGGGGTCCAAAGAGTCGACTGCGTCCAGGTTGAGCAGAGTCTCGAGCGAGGCGACGACGGCGATTGTGATTGCGGCGGTGTAGACGCCGTAGTTTGTGATTGCGGAAAAGTCCGGGAACGTAAGGAGAGAGGGGATCTCAGCCAGCTCGTTGAGTACAGGAACCTGGACTAAGTGGTCCTCGCCCAGTCGCCACGCAGGTAAGGCACCCGAGAGTAGGCTGTGGAGTCCGATCGCGCTCACCACTACAAGTAGGGGTACTGGTATCCCTAGTTTCTTGAGGGTGGGCACTCGTTCCCATCCCCAAAGAAGCGCCAGTGAGAAGAAACCGATAACCATGGCTGCTGGCTGCAAATCACCAAGGGCCGCAAAGAACTCTGTGAAAGTGTTTTCGTGGTCGGGCTGTTCGAAGGACATTTCTCCGATGGGATCCGGGTCGTGCCCGACCAAATGAGGAAGCTGCTTGAGGATTAACAACAGGCCGATCGCTGCAAGTAGCCCCTTGACCACATTTGTAGGAAAGAAGGAGGCCAAAAATCCAGCCTTCGCGATGCCCAGTCCGACCTGAATGACTCCTGCAAAAAAGGTGGCCAAAAGAAAGGCCTGGAAGGAACCGAGCGTCTCAATTTGCGTCACTACGATAGCGGCAAGGCCAGCTGCGGGACCAGAAACACTCGTCGCCGAGCCGCTGATGATCCCAATCACCAAACCTCCGACGATCCCCGCAAGTAGTCCAGAGAAGAGGGGGGCTCCTGAGGCGAGGGCTATGCCGAGACACAAGGGGAGGGCGACGAGGAAGACGACGATGCTTGCGGGAAGATCTGCTGCGACGTTTTTGGGGGAAAGTAGATTGCTTTGATTCATTTTGCTTAGAAGTAGAGGGGGCCCGTTCCCCTGGCGTGCAGAAGAACGAGGGCGTCGTCCGAACACACACACCTGGCGCGCGACTCGGTGAGCCGATTGAGTTCTATGCGGGCGCGCTTGGCGCGACCTCGGTTGAAGTCGCCTCATGCTCGCTGCCCAGCGTAGTCAGAGAAAGAACGAGGAAAGCTTAAAGGCGAGGTGGCCTAAATAGGAGTGTCCGAAGATCACGGCCCTTGTTCCGCTCTTGTCCGGCTGTCGGTAAGCGGGACTCTTTGTTCAGCGGCAACGGTCCCTTGGATGAGTTGAGGGGCGCGGCGAGTAGTTCGACCTCAGGGGCCTCTTCGCCATCAGGTTCCTGGTCATCTCCGCCTTCAGCTGGTCCGTCGACGAGTGTCGAAACGTGCGAAACAAGGTTGATTGGCTTGGTCCAGGCGTCCTCACCTAGATGGGAGCGGGACGTAAACTGCGCCGAGACGAGGAGGCAGATGGCGCAAACGACGCTTACCGCGAAGATGATCAGTTGACGCCTCATCCAGTACCCTCCTCCTACTGTAAAGCTTGGGGCGCATTTGTCGAGCCTAGAATACGTCGCACGACCAGCAGAAGCTCCGCCGCCGCTCGTCCGAAGGAGTGAGGTCGGCGGTGTTCCGAACACTCTGTCCAGTGCATATGCCTCCGGAGGAAAGGAGACCCAAGGAAGACGGCTGCAAAGTCGCTACCAGCCGAGTTGTTCGCCGAGCAGAAGCGCCAGCTGGTTTGCCATGAGTTGGTGAGCTTGCACGCCTGGATGCCAATCGCAGCCCGGGTCCGGATTTGAGTTCTCGAGGTCGAAAGCCAAAACCCGTTCGTCCCCCGCCGCGGTTCGTTGGGCGACCGCGGCTTCGATTCCGGAGCGAGCCAGGTCGAGATCTGTGCCCCCGAGTAGCGGTCCAACGGTTCCTACAATCAGGCTTGATCCATACCGCTTGCGGAGTCGCTCCAGCATTTGAGCGTAGACGGATACGAACTCTTCGTTGCTTGGGTCGTTGTCCGTGCTGAAATCATTGGTGCCGAGGTTGATGATGACAACATCGGGCGCGGGCACGGAGGCAAAATCCCACACGCTTTGCTCCGATGCCGGGTTTGCTCGCTCCATCATGTCGGGCAGGGTAATCGACCGGTCTCCGCCGTAGTTGACGACCACGCCTTTGCCGGACCACGCGACGGTCGAAAGCTCCGCTCCGAAGTGACGCGCGAGCAGTGCGCCATAGGTCAAGTAATGATTTTCTGTCTCAGCGGAGAAGCTACAAGACGCTGTAGTCCCTTCGTTGCCGTAACCGCAGGAGATCGAATCCCCGAAGATTTCAATTGATCGTTCTGGCCGTGGCGCAGGCTCCAGCAGCGTTCCCCCCTCGGAGTGCACTCCTCGAAGGAGAAGCGGACCAAAGCTCGCCTCTCCTTGTCGATAGACTTCGATATCGTGGGCCCCTGGCTCCAAGTTGGAGACGAGCTCCACTGTTTCCACTCCGCCTTCTGTCACTAAGGTCGGCTGCGTTTGTCCATCGACAATCACGGTGAAGTGCAGGGCGGCCGCTTCGATTGTCATGGAGAGCTGGGTTCCCTCTAGTCGCGCAACGAAGCCAGTTCCGGACCAGGACAGAGTCACCGCATCCTCGGTGCAACCGTCGTGACGCCCCACAATTCGAACTCCAAGATCGATGGGGGCTGGGCAGTCGGGGCCAGGTAGATCGTTTGCCTGGCTCGTGCCGCCGCTGCCTTCGGTTGGGACGAAAGTAGTGGATGAGTCACCCCCAGAGGCCGTACTGTTCGCGCCTCCTGCTCCCGTTTCGATGCTTCCTCCCGCCGAGGTGCCACTGGTGTCATCGCTGCTACCGCTGGTGTTGTCGCTGCCCCCACTTGTCTCGCTGGAGCTCGTCGTGGTTCCGTCGGTGGTGTCTGTCGTTTTTTCGCCGGAACCACCAGGAGCATCGAGGGGGGGCGAGCTACAGGCGGAGGCGAGAGCAAAGGAGCAAGCGAGAGGAAGAAAGAAGCGTATGAGTTTCATGGTCAGAAGCAGATTAGTCGCGAGGGGTGAGGTGCCAGATTTGTGCGTCGCCCCCACCAGGTTGTTGTTCGATAGTGGTTCCTGGACGGGCTGGACTGGCGCTCGATGTCATGTACAGGCCGCTGTTCTTATTTCGGATCTTGTATTGTCCTGCGCCTAGGTCGATCAACTTCCAGACCTGATGGTCGCCGTCATTGTCCGACCACAGGTGCAGCTCGACGCCCGCTTCTGTTGATTCGTCCGGAACGTCGATGACTGTGCCACCCGTCTCGTGCGTCAAAGCGAAATAGCCGGCCCCGTTGTAGTTCAGTCGAAAGTCGTCGCTCTGCACGCCTGCCTCGCCCAACATCAATGAAGCCCCTTCCGTCGAAGGATCTCCACTCGATACGAGCGGTAGACCGCTTTCTTTGTTGACGAAGTAGAAAGTGGCCACTGTGCCGTTGAGTTGGCCGCTTTCGATCTCAAGGAGATTGTTCCACCTCATGGCCAAGGTGCTGTCTGTCGGAAACTCAATCTTCTGCCAGAGGTAGGATGAGTCGTTGACCTTTCCTCCCCAAGCTCCGGCCCATCTGTCTCCCATGTACAGATACTCGGTGCCGCTGCTTCCCTCGATGGCCTGGACATAGGTCGATTGCGAATAAAAAGTGTTGCCGTCTGCGATGTTTCTCAAATCAGACCATCCGCTGAGGAGGTCGGCACTACTCGCGTATTTGGCCTGATTGGGGCTCCATCCGGTCGAGCCAGAGCTGATCAAGAAATAGCGATCCCTTCTCTTGAACAAGGCCGGGGCCTCGCGATGCCCTCCTTCAAAAAGCACAGCCACTCTCGAGTCGATCTTCAGATAGTCGTTCGTGAGCCGATAGAGGTGGAGATCGTAGTTCTCGTTGGCTGCCGAAAGAAAGTACCCAACGCCGTCGTCGTCGACGAAGAGCGTACAGTCGCGCGACATGTAGCCCGGCTTGTCGTGGTCCGTGACGCCGGATTCTGAAAGAGGACGAAAACTACCGTGGTAGGTATAGTCGCCATCGACTGACTCGGAGCTGGCGACCGCAGCTCGAGCTTCTTCGTAGTTCTTGCCGTTTTCCCAATGCATCCACATCACGTATTTGCCTGTGGCGGCGTTGTAGACGACTTTGGGTCTTTCGACGTTGGCGGGGTTAAGTCCAGGGTTGCTCATCATCGTTAGTACATCGTGAGCGTGTTCCCAGTTGTGCAAATCCTTGGAGCGGTATGCCGAGACGGCGTTGAAGGTTCCGTCGGGGTTGCGGTTTTCTCCAAACCAATAGTAGTGGTCATCCACCTTGAGCATGCCCCCCCCGTGAGCGTTGATGGGGTTTCCGTCTGTATCTGCCCACTGAACTCCGTTGATGAGGGGCCAGCGTGCATCGTCTTCGTTGGATGTTCCTCCGGTACTTGGGCTCCCTCCTGTCGGTCCTTGTCCTCCCGTGCTCGAACTGCCACCGGAAGAAGTGTCCTGACCACCGGAACTACCTGTCCCCTCCGCGGAGCTCCCACCGCTAGCTACTTTCGATGAGCCTCCGGTGCCATCCGTCCCTGCTCCGCCCGAAGACGTTTGCCCCCCGGTAGAAGGTGTACCACCGCTGCCTCCCCCTTCGACGCTGCTCGGTCGAGGTTCGGCTTCTCCTCCGCAGTTGACAGCGATGGGGACGAAGAAAAGGGCTGTCCAATAACGAGCGCGAGGATGGTAGGGACCCGATGACACAGCTTCCGAATCTAGCCGGAAAGGCGGGGTAGGGCAGCTGAAAGCGAGGAGTCGGGTTCAAAAAATCGGGGGATGTTTTGCTGCTCGGTGGGTCCGCTTACAAGAAGAGCCGAAAAGAGCCGCCATGATAGACTTCGTTCAGCGAGCCCCGTCCAAGGAGGAACTGGAGTGGACGAAGTCGAACAGGCTCATTAGGTTGCAATCATGACCGAACTAACCCTGAGCTATTTCGATATGCCCACCAGCCGAGGCGAAGAGTGCCGCCTCGCGCTGACCCTCGCCGATGTTCCTTTCGTTGATGACCGCATTGCATTCGCCGATTGGCCTGCTCGAAAAAAAGCTATGCCCTTTGGATCGGTTCCTACCTTGAACATCGAGGGAAGGGGAGTGCTGACTCAGTCGAACGCCATACTGATCTACATCGGAACCCGCTTCGGCCTGCGCCCTACTGAGCCCTTCGCAGCAGCGCGACACGATGCCATCTTGGAGACGGTGGAGGAAATTCGGATCAAGACTTGGCATGTCCTTAAAAGCGGAGACTCCGATGACGAGAAGAAGGCCATACGAATCGAGTTTGCTAATACCACCCTACGTGATTGGGCCAAGGCACTGAGCGCTCACGTGGAAGGGCCCTTTGCCTGTGGGGACAAGATCCAGGTGGCCGATCTCAAGATCTGGTCCGTTTTTCAGTGGTTTGCCGGCGGGGTGATTGACCATATTCCCACCGATGCTCTTTCGGAGTGCTCAAAACTTAAGTCGATCCACGAAAAGGTCACGGAAGAGCCGCGGATCAAGGCGTATCGAGCGCGTTTCGCGTCTCGCTAACCTGCTGTTGAGGCTCCCTTACCTAAAAGCAGGACGAGGAGGTCGAATCTGCTAAGTTGATGGGAATGAGGATGGGCAAGACACCCTTGATAGATGCCTTCTTCCGGACGGCCTACCGAATTGCCTACCAAGGAGCCCGTATCTATTGGCGTGTCTTCCGCCCTCCTAATCGTGGCGCCCTGGTGGCGATTTGGTGTGACGGAAGAGTTCTGCTCGTGAAGAACTCATATGTGAAACACTACAGCCTTCCGGGAGGAAACCTGCGCAGTGACGAACAGGCGCTCGATGCGGCGGTCAGAGAACTGCGAGAAGAAATCTCTCTTGAGGTTGACCCAAACCAGCTGACCGTGGCCTTGGATCACCGCCACGAATGGGAAGGGCGCAGCGATCATGTCGTGATTTTTCAGCTCGACGTCAAGGAAGAACCCTCTCTCCAGGTGGACAATCGGGAGGTCGTAGCGGCTGAGTGGCTTTTGCCTGAAGAGGCCCTACAGCGGCATTTGTTTCCTCCATTGCGACAAGTGATTGAGGCGAGAGCGGCCTGAGCGACTTGATCCCAAGCGTGGTCTTAAGTGCCCAGGGAAAGCTGGTACGGAGTTGTCTGACAAGAGCTTTGCTCATGGGTGCCCGAGGAGGGGAGTGACGAGGTCGGTCCTTATTTGGAACGGCTCTTGGCTCTTGCGCGTTGTTGACGCGCCGGTGCGCTCTGACCTGTCTTTCTCGCCAGCTCGGTAAAGCTCCGAACGTAGTCGATGTTGAGATCGACACGGCGTAGTCCGACGAAAATTTGCTTCTTAATGCCGCTCCGTCCCAACCTTGCTCTGGTGATGTCAAATTGTGAGCTGAACTCGTCCACGAGCCAACCGGGGAGAGCGGCGAGACCTCTTCCGCAGGCCACCATCTGAAGCATGATGTCGGTGGTTTCTATCCTCTTGTGCTTTCTCGGGCTGACCTGCGCTGGCGTCAAGAACTGACTGAAGATGTCGAGTCTTTCTGGTTCTACTGGGTAGGTGATGAGAGTCTGATCTTGAAGATCTTCGGGACAAATGCTGCGTTTTTGGCTTAGTGGGTGCCCTTTGGGCAAGACGAGAACCTGTTCGTAGTCGAAGACAGGTTCGTAGTGGAGCTGCCGACGTCGCAAGGGATCGGGCGTGATGAGCATGTCAATTTCGTGAGCAAATAAAGCTCCCAATCCGCCGAATTGAAACTTTTGCTTCACGTCGAGGTCGACGTCGGGGAAAGCTGCGAGATAGGGTTCTACGACCTTGAGGAGCCAGCGGTAGCAGGGATGACATTCCATTCCGATACGGAGTGCCCCCCGCGCTCCCTGCGCGTACTTCTCCATGAGGAGCTCGGTGTGCTCAAACTGTGGAAGCACTCGATGTCCCAGGGTCAAGAGCTGCTTGCCGGCTTCCGTGAGCTGTAGCTTGCGCCCCTTCTTGGCCCAGATTTCTGTGTTGAGTTCGATCTCCAACTTTCTTATCGAGTGGCTCAATGCGGATTGCGTGAGCGAAAGGGAGCGCGCTGCAGCTGTGAGGGATCCATGATGATCCATGGCGCGCAAAATCGACAAATGTGAGCGTTCGATCATTGTGTGAGTATAATTCATGAATAGGTGAAAATGTATCAATTTTATTCATGATAATTCGAGGCTAGATCGCCGGGACGTACCCAAGAAAGGAAGAAAAATGTCGAAAATTCACAATTTGGGCTTTCCGCGAGTAGGAGCCCACCGTCAGCTCAAATTCGCACTCGAAGGTTACTTTCGCGGCGAGTTGGAAAGCGCGGAACTTGAGGAACGCGCGAGACTGATTCGTATCGAAAACATCCGTACTCAAAGAGCCCTTGATTTGGTGCCAGTGGGCGACTTTTCGCTCTACGATCATGTCCTAGACACCAGCTTTCTGGTGGGGAACGTGCCCAGTCGAGCAAGTTTTGGCTCGGACGACCGGCTCGCCTCGTATTTTCGCGTCGCCCGGGGCCGCTCGGCGTGTGACGGCGCCGGGGGAGGGGTCGTCGCCGGAGAGATGACCAAGTGGTTTGATACCAACTACCACTACATCGTACCTGAATTTCATGAAGAGCTCAGTTTTGAGCTCAGAGCGGAGTTTCTCCTCGCTCAGGTGCGTGAAGCTCGAGAGCGAGGTGTCCACGTTAAACCAGTGCTCCTCGGTCCAGTGAGCTACTTGCTGCTGGGCAAGGCCAAAGATGGAGTGAACCCGATTTCACTGCTCGCACGTCTCATCCCCGTCTACCGAAGACTACTGGGGCGTTTGTCTTCGGAAGGGGTCGAGTGGGTGCAGATCGACGAACCGACGCTTGCTCTGGATCTCGACTCGGTCCAGAAGGATGCTTTTCGAGTGGCCTATGAGGGGTTGGCCTCGTCCGGACCGAAGCTGCTTCTGACTTCGTATTTTGGTCCTCTCAGGGACAACCTAGATCTGGTCACGGAGCTTCCCGTGGCAGGAATTCATCATGACTGCGTTCGTGCCGCCGAAGAGGTTCAGTTTCTGGTAGAGCGACTCAAGGAACACCAGGTGTTTTCCTTAGGCGTTATTGATGGACGCAACGTATGGCGAGCGGATCTTTCGGCCCTTTTGGACTGGCTCGAGCCTATCCATGAGCGCCTGGGAGACCGCCTCTGGTTGGCCCCTAGTTGCTCACTTCTTCATGTGCCGGTCGACCTGCGGAGCGAGACAAAATTGGATGCGGAGCTCAAATCGTGGCTCGCCTTCGCTGTGCAGAAGTTGGAGGAACTAAAGGTGCTGAAAGGGGCACTCGACCGAGGGCGGGATTTCGTGGGAGAGGCTCTCCTCGAAAACCAGCGCGCGAGACTCAGTCGTCTTCAGGCGCCCAGTTCTTTTGATCCATCAGTGAGGGCGCAGGTGGCCGAGCTCTCCCGCAAGCGGCTGGGACGGAAGGGGCCCTATGCAAAACGCGCTGCGCTCCAGGCCAAGCGTCTTTCGTTGCCTCTGTTTCCCACGACAACCATTGGTTCCTTTCCTCAAACCAAGGAAATCAGAAAGGCGAGGGCCGACTACCGTCAACGCCGTATTTCTTTCGAGCGCTACGAGAAGTTCATGCGCGATGAGATTGCCGTCGCTGTGGCCAGGCAAGAAGAGGTGGGGCTCGATGTGCTCGTGCACGGCGAAGCTGAGCGCAACGACATGGTGGAATACTTTGGACAGCGTCTTTCGGGGTTCGTCTTCACTCAGGCTGGGTGGGTACAATCTTATGGTTCGAGGTGCGTGAAGCCGCCGATTCTCTACGGGGATGTGGCCTTTCGTGAGCCGATGACTGTCCCTTGGACCCAATACGCTAGCTCTCTCACGAACAAGCCGATGAAGGGTATGCTCACCGGACCAGTTACGATTCTCAATTGGTCGTTCGTGCGAGACGACCAAGCGCGAGAACAAAGCTGTCTACAAATTGCCGTCGCTCTGGCGGAAGAAGTGCGAGCTCTGGAGGCTGCGTCCGTACCGGTGATTCAGATTGATGAGGCAGCACTCCGCGAGGGGCTTCCCTTACGTCGCGCTGATTGGCAGTACTATTTGGACTGGGCTGTGCGCGCATTTCATGTGTGTACGGCCGAACTCAGCGACGAAACACAAGTCCACACCCACATGTGTTATTCTGAGTTCAACGACATCATCGAGGCGATTGCTTTGATGGATGCGGATGTGATTACGATTGAAAGTTCGCGTTCAGGAATGGAACTGCTTTCTGCCTTTGAGTCTTTCGAGTACCCCAATCAAATCGGCCCGGGCGTTTATGATATTCATAGTCCGAACGTGCCCCGGATTGAGGACATCGTGGGGCGCATGAAGCAGGCGCAAGCGCTGATCCCTCAGGAACGTTTGTGGATCAACCCGGATTGTGGCCTCAAGACCCGCAACTGGAAGGAGGTTCTGCCCGCGCTGCAGAACCTGGTGGCTGCCGCGCGGGTGCTGCGGGGTACCCCTTTTTCCGAAGCTCCTGAGAACCGTGCAGGGTAGATCGGCTCCCTCCTTGGGGATCGTGGGTGCCTGCGCGGGTGCTGGTGCATACTCGGGCTTGAGCGCCAATAGTCATTGTTCGCCTAGCCGACGCTTGCCCCAGAGGAGTGAGGCAAGCGTCGGCGGAGCCTTTTTCTTGTGGTATGTTTGATGTACGTGTGTCTTGTTGCGCGCATCTCGCCACCCCTTGGGTTATGAGATGCGCTGTACATTTTCGGTTTGCTCGAGCAGGGCACTTGCCGTCTTCAGCGTCTGTACTGTCGTTTCGAGGTCCGCCAGCCGAAAGTGTTGTACTAGTTCTCCCAGGATCGCCTGCTCGCGTTGCTGCACCTGTTGAAAGCACTGCTCTCCTTCAGGTGTCAGCGCGAGAAGTGATGACCGTTGATGGGCGGGGTTGTCGCGGGTCTCGGTGAGCGCCGCATCCACGAGAGAATTCGCGATGCTCTGGATGTGCTGCCGGCTGACGCCTTTCATTCGAGCGATTTGTGGGACGCTCTGGGGGCCCGCCGAGAACAAGGTTTCAAGCACAGCCCGTTGGCTGGCCGTTAGGCCCAGGTCCGCGTGCGCGCGTTCTGCCGCGTTTGCGAGACGATGAAACAGCCGTCGCGTCTCGTCGATTACGGCGTGTAGTAGCTCTGCTCGGTTCATGGGCATTACGTCGTCGTTTCTCGTCTCTGTTCGCTGTGTTGGTGTCGAAGCATCGCCGGGCGGCGTCCGACCCAGCGGAAGACCCGGGCGGCGTAGTCTGCATACGCCTCGCCGAACGCTTCATGGAGTACACGTTCCTCGTGTGGGATGAAGAACGCGCAAAGGATGGCGGTGTAGAGGCCGGCGCTGACCCAGAAGGCAACGCCGCCAGCGAGGAGCGCAGCACCCAGATGGAGCGCGATGAGCCCCACGTACATCGGGTTGCGCGACCAGCGGAATGGCCCGCGCTCGACGATGGTCGTGGGGGTCGCGTCAGGGCGAATCGGCGTGCGCTCTCGTTCGAAGATCCGCGAAGCCCAGACGTTGATGCCGACGCCAGCCGCGATCAGTGCGACGCCGAAAGCCGTCGATTGCACGACTCGAGTTGACAGGCCCACCCCCCAGTGGACGGCCGCGGAGGCGGCGAGCAGGAGCCACAGGATCCGGGGTGGCATCAGCAGGAACCTTGGCTGCCTCATGGCGTAGCCTCCTTTTGTTGGAGGACCACAGCTGCGGTAGGCACGGGCTCCGGGCCGAGCTTGCAGCCGGCAACGGTGAAGCCTGCTTGTGCGGCCGCGCTGCTGAGTCTATCGAGCCAGCGCTCGGAGTCCGCGCGGGAGGCGCTGCGATGCTTGGGTTGCACCGCAATTGCTGCCCGACCACCCACGCGAAGCACCCGTTCAATCACGGCAAGTCCCACTGCGAGGTCCGGCCAAAACTGCGCGCAGTTGACGGAGTAGACCGCGTCGAAGCTCCCCTCATCGAACGGCAGGTCCGGGACGGTGCCCCGCTCGAGCTGCACTCTTTGGGCACGGATGGCGCTCCGATTTCGGCGCGTCGCCATGCGCACCATGACGTCGGAGGCGTCGAGCCCGCTGACCAACCCGGTCGGACCGACGCCGTCGGAAAGACGAGCGATGTCCACCCCAGAACCGAAGCCAACCTCGAGGATTCGTTCGCCGGGTTTCACGGCGAGCAGACCAAGCACCCAGCGACTTCGTGCCGCGTTCTTGAGTCCCATCGAGAGACCGACAAGCCAGCCCAGGGGGCCCGACGGCTCGCGGAACTGCGCGTAGATCGCCTTCATGCCAGTGGCCTTTCTGCGGTGCGGAGAACATCACCTGCATCACGCCGGGCAGACGACAGATCCCGGCGAAACGGGACGCTCAGGAGCCACCAGACTGAGCGGGTCCTCGCGTCGCGCACCTCTTCGAGGCCGAGCGGCATCACGGTCGGCGGCGCGTTGGTGTGAATGCGGAACGTCCCGAACACGACGTCCCAGACAGGAAAGACGGCGCTGAAGTTGCTGTCGGTCTCTTCGGGGTCCGTCGAATGGTGGATGCGATGCAAGTCCGGCGTCACCAGCAGATAGCGCAGCCACCGCTCGATCGGCGAAGGCAGCGAGACGTTGGTATGCGACACCAGTGTCACGGACACGTCGAGGACCTCGTACGCGACGAGCACCCACGGGCTTAGACCCATCACGAGGACGAGCGGCAGTCCTATGACGAGGCCGATGGGGAACTCGAGGGGATGGAAGCGAACCGTCGTCGACACGTCCAACTCGGTGTCCGTGTGATGCACGCGGTGAACCCTCCATAAGAGCGGGACCTTGTGCATCAGGAGATGGGTCACCCAGGAGATGAATCCGCGTCCCAGCAAACTCAGCGCGACACTGACCCCAGCGGGCAGGCCGTAGGCATGGAGCACTCCCAGTCCGCGGCCCTCGGCCCACTGCGCGGCCACGATGAACGAGATCGGCAGAAGGCCCAATGCGAGTACGTTCAACCCGGTCAGGGTGAAGTTCGCCCGCCATCGTTCGGTTCGGGATACGTCCTGCTTCCGAGCTGGTTGCAGGCGTTCCCACGCCGCCATGGCCAGCAAGCACACGCCGAAAGCGAAGTACTGGAGGGTTTCTCCATGAGCCAATAACCAGGTGCCGTTATCCATGCCTTTAGTTTGATAAACGACAATAGGGTTGTCAAGATGACATGTGGCTTGTCGTTGTTTGTGCGGGGTAGACGGGCCCCCTTCTTCGGGATAGCGGGTGTTTACTCGGTTTCGGGCGCCAATAGTCCGAGTTCGCCTAGCGTCAGGAAGGCCTCGTCCCCATTGTTGGCTGTGACATTGAGTCGGTAGTAGCGATAGGACTCCGGACTTTCGATGGTGTACGATTTGAGCTCGTAGCGCTCGACGAACGACTGATCATTCTGCACGTCCAGCGTTGTCCAGGAGACGTTGTCGTTTGACGCCAAAAACTCCCAGTTTTTGGCGTCTCGCCCTTCTCTGTCGAAGGAGCTGACCACGGTGTACTGTTCAACCACTTGGGCGACGCCGAGGTCATAGGTCAGCGTGCCGATTACCCCCGAATGGAACCATTCGGTCGCGGAATTTCCGTCGAAGGCCTCGGCCGCGTTATCGGAAGAGAGAGTCTCACCGTCGTAAGCTTCACCGCCGGTCGCGACATTGACGAGTGAACGTTGCGGGGTGGCGCTGTCCAGCGGAGACAATTCGCTCGTGCCCGCCGAATTGCTCGCGGTGATTGCGTAGTAGTAACTCACGCCGTTGTCCGCCGTTTCGTCCGTATAACTTCTACCGGTGACGTCCGAGGCGACGGTGATAAAATCGCCGGTTTCGGACGTGGAACGGTGGACCGAATAGCTGGTGGCTCCGAAGGAGGCCTGCCAGCGCAGCGGTACGCTGCCGTCACCCGGCGAGGCGAGCACAACGGCAGGAGGCAAGGGTACTGAGATTGCAGCGGCGCCGTCGCCGTCGGTGATTTGAACAGAACTGAAGATGGAGGTGTTAGTTAGTTCCTGATCGGTTGGACTGGAGGCGGTCACGACCAGGCCCACGTAGACGGTGTCAGGGACAGGGGCGTCGATGCGACCGACATTGGTAGCCGCCCAGTTGGTGCCATCCGGAGAGACGAAACCCGTGATGGCGTTTCCGATGCGCTCGAGTTTCACCCAATACGAAGACATGCCCTCAGCTAGGACTTTGTTTCCGTAGTTGGACCCCCCGTAGACCACGAGTCCTTGCATGTTTTGCTCGAGATTTCCGGAAGCGGTGAGCGCCATCCAGGCTCGTGGCGCGCCTTCGGCAAGGTCGGTGCGTATCATCACCCCCGCCTTTGCGGCAGGACTGGTGTCTTGTGTCGACTCGACCTTGGCAATGATGGCGCTGTTTCCGTGCAGGGCCTTGTAGGCGAAGAAACAGCTGTCCTTGTCCTTCCAGATGTCGGTGCCCGCGCCTTGAACCACCCATGTGTCCGAATCGGCATCATACGTGGCACTTCCGGTCGGTGAGGCGCCTCCGATATCAAGACCTGTGAATCCTGTAGTGATGGAGGCCGTCGCAGGGATGGATAGCTCCTGCGGAGGTAGCGCAGTTGATGAATCGGTGTCTTTCAGAAACATGAAGGAGTCGCCGTCCACAGGCATCCAACGCATTCTTTGATCAATGAACGGGGTTTGCAGACCTTGCCTGACCGCGTAGGCGCCATGAACCTGGAACAATCCAATGTTTCCACCTCCCCAACCGCGCCAGCCTCGATTGGTAACGTCGCTGGTGTAGTAGCGGTCGGTTGTCCCGAAAGGCAGTGCTGTTGTGGGTATGAGTTCGTTGACCCGTGCGAAATATTCGCCCGCCGCGAGCAGGCGGTGATCCAAGTCAGAATAGATGTCGATCCCCTGCTTCCAGAGTGCCTCGGCGAGCATGACGAGTGAGCGGAGTTGCCCATAGGAATGCCCCTGGTCTCGGAGATAATCGCCGAGCATCCCGATGTCATTGGAGCTGCGTAGCCCAATGTGTGCGAGCGTACGCGTCTGGTAGACCACCTCGTCCAACTTCTCGACATCGTCGTTGTAGATAGCCATCAGCCCAAGTGCGACGAGGGCCAGCGCACCCTTATTGGCGGCGCCGTATTGGATTTCCCCATACGGATTCGACGCAGGCATCAGAACATCGTTGAAGTACTTTTTAACACTTGCCGTGTCTTCTTCTGACCACTTCGGCCAGGTGCCCCTTAGGATGTCTGCCCCACCCACGAACATGTAGGCGTAGTCGCCCAGATCGAGCATCGATTCGCGACCCGAGAACTCGGTCTGAGTGGTCGCCCAGGCGAGTAGAATGTCGCGCGCCGTTTCAGCGTATCGATCATCCTCGGTGAAGTACCACATGAGCGAGAGCTTCCAGATGGCGATCATGTCGTTGCGCCAGGGCCACAGATTTTCGTCTGGACTGCGGCCCACCGTCTCGAAGGGACCAGCCATGATGTAGGTGTGCTGGGCCTTACCGTCTTCGGACAAAAGGTCGAAGCCGGACTTCCATGGTTGTCTGCCCTCGTCGATCTTGGTTTTGAGGGTCTCAAGATCCGACAAGCTCAGCGGGGCGCCGGGATGGGAGATGGTTCGAACCTCTGGCTCGGGGGGGGTATTTTCATCGTCGGTATCGGTGCTGACGCCGTCTGTGTCGGACTGGTCGCTGGTGCCCGTATCAGTGTCGTCGCTGCTCGTCGTTGTGTCCGAGTCGCCATCGCTCGTCGTCGTATCCGAGCTGTCACCGCTCGTCGTCGTATCCGAGCCGTCGGTAGTTGTTGTGTCCGGCTCGTCGGCTCCACTTGATGTTTCGCTTTCGCCGTTGTGACCGGGCTCGTTGGGGGAGCCGGTCGTGCAGGCGGGAAAGAGTGTTAGACTCAGGACGAGAAGATGAAATCGCTTGAAGTACATCGTGGGCGCTTTCTGTTCGGGGGGACGAGCGCGTCGGTTGAACAACGACACAAAGGAGGGGGCTCCTCGTGTCATGCGGGGAAGGAAGAGGATACTTCCTAAGAGCGCTTGCCGCTTTGGAAAGAGTTGTGGGGGATTCGACTGCGTATTGTTGAGGTACAAACGACGGTGTCACTTTGGATGTGGTCGGGCAAAGGAGAAAGCGGCGATCAAGAAAACGATATCCCCCCAACGGTGTCGATGTGGTTTTCGCGCCTACCTCCTTCTTTTGGAGCCGTCCGAGTGCCGGGAACCCGGTCACGAGCCCGCTTCTGCTCGGGCACAAAGCAAAACACCCCGAGATGATGAGTCTCAGGGTGAGTCCGAATTTGTGGAAGAAGATCCACCAAATTCTAAAGTATGCTGTTTTTGGGCTCCAGCGGTAGGGCTCGATGGCCATTCGCCCCTCTTTCCAAGTCCAATAGATCACTCATGATTGGCTCCTTGGGTAGGTGTTTTTAGCTTGTGTAAGAAGTCTACACCGAAAGCCAAGGAGTGCCAAGGGATGTCGTCATTGGCAGCGCTCTGCCAATGTGCTGCCAATGATCACGCCTGATTGGCAGTGGGAGGTGAGCGCGTGATCACTGGAAGCAACGGCGAAGCTGTCACCAAAGGTAGAGAGCACGGTTCCCATGAAGGCGAAGACTAGGGCGACGTAGAGCCATTCCAGGTCGTTGCCAAGGACCGCGTCTCTGAGGCGACCTTCCACTGAGTGAACCTTCTTAGACAGATCCTTCTTCATGGTGCCGATGGCGCGCTCTCGTTCGTGGGTCTCGGCCCGAATCTCGTCGTGCAGGACTCTGTCGTTGCGTTCTAGCTGCACGACCTTGGCTTCCAGGCGTTTTAGTCGAACTTCGACGTCATCCGTCTCGGGATGCTCGACGGAAAGCCATGCAGTGCCTTGGCTGGTCCCTGACTCTTCAGCGAGACCCACCATAATTGCTTTCGCACGCTTCCAGCCCATCCTGCGGAAGAAGCCTGGTCCTTTGAAGACATCCACGTCCAATCTATTGACTTGCCACCAGGCTAGGCAGACGGCGGCAATCTGGAAGAAAAAGCCGCACCACTGGAGGATCTCTTGTGCATAGGCGTCAGCCACTAGGCAGAGGACAAGCGGCGGGAAGATCGTGGTTGCCAGTGCGCTACCGAGCACTCTCTCAAACTTCGTCCTCATGGGCGTGTAGTGCCAGGTCATGGGTGTGTCTCCTACCCTTCGGTCTGGCCTTTGAATAGGCACCGCGCCAGCTAGCTATTGCATTCTTCGAATCGGGCTGACGCTGGTTTATGCGTCTACCCGATCATCGTCCCCCGCGAATACCCCGAAAGACTATTCAACGCTTTGAGATGTTAGCTTCTCCAATTGCTTAGACGTAATGTCCTGCCCAGCAAGTCTTGCGCTATACCAAAGCTTCATCTTCACTCGCACGTCGGATAGATGTGACAGCACATCGTCGAGCCCCTTATGAACATCCGTTATTGGATCTCCCGCCTCCGCTCGGGCCAGGGCCACGTGGAACTTCATTCGAAAATCACGCAACGCTTCGCTCATGGCCTGATTCTCACACAACGGCTCGGTTTCAATGGCAAGTGCTTGTATGAAGGAATTCAGCACAACCAGGTCCCTGATACCGAGAAGCCGGTGCGTGATGTTTTCGCAAGTCGATAGATACCTTTGAATCGGCTCAGCTTCAGCTCGCAGAGCTTGGGAACGGGCAGCCTTTGCCTGCTCCTTGGCGGCTTCAGCTTGTGCTTCAGCGGCCACTCCCTGAAGTTTCAGGAGCTTGGTTTGTTGGGCCATTTCTCTCCTCGTTGCTCGGACCTCCTCCCGCTGTTCCCGAAGCTCCTGCCTTTGCATGTGGAGGGTGAGGAAGGCGGCAATGAGAGCCAGCGCTGAGAAGAGTGACGCGAAGGGACCGAGCGCGTCACCGACGAGATTTAGGGCAGGTGGCTTGTTCACCTCCTGAGACCATTGCCCGAGGCTAGGGAACCAGAGGACCAGCAAAACACAGAAGAAGGAAGGGATAGCGATCAATGAAAACGCGCCCAACATCCACGCCAGCACAGCGGTTGCTCGATCCGCCCACTTGCTGTTTTTGTCCTCAGGTTCGCCCTTGTCACTGGCCATGTTGAGTGCATCATTGGCAGCAAAGCCCCCCGCTGCCAATGCTCAAGGCCTCCTTCGGGGCCTAAGCATACGGAATCATTAGCTAAGCACTAAGTAGATCAGCGGTACTGGCTCTTCACCTGGAGCTGCCCTAAGTGTAAGAAATGCTTAGTGTAGTTGCTGCCCTGTAACGGGTATCCTGCGGGCCTCAATCCTCGTCGGGCGGGTGGGGTAGCGGGAAGGGCGTGGCGGGCTCCCTGAGGGCGGCTAGGCGGTCCCGTGAGCCTTGGTCGACGAGGGATCGGACGGCCAGATCCTCGCGTACTTCGACCGCGTATTTTGCCGCTTGGAACCAGGGGACGACGAGCTTGGGATTGGTTCTGGCCGCGTGGCCCAAGCGCCAGAGGTGCGCCGCCGCATCACGTAGGATAGCCGACCCACTGCCCTGGCAAAGCTCCCGCTCGTAGTCCTCGATTGAGGGGGCAGCCTTGGGGCCCGATGCCGTGAGCCCAAGCACGAGGGCGGCATTCGGGTCATGCCGCGTGACGGTGACGCTGAGCACGGTAGGCATGTGCCTCTCTCGGTGCCACTGGTGATCGATGCCGATGCCCTCGAAAATCTCAAGGGATTGCTTGATCATGACCTCGAACTTTTTGAGCTTGGGATCTCCCAACATGGGAGGAAATCCAGGGTCGTGCCCTACGTGGGCAATGACCCGACGGCGCAGGGAGTCAAGTGTCCCGCGCCATGATCCTCGATCCGCAATATACGAGTAGAGCCCCTGAATTGCCTCAGCGGGGATCGTGATTGTGTTGCCTCTCCCTGGTCCTGCTGGTCTTGGCTCGTGCATAGTTCACCGAGTCAACAAAACGACTCTCACCAATGACTAACTATTAGGGTTAGTCATTGTTATGCACATGTGAGCGCAATAGGAATAGCATAATTTTTGGTCAGTTTCTTGCTTTTCCCCTTGATTCCAGTGGGGCCATATGGCTCTAAAACTATCGCCCTCCTTCGGGGGCGGCTATCCCAATGTCCCCTTCTACAGCCCTAGAATTGCTAACCATTTCAGTAAGTTGTGGTTTTTCCTTGAACCAAAGTGATTTTGGCGTTCAAGAGGAAGGTACCTGAACACAACTTCAGGTCATTCAGTCAAAGGAGAAGGTCACATGGCAGCAAAAAAGCAATCAAGCTCGAAGACGTCCACTCTGGCATCAAAAGTGCTGAGCGGCGCCAAGAAACCCACCATCAAGGAATCCAAATCTTTAGCGGCATCGGTCCTCTCCCAGGACGAGACCAAGGGTCAGGGAAAGAAGAAGGGGCAGTGAGCCAATGGGCATGACAGTCGGCCAACTGAAGGCCCAACTAGAAGATTGGCCCGACGAGATGGACGTCATGTTCAGCGACGACGGTCTACAATTCTATCGGTTCAAGCAACGCGGGGAGAACCTTCTCCAGATGGAGTTTGATCACACTGTCTCGCGAAATCGGACTACTGGTGAGATCGTCTTCTACAACACTGCTCCTGTGGATGGGGAGCCCACTGAATGAAACTGAAGCCTCTGCAACAGTGGTATTGCGATACCTGTGGTCAAGTAATCGAGAAACCCGAGGATGGGTGGCTCGAATGGGGAAAGCACGACGACACCAACCAGGTCTCAGGCTTCCATATCACTCACAATGCCCACAAGTCTCCACGCGGCGGCGAACAAGGCTGCTACCAGTACAAGTACGGCCTGGATTCGGAAACCTCTATTCGCTCTCAAGACAACCATCTTCAATACTTTTTGCGGCCCGACGGGCTAGCGTACCTGCTCAGCCTCGTTCACGAGGGACCCCAACAAACCGATGATATCAGCACGACGGATGTCGTCGATTTCTCGTCCTGGACCGAAGTCGTCAGACGCCTTCACATTCCCTACTACGAGGAATACCGAGGTTACCTGCGTGACGTGCGAGCCGACGGGTATGGCGGCAGAACGTACCTTGAGGAGGACATGATTCGTTTCATTGAGAACTACGAGAAGCAGAGGGAGGAAGAATAGGTATGGCTGCAAAGACCCTTGAACTGACCACTAGCCTCCGTCCGCTCAGATACCGCGTTGTGTATGAGGGCTCGGTGATGAAGCTGTCGCTTGCTCCTTCGGGAGTAGAGGACATGTTGATCGATATCGAAAAGAAACAACCGAATGATCACACAGGGCCTCGGATTCGCTTGATTGTTGACGGTTTCGACCTTGGGGAACAGCCCTACTCGGATGTGTTTCTCTTTCTTGGGTCGCGTCCGTGCGGACCTTGCGGTCGTCAGATCTCACCAAGAGCGGGCTCTCTGCATGGCAAAGTCGGGGACGCTCAACACAACAGGACGTGTCGGACCTGCCATCGACGCATGAGCTACTGCGAAGATCGCGGGACAACTTACTTCTGCACTGTGTGCGGTTGAGTAGGTCAGCTGGTTGGTGAACTATGCCATATCAACCCATCGAGTCAGCGCAGGACTTCCGTCGCCTCATCAAGATTGGTGAGACGGCGGAAAGCTTGCATTTGGAGTTCAAGCGGGAGGTAAAGTGGAAGAGGACCGAGAGCCCCGACCCCAAAGAGCTGTGTCGAGACGTTGCCCAATTTGCCAACACAGAGGGCGGGGTCGTGTTGATCGGCATAGAAGAGAAGAGCGTCAACGGCCGGCGCGTTGCAGACGGATACAGGTCAGTGGATGACTCCGACGGCCTTACGCATTGGATTGAAGACGCGGTCACGAACTACCTGGTGCCCAATACCTTCGCCAAGACCATCGTGCCCATCGATCTGTCCGAAGGGCGCGTACTTGCCGTGAACATTCCCCCTAGCATTCACCTCGTGGCGCTTTGGGACCGACATGCGAAGAAGTCAGGTATCGAATACTTGAGACGAACCAATCGGGGTAAGGAATGGCTAAACCCTGATGACGTGGAGAGGCACATCATGGACGGAAGTCGGGCGGCGATGCTCAGAATGAAGCAAATCGTTGGGGAGGCGGGGGGCGAGCGCCTGCTGGTGAGCATTGTTCCGCCGCCAGGTGAATGGTTCAACGACTTCCACCCCGACCACCCTGAAGCGTCGCGCTTCTTGAGGGATGAGGATACTGCTGTCCAATTGATATCAGCGGGGGAGGACTCCTTCACACTCAACGTCCAGGGGGGCCTCTTGACCGTCCCTTACGCCTTCCTTGAAGCAGCATGGTTCATGGCGGAGGGGCACCCCGCTCTCGCGATTACCCACCAGATTGTGATTGATACAAGAGGCGTGTCGCGGCTGGAACGGACGCCATATCCAGTTGAGTAGAGTGAGAGGCGCCTCAGATGCGCCGCGATGAGTGAGCTTGCTTTGAGATCGGCATCGAGGGTGCGTTCCAGCGTGTCGAAGACGCGATTTCTGCCTTGAGCTAATCCTAGGAAGTGGGAAGAGGGGGCCCCAGGCTGGCGCGGGTCGGGCGGCCCCTCTTTGGTGGCTATCGTCTGAGAGGTGTGTCGGCTTCGCCTCCCTCCATGCTCGAAATCCACCCTCTCTTGACGCCCCGAGGCCATGGGTGTGGGGTTGGTAGGCTATGGCTCCATACACATTGAAAGCGTTCGTTGAAGGTCAGGAAAGAGAATACTTCTCGGGGGATGTCTCCTCAGCTGAGATTGCTTTTGCGGCAAGTGAGCGACTCCTGAAGGACAAGCGTATTGAGGAGGTGACCATCAAACGGAATGGTACTGGTCTCTACATCACGCTTACTGCCCGCTCTGAGAAGGACGTCGATGAGGTGCTCAGCATTCTGAAAGTCAGGTGAGGCCTGGCCCCTCTGTTGTTGTTTGGATTTCCCTCAATGAGGTAGGTCGCTTCGCTCCCTGTTGCTGCTCAAAATCCACCCTCTCAGAGGTGGGGATCACACCCGTATATATACATTCCTCTATACGGGTGTGATCCCTTTTTGTTGCTTCGCTGAGCTCAGCGGAGGATCACACCCGTAAAACAACAATATATATACGGGTGTGATCCCTCAAAAGTGTGATCCCCACCTCAATCGTATAATTCAGCTAAAAACAGCTATCAAATGCCTCCGAAAAGAGGGGATCACACCCGTAGTGGGTAGAGGGACGGATGAGTCCCTCAAATGCCTCAGTGAACTCGTGCCCACAAAATGAGGAAAGGCCCCGTAGGGCCCGTCCTCGTGCCAGCATGGCACCTCATCAGATGTCACCGAGCATCCTCTCTATCGCGGGGTCGTTCACCGCCATCCCTGCCAGCTCGGCGCGTTCCTCTGGAGTGATGTAGCTCAGCCGCCGTGATGGCCAATTCACGTGTAGATCAAAATCCTCGAAGAAGGCGTTGCCTCTGTTCTTGAGGCACTGAATTTTCAGCCGCCCACTCTGACGGCCCTCATCGGTGAGAATGCCCGCCGTGATGATCGAACCCGCCCGTGGTGCCTCATTGCTATAGCTTAATGCGCTTGGCCCCGTGTAGCGGTGGTCATTCTTTTGGCATTCTAGCCAGCCCTGACGGCTGGTCTGATGCAATGCCATTACGGCCAAGCCTTTGCCACCGTCGAAATGGAGGGCTAGGCGACTTAGCTGTTTGTAGATTTCGTTGACCCGCTCTGTTGTGTTTGGCGTCCTGTGCGTCGATTCGATCAGCTCCGTGTGGTCGAGAATGAGCAAACCGATCTCCATCTCCCTGTCGATTCTTTCGAGTTCTTGGCGGAGTGACTCCATAGTCATGCCCTCGGTGACCGTCACCAACTCCACTCGACAGTATTCTGGGCGCTCGCCCTCAGGAGTGCCTCCATTCGTGTAGTCGTCCAATACCTCGCGGTAGAAGTCCTCTCCTTCTGAGTTTAGCTCGCTATTGCGGATTTGGAGGTAGTCCAGCGGCGGGCGTCCGCCGAAGCGCGGGTGGGCCGAATGCATGACGAGCATTGAGTCGCGTAGCTCCTCTCTGGTCATCTCCAGTGAGACGTAGACCACATTGCGACGATATCGTGTGGAAGCATTGTATGCGACATTTTGGGCCAGGGTAGTCTTCATTTGTGAGGTGTAGGCCGCATGGATCCAGATCTGCCCGCGTCGAAGGCCTCGAACCGCAGAGTCGAATGGCCCAAACCCACTGTAGAGCCCCAGTGCTTTGCCTTTGCCCGCCTGGTAGTCGTCCCACGCGCCTTCTGTTTCGGCTTGTAGCGATGCTCGGACGATGGGCCGTATATCGTCAGGCAGCATCGTGCCGTAGAGGTCTGCCTCGTCCAGGTGTGCTAGTGCGTCCTTGATCCCGTGTAGTCTTTTTTTGTGCCGTCCTTCACCAAATGTTTTGCCTTTGTGGGCTATTTCGATGACCTCTTTTGCCGTTCCTACTAGCCATGCGATCCTCTGAGATGTTAGCTCTTGGTCGAGGACAAATTTGTAATTGGCCCCATCAAACGGCGTAGCTTCTTTGACGTCCTTGAGTCGTTCAAAGGTCTCGATATCGTCCTTCCTTTGGAAGAAGTCCGCCATGACCTTGGCCGTGGGGATGTCGAGTTCCCGTTGGAAGAACTCCGTCACGAACCGATAGAGCTTCTCGTCCGCGGGCTGATCGTCGGCCCACTTGTAGCCCGAATCTCGGAGGCGTTGGAAATTGGCTGCCATGGCCTCTTGGGAGAGGCCTGAGCCAAAATCGATGATGCCTCGTAGTAGTGTCGTGGACATTATTTGTCCTCCCCGATGCCTAAAAATGCCAGATTGCCGGGCCCCGAAGGTGGGGGTGTACCCAGGTCGATACGTGTAGCGTCGCTCAGCTCGTCCTCGATCTCAGCGCTCCACGCGGGATGTCCCTCCCCGAAGTCATTGTCGAGGCTGTGTACGACCCACACAGGCGGGCCCATCGTCAGGGCCACCATGAGAGCATCCTTAGTCATGTCAGCGCCGTATCTGGCATTGAGGGCTCGGACCACCACGAGGTCGAGCCCTCTCAGGCCCTCGATTGCATTTGTGACGTAGAGCGTTCTCAGGTCTGCACAGGTGAGGATCTTGATCGTTTGGTGCTCCCCGCGGATGAAATGATGGAAGAGCCACCCCGCTATGCATTCACGCGCCTCGGGCCACTTGGTCGCGATGACTGCGTGCCCCTCGATGGGTACTCCATGGGGCACGCATGCTTTCCCCAGTCGTTTCACATTTTCGAGGCCAGGGGTCCTAACCACTTCGGTTAGTGCCTGCCTTAGTGCGATGCATCGGCACGTTGTTGCAGCGCCGTCCTCTGTGATGATTTGGCCGGTGCCAAGGCACCGCGGGCATGTCTGATGTGTCATTTCACGATCCTCAAGGTTGGCTTCTTGTTGGCTTTGATCTTTGCTCGATGACGAGCTTTGTATTCGCGGATTTTTGCTTGCCGGATTGGGTCATCGGCGATCTTGGCGTCGTACCTGGCGCGTCTGGCTTTGCCCTTTTCCGTCGATGCCCGCAGGCGGTCCTTCTCGCGTTCGTAGAGCACTACTAGCCAGAGCTGGTGAGACTCGTCTCTGGATGCTTGGACGAGCTTTTTTTGTTTCCACACTTTTCTTCGATCATTTGGGCTCAGTGATCGAAGAAAGGTACCGAGTGCTGATCGAGTACTCGACCATTTGTTTGCCATTTTGGCCGTCCACATTATCCGCTGCTCACGATGCGGAAGTGAGCGAAATGAGACCGACGCGGAACTGTAGCGTTGCCACGCCGCGGTGAATGCGTGCCATGCGGCCTTGGGATCGATGCCGTCCAGGTCGATGTCCTCGACCACCTCAGCGCTCTGGTGTATACTGTGTTTGCTGATCGTCATTGTTTAACCTCCATGATGGTTAGTGGGCCCCTACCAGGCCTCACTCCTTTGTGTTGATGACTGAATGGTTGTGAATTAGTTGACCCTCTCGGATGTGCTCCCGAGGGGGTCAACGACTATTTGGCGTCTGCCTCGCCCTGCACGCGCCTCTGGCGCAGCGCACCAGGCGTGGGCCCTGGCCGATCCCCACGCGCCCGAAGCCACGCTTGGACGGCGTCAAAGTCGAAAATGTAGGGCCTACGGCGCAGGATCGGGCACCCCTCACGGATCCAATTCGTGGTCGTCATGAGACTCACGTTGAGGCGGTCGGCCAGCTCACGCGCTGTCGCCAGGTCGATTGTTTTTCCGCTATTTTCTGTCTGCTCCACGTCGATCACTCCTAGATGTGTAGGAGGCGTACGTGGGCGGCAGTGCTGACTGGCTAGTTGCCCCGCTGCCTATGCCCTGTGCAGCGGAATCGGGTATGCCTGTATGTGCGGATCACTATGCAGCCAGTGCAGACGAGCTGCAAGAAAAATCTACAAGTATGGATCACTTTGTCCGCGGATAAAGTCGAGTTCCTTAGGGTCCACCCTCACGAATTATGCAATCGTTATGAACGTGAACCCTAAGGATAACCCCATCAGAGGAAGGGGTTGTCCGCTACATTAGTCCCCAGCTCTTCTAGCTCGCGGTCGATCTCGCTTTTCATTTCAGGGTCAATAGCGGGGGCCGTGGATGCCTTCGGCCTCGCATTCTGGCGCGTTGCCGCCCGCCTCGGGGCAGAAGTAGCACCGCGCCCACGGGGTCGAGCTAGCTTCGCTCCTAGCGTCCCTGGCTCTTCTTTTTCCGCTTCCATCGCCCATCGGATGGCCTCTTGGAGCAGCCTATGGCGGCTGAAATTGCCTCCATATGTGCCATAGGCGGCTTCGATGAGTTCTCGATCCTCGCTAGTGAGGCGAACGGGAAATGTGTAGTTGCCATCGTCGTTAGTTTCGTCGTGATTGGTGGGCATGGTGCCTTCTCCTTTGTGTTGTGTGCGTCCGCATAGGGACAGCTAAGGTGCCCAATAAGTAGATCAGTCACATCAGGACGATTTTTTATGCACGCGCTCCTGAGTGAGCAGCGATCCCCCCATCTCCACTGAGCTACTACTCAGCCACCCGCAGGCGTTCGGCTTGACCACGATCACGCCTGCACAGCGGGCCATCTGTCGGGCCATAGACGGCCTGCCAATCCCTGACGAGCTGTGGGATTACGAGGACCCGCGCTACCGCGATTTCGGCCCCACGAGGGTGGCTGACATTTTTGGTGGAGTTCGGCCTGAGCCAGGGCAAAAGCCTCAGACCATCATCCTCTTGAGTGGTGCCAGGTGCGGCAAATCCCGCCTGATCTCGGCTGTGGCGGCCAAAGCCGCACTGGCAGGGGCAGATATCTCCCGCCTTCACCGTGGGGAGCGTGCCCGCGTGAGCGTCCTGTCCACCGTAGTCGACGTAGCGCGTTCGACCTTTGGTCAGATCCTAGGTGGGTTCCAAAGTAGCCCGCTCTTACGTCCACAGCTCCACGGGAAGCCCCGCCATGCCTCTTTCGACGTTCGGCACACATTTGGAGCGCCAGTGGAGATTCAGGTCGTAGCGGGCGCTCGGTCGGGCAACACGCTCGTGAGTCGTTGGTGTGCTGGCGCTGTCATCGATGAGGCACCACGCCAGGCTTCTGGTAGCGATGGCTACGCGATCAACATTGAGGACCAATTGGACAGCCTCTCGGCTCGCATGTTGCCAGGCGCTCAGATCTTCTTGCCTGGCTCGCCTATTGGGCCGACGGGCTACGTTTACAGCCGCTTTCAAGAACACTTTGGCAAGCCCTCTGAGGACTTTCTCGTCATTCGTGCCCCCGCTTATTTGCTCAATCCATACTGGTGGACGCCCGAGCGCGTAAGCAAATTACGCGATTCCGATCTCGACAACTTCCGCTCAGAGTGCCTCGGGGAGTTCAGAGGCACGGATGATGCCGTCTTTCCCGCTGAGGCGATTCAGGCGGCCATGCGTGCAGAGGGTGACGACGTGGTGGACCCGCTCGGTGGTCGCCACTTCGCTGCCATCGATCCCGCTACGCGCCAGAATGCGTGGACGTTCTGCATCGGCACCATTTCACGTGAGGGATTAGTTACCGTTTCCTACGCGACCCAGTGGACTGGCTCCCGAAAGAGCCCGCTCAATCCCGCCACCATCTTCAGCGAGATGAAACCACTCATGGATCGCTATGGGGTCAAGGAGTGCGCCTCTGATCAGTATCATTTCGACGCCAACAAGGAGCTGGCAAAGCAGGCGGGGATCAAATTGAAGCTGGTTACGACGAGCGCATCGAACAAATACGAGATGTATGAGGACCTTCGTCAGAAGTTCATCCAGGGGGAGATCAGCATTCCCCATGATCAGGACATCAGGAGCGATCTCTTGATGGTCCGCAAGCGCATCACCCCGCGAGGAGCCCCTACCATCGTGCTTCAGGCGGGCACGGGGGGCCGACACTGCGACTACGCCGCATGCCTCGCCCTTCTCGTTTCTCAGATGATCTACGCGCCTCGTGTGGCCGAGTACGACCCCTCATTTGACCGCTATTTGCCGATGATGAGGGGTTGGGGTTGACCGTCCAAGTTCATCATGAGGGGCCAAGTGCGTGTGGGTCTCGGGTTCGGCTGCCAAACCGCAGAATAGCCTCCTGGTCGTCTGGGATCGGGGGGCATCTTCCTATGACCTGTAGCTCGGGAAGAGGAAGGCCTTGCCCTTCGCGTCTTTTACTTCCTTTTCCGTGTAGTCGACGCGATCAACGTGCTCGCCCTTGTCGTTGAGGAGAACGATGAGCCCCCCCTTGTTTGCAAGGAGCACGGGCTTCAGGTCGGCCCCCGCGAAGACCTTAGATTCGCCAGGTTGGAGTTTGCCCGTGAGTTTGACCTGGCGGTTCATGCGATCCTTTATGACCCAATCCTTGAGGTCGACCTCGTCGTTCTTGAGATTCAGGATTGAGACCCACTCATCGGCACCGCCCTTTGGTGCCACCTGTGCTGCCAGGATGTAGATATCAATCTTGTCGTCCATCGCGGGAACACGGGGTTGGTCTGCACTGTGGATGACGTCTGAGCTTCCGTTGTTGTCGACACGCTCGGGGAAAGACGTGACGCCAAGGTTGTTCCGTGCGTCGTCGTTCTCATGGAAGAAGATGGGGTTGGCTTCGTAGATAGCGTCGTCGAACTCCAAGCCCGTTAGGGTTTCGACTTCTCGAATCGAAACCTGGTACTGCTGGAGCGGGTAGAGATCGCGGCCACGCTTGTCCCTCAGGGCCTTCTCGTCTTGGAGCATGATATAGGCTCGGACATCGAGCTGGCTCTTCTTGGCGGGAGTCGTGTTGCCATCATTGATGAACACGATGACCTTGAAGAATCCTGCGGGGATCTCTGCGGGCTCTCTGCCGCTGGGACGAATGGTGCGTGATTCTTCGCCGTAGATTGGCCCACAGAACACAATGACTTTGCCGTCCTTTGCATCGTTTGTGTGGAGAATTTCCTCTTCAAGTTCGAGCCACTCGTCTTGATTCAGGTTCTCGTGTTGGAGGCAAGAGTTAGAGTAGTAGAACGTCTCGTCCGCTGCCTTTTGGGCCTCTCTTCCCGTGTCACCCCATGCTTGAGCGGACCTCATTGCCATGTGACCACGGTCCCACAGATTGTTGCGGTAGTAGTCGTTGTTGAGCTGGAAGTCGTGGCCGATGCGACTGTCGGTTCTCCAGTTGTTGGTCCTGCTCGTGTTGGTGAGCTTCGAGATGTCGATCATGGCCGCCACGTAGAGCGGTGACCGCTTCTCGGCGTCTGTTACGACCGCGTAGTTCGGGTATTGGGCCAGCCCCTCGGGGGTTAGCAGCGGTGAAAAGAGTACGTTTGCTGAGCGCTCGGCTCGTACGCTTGGGAGCGGAATTGTGATGCCTAGGAAATCGTCAACGTATGCCATCCTCAAAACTCCTTGTTATGTGAGAGTGGGTTGTGAGAAGGGTCTGCCTGGAATTGACTAAAAACAATACGGGGATCGTAACTTTCTCGCTTTCTATTCGGTCGGTCGGCGGGTCGATGTTCTAGAAGCAAGAAAGCCCCCTCGTCCTTCGGGATCGGGGGGGCTTTCTTTGATGCTCATCGCTGAAGTAGTTGTGAGCTATTTCATGGTTATTTCAATTGGTCGAGCTTCACATTGAGTGCCTTGAGTTCGTTGCGGATCTCTCGAAGGTCTTTGTTCCGCTGATCGAGAATCATCTGGGTAATAGCCAGCTCTCGCTTCCCCGAGTCTTCGCCTTGCTTCACTCCCAAAGTGTAGGCCCCGTAAGCGATCCCCGCGATGGTCAGTAGAGATACTGTCACGGTGGCCCCACCATCCTTTGCCACAACCTTGGTGGCCGCATTCCTCACTGACGGCGGAATCAAACTGAGGGGCCCACTCATGGCAACCTCATGAGTTTGGCCAAGTCAGACCTGAGCTGTGCGATAGCCAGCTCGTTGGCCGAAGCCTTGTCCTCGACTCGGTTGAGCCTTGTTTCGTTTGCCAAAGCCTGATTTAGCGTGTTTTCAAGGAGGGTCATCATCCGCTCGTCACGTAGCTTGACTTCAGCCAGCGTCTCACGCAGGGCCTGCACCATCTCTGATCTCTCGGAGCGCAGTTCGTCGAGAGCCTCACGGAACCATTGCGGTGCTCCCAGAGGGGCCTCCTGCCCGTCGTAGGGCTCAGGGACTTCGTGATCAGGTGCCGTTGGGTAATCTGAAGGACTCATGTAATCCCCCATTTGGCTAATAGACGTCCCGTCTCTGCCTCTCTCCACCCTGCCGTAGTGCGGTGTATAGAGACTTCACACAGTTTCCCGACAGTTTGTCCTGATCCCATCAGGTAAGTTGATCCTGCAATGGCCGAAATTGAATGTGAGGCAGAATGAGTCAACACACCATTGGCATAGATATTTACCGTACTAGCCAACTCCTCAAATGTTAGAAGTTGCAACCCAGTAGGAGATGTCGCGCTCTTGGCACTCCAGCCCTCCGCAGCGGTGTAATGGCCAGGCCC
Source organism: Polyangiaceae bacterium (assembly GCA_050300635.1). Taxonomy (GTDB): domain Bacteria; phylum Myxococcota_A; class Polyangia; order Polyangiales; family Polyangiaceae; genus NIC37A-2. The sequence continues at coordinate 77,325 of JBNKYC010000023.1, forward strand.
TAAATCAGTAAACGTATAAGCACAGACGGTTCTTGGGGATAAGGAGTCCATGAGGTAGCGCCCAGAATCATTTGATGTCGGGTTGACTACAAAATGTCTAACGCGAGCAGTTGCCGTGTCGAGAGCTGTTGACGCATTGTTCAACGTTCCAGATTAGAAATTGCCGATACATTGAATGCCGTTTTCCGTGACTCCGGTACGAGCGATTGACCCAGTTGAGGAAAAAACAATTCCCTGCACATTATCTTTAATTGATCCGAGATTTGAGCCGCCCAACGTAACTGCTGAAGTCTCATCGAGATGAAAGATTAACGGTACACCCAACTGCGCAGTCGAACCGATCCTCGACGCAAAAGATCCAAATGTCATGGGATCAGATCACTCCTGACAGCCCCTCGCTGGATGTAGCCATTGAGGGTTTCGCCCGTTGCATTAGCTACATTAACCCGCAGGTTTGACGCTGAACCCGAGATCGCAACTGTGACGCCTGTGAGGTCTCCAGTAGCGCCTTGCACGGCCGACCCGACGAGAGTCACAGAACCAGCCCGGACAAAATCGACGGCAAATGACCCTGTTAGCGTCGTCCCAGCAGTGGCCATCCTGAGCACTACTCTGACACCGTCCGAATAGACGCCATTATCCGCAATCGGAAAGTCGAAGTTGTCGTTGCTCGAATCGGCAAGAGAGGACACCTGGATTGTGTCCTCTGCCGACAGCGAAACCGTTGGATTTCCTCCGTTGGCCTCCCTGTTCGAGGCCGTTGCATTCCCCGCTACTGTCAGCGATGCGTTGTTGGTTCCGACCGTGCCGACGGTGAGGTTACCATTCTTCTCACAGAGTACAGAATCAACATTCCCGCCAAGTGTGTGGTTGACATTGAATGTCCCATCACCAACCATCACACGGACACGGACAGGGCCGCTCGTATCGGTTCGGCGACAGATGTCTAGATTTGCCTCCGAAGTGTTGTCTAGGGGCTTGGGGTCGATTCTTAGAAACACATTACCCGAAGCATTTTCCTTGTAGATTTCGCCTAGATCGCCTGCTGAGTCCTGGAAGGTAAATGGACTGCCCGAGACCTCTTCTATGCTTAGATACGGATCTGTTCCTCCTACCCGCGAGATGGAATCGGCATCAAATGCCCACCCATTGAACACGTCAGCATTCAATTTTGCGTTGGTGACTGCTCCATCAGCAATGGCTGCCGTTAAGATGTCCTCGCTGAGAGTGCCCCAATCAATCGACAACGTCACGACCTCCGTCGCGGGATCATACGTAGCCGCCATGTTTTCCCCTATGTGGAGTTCACGGGTCGACGGCATCGTTCCGTTGCTGTCAGAGGAAATTGTTCGGACCCCCAAAAGATCGAGTAAGTAGGATTTACGCGCCATTATACCAAATCGCTCCTGTAAGAGACCGCTGAGGCATCGCCCCACGTCCCACCAATTCCATCGCCCCACGTGCCGCCTACGCCGTCGCCCCAATAGCCACCCGTGCGGATTCCCACGACGTCGGCTACGCGCTCCTCAGCGGCTCGAAACTTGTTTACGAGGCGAAAGACCGCCCGAACCTCATCCTCGCCCGCTGAGCCCTCCGTGATGCTCGGCAGGATGATCCAGAACTTCCGCGAGCCGTAACCGTTAGCTCCGTCCCAATCGCTAGGCACCTTGAGGAGCGCATTGGGGAACCCAAACCTCGAAACCTGATCGAGTAGCGCGGAAGTAACGCCGCTCTGACCCCATGCGGTCCACGCCCCCAGGACACGCTGGCGATACGTGGCATTGGTATCGGCGGGGTAGCGTTCAATGACGCGGTCTTTGCCCTGGGCTTCGACAGCGTCGTAGGGCGACTCGGGTTCGGCCAGAAGGTCCGACCGTGAGGCGGCCATGGTGGATTCCTTGAGCGTGTCGCCTAGGAGGCCAATAACGCCTTGAATCAGCCTCTCGCCCAAGTAGCGCGTGACCCACGCGGGTGAGATCCGCTCCAATAGAGAGCGGGTCGGCCCGTACGGGGGAGTCGTAGGATCAACGAAGCTCATAGCGTTGTGACCCCCACCGTGTGTGAGCCATTGGTGGCCACCTCATTCTCATCGAGCGTCGGATCAGAGGCCGGCGTATTGACCGTGACCTTGCGGATCCCCGAGTGCATGTCTCGGATGCGCTGGACCAAATCGCCAAGCGGGATGACTCCACCAGAACCTAGGTCACTCCCGCCGATATCGAGCGCGTTGATGAATGCATCGATCTCGGCCTCGATCTGCGCCTCGGTGATTGGCGTGCCCGTAAGCATGATCACATCAAGGTCGATGCTCGTCTCCACCTCGGTCGCTGCGACCACTGTAGGGCCCGCTGTGGGGCTCTTGCGGGCATCGATGTAGTCCTGAACGTCCGAGACTTGAGGGCCGCTAGCCGTGGCCGTAGGGCCCGCTACGTAGACGTTGATGGTACCGTCACCAGGGGGATCGGCCGTCGTATGAGCGCGTGTAATGCCGACGGGATCGCCGTTTGAGTCCGTGGCCGATTTGGCCCAAAAGTCGTAGGCGGCGCTCGGGGGATTGCCGCCTAGGGTTGCCCACTTGTCGCGGTCACGTTGTCTCAGTGAGGGATCGGACTCTTCGTCTACACCCTCGACGGTGAGCCACGTCCCCGTGATCCCAATATCGGGGTTGCTGACAGTGAGCCCAGCAATGGAGGGATTGATCTCCCACTCGTCGTAGCTCGGGACATCGTTGTGACGTGAGCCAGCGATCTCGGCCAGGACCGTGACTTCCACGTCCGTGGCGTCCAGCGTGATATTGATCTCGGACTCGTTGACCCACCGAAGGTCGGGGTAGGAGGCGGGGGCAAATGCACGAGTCCCCGCTGGTATCGTGATGGGGCCCACGCCTCCCGTGTCCGAGATGTGTAGGCGGCCCTTGGCCCGCACGGCCACGATCCGATCCTCGTCGTAGTTCGACTTGCTACGGCGGGTCAGGGCATTGCCCACGGCCGTGTCCAGGTAGCCAGAGGACGCGATCTTGGCCGTGTGGTTCGTGATCCTGGAGCCAATCTCGGCCAGAGCGATCAAGACGAAGCGAGCGGGCCCGCTCCATGACGACGCCTTGAGCTTCAGCAGATTGCCGAGCGCGATTACGTCCTCAAGAACCTCTTCACGCTTGAGGGGCTGAACGAGCCGATTGATGGGGATCTGAGCCACGCATGAGGCGGCTCAAAAGAGGAAATGCGGCGGACTAAAAAGGTGGGAAAATCCCACCCTTTGTATGTTATGGGATTTTCCCACAACGGTCGGCGACTCAGGATGTGTGAAAATCGCATACCCCACATTTAGGAGCCGAAGAAGGTCTCCAATCCCAACTCGCTGACCATGATCACGAAGTCGAACGGCGGGAGGCCAATCGCCTCGATCCTGATATCGATTTGGAGCTTTGAGCCATTCTCTGAAGGGGTCACGGTGCAGGATGCCTCTGTGACGCGCTCGTCCTTGAGGGCTTCGGCTGCAATGCGGTTTTGCTCGTAGTCGACGGACCTGATCCTCTTGCCGATGAGCGCCCGAAGGTCGTAGCCGTAGTCCTCCATCTTAGGATCCCACGGGTAGCTACGCTCATCATCTTCAATCGTCGTGTATAGAAAACCGTTAGGGGTCTCGTAACGACGCACCAGATCCTCAATGATGAGCGCGGGCCCACTCTGCGTAGGAAAGCCAGGGAGGAAATCCCCGCTACTCTGAGCAAAGTCGGTGCCGTAGTCGGTAGCCATATCTACGCGGTTTTAAAAATGCTTGAAGCTACGTCGCCAGGAGTTGAGGGGATGGCCGCCGTGGCGCTCTGGAAGCTTGTAGCCGCTGCGGGACCATTGGCGGCCGTGCCTGCTCCCACGGCATTGATGGCCGTGTAAGTCTGGTTTTTGAGGTCAGTGATGTCTTGGTTCACTTGGTCGAATTGGTCCGCCACGAGACCTGCCAGGGCCACGTAGTCCGCGTTCTGACCTATCTCGATGAGGGTCACGTCTCCCGCCGCAAAGTCCCAAAGGGCCACGTAGGGCTCACTCGGGTTGCCATTGTCGAATCGCACTCGACAACGCGCTCCCTTGGTTACCTCGACACGCATGCCAGGGACGCCATGCCTGATTGGTAGCTTGGTCAGACCGTCGCCTTTGATCTTGGGGTTGTCGGGGACAACATCGAGGAGGTCCCCGCTCTGCTTCACGACGCTACACGGGTAGCTCTGAGCGTAGTCGATGCGCCTGCCTACGATGGACTCAACCAGGCGAGAGAGAATAGCCCCGAGCTTTCCGAGCGGCCTAGATTCATCTTCGAAGTAAACGATCTGACGGAGCCGTCCCTCTCTGACCGTCGTGACCACGTTGGCCACCTTACGGTCTAGAAATAAGACCCCTGGACGCACCCCTGGCCAATCGGGAGCAGATTCGACCGAGCCATGGAGTGCGTCAGGGGAAAGTATGCGGGCGCCGAAGTCTTCGGGTGTGACGGGTTCGTAGCGATCCGTGCCGATCCACAGCGTCCCATCTCGTAGAACACGCCACGTCATGCCCAAGGCCGTGGCCAGATCGCCTAGGGCCTTGCGGCCATTGCCCACAGGCCGAAGCCAGCGCGATAAACTGAATGACTTCACTTCGGGGCCGATGAGGTTCGATAGCTTCTCGCCCGAGTCCGTGGCCAAATCATTGAGGACTTGGCCCGCAGTAGTCGAGCCATAGAACCGTGCTTCCACGTCCTTGGTGAGGCCGCCTTTGCCGCCCACGACCCGAGCACGATAGCGTCCCGCCTCTTGGCCACCACGGAATACTGCGCCGCTATAGGTAGCGCCCTCGAAGTCAATCGTGACCGAGTCCACGCTTTCCTCTTCAGGAACCTTGGCCTCCACATCGCAAATCCAGTTCCCTTGCTTGGATTCGATGAGTTCAAGCGAGAGGATCGGATAGCCATTGAGCGTGATCATGCGGGGGGCTCCAGCTTCCAGAGAAGTCGACGGAATACCCTCGTGATGTGGGCCAGCATGAGGTGGGTCGGATCGTAGACGTAGCGCCCTAGATCGGGGTCCTTGCTCATGAGGTGTTCATCTGGCGTGACGACTTCAAGTGCTTGGAGCATCAGGGCTTCCATGCCTCGTGTGTCCGTTGCTTGCACCGTGGGCGGGTCGAGTGAGATGATCCCTCTCTCGGTCTCATCCGCGCGCGGAAGGCGTGGCAGTTCCACGAGGCCAGTCAGCCCCGTGATGGCAAATGTGTATGTCTCCCCATCAAAGGAGAGAGAAGCATCGGGAAGGCTCTTGTCCGAGTCGGTGATGTAAACCGTCGTCATGATGCCAAGACCTCGTCGTCATCTGAATTTGCCAGGAGCACGGAATCGGATAGGCCCGCATTGGCCGAGACCTTCTTGGCCGCTTTGGGCACAGGAGGAGTGTCGGCGTAGTGCTTGACCATCGTGATCTGCACCTGTCCAATGCCACCCGAGACGGTGGGGATCCCTACGTGCTTGATATCCACCGTCCTGATCCCGAGGAGATTGGTGGCCTCGTGCAGGATCTCATAGGGCGCTCGCTTCGTGCCTTCCTTTGGTGTGATTTCGGCCAGGATCTTCCGCACGTCTGCCATTTGGCTGGCGACGAACTGAAGCGTGAGGACTAGATCGTCTACCTCCAGTCCATTGTCCGTCGTGCTGAAACCATCGGCCCCCTTGGCTTTCTGAATGTCCAGAGCGCGGCCTACGCCACCCGTAACGACGGCAACGCCAGGGAGGTGGTTATCCCCAATCCAGCAGTGATCCCATAGGTTGCCAGCAGTCTCCCAACTCATACGGCAACCTCCAAGGCTTCGAGTTTGCCCATGAGCGCGTCCAGGGCCATGTCGGCGGCCTTCTCGGCTTCGGCCTTCGTCGTGCCCGACCCGTTGAAATTGAACTCCACGCTGAGGTGAATGACGTTGCCCCCATGAGTGACGGATCGATCAATGGAGGGCGGTGCCATGGCGGGAGCGGCATTGGTGTTTGCTGGCGCTTGAGCCAGGATTTCCTGGTGAGCGCTCGGCATGGCGGTGACGGCCACGGGCACTTCCAAAGCGGCTACCTTGGGGTTCTGAGCGGCCGTAACGACCTCTTGGCTCATCGACTTGGAAGCCTTGGCCGCTACGGGTGCCTTCTGTTCCATGCCTTGGGCCATGCCTTCGGCGTTCATCCGCCCCACGTAGGCGAACTCCTTCGAGGGCGACTTGATGCCGAATACATCCTTGGCTGCCGAGATGACCGCTTTACCCATCGATTTGACGCGCTGAATGATAGCCGTCGGTGAGAGCGTCGAGACGATACCCTCGATGATGTTCGTGCCGATTGACTTAGCGCCCGCTACTAGCTCGGGGATGGCCGAGACGATCTTGGCCGCCATGCCCGTGAGGAATCCCCACGTCTTCTCGGGTAGCTCTGAAAGCCACTTGATGGCAGCCGATGCGCCCTCGATGATGGCCTTCCCGACGGCTCCCATGGCCTCGTAGACAGCCATGGCGGCCTTCTTCATGTATCCCCATAGAGCCACAAAGAAGGCGCCGATCTCGTCCCTGAAATACCAAATTAGAGCGATGGTCCCGATGACGGCAGCACCAATGAGGATGGGCACCAGGCCGATAGAGGTGGCCGCTACGGCCAGGAACTTGCCAATCGCCACGACGATGCCGAAGCCCGCCTTCAAGACGCCGAAGACCTTGCCCGCGATGGCCAAGGCCTGCATCACGAGGACAACAGTCTTGACCACGGCAGTGAGGGCCAGGAATGCGCCGAGCCCGTAACCGACCCACTTAGCCCACGTCTTGATCTCTTCCACGTGCTCGGTGACCCATTGGATGGCCTTGCCCACGGCCTTGCCCACACGCTCGGCGATCTGGTTCTCGGAAATGAATTCCCTGAGCTTCTTGGCTGCATTCTCCAAGGCAGGCGTGAATGGAATGAGCGCGTCCACCACGACGGCCTTCATGGTCCGCTCCAGACGATCCATGGCGTCGTTATATTTCGCAGCTGCGTCCGCCTGCTCTTGGGTGACTAGGCCGTTTTCTTCCGCTTGCTTCTTCAGCTCGGAAATCGACTTGGCCGAGTTGGCCGCAATCATGACCATCTCTTTGCCAGCTCCACCAAAGGCAGCGGCGGCAAGTGAGGCCCGCACGGTGGGATCCTTCACGTTCCTCATTGCTGCCGTGTACAGATCCATCGCCTCTGAGAGGTTCTTGGTGTTCTTCAATTGTTCGAGGAACCCTGGCGCTGACTTCTTGAGGAGTGAGTTAAGCGGTCCTAGCCCGTTCTTGGCGTCACCGAGGGATCTGGCGAAGTTGTCCAGGCCCTTGTCGAACTTCTCGGTGGAAACGCCCGACTGAGAGGCAATGAAGCCCCACTTCTGCATCTCCTCGATGGGAAACCCAAGCTTGGCGGCTCGCTTGCCCAACATGTCGACCTCACCCGAGACGTGTGAGACGGCCGCAACCAAACCACCCACGGCGGCCACAGCGGCACCCGCGCCTACGGCAAGGCCCTTGACCCCTGAGGTCATGGCCCCGCCTAGCTTGTCGATCTTGCCAAAGGCTTTGGACTTCGTGATACCCGCAAGCTTCTTGTCCAAATTGCCGACAGCTGAGGCCATGCTCTTGGCAGGGCCAGTCAGCTTATCCATCATTTGGGTTACGAACTTGGCTTTGGGCATCTCAACTCACTAACTGGACCGCTTACCTTTTGGCCTTCATTCGCTCGGCGGCTTTGGCTTCGGCCTTGTCTCGCTGGACGCCCGTCCGAAGGATGTAATCGGCTAGGAGCAAGGCCCCCTGGTAGCTCTCGTCAGAGAGGTCACATCCGAAGAGAGCCAAGAGGGCATCCGTTGCCGTGACCAAGTCGGATTGGGCATCGCTTAGGCTTTTCCCAACGCTTCTTGGCCGCCTCCTGCCGCTGCAATGAGGTCGGTCCCAATAGATTCAGGTAGGAGGGGAAGCTTCTGGACGATGGCCTGGAAGGCTTCCTGCGAGGGATAGATAAGGCAATCGACAACCAAGGTATCCGTTGCCGTCATGAGGTCGGCCTTCTTGGTCTTGTTCATTTCCAAGCGGAAACGATGCATGACCACGGCCCTGGGCTGGCGCACGGCCACAACGCCGAAATCCGTCTTGTAGGTGAGAACGGTGACCTTCTCGCCAGCATCCTCAAATGCCTCAACCAAGTCGGCTACGTCCTCCATCTGCTCGGCGATCATTGCCTCGAAGGCCTTGCGCTCGGTTTCTCGTTGGGCTTCTTTGGCCTTTTGGCGCTCAGCTCGTGCCTTGCGCCGCTCCTCCACTGAGGGCTTCTTTGCTACTTGTTCACTCATGATCTGCTCCTGTCTCTCGTGAATTAGACCGCGAGGGGTCCGAGTACGTTGGTGCCTCCCCAAAGGACGCGCTTGATCTTCAGCGTCACAGGCACGACCAGAGCGTCAGGGGCACCACCTGAGCCGCTGGACTCGCCACCCCCGTACTTGCAGCCCTGGATCACATCGGTGATCAGGGGCTTCTGCGGGTGTGCGTAGGTAACGCTGATCGGGAACTCGAAGAGGTTGATCTGACCTGCGGGGGCAGCAACTGAGAGGCCCTTGAGAAACTGATTGAAGACCTGTTTTTCGCAGGTGAACGAGCAGTCACCCGAGTAGGTACCGCCCGTCAGAGCGAGGATCCCCGCAGAGCCAGAGCCTCGAAGCTCCCCGTAGTCCAGGGAGTCCGAGTAGCTGATTTCCTGGAGCGGCACGATTCCCACGCCAGGTAGAGTGATCTCGACCTGAGCAAAGTCGTACGCTTGACCGTTAATTAGAGGTAGTCCCATGATAACTCCGTTATTCAGCCGTGGCAGCGAAGCCCAAGGCGGTGAGGATTTTTTCGGCGTAGCCATCGGGGACAACGGCAACGTTGCCCGATACGCGGTTGGTGGCCTGGACGTTGGCTTCCAGATCGACGCGGTAGAGGACCTCAGAGACGTGACCCTTGTTTCCTTCAGCGTCCGTGGGGGTCTTGAGCGTCTCGCTGAGAGCGTTGTTGACCCGTGATTCGATCCTCGCCGCTTCCTTGGGATCGATCCTTCCAGTGCCGTCCACGCGGATCTTCGTGTTGGCAAAAGGCTGCAAGGCCTTGGCCGTCACGTCGCATGCCGTGTCCATGATTCGGCGGAATGGCCAAATCTGGAAGTCAGAGCCGACGGGCGAACGAAGGTTGCCACGATTGATGTAGATGCCGCCCGCGCCTGGCCACGTCCTCGGGACGATAAAGCCAGCAGCGGACATGCCTTGCCCGTTCTTGTATTCGTCGTAGTTCGCCGAGACGAGCGCGGGCGGTGGGCCCGATGCGAAACGACCCAAGTGCGTGGAGATAAGCTGAGCGCCCGCCCACGCTGAGACAATGTCACGGAAAGGCCGCTTGATGACTCCCCAACCCGTCATGGGCTTCTGCGACACCATGCGGATGTCTGAGAAGCAGATGCCGATCCGTGCGTTGATCGAGTTGACCAGGTCGCTCTTGGTCGTCGCAAAGTCGTAGCTGGAGCCACTGACCGCTGAGCCAGAGTCGACCAATGCGCCACAGAACTTGAAAACGTTGCTGAGGCTCGTCATGTGAGCGCTCAGAGCGGCAAACATGGTGGCCCCGTCGCTCGTGTCCGCTTCCTGACCCGTGAGGACTACGGCCGCGATCTCCTCGTTCGAATCGATCAGGATCTGCATGGCCGTGGCCAGAGCCGATACGTCGTAGTGGTTGGCCGTTGTGGTGAACGGCAGAACGTCGCCCGCCTGCCAGGTCGTGGGACCCGCGCCAGGGACGAACGTCACCGTAACCCCCGTATTTGGGATCACATACGAGAGGCCCGAGGGGATCAGGATGGAGGGCGAGTAGGATGCACCAGCATCGAGCGAGTAGCGGAACTCAGTTGTGGAAGTGATCTCTAGTAGACCTTCGTAGGCATCGTAGGGATCGCCCGCGAGCGTGATGGTCCCCGTAGCAGAGCCCACGCGGACGGGAGTCCCCACCGTGGTTGTCCCCTCGTTACCCGTTTCATCGACCTTGATGCCAATGACGGGTCCACCTGCAATAGCCAAGTGCGTGCAGAGGGACTCAGCCAAGGGCCCCTGGCCAAGCGTGTCGACTACGGCCTTCTTCGAGTTGTAGTAGACGAGTTCGTCCACCGTGCCGCTCGATGAGGTGCCGAAGTATGCGTACGTGGACGCGGCTTCGGGCACGAGCCCAAGTCCAGGGTCCACAACAGTGAGTTGCTGATTAGGAACGTAGGCCATTAGCTAGCCCTCCCCTTGTTGGTTTGGGCCATGGCCTTTTGACGGGCTTCGAGGCGTGCTTTCTTGAGTTGTTCTCGCTTCGTTGCTTCGAACTCAGCGGACTTGGCTGCCGTCTCTCGCTCCTTGGTTGCGAGGGCCACGCGCTCGAACTTCGAGGGCGACAGAGCGGGCGCATGCGGCACGTAGCGACCCCTCTCGGGGTCACGGTACGCAGCTGCATCGAGGGCCTTTTGGTAGTCCTCGGGGGTGAGCTTCAATTCCTCGCCGTTGTGGTGCTGGAACTCGTGCCAGCCATGCAGAGCGCTGGCCGCTGCGTGTAGAAAACGCTTAGTTTTGGGCAGCGCGGCCTTGTGTTCACTGACGGGCGCTAGTCCTGTTGGAGCCTGCTTTTCGGCCTTCTTGGCCTTGGAAGTGGGAGTGCCGACTTCTTCGATTGATTCAGCCATCGCCTAGAGGCGACGCATCAAAGGATATTCGCATCGTCGAACGACGACTCAGGGTGGTTGTGAGTTGCTTCCGTGATTGTGACGGTGAGTTGATCCCACTCGCTGAGGACGTAGGTCTTAATCATGCATTCGAGGCGAATGACGACGCCGTCCCGCTGAATGGAATCGGCTTCGAGTTCTTCCCACGACCCCATCTCAAGACCACGCGGGCCGAGAACCTCGTAGAGAGTTCTGACGACATTTCTCAGCAGTGCGTCGGCCTCCTCCGCATCGGCTCCCCACACGTCGATCTCAGTGTCGTAGTTCCGCAGCATGAGCGGCTGGCCCGCGTAGTCCGCGGAGTCTGTGACGTACGGAATAGGCCCGCCAGATTCATCGAGGGGAGCAAAGCGGCCAGATGAGCCCACGAATGCCACGGATCGAGGGGAGTTGTGCTCATTCCTCGCCGTCTCTCCCACGATGAATTCCACCGTATTTGAGCCCAATCGGTCGTCGAAGTTGGCCTTTAGAAGAGCCACGGCCTCGTCAAAAGTGATCACTTGAAGAGCCTTTCCAGCTCACCGAAGAAGATCTCTTCCAGAGCTTTTTCGTACTTCTTTGGCAGGCCCTTGTAGGGAACCATGGCCCGCCGTGGATGCGTGGCGTTGCCCTTCTGGTGGACTCCGAAATACTTCACGGGGGACTCTAACTTGATGGCTCTTCGTGAGGCTTCAGCTTCCCATAGGCGTTTTAGGTCGCCCGTCTTGCCGTGTAGGATCTTACGACCGTCGGGCTTTTTCTTCCTTCGCCACTTCTTGCCGTGGGGATCCCGCTGAAGCTCAAAACCCGCTTGGGTCAGCTCCACGAGCTTCTCTCCCGCAACCTCTGAGGCGTGCTCGTAAGCACGCGATACGCCGTCTTCTAGCTTTTTCCGGAAGGCGCGTAGCTCACGGTGAGCGGCTGCATTCTGCGACCTCGCACTAGGCACGGGGCCACCCTCTTTCGGCCTCAGAGTAGACCTGTGGGACGTTGAGGGGCCTCTGGCTCGTAGTATTGAGGGGCAGAGTCACCCGCCCACTTGCGACCTTTTCCAGCCAAGAAATGGCCATGTCGTGCCCCGACATGATCAGCTCATTCCCTTCGGCTCCTGGAGCGTATCCCGTCCGCGTAAGGAGCAGGAAGGCGGCAATCCTAGCCACGTGGGACCTGAGCGAGTCAGGCCAGGACGTGAATGGAGGAGTGTAGCGCGTAGAGAGGTAGCCCTCTGCTTCGCTCGATGCGGTGGCCAGGGCCTTGTCCACCTGGTCGGCAGTAATCAGTCCCTTGTCGATTCGATCATTGATCGACCTGAGGCCTAGATCCTGAATGTCCGCGAGGGTGGCGTAGAGCGTTTGAGCCATGCCCTAGCGCGCTCACCAAAAGAAAAGGGCCCCTGCTTAGGAGCCCTCATATCTCCTCACTGTATTCTTCAGTATCGAAGGGAGGTGGTTTGATCCTGTATTTTCCTTGAGCGGCCAACTCCTCGTCGGTGGGTTGTCGAGGTGGCTCGGGGCTTGGGTCGCTCATGGTTGCTACCTTCTTCGCCGTCTTTTTTGGGGACTTCTTCTTGGGTCGAGCAGGGATTTTCACATTATGAAGACCCTTTACGATGTCGAGCGCATTGGTGGGCGGCTCCATGATCTCGACCTTGAGAAGCTTCTCAGCCTGAAGGACAGCCACATCCTCAACGCTCAACTCCATGAGGACGGGGCTCTTGGGCCAGAATCGCCCTAGCCTCCAAAAGCCCCGTTGTCTGGTGCACGTTACCGTGACTTCCACTTGCTGCTCCTTCTATCCGCTAACTAATCAGGTGAGAGATTGTTATGCAGTGTTCTTCGACGCGAGGAAGGGAAGCGAGACGCCCGCGTTTCCACGGCTGGTTCCATAGAGCCTGTGCTCACCGTACTTCAGTACGTCCTCATCGGCGTCCTGATCCTTGGCCACGATGGTCGGGGCCTTACGCTCCTGGAAGATGAACGGCTTGATCAGGCGGCTCGTGTCCATGAGGTACCACGTGGTTGCGCTGGTCAGCTCAGGAATGACGAGGATCTGAGCCATGCCGAACGTGATGTTCGAGTCACCGCCCACGATCTGAGCCTCGACGATGGTCTTTGCCGTCGCATGCAGCGCGGTGGGCACAACCAGCAAATTGGGGCGCACGCCCAAAGGCTTGCCGTCCTCAGAAACCAGAGCGCCCATAGCGCCGTAGGTTTCAAGGAAGTTGGCCTGGTTCAGAGCCTGGCTCGTGTAGAGGTTCGTGTAGACGCCCTTACTCGCGTCGTGGGGATCTACAGGGTGATCCGTATCGAAGAAGTTCTGGCCGTCAAAGCACTCGGGATTCCCTTCGAGGACTTCCAGGATTAGCTCGTTGGGATGGTAGCCGAATGCCTGACCATGTCCCTGAGCGATGGTCGAGTAGATGCCTAGCTCGTCATCCTCGATCTTGTCTTGAGGGATACCCAAGGTCAGCTCGAACTGGCGGTTCTTGATCGTGTAGCTGTGGGCCGAGAGATCTCGGACGATGCGCTCACCGATCCACTCACGAACCTTGGGAATGTCCCCGATCCACCCGTAGTCGTTCTGACTCGTGGTGGAGTTCACCTTCATGGCGATCTGGGCCCACCATGCGATGTCAATTGCGGCCTGGTAGCCTTTCCGCCAGTCGCCGACGAATGTAGTGTTCAGGGCGCTGAGATTTGTAGGAGTAATTAGCATTGCCTGTTTCCTTACCTAGTTAGCCGCTGATTAGACCGGCGAGATGTAGACGATGGGCTTGGCGCCATCGAAGCCCACGAGCGTTCCCGCAGCTGAGCGAGAGCTGGATCCGTTGGTGGCCGCCACGGTCTGGTCGTCCACGATGTAGACAGTGGCGAAGAGGTCAGCGGCATCGACGGCGTCAGCACCGAGGTTCTCGAAAACGAACGCTCCCGCCTCGACTTCGACCGATAGGGCCGAGTCAACTCCGCCCGTATTGTCCACTGATTCGAGGGCAATTCCCGCAGGAATGAGCGTCGTGGAGGTGGCGCCAGGGACCCCGAGGCGTGAGTCAGAGGTGTCGACGCATACGAGACCCCCCTGGAATACGACGGCGTCCGCTTGAAGCGGGACGGAGAATCGTACGGGGACAGGTCCAGCGCCGTACTTGGGATCTTTACGAGCAGCAGATAGTGCAGTCATGACTAGTTTCCTTAGTAATCGTTATGCGCTGGTTAGAGCGTGATAGAGTTGCCCTGGCGGTTGGCCTCGACGAACTTCTTGCTCGCCAGGTAGTCTTCGACGCTTGCGCCAGTGGCCTTGATGACCAGGCGTTCGTCGTCGGTGAGGTCGTCGGCCGTCTGAGCAGAGGGCGACGGTGCAGGGCTCGGGGCCTCTGCCTTGACCTTTGAGGCTGCGGGCAGAGCGGATGCAGCGGCACGTAGAGCGCCGATCCCAAACTCGTCGTAGAGCTTGTCCATGCTGGCGCGTGCAGCGGGCTCCAGTCGTCCTTCAGCTACGAGGCCATCCAATAGAGTGGAGGCTTCGGCCTTGGCTTGCGTGGCCTTGAGCGCCGAAAGCTCAGCCGAAAGAGCCTTTTCACGCTCTACGCTGGACTTCCAAGCGGAGACAACGCCCACAACCTGACCAGGATCCTGAGTTCCCGTAGCCTCGGTCAGGGCATTGATGGTGCGGGTGTAGGCCTGAAGGACTTTGATGCCCTCCTCTTTGGTCTTCACGCCGAGTAGATCGAGTAGTTCGTCCATGCCCTTTTGGGCTTCACAAATGAAAAAGCGACCCAATCGGACGAAGTCCCTCACGATCTAATGACGTTAGGACGCGCTTTGATGCCAGGGCGGCGGGCGCTGGATCAGCAGGAGGATCAGGGAGATCTTGCTCGGCTGGAGTGGGGGCCTGGCTCGTCCCATCGGCCCGCTCATCCGCTAGACCCCACTGGATGGCCTCATCCGCCGTGATCCAAGTCTCCCGATCCAGCATGGTGCTGAGTCGTTCCCGTGTGAGATTGGAGCGGCTCGTGAGGATATCCAGTTGGGATTGGTCGGCCTTCCTGAGCAGGTTTATCGAGGCGCGGTGGTCACGCCAAGATCCCATCGTGATCGACCAGGCGTTGTGCACCATGAGCATGGATCCCGTGCCCATAATGACGCGGTCGCCCGCCTGAGAGATGATTCCAGCGGCCGAGGCCGCCTCTCCTAAGACTCGTACGGTGACGTGGGCGGGATGGCTCTTGAGCAAATTGTAAATAGCCGTGCCCATGAAGGCGTCCCCGCCAGGGCTATTAATGCTCAAGTCGATTTCGCTCGGGTCGTGCTCGTCCAAAGCACGCGCTACTTGCTTGTCGGTAATCGACTCGAAGTAGAACGAGCCAATGGGACCCATCACCGATAGCTTCAGGGGTGAACCCTTGCCGCTGTCGCTCTGTGCGAGGACCTGAGGCTTGATCTCGTGTTCCTGTGACCAGGCCTTGAGGCGGTCGAGGAATGGCGCGTGGTGGGCTGCGTAGGGCATCACACTCACACATCCAACAATGGAATGTTGAAGCGCTTCAGATAGGCCTGGACGTCGACAGGGATCGGGTTTCCCTCAAGGTCACGCATCCCCAATAACGTATTCAGTGTAGAGATCGCTGAGTTCTGAGCAGTGGCCAGCGCCCCCAAGTCCTCGGGAATGTCCAGATTCCACATGGGCCAGGGAGCCCGCTCGGGCTCAAAACCCGCTACGTTGTAGAAGCCCCAAGGAATCAGAATCTGCGCTCGTAGGGAGTCGGCCAAAGCCGATGCGTCTCCTCGAACGACGTCATTCCGCACCCTCAAGTGGGATTGAGCGGCGGCATACGATCCACCCTGGACCTCAGACGAAAGGTTTTGCCCCGTGATCCTGATTGCTATCGACGTGTTGATCTTGTCTAGAAACTTGTCGAAGGCGTCATAGGTCCGAGCCTTGGCTTCGAGGAGGTCCACCTCGTAGCCCATGCCGTCCTCACCTTGGGGCAGGCGCAGTACACCAGAGGAGCCCATGGATTTGATCCCCTGGAAGAAGGCGTCTTTCGATCCCGATTCATCAGAACCCGTGGGCTCTTTGATCGTGATGATCGGCTGGCCGTGCCGCTCGCAATACCGTGAGTAGTCACGCCACCCCCAAGAGCGCGCTAGATAGAGCGGGCCAAGGCTTCTCACGGCCCCGCTCATGTGGGAGCGCTCGCCCCGAGGTAGATGGAGGAACCAATTGGGATCCCCTGGAAGGATCGGGACTTCGCCATCTTTCGTCTTGGCGAAATAGATCCCCTTGCCGTCGTCACGTCGGACGGCTGAGGCGTGCCAGTGGTGCAGCTTCTTTGGCGTCCAACTTCGAGCGCTCGTCTCCCATTCGACGAAGCTCAGGGAAAATCCCTCGTGGATCGTCTCGTGAAGAGTCTGCCGAACCCACGCATCGGGCAGGGCCGAGTACCACCAGGCGGACACCTCGGGGATCAGCGGGTCGTCGACTTCGTTGGCCGATGCAAAGTCACTTGGACCGAAGCCAAACGAAGACGCGCCAGGGCCCGTCAATGCATTGAGGCGATCCTCGGTGGCTCCACTGATCTTGTCGTCTCGCTCCATCGAGATGACGAGCTGTGACGAGCCGTAGAACTCCCCACGCTCGTGGGCCTCGATGGCCCGCACCACTTTGGGCATGTCCCACTTGGTTGCGGCAGGAACGCCAGGATGGAGCTGGAGCCGTAGGCTAGGGCGGGGATCGGCCATTACCGCACCTCCACGACGACGCCACGCGTTCTCAGGGTGGTCTGAATCTCACGCCACACTGTGTTGACGCCCTGACTCATCGTCCGCTGGTCAGCCGTTAGCGTTGTGTAAGCTTTGGTTAGTACAATGACGCGATCACAAGGCTTGCCCTGATGAGCCGCTAACCATTTGCGTAAGGCGCGGGGAACGGCCACGCCCTCGATGATCCAGGGCCCTGGATGCCCGAACCAACTCGCCACCTCGCGGGACGCCCCCGACCAATCGCGTGAGCCGATCAGGTCGTCGGTGTGACGCACGAGGGCCGAGCCCATCCGTCGTGAGAGGGTGGTTTTGCCCGTCCTTGGCCCGCCCGTGATGCAGATCCTCATGTATGAGGCTGCTCGACCAATGAATTAATCTTTTGGTCGAGCTGCTAGGGCATGCCCATTGACCTGACCCCGACAGATACTTTCCCGGCCCCGAAGGCCCCCCATGGCTCTGATTCGCGCTCAGACGCGGTCATGCAGACGATCCTCCAGACTTACGCAGATCGTACGCAGTACGCGGCCTTACGCGCCGCCGAGAACGATGCACGCCTCACGGTTTTGGAGGACGCGCTGTCCTCAGCGACCTTCCAAATTGCGGCGGGATCGGCCTCGCCCGTAGCTCTGTCCGTACTCAGCACAGGGGCAAACATCGGCAACCCTGACGGCTACTCCATCGTCTCGGGCAATCAAATTGAATGCCCATCGGGCGGGCGTTACATCGTCACCTGGCAGGCATTGGTCACGATTTCATCGGCCACCGCTGGCGTCATGGGCTCCTTGAATTTAGAGGTCGGCGGCAGTGGTATTTGTTTTGCTCCAGGAGTTCGGGGGTCGACTACCACCTCTGAACTGATTCCCATCTCGGCCGCCTACGCGATCAAAGTGAGTTCGACACCGAGCGCATCGAGGATCAAGTTTACGCCTTATGCGACGGCGGGCACCCTCTCGATATCCAGTCTGTTTGGGGACCAATTCAATGTCGTCTCCGTAGCGCAGGTGGCGTGAATCATCGCTCCTAATGCATTTGTTCATTTGCCAGGTCATGGCAAATGCACTCTATGACTTGGGCCGTGAGGCCTTCCTGACCGGCTCTATTGATTGGGCTACTGACGACATCAGGGCCATCCTCGTCGACACCGGTACGTACACAGTAGATCTCGCAACGCATGCGGCTCTAGACGACATCGCAGCTGGTGCTCGTGTGGCCGTCTCTGCTTCCCTAGGAACCAAGACTACTACAGCGGGCGTAGCCGATGCTGCTGACGTGACCTTCTCGGCCGTTTCAGGAGCGACAGTCGAAGCCGTCGTTCTCTACAAGCACACGGGCGTAGAGAGTACCTCGCTGCTTATTGCATACATCGATACTGCTACGGGCTTGCCTGTGACCCCCAATGGTGGAGACATTTCCGTTACTTGGGACTCTGGAGCCAATAAAATCTTCAAGCTCTGAATTTTTTATGGCATTTTTACTGGTACGGGCGACAGACGGTCTAATGATCAGGGTCCAACCGCTCGAAATGCCCCAAGGCGAGGCCGAGACGTTCCCCGGTTTTGCCTGGGTCGAGGTCCCTGTGGACTTTGTGCTGCCTAGCAGTGCCTCAGCACAAGGGGACGCAAACCCGGCTGGCCACTGGTACCTCGACTTAGATTCTGTGGGTTCGGCTCCGACGCTCCAAGAACTCAACCAAGCTGTGGGCCAGACTCCGTTTCCTTGCCTTCAACAGGCCGCCCTAAGAAATTCGAAGTCTGCTGAGGTTGTCGCTTATAGGGCCTATCGACTCGCAAAAAAGAAGGCTCAGGCCCTCAAGTCTGAGCCAGACCAGGTACTGGCACGTGGCGGGAGCGTCGCGGCGGCTCAGGCGGTAGCTGCGAGTCATGCCGCCGCTCTGGCTTTGCTCGAAGCGGATGTAGCTACAAAAAAGGCCGCACTCCTCTCGGCGAGAGCTGGCAATAATGTAGGTATGCAGTTCAAGAGTCGAAATGGCAACAGTCGAAGTTAGCACCATTGGTATCGATGGCGGGTCTTATGATTACGCCTCCGCCTCTGCCTGGTGGGCAGCGGAGGGGGGAGACCTAGTCTCTGCCGATGTGGTAGCAATCGGTGAGTATCAGGGTGACTGGTCGTCATCGCCTGACTCAGGCTTTGACATAACTTCAGGCACCACAGATGCGACCCGCTATGCAGTTCTGAGGACTGACTCTGCGAACAGACATTCTCTAGAGCGGGATGACACCCTAGCCGTAATTGACCGTGTGGGGGTCTATACCGAGTACATTCGACTCGAAGGCCTTCAAATTTTAGATTCTGTGCTCTGGCACGCAGTTCACCTGGGGGCCGGGGGTGACAATTCTGTAGTTGATAGCTGCTTCATTGAGTTGACCGGCTATAGTGGTGTTACCTCTAACGGTATCAACACACTGACGGTTAATACTGCTATCACGGGGCCCGAAGTCGGCCTACTGTTCGGCAATCCGGCGGGCGCAGGCGAAGCGTATTTTAGCTCCATATCAGCAGATTACGGCGTACGCTGCGAGAGCTCTGCCTCAGCTGTTGTCAGAAACAATATCCTGTACGCGGCTACCAGTGCTTTTAACTCCTCGGGTAGTCTGACTGCATCAAATAATGCGACCAATCAGGCTTCGTGCCCAGGGTCGGATAATATTCTCAATATTAGCGATCCGTTTGTAGATCTGGCAAATGACGATCTGAATACAGATCCAGCCGACACGGACGGGCTCGCGGGGTCAGGGTATGACCTATCTGGCCTCGGCATCACGACCGACGCCTTGGGGCAAGACCGACCGAGCGATCCCACTATTGGGGCTACTGAGCTTGACCCCGGTAGTGGTGGGCTCTCTGTCTCACCTAGTAGTACAACGAGTCAAGAAGCCTTTGGCGGTCCTAACGTCGATCCCGGGCTAGTGTCGGCATCCCCTTCTAGTATCCCGTCGTCTGAAGCTTTTGGTTCAACTGTCCTTAGCACGGGGGTTGTCTTAACCCCTGCAGGGGTGGCGTCTTCGGAGGCATTTGGGTTACCCACTTTAAGTGCTGGTCTCGTTGAGGTGCTCCCTGGCAGCATTACCTCGGAGGCTGCTTTCGGAAGTCCAACGCTCAATCAAGGTCTTGTTCTGGCCCCATCTGGGCTCACTGGCCAAGAAACCTTTGGATCTCCTGTTTTAAGTCCTGGTTCTGTTTCCATAGTTATTCCAGGGATCTCTTCTACAGAGTCCTTAGGTTCAGTCACCCTTAGCGTTGGAGAGTTAGATCTCAGTCCCGCTGGGATCCCCTCTGGAGAAGCCTTTGGGACATCTGTCCTTAGTACAGGTCTTATTCTCAATCCTTCGGGCATTTCAAGCAATGAAGCCTTTGGGGATCCAGCTCTCACGGAGGGTACTGTCAGTGTCACACCAAGCAGTGTTTCTTCAGAGGAGGTCTTTGGAGACCCAATCGTTGGTATTGGGATCTCAGTTGTCCAGCCCTCGGGTATCACGACTGATGAGGCCCTCGGAGCGGCGGAGCTCAATCCTGGCCCAGTATCTGTATCTCCAAGTGGAATTGCTTCTGCTGAGGCTTTTGGCTCCGATGTTGTCGTTCCTGGCCCGATCAACCTCGCTGCTTTTGGGATTGCGTCGTCAGAGATTTTTGGGGTTCACACAATTGGGCTCAATGCCTGGGCGCTGGCCCCCTCTGGCATTACGTCAGGTGAGTTTTTTGGCAGCCCCGCCCTCAGCTCTGGCCCAGTCGGCATTTCCACTTTTGGACTCGCTTCTGCTGAGGCTTTTGGCGTTCCTTCTGTGGGCTTTGGCGGGACGGACAGAATCTTTCGGTCCATTTATGCCGCTACGGCGGCCAGGGCCATCTATTCAGCGACCGCCAACACCACGAACTACACACACGGAGAGGATCAATAATCATGGGACCGAGGTACGACGTATACCTAGGAGATCCACTGGACATGGGGACTATCACCATTGCCCCGCCAAGTGGGGTCAGCCTGACGGGGACCGTAGCGGTCCTGGCTCTGGGCACTCCAGGCAATCCTCTCGTCACATGGCACAGCGATAGTCCCCCCGCTTCGGGGTCCATCGTATGGAACGACTCTACGGGAAAACTGAAGGTGGACCTGCCCGTCAGCGTGATCACGACCCTAGGGCCTGGCCCATGGTGGTACTCCGTGGGGGTCGAGCTGGCTGGGGTGCGCGTAACCAATTCGCTCATGGGCCAGCTGAGGGTGTCCACGAGGGTGTGAGTTTCTCAATTTTGAGGGTCCTTAAAATTAAGAAAGGGCGTCCCTATTGTGAACGCCCTTTCCTGAACTCGTGAGTTACGATTACCTGATTGTGTGTAGGTCAATTACTGGCATCTGACTGCCTTTTTTGGCGGCCTGAATCTGCTCGGGCGTTGCTTCCGTTGGCGGCGTCCTCCCGTGCTCCAAAAGGAAACGAACCATGTTCCTCACTAGCTGGGAGAGGCCTTCCACTGCCTCTTCGACGGTCTCACCTGTGTGAACCAGGTCTGGCCTCTCGACGCATCGGGCCAAATAGTCAGTGCCGCTATACACTAGGGTGACAATACAATGGTAGTTCGTGGCGTAAGAAGTCATCAGAGGGACCCTCCCATTCCGCCCATGCCCACGCCCTCGAAGCCAGGGGCGCAGCCGTCATCATTGCCAGGGTCGGCTACTGCATCGGGTCCGACGAAATTGGACTCGTTTGCGGGCTCGGATCCCTCGTAGATGCACCAGCCCGTGCGGCCACCAGGGAGGCATACGCGCTCGCCAGGCTCGGCGGTTGCGAGGTCTCCGTCCGTATACGCCCAGAGGTAGCCCACGGGCGTGACGCAATAGGTGTTGTCTTCGGTTGGGGCGGAGCCTCCTATGCTCTGCTCGGTCGTGGTGTCGGGGTCGACCGAGCCGCCGCATCCGACGGCATAAATGGCCAAAAGTAACGTAAAAATGTGCTTCATTGTGTGTGCTCCTGATTGTGTTGATCGGTCTACGATTGAGGGGATCGGTTCTGATCCTTGAGTCGCTTTTATTTTCTGATGGCCGCTTCTAGGGCGGCTAGGTCGCCCTCTGTGGCCTGTAGGCCCGCCTGGACGAGTCCCTGGAGGACACGGGCCCGAGGGCGTTTGAGAGCCGCCTTGAGGTCGGTAATGCGCTGGATTTGTTCAGCGGTGAGGGGGACTAGCGCTTTTTGGTGGTCAGTCTTCATTTGTGGCGGCTCCTTGCGGCTAACAAATGGATGACGTTATCCATTTGTGATCAAATGGATGGCTCCATTTCGATGGGCAATCAATCAAAATCGGATCTTTTTTGAATTTAATTCTGATCGCGTTGATTCCTTTTATGGGCTCGCTTGATCGTGCAGATGCACATCACAAAGGAGCAAAACTATGCCGACACGAGGCCAACCAATCTCAGAAGAACTACGTCGTCGTATCCAGCGCGTACTGGACAGCGGCCTGACCTACTACGAGTTCGTTTGCTTAATCACAGAGGGACGAGTCAGCGACTCGAACGTGGGGAGGGCCATGCGTGGCGACCCACTGACGGCCCGCACGACGCGAGCCTTCGAGCGCTGTTGTGATGCGTGGGAGCGGGATCGGGGTCTGTCCCCCCACGTAGACGATAAGCCCCGTCCCGCCCCGCTACCCGCTGGGGCATATCGTCCGACCACTCCACGCAGGGGGATCCCACACGACGTGGGCCTGCCCCTGATAGTGGGGCACCTCCAGGAGATGGAAAAGCTCCTGAGAGAGTGGGATTCCCCTCGGAGGAACCATGTACTGGCGCTCGTCCATGGCGCTTACATCGAGGCGGCCGAACGCTGAAATCATCCGTAAGCCCTCTTTTTTCCACCAGGGAGGACCTCGAACTTGGGGCCGTAGTCGATTCCTCTCGACGCGGCCCTGATTCGTTCTGTGTTGGGGGAAATGTAGCCGTAGGTCGTCTCTAATTTGAGATGGCCACAGAGGTCGCGGATCTCGTGGACGGGGATCCCACGGTCAGCCAATGAGGTGGCATAGCGATGCCTCAGCGCGTGATAGGTGCGGCATTCGCGGCCGAAGGCTTCCATGTAGAGCTTGTTGTACCTATCGCCCATATTGCGGGTCGAGAGGTAGGGGCGCTCCTGGTTTATGAGGTGGTTCTGTCCGCGTACGTTTCGAGGACCGAGGATGTACTCACAGGTGGAGGACTTCTGTAGTCGCTTCAACGCATCAAGCATGGGAGGGGCCAATGCAATGACGCGCTCCACCTTGTTTTTTGTGTATGGTACGTATGCGTCCGTTTCGCCGCTGATTTGGCTATGGATGTGTAAAGTCCCCTCACTCCAATCGACGTCTGACCACTTACGGCCCGCTGCTTCTCCCACGCGACATCCAGCGTAGAGGGAGAGCCCCACGAGGACGTAGTAGTAGTCGGGCTCTTCCATGCGGGCGCAGGCGTTGAGCAGGAGAGGAACGTCCCGTTCAGGTAGAGCTTTGCTTCGGTGCTGGCCTACCGAATAGCCATCCACGCGGGCATTCTGTCGTCCCGTTGGGGATTTGAATTGGGGGCACGAGATGTTTTCACAGAGGGGAGGGGAGCAGGTGTGCCTATTGCTCGCGTGGGTGATGATCGCCGAGAGGGAGATCATGAGCTGGTTCTTGTACGTGTGTTTGTAGTAGCGAGTCTCTCCGCCCTTCTGGAAAGTCGCTTGCTCCAGATGATCATAGAGGAGGCCGATCCCCTCGGGCGTGGCTACCTCGGGGAGGGTCATGTGGCCCATGAGAGGGCCCAAGATCTTCATGTGCTTCCGTCGATTGGCGAGCGTTGACGGTTCTTTGCGTTGGAGCCACGGGAGGTAGCGCTCCTCGACGTAGCGGCTGAGCGTCATCGGCGTGTCTTCCCCAAGGGTAGGAACAGTATTCCGATCCTTGGGCTCCTCGATTGGGATCGCGGGCAGGCCCTGCCGCATGCGAGCCACGCGGGAGTGCAGAGTATCGAGGGCTCGACCACGGGGCATGTCCTCGACTACCCACCGCGAGCGCGGGATGGTCGGATGACCGTCTGCACGTCGGTACGGGTTCGTGTCGAGCTGCCACTTCCGTACTTTCGTTTCGGGTAGGTGCGCTTGGCTCGGGTGGGGGCTTACGCCGTCACCGCGCCTCATCGTCCACCTCTGAGGCAGTACTTCTCCAGTAGCTTACGGTCGAGGAGGATTCGACCACGTGGCGTACGCTGGATGATGCAGACGGCGGGGATCTGCTCCCGCCTGATGCGGTGGTAGACGCCCCATACGCTGGTGCGTAGGAGGGTGGCCGCCTCCTCTATATAGAGGTAGTCGGCATCAGGGGGGACAGGGATGCCATTCGATTTCTTGCTGCTCCTAGGCATGATTGCTCCATTGAGCCCAAATTGGGCCCTATTTGGGGCAACCCGTCCGAGTGTAGGGAGCAGAGAGGCAGCTAGTTCCCCGCGTTGGGGGGCCGTGCTCGAAATCGTGTGGTCGGTGTCGCGGTTATTGAGTTGGTGACCACTACTTATGCACGCGCCGATGGGGGCGTCAAACGTGGCACCCCTTGGCACTCGGCGGCTAAATGCAGTACTGCCAATCAGTCCTCGCTCCAGCGGTAGGGCTGGTTTAGCTGAGGAATGATTGGCAGGGCCAACATTGGCAGCCACATTGGCAGTGGTTGCTACTTTTTTTAAGAAATGCCTGGAAAGAGAGGGCTCCCCACTTGCGACCTTGTTGCCAACCCGCTGCCCAGAGCCCCCGCCAAGGCACGGAAATCATGCGATCCCGCGGGGTTGGGCCCGGCGAGCGTGAACAGGCGGAGGCCATCCGCAGGACGCCCCGACTCGTGGCCGTGTCCGGGGCGTGGTGGGCCTGAAGAGCTGGCGGTGGGGTCTGGGGCCGGCTGGTGGCTGGTGGCCGCCGTGGGGCGAACGTGGGCCTCACGAGCCCATCGCGGGAATGAAGCCTCGTCGTCCGGCTGCGCTGCCCGAGAAGTGTAGATAGTTGCATCCGGTCCGGACGTCGTCCGGCGCAGCCTCGTTCTCGAACACGATCACCTGGCCGGGGGAGCTACTGCAGAGGTGGCGGTAGAACGCTTGCTTGACGGGCTTCGCGACCGCCCCACCGTCGGCGGCATCCGCTGCCTTGTACGGGTTCAGAGGTGTGTCGACCACGACGAAACCCGGATGCCCGAGCTGGTTCCTAAGTCCGTGACGCATGATCGCGATCACGAACGCGGCACACGTTACGGCACGAACCCCCTTGCCGTGACTCACCCGGGTGCGGCCGTCGATGTGAAGATCGGCTGTCTTCTCGTCGTACGCAACGGTCGGCTTCTTGGCGAAAGACCACGCATCGAGGAGGAAGCTCACTTCCTCGCATACCCCGGACATAGTCCCCGCCGTCAGCTTGACGAACTCCAACTTCTCCCGCGTACCCCCACCTTCGTCGATTTCCGCAAGCTGGGAGCGAAGGGACTCGATTCGCGCGCGAATCTCAGAGACGCGAATCCCCTTGCCGTAGCGCTCCTGCAAGGCACGAAGCTCAGCCGCCGTCTCTCGGGTTCTGGGTGCCAGCTCGTCGTCGATGGACCGGGAGAGCTCCGCGACCTCGGCTGTCGCCGACTCAATCAGTGACCCCACATCACGTTGTTCAGCGGCCATTTGGCTCTTCGCCTGCTCTAGCTCCTTGGCAAGTCGCCTGACCTTGGCAGCCTCGAACCTCGCTGCTTCGACGGTCTTTCCCAGGGTCTCCGCATCGTGATGTTTTTGGTGCTCGGGATCAGCTCCGCAGTACGCGCATTCGTCGTCCGGATAGTGCCCCAGGACTTGGGCTGATTCCGCCATCGCCTCGAGCCGACGCAGATCAGATGCGTAGTGCTGACTGAGCAGACCAGCACGAGCAACCATTCCGTCGAGATCGCGCAGCCTCTCTTCGGCGTCCCGACGGGCACTCCACACCTGCCGGCGCCTCGCTTCAGCGTCCCGAAGAGCCTGGATTTCGGCTGTTGATCGCTCTGCGAGGCCGGTAAGAACCTGATCGAGCTCGGCAAGTTCGTCTTCACCCGGATGGTCTTGGGCCACCAGTTCCTCGAGGGTGGCTTGGTCTTGCTCAATGAGCGCCTCGACAATCTCCTTTTTCCCCGCCAGTCGTCCGGCAGCCACCTTCCGGTCTTCGGGAGGAACAATCGCGCTGTCATCCGCCCCGGTCAGCAGGAGCCGAATGGTGTTCTCTGCTGCCGTGTCCCCGGACCGCTGCGTCCCGTAGAGCGGCGAGCGCTTCGCTATGATCCGTTGCTCGTCAACGATGAGCGCCTTCGCCAGCACTCGGAAGCTGATCGCCTGAGTCTTTCCGTATGCGTCGCTTCGTACCCGCTTGTCAGCTAGGTCGCACAGTTCGAGCAGGAACCCGGAGACGGACTCCTTCGCCTTGGCGGTAACGCCAAGTGGTTGCCAGGCATCCGGGCCCGCTCCTATCGCGTCGTCGATAGCCCCTTCGTAGACGCCAATCTGACCGCCGACGAGCGCGCGCTTCAGCGTGAACTTTCGACCGTTTCCGCGGGTTTCGATGGCGAGGTATGCGGCATCATACCCTCGCGCCTCTGGGATCTCCTCAGGCGCATCCTTCGCGCCGAGCAGGAAGTCGATGCAGCTCACGGCGTATGACTTCCCCGTGTCTGAAGCTCCCTCGATCACATTGAGGCCCTGCGTGAACACCAGCTGTGCCGGCGGCACGGCGGGGCCGCACAGGCGCAGTTCGCGAAGCTCGAAACCGCTCTGCTCGCTCATCCCCCACCTGCCTCGGGAGCGTGATGCGCGAACTGTCCGCCCCAACGATCTAGCTCGGTGTTGACGTAGCGTTGGATCTCGCTGGTCGGAAGCTCCCCGAAGGCACCGAGAATCCAGCGGGCTCGATCGCGCAGCATGCCCACGTACTCTGCACGCATCGTATCGAGAAACGCTGCTCCTCGATCCGAGGCCGAGTAGAAGAACCCATCCTTGCGAGGAGTTGTGCTGATCAACCCCCGCCGAGAATACAGAGCAAGTCCAGGCTCGAGAATCGCCCGCCGCACCAGCACCTCTGTCCCGCGCTGGGGTACCGGCGGGTGCAGGCTCTCGGGTCCTCCGTCTACGTCGGCAGAATGCACCAAGAGGTAGTCGAAGAGCACAAGCCGCTGAAGGTCAGCACGGTGCGGGTGAGTTTCGACGAGCACGCATAAAGCTCGCAGACCCAGCTCCACCGGAGAGTTGAAGAGTGCTGGTTGAACCCGCGCGTTCATTTGCGCACCCATCGAAGCCGATCGTCGTCAGCAAGTTGGTGACAGATCCCGGCCTTGTCTCGGAGCCCTAGAACTTCACGCAGCGCATTGTTGGTCGGATCAAGCTTCTGCGCGAGCGCCGTCGTGGTCTTCACGCGCTCATAGCCGTCGGCGTGAGTCGAGGCCTCAACATTGTCGATGACCCCGTCGTAGAACTCGTCCTGCAGAGCCTCGAACTGCCCGGGCGGGAGGTTGTCCCGGGAAAAGTTCCGCAGCGCCTCAGCGTGGAAGAACCTCTCGCGGCTCCGCAGCATGTGCCCGTGAAGTTCCTGATGGGCTGACAGCGTCCCCGCGTCCAGTGCCTCACCAACGTGGTCCCCATATGCTTCCAGCAGCCGCTTGATGTAGATGCTCTCGTAGTCCTCGTCTTCAAGGGGAGGAACCACAGGATTCTCTCGGGTCGGCAGACCGCCGCCGAAACGAGCAGCGTGCCACCTCGTCGTGGCATGCTGCTCGAGAAGATCCATGGGTGGCACATAGCTGACGATGCTGAAGTCGAAAGCCATGACGAAGTCCTTAAGCCCTCCTTCCAGGGGGACGGACTTCGTCTCCGTGATCTTGCCCTCGCACTTTGCCGACCAGTCGTGGACCAGGCGGTCTCGCATTGCGACTGGGTTGCGAAGAAGCTGAGACAGCGAGTTGCCAGCTCCCTGCGGCGCGACGAAGTAGTACGCAGCGGGCACGGTGAAGAGCCCTTCGTGGGCGTAGTAACAGAGCTTCGCCAGCTCCAGGACGATGTGGTTTGGCTGAAGCGGCGTCTCGTAGCGCTTACACTGGTAGTTGTGCCAGTCGCCCTTTTGGTCGGCCGTCACAAACGCCACTACGTCTCGGCCGAGATCGCCGGCACCGCCACAACGTTCGACCCGCGCGTACTGGGATTTGAGGCTGTGCGCCCATTCAAGGACGAAGTCTTCCCACTGCTCCGGCGAAAACACGCGCAACTGGGCGATCGCCGGTATCAGCGTTCCCGTACTGGAGCGCAGTGGCGAGACCCCGGTTGTTTTCGGGGCCGCGAGCGGAGTGGTCGACGCACTACCTGTGGTCATGCCTCCCCCTCCAGGTCAGCGAACACGTCCGCGTCGACGGCGAGCACCTCAAGGGTCCGCTTGCGGACGCCGATGCCGTGCTCGATCAGCAGGTCGATGAGCTTGTCGCCGTCGATGAGGGTGATGGGGGCGGCACCCCCGGCGAAAGCGGCCTCCTCGGTCCCCTTCGAGAAGCGCGAGGTGGCGATGATGGTTCCTCGGACGGCGTTGAATCGGTAGAGCGAGCCGCGGAGAGCGTCGAGGTCTTTGCGCTGGATGGTTCGCCTGTGGCGCTTGGCCTGCACCACCTCTCTGACCGAAGTGATGCCGAGCTCGATGTCGGCGACCACGTCGACGCCGCCGTCGCCGGAACGGGTCGTTACTTCGACGTTCTGGTAGTCCATCTCCTCGAGGAGGCGTTTGACGAGGTGCTCGAAGGCGAAGGCATCCATGTCGAGCAGCAGCTCGCGGAGGCTTTCGCGGACCGACGCCTCCTGCTTCTTGGCCAGGGTCCAGAGCTCCTGCTGCTCATCGCCGCCGAGTGCCTCCTCGGTGCCGACGCGCTGGAGGTAGGCCAGCCCGGTGTCGGTCACCGAGTACATGGTGCTCTTGCGATCGACGAGGCCGCGATCGAGCAGGTTGTTCAACCGGCGACGCAGAGTGTCACGGAAGGTCGAGGGGCTGCCGAAGGACGACACGCGGTTCAGATAATCGGTCCATTCCTCGAGGATGCCGCCGGCCCTGGTCGGACCGTTGTCGGCCACCAGCGCGAGGAGCTTGGCCAGGCCCTCCTGTTCATCGAGGAAGACCTCGGCCTCGCCGCCTTCGTGCTCGAGGAAGTCGCGGCCACGGTCGGCCAGGACCAGGTTGCCGTCGGGACCGTCTTCGACGAGCTCGTACTTCTGGCTCAGCAGCCAGTGCCCATACGTGTGGCGCGGATTGACCGTCTTTCCGCTCTTCGCCCAGATGGCGCTCGCGAGGTCTTGGTCGTCCCCTGAGAGCCGCTCGGGGATCCAGGCATCGGGGTCGGTCCAGTCGACCGTGTTCTGCGGCGTCCCGCGGAGCTCGCCCAGGGTCGCCTGGAGGCCGGTGATCTGTTTGCGTGGACGTCCAGGCCACACCCTGAGGAGGTGCCGAACCTCCGGGTATGTCGGGAACAATGGCGTCCGCACCCGCTGCTCCGTCTCGTCCTGCGCTTGCTCGGCGTCACCGCCTGTGGTGCCGGGCATTTCATCGAGGGCGGACGCTGCCTTCGCGCCCGGAGTGTGGAGGGCCCGCAACCCGAACACGCCCGGTCGCACGCGCACAAACTCGCTCTTGCTGCCGTTGCTCTTGATTTCGACCGCAATCATCGCGTTCAGCGATGCCGCCGGTGTCTTGCCATCGGGTTGCACGAGGCCGCGCTTGAGAATCTCCTCGGCGAGATCCCGATAGTGCATGGGTCCGCGCTCTCGAAGGACGGCAGCCGCAGCATCACGGAACGTCATTGCGCAGACTCCTTCGCCATGAGGAGCCACGCGATCCGTGAACACATCGGGCCAGCTCCCTTCACCTTCTCCAGTCGTGCGCGGAACGCATCCTCATCGTTCGCAGCGATATCGTCCACGAGAGAATGAAGGTCCCCGACGTCGATCGCAGCCATGAGTGACTGGAGGCGAGGCGCGATGATCGCTGTCAGCTTTCCGCGGTCGTAGCCCACCGCCTTCAACGTCTTCACCACGGCTTCGGTGTCCTTTTGGAGAACAACCTTTGGGGTGCATAGGCCAGCCTTCTTGAGGCCACCACGAAGCTCCCACGCCGAGTCGAGCGAGTACTTGTACGCCGCCAGCGTAGCGACAACGAGGTCAGCGATTTGGTCCTCGGAAAGCGCCACTTGCTCCTCCACGACCGCTATGAAGCGGTGGTTTCCTCCGGCGCCTCGAAGGTGTACGTCTTCGCCAGGCCGTCGATGGTCATGTTGTCGGCGATAGCGTCGTGCGGGATGAGAAGGTATCGCCACGCCTTGCCGCCGTTGTCCTTCTCGTGGCCGCTGGCGTGCCTGCACCAGGTAGCTGCTGCGCGGGCCTTGGCGAGCACCACGGGGTCCTGCATCTGGTCGGCGCGCTTCGGTTCACACAGCAGCTTCTCGGTCTCGGTCTCGACAACGAAATCCGGCTCGTAGTCGTTGTCGCCCGTGTAGCGGATCTGGAAGACGCCCTTACCCGGCTTGAACCACTTGCTCACCGCCGAGTCCTTCTCCAGCACCACGGCGAAACGGCGTTCGGGATCGGAGTCGAACTTCTGCGTCGGGTAGAGGCACTTCTTGAAGCCGCCGAAGAGCATCTTGCGGATGTCCGACTTGTTGTTGATCGGCGTGTCGAACGGGCGCACCGATTCATCTGCAGACGCAGCAAAAGCCTGGAAACGGACCTCGGAGAAGCCGTGACTCACGACGACCTCGTAGGACGAGGCCTCTTCCCAGGTGTGCTGCTGCATCTGGGTGTGGATGAGATTCGAAATCTGCCGCTGGTGGAACATCAGCACGTTCCGCACCTCGTCGTCGTCCTTCAGGTAGCTGCGCAGATGGGCGATGAACTGGCCTGCCAGGTTGTAGAGGAGGTCTGCCTGCTCGTCGTAGCTGACGTCGTCGAAGTCGATGAGCCCACGAACGACGTAGTCCTCCAGGCGCTCCTCTTCGTGCCCGCCCTCGAGCGCGCCGATGACCTCACGGGTGTCGCTGGTCAGGTGCTGAACCAAGATCTCCTTCGACACGGGCTGAAGGCGGAACGAGGAGAAGTCGAGCGCAAACTCGTTGAATCCTGCACGTACCACGCCTTTGGGCAACACGATGACGCGCGGAATGGCGATGGTGTGCGTGACGTAGACGGCTGTGGCCTCGCGCACCACCATCACGAGCTTCTTCTCGTCGATGGTCGCGTACATCGTGAGCTGCCCGGAGTTCAGCTTGTCGGTCACCTCGGCGACAATCTGCTTCTGCACCTCGTCGCTTTGCAGCGCCTTGGGCCCGGGCACCGCCTTCGGGTCGCGCGTGACCTTACGGATTGCCTCGAGCGCCAGCTTCGCAGCAGCCTGTTCGTCGGGAGTCTTGAACTTGGGCTCGGGCTGAGCCACCTGGCTCGCCTTGTCTCCGGTTCCAGCTGCGGTGGTCTCTCCCGGTTTGCTGGCTTCGACCGGGTGCGTGATGCCCAACATCGTCTCGACCACGGGAGCCACGACGACAGTCTGCTTCGGCGTCTCCGGGACGTCCTCGCCGATGTTGACGGTGCTGAAGGAGTAGCCGCCCTTCTTGGCTTCGTCGACGATGTCCTGGAAGCGGTCGTGGGCGACGATGGTCAGGCGATCGACGGCGGGTACGCCAGTGCGCCGCCCATACGGCAAACGGAGACCACGGCCGATGGACTGCTCCACCAGGGTTCGCGAGTCCGCCGCGCGCAGTGGCACGATGGTGTAGAGGTTCGTGACGTCCCAGCCCTCTTTGAGCATGTTGACGTGGACCACTATCTCCGTCGGCTCGTCGGGACGCTCAACGGCGAGCAGTCGCTCGACGTTCTCGTCCTTCTCCGACCCCTTCTGGCCGGAGTGGACCTGGATCACCCGGCCGCGATAGCGCCCTTCGAAGAAGGAGTCGTCCTCGATGAGCTTCACGAGCTCGTCGGCGTGCTGCGTGTCCGAGGCGATCACCAGCATGAACGGCTTCACCTTGCGGACGTTGTTCTGCTGGGCGTAGACGTCGAGGTCGACCTTGGCGGCCTCGTGGACCCGGATGCCATCCTCGAGCTTGAGGCGTTCGAGCGCGGCCGGCGTCATCGTTGACGGGTTGAAGTTGGCCCTCGTAGCGACAGCGGGCTCCTTCACGTAGCCGTCGTGCATGGCGTTGGCGAGCGGGTAGTCGAAGATGACGTTCTTGAAGCGGCTGGGTGACTTGCCCGACTCGATCTGGGGCGTAGCGGTGAGCTCGAGGCCCAACACCGGCTTGAGGTCCTCGATGGACTGCATGCTCGAATCCGCCCGATAGCGGTGCGCCTCGTCCATGATCAGGACGAGGTCGTCGAGTCCGGCCAAGTACTCGAAGTACGACTGACCGAGGAACTCGGAAAGGCGCCACGCCTTGCGCGCGTCCTTCGAGCGCGTGTTGAATTTCGCGATGTTGAAAACGTTCACCACGACGTCGTCACGCTCAAACAGGTCGAGGGTCTGCGGCTTTTGCTCGAAGTTGTCGCCCGTGACCAATGCCGGTGACTTCACGGCGAACTCGGCGATGCCCTGGAACACGTACTTCGACGTGTTGGGCGTGAAGTCGGCGATGAGTTTGTTGTAGATGGTCAGGTTCGGAGCGAGCACGAAGAAGTGCCGGATGCCGTGCTCCAGGTGGAGGTAGGCGATGAACGCCCCCATCAAACGGGTCTTGCCTACGCCGGTGGCAAGAGCAAAGCATAGGCTGGGGAAGGATCTCTCGAAGTCTTCGACTTCCGAAAACTCAGAGCGGATGACGGACAGCGCCTCTGAGACGTCACCGTTCTTGTGAGGCTGGGCGATCTCCATCACACGGTGGAGGATCTCCAGCGAATTCCGCTGCGGCGTGCGCAGGCTGAGACGACCGCTGATGCTGTTCACGTGGCGGCTCATTTGCTCTTCCCTCCGTCTTCGATCCCCGCAAAGAGGGGCAGCTCCTGCATTGCAGAAGCCTTCTTGCGGCGCCGCCGCGTGGTGGTTGTCTTCTTCTTGCTACCGTTGGTCTTGCCGTTCTTCTTCTCGTCGTCAGCCTCGGGCTCCGGCTCGGCCCGCTGCTCTTCGACCACCTGCACAGGAGGCAGGGAGTCGACGTTGAGGCTGTAGTCGTCACGCCCCCACTCGCAGCGGCTGAGCACTGCCTGTGGGATCTTCTTCACGGTGAGGTTGGGGAACTCGTCCCGCTTGGCGCGGAAAGCGGCGCAGCAGATCAGCAGCGTTCGCTCGGTGCCAACCTGGTCGCTGATGAATCGGAGCTGCTCGCGGCTGAGGTTCTGGGTCGTGATGTAGATGAAGTCGGTCTCGGTGGACTTGCCGTGGATCCAGAAGACGTCGGGGTCCGGCTCGTAGCGGAAGCCCTCGAGCTTGCACATGGCCTCCGCGAGCATCTCGGGGTGGTAGTCCTTGCTGACAACCCAGTTTCCCCACTTGTCCTTCTCAAGCAGAGACGGGGCAAGATGGAATACGCGGAACCCGCCCCCGCCGGACCAACCGACATCAGCGGTGATGCCATACGGATCTTCGCCGTCGATGACTTTGGTCAAACGCGGGACAATGTGTGACCAGGCGTGCTCTCCGAGTTCGACAAGAATCCACCGCCGCCCCATCTTGTGCGCGGTCGCTCCCGTCGTTCCAGACCCCGCAAATGAGTCCAGCACGAGGTCACCAGGGTTGGTGGCTATGGTAAGAATCCGCTGGAGCAACCGCTCTGGCTTCGGTGTGGCGAAGGGCGGCGTCCCCTTCAACAGTTTGTTTAGGTGGTCGCGCTTCGCTTCCTGATTGTGGCCTGCATCATCTGCGGGCCACCAGCTCCGTGGTACGACCCCTTGTTGGACCTCGGACAGGTAGCGCTTAATGATGGGCATACCGTTCCCATCCTTGCCGAAGTACACCCGACCTTCAGCTCGCGCTGTTTCAAACGTCTCTTTGGAGAAGCTCCATCCGCGGCCGTTTGGGGGCCGCACTTCCCGGCCAGAAGGAAGAGTAATGGGCCATCTGCTGCCTTCGCTCGCACTTTTCGCGGTTCCGTTGTCTCCTTGAAGCCATGGACCACGCGGATCGTCATCAGGGTTTCGGTACCGCTTGTTTTGATGAGCCTCGCGTGGCAGGAGGTTGCGCTTCTGGCTCCAGACGGCACGATCCTTGACGTAGAGCAGAATGTAATCGTGTGAGAAGGAGATGGCGGTGTCACTGCGCCGCCCCTTGTCCTTCTCCCAAACCATGCTCCCCATGTAGCTACTACGCCCGAAAAGCTCATCGCAGAGCACCTTGAGGTAGTGGGCCTCGGTGTCGTCGATGGTGATCCAAATCGAGCCGTCTTCGCTCAGGAAAGACCAGAGCAGCGCTAGGCGGTCGCGCATCAACGAGAGCCAGATGGAGTGCTCCAGCCCATCGTCATACTGCTCGAAGGCATTTCCCGTGTTGTACGGTGGATCAATGAACACACACCGCACCTTGCCAGCGAGGTCCTGCTCCAGCGCCTTCAGAGCCAGCAGGTTGTCCCCGTGGATCAGAAGGTTGTCGAAGAGGTCCTTCTCGCTGACGCGCTTCGGCGCGTGATGCGAGAGTTCCTGGTCCTCCAAGAGGATGCGCGGCTCGAGGCGCGGTCGTTCCTCCTTGCCGATCCACGTGAGCTCTAGTCTGCGTTTCTTCTCTGCCATGGGCGTCCTCAGTTTCTGGGGGCTTCGGGGAGCACCCACCGAATCGTGAAGAGCGTCTCGCGCTCGGCGCTGGTTTTCAGCTGGCGCTCGATGTCTTCGATAAGCTGTGTGCGCTTCTTGTCGACGTCGTCTTGAGCGTCGAAGAGCTGGCGCCGCTTGCCATTGCGCCGCTGCTCTAGGGTCTTGATTCGCCGCTGGGCTTCGAGTTTGTCGGCGAGCACGACCTTCGTCTTCGAGTCCTTGCGGGCGGCCCGGATCTCGGCGTCGAGCTCCTTCAGCTCGCGCTCGAGCGTGAGCTTCACGTCCTCAGCCCAGCGGTCGAGCTTGTCGACCTCCTCCTCGAAGTACTTCCCATTGCGTGTCTCGATCTCTTCGAGCTTCGCCGCGTGCTGCTGTGCAATGAGCTCGTCGAGCTGGCCGTTCACCTCGCCCGAGACCGAGGTCGCTCCTGCTGCCTTGGCAGGAATGTTGAGGAGGCGATCGCACCACTCTGCGTCGAGTGCATCGGCGCCAACACCTGCTGGAAGATCGGAGTCCGCGATGGCTGCCACGAGGAGATGCTCCTCCTCCTCGATGGACTTGACGGTAACCCTCGTGGCTCGCAGCCAACCGCTCTGACCGAGGCGTTCGGCAAGGATGGCGACCGGGGCACCGTAGGCTTGGTAGTCGAACACCACTTCGCTGTCGTTCACCTGCCTCGCGAGTGAACGCTCGATGAGCGCCTGCGCCAACGGGTGGTCGGTTCGGAAGAAGTGGGCGCCGCGTTCCTCGGCCTCCTTCCAGTCGAAGGAGTAGTGCCCGGCCGGACCCAGCGGGGGCTGTGACGGCCGGTAGTGAAATCGCGCGGCGCCGTCCTCGAAGGTGGCCTCGCCATCTAGCTCACTCTTCGCGAGAGCCAGCAGTCGGCGACCACGTTCGTCGAGTGCTGCCCGTGCCTCGTCACGGTGGACTCGAAGACGCTCGTGAACCTCTTCGTCGAAGTAGTCGAGGACCACCTGTCGCGTCTGCGCGAGGCGGTCCTGGATCTGGTCTTCGAGATCGGTCTGGAGCTTGGTGAAAGCCCAGGCGATGTCTTCCTGGGTTCGGCACTCCTGGTAGATCTCGGCGATGCGGCGCTCGATGTCGACGCCGGATTCAAGGGCACCAAGCACCTGGTCGCTGGATCCGAAGACACCGTCGAAGAGGTGGAACTTCTTCGCTAGCAGCTCGTAGACGCGCTGGTCGGCGGCGTTCTTCTTGTTGAGGAAGTTCACCACCACCACGTCATGCTTCTGACCGTACCGATGACAACGACCGATGCGCTGCTCGATTCGCTGCGGGTTCCACGGCAGGTCGTAGTTCACGACGAGGGAGCAGAACTGGAGGTTCACGCCCTCGGCCGCCGCCTCGGTGGCGACAAGGATGGTCGCGCGCTCGCGGAACTCCTCGACGATGGCTGCCTTGACATCGACGGGTCGGCTCCCACTGACCACCTCCTGGCCTTGGTGACGGGCCAGCCAGGCCTTGTAGATGTCCTTCGAGCGCTGGTCCGCGTTCGTGCCGTTGAGGATGACAACCTTGCCCTCGTAGCCGGAGCGCTCCAGCAGCTCGAAGAGGTACGCTTGGGTGCGTTGCGATTCGGTGAAGACCACAGCCTTCTGGGCCCCGCCGAGCTCGGCGGCCTTCCCGAACGCGGTGGAGAGGGCTTCGAGCAGCGCGTTGCCTTTGGCGTTGTGGGAGATCCGTTCCGCGAGAGCGAGGTACCCCTTGAGTGCATCGATCTCGGCCTGGAGCAGGTCGCGTTCGGGAGCGGACGGAGAGCTGATGTCCGACTCGCCGTTGCTCCCGTTGTCGTCCCACTCGTCACGCGTCTCGTCGTAGCCTTCGTAATCTGAGACCAACTCGTCGGCTTCGTCCTCGGCCGCTTCGCGCATCTCCTGGGCCTGCTTTTCGAGGCGGCTGATCAGGCTCCGCAACGTTCCCGCGATGGCGAAGCTCGACGACGCGAGGAGCTTCCGCAGCACCATGGTCATCAGCTTTCGTTGGGCTCGCGGGAGAGCGAAGAGCGCTTCCCGCTGCAGGTAGGCGGAAACGTCCTCGTAGAGCTGTTGTTCGTCCTCGGTCGGGTAGAACTCCCAGGTCAGCGGGATGCGCTGGGTGAACTTGATGTACTCGAGGACCTGGCGCCGCAGGGTGCGGTGGCAGACAGGTGCTAGTCGGCGACGGAGGTCCTCGTTGCGCACGTCCTCATCGTCCACCCGCACGAACTGATCGCGGTACGAGGGCTCATCGCCGAAGACGTGCGGGTCAATGAAGCTCACGAGGCCGTATAGCTCCATGAGCGTGTTCTGCAGGGGCGTCGCTGTGAGCAGGACTTTGCTGTTGGCTTGCAGGGTGTCCCGCAGCGTCCGCGCCATCTTGTTGCTCTTCTTGTAGACGTTGCGAAGACGATGGGCCTCGTCGATCACGACGAGGTCCCACGGGTGCATGGCGACGATGTCCGACTTGTTCGCCGCGAAGTGGTAGGAGCAGACGACGACGCGGTCTTCCTGGTCGAAGGGGTTGGTCTTTCCGGCCTTCACCATGCGGTTGAAGCTGGCGGACTCCAGCACGATCGTCGGGATGTGGAATTTGTCGTCGAGCTCTTGCGCCCACTGCTTCCGCAGGGTGGCGGGCACGATGATCAAGATCCGACGACGTCGCTCAGCCCAACGCTGGGCAAGCACGAGGCCCGCTTCGATCGTCTTGCCGAGGCCGACTTCGTCCGCGAGAACCACCCCCTTGGAGAGCGGCGAGCGGACGGCGAACAGCGCGGCGTCCACCTGGTGCGGGTTGAGGTCGACCCGCGCATTCGAGATCGAACGCGATAGCTGCCCGAGGGAGCCCGACGGTCCCTTCAACGAGAGCTGGGTCGCCCAGTACTTGCTCTGGAACGGGGTCGTCACTCGGCGCGCCCCTTGTTCCCGGCGTCATCGTCGGCCGATGCGCCGCCGGCGCGCACCCACTCGTCGACTTCGGAGAGCTTGAACTTCCAGAGGCGACCGACCTTGTGGGCGGGCAGACCCTTGTGCTCGATCCAACGGTAGATCGAGTCCTTCGCCACGCTCAGGTGCTTGGCGACTTCATCAACGGAGACCCAGGGTTCTGCAGACATGCTCTCTCTCCAGCAGGGGCGGCAGCGGTTCGTGTGCCGCGCGAATCGGGACCAGCCCCCACCCAGCGGCCCGGAGACACTCCTTCGGGAGGCTGCAGCCTATCACCGCCCCCTGATCCACTCAACAGCCTAGTAGACAAGATGAAAGTCGGTTAGAGTCGGTGACCGTGCGGCGGCGTCAAGGGGGCCGGTCCCCACCGGCACCGATGAGCGTGGAGCGACGATGCGGATTCTCGACACCGAGATAAGGCTTTCGGCCAGTGACCTGGCCAACCACCTCGGCTGCCAGCATCTGACGTGGCTGA
Organism: Polyangiaceae bacterium; assembly: GCA_050300635.1. Taxonomy (GTDB): domain Bacteria; phylum Myxococcota_A; class Polyangia; order Polyangiales; family Polyangiaceae; genus NIC37A-2. The sequence continues at coordinate 115,017 of JBNKYC010000023.1, forward strand.
ACGAGCGGGCCGCCCGGCGAGAGATCGCCCCTCCGGTGTGGAACGCCCCGCTGCTCGAAGTGCTGCAGGAGCGCGGCTTCGAACACGAGGCTCAGTACCTGGACGCCCTGCGTGGGCACGGGCTCAGCGTCTTTGATGTGAGCGCGGACCCGACGAACAACGGATTCGAGGCGACCGTCGCCGCGATGCGGGCCGGGCATGACGTGATCGTGCAGCCAACCCTCCAAAATGGGCGCTGGTTTGGACGCGCGGATGTTCTGCGACGCGTGGACCGTACGAGCGGGCTCGGGTCCTACTCCTACGAGGTCGTGGACGCAAAGCTGGCTCGGGAAACTCGCGGTGGGACGATCCTCCAGCTCTGCCTGTACTCGGAGATCGTCGCCGACGTACAGGGATTGGCGCCCGAGCTGATGCACGTCGTGACGCCGGGCAATGACTTCGCGCCCGAGAGCTTCCGCCTCGACGACTTCCTTGCCTACTACCGTCTGGTCAAGGCTGCTCTGGAGCGAAGCGTTGGCCACAATGGCGGCCAGGACACCTACCCGGAGCCGGTACCTCAGTGCGACGTATGCCGGTGGTGGAGCGCCTGCGGCCAACGGCGGCGCGCAGACGATCATCTCTCACTGGTTGCCGGCGTTTCTCGCGGCCAACGGCGCGAGCTGGTGGAATGGGGAGTCGACACGCTCGCCGAGCTGGCAGCCCTCCCGCTTCCGCTTCAGCAGCAACCGCGACGAGGTGCCCGCGCGAGCTACGAGCGGGTGCGTGAGCAGGCCCGGGTACAACTCGAAGCTCGGGTGACCGGAGAGCCGGTGTTCGAGCTGCTGTCCCGTGCCGAAGATCGCGGCCTGGCCCTGCTCCCAGAGCCCTCGGACGGCGACATGTTCTTCGATATCGAGGGCGACCCCTTCGCGCTGAATGGCGGCCTCGAGTACCTGCTGGGCTGGGCCACGATCGAGAACGACGGCGTTGCCTACCACAAGCTATGGTCCGTCCGACGCAGCGAAGAGCGCGAGGCTTTCGAACGATTCGTCGATACAGTGCTGGACCGACGTCGCCAGTGGCCGACGATGCACGTGTATCACTTCGCGCCCTACGAGCCGTCCGCTTTGAAGCGGCTCATGGGGCGTTTCGGTTCGCACCAAGACGAGGTTGATGAACTACTGCGGACCGGCGTCTTCATTGATCTGCACAAGGTCGCGAAGCAAGCCGTTCGCGCGAGCGTGGAGCGCTACTCGATCAAAGACCTGGAGCAGTTCTACGGTTTTGAGCGGGACGAAGATCTGCGGGAGGCATCAAAGGCGCTGCGCGCGGTGGAGCGCTCGCTGGAGCTTGGTGAGCCAGAGGCAATCACAGGAGCACTTCGAGACTCGGTGGAGGTCTACAACCGCGATGACTGCGTCTCGACGCTTCGGCTACGCGAGTGGCTAGAGAGCCTGAGAACGGGTCTCGTCGCGGCGGGTGAAGACATCCCGCGCCCCGCCGTTCCAAACGTCGCGCCCGCCGACGAGGAACCGCCCGAGGTACGCGTGGTCATGGCCCGGCTCCTCGACGGGGTTCCCGACGATGCCGCGGAGCGCACCCCCGCTCAGCAAGCGCGGTGGCTGCTCGCGCACATGCTCGAATGGCACCGCCGCGAAGAGAAAGCGCCCTGGTGGGAGTACTTCCGCCTCGTGGACCTCTCCGACGATGAGCTGCTCGAAGAGCGCTCGGCGTTTGCGGGACTGGAGTTCGTGGCCCGGGTCGGCGGCACCGACCGCTGCCCGGTGCATCAGTATCGCTTTCCGCAGCAGGACAGCGACGTTCGTGACGACGACCCACTGCGAGCCGGCGACGGCGACCACGTCGGGACCGTCGAGTCGATCGACGTTGTCGGGAGGACCGTCGAGATCAAGAAGAACGGCGCCATGGCGGACATGCACCCGTCCTCGGTGTTCGTCCACCGAGTCATCCCCGCCGAGGAACAGGCCGCCGCGCTGCTGCGACTCGGCCGCTGGGTGGCCGACCACGACGTGGACGCCGACGGTGCGTTTCGAGCAGGCCGTGACCTTCTGCTGCGGCGAGCGCCGCGGCGGGAGGCGTCGATCGAGTCAACGCCGCTTGTCCGTGACGGTGAGTCGACGCTGGACGCTGCGAAGCGCGTTGCACTGGAGCTCGACCGCGGGATCCTCGCGATTCAAGGGCCACCGGGTGCGGGAAAGACCTTCACTGGGGCGCGAATGATCTGCGAGCTCGTGCGCGCCGGTAAGAAGGTCGGCATAGCCGCTCTGAGCCACAAGGTGATTCGCAACCTTCTCGACGAGGCCGTGGAGGTTGCTGAGCAGCAGCGCCTTCTCATCCGTTGCACGCAAAAGGTGAAGGACAAGCCCGCGAAGTGGGACGGCGATCCCATTCGGGAGGTAGGAACGAACAAGGCCGTCGTCGAGCAGCTCGCGAGCGGCGAGGCGCAGGTCGGCGCAGGCACCTCATGGCTATGGGCAAGGGAGGAGATGTTCGAGGCCGTAGACGTGCTCTTCGTGGACGAGGCGGGCCAGATGTCGCTCGCCAACGTCCTGGCGGTATCACAGGCTGCCAAGAGCGTCGTGCTGCTCGGCGACCCCCAGCAGCTCGAGCAGCCGCTGCAGGGCGCCCATCCCGATGGCACCGAGGCCTCGGCGTTACATCATCTGCTGGGCGACAGGAAGACCATCGCGACGGACGCCGGGCTGTTTCTTCCCGAAACCTGGAGGCTCGCGCCGTCGATCTGCTCATTTACCTCCGAGCTGTTCTACGAGGGGCGCTTGCGGTCGCGCGATGACCTCGCCAGCCAGCTGTTAGAAGGTCCCGAAACACTGTCTGGTGCGGGGCTGCTCTTTGCTCCGGTGGTGCACGACGGAAACTCGAGCTCCTCCAGCGAGGAGGTCGCGCGCGTGGCGGAACTCTGGGAGCAACTGACCTCCGGTGCCGTCGCGTGGCAGGACCGGAAGGGGCGACGACGGCCACTACGTGCGAAGGACGTGCTGGTCGTCGCACCCTACAACGCCCAGGTGGGTGCCATCGGCGAGCGACTTCCCGCCGCCCGCGTCGGCACCGTTGACAAGTTCCAGGGACAAGAGGCGCCGGTCGTCATCTACTCGATGGCGACGTCCACGCCCGACGAAGCCCCCCGCGGGATGGAGTTCCTCTACAGCCTCAACCGGCTGAATGTCGCCACGTCGCGCGCTCGGTGCATGTGCATTCTGGTCGCCAGTCCGCGACTGTTCGAGCCGGAGTGCCGCACGCCGCGGCAGATGCAGCTCGCGAACGCGTTCTGCCGCTACGTGGAGCTGGCGCGGACCATCTGAGTCGCCGCGGGGCGTGTCTGCCTCCACACCGCCACCTGCTCCTCCCACACCAGGCTCTGGAGCACCCGCCGAAGGTCCCGCTCGGAGATCGGCTCGCGGCCAGGGAGCACCTCGAGGTGGAGGACGTCCTCTTGGATCGGCGGGGCCAGGAGCAGCAGGTTCATCACCTGGGTGAGCCGGGCGCGGGTGAGCCCGTGGGCTCGGGCCACGTCGGCGTAGTCGCGGAACTCGCCGGCTTCGATTCGGGCTTCGATGTCGTGGGCCAGGGCCAAGAGCCGGGCAACGCGGGCCGGGTGTGGCGTGCGCAGGCCCTCTTCGCGCTCGGCTCGGCGGGTGGCTTGCCGGCGGTGGCGGGGCTGGAAGGCGATCTTCTCGACGACGACTTTGCTCATTGCGTGGCCTCCTCGGCACCAGTCGCTTCGGCTCGCGCCGGGAAGACATCGGGGAGCTCGGGCAGATCGTCGGCAAGGTCGTGAAGGGTGATCTTCAGCTCGCCCTTCGGCACGTCGACGTCGATGCGATCGATGAGGAGCTTGACCAGGTCGCAGCGCTCTTCGGGTACGAGCACCTCCCAGACCTCGGAGAAGTTGCTGAGCAAGTCGAGCGCGCTCTGCACCCGGCCGACGGCAGCGCTCAAGCCCCGGAGGCGGTCGTCGAGCGCGTTGGCTTTGAGGCGGTGATCGTCGAGCTGCAGCTCGACCTTGGCGAGCTGGTCGGAGACGGTGCTGCCCGCCTTGCCGCCGGACTCCCGAACAAAGGTCAGCAGCGACTGGGCCTCGTCGCTCAACGCGTCGATCTTCTTTTGGATGACCTCGCGTTCGATGACGATGGCGCGACCTGACTGTTCCTTGCCCCACTGCAGGCGCTTGGACACCTCCCCCCGCACGGTGGGGGCCGCGCAGAGCTCTCGGATCCTGTCGACGATGAAGGGCTCGATGTCGCCGGCTGGCACCCTCGGGTGATCGCACTGTGTGGCTGGGCCCTTCATCTGGCCGTAGCAGCGGTAGTACCGATGGACGGTGCCATTGCGGCTGCGGCCGGTGGCCGAGGTCATCTTCTCCGCACAGGAGCAGTAGAGAACGCCCTGCAGAATGTTCTCGAAGTTGCGCTGGCGTCTCGGGCCCTGGCCATTCCGCTTCGAGTCGAGGATCGCCTGCGCCTGCTCGAACGTTGCGGGATCGATGATGGCGGCGTGCTCGCCCTCGTGAACCTCGCCCTTGTAGACGACGCAGCCGGTGTAAGCACGGTTGCGAAGAATGCGATGGACCGTGTTGCGGTCCAGGGGTCCGCCGCCGACGGTCTTTCCAGCCTTGGTCTCGTAGCTCTTCTTGCGCCAACCGAAGGCGTCGGCCTGCTCCGTGACGGCTCGGACCGAGCGCATCCGCAAGTACATGTCGAAGAGTGCCTTCACCTGCGTTGCTTCCTCGGGAATGACCTCGAGCTTTCGCAGCACACGGTCGATGCGGTAGCCGAGCACCGGCGGGCCGCCGACCCACTTCCCTCGCCTACGGGCGGCGGCCATCTTGTCGCGGGTGCGCTCGCTGATCATTTCGCGCTCGAACTGGGCGAACGAAAGCAGGAGGTGAAGCGTGAGCCGGCCGATGGGCGTCGCGGTGTTGAACTGCTGGGTGGTCGAGACGAAGGAGATGCCCTTCTGCTCGAAGACCTCCATCATGCGCGCGAAGTCGAGGAGCGAGCGGCTGAGGCGATCGACCTTGTAGACGACGACGCAGTCGATCTGGCCGTCGTCGATGTCCTTGAGCAGCCGCTGGAGCGCCGGGCGGTCCATGTTGCCGCCGGTGAAGCCGCCGTCGTCGTAGCGGGTGGGCAGCACCTCCCAGCCCTGGTGGACCTGGGCCTTGACGAAGATCTCGCCGGCGTCGCGCTGGGCATCCAGCGTGTTGAAGTCCATGTCGAGGTTCTCGCTCGTGGACTTGCGCGTGTAGATGGCACAGCGCAGCGGTTTGTGGTCGCTGCCGTTCTTCATGCGGTCGCCTCCTTCTTCCCCCGCTTGCGCTTGTCGAGGCCGAGCCAGAGGAAGCCGTTCCACGAGGTTCCGGTCACGGCCTTCGCGATGCGCGAGAGGCTCGGGTAGATCTCGCCGCGGTACTCGAAGCCCTCGGCGAGCACGGTGATGGCGTGGGTCTCGCCGCCGTGCTCCTTGGTGAGCACCGTGCCGATGGCCGGCAGCCGCGGGTCCTGCGGATGGGCCTGCGGCGGCGGGGCTGGTGCGGGGTCGAAGTCCTTGGGCGGTCGGGCGCGCAGGTATGAGTCAGGGGCAAGCTCGCGGGCGCGTCGCTTGGCGCGCTCGCTGAGGCCACCGCGGCGAACCTCCTGCATGCGGAACGCGACCTTCTTGAACAGCCAGTCGCGGTTGTGGCTGCGGCTCTCGTGGCCAAAGAGCGTGCGGTAGCGCAGCTGCAGCTCGGCCACCGTCAGCTTGCGCAGGGCCGCGATCTCGGCGGCCATGCTGCCTTCGATGTTCTTCTTCTTGGGCATGGTCATCCGTCGTGGTCCTCCGTGCCGAGGCCCGACCACCATGGTCTGGGCCCGTGAACACATGCAGGCGTTCTTTCCGGTTCACAGCAAGGGGCTTGTCGCAGTGAATCCAACCGGTTGCGAGCGGTTGACGCGGAGCAGAGCCGAAGGTCGAGGCGCGACATCAGTCGTCCTCCCAGCGGCGGTAGCCGGTGCCGGTGCCCACGTCGGGATCGGGCTCGGGGAAGTCGTCGATGTTGAGGTTCTTCTTCGCCTCCTCGAGATCGACGAGGACGGCGCGACGTCGATCGCCGCGACCGTTGAAGCAGACGAGCGCGTCGGTCTCGACCACGTAGCCCTGGCGGCGGTAGCACTCGACGATCATCCGGCGCATCGCCTTGCGGTCGGGCACCTCGCCCTCGAAGGCGGTGCGCTTGGTGTGCTCGCAGTAGGCGGCGTGGCAGGCCCCGAAGTGCAGCGCGAGGCGTCCGCTCTGGTAGACGTAGTGGCGGCCGTGTTGCAGGGTGCCGGCGACGGCCATCACTGAAAGCTCCTCGAGGAAGTAGTCGAGGCCGGTCTTCACCTGGGTGCCGCCGCTCTCCAGGAGGTCCTCGAGCATCTTGGCGATGGCGGCGTCCACCTCGAGCTCGGGCAGCGCAATGCCGAGGCCGGTCGCGTACTCCTCGAAGCAGTGCAGGCCGAGCATCATCACGGTGATGTTGTCGCGCACGCGGTACGGCACGCTGCGGCCGTCGAGCAGGCGCTCGGTGAGATCCTGGGCGACGGCGAAGTCGGCCTCGGTGTCGCGGGCGAGGAGGAAGCGCACGATGCCGGCCGAGAGCAGCGTGGGGTTCACCTGCTGGATGCGGCGGTAGGCTTGCTCGTAGCGCGGGTCGCCCTGCAGCGCGTTCTTCTCCGGGTTGGCAACGAGCATGCGCTCGACCAGGGCCGGCTCGATGGGGCGCGTCTCGCCGGCCACGCACAGCGGAGCCGAGAGGCGGTAGCTTACCAGCGTCTGGTCGGCGCGGCCGCGCTCTTCGACCTCGCCGGTGTAGAGGCGCCGCATGTACCGGTGCAGGGTGTTGCGCCGGTGCCGGGGCATGTCGTGGGGCTTGTACTCGTCGATGAAGACGGGGACCGAGTTGGTCGACGACAGCAGCTTGAGCAGCGCGAACTCGGTTTCGGTGGCGCTGTAGGGCTCGGTCGAGACCACGCCGAGCATGGGCCAGAGCACCTCCATGATCATCGTGGACTTGCCGCTGCCCTGGGTGCCCCAGACGAAGAGGATCGGGTAGTGGCGCAGGAGCTTCTGGATGCGCGGCTTGAGCGGTGCGGCGAAGAACCAGCCGAGGATGGGCAGCACCACGTCCGGGGTGTTCATCTGCAGCAGGTTCGGCAGAACCACCGCGGCCGCGGCGGCTTCGACAGCCGGATCGGTAGGGGGCTTGTACTGGGTTCGGCTGTGGAGCGACGCGCCCGAAGGCACGTAGAGGATCTCGTCGTCGATGACCTCGCCTTCGGGGCCGAGCACGCCATCGGGAGTCACCCAGCGCGGGCCGGGCTTGGTCTCCAGGTAGCCGAGGTTCGTCGTGCCTTTGAGCGTGGGCACCTCGCGGGAGGCGACGAGGCGCAGCACACCCTGGATGTTCTCGTCCGAGCCGGCCCACTGCAGATCCACCGGTCCGAGCACGCGGAACAGGTTCCGCTTGCTGTGCCAGGCCTCGCGCGGGAAGCGGACGTCGCGGTAGACGCGGCCTCGGTCGGAAGTGACGTCGGCGTCGATGATGTCGCCGTCCTCGGTAGTGATGCGACGGTTGGGCTCGATCTGGAACGAGGAGATGACGACCGGGTCGCCGCGCCGGTCGAGCACGTAGTAGTGGTCGGTGTCCTCGAAGACCTCGCCCTTGCGCGGGTCGGGGCTGTCGTCGGGCTGGTCGTTCGCGGGTCGCGAGCCGGTGGCGCTGCGCAGGAGCGCCTTCACGGTGGCTGCCTTGAGCTTGAAGCGGTCGCGGATGAGGTCGGCGAAGGCCTCGCGCACCAGGGGCTCGCTGCCGCGAACCAGCTCGAGCACCGGCTTCAGCTCCTCGCCGAGGTCGGCCTTGGAGACGTCAGCCGGGATGCGCTCGATGAGAAACTCGGGCAGACGCTTCGCCTTGCGGAGCACGGTCCGCAGCGCATCGGGACCATCCGTGGCCACCACCTCGTTGACGTCGATCTTGTCCTTGCCCTCGGGACGCGGGATGACGGCGATGCGCACGTCCCGCCCGGCGGCGTGCAGGGCCTGGGCGGTCTCGATGGCACCGGCCTCGCCCGCGCCATTCTCCTCGGCGTCGTTGCAGATGACGACGCGGGAGCACCGTGCCGTGAGCGCGACGAGCTTTCGATGGTCCTGCTTGCGGAAGCGGACGGTGACCGGCGAGATGCACGGCACGCTGGCCTGCATGGCGCTGATGCAGTCGGTGACCCCCTCGGTGATCAGAAGCTCGTTGGCGCCGCGGGCCACATCCTCGTTGTAGAAGGTCTCGTTGACGACGTGGGTCGAGACGTAGGGGTGCCGATCCGAGCGGGTGAGCAGCTTCTTGTACTTGGCCTGCTCCCAGGGCTCCTCGCCGGTGTGCTCGGTGGCGCGAGCGATGAAGTAGACGACCCGCCCATGCCGCCAGTACGGGAACACCAGCCGGTCGCGGAAGAAGTCCTCGATGCGGCCGCCCTTGAGGCGCACGAAGAGTCCCGTGGCGAGCGCTTCTTCTTCGCTCGCGCCGAGCAGCTCGGTCAGGTGCTGGTAGAGGTGGCCGTCGGCCCAGCCGAGCAGCAGCTCGCCGATGGTCTCGTGGGTGAACCCGTAGCGCTTGCGGTACCACTCGTCGCGGATCTTCGAGGGCAGCACGCCGTGGTAGTAGGCCGCGGCAGCGGTGAGCAGCGCCTCGACACGGCGACGCTCGGAGACGCGCTCGAGCTCGGCAGCGAGGGCCGGGTCGCTGCCACCGGGAACGTCGAGGTTGGCCTGATCGGCGAGCGCACGCAGGGCCTCCATGAACGGAACGCCATCGCGGCGCTCGACCCAGTCGAAGCAGTCACCGCCGAGGGAACCGCCTCCGGAAAAGTCGCGCCACGTCCGGGTGTGGGGCCACACCACGAGCGACGGATTGGTGTCCCGCGCCCAGGGCGAGCGGCCCTTGAGCACCGAGCCCGCGGGCGATAGCTGCACCGTCTCGCCGACGAGAGCGGCAAGGTCGGTGCGCTCGCGGACCTGATCCACGAGCTGGCGAAAGGCAGCGTCGTCCATCGGCTACCTCCGCGCCTTGATCGAAGTGCGTGCTTCAGCACGCCATGGCGCGCCACGGTTCATCGTTGCCCTCCGGTGCAGAGAAGGTCCGCTGCTGGGCGCCGGACCTCTGGAGGGCCTCCGTCCCGAGTACCTTGCGATACGCCCGCTTGCGCGCGGCGAACTGGCGGCGGGCGAGCGGGATGTTGTCGACCAGGTCGTAGAGCACGGGCGTGCGCTTACCTGGGTGGGGTCGCATCAGGCGACCGAGCCGCTGGATGGTGCGCCCCTCGGCGCGGGCGGGCGTGGCGAGCACGAGCCGCTCGAGCCGGGAGACGTCGAGGCCCTCGTCGGCCAGCGAGGTCGCGCAGACGACCTTCAGGGTTCCGTCTCGGAAGCGGTCGAGGATGGCGCTGCGCTTGCCCTTGGCGACGCGGCTGGTGAGCGCGACGGCTTCGGTTCCCGCGGCGGTCAGCTGCTTGGCCAGCCGCTCGCAGTGATCGACGCGGCCCGAGAGCACGAGCACACTGCAGTCGGCAGCTGCTTCGCGCGCCACCAGATCGACGATGAGCCGGTTGCGGTCGGGGTCGGCTGCAAGATCACCGACGATGGCGGCGTGGGTCTCGGCATCGGTGGTCGCGCCGGTGGAGACCGGCACCACCCGCGGCACAACGAGGTGCCCGGCATCGACGAGTTCCTGGTGGTCGATTCGGAACAGCTCGGGACCGAGGCACAGGTGCAGCATCGGCGTGAGCCCGTCGCTGCGCTCGGGCGTGGCGGTGAGCCCGAAGCGGAACCTGCCCGGCAGCCACGAGAGCACCTCGCGGAACACGCTCGCCGGGGCATGATGGGCCTCGTCGAGGATGACCGTCCCGAACCGGCTGGCGACTTCTGCTCGTGCATTGTCGTCGAGGGTGACCAGTGACTGCACGGTGGCCACAGTGACGTCGGCGAGCTGGTACTTGCCGCCGGCGATGGTGCCAGCCTCGATGCCCAGCGCGTCGCGGATGGTCGCCGCCCACTGCTCGACCAGGTCGTGCGTGTGCACGAGGATCAGCGCGGGCTGGCCCGTGCGCGCGATGGCTGCCGTGCCGATGACTGTCTTGCCGCCACCGCAGGGCACGACCGCGCAGCCCTGGATGCGGTTGACGAGCGCCATGACGGCCCGCTCCTGGTAGCTGCGCAGCTCGAAGCCGAAGTCGTAGTCCACGTCCGGGCAGACGGTGCGGCGGTCGTCGAAGGCGAGCTCCTGTCCAGCAGCGCGCACGGCCTCGCGAACGAGGGCCACGGCTCCGCGGGGAACCGTGGCGAGACCATCGTGCTCTTCGAGCAGCGAGATCTCCTCAGGCGTGGTGCCCACCCAGCGTCCGTACCGAACCCGCGCGATGTACTCGGGGTTGGGGAAGCTCAGGTCCCGCAGGAGGTGCGCGATAGCGCGTGGATGCACCTCCCGGGGGTTGAACCGGATCATGCCGTCGACGACCGCCTGCACCGTTGCCTCGCCCATCATGCGAAGGGGTCCACTTCTTCCGGCTGGCTCTGCTTGGCGAGGAGCTGGTCGATGAACGCTCGCGCGGCCGTCTCGTGCTTGGCCTCGAGGTCGCGGACCCGCTGCACGCCGAACTCGGCGAGAAAGGCATCCACATCCGAGCGCGGCAGGGCCTTGAGCTTGGCGACCAGGTCACCGGCGACGCGGGGATCGATGGGCCCGGCGGCGGTGCTCGACTTCTTGGTGGCCGTCGAGCTCTTGCCGTCGCCTTCGTCGTTGCCAGTGCCGATGGACTTGAGGTCGTGGGGCTCGGCGGCGGCGATGCGCGCTCGCATCTCGTCGTCGAGCTTCTCTTCGGGCAGAATGCTGTAGGTGGTCTTCGGGTCGCCGGCGTCGCCGTGGCGCTCGATCTCGAAGAGCCACTTGTCGAGGCCGTACTTGTCGCGGACCTTCAGCACGTCCTTGAACCAGACCGTGCCGCCCTCGATGACCTTCATCGCGCCCTCGGCGGGCACGTAGAAGTTCAGCATCACCCGCAGGCTGGGCCGCTTGCCCTGGTGCGCGCTGTTGTTCTCGTCGAACTGCTCATAGCGCTCGCCCGTCCAGATCACCTCTCGGGCGTAGGGCTCGCCGCAGAACGCTCCGATGATCTTGTCTCCGTTGGCCGCGAGCCGAACGAAGATGCCGCCCGAGTTCGCGTGCTTGTCGGCCATCGTCGTGGCCAGGTCCCATGCAGTCGTCATTTCCTTGGTCCTCCAGTGTTGGGTTGGTTGTTCAGGCCGCCTCGGCAGCCAGGGAATCCATCTCGTCGAGCAACCCGTGCAGGGCGCTCTTCGCTTCGTCGCTCGGGCGCGGGCCCGAGCGGTTCAGGTGGGCTCGGAAGACGCGACCGAGGGCATCGGCCGTCGCCTCCACGAGCTCGGGCTCGGCGTCGTAGAGCTCGAAGAGCCCGATGAGGCTGAGCGTCACTTCTCGAAAGGCGCGGGTGAGCGCCGGTCGCTGGTCTTTGGTGCTCATGGCTTCTGACCTCCTTTGCGGGCCCGGTGGGATCCGCCGCGCGGCGGGCTTGCCGAGTCACAGGAGGTCAAAGCCTGGGTGGGGTCCGGTCGGGGACACGCGGTTTGGGGACACTCGAAATCGCCACGAAGATCCGCGAGCACCTCACGCAGTCGCGCGATGGCCCGCGAGTGGCGCCGCTTGATCCGCTGGTAAGTTCGGCGCCGCTCCGATGGGGACAGGTCCGGGTGAACGCGATCGACGTAGGACGTGAGCAGCTCGCCGCGGACTAGGGTCGCGACCACCAGCTCGAGCTTGTCGCCGTCCAAGATGTGACCGGCACGCTCCACCAGGAACGACACCAGCGCGGCGCTCTCCTTCGGGTCTCGGCGACGCGGCTTGTTGGGCTTGGTCTCGGGCCAGCTCGCGAGGTGCCCGAGAGACTCGAGGTCGTCTTGCCGGCGCGAGATGTCCTCGGGGTCGTCGAAGCGCACCTGCTCGAGGTCGCGCTGCTCGGCCCGCACCCGCTTGAAGACCTCGCGCTGGGTCATCTGCCGCAGGTACATGCAGGTGCGGTCGCGCCGCTGACTCAGCGGGAAGTCGCGAACGACCTCGAAGAACGACGACAGCACGATCTGGTCGAGGTCGTCGCCCGGAACGGCGTCGCCGAAGATGCGACCGCGCAGGCGAACCAGCATCGGGTAGAAGGCGACGACGAGCACCGCGTTCCAGAACGGATGCGGCCGTCGCTTGTGCTCGCGGAGCAACGCCCGGGTGAGCGCCTCCTTCTCGGCGTAGCGCAGCGCCGACTCGTCGCCGAGGACGGCGAGCACGCTGAGCACGGTCTCGTGCTCTCGCAGCTCCAGTTGATGATTCTTGGCTTCTTCAAAACGCTTCTGATTTCTCTCTGCGCGCACCTCGGCTCTGAGGGCGCACTTCATCTGATGAAGGCCCATGGGCTCCTCCGCTCGCGGCGGTGGCCATCGGCGCGTCCCGGCTGGGGCGCGGTGCCGATGGGCCTCAAGGAGCCTCCTGGCGTTTGCCGCTACTTCAGTTGTTCAAGGGCCGACGCCACGCCCATCGCAGCGCCGGCAGGCAACACGCGCCTCTACGCTCGGGCGATCGAGCGGGCGTCTCGCTGCCGGCAGCTCTGGGTCTCGTTCAGCTCGGAGCAGCGGCGGCACACGGCCGTGACCGTGCCCTCCACGACGAACTGGGCGTCCTTGTACTTGAGGTGGAGCCGACCCGACCGCTCCACCCCGAGCAGCGAACGGCACTTGCGACAGCGCCACTCGTGCTCCTGCGAACTCTTCTGCATCGATGACCTCCGGTGCTTCTCGCGGCGGCCCATCCGCCAGCGACAAAGCCATCCTGCGGGTCGGGGTCGGAGGATGCTGGGAGCAGAGTCGGAGAAGAGTGGGAGTGGGATTCGAGCTATCGGATCACGGCGGTCTCGACGCTGCCGTAGTGCTCGAAACGAAGGAGAAAGCAGTACGTGGCGCCGTCATCGGGGCGGAACTCGTACTCCTGCGGTCCCCCGGAGAAGCTCGCGCGATCCTTGAACAGTCGGTAGCTGCGGCGCGAGCCGGTGGTCACGTCGACCTTGCGGCGCATGTCGTTGAAAGCCTTCTTGCGGCTGGCAGCCGTCGTCACGTTCGGGATGCGCAGGTTCTCCGGTCGTTCGTGGTCGAGCTTGCGCGTGGCACGGGCCAGGTACGCGGCCAGCATCGAGACCTGGCCGGCGGTGAGGCGTTCCTCGTCGCGCTTCTTATTGCCGTTGCGCTTGGAGCAGCTGGGCTTGTCGATGGTGGCATCCACGAAGTGATCGACGTCTTGCTCCAGCGCGCGAAGCGTCACCAGCTCCTCGTCCGAGGTGATCTGGACGGGGTCATCGTTGTCGTGCCGCCAGCAGATGGCGATGGGCTTGCGCTCGTACTCGCCGGCACCGTCGCGGACGGTGAGCACCTCGGGCGTCGGAGTCACGTAGGTTTGCGAGCGCCGGGTGAATTGCCCAGCGTCGTCGACATCGAGAACCTCGTCGCACGAGATCATCGTCGCGCGCCGCTGGCTCAAGAGGGAGCGGTCGGAGGCCGAGAGGCTGTCGGCGCACGGAACCAGCACGGCGAAGTCGCCGGAAGGGTGGTGAGCCAGCACGCTTGCAAGCGTGCTGCTGTAGCCGCTCTCCCGATCCGGCAGCACGAAGAACACGGCACCGCCCCCCGGCCGCACACCGAGGGACCAGGCGCGCGCTCCGGTGACCGGCTGCACGTCGCCGCTACAGCCGAGTGCATCGCCGACCTTGGCCAGCAGGCGCGGCAGCGCGAGCGCGTGGACGACTACGTCGGCGCGCGTGAGGGGCATGCGCTCGCACTCGGCTACGTTCAAACCGCAGACCGCGACGATGTCATCGGGTCCGTGATGCACCACGCGCCGGGCGCAGGTGTCCGGCTCGCGCTCGCACGGATAGCTGGTCGCCAGCTCGTGCTCAGGCTTCAGGAACGGCCGAACCGCGTCGAGCGTCTCGCCCAGCCACCGGCGCCACTGGGCTTCGACGCCGGCGAGGACGGTCTCGCGCTCAAGGGTGCGCCACAGCGCGTGTATGTTCGCCATGCGGCACCCTCGTCTTCGCCATGGCCTTGGGCGGTGCCGCCGGAGCCACGAAGCCACGCTTGATCAGCCATTGCTCGACCAAGACCGAGTCCCCATCCCGGGTGAAGCTGGCGACGTTCGACGGTCGGATGGAGACCGTGCGCGGTGTCTTCGAGTCGGCGAACTTCACCGCGAAGTTCGCGCGGATGAGGCGGCCCTTGGGCAGCGAGCGCTCGCGCCGGCGGTAGGCGGCGAAGAGGTCGTTTGCCTTGCGGATCTCGATCTCGCTCTCGGGTCCGCCCCAGGCGTAGTGGACCTCCTTGAGCTTGACCCACTCCATGCCCTCGACGTCGCTGCACACCAGGCAGTCTTCGCCGTCGCGCAGCAGCGGTTCGAGGGTGTACTTGGCGGTGCCGGGGAAGAAGGTCGCGTCGCCGAAGAGGTGCAGGCCAATCTTCTCGCGGTAGAGCACGCCGATCTTCTTGGTCTCGGCGTTCAGCGATAGGTCGCCCGACTGCGGGTCGTAGCGGAGCACGTCGTAGATCTCGGGCCGGAAGTAGACCGTGCCCGAGCCGTCCTTGGTCACCGTGCCCTCGCGGCGGCAGGGCTGGCCGTGGCGCACGAGGAACCAGACGCCGTCGTCCTTCTCGTAGATGAACACCTTGCTGTTGCGGCCGCGCTTGAGCTGGTCGAGGCGGTCGTCGAGGGCTCCCTCGAGCGCGGCGAGCTGCTTCTTCGTGGGCATCCGGAAGGTCAGGTCGGCGCCTTCCTTCGGCTGGTAGTACTCGAACGAGCGCTTCTTGGTGAGGAAGCGCTCGGCGTGCCGACGCTCGAGCAGCTCGGGCGCCTGCAGCCGCACCTGCACTGCGACGTCGGCTGGCGTTGGATCCGGCGGCAGGTGGAGCTCGACGCGCTCGCTCGCCGGCATCTCCTCGATGGCGGCCAGCAGCTCGTCCATGCCGTTGTCGTCGGACATCTCGTGGACGTAGTAGAGGTCGTCCATGAGCCCTTGCGGCGCGCTCGGGTCGAGGCTCATCAGCACGTCGCGCAGCCCCTCGTAGTCGAGCTCGTGACCGTTCACCGCGCCGAGCTCGACGCCGCGGCCCTTGAAGTAGGCCTGGTGCGGATCGAGCAGGGCGAGCAGGTAGCTGGGCTGGATCGCCTTGAGCGTGTGGACGTGTGAGAACCGGTGCAGTCTGAAAGTGGCCATTCATCTCCCCCCATCGAGGTCACGCCGAACCCCGATCACCCGTCCCTGCACCCGAAGCGTGCGTGGCGGCGAGATGACGATGGGCTCGTATTTGGAGTTCATCGGGACGAGGCGAACGGTGCCTGCGTCGCGTTCCAGCTTCTTCACGGTGGCGTCTTGGTCATCGACGAGCGCGACGATGATGTCACCGTGCTCGGCCGTGGACTGCTGACGGACGATGGCGATGTCGCCATCGAGGATGCCCGCGTCGGTCATGCTGTCGCCGCGGATGCGGAGACCAAAGAGCGTGTCCTGCTCTCGTGATTCATCGACCGTGAGCCAGCCGTTGATGTTCTCCTGCGCGAAGATGGGGGTGCCGGCGGCGACCGCGCCGACGACCGGGATGCGCTTGGGCCCGGAGGGGCTCGTGGGGGCCGTGGTGGTGGAGCGCCAGCTCCTCCCCACGCCCTCGATGTGTTCGAGCTGGCCCTTGCGCTTGAGTGCCTGCAGGTGCTCGTGGATCGTCGCCCGGCTCAGCTCCAGGTCGGCGGACAGATCGGCGAGCGACGGCGCAACCCCGCGGACCTCCCAGAACTTCTGGACGGCCGCGAGGACTTCGCGCTGCTTATCGGTCACCGGTCGGGTCATCGAGCACCTGCTCTCGTGTTCAGTTAGCCCGATCGAATGCCAGACAACTGTCAGGGTGTCAATGTCGATCGCGGAAGCTGCTGAAACCGCAGGCAGTCGGACTGGCAAAGTCCGCGCCCGTGCCGCACAATCCCTCAGATTTGCGGGATAGCGATGCGACTTGAGGCGACGATTCCAGACGTTCGGGCGGAAGCGGTTCTTCGTCTCGCGGAGGAACTCGGCCTCAGCAAGAGCCAGGTGATCGACGAGGCGCTGTCGCTCTTCCTCATGGCGGCCGCGGCCGTGAAGCGCGGTGGTCGCATCGTGTCCATCGGCCCGGACGACGCGGAGCGCGAGCTGACAACCCCCACCCTCGCGGCCATCGAGCTAGCGCTTGCCGAACGCTCAGCGCTCGAACTCAGCGACGACGCCATTGAGCGAGTGCGAGCCCTCCTCGTGGAAGCCAGGAAGCCTGGACCGCGTCTTCGACGTGCCGCCAAGAAGCGGCCGTGAACAAGATCGCCGGGCCGTGAACAAGACCGGACACAGGAATCCAGGGACCGATGTTCACGCTTTTCCTCCACGATTATAGGCGGTTGGCATCACCAGCAGCGGTGTGAACAAGAATCTGCGAGCAGGTACAAAGGTGCTGTGGCGTTTTCGTTTTCGGCGCCCCTCGGCCATCGGGGCGCGCGCTCTCGCAGGGTAGAAGTAGGAAAATGATCTTGTTCACCTTGTACACACCACACTAAGCGCCCGATTCGACTCGGCTTTCCCGTGAACACGGCGCCTGTTCGCGGCTGTTCACCTTGTTCACGCTCGTCCCGGCTGCCGCCCACGGCGGCTTTGCCCCGGTGGACCAACCGGAGGCCGAGCATGACCAAGCACCTGACAGCCGAAGACCGCCGCGAGCAGGTCGCGGAGCTCCTCGTCACGGGCATCTTCCGTGTCCTGGCGGACCGCGCTTCGCGCGAGCGACCGCCCAGCGACAATTGGCAGCCCGCCCGCATCGAGCTCCCCGATATTTCCGAGCGCGAGGCCGAGCCATGTCACTGAAGGCTCGGCTCGCGGTCGTGGACCAGCCGGCCGCGCCCGCCTCGTTCACCTGCCCCGACTACGACGCACCGCCCGGGTCGAAGCGTTGCCGCAGCTATCTCGGCAATGGCAGCTGCGCCCGCGACGACCACTTCATGTGCGAGGAGTGGATGAAGGCGAACGGCCACGCCGTGCCCGCTCCGGTCGAGGCGAAGGCCGAACCTACGCGCGACCTCTTCGGCAACCCGCTCCCCCAGGAGCCGCCACCGAAGAAGCCCGAGAAGGTGACGCCACCCCCGTCGCTCAAGCCCGCTCCGACCGCGGAGCCACCAGCGACCGACCGTGATGCCGTCCTCGTGCGCAACCTGACCGACGAGGACATCGCTTCGTTCAAGGCGCTCGGGGTCGAGGTCTGCCTGGCGTCCGAAGAGATCGGCGAGGTGTGGATCGTGCCCGAGTACACCGAGCAGGAGCGACGAGAGCTGCGCATCGATCACGCAGCGACCCTCACCGCTGTCTGCGCTGCGTTCCCGGGCGCCAAGGTCACGTCGTTCGAGAAGCTCGCGAAGACCGACACCCCGAAGCCGACCTGAGCTGTCCCCGGGCGTCTTCGTCGGCGCTTTGCCCTGGTGGCGACCACCACCGGAGGCAAGCGAATGACCCGTCTGAGCTTCACCAAGCTGTCCAGGTACGAGACGTGCCCGTTCTCGTACAAGCTCCACTACCTCGACCGGCTCAAGTCCGAGCCCGGCGTTCCGCTCCTGTTCGGCTCGGCCGTGCACGCGGTGCTCGAAGGGCTCGTGCTCGAGCACATGCGAGAGGAACGCGTCGGCGCGCTGTCGGAAGACCGTGCTGCCGAGCTGTGGCAGGAGGCGTGGACGAAGTCGGGCATGTCCGGCCTCGACGTGTTCCGCGAGGGACTCGAGCTGGTGCATCGCTTCGTCCGCGAGCAGGGCATCCTCGAGCACCACGACGTGCTCGCCGTCGAGAAGGAGTTCCGGCTCACCATCGGCTGCTTCCAGGTCATCGGTTACCTCGACCGCGTCGATCGGGTCGACGACGAGACCGTGGAGGTCATCGACTACAAGACCAACCGCCAGCTCTTCACCCGCGAGGAGACCGACGCCAGCCTGCAGATGTCGCTCTATCACCTGGCCGCGCAGGAGCTGTGGCCGTGGGCGAAGAAGGTGCGGCTGACGTTCTGGATGCTGCGCCATGGGCTGCGGCAGACCACCGAGCGCAGCGCCGAAGACATCGAGGGCACGCGCCGCTACGTGGACACCCTCGGGACCACCATCGCCAAGGCCCGCGAGTTCCCCGCCCGCTTGAACTCCAAATGCATCTACTGCGACCATCGCCAGCACTGCTCGGCCTACGCCGACGCGCTGCAGGGCAAGCGCGAGTTCATCTGCGAGGACACGAGCGACCTCGAAGCCGTCGCCAAGGAGCGTGAGGAGGTCGCGCGTCTCGCCAAGGTGCTCTACGCCCGCAAGGGCGAGCTGGAGGGTGTGCTCAAGACCGCGCTCAAGGAGCACGACGAGCTGGTGCTGGGCGGCGTCCGCTACACCATGTTCAAGACCAGCAAGAGCGACTACCCGCTCGATCGGACGCTGGAGCTTCTCAGCCGAGAGACCGGCATGGCTTGGCACGAGCTTCTCGGTCGTGTCGCCTCGGTCGACAACAAGGCCCTCGAAGCGCTGCTCAAGGAGCTGGGCAAGTCGCTGGATCGCCCGCGAGTGAACCTGCTCAAGGCCGAGCTCGACGCCATCGCAGAGAAGACCCACTCGCCGCGCTTCTGGGCCAAGGAGGTGGCGTGATGCGCCCGCTGGTGTTCGTCGACTGCGAGACCACCGGCCTCGACCCGGCTCGCCACGAGCTGATCGAAGTGGCGGTCCTCCGCGTTCATACGCAGACGCTGGTCGTCGAGGCCGAGGTCGCGCTCAAGGTGCGACCCGAGCGAATCGAAGACGCTGACCCCGAGGCGCTGCGCATCAACGGCTACAGCGAAGAAGCCTGGACCGATGTTGTGTCCCTCGACGAGGCGATGGCCCAGCTGGCTCCGGTGCTCGAAGGGGCGATGCTTGCCGGCCACAACGTCGCCTTCGACCGCGGCTTCCTCGATGCCGCTTGGAAGCGGGTCGGTCACCGCCCGGAGAATCTCGACCACCACCTGCTCGACACCGCGACCCTGGCGTGGCCGCTGCTGTCGTCGGGAACGCTCGACTCGGTGTCGCTGACGCCGGTGTGCAAGCACCTCGGCATCGAGCGCGGCGAGGAGCACTGGGCCCTCGACGATGCACGGGCCAGCCTGGAGGTCGCGCGACGTCTGCTTCCCGTCATGGAGGACCACGCCCAGCTCTCGGCCTTCGCCGGAGACGAGCGCACCATCTTCCGCACGCTGCTCCGTCGCATCGACGCTGGCCGTGGTCAGTACGGGCCGTGGAAGGCCGACGATGGTCGGCAGTACCTGCGCGAGGCGTTGGCCGAGGTCCTCGATGCGCTCCACTACTGCGCCGCCGAGCTGGTGCGCCTCGACAAGCGTCGCCTGGTGCCGGGCTTCCGCACGCGCCGGGTCTACGTCTGCCACCCGTACCGCAACGCGCCGGCCGAGAACGTCGAGCGCGTGACCGAGATCTGCAAGGCGCTCTCGGCCAGCGGTCACCTGCCGGTCGCTCCGCAGCTCTACCTGCCGCAGTTCATGGACGAGGCAACCGAGCGTGAGCAGGCCCTCGCCATGTGCCTGGAGCTGCTCGACGCCAGCGACGAGGTGCGGGTCTACGGGCAGTCGATCACCGCTGGGATGCGGCTGGAGATCGAGCGCGCCGAGGCCCGCGGAATCCCCGTGCGTTTCGTGGACGCGGAGACGGTGTGATGGGAGGCGCCATGTCGCGACGCAAGGGAGCCACCTTCGAGCGCGAGCTGGTCTGGCGCTTCCGCGAGGTGATGCCCGGCGCCGAGGTGAAGCGCGGGCTCCAGTCCCGCTCCGGTGAGGAGGTCGCCGACGTGGACTGCCCGGTGTTCTGGATCGAGGCCAAGCGCGGACGAAAGCCCAACGTGCGCCCCGCCCTGAAGCAGGCAGAAGCGAGCGCGCCCAAGGGACGCATCCCGGTGGCGGTGATCCGTGACGACCGGGCTGCCGCCTTCGTGGCGCTCTCCCTCGAAGACTTCCTCGAGCTCGTGCGCGAGTGGTGGGAGCTGTCACGACGATGAGCAAGAATGACTCCGAGAGCACCGGCAACGCCATCGGCCGCCCGAAGAAGGGCGAAGGCCCGCGCATCCCGTACTCGGAGCTCGACCGCATCCTGGTGTTCGGCGAGGTCGTCGAGTGCGACGACGGCAAGGGCACCACCGTGGTCTACCCGTCGTACCGCGACCTCGGTCGGCGCTACGGCGTGTCGCACAGTCTGATCGCTGACTTCGCCAAGAAGCACAACTGCATGCGCCGACGCGAGGTTGCCCAGGCCCGCATCGCCGAGAAGACCGACCAGAAGCTGATCGAGATGCGCGCACAGTCGCTGGCCATGTCCAAGGACGACGAGCTGCGCATCATCGACACCTACCTGGCCGGCTTCGAGAAGGCGCTCTCCGAAGGGCGCGTGCGCTTCGACAACCCGGCCGACTTCAACACCATGGTGCGGCTCAAGGAGTTCGTCCAGGGCGGCGCCGACTCGCGACAGGAGGTCCACGCCGTGCTCTCGCTCGAAGAGCTGCAGGTGCGGCATCGCCGGATGATGAAGTCCATCGAGGCGAACCAAACAGCCGAGCTCGATGAAGTGACCGCTGCCGGTGGAGTGCTCGAGGTTGGTGAACAAGAATCGCCCGTAAACTCCCCGCCGCCCGCCCTCGACGAAGCCTCCGGGGAAGTGACCGGTCAGTGGGTGGAAGCGACCACGGCCGGCGACGACGGCCCACGTGCCGCGGCCGAGGCCGACCCCGACGACGACCCCGAGCCCAGCGAACGCGGGCCACACGCGGCCAACGTCGGCCCCACGCGGGGCGACTCCGCTGCGAGCTGGGACGACGAGGAAGACGACGAGCCCGAGGAGTGAGCCGTGCCGCGCCGTCCACCATCACCGCGGCCGACGCCGGCAACTGACCGCGTGCAGTTCCTCGCCGAACATCGCCGCCTCGAACACCGCCGAGACGTGCAGAAAGCGGCGGTTCGCGGCTCGGGGGTGTTCGCGTTCTCGGGGAGTTGCGCGTGCCCATCGCCGGTCCCGTCGCCGAGCTCAACCGCCGCTTTCCTCGATCCGTCGCCCGGGCCGTTGCCCCGCATCAACACGATGGAGGCATGCGCCCACCCCGGGGGGGCGAGTCCGACTTTCGGAGCCGGCGACCCACAGCCCAAGGGTTCCCGGGGCCGTTTCCGACAGCGGCCGTTTTGGGAAAGTGGACAGGGGTGTGCTTGGAAACTGACCGCTCACTTCTCGCGGTCAGCTCGCGGGGCGCGGTCACTTTCGTTGTGCGAGTGGGTCCCGGACCGCTCAGCAAGGCAGGTCGAGGACCGCGCGCACCAGGTCTTCGTCGCTCGGGTGGGCGTAGATGCTCGTCGTCAGGATCGACTTGTGCCGGGCGAAGCGCTGGGTCACCCGGATGTCCTTCGTGCGTCGGTAGAGGTTCGAGCAGGCCGTGTGCCGAAGCGCGTGGAAGTTCAGTCGGCGCTCGAAGTCGGCGCGCTCCTGCCAGACGTGGAAGACCTCCCGGAGCTGGCGCGCCGACAGCCGGTTGCCCCGGCGGCTGACGAACACCGGCGCGTCTCGGTCGAGGCTCTCGCCGACGCTGCGCTTCCACCGGTAGAAGCGGTCGAGCTTGGCCCGGACGGCGTCGGGCAGCACCACCTCCTGGGTCGCGGGGCTGTCGCTGCTGCGCTTGAACACCCGGAGCACCAGGCGTCGCCGAGACTTGCCGGCGTCGAAGACGTCGCCCACATCGAGGGCGAGCAGCTCGTGCTCACGCAGGCCGGTGCCGAGGGCGAGGCTGAAGATCACGTGGTCCCGGAAGCCGGCCTTGTGCTCGCCGGTGGCCTTCAAGAGGCGCCGCTGCTCCACCTCGGTCAGCGTGCGCGGCGGGGTTCGGATGTTGTCTGCGTAGGTCGCCATGGGTGCTGCTCCTTGCGAGCGTCGGTGCTCATCCCATGCAGGCGTCCTTTCGCCGCAAAGGCAAGGGAAGCGGCGGTGTCCCGGAGGCCATCGTGACCCTCGGCATCGTCAAGAAGACCGAGCAGGAGTTCGCCGAGTGGATGGCGGCCGAGTGGGGGTTCCTGTGCGGCCTGGCGTCGTTCGACGACGAGCCCCTCGAGCTCGAGCCGTACCAGATCGACTTCCTGCGGAACCGCTCGCGCTTTCGCTGGGTCACCAAGAGCCGGCAGGTGGGCTTCTCGTTCGTCTTCGCCCTGGAGGCGCTCGCCCGATGTCACCTGCGCGACAAGCACACGGCGGTGTTCGTCAGCTACAACCTCGATGACGCCAAGGAGAAGATCCTCATCGCCCGGCAGGTCCACGAGGAGCTGCCGCTCGCCTACCAGAAGCGCCTTGTCGTGGACTCGAAGACCGAGCTCGCCTTCGAGTCGAACGCTGCGCACAAGCGGCTGTCGCGGATCATCTCGGCGCCGTCGAAGGCCCCGCGCGGCAAGAAGGGCGACGTCTACCTCGACGAGCTCGCCCACTACGTCAACGACCGCGAGGTCTACCGAGGCTCGACCGCGCTCATTCTGCGCTCGCGGGGGCAGCTCTCGGGCTGCAGCACGCCGCTCGGTCGTCGCGGCATCTTCTGGGAGATCGCCACCGAGGAGCTACGTCGCTACCCGCACCACACCCGCCACGACGTGCCGTGGTGGGCCTGCCGGTTCTTCTGCCGTGACCTGGCCCGGGCCCAGCGCGAAGCACCCGACCTGCCCACCGAGGAGCGCGTCGCCCGGTTCGGTACCCAGTCGATCATCGAGCAGCTCGATTCGCTGCCGCTCGAAGACTTCCAGCAGGAGTTCGAGTGCCGCTTCGTGGACGAGAGCTACAGCTTCTACCCCTACGACCTCATCCTGCCGTGCACGAGCGAAGAGCTGGTGCTCGCCGACGACGTCACCGACATCAAGCTCGGAGATGGCCGCCTCGTCGCCGGCTTCGACGTGGGCCGCACCCGCGATCGCTCCGAGCTGGCCCTCTTCGAAGACCGCGACGGCCGCATGGTCTGCCGGCTGCTGCGTCGCTACGACCAGGTCCCGTTCTCAGAGCAGGAAGCCGACCTCAGGCGCCTGCTCGAGCACCTCCCGGTGGCGCGCCTGTCCATCGACAAGAGCGGCATCGGCATGAACCTCGCCGAGAACCTGGCCCGCGACTACCCGCAGGTCGTGCCCGAGGCGTTCACCAACGACAGCAAGGAGCGCTGGGCCACCGACCTCAAGATCCTCTTCCAGCGCAAAGACATCGCGCTGCCCCGCGACCGCGAGCTCGTTGGCCAGATCCACTCCATCAAGCGTCGGGTCCTCGCCTCGGGCAAGGTCAGCTTCGACGCCGAGCGCACCACCCGAGGCGGCCACGCCGACCGCTTTTGGGCCATCGCGCTCGCCTGCCAGAAGGAGCGCGGCCCCGCGCCGAAGACCGGGACGGAGATCGGCGTGCGGGTGTTGGGCTGATCGTGAGCCGATGACCGACTGCTGTGCTCATTGAAGGCTCAGGAACTCCTCGGTGAGCGCGACGGTGAGGCTCGGCAAGTTGCTTCCAGCGCGGGCGGCCGTGGCCTCGCCGATGGACGTGCCGTGTCCCCCGGGCAAGATCACGAGCTGGCAGTTTGGGATCAGGCGGCATAATTCAACTACGTGCTCGGGACGAGCGACGTCAGCGTTCCCCTGCAGGACCAACGTTGGTGCTGCGATCGCCTGCAGCGATTCCGCGGGCCAATCGCGGAACGCGGAAAGCATCGCCATGAGCTTCTCCGCGAGGGGCTGAAGATTCTCAGGGTTTGGAGCGATCCTCAGGTATTCTTCGCGCAATGGCGCGGGCATCTCCGCGGCGTTCACCGGTCGCTGGAACATTTCGCGGATCTGCGGCTGAAGGCCATCGTTCGCGTAGAATACCGAGCCGGCGACGAGCTTGCGCACTTTCTTGGGATGGCGCATCGCCAGCTGCATGGCCACGTTGCCCCCGTTGCTGAACCCGAAGACATCGGTCTTTTCGACCCCGAGGTGATCGAGTATGGCAGCCGTGTCGTCCGCCATCTGCTCGAAGCTCAGGGGACGACCGATGTCCGCAGTGTGGCCATGCCCTTGCTGCTCGACGGCGATGACTTGGCGGCGTCTCGCGAACATCGGCAGCACCTCACCAAAGGTCGTGCGAATCGATGAACCGCCACCATGCAGGAGGAGGAGCGGAGGACCGCTGCCATGCACCTCGTAGTACATGCGCAGGCCGTTCACGGGCGCATAGCCACTTCGGAACGAGGCCGCCGTTGGCTGCTCGCTCGCCAGCTCATGCTGGTGCACAGGCGATGAAGCACATCCAACCAGAAGAAGTAGTACGGCGACCCCCGCAAGCAGCCCTCCTTGTCTCTGCATCATGACTCCAGGTCACGCGCTAGGATGACATGCGTCGCCGCTTCCGATGCGACGTGCTCGGCAACTCGGTAGCCAAGCGTGGGTAGATCGAGGCCCGAGAGGAGCTGCTCGCCGGAGCCGAGCAACACCGGTGAGATGGCCAGGTGCATCTCGTCCACGAGCCCGGCGCGCAGGTACTGGCGGATCGTCTCCACGCCGCCACCGACGCGAACGTCCTTGGGGCCGGCTGCCTGTCTTGCTCGCCTCAACGCCTCTTCGATGCCCTCAGTAACGAAATGGAAGGTGGTACCGCCGTCCATCTCGATCGGCTTGCGAGCGTGATGCGTGAGAACGAAGACCGGCACGTGGTACGGCGGATTGGATCCCCACCATCCCTTCCACTCATCGTCGCGCCACGGCCCGCGGATGGGGCCGAACATGTTGCGACCCATGATCCAGGCGCCGACGTTCTCGAAACTGCGTGCGGCGAAGTCATCGTCGATACCCGTGGTCCCTTCGTCTTGGCCGAGTACCGTCTTCTGGAAAGTGCGGGTCGGGATAAACCAGCCATGAAGCTCCCTGCCGCCGACACCGAGCGGATTGTCACGGTCCTGACGTGGACCCGCGCCGTAGCCGTCAACAGAGACGGTGAAGCAGTTGACTCGAAGCTTGGGCATTGCGTTTTCTCCTCGGATTGCCGCTAAAGCATCAGCTTTGGTCGTCACGCGGCACCGTCCAGCAGCGTCTCGAGCGCGTCGAACGAGCCGGTCCAGCCGAGCGTCATTCCCGACCGTTCGTGCACGAACGCTTCGACCTCCGTGGTTGTCGTCTCCCCATGCGGCTCGCTCGTCACCGTAACGCGCGTCCGGTCGGGCGCCTCCTCCTCGAGCAGCACCGTGGTTCGCAGCGTCGCCGGCCAGGTCTCTGCGCCAGGGGCCGAGGCGAGGCGCTCTCGCTCATTGACGAACTGCTGCGTGTAGACGATGCGCCGGGGTGGCTCGATCGCGAGATAGTCGGCGCGAACATGCATGGTTGTGCGCTCACCGGCGATGGCGAACAACGTGCTCTTGCCCGGGGCAATCTCCGAGCGGAGAAATCGCATCTTGGTGTCCGCCGGCGGGAGCCATTTCGCGAGGTGCTCCGGGCTCGCCCACATCTCGAAGACGCGTGCGATCGGCGCGTCGAACGTGCGGTTGATAACGAAGCAATGCTTGCCTGTAGCGGTTCGTTCAAGGTGCTCCGCGAGCCGATCCCACGTCGCATTGCCGCCTGCCTGCTTGATGAACTTCGCCATCTCCAGAGCGGCCTCAGGCGATGGCAGTGTGGAGATCATCTCCATCGTCGTCCGGCCGTTTGCCTCCGTGAACGTCACTGTCACGCGGAAGAGCGCCGGACTCTCGTCGGTGGCGCCGTGGTCGTACACGAGTTTCTTGTACGGCTCGACGACGTGGTACGTTGTGACGTTCGGATAATCGACGCCGTCGGGGCCGTGCATCGTGTACCGCCAGGTGCCTCCCGCACGCAGATCCTTCCTGTGTGTGGTGAGCGTGAAACCGCGCGGACCCCACCACTTCTCGACCTGCTCAGGGATCGTCCATGCGTCCCACACTGCGCGCACGGGCGCTTCGTACACGCGCGTGAGCCGAATTTCGTTCGAGTTACTTCTGGCGGCCATTACGTTCTCCTCACCTCTTGGGCTTCGGCTTCTGACGGATCGTTCTTTCGGGGACTGTCGGGCTGGGACTCGGCACGACGCTCTTCAGGTACGAGTCAAGGCGATCGAGCCGCTCCTCCCACATCGCGCGGTACTGCTCGATCCAGTCAGCGGCGGGCGCGAGGGCTCGAGGTTCGAGCCGGCACGGGCGCTGCTGACCTTCACGGCTGCGCGAGATGAGCCCAGCGCGCTCGAGCACCTTCAAGTGCTTGGTGATGGCGGGACCAGACAGATCGAACGGCTCGGCGAGATCCTTTACTGGAGCGTCGCCCTCCGACAGACGCGCGAGGATCGCTCTCCGCGTGGGGTCGGCAAGGGCAGCGAAGATGATCGACAGGTCACCCGACTGCTGCATAGTGACTGTTTACTTCATGGATAATTAACCTGCAAGTAAAATATTGCGAGTTTGCCTGACGCCCAAGACCGGGACCGAGATCGGCGTGCGTGTGTTGGGCTGAGGCCATGCGCGCTCGGCATCCAGGCTCAACTGGCTGAAATTGCATCGGTCTCGCGAGCACTTGACACGTAAGCATTCCCTTACGCATTGTCGGCTCATGATGATGCAGAGCCAGCCCGAGGTGTTCGGTGCGATCAGTCATCCGGCGCGCCGTCGGATGCTTGACCTGCTCGTGGATGGCGATCGCCCCGTGAACGCGATCGCCTCGAAGTTCGAGATGAGCCGCCCGGCGGTTTCGCAGCACCTGCGAGTACTTCTCGATGCGGGCCTCGTGACCGAGCAGCGGCACGGAAGGGAGCGGCGCTACCGACTCGCGCCGGAGCGCCTCGGTCCGGTTCGCGATTGGATCGCGCACTACGAGCGGTTCTGGGACGACCACTTCGACCGTCTCGCTCGCCATCTTGAGGAAGGGACCGAGCAGTGATGCACACCATTCGCCGAGAGCTGAGGTTCCCGCAGTCGCCGGAGACGGTCTGGCGCGCGCTCGCGAACAGCGAGGCGCTTGCAGAGTGGATGTACCCCAACGACTTCGAGCCTCGCGTCGGGCATCGGTTCACGTTTCAGGTCCCGCCGAAGCCTCAGTTGGAAAACGGCCTCATCGTCCGCTGCGAGGTTGTGGCCTGTGCCCTCCGACAGAGCTGTCCTTCACCTGGGTCGTCGACGACTTTTTGAATACCCGTGTCAGCTACAGGCTCGAGGCAGACGGATCTGGAACACGGGTTTTGTTCGAGCACTCCGGTTTCGATCAGAAGCAGGCGTTCAAGGGCGCGGAATACGGGTGGACGATGATGCACGGCCAACTGGAAAAGATCCTCGAACAAGGGAGCGAACAGCGATGAACATTCTCCTTTGGGTTCTCCAGGCCGTCCTGGGCCTGCTCTACGCTGCTGGCGGCTACTACAAAGCGTTCAAGTTCGAGGAACTCGCCAGCCAGTTCACGGCGATCCCCCATGGTGGGTGGCGCGCGCTCGGCGTCATCGAGATGGTCGGCGCAGTCCTGCTGATCGTACCTGCTGCGGCGAAGTGGATGCCGGGCTTGACCCCCATCGCGGCAGGCGTGTTGGCGATCGAGACCCTGTTGATCTCCGGCGTGTACGCCCGGCAGTCGGTGAAGCTGACTGCCGAGAACCCGCTCATCTGGAGTGTCGTCATGCTCCTACTTGTCGCGTTCGTGGCCTACGGGCGCTACGCAATCAGGCCCTGACATGGCGGCGAAGCGACAGGGAAGCGGGTCGAAGAAGAAGACCGAGCGAGGCAGCAAGCTATCGATCTGTTTCGAGGCCAAGTTGCAGGCGGTAGGTGGGCGGACGATCCTTCGCCTGCCCGAGGTGGCGAGCAAGAAGCTCCCCTCCCGGGGCCAGGTGGCTGTGTGCGGCGCGATGAACGGGCGTCCGTTCGAGACGGTCATCGAACCTGACGGAGACTTCGGTCACTGGATGCGGGTCGACGCGAAGCTGCAAGGAGGCGCCGGGGCCGTTCCGGGTGATACGGCCAAAGTGGAGATCGAGCCGACCAAGGACTGGCCGGAGCCGAGTATTCCGGCGGATCTCCGAAAGGCCTTGTCGAATGCCCCGCGGGAAATCCAAGAACTCTGGGGCGCGATCACTCCGATGGCACGGTGGGAATGGGTTCGGTGGGTGAACGCAACCAAGAACCCCGATACACGCAAGCGGCGCGTCGAGGTGAGCATCTCGAAGTTGAACAACGGAAAGCGTCGGCCTTGCTGCTTCAACCTCGCGTCTTGCACCGACCCGGAGCTTTCGAAGAGCGGCAAGCTCGTCCTGGACTGAGTTGCGGCTGCTGAAAAGTCGGCACCGCTCGACGTGATCTTGAGGGGCTTGCCCGCGCCGAAGACCGGGACGGAGAGATCGGGGTGCGGGTGTTGGGCTGAGTCCCGGCACGCAGAAACTCACGGAAAACGTTACGTTCTGGGGCCGTAGGCTCGGGAAGTGCCTGACCGTTGTCCGAGATCGGCTTGTTGCACGATTCGGACAACAACGCTAATATGGACAACAAACGCGGCCCATCGTTGTCTCGATCGGCTGCGTTGCCCAATGCGTGCAACATGGCTACTTCGGACAACAACTTGATCGCCGGCGCTTCCCGCGTGCTGCAAGAGCGCCTCCCTCCCGGGTGGGCGATCGAACGCGTCACGGCATCGAGTCGCACGCCGCGGCTGCGCATCACCTCGAAGGAGGGGCAGTCACGCGAGCTGCCGGTGTCGGCTCTCTCGCGGCCCGACCCACGTGCGGCGAGGCAGATCCCGAAGGAGCGCCCGCTGCTCGTCACGGCTCCCTACCTCTCACAGGGCGTCCGCGAAGCCATCGAAGATGAGGGCGCGAGCTACGTCGACCAGACCGGCAACGTGCGCCTGGTGCTCGACGAACCCGGACTCTTCATCATGACGAGCGGCGCCGAGTCGAACCCCTGGCCGGAGGAGCGGCGCTTCACGTTGCGGGGAACCAAGGCCGGTCGCGTCGTGTGTGCCCTCGCGCGCGCGAGACCACCGCTCGGTGTGCGTGAGCTCGCCGCCGCTGCGGATACTGATCCTGGGTACGTTTCACGCCTGCTGGGCATGCTCGACCGCGAGGCCATCGTCGACCGAACCGGCCGTGGCCGGGTGGAGCGGATCGACTGGCGGAAGCTGCTGCTGCGCTGGTCCGAGGAGGCACCGCTCGAGAGCCGTACCACCGCGAGCACGTGGCTTGCGGCGCGCGGGTTGAAGAGTCTATGGGACAGCCTGCGCCGTGCCGACATTCCGTATCTCGTCACTGGCAGCGCCGTGGCCACTGGCATCGCTCCCGTGGCGCCCACGCGCCTCGCCTCCGTCTACGTCGAAGACCCAGAGGGTGCTGCGAAGGTGCTGGGGCTCCGGGCGGCTGACGCCGGAGCCAACGTCGTGCTCTTGCAGCCCGAGGACGATTCGCTCTTCGAAGGTGCCGACGAACGAGACGGGCTACGCACCGCGACGCTCCCGGTGGTCGTGGCCGATCTGCTCTCCGGCCCCGGGCGCTCGCCCGCAGAGGCCGAGTCGCTGATGGACTGGATGGCCGCGAACGAGGAGGTGTGGCGTGGATGAGCTCTACGTGATCGCCCGCCGGGTTCTTCTCGATGCGCTCGATGCCCTCGGCGAGCACCGCGACGCCACGATCCTCGTCGGTGCGCAGGCGATCTACCTGCACACCGGGGACGCGGACCTTGGCGTCGCCGAGTACACCACCGACGCCGACCTGGCCTTCGACCCGGACCTGCTCGCAGAGATCCCACCGCTCGAACAGGCGCTCGAGGGCGCTGGCTTCTACGGCTCGAGCAGTGCCATCGGCATCTGGAAGACCCGACGCCGAACTTCGGCATCGCTCGACATCGACGTCCAGGTGGATCTGCTGGTCCCCACGACCGTCAGCCCCGGCACCGGTCGGCGAGCAGCGCGGTTGCCCGGGCATGGCGTCAACGCTGCGCGCAAGGTCGATGGACTCGAGGGAGTGCTCGTCGATCTCGGCGAGCACGACATCGCCTCCCTGGAGCCCGCTGTCGATGCCCGCGTCGTCCGGGCGAAGGTCGCGGGCCCCGGCGCACTACTCGTCGCGAAGATGTTCAAGATCCGTGAGCGCCGCGGCTCCGCGCGGGCAAACGACAAGGACGCGCTCGATGTGCTCCGCATCCTACAGGGCATCTCGACGGAGGACCTCGCGACCCGCCTCACGTCGATCCTCGGTGACGCTCGCAGTGCGACGACCGGTGCGCGGGCGCTGGAGCTCTTCGCCGAGTTCTTTGGCAATCGGGGTGGCGAAGGCGCAGCGATGGCGGCGCGAGCGGCCCAGCCTGTGATGGACGCGGATCAGGTGCGCATCACCTGCGAGGCACTCGCAGGCGAGCTGCTCGGAGTGCTCAAGCCCTGACGTTGTCCCCACTCGGCCCCGACCGGGACCGAGCTCGGGGTGCCGTGTGGTGGGCTGAGTCAAGGCGCGCCACGGCCGCGCTGGCAATGATCTGGCCGCGCTGGGCCTGCTCTGGCCCAGCTCAGCGCGCGCGCCGGTAGTGCATCGCCACCGCGCCGCAGCGGAGCGGCTTCGCCGTGACCAGCTCGAGCTGCCGCGTAGCCGGCACGCCGCCCTCGTACAGCGTCGGGCCGTGGCCGACGATCCTGGGGTGGACGAGAAACTTGTACTCGTCGATCAGATCCAGCCGGTCCAGCTCGGTCGCAAGCTTACCGCTACCGAGGAGCACGCCGGCCGGGGTCGCGTCCTTGAGCTTCTGCACGCCCGCGCGCAGGTCGCCGGCGATGTGGTGGCTGTTGGTCCACGGGAAGTCCGTTCGCGTCGACGACACCACGTACTTCGGCTTGGCCTCCAGCTTGACCGCCCACTCGCGCATTGCCGGCGGCGCCTCCTCGTCGCCGCGGGCGACCGCCGGCCAGTAGCTCTCCATCATCTCGTAGGTGACGCGGCCCCACAGCATCGCCCCGCCCTCGTCCATGAGGCGGGTGAAGAAGGCGTGTGTCTCGTCGTCGGCGATTCCCTCCCGGTGGTCGACGCAGCCGTCCAGGGTGACGTTGATGCTGAAGGTCAAGAGCCCCATGGCGGCGACTCTACTGGGCGCTCGGATGCCAGACAATCGTCGCCGGATGCCCTGGCGCTGGGCAGGTCGGTCGAGACGCTCCTCCGCCCAGTGTGCAGGAGAGCGCGCGGGCGAACTTCGCCGAAGCCACATTAACGGATCTTCTCGGGCGCCGAGTCGCGGCTCTGGCTTCGCTGTCCCCATCCGATCCGTCCCACGCTTTGCCCACCTGGGCGTGCCTGGTGTGCCGCCCGGGAGGCATGCGATGGACTTCACCGATGTTGCGCTCACGGCCCTGCAGGTGGTTTCGCCGGTGCTGGTCGCTGCGCTGACCTGGGCGGCCGCCAAGCTGGCGAGCTTCATTCGAAGCAAGGTCGACAATGAGTACCTGCGCGGCGTGCTGGTGCGGCTCGACGACGCCGTGGTCACCGCGGTCAAGGACCTGCAGCAGACGGTGGTCGCGGAGATAAAAGCCGCCACCGCAGACGGCAAGATCAGCGAGGCCGAGAAGCGGCGCATCAAGGATGCGGCCGTCGCGAACGTGAAGAGCTACCTGGGCGCCAAGGGCATCCGCGTGCTCGCGGAGGTGCTCGGGCTCTCGGGTAGTGCGATCGACAGCTTTCTTGGTTCCAAGGTCGAGGCTGCCGTGCATGACCTCCGTCTGACCGAGCGAGCGGTCTCGGCCGCTGCGGCGCCCAAGCCCGTTGCGGGATCCCTGCGCCCTTTGGCATCGACGCCAGCCTGAGCCGCGGACTCGATCGGGCTGGCGCGTACTCTCCGGGCCACGGACACCTCGACCTCTTCGGCTACGTGAAGCCGGACGCCGCCGGCGGCGGGCTCGACTATGCCCACCGCATCACCGGTGGCCTCTCGGCCTTCGCCCAGGGCTGGGGCGGTGTCGCCCGCGATCCGTTCGGCCGTTGGCAGCCCGACTACGGTGCGCTCGGTGGTCTCCGATGGCGTTGGTGAGTGAGTCGCCTCGTCCCCACGACAAAGCCGATTCGCTTTGTCTGTTCGGAGGCGAGGCGTGCGGCTCGCCAAGGTCCTCCGGTGCAGAAGGTCTCCGAAAAGGCGAGTCGCACGCCGAACCTCCGCTTCCGCCGGAGGACACCATGCAGCGCGCCGTCAGGCTCTTCGTCATCACCAAGGATCGAAGCCCCGCCGGGCCACCGCAGGCCGGGAAGACGTTCTCGGTCGAAGCGACAACGACCGACGGGCTGCGTGAGGCGGTGAAGGCCGAGGTCGCGGACCGCGGCCTGCGGCTTCGCTCGTTGTCGTTCGGGCCGAAGAACCTCGTCGCCTACGCCGAGGAACCGGCATGACCGAGGCGGCGCGCGTTCACCAGGCCGAGGAGCGCCTGCAGACCATCCTCAAAGCGGTGGTCGTCGGTGCGCGTGCCGGCGATCCGGTGAGCCGTCCCGGCGGCGAAGATCTGACCGAGGCCTTCGCGGCCTCGGGAGCTCTGTGCCCGCCCTACGATCCGGAAGCACTCTGTCTGTTGATGGAGCACTCGAACTCGCTCCGGCAGAACGTCGACGCCTACGCCACTAACATCGACGGCTTCGGTCATCGCTTCGAACCGGCCGTCGACTTCGACGCGGACGAAGCCGATCGGCGCGTCGCCGACTGCATCTACCTCGAGCGCGTGGCCGCCCGCGATCGTGGCGAGCTCGATGCGGCCGCCGCCCTTGAGCCGACCGCCGATGAGGTGGTCACCCGAAAGCGGGAGCTTCAGCAGCTTGCACGCATCGAGCGGGCGCGCCTGGAGTCGTTCTTCGACTTCTGCTGCTTCGACCACTCCTTCGTCGACCTGCGTCGCCGCACCCGCCAGGACCTCGAGGTCTGCGGCAATGCCTTCTGGGAAGTGCTGCGCGACGCCCGTGGCGAGGTGGCCAGGCTCGTCTACGTGCCGTCGTTCACCGTGCGCCTCCTGCCCCTCGATCGTTCACCCACCGAGGTCGAAGACCGCATTCGGGTCTCGCCGGTCAGCCTCGACACCGTGACGGTGCGGCATCGTTTGCGGCGCTACGTGCAGATCCAGGGCACCGATCGTGTGTTCTTCAAGTCGTTCGGCGACCCGCGGGTCGTCTCTCGCCGCGCCGGGCAGGTCTTCGACAGCGCCGAGGCCATCACCGAGGCCGACGCCAGCGACGGCGTCGCTACCGAGCTGCTTCACTTCGCCATCCACTCGCCGCGCTCGCCCTACGGCGTACCCCGCTGGGTGGGCACGCTGCTCTCGGTGCTCGGCTCGCGGCAGATGGAGGAGGTGAACTTCCTGTACTTCGAGAACAAGAGCGTGCCGCCGCTGGCGCTGCTCGTGTCCGGCGGGCGGCTCTCGGAAGCGTCGGTGCCCCGTATCGAGCGCTTCATCGAGGAAAACCTCAAGGGCAAGGCCAACTTCCACAAGGTGCTCATCCTCGAAGCCGAGGGAGCCGGGGCCGGCGACCAGGCTCGGGCCAAGATTGAGCTGCGACCACTCACCGATGCCCAGCAGCAGGACGCGCTCTTTCAGGTCTACGACGAGCGCAACATCGACAAGGTCGGCAGCGCGTTCCGGCTGCCGAAGCTTCTGCGCGGCGAGAGCAAGGACTTCAACCGCGCCACGGCCGAGTCGGCCCTCCGCTTCGCCGAGGATCAGGTCTTCCAGCCCGAGCGCGACGAGTTCGACTTCCTGATGAACCGCCGGCTGCTCGCTGACATGGGCATCCGCTTCTGGCGCTTCCGCTCGCAGACGCCGGTCACCCGTGACCCCGAGCGCATGACCGAGATGGTGGAGAAGCTCGTGCGCGTCGGTGTGCTCACCCCCGAGGAGGGGCGAGCCCTGGCCGGCGACATCTTCAACCGCGAGTTTCGCAAGATCGGCGACGACTGGACCAAGCGACCCATTACGCTGACGCTGGCTGGCATCCAGACCGGCGTCGAAGATCTGCGCGCCCGCTCGGCCAAGGGAACGCTCACCGACGATGCCCGCGCCCTCGTTCGATTGCGTGGTGAGCTCGAAGCCGAGGAAGAGCGGCTTGCAACATCTCGTCTCGACCTGGCCCGTCGCTACTTGCAGTCGGAGCCCGAGCGCATCGAGGTTCCCGCGGCCGAGTTCGACGCGTGGTTCCAGGGAGACGCGGCGCCATGAAGGACGACCCCATGCAGCGGGCCTGGCTCAGGCAGGCCCAGCTCGACGCTGCTCGCGGCGTTATTGCCTGCCGCATGTGTAAGGCCCTCCAAGGGCTCGACGAGACGGTCACCCTTTGGCGGAACGGCGTGCTTGTGTTCGCCCTCTGCGACACCTGCGCGAGCCGGCACGACATCCTCATGTCGCCGGTCGAGGCGGGCATCGAGGTGCGCGCTCGTGCGCGTGGGCCGCTGGTGATCGGAGGCTCGGCATGAGGCTGCAGGTCACGAGCCGTCGTCCGTGCGAGCTCGAGCGCGGTCAGGCGCGGCGGGTGTCGCAGAACCCGCGCGGAGTGCTCGTCGGCTATCACGTCTGCTGCCCGCGCTGCGGCTACGTGACCGTGGCCCTGCACGGCAGCGACGGCCTCACGATCACCGAGAGCGATGACCGCACGGAGGTGACGCTCTCCGAGCCGCTGCGGTGCCTCTTCTGCAAGGTCCGCATCGCCGTCACGGCCGGCGAGATGCAGCTCATCGAGGACGAGCATGTGCGAGACGTCCGCTATCGTTGACCACGAGCTGGTGGTCGCGGCTCGGTATGCCTCCGACCTGATCCTCGGTCGCTACCTCCGAGTGCCGGTGGCCAAGGCCATGAACCTCGGCACGCCCCGCGGCTTCGACCGGGCTGTCGCCGAGCTGGCAGCGGCCCTCCGATCGCGCAGCGCTGCCTCCGATGCAGACGCCATCCGCAGCGTGATCGGGATCCTCGACGTGGACTGGCTCGGGACCACCGCCGAGCAGCGGCGCAACCTGATCGCTCAGGCCATGCAATCCGCCGGACGGATCACCTCGGTAGTACCCCGCACGGTGGAGACGGTCTTCGGGCCGGCCGCCGACGAGGTCGTGGACGCCACCCGTACTGCAGCCCGCAGAGGCCAACGCCTGAACATCGCCGCCGACTTCAACGCACTCGACCGCCGCATCTCCGAGCACCTGCGCACGAGCCAGACCACCTATGTGCGCGACGAGTACGGGCGACGGAACGCCGCCTTCGGCGAGCGGGCCCGGACCATCGTGGCGGATGGACTCGAGAGCGGGCTCGGCCGAGACGACATCGCCGCCGACCTGCAGGCTGCCGCCGAGGGCATCCTCACCGGCCGGGGTCAGTTCTACTGGGAGGTGGCCGCCGGCTCGTTTGTCTCGCAGGGACGGTCGTTCGCGCAGCTATCGGCCTATGCGGAGGCCGGTATCGATCGCTACCTCATCGAGGCGGTGCTGGACGAGCGCACCACCGAAATCTGCCGGTTCTTGCACGGCAAGAGCTTCACCGTGGGCGCGGGACTGCGAACGTTCGAGCGCATGGAGGCCGATCCGGAGTCAGTGCCCGCCGTCGCCCCCTGGGTGCGCGAAGCCGTCGACCCGGACACGGGCCGGAAGGTGCTGTTCGTGGACAGCGGCGGTCAGCGCACAGCGGTTGCCGAGGTGACCCGCTCGGGCTTCGGCAGCCGCGACGACCGGGGCGAGTTCGGGCGGTCTCTGAGCGAGCAACAGCTCCTCGACCTCGGCATCAGCTTCCCGCCGTACCACGGGCTCTGCCGCACCACGACGGTCGCCGACGTACGGTAGTTGTCCCCAAAACGCAGGTCCCTGGCTTTGCCCCTTCGGAGGTCCAGCCTTGGCCAGGGAACGTGCATCGACAGAGCGAGCGGCCGACGCCGCGAACGAACTGAAAGCGATCCGGGAGCGGGTCGTCGCCCTCGAGAAGCGTCTGCGCGATGAACCCTCGCCCGAGGCGGTCGCCGAGCTGCAGAAGGAGGTCGAGTCGCTGACTTGCGTGCTCACCGAGCTCGCCGAGGCACCTCCAACCGCTTCTTCTGAGCCCTGGCCACGAGACCTCAACAGCCAACCTGCCGATGCGAGCTGGGGCAGCGACCCGGAGGATCTCCGCGGTGGCTGACCTCGAGCAAGCACTCGCCAGCGCCCGAGAGGTGCTGGCACTGTTCGGGGTCGACGTCCTCCAGAAGAACATCTGGGGCTCGCCGATGGGCAAGACCCACCTGGCGCGCCGCATCGTCGCCGAGATCCCCGAGCACCGGGTCTACGTCGAGCCCTTCGCGGGCGGCGGCAAGATCCTGTTCACCAAGGACCCCTCCGAGGTGGAGGTGGTCGC
Source organism: Polyangiaceae bacterium (assembly GCA_050300635.1). Classification (GTDB taxonomy): domain Bacteria; phylum Myxococcota_A; class Polyangia; order Polyangiales; family Polyangiaceae; genus NIC37A-2. The sequence continues at coordinate 151,536 of JBNKYC010000023.1, forward strand.
CGACCTCGACCCCGAGATCGCGTTCGCCTTCAAGTTCACCAAGTCGATCACGCCCGAGCAGATCGCGGCGCTTCGGCGCAAGAAGTGGGTCGGCGACAAGGCGCACTTTCGCACGCTCGAGCAGTCCGCGGTTCCCGACGACGACCTCGAGCGCTTCTACCGCTTCGCCTACCTGTCGCGCTTCTCGTTCAACAAGCTGCGGCGCGGCACCATGCCCGACAAGAACGTCGGCGTGCAGGCCCGCTTCGTCGACAAGCTGGAGCGCCACGCCCCACGCCTGCGCAAGGTGCGGGTGCTCCACGCCGACTACGAGCAGGTCATCGACGAGTTCGACGGGCCCGACACCTTCTTCTTCCTCGATCCGCCCTACGCCGGCTACGACGCCGACGTCCGCGCCGGGTCCGGCCACCGTGAGTGGGACGAAGCGCGCTTTGCAGAGGTGCTGCGGAAGATCCGCGGCAAGTTCCTGTGCACCTACGGGCTGCGTGGCGACAAAGAGCTGTTCAAGGGCTTCCACGTCCGCCGCTGGCGTCACGCCTCGGGCGTCGGCACCAAGCAAGGCGTCGGGCTGCGTCCTGGCGTCACACTTGTCGCCTCCAACTACGACCCCGACAAGGTGCGCCGATTCCAGGTCGCGGTCTCCAAGACCATCTGGGGCTCGCCCGCCGGCAAGAAGCGCCTCGCCGACCGGCTGGCGGCGATGCTTCCCGCCCACAAGACCTACGTCGAGCCCTTCGCCGGCAGCGCCGCGGTGCTGTTCGCCAAGGAGCCCGCCGAGGTCGAGGCCATCGGCGACGCCGACCTCGAGATCGCCGATGCGTATCGCACCATCAAGCGGCTGAACCGCGGCCAGCTCGATCGGCTGCGGCGCATGAGCTGGACCGGCGACAAGGCGACGTTCAAGCGGCTCCTCGGCGAGTCCCCGAGCGACGACGTCCAGAAGCTGCATCGCTTCCTCTATCTGACCCACTTCTCCTACGGAAAGCTGCGCGGCCGCAGCTTCAATCCGGGGAGCGCCGGCGTCGAAGCCCGCACCCTCGAGCGCATCGAGGCCTTCGCGCCGCGGCTCAAGAATGTCCGAATTTACGGCGGCGACTACGAGAAGCTCGTTCGCAAGTACGACGCCAAGGACACCGTCTTCTTCTTCGACCCTCCGTACGCCGGCTACAATGTCGACGTCGGCGAGAGCGACTTCGACGAGGAGCGCTTCTTCGCGCTGCTCAAGTCGCTCAAGGGCAAGTTCCTGCTGACCTACGGGGTGCGCGGGAAGCTGCCCGGCCTGCTGAAGGAGGCCGGCTTCACCATCAAGCGCATCCGCACGCCACGGAGCATCAGCGCGATGCGGGGCGTCGGGGGTTCGTCGGTGCTGACCCAGCTCGTCGTCGCCAACTACGATCTGGTCGGTAAGGCCGACGAGCTGGAGTCCTGGGACGGCCAGCTCACCCTCGGCGACAGCCCCAAGCCAACCGCGAGCGGCGCTGTCGCTGACAAGGCCGAGTGGACCCGGGCGTTCATCAACGACCTGCCCGACAGCGCGTTCCTGTTCATCGAGGACGGAGGCCAGAAAGACGCGGACGGCAAGACCGTGCCTCGCAGCCTCCAGCACTTCCCTGTGCGCAGCGAAACCGGCGAGCTCGACCTGCCGCACCTCCGCAACGCCATCGCGCGCATCCCCCAGAGCCGCATCGCGGGTGTGACCGCCGAGCGGCTTGGAGAGCTGCAGGCCGAGGCTCGACGCCTTCTCGCCGACGCCCAGGGCGAGACCAAGCGCGACCCGAACGCCGCGCCGTTCGCCAAGTCCATCCCCCTCATCAAGGGCGTGGATCCGAGCGACGAACGCTTCGTGCTCGGCATCGTGCTCGAGCCCGAGGTCGTCGACGCCCAGGGCGACATCTACTCGCCCGAGGAGATCCGCCAGGCCGCCCACCGGTTCATGGAGGAGTTCGGCGGGCTCGGCTTCATGCACCGCATGCGGGTGAACGGCCAGGTGAAGGTGCTGGAGAGCTACGTCTCGCCGGTCGACTTCACCCTCGGCGACGCCACCGTCCGCAAGGGCACCTGGCTGCTCGCCGTGCGCATCCTGTCGGACGCCCTCTGGGAGCAGGTGAAGACGGGTGAGCTGACCGGGTTCTCCATCGGCGGTTCCGCTCGGCGTGTGCCCGAGCCCAAGGCGACCGCCGAACCCCAGAAGGAGGCCGCGTGATGGCTGCTGGCAAGGCCCAGAGCGCGGTCCATCGGCTCCTCGACATGGTCGTCGAGGAGGTCTCGCTCGTCGACCGCGCCGCCAATCAACACCGCTTTCTCATCGTGAAGAGGAGTGAACCCATGGATCAAGACACCGCTGCTGCGGCCGACGCAACCGAGACGCCGCGCGACACCGAGCCGGCACCCCCGGACACCGACGAGACCGTCGTCGACCTCAACGAACTGCCGGACGACGACGGCGATGAGATCGTCGAGACCAAGGCTCTCGATGGGGGCCCATCGGCCCTCATTCTCGCGACCCAGGCGCTCGAAGCACTGACCGAAGCGGTCGAGGTACTTGGCACCGTCTCCGAGGAGGAGGCCCGCGCCCGCGTGGCCGAGCTCGCCCGCGAGCTTCACATGGTCGCGACCCGACTCGGGGGAGCCATGAACGCCGGCGAGATGCCAGCACCTCCCGCCGCGGACACCGGGCCCGACCTCGGCAGCGTCATCGCCTCGGTCCGCAGCGTGCTCGAGCGCGTCGGGCAGATGATCGCCCAGCCCGCACCCGACGCCACGCCCGTCGAAGCGAAGAAGCCGGACGCGGCCAAGGCGGACGATGCGTCCGACGCCGTGGCGGCGAAGCTCGACAGCGTCGTCACCGAGCTGCGCGCCATCGGCGAGACCGTGAAGGCGCAGCAGCAACGGCTCGTTCGCATGGAGAAGCGCTTCGGCCTGCCCAACAGCGCACCCATCGGGGAGCGCCCGACTCGGGCCGAAGACGAGGCCGACGTCGGCTGGCCTCTGGACCTCAACCGCAGCCTCGACCGCGAAAGCGTCGACAAGGCGATCTCGTTCCACGACGTGTGAGCGCCCGCGATCACCAAGGAGAAGAACATGGGTTACCTCAGCAACCGCACCATCCTGGAGAAGGCCGACCTGGCCCTCGCGGACCTCACCGCCGGCGGCGGCATCCTCAAGCCGGCGCAGGCTCAGAAGTTCATGCGCCTGCTCATCAAGGAGTCGGTCCTCATGAAGCTGGCGACCGTCATCCCGATGGCGTCGCCCAAGCAGCAGATCTCGAAGATCAAGTTCGGCAGCCGCATCCTGCGGCCCGGGCAGGAGGCGACCGCGCTCGCGCTCGCCGACCGGGCCAAGCCGGATCTCTCGTCCGTCGAGCTCGACGCCCAGCTCTTCAAGGCCGAAGTCCGGCTCTCCGACGAGGTGCTGGAGGACAGCATCGAGCGGGGCGAGCTGCGCCAGACCATCATGGAGATGATGGCCGAGGCCATCTCGCGCGACATGGAGGAGGTCCTCATCAACGGGGACACCGTCAGCGTCGACCCGTTCCTCGCCGTGATGGACGGCGTGCTCAAGCAGGCCACGAGCAACGTGGTCGATGCCGCGGGCGCGCCCATCTCGAAGACGCTGCTGCAGAGCATGCTCAAGACGCTGCCGTCCGAGCACCTGCGCGACAAGAAGGCGATGCGCTTCATGACCAGCGTCGACGCGGACCTCGACTACCGCAACACGCTGGCCGACCGCGCGACGGTGGCCGGTGACCGCCTGCTCGAGAGCGACACCCCCGTGCTTCACGGCGGTGTGCCGGTGCAGCCGGTGCCGCTGTTCCCCGAGAACCTCGGCGTCGGCAACGACCAGACCGTCATCGTCCTGTGCAACCCGAAGAACATCCACGTCGGCATCTGGCGGCAGATCCGCCTCGAGTCCGACCGCGACATCTCCGAGGGCACGCTCAAGATCGTCGCCACCCTGCGCTTCGACGTGAAGTACGCGGAAGAGCCGGGCGTGGCGAAGGCCATCAACGTGCAGCTGTGATGCGGAGGACCTGAGCCATGGAGACCATTTTCGTTCGACTCAAGCCCTATGACCCTCGCCGCGGCCACGTGCTGCGGCGCTACACCTACCGCGGCATCAAGTTCCAGGAGGAGCGCGGCTGGTTTCGCGTGCCCAAGGACGTCGCCGACTACCTGCGTGCCGTGCACCAGGTCCCCGGCGACGAGCACTCGCCGCTCGCCTTCGACTGCTGCTCCGAGGCCGAGGCCAAGGGCCTCGACGCCAAGGAGAAGGAGTCGGCCGTCACCCGCAAGACCGCCAGCGACGACATCAAGGTTTCGCTGCCGCAGGACGACGCGAAGGCCACGGGGGCGCTCACGACCGACGACCTCCAGACCAAGAGCAGCGAGTCGACCAAGGGCCGCTCTAAGAAGGGATGACGTGTACGCGAGCGTGGCCGACCTCCGTGACGAAGGCGTGTCCGTGGCCCAGGCCTCGGACGCACGCCTTCTTGCGCTCATCGACGAGGCAGGTCGCGCCATCGACTCGTTCACCGGCTGGTTCTTCGAGCCCCGCACCCTGACGCTGCGCCTCGACGGTCGAGGTACCCCGAGCATCGAGCCGCCGGTGCCGCCCATCGAGCTCACCCAGCTCAGGGTGGGCGGCAGTGACGCGTCGTTGGCGCCGGACGACCTCGTGGTCGTCGGCGCGCCGGTTCAGCCCGGGTTCGACGGGCCACGGCTGACCCGTACGCGCGGGCGCGTGTTCCCCAAGGCCGTCGGCAACGTGGAGGCCACCGGAAGCTGGGGCTACACCGAGGACGACGGCACGCCTCAAGGCCGCACCCCGGCCGAGATCCGTCGCGCCTGCATGCTGCTCGTTCTGCGCTGGCTCTCGCCGCTCGGCACCGATGACGCGGAGGCCCGCAACCGCTGGCGGATCATCGAGGAGCGCACCCGAGACCAGAGCTACAAGCTCGACCGCGTCACGGGCGGCGGCGGCACCTTCACCGGCGACCCCGACATCGACGGCATCGTCGCCCGCTACCGGCGGCCGCCAGGACTGGGGGCTGCGTGATGCGCGGTCGCCTCATCTTTCCATTCCTGGCCGAGCTCCACCGCCTCGACACGGCGGGCACGGCCACCACCGACCCGGACGGCGCTGGGCCGCTCACCTCCGGCTACGACCCCGACTTCAAGGAGCCGGTTGGCGTGGACTCGAATGATGACGGCATCGGAGAACCAGTGCGCGTAGAGCATCCCGCCGTGCGCGTGCCCTGTCAGGTCGAGCCCAAGACCTTCGAAGAGCTGCGCATGTTCGCGGCCGGCAACTCGCCACGCTCGCGGGTCGAGCTGGTCTTTCACTTCCGCGACCTCGAACAACTGGGTCTCGTCGATGCGCCCACGGGAGAAGTCCTGGTGCGTCCCGGCGACCGCCTCGGTGCCCTCTACGACAAGGCTGGTGCGCTGGTGCAGGCAGTTCGAACGCCTCCGGGGCTCTACGTCAGCGAGGCGCGACCGATCGGCTTTGGCCTTCATCGCCAGCGCCCCAGCCGAAACTTGCTGCTGGTCGCCTTCGAGGACCGACACCTCGCCGCCGGGAGGGCCGCATGAGCGTCCAGAAGACCGGCGACTGGGCGGTCGCGCGCCGCATCCTGCGGGCGGGTCCGATCCGTTTCAAGGCCGCGGTCGGCACCGCTCTCCGGCAGGAGGCACAGCTCCTTCGCAACGAGATCGTCCAGGGCATCACCAAGCAGGCCCCGGGCGGCGAAGCACTCGCTCCACCGAGCCCGCTCACGCTCGCCGCTCGCGAGCTGAAGGGCCGCGGCGGTACCAAGGCGCTGCTAGTCAAAGGCGACCTGCGCAACTCCGTCGCCGCCATCGTGAAGGGCGACGAAGCCTTCATCGGCGTGCCGCGCAAGGCACGAGCCCAAGGCGGCAAGGCGTTGGTCGACGTCGCCCAGGTCCAGGAGTTCGGCAAGGGCCCCATCATCGTGCCGATGACGCCGGCCATGCGCCGGTTTCTGTTCGCGCTGCTTCGCAAGGCCGGACAAGAGCCCAAGGGTGGCTCCGGCAAAGGCGTCGTGATCATCAACGTGCCGGCGAGGCCGTTCCTGCGCCCGGCGTTCAAGAAGTTCTCGCAGGGCTCGCAGGCGCGATTCCTTGCGCGGGTTGCTGCGCTCAGCGGCTTGGGAGGTCGGTGATGGCCGTTCCGACGATCACCTCCGTGACTCCCAGTGCTGGCCCGGCTGCCGGCGGCGACCTCGTACGCGTCACGGGGACCGACTTCGCGGCGGCCGTCGAGGTGCTGTTCGACGGCGTGCTCGCCACGGTCGAGTCGCTGCGGGATGAGGCTGGGGTCAGCATCGCCGACGTCCGCACGCCTGCACGCGCAGACGGGACCGTCGACGTCACCGTCCGCAACGTCGACGCCGGCGGCGTGCCCGTGCCCGGCGAAGAGGCGACGCTCGCAGCGGCCTACCGATTCCTCCGGGCGCGGCTCGCCGAAGAGTCGAACCTCACCCGCATCGTACGAGAGCTGCTTCAACGGCTGAGGCGAGAGGTGCTGGACGCCACCAGCATCTCGGTGTCGGTCGACTACGACGACACCGTCATCGATGGAGTCAACGTCATCGCGCTCGCGCAACTGCCGGCGGTGGTCCTCTCTGGTCCCCGAATCGACGAGAACCGCTTCTTCTCCAGCAACGTGCCCCACGAGGATGCGGTCGCTGGGAGCGCGGGTCCCGAGCTTCTGCGCCGGCGGCCGCCGTTCACGGTGGACCTCGAGTTCACCATCACCGGCGCGTCGAACCGCACGGTGGAGCTGCTCAACCTGATGGCCGCCGTCGCCACCTTCCTCAATCGCACGCGATGGCTCGAGCTGCTCCGCGACCCGGACGATGCAGCCAAAGGCACCGTTCGCTGGGAGATGGATCCACAAGGCGAGTACCGCACGCGTCTCGACGGGCCGGACGACGTGCGCGCGTTCACCTGCGGCTTCATCGTGCGCGGCTTCGACATCGACGAGGGGCTGCCGCTCGACCTCGGCAAGGCAGTCGACACGGCCGAGCTCGAGACCGAGGCCATCGTGCCCGCTTTCCCGGGAGGTGGACCGTGACCGTGATTCTCATCAACCGCGCCCGGCGCATGAAGGTGTTCACCCTGGCGCACGCCACGTACTGCGAAGCGCTGGGGAGCTGCGGCTGCACCGTCGTCGACAGGCGTTCAGGGCGGCGCGTGGCGCAGTCGCTGACGCTCGCCACCGGTGCCCGCAGCCCGGAGCTTCCCGAGGCCGTGCTCAAGCTCGGTGACGTCATCCGTGCCGTGGCCTCCGGCGAGCTGGGTGTCGAGCGCATCGCGCCCAAGCCCAGGTCGCGCATCAGCAAGACCGAGCGTTCCTCCTTCGAGAGCCGCCGGACCAGACCACGAAAGGGATCGAGGTAGACCATGGGAGGACAGCTTCTCTCTTCCAAGATTGTTGTCGTCGAAGAGGAATCGCGGGTTCGCGGCATCCCCTCGGCACCCACCGCCGTGGTCGGCGCCATCGGCATCACCGAGCGCGGTCCCATTGGCCAGGCCACGCTCGTGACTTCATTCGAGGAGTTCGAGACCAAGTTCGGCGGCTTCACGGCGGACTCGGATCTCGCCCTCGCCGCGATGGGCTTCTTCGAGAACGGCGGCAGCCAGCTCTGGGTGGTCCGCACGGTCCACTACACAGACATCACGGATCCGGGCAGTGCCACCGCCGTGCGCGGCTTCGGCTACCTGGTCTCGCCGGGCGCCCCCACGCCTGCGGTGATCACTGGCGCCATCCCGGGAGCCTTCCAGCTCGCCGACGGTGATGTCGTCGTGCTGTCGGTGAACGGTGGCGCCGACGAGACGGCCACCTTCAACGCCACCGCCGCCCAGGCAGCCGCTGGGGGCACGCCTCCGTTCGCGCTGGCGGACGGACAGACGCTCACGCTTCGCATCGACGGCGGTCCCGGGCAGACCGTCACGTTCCTGACCGCCGACTTCGGCGACATCGCCAACGCGACGCCCGAGGAGGTGGCCGCGGTCATAAACGCTGCCATCGACGGGGGAAAGGCCCTGGTGCTCGGCGGGGTGTTGACCCTCGCCAGCGACACCGAGGGTACCGGCAGCTCCGTCGAGGTGACGGGCGGCACCGCCAACGCGGCGCTGGCGTTCTCGGCTGGCGTCGTGTCCGGCACCGGCAACGTTGCGGACATCTCTGCGGTCAGCATTGCCGAGGTGAAGGCCGTCGTCGAAGCCGCCATCGCCGGCGTCGTCGTCGACGCGGCGGTCGGCAACGTGCTCGATGTCCGTACCACAGCGACCGGTTCGACTGCGTCGCTTCAAGCTCGCGTCGCCACGGCCGCAGCCTTCGGTGTCGACACCGATCCGCACGCTGGCAGCGACTCCGGCTCGGCCAACTCTGTACGTGTCGAAGGCAAGGACCCGGGCAGCTACGCCAACCGGGTCGAGGTAGAGGTGCGTGCTGCGACCTCGGGCGACGCCGCCGAGTTCGACCTGGCCGTCATCGAGGATGGCGTCTACCGCGAGACCTTCCCGAACCTCTCCATGGAACCGACCGCGGAGCGCTACATCGAGCGCATCGTCAACGACGCGCGCCTGGGCTCGGTGCTCGTCCGCGTCATCGACCAGCTGCTCCCTGCCGCGCCGGTCCCGGACGCGCAGACGGTCGCCCTGACCGGAGGCGACGACGGGCTCACCGGGATCGACGACAACGACTTCATCGGCAGCGACGTCGGCAAGACCGGGATCCGAGCCCTCGACCAGGTCCAGGATCTGACGTTGCTCACCGTGCCGGGCCGAGCCACGCCCGCGGTGCACAACGCGATGATCAGCTACTGCGAGGTGGCGCGCGATGGCACCGTCTTCGCCGTCCTCGACCCGCCCGAGAACCAGGGCGCGACGGACATCGTCACCTACGTGACCGCGACGGCGGCGCTGCTCAACCTCTCCGAGTTCGCCGCCATCTACTGGCCGCGGGTGAAGGTGCTCAACCCGGCGAAGAGCGTGTTCGGACCCGCCGAGCAGATCGTGGTGCCGCCCTCGGGCATCATCACCGGGGTCTACGCGCGTACCGACGGCGCGACGCCGGGCGGTGTCTACGACCCGCCCGCCGGCATCGACAAGGGCCGCATGTTCGGTGTGCTGGGCTTCGAGAACGACGAGGTGCTCGAGGAAGCCAAGCGTGACCTCGTGTATCCGAAGCGCATCAACCCGCTCACCACGGGTCCGGGCCTGCCGCGCTTCATCGACGGTTCCCGCACGCTCAAGGGCGACAGCAACTTCCCCTACGTGGCCGAGCGGCGCGGGGTCATCTTCATCGAGCGCAGCTTGAAGGAGGGCCTGCAGTTCGCGCGGCACAAGAACAACACCGAGGGGCTGCGCGCCCAGGTACGGCGCACCATCATGGCGTTCCTGCTCACCCAGATGAACAACGGCGCGTTCCGCTCGCGCGAGCCGGCCAAGGCGTTCTTCGTCGACGTCTCCGACCAGCTCAACACGCCCTCGGTCATCTTCGCCGGCAAGCTCATCGCGCGGGTGGGCCTCGCCACCAACAAGCCAGCCGAGTTCATCGTGCTGCGCATCTCTCAGGACACGCGGGCGCTCGAAGCCGAGCTCGCCGCGGCCGGCGCGTGACGTAGGAGGACACCATGGCGGTCATCGGCAATCCCCGCAGCTTCCACAAGAAGTTCAAGTTCATCGTCGAGATCGACGACATCGGCCACGCCGGCTTTCAGAAGTGCAGCGAGCTCTCGGTCGAAGTCGCCAACGTGCAGTACTTCGAGGGCGGCTCGCTCATCCCCAACAAGAGCCCGGGCCGCCTGACCTTCGCCGACGTCACCCTCGAGCGCGGCGCCACCCAGGACCGCGACCTCTTCGACTGGTTCCAGGACGTCGCGATCACCTCGAGCGGCCTCGGGCTCAACGACGTCTTCTACAAGCGCAACCTCGACATCGTGCAGCAGGACCGCGACGGCACCACCCTGCGCCGCTGGTCGCTCTCTCGCGCCTGGCCCGTGAAGTTCGTCGCCGGCGACTGGGACAACGAGGCCGACGAGAACGTCATCGAGTCGGTCACGCTGACCTACGACTTCTTCGAGCTGGTGCAGTAGCTTTGCTGCACCTCGGCGTCAGTCGTAGTAGTCCCCTGTATCGAAACGTCGGTGACACTTGGGGCACGTGAAGTGCCAGCTCAACCCGCCGCCAAACTGCGAGTTGAACCAATGCCCGTGCATCTCCACGTTGCAGTCGGTGCACATCGCCGTTCGCTCGGCGACTGACTCCTGGTATCGAACCACGAGAGGCTCGTCTGCCTGTGCCGGGTCGATGCCACCCACTGTCTCGGCGACATTCATCGAGTAGGTGACGGGGTAGGCGCTGAAGTCTGTCCGGAGCTCTGGGTGAAATACCCGCTGGTCCTTCGGATCGGCGAACTCTTTGGTGTTGTCCGACGCAAGGACGAGGCTGTCGCCTTGTCCCATGCCTTGCGCGAAGCTCAGACAGGCCTCGACAATGAGCGCATCGGCGATGTTGTTCTTCGCGTTGTGGCAGGGCGCGCGTTTTGCCAACGCGCGATCCAGGGCAGCCCCCTTCATACCGGCGGTCGCGGTGTCGATTTGGATCGATGATCCGGCATCGAGCAGCCCAATAATGCGAGCCGTCATGTCCTGTACCTGCTGCCCTCCTCCTGCAAGGTGGGCAAGCACTTCATCGAACGCGCCAGTGGCCTTCGTGGCCGCGGCCTGATCCGCAATCCATGAAGCTGCCGCCTTCGCATTCCGCACCTGGCTAATCATCGACTTCACGGCACGGTCAGGGGTCTCAGGCAAGTGCCGCCCGAGTTCGCTACGCACGATGGCAGGAACCACCAGCCTCGCAGCTCCGCTCCCGACAACCGCCTCGAGGTGGGTCAGCGCCCCCCACAACGCCGGCCGCGATGCGATGTTGATCCAGACACAGGTATCGATGGCCAAATACGTAGTCATGAAGATCCGCGAAGGTTGATTCGATTGAGCCCCATCGGTGAAGCAGTATCTCGCGAACCGAACGTCCATGCCAGGCTGTCCCCACCCCTGACGCCCGGCGCTTTGCCTCCCTGGGAGACCCATCTCCAGGAGGTGCGCGCCGATGTCCGAGATCATCACCTGCCCGTCGGGGCTCAGTGGCCGAATCCGCGGCATGAAGGTCCGCGAAGAGCGGGTCCTCGCCGATCGGCGGCTCGCGAAGTCCGGCGGCCAGGTGGACGAACTGCTCGCTGCCTGCTGGGAGGAGACGCTCGACGCCGGGCCATACGACTTTGGCGAGAAGCCCATCGACTGGGGCGTGGTGCTCCAGGGCGACCGGTTCTACGCGCTGTTGCAGATCCGCGCGCTCACCTACGGTCCGACCTACGCCTTCGCGGTCAACTGCCAGAGCGAGGCCTGCCGTGCGCGTATCGAGTGGGAGCTGGATCTCGCCGAGCTGCCGTGCCGAGCGCTTTCGGAGGAGAGCCGGGCCGCACTGCTCGCGGGGAACCGCTTCGAGACCACGCTGCCCGACGCGGGCAAGCGGGTCTGGTTCCGGATCCTGACCGGCGCCGATGAGCGCAAGCTGCCTCAGCTCCGGCGCAGCGCGGGCGACCAGCTCTTGTCGGCCATGCTCGCCTTCCGGGTGCTGGAGGTCGAAGGCGTCGAGGCACGGGACAAGAAGAAGTTCATCGAGGACCTGAGCCTGCGCGACGCCGACTTCCTGGTCGACGAGTTCGATCGCGTCGACTGTGGCGTCGACACTGGCATCGAGATCGAGTGCCCCGAGTGCTTCGCCACCCAGGAGGTCGACCTCCCTTTCGATCGGACCTTCTTCATGCCCGGCAAGGAGAGGGCGGCGCGTCGCCGGGGCCGCACGAGCTCTTTCCAGGGGTAGACCTCGATGGCTGGCGCGAGGGCATCTTCCAGATGTGCTGGCGACAGCACGGTGGCTCGGGCCTCGGGGCGAGCCTGTCGGAGGTGCTCGCCATGACTACCGCCGACCGGGACTGGTTCCTCGAGCGCATCGGTCATCAGCGTTCTCGCGAAGCCAAGGAGATCGAGAAGGCCGGAAAGCGGAGGTCGTAGGCCGTGGCGCTCAACAACCTCGGCCTCGGCTTCGTGTTCACCGCGCGCGACCTCGCCTCGGCGAAGATGGCCACGGTCGAGCGGCGCTTCGCGAGCCTCGACGATCGGGTGACGGGCGGAACGACGCGTATGACGAGCGCGTTCCAACAGCTCGGCATCGGGCTCGCCGTGTTCACGGCTGGAGCGGCTGCCGTCGCCGGCGCGCTGTCGCTAGCAAACGCGGCCGGACGCTTCGAGCAGGGCCTCGCCGCCGTTGGGGCAGTCACCCGCGCCACCACGCGTGAGCTCGGCATGCTCCGGGACGCGGCGATCCAGGCCGGAATCGAGACCCAGTTCTCGCCGGACGAAGCCGTCGCGGGACTCCAGTCTCTCGCGACCGCAGGCCAAACCGCCGAGCAGGCCACGCGCACGCTCATCCCCGTGCTCGACCTCGCGGCGGGATCACTCGGCCAGCTCGGTGTGGCGCAGGCCGCCGAAGCAGTGGTGGGCACGCTCAACGCCTACGGCTTCGCGGCGGAAGAAGCCTCGGGCGTCACCGACAAGCTGCTGCGCATCACCCAGCTCACCAACTTCCAGACCCGCGACTTCGAGGCGGGCCTGTCCAAGGCCGCGGCCACCGGCGCGGTGTTCAGCCAGAACCTCGACGACGTGCTCATCACCATGGGTCTGCTCCGCAACCGCAACATCGACGCGTCGAGCTCGGCCACGGCCTTCCGTGAGTCGGTTCGACGGGTGGGCGCCGAGAGCCGCGCCCAGCAGGCGATCACCAGCGCCGGGGTGCAGGTCTTCGATCAGCAGAGCGGTCGCATGCGCTCCATCGTCGACATCATGAGCGACTTCGCGCAGGCGACGGCCAACATGAGCGACGAGGAACGCAACCGCCGAGTGGTCACGGCCTTCGGCGCACGCGGGCTGCTCGCGTTCAACGCGGTGCTCAACGCGAGCTTCACTACCATGCGCGACGGTCAGCAGGTCACCCTCCGCGGCGCCGAGGCCATCGCGGCCCTGCGTGACGAGATGACCGGCGCGGGTGGGACTGCAGCCAGGTTCCGCGAGCAGCTCCTCGACACCTTCGAGGGCCAGAAGACGCTACTCAAGGGCACGCTGCAGACCTTCGCGGTCGTCCTGGGCGAGCCCTTCGCCGCCGTCTTCAAGCCCATCGTGCGGGCGGTGGTCGACACCCTCAACGCCATCCTTCGGGCGTTCCAGGCCATCCCGGCCCCCATCAAGCGCATCTTCGCCGGCATCGTGCTCGCAGCCGGCAGCTTCCTGATGCTCGTCGGCGGGGTCATCGCGGCGAAGGCCGCTATCGCGCTCCTGGTCATCGCGTTCAAGGCGCTCGGCATCACGGTAGGTGGCATCCTCGCGACGCTCTTGCCGGCCATCCTCATCGTTGCCGTGCTCGGTGCCGTCGTCGCCGGCTTCGTGGTCGCGTTCCAACGCAACATCGGTGGCATCGCCGACTTCGCCCGGCGCATCGGCGAGCGAGTGCGGCTGTTCTTCAACGGTCTCAAGCAGCTCTTCGAGCAAGGCGGCTTTTCCGGGGCCGTGCGCGAGGAGCTGAACCGCGCCGAAAACCAGGGGCTCAAGCGCTTCCTGATCTCGCTCTACCAGATCGTCTACCGCATCCAGCAGGTCTGGGAGGGCTTCAAGGAAGGCTTCTCGCGCACCATCGAGGAGGCACGCCCGGTCTTCGAGGACCTGATGGACGCCTTCGGCGAGCTGGGGCGGGAGATCGGCGCGCTGTTTTCGGGGCTCACGGGTGGTGCTGCTGCGTTGCCCTCGTCCGAGTTCCGAAGCTTCGGTCAGGCCGCGGGATCCGCCATCGCCACGGTGGTCCGCTGGCTCACGCAGCTCGTCGCCGTCTTCACGCGCATCACCAGCGGCATCATCGGGGGCTTCCGCTCGATGCAGGAGTACATCGGCCCAGCCTTCGAGGTCGTGGGCGAGGCGCTCGGGCAGCTCCGGGATGCCTGGAACGCGCTCACCGGTAGCTCGAAGGATTCGACGAAGGCCACCAACGATTCGACCAGCGCCTGGCGTTCGCTGGGCGAGTTCCTCGGCCAGGTCCTCGGTGGGGTGGTCACGGTCATCACGCTGGCCTTCGCCGGACTCATCAAGGTGGTCACCGCCGTCATCTGGGTGGTCAACACCGTGAAGGACGCGTTCGTCGCGGCGGGCACGTGGATCGGCGAGACGGCCGCGAAGATCTACCTCTGGTTCACCGAGACGCTGCCCAACGCCATCTCGAACGCCATCGCCACGGTGGTCGGCTTCTTCCGCGCGATCGGGCAGTTCTTCGTCGGCATCGGGCGTTGGTTCATGGGGCTGTTTCGCTCCATCGCCGACGGCATCAAGAGCTTCCTCTCGCCCGTGGTCGACTTCTTCAAAGGTGTCGGGCGGGCCATCCAGCGGGTGTTCGACGGCATCCGCGACTTCGTCATCAAGCTGCTGCGCAAGATCCCCGATGCCCTGCTGCCGTCGAGCCTCGAGCGGCTGAAGCGGTCGCCGCTCTCCAGCGAGGTCCGCACCGAGGACAGCTTCGACGCCGTGGGCCGCACCGACGCGACAGCGAGCCGGGCCGAGGCAGCGACCTCGTCGATGCCCGCTGCAGCTGACACAGCCGGCCGCACCAACGAGCTCGCTCAGCTCGAGGCCAACATCATGGCCTTCGCAAACGCCCAGGCCCAGCGTCAGGGGCAGACGCCGCCGTTCCAGGTCAACGTCCAGGTCGACGGCGAGACTGTCGCCCGCGCGAGCCACAACGCCAACCGAGACGCCGCCGCGCGCTCCTTCTCGCCGGTGCCGGCGTACTGAGGTGACGGATGCCAATCGAGCTCGCCATGGTCCGCCCTCCACGCTGCGTCCTCGTGAATGTCACGAGCGGCGAGTCCATGGAGTGTCTGTTCAACCCGACGCAGCTCACCGAGAAGGTGCAGGTCAACTGGAGCCGGCTCGCAGTGCCCGGGCTCTCGCACCAGGTGCTGCAGTTCCAGTCCACGGCCAACCGCTCGCTCGCCGGCGTGGAGTTCTATCTCGATCGCTTCTTTGCCACCGAGCAACCGGGCGAGCCGGACATCATGGAGTTCCGCTCGTTCATACGGGCGCTGACGGTGCCACCTTCGGGAACCGAGGGCGTGGTGGATACGGCCCCGCCGCGCACGCTCTTCATCTGGCCCGAGGTGATCACGGTCGAGACGGTGGTGACCGACGTGGAGTTTCAGTACCGGCAGGTCGCCATCGACGGGCGGGTGCTGGTCTACGCCGCGACGGTGACCTTCGAGGAGATCCTCGACGTGCGCGTGACGTCCGAAGAGCTGCGGGAGGAGGTGTGACGTGCCGCCGCGCGTAGGCTCCCGCTACGGCTTCGCCCTCGGCGTTCGCGCCGCCGACGGCGTCTTGGCTCTCACCGACCGTGAGCCGTACCGGTATCGCGCCCACGCCGACAACCGCACGCACCTGGTCGTGCAGGGCGACACGATCTGGGATCTGGCGGGCCGCTACTTCGCGCCGCTGCCCCGCGCGTGCGGCTACTGGTGGGCCATCGCCGACTTCCAGCCGGATCCCATTGTGGACCCGACCCTCGTGATCGAGTCGGGCCGGCGGCTGTTCATCCCGAGCCTGCGCGTGCTCACCGACGTCATTCTCGGCGAGGCCGGGCGCAAGGAGGCCGCGTCGTGAATCCGGTCATCGACCGCAGCGCTCCAGGCGTGCGCATCACGCTGCTTCCGGACGAGAAGGCCGGCAGCGGCGAGCCGCTCGACCTCGGCAGCCGACTCATCGGCTTCACCTTCGAGGACGCCGAGCGCAAGGCGGACAAGGTCTCCCTGCAGCTCGACAACTTCGACCTCGGGCTCTTCGACCGTGAGGACCTCATGGGCGGCGCGGTCCTCGAGGTGTCCTGGGGCTACCCGGGCAACATGTCGGTCCCGCGACGGGTCGTCATCAAGAAGCTCAAGGGCTTCTCGACGCTCACGGTGGAGGGCCAGGCGCTCTCGGCCCTGATGAACCGAGAGAGCAAGACGCGGAACTGGGAGAACGTCACCCGCGCCGAGGTTGCTCGGGAGCTCGCCGAGGAGCACGGCTACGAAGGTCAGTTCATCGACGTCGACGACACCGAGGAGACCCTCGACGTCATCAGCCAGACCGCCGAGACCGACGCGCGTTTCCTCCGTCGCCTCGCCGCCCGCGAGGAGTTCGAGTTCTACGTCGACGACGGCGGGTTCCACTTTCACGAACGACGCCAGGACGCCACACCCGCCCACGTCTTCACCTGGTATGCCGACCCGGGGCGAGGAGACCTCCTCAGCGTCAATGTCGAGTCCGACCTGGTGCGTCGAGCAGGGCGCGTCACGGTCCGCGGTCGCGATCCGCTGCAGCGCTCGACCGTCGAGACTTCGGCGACGGCCGGCACCGCCGACCGCACCACCATCAGCGAGGTCGTCGAGGTGGTGGATCCCGAGACCGGCTCGACCTCCCTCGAGACCCGCAACGCGACGGCCACCGTTCACCCGACGTCGGTGACCACCGAAGCCCGCGCCCAGCGTGAGTCCCAGGCTCGCTTCCGGCGTGCCGAGCGGGCCACGGTAAAGCTCTCGATCCAGGTGGTCGGCGACCCGACGCTACACGCCAAGAGCATCGTCGAAGTGCGCGGCATCTCCGGGCTTCTGTCCGGCAAGTACTACGTGCAAGAGGCCAAGCACGTCATCTCGGCCTCGGGTTACGTCTGCGAGCTGAAGCTGACCCGCGACGGAACGGGACGACGTGCCCGCGCGGTCGCGCAGTCGCAGCGTCAGCAAGGCGGCTCGCGCAACACCTCCCAGCCTCGCAACGACAGCGAGATGACCCAGGTCGAGGTGGTCGACCCAGAGAGCGGAAGCACCCGCATCGAGTACCGCCGCGACGGCAGGCCGCTGGGCGCAGGAGATCCGGAGGCCACGCGATGAGCACCTTCGACGATGACATCGGCACCCACGACTCGCGCCTGTTGGGCATGTACGTCGGCTACGTCACCGACCGAAAGGACCCAGAGGGGCTCGGGCGCGTGCGCATCTGTGTCCCCGGTGTGCTGGAGCCGTTCAGCGCCTGGGCCTGGCCGCTCGGCACTTCGGGCGGCGGCATGAAGGACCACGGCTTCTTCGCGGTACCCGAGGAAGGGGCCGAGGTCGCGGTCTTCTTCAACCAGGGCGACGTCGACGCGCCGTACTACCTCAGCGCCCAGTGGGGGAAGCCGAACGGCGAGAGCGAGGTCCCGGAAGAAGCGCAGAAGGACCCGCCCGACAACCGCGTCATCGCCACGCCCACGTTCCGCATCGAGCTCGACGAGTCCAAGGACAGCCGCAAGCTCAAGCTCACCAATCGCAAGACGGGCGACCATCTCCTTTTCGACGCGGAGGAGAACACCATCACGCTGGAGGGCACGACCGCGATCACCATTCGCGCAGTCGGTGCCATCAGTCTCGAAGCGACCACCGTGACCATCGCCGGGCGGGCGGTGCGTCCCATTCCGGATCCGATCTGAGGGAGGACGAGCGTGGCGCTACCCATCTGCATCGAGATCCCGGAGATCCCCGACCCGCTGAACCTGACGCTTCCCGGCGGCGTTCAGATCGAGCGCATCAACCTGATGGAGGTGATCCAGCCCGCCCTCACGCCGCTGGTGCCGATCTTCGACATCATCGATACCGTCGTCGCCGTCTTCAACTGCATCAAGGCCATCCCGGACACGCTGGGCCCGCCTCCAGATCCCACCGTGCTCGCCGCGTGCTTGCCCGACCTCGCCGAGAAGGTCGCCAAGCTGCTCAAGCTCATCCCGCAGCTCTCGCTGCCGCTGACCATCATTGGGCTCATCGACCTGGTCATCGACACGCTCCGGCAGGCGCGGAGCCTGCTGCTCCACCTGCAGCAGCAGATGCAGCAGATTCTCGGCACCATCGATCGTGCCACGAACCTGGAGGACGCCGGGTTGATGGCCATCGCCCAGTGCGCCCAGGCGAACGTCGCCCAGGAGGCCGCCAACGTCGGCAAGGCGCTGGCCAGCCTCGGCAAGCTCATCGGCCTCATCAACATCTTCCTCGGTATCCTCGGGCTGCCCGAGGTCCCAGACCTGTCCGACCTCGCCGGCCGTCCCCTCGACGACGTCATCCCGCCTCTCGACGCCATCGTCGAGCTGCTCGAGAACGCCCGCGCTGCGGTGCCGGTGCCATGACCAGGAGCGAGCCATGTCGCACGAGCTGACCAACCTCCTCATCCCGTTCCGCCGCGACAAGAAGCGCGACTTTGCTTCCGGCTCCGGCCCGGACACCCTGCGCAGCAAGGTGTTGGAGACGCTGCTCACCCAAGGGGCGACGGCGCGCTCGTCGGGCGAGCTGCCCTGGCGCACGGCCTTCGGCGCCGGCCTCGAGCTCCTGCGCCACCAGCGAAGCGACGCCGCCCTGGCCGAGCTCGCGCGCGTGCAGATCCGGGACGCGCTGCGGCGCTGGGTGCCCGAGGCCGACCTGGTCAGCGTCCAGGTACAGCGCTCGGACGCCACGCTGGAGCTGCGCGTTCGGGTACGGGAATCGGGGCGTTCTTCGGCCACCGGCAGTGTGGAAGAGGTGTCGCTGACGCTGTCTGCGTAGCTGTCCCCATCACCCGCAGCCAGCGCTTTGCCTCGGTGGAGGTTTGCGCGTTGGCCATCTTGCCCCCCAGCGTCGATTACACCGACAAGGACTTCGATGCCTTGCGGGCGCGGCTCATCGCGCTCCTCCGGAGCGTGTTCCCGGACTGGAGCGACTTCTCGGTCGCCACCTTCGGCAACGTGCTCCTGGAGATGTACGCGTTCGTCGGCGACGTCGTGACCTTCTACCTCGACGCGCAGGCGCGAGAGTCCCGACTCGTCACCGCCACCCAACGCAAGAACGTTATCGCCCTGGCGCGAATGCTCGGCTACCGACTGCATGGAGCGCGCGCCGCCACGGCCGAGGTGCTGTTCACCCTGGCGAGAACGCCGACCGCGAACGTGACCATCCCTGCCGGCACCGTCGTCCGCACGCAGGAGGTGACCGAGCCGGTTCGGTTCCAGCTCCTCGCTGACGTGCTGATCCCGGCCGGCGCCGACCCGCCGTCGGCCGTGGGCGTGGTCGAGAACTCGCAGACGCACTCCCAGCTCTTCGACGCCCGAGGGCTCGCCGGTCTCGACATCATTCTGGACCGCACGCCGTACCTCGATGGGTCGGCGGTCGTCTCCGCAGCGAACGGCGCTTACGTTGAAGAAGAAAGCCTGCTTGGCTCGGGGCCCAACGACCGTCACTTCCTGGTGCTCGTCGACCAGAACGACCGAGCGACGGTGCGTTTCGGCAACGGAACCAGCGGCGCGCCGCCGTCTGGGACGATCAGCGCGAGCTACAAGACGGGAGGCGGTGCCGGTGGCAACGTCGAGGCGGGCAGCCTCGTGGTCATCGAGGGCGTGTTCAACGACGCCCACGGTCGCCCAGTGCAGGTTTCCGTAACGAACACCGAGCCAGCCTCGGGAGGCTCGGACCGGCAGAGCGTGGCCTCGGCCAAGCTGCTCGCCCCGGAGAGCCTACGCACGCTGACCCGCACCGTCACGCGCGAGGACTTCGAGGTGAACGCTCGGCGGGTGCCCGGCGTTGCGCGTGCCCTGATGCTCACCTCCAACGAAGACTCGACCGTCGCCGAGAACAGCGGCGTGCTCTACGTCATTCCGCAAGGCGGCGGGCTGCCGACCGCGGCGCTGAAGCAGGCGGTGCTCGAGCAAGTTACGGTGATCTACCCGAGCACGCTGACCTTCCAGGTCTCGGTGCAAAACCCGGTGTACCGCACCGTCAACGTCGAGGCCCGCATCTACCTGCGCCAGGGTGCGGCCAAGGCGACAGTCCGCGAGCGGGTGAAGCAGAACCTCGGCGCGATGTTCCGCGTGAGCGAGCTCGACGGCACGCCGAACCCGCTCGTCGACTTCGGCTTCAACATCAAGGACGCAGACGGCAACCCGGTGGGCGAGATCGCCTGGTCCGACGTCTTCAACGTCATCCGCGACACTGACGGCGTTCGCAAGATCGGCGACCGGCAAGGCGACCTGAAGCTCAACTCGCTGCCGGCCGACATTCGCCTCGGCATCAAGGAGTTCCCAGTGCTCGGCACCGTGACGCTCATCGACGGCGACACGGGAGGGTTGCTCTGATGGGCATCCTCAACCCGAGCTTCGAAGATGCCGGCGCCCAGCCGGGCCTCGCCGAGCACTGGACGCTCACGACCTCGGTCGCCGGCCAGCGCATCGCCGGCTTCGGGCCAGTGCCGGAAGAGGCGTGGGAGGGCTTCGAGCGTTGGTTCGACCTGCTCACCGAGTTCGCGCCGGGCAGCCTGGCGCTCGCGCTCTTCGATCCGCTCGCCGAGGGGCATGAAGACTTCGAGGAGGCGTGGAGCAACGACCTCTACCTCACCGAGCTGCCGCCGGGTCAGGTCATCACCGCGCCCTTCGGTGGTGGCGCTGTCGAGGACATGGAGGACGGCTGGAGCAACACCCCCTATGCGCTCGACTGGAGCGCCATCACAGCCACCACCGGCATCTTCGACGGCGAGCCCCGCGAGGACTTCGAGGATGCCTGGCGCAACAACCAAGCCTTCGCCTGGCTGTGGGCCTCGGTCACCTCGCAAGCAGCGCTGTTCGACGGTGGGGGCGACACCGACGAGGACTTCGAGAACGCCTGGACACCGGCGACGACAATCTGAGGAGCAACCATGGCCGAAGCAGACTGGACCTATCTCAACGACGGACTCGACATCGCCACGGTGGACCGGGGCGTGACGGCCGGCATCGCGCGACCTCCGGGCGGCGGGAGCTTCCTGTTCGCCTTCAACTCGCTCGCGGCAGTCCAAGGGGCGGTGGGTCTGTTCTGCAACCTCGTCGACTTCGCGCCGATGGCCAAGGGCGCATCCATTCGTGGCTGCGTTCAGCGTGGTCCCGGTGGCGGCCCGACCGGGTTCTCGCCCTTCATGTTCCTCGCGTGCCAGGGCAACTCGGTCAGCGACACCGCGTACCTGCTGGGGCTGTCCGACGACGACCCGCATCGCATCGTGCTGCGCAAGGGTGCGGTCGCTGTCGGCATCCCGGACTCCGAGGGCCCGAACGTGCTGCTCGCCTCGGGCGAGAGCTTTTCCCAGGGCACCTGGCTGCACCTGCGCCTCGACGTGATCGTGAACGACAACGGCGACGTCGTGCTCAAGGTGCTGCGCAACGACCTCGGCGCGCACCCGCTCGGTTCGCCGCCGGACTGGCAGCCCGTGCCGGGCATGGTCGAGTTCATCGACGACCACCTGGGCATCAACTCCGGCAGCCAGCCGCTCACCTCGGGGCGGGGCGGCTTCGGCATGGCAGTCGCGGACGTTACCCGCCGCGGCTTCTTCGACCACCTCGAGCTTCTGCGGCAGGTCTGATGGAGCTCGACGCCTTCAGGAGCAGGCTCGGCCTCGGGCAGGGACGCATCCGACCGCTGAACGCTCCAGTGCCATCGGGCGACAACGTCTTCGTCTTGGGCGAGGACGAGCCCGGACGCTACTTCGAGCTGGAACCCGGGGACCGGGCCGAGGTGTCGCAGCAGACGGACCTCACCGACGTGGACCTCGTACGTGCCGCCCTGCGGCTGCGCGTGCCCAAGACGCTGCCGGCCGGTCTCGCCTGGGAGGTAGCCATGCTGGTCGATGGCACCAAGGTGGCGACGGCAACCTGCAAACCCGGCTGCACCCGTGTCGTGAGCGACCTTGCCGCCAACGTGTCCAAGCTCTCGGGGCTACACACCGTCGCCGTTCGCCTCAAGCTTCTGGCGGTGCCGTAGGGAGTCGCGATGGCGAACCTCGAGCTACCCGGACTCTACGTCGACACGGTCGCGGCCCAGCTCGCCGGTGATCGTCCGACCCTCATCAACCGCGACCCCGGTCCCGGCGAGATGGGCGTGCCGCTCGAGTGGTTCATCGCTCTCGACATCGTCGACCCGGGCCCCGACGGCATTGACCGAGCTGTCACCCGCATCCTCGTTGACGGCGTGCTGGCCTTCGAGGGCGGCGGCGCACCGGAGCTCAAGCCCGGCTTCGACGGGCCCCGTTCGTACGCGCAGCAGACCTCGGACACGCTGCGCGTCGTCCTCGACCCGACAACGCCGTTCCTCAGCCAATCGCTCGTCACCGTTCGGGTCGTCACGGCGACCGTCGGTGGTGTCCATGCCCTCGACGAGACGTACTCGTTCGTTGCTGAAGACCGCACGCCGCCGAAGGTCGTCGGCGCGCAGGCTGTCGCGCCCAAGGTCGTGCGCGTCGGCTTCGACGAGCCCGTCATGGTCACCGACCCGTTGGGCTTCGCATTCGAGGCGCTCGACCTGCCCGCGGTTCCGGTCGTAGCCGTGGACGCCGAGAGCGATGGGGCAGCGGTGCGGGTCATGCTCGACACCGAGCTGACGCCCGAGGTGCGCTACCGGGTGACCGTGAGCGGAGTCGAGGACGCCAAAGAGAACCCGGTCGTGGCCCCGGACGATACTGCAGTGTTCACGGGCTACCGACCACCGCGCCCGGCATCGCGCCGCTTCGACCTCTGGTCGATGCTGCCGCGGCACAACCGCCGCGACGATGTCACCGGCGACCTCCGACGATTCATCCTGTGCCTTCAGGAGACGGTCGATCTCCTTCTCGCCGAAGGCGACCGCTTCAGCGACATCTTCGACATCGAGCGCGCCCCGGAGGGCTTCCTCGACCTCATCCTCCATGAGCTGGGCAACCCGTTTCCCTTCGACCTCGGCGAGCTCGACAAGCGCCGGCTGGCCTCGGTGCTCGTCGAGATGTACCGGCAGAAAGGCACGGCGGTCGGCATTGAAAACGCCATCCGCTTCTTCCTCGGCATCGACATCACCGCCATCACGCCGTTCAACGGAACCACCCTGGTGCTCGGCGAGTCCGAGCTGGGCGTCGACTGGGAGTTGGGGCCCTCGGACCAG
This sequence comes from Polyangiaceae bacterium, assembly GCA_050300635.1. GTDB lineage: Bacteria > Myxococcota_A > Polyangia > Polyangiales > Polyangiaceae > NIC37A-2. The sequence continues at coordinate 174,621 of JBNKYC010000023.1, forward strand.
TTCGCGCGCTACGCCTTCGACGTCGAGGTCGACATTCCCCTCAGCGCCACCGAGCGCAGTCAGATCCGCGCCATCGTCGACTACCTCAAGCCGGCGCACACCCACTTCGTGGAGCTCGTCGAGCCGTCGCCGCCGGCCTTCATCGACCACTGGGAGCTGGGTTCCAGCGAGCTGGGCGTGACCACCGAGCTGCATTGACGGCTCGTATGCGTGGCGACCTTCCGGTAGGGTCGAGCGAGACGAGGACGCGAGCATGGCCGTCGACGAAGGACCTATATACACGAAGGGCAAAAGCTACCGCGCACGCGCGGAGGCGCGGCAGCGGACGTACCGATCCGAGGTGCTGGGTGTCCCCCACGGCCGGTACGGCCACTTCCTCTCGCAAGAGGCGGCGGACGGCGGCAGCAACTTCATCCTTGAGGAGTCCTTCGTCGCCGCGCGCGAGCGTCAGCAGGCGGGCAAGGGCGTGGCACAGCGCACCTTCGACAACATGCTCTCGAGCCAGGCGATGTGCTTCAACCTGTTCGCGCCGTTGGCGACACGGCTCGAGTTGGTCACCGACGTGCTGAGGCCGTTCATCGACGGGCTGCTCGGGGTCACGGCGATTCATATCGAGCACACCCCCGCCGCCGACGTCTTCAAGGACCAGACGGGGCGTGGTGGCGTCGACTGCGATGTGCTCGTCGAGGGGCGGACCGACAAGGGCGCGCTCGTGCAGATCATCGAGACGAAGTTCGTGGAGCCAGAGTTCAGCGTCTGCGGCTTCCGCAAGCCCGGGCGTGCCGACAAGGGGCAGGACGTCTGCGCCGAGGACGTGGCGGTTAGAGACCACCGAGGTGAGTGCCTCTACGTGCGCAAGAAGGGCTACGCATACTGGCAACGGACGGACGAGCATGGGGTACTGGCGCCTGATGCGATCCCCGCCCGTGGGTGCCCCTTCGGCGGCGCCCGTTGGCAGCTCTGGGTGAACCTCGCCCTGGCCCACGAGGAGGCTGCACGCCGAGGTGCTTCGGACGTGCGCTTCGCTGTCTGCTCGTCGTCGCAGAACACCGCGTTGCTTGGCGATGGCGTACTAGCCGAGTTCAAGGTGCTCGTCCGTGAGCCTGCCGCGGTGTCGCTCTTTGATCTCGAACCAGTCCTGGCGCGGCTTCGCGAGTGTGTGCCGCCCGACTTGGCTGACTGGGCGAGCGCCATGAGTTCGCGCTATGCCAACATCTGATCGGGCGCCTGTCCCCAGCCCAGCCATCCGGCGCTTTGCCCCTGTGGAGACCCATCTCCCGAGGGCAGCGCATGGCAGACCGTCTCGACTACTACTTCCGCCAGAAGGTCACCGAGGCCGAACTCGACCTCGCCTTCGAGCTGCTCGAGAAGGCCGACCGCAACCTGGCGGCGGACATCGGGGTGTACGGCATCATCAGCGGTGCCGAGCCGACGCCGCACTCGCCGGTCCCGGATCTGACCATCGACCTGACGGCCCCCGGACGGGCGTACGACAACCTCGGCCAGCGCATCTTCTTCGGCACCGGGCAGGTCGTGGACTGCGCTGTCGACTTCGCCGGCATCCCGACCGAGGTCCCTTCGGCAGGGCAGGAACGCTGGCTCGGCATCTTCCTCAAGTTCGACCGGCTGCTCTCCGATCCGCGCACTGACGGCAATTCCCAGCAGGTGTTCTTCCGCCGCGACGAGTCCTTCGAGATCGTCGTCCGGCAGGCGCCGCCGGGGCCCATCGGGTCTGCGGCCAAGGTGTCGCTGCAGCCGGACGAGCTGCTCATCTGCGACGTTCGGCGAGGTAGCGGGCAGACCCAGATCCTCGCGCCAGACATCGACACCGTGCGCCGCCAGGCCTTCATCTTCGCCGAGGGTGACGCGGTCCAGGTGGTGAGCGGCGCATGGACGACGCTTCAGCCCGCGGTCGACACGGTGCAGTCCTCGCTCGACGAAGTCGACGCGGAGGTCACCGACCACTTCACCGGGACGGCTCGGCGCCATCCCGCCAGCGACATCGACATCCCGGCACACGGCTTCGTTTCGGCCACCGACGTCGAGGGTGCCATCCACGAGCTCGTCGATGACCTCTCGTCCACGGCCTCCGGAACGCCCGGCGCGCAGAAGGTCGGCGCTGATGCTGCCGCCGGTACGCCACACGCGCTCGCGGCAGGCAACGTCGACGGGCAGCTCTCGCAGCTGCTCGCGTGGCTGAACGCCCACGTCGGGGCAGCAGCGGGTGCCCACAGCGCGAGCGCCATCGCGGCGGTTGCCCACAGCTACATCGCCGGCACGAGCGTCCAGGCCCAGCTCCAGGAGATCGTCACCGACCTTGGCTCGCAGTCACCGGGAACGGCCGGTTCCTCGCGCGTCGGGGCCGACGCTGTCTCCGGGAGCCCGCACGCGCTGACGGCGGGGACGGTCGACGGCCAGCTCGCGGACCTGCTCGGCAACGTCAACGACCACCTCAACGATCCGAGCGGTGCTCACCAAGCATCGGCCATCTCGGTGACTGACGCTGGCGCCAACCTGACCGCAACGAACGTAGAGGCCGCGCTCGCTGAGATCCTCGACGCCTTCGAGGACGACCACTACCGCGGCAACGAGGGCAACGCCGGGTACCACCGGACCATTCGTCAGCCGAACCTCGGAGGCACGAAGGCGTTGCTCTGGGACGCGTTGGGTGTCGGCTCGGTGTCGGGGCACCTTCGAGTCTATGCAGACACAGCGTCCATCTGGTTCACGATCAACGCGTCGTGGGATGGAACCCAGTGGGTACGTGACTCCACCAGCTACTTCTCCGGCGGCTTCCGCTTCTCGCGTTCGGAGATCGAGTTCCTCCACGAGAACACCTTCGACCCGACCTTCACCAGTTGGACACGCACGTGGACGCTGCCCATGTCGTCCACGACCAACTCGGCCTTCGAGACCAGCGGCACGATTCAAGAGATCGGTCGGATTGGGATGGAGGGCACGAACACCTACAACGCCACGCGCTCCACCGCGCTCGGCGGCTCGGTGACCTTCCGCAGTCGCTTCCCGGCCACTCCGTCCTCGGTCACGTTCAGTCTTCTGGACGCGAGCAGCGGCTGGTCGGGAACGCCCAGCCCGTACTTCATCGACCGCGACGGGTTCGGTTACTACGACTACCAGACAGTCTCCGGCAACACGACCATCTGGTGGTTCGGCAAATACACGGCGGTCGCATGAGGAGACACCATGCCCGTCCGTGAAATCTTCGTCGACCGCATCGAGCAGGAGTGCATTCCCTGCGGGGACATCCACGATGTTCTGTTCACCGCGTTCACCGTCGGGGTGAAGCGCGAGACGCAGATCAATGGCAAGTTCATGCAGCTGCCGCCATGTCCTGTGTGTGGCGCCGTGGAGTTCCTGGTCGCATCGCCCGACGACGAGCCCGAGTACCCGTCGCAGGGCAGCTTCGGGCACAAGCACAAGCTGCTGGTCGACAAGCTCCACGGGCAGATGATCCGCGCAGGCCGACTCCTGAACGAACTCGACCCGGCGACACTGCTCAACAAGGAGCCCTCGGACGCGACGATGCAGCAGTGGTTCCCGGGCGGCATGAAGCTGCAGCGCCCGAAGAAGAACGACCAGCAGGGAGGCGGCCAGTGAGCGAGGCCGTCGATACGCTCATCCTGGCTGGGGCGAACGTCGCAGCGCCGGTAGGCCTCCGCGTGCGCAACTACCGCGATCCAGATGTCACGCGCTTTGCGGACCGAGACCGCAGTGGCCGCGAAGTGAACGAGCTCATCCTCCACGAGACGGTCACGCGCAGCGTCGACTCTACGGTGAAGGTTCTGCTCAAGCGCAAGCTCGGCGTTCAGCTCATCGTCGGCCCTGACGGTGAGATCACCCAGCATGGCGACCTCGCCCACGACAGGCTCGCCCATGCGGGCGGGCACAACGGACCGTCCGTTGGCATCGAGGTCGTGAACCCGTACTACCCGAAGTACGCGAGCGCGAAGCTCCCCTGGAAGCGCATCATCGACGCCCCCTGGGCTCACCAGCGGCGCTACGTGGTACCCACGCCGGAGCAGGCTGAAGCCACCGCACAGCTCGTTCAACTGCTGACGGCTGGCGACCTGGACGGCCTGTCGATCCCGAGAACATGGCGCGGCATCTCGGGAACGCGTCTCGCCATGAGCCGCATTGCCGACGGCGACCAGCGTGTGCCCGGCATCTATGCGCACACGTACTTCCACCACGCCGACGGGGCCTTGCTCGCGCTCTACGCCTGGCTGCGGCTCGAGGCCGGCATGCCCGAGTGCATCGCCTACGAGGAAGCCGTGCGCCGCGCGACAGGCGTTCGTTGGTACGTCGACCTCGCCGACCTCATGAACGACGCGGTCGCGTAGGAGTCACCATGGAAGGCCTCTCGTCATTCGCCCAGATGCTGCAGGCAACCGGTCCCTACGGATTGGTCGCCGTGCTCGGCTGGGCCTTCTGGCGCATCAACGAGAAGAAGGACCGCGAGCTCAAGGCGCTGCACGAGAAGATTGTCCAGCTCGCCGAGGCCCAGACCGCCGCCATCGTGAAGGTCGAGGCTGCCCTCGTCGCGCTGCGGGATGCCATCGAGGACATGCACGAGCGGTGACCGGCGAGCTCGCGGATGTGGCCGATGTCATCGCCAACATGCAGGTCCCGCTCCACATCTGGCGGCCACATTCGCCCAAGTTCTCGCGAGCTTGCGACGCCCGAAAAGAGCTCGAATTCCGCGTCGAATCGCCTTGAGCTGTTCGCAAAGCGACGCCTGTATGTCCTCACGATCGGGACGCGACGAAGCCCGGCGACACGGAGGACGCGATGAAGAAGACGCTCGGCACAGTCACCACCTACCACGGCAACGAACACCGGTATTTGCGTGGCCACCAGGTCCGCATCATCGCGGTGATCAAGAACGCGGCCCGCGACGACTACGACCCCGACGCTGACGGGGGCTACCTCACCGACGAAGAGGACATCGCCCGCCGCGGCGGGGTCACGGCCGACGACCGGGTCGAGGTACAGCCCTGGATCGAGAGGGAGGAGCGCTTCAGCTTCGTATCCAGCGACCCGCGCGCCATCGACCTCGACTGCTTCAAACACCTCGCCAAGCGCGAGGCCTGACAGACAGACCGCCCGGTGGTGCTCGCCGGGTGGTCCGGCGGGAGCCTCCGGGCCCGAAGACACCGGAGGACAAGATGAACAAAGAGAACAAGAAGCGGATGCGCATCATGGAGGAGCTTCGCCTGCCCGAGCTGCAGGCTCGGTTCCACGACATCGTGGGCGAGGCCACGCGGTCGCCGAACAAGAAGTTCCTGCTGCGCCGCATCGCCGAGTCCCTCGAAGCCCAGGAACAGGAGGCCGCCGCGGCAGCCAGCGCGATCGAGGAGACCGAGCACACCGCGTCGGAGCCCACGACAGCGAACGGAGAGCCCAAGCTCACCAAGCTCTCGGTCGAGGAGCTGCAGCAGCTCTACACCGAGGTCGTCGGGCGCGACACCGGCTCGAGCGACCGGCGCTACCTGATCTGGAAGATCCGCGAGGCGAGGAAGGGCCGTATCAAGACCGGCCCGGTCCGCCGGCGCTACGCCGACGGCGAGGCCCCCGACATGAAGGTGCTGCCCCTGCGCATGGAGGCCGAGATCGTCGCGCGCCTCGACGAAGCCCGCGAACGCCTCGGCCTCAAGACCCGCATGGACCTCTTCCGCAAGTCGCTGGCCGACTACCTCACCGCCGCCGGCGAGCACGAGGTCGCCCAGCTCTTGACCGAGCAGGCATGACCACCGGCGACTACGACAAGCGGCGACTCATCGAGTGGCTCCGGGCCGAGACGGCCCAGGCCACCGGCCGCCGCTACCAGATCGACTTCGACGCCCTCGATGTCCAGAGCCTCCGCGAGCTCGTCCGCCTCATCCGCGACCTCGACCACGAAAAGCGGGCCGCCGTGAACCGGGCGCGCATCATGCCGTGGCGGCGGTGATTCCGGCTATCGGGGTCCCAGGTCGATGGCCAGGTCTGCACCCAGCTTCTCGGGAAGCGCGGGTGGCTCCTCGTCGGTGAAGCTGTACTCCGAGAAGTTCGGCGGCGCGCCTAGAAGGAACTCGAGCCACTTCTCTCTCGTCTTCACGGTCCTGAAGAGGCGCTCGTCGATGGTGCCGCGGATCACTGGGTAGAGAACGTCGAGGGTCACATCGGCGCCGTTCTTCCGGAGCCGATTCGTGAGGGATCCGAGCCGATCGATGCGACCGATGCGCTGCTCGACCTGGGCGGGGTTCCAAACGAGATCGTGATGCACGATGCGCCGGCAGTGCTTATGGAGGTCGAGCCCTTCCTGCATGACCTCGTTGGCGACGAGGATCATCGGGTAGAGCGGCGTGTTGAAGGCTTCGCGGAGCCGTTCGCGGCTCTCGCCATCGCGCGTATGTCGGGCGAAGTCGCCGGTCTTGATCGGTCCGTCGAGAATCTCGAGCTGCTGTCGAGGGTCGCGCTGAATGAAGTAGGTCAGGAAGGTCTGCAGCTGTTCACGCCAAAGACTGCCAACCTCAGTGCGCCAGAAAGCCGGCATGTAGTCGAGGAGGCTGGCGGACTCGACGGGGTCCATCGCCAACCCCGCCTTGGCGGCTTCCCCGAGGAGGTCAGCAAGGAATGGCACCTGCTTGTACGTCAGGTACCTGGCCAGCTGCTCCACCACGCGAACCCGAAGCTCACGTGCCAGCTCGTCCAGCGGCTCGGTCAAGTCTTCCCACAGCGAACCCCCGCTGCCGATCACCATCTGCGCGACACGCTCGGAGACTTGCCAGCGGGGTTGCTCGTCACCGACAGAGTCGTTCTCGTAGTCGTCCTCGGCGAGATCGAGTCCCAGCCGCACGTAGTCGGTGCTGAGCAGGCTCTCGACGTCGTCATGGCGAAGGTCACTCGGGCACAGGCGGACCGCCGCCTGCTCGACGCAGCGCTTCGCCACCTGGTAGTCGAGTCGCTCGGCGGCCGTCTTGCCAACCCGGACATCCAGCAATATCCGGTTCGCTTCCTCGACCACATTGCTGAGGTTCTGCAGCGCCCACTCGGCAGCGGGAGCGAGTGTGCGCAGATATGGCTCGCGGAGAGCCAAGTACAGCCCGTCCTGCGGTCGATGAAACCTCGCCTGCAACAGGGAGTGCCGACCCCGCTGGCGCTTGTCGTCGTCTTCGCGGGTATCAAAGATCTCGCCCGCGCCGGCATTCGGGTAGACGCGCCGCCAGCGTTCAAGAATGCGGGACTCCCAGATGGTGTCGAGTTCGCGCCGAAGCTGTTCGAGTGTCGCTATCCGCGAGCAGAAGATCAGCGTCTTCTCACCGCGATCGGCAGCGTCGAGGGCGTCTGTAATCGCATCGGCAATCTTGGGATGGTCGTGGGCGCTCGATTCGATCTCGCCGAGAATCCCTCGCAGAAGGTCACGATAGACCTCTGCTTCGGGAGGTATCCCATCCGCGCTCGATATGATCGCCCCCTGCTTCGCTGCCGCGTATGACGAGACCATGTTGATCTCGACTGCGGCCTTGTGCGTCTGGCGGCGACGTCGGAACAGCTCGGCGATGAAGCGTTCGTAGATGAGGAACGGGAGCGCGCCAGCCCCGGCCGCGCGAATGCTCTTCTTGACGTGTTGGCGGTAGGTTCGCTTGTCCTCGCGCAGGCTGCGAATCATCCAGTGGCGAAATCCAGGCTCGATGGTCTCGGTCTTGAGTGTCTTCAGGTCGGCGACCTGCTGTGCGACTACCTTGAGCGCGGGCTCCTGAATCTCGTCGAGCGCCTGTGGGGCACCGTCGTAGAGAGCGCAGAACTGAGCGGCAACCACGGGGTCCAACGACGACCATGTCTGCTGGAACGCTTCGTATTGGCGCTGGTAGTCCGCCACTGAAGCAAGCAATCCTTCGACGCTCTCTTCGAGGTCAGCAGGCGCATCCTTCGCGCCAGCGAAGAGCGAGAACACCTCGCGAAGCTCCGCGACATCGAGCTGGAACGGCGTTGCTGTCAGGAACAGAGCCTTCCGAAAGCGTCCATCGAAGACGCGCCGCATGGCACGAGTGCGCAGCGAGCCCGGGTTCTTCAGCTTGTGCGCCTCGTCGACGATCAAGAGGTCGAGCATCGGCATCAGCTTGCCGGTGAGAACGAATCGGGCCCGGTAGAGGGCGCTGCGCACAGCAGCCGCGTTCTCGAATGCAGCCAACCCACCACTTTCGTAGAGATCATCCAGGCCAGCGGCTCCTCCGCTTCGTCCTCGGCGGAACGCCTTTCGCAGATGAGGCTCGACCTGGCTGAGCTCGAACACGCCGAGGAAGCGCTCGGCGGCTACGTCGACCCGGTCGTGTGCGCCGTCGCGAAACCTGGCCATGATGGCGTTCGCGGTGTGCCCGTGGAGCTGCTTCCAGTGGAAATACAGGGAGAGGAGATAGGTCTGAGCCCCCGACCCGCGTCCGCTCTGGAACATGGTGACCGGTGCAACGACCACGGTGTGCTTCCTGACCACTTGGACGAACTCGGCAAGGCTGCGGACCGCCACGACGTCCTCGCCGAAGTCGTAGAGTTCGCGAAACCTCGAGAACTCGGAGAACCACTTCGTGTTGAGGTCGGGACCCGGGGTAACCACAACGATGCGACTGCGGCGGTTCTGGTGCTGCGTTGCTGCCGCAATGCCCAGCGCTTCGTAGGTCTTCCCCATGCCGACTTCGTCGGCCAAGACGATGCCCGGGCGCTCGTCGAGCATGTCGAGCGCACGGAGGACGGTGTCTTCTTGTCGTTCGACGTCAGCGGTTGGGATCCCGTCCTTGTCGGCGCGGGCACCGAGCTGCAGAAACTCTCGCAGCCATTCACGGTTCCTGGTGCTCACGCTTTGACCTCCTCGTAGAAGGCCAGAATCCTCTTTACCCACGGACGCGTCCCCGCCACGAAGCCGAGGTCTCCGAGATTGCCACGAACGCGCTCGCAGAATCGTGACAGCACATCTCGCTTGGCTTCGCGATCTTCTGCATCCGGCAGCTCGACTTCGTGAAGTGCCCGGAGCAGCTCCGCGCCGTAGAACCAGACCTCCTCGACGGGCATCGACTTGGCCGCAGCTGCGTCGACCATGCACTGCCACGCAGCACCCAGCCCGAGGGCGCCCTCGAGGCGCAACCGGAAGGCTTGCACCGACAGGGTGGCGTCCTGCAGGTCCTCGGCCACCGACCACCACGCACGGAACACGTCAGTGGGGCCGAATCCCTCACCGAAGAAGGCGTTGAGCTCGTCATTGTCGCCCGCGCCGGTGGCTCGCCGAACGGCGATCTGCACCGCGCGCTCGGCGCCTATCCTACGTCCGAGGAGCATCAAGAGTTCATCGAGCCCCACAGACGGCCCCGCGGGCGCCGCGGGGAGAGCGACGAGATCCGTGACCAGGATCGGGGCCGGGTACTCTTGGCCTTCGACGTGTAGAACAACCTCAGCAGTCGCCGGCGTGAGGGAGAATTCCTCGACCATCACGGGTTCGCTGGGCGGCGCAGCTGACGTCGCGAGCGTTCGGCCGTCGTAGGAAAGGCGCCATTGAGGGAGAGTGCTCGCCTCGGCTGACCAAGTAACCGTCAGGGTCTTGGCAGCTGGGTCATGGACGGCCTCATCGATGGCCAGCGCATGGTTGGGCCCGAGCTCGGGGAAGTCCCGCTCCTGGAGTTCGAACGCGGACGTGGGGGCGTACGTGAGCTCCGGGACGAAGTCCCGAAGCGAGACGCTCGCGCTCAGCCGAAATGCGAGCGCCACCTCGACGTTGCCCAGTCCGGGGCCCGCTTTCATCAACAGTGCGCGACGCGACATGTTGGGCGAGCCCATCACCACCAACGTGCTTCTCGACCGTCCCGAGCGATATCCAACGACGAGCAGCTTCGCGTGAAGGGGGCGATGAACGGGACGGCCTTCGAGTAGCCGCGTGGCGGGATGCAGCCACAGCCGCACCTCAGAGAACCGCTCAGCCGCGCCTGCCACTGCGTTTCGTGGGGCGAACGCCATAGGCGGCGGTTGCATCCAGAGCGCACGCTCCTCGATCGCCTCCCGCACATCTTCCAGAGACCAGCGCCGTCCACTTCCCACCTCGTCGGTGTAGCTGACGGTGTTTGGGCCGATGGACGTGGGCACGAGGTGTTCGAGGACTCGAGCACCGTCTTGCTCGTATGCCCAGGTCCATAGGCGTCCGAGTCCGGCCTCGAGATCGGAGTCGCCACTGGCATGCACCTGCGGGTTCTCCCAGGACACCCCGACGTCGAGAACTGCGTCCTTGGCTGTACGCGACGCCAGCGCACCGAAGACCGATCGGGCATCAAGCTCGGTGGCGTCGTCGCGTTCGTAGAAGGGGGCTAGCAGCCCGAGCGACTCGACCACCGCATTCCCGGGGAGAAGGTCGGCGAGCTGTTCGATGATCGGTGCCGACATCGAGTCGAGCAGAGCGAAGGATGAGTCGCCATCGAGGTCGGGGACCTCCTCGGGGATGCGCCGTCGCAGCTCTTCGCGAAACAGATCGAGCTGCGTTCCGGGACGTCGGACGATGCCACGAACGCGCCCGAGGTGCTCGTCGAACGCGACGAGCAAAGCTGCGTCCGCTGCCTCCGCATAGGCCAGGTCCAAACAGAGGAACAACTCGGTGTTGCCGCCGTATCCGGAGAACGTGAGGTTGCCGGAGCCGATGAGTAGCCGGGCGAACTCGCGGTAGAGCAGCAAGACCGACTTCGGATGAAAGACCCTGTCTGCGACCTCCAGGAGGTCAAAGGGAAGGCGACGACCGGGCCTTCGTTCTGCAGCATCGACGATAGCGACGACCGGGGTCTCCTGAAGCGCGCGTCGAGCCTCGTGGTGGTAGCGTTCGGCCTGTTCGACAGGGTCTGAGGTCAGGCGCAGCACCGCACGAAGGACGTGGTCTTCAAAGAACGCCGGGTCGAAGCTGTACGAGGTGAACAAGGCGCCAAGGCATGGCTCCTCTGCAGGAAGGCGATCGAGGACGCGGCCGGACGAGACCTTCACCCGAGCCTCCCAAGGTCTGCGAGAAGTTGTCTGACGACGTTGAGCTTCATGCCCGGAAAGCCCGCCTCGGATTTGTAGCCGTTGTATCCGGCCACCTGCATCACCAGCTTGCCTTCCTCCTGTCGGATCCACGCGCCGCCTCCGCGGCGAGATCGCTGGACGGCGCGGTGGTACATCAGCAGGTGCTCGAGCGATGCCGTGGGGCCGGATGAAGCGAGCTTGGTTAGAAGGGTGACGAGCTCGGGGCCGTGGTACTGGAGCTTTCGGAAGCGCCTCGCGTCGTGAGCCGCCAGGACCGCGCCGCATGCGTCGCGTAGCTCCTTCGCCTCGCTGCCGGGGAACGCTGCGTCGGCGACCTCGTCCAGCGTAGCGACCCAGCCATGCTCATCGACATAGCCGTAGGCGCGGTCGAATCTGCTGAGCAGCACGCGCGCAAGCCTGCCGAACACGAGGGCAACCTCGACCTTGTTCTTGTTATCGGCGCTCAGCGCGCCCCAGCGCTCGGCGAGTAGTTCTTCGAGAACTACCTCGGCTTCATCCACGCCGTCGCTGTGCGCGGCGATCAGCTTCTCGGCCAACGGCAAAGTCGAGCCATCGCGAGCAGCGACGAAGAGCGCGTTCCACAGCCGCTCTTGCTGCTGAGTTCGACTGCGCTGGACCAGCGAGGACAGTCGAGATCGCTTGCCGAGGCCGGCGAGGGTGAGGCGCCCGCTGGCTCGGGCGATGTGAGCCGTGTCGAGGTCGAGCGCGCTGAGGGCGTACTCCTCGTAGAGGTGGCTCCAGTCCCGCTCTCCGGGCTCGGACCAGAACGAGGCGAAGATGTCCCGAGCGGCAGGTGTGACGCGCAGTGACCCGGGAAACACGAGGCCGTACTCGCGCAAGGACGTCAGGTACGCGCCGAGTCCGCCCAGCTCGTTCTGACGGGAGATGAGCGGGAAGTCGAGCGGCAGAGGCTTGTTGCTTGGGAACCATGCGCGCGTCGCTCCGCGGACGCCTCGCATGGCGTCCTCGTCTCCACGCGCGAGCTGGCCGTTCCGGAATTCGAGAGTCGCCAATGCCCAGAATCGCTCCCAGCGTTCGAAGAGGCGGGTGCGGGTCTCGTCATCGCCTGGGTAACCAAACTTCTGAACGGCCTTGTCAGCGAGGTGGAGCCCGTAGAGGACCACCGCGTAGTTCTGGGCGCGGCTCGTCCGCGTCGTGAAGCCCCGGAACAGCCACAGGCCCACCTGCTGCCCGAGGTAGTCGAGGGCCAGCGGGTCCTCCGCGGTGAAGTCCGAGTCGAGCGCAAGGGGCGCGGACCAGAACATCCCGGCAGGAACATTTTCGAGGGCTTGCAGCACGGGGACTATCTAACCGTCACTCGGCCCGCGGTTCCAGCGTTCGCTTTACCGCTCTGAGGTTTACAGCCTTGCTAACCTCAGAGCCGTTTTGATTGGCAACTGCCCAACGGCAGCGCCCAGCCATTTCGCGCCCGTGCTCTGACCGTCGCGCCCAACGACGACAACGCGAGCGACATCAACGACGTGCGGGCTGTGAAGCAGCGGGTGGCGAGTTGGCAACGGGCCGGGCTGTAAAGCTCAGAGCCACGAGCTGTTAAACGCGGCCCAGAGAGCTCTGCCCGGCTCTGAGCCCCAGACGCGGCTCTCTGCGACCGAGATCGGAGCGTCGCGAGCGACCTCGTGCTCTGAGCATCGCGCTCGCTTGAGCGCGCGCCGATCACCCAGACGCCGCAAGACCCCGCGGAAGCACGGGAAAAAGAAGAGGGCCTCGCCGGTCATCCCGATGAGGCCCTCTGTTTACCTGGCGCCCAAGGTTGTTCGCCTTGGGCAAAAATGGCTCCAGCGGTAGGGCTCGAACCTACGACCCGCGGATTAACAGTCCGCTGCTCTGCCAACTGAGCTACGCTGGAAAAGTGGTCCGGACAACCAGTGGTCGCCCGGGGTGGAGGCGGACATTAGCTCCAGTTGTCGGGTCGTCAAGGCCCAGGTGGTGGGAATCTTTCGCAAAAGGGAGACATTGTCGCTTTGGAGCCGTTTCTAGGGACGTCTACGTTTGACGGTGAGGGGATCGGAGCGCGCAAGAGAGCCCTTGCTCTCGTTCCTTGGAGCTTCCATGGTCAGCCGGTCATGACTTCCGCCGCCCATGAGCAGGATCAACAGCCCATCTACAAGATTTTTCTTCCCGAGCAGTTTGCTGCACTTAAAGCGAGCGGCGACTTTCATGGAAGTCGCGATGACCGGCGTGACGGCTTCATCCATCTCTCGTTCCGCGACCAGGTGGAGGGGAGCATCGCCAAGCACTTTTCAGAGAGGAACGATCTCGTGATTGCCGAGTTGGATTCGAGCAAGTGGGGTGAGACCCTCAGGTTCGAGCCTTCTCGCCGGGGGCGACTGTTTCCTCACCTTTATGGGCAGCTTCGCTATGAGGACGTTCTTCAAACCTACTCGCTCTCAGCCTGGAAGGAGGGCGCATGAGCCAGGTCATCCTCAAGGCCGGTCATGTTCAGCCTGTTTGGGCCGGCCACCCGTGGATCTTTCCCCAGGGGATCGAGCGGACCCGTGGCAGCGTGAGCCACGGGGATGAAGTCGAGGTCGTGGACGCTAAAGGAAACCGGCTGGGGCGGGGCACCTTTGCCGAAGGAAGTTCGATCGCTGTGAGGATCTACACTCACGAAGAGGAGCATTTGGACCGCGATTTCTTCGTGAAGCGTCTGCGAAAAGCTCAAGCTCTACGTGCTGCCCTGGGGCTTCCAGATGGGCAGGCAACCACGGGATATCGAGCCGTTCATGCGGAAGGGGATCGCCTCCCCGGGCTGGTCGTTGACTGCTTCGAAGACGTCTTGGTCATCCAGCTCGGCACTGCAGCCCTGGCTCGACGACGCGAGGCTTTGGTGGCCGCCCTGGTCGAGGTCTACCAACCGCGGGCCATCGTTGAAAGAACGGCCGAAAGGGTTGCTCGGAGCGAAAACTTCCTCCCCCGAGAAGGGCTTCTGTTCGGCTCGAGCGTGGCGGCTCTTTGCATGAACGAGCTGGGGTTACGCTACCGGATTCCTGCCGAGATCACCCAAAAGACGGGCTACTACTTTGATCAGCGTCCGCTTCGAGCTCGAGTCGCCGAGCTGAGTCGTGAACGGAGGGTACTCGATACATATTGTTTTGTGGGCAGTCTCGGACTGGGGGCAAAACGCGCCGGGGCAAAAGAGGTGGTCTGTGTGGACAGCAGCGCGCCGGCTCTTGCTCTAGGTCAAGCTTTCGCCGAAGAAAACCAACTCGATATTCGTTTTGTTCGCGCCAAAGCGCTTGAGTTTTTAGGTCGGGAGGAGCCGCCCTTCGACCTTGTGATCGCCGACCCTCCGAAACTGGCCCAAAGTCGCGCTGGCCTGAAGAAGGCGATGAGTGCTTTTCGTAGGATCGCCTCGGCGGCCGTAGGTAGAACCGCACCCGAGGGCGTGGTCATCTTGAGCTCCTGTTCGTCTGCACTCGGTATCGACCAAGTCGAGCGTTGTCTGGCCTTGGGGGCCCGGGACGCCGGGCGTGAGGTCACCGTGTTCGATCGTCTCTTTCAAGGCGGCGACCATCCGGTCGTACCCGCCCTCAGCGAGGGGCGTTACCTGAGCACCGTTTTGGCCTACGTGTCTTGATGAGCTCGTGGGGGCAAGCAAGGCCGGCCCCTGTTGAGGGGCCTTAGTTGCCGGCTCCTCCGGCTCCCCCCGCTCCGCCCTCGTTGCTGATGGCAACAAAGCTCCCCTTGTTGTCGCGATAGATACACATGGGGGCTTCGCGCCTGAGGACTTCGAACTGAGCGAACTCGACTTGATTGGTTTTCTTGTTTTCTAAGAACACGTCGTAATTGCCCATCGCATCACCACCTCGACAGAAGCAGTTTCCTTCCTCGACTTGGCAGGACAGCTCTGACTCGACATCCTTGCCGTAGTCGGTTTTGACCACTCTCCCGGTGTAGTCATCGCATTCGTCTACGTCGAAGATTTGCACCGCGATGGCGAAGTCTCCACTAAGAACTTCGTCGCAGTCTGGATCTGAGTTGCACCCGGTTGGAGCAAGAAGACAGAGTGGCAGAAGAGATAGAAGGACTGTAGGAGGGACGTTGATTCGGAGCATGATTAACCTACCTGGCGTGCGAGGCGCTGAAGCCTGCGGTATCCTAATCGAAGGTAGCTCATGCTCGCTAGTGAATAAAGCAGATGAGCATACAGGCATCCTGCGACCAGAGAGCCGGATTCTGCGGGGCGGGTGAGCAGAGCGAAGTAGAGGTCAAAGGCCGACCAGCTGAGCCATGCTCCCTTGGAGCTTGCGGCTGCCACAGCGGGGAAGGCGAGGTAGGTGAATAACAAAAAACCGATGACGAGCGTCGAGTGTTTGATCACCGTGCTGAGGAGAACATGGGCTTCCAACAAGAAGTTCGCGACTAGGTAGCCGCAGAGCAGCACCAAGGTGACTTCTGTCCAGACGGCGAAGGGAGGCGAATAAACCCACCACCCCCAAAGAAGGACCCCGAGAAGTGGGAGGAACAAACAAGCTCCAGTCGTGAGGTTGCCGTGTCGAAGCAGTAGTTTCGAAAGAGGGGCTCCTTTGCGCGTCTGTAGGTCGAGATAGACGCTCGCCGGTTGAAAAGAAAACAAGAGTGTCAGAGCACACTGGAGCGCTACCCAGCCCGCCGCCAAACGAAAGGCCAACTCGGCCGCTTTTGTGCCGGTATCTTCTTGGGGCCAACTGAGTGCAACGGCGCTGAGCGCGAGAGGCAAGTTAAAAGCCAGGGCACCCTTCCGGGTAAAAAGGGGGCCGCTTTCGACGCGCATTCGCCGGAGGCAGCCAAGGAAGGTGGCTCCCGATAGATAGAGCAGATGGATGGCGATGACGACGAACATGGGCGTTGTGGCACCGAAGACCGGTATCGTATGATTGAAAAAAGACGGCCGATCCGAGCCTCCTAAGGCAAACCCCAAGCCGATCAACGCTGGGACAACTGTGGTGGCGCCGATCACGATCGCCACGAGGCGGAAGGCCCCCGCCCTGCGCAGGGCGAGTCGACTGGTCACCCCGGTCGAGCCAAGCAAGGCGAAGGTTGAGAGCAGGGTTCCTCCGAGCAGGGTCAGGATCTGCAGGTAGAGCTGCTCAGCCAGAGGGCGTCCCGCAATCAGTCCGGTGACTGTGCACAACGCTATCGTCGCAGCAAGCAGTACCAGTAGGGGCAAGTTGGCTCCAATCAAAATTCCCAAGGCTTTCTGACGAGGACTCAGGGGAATCAAGCGGAAAAAATCGTAACTACGCGCATGGATTTCCTGCGGGATCACCATCGAGGTACGTCCGGCCATCCAGATGAGCAGCGCGACTTCAACCACCCAAAGTAGGGCCGAGTAGCGGTGAGTCAACTCCCGAACGTAAGCTGCTCCAGCAAAGCGCAACTCGTCGGGCGCCGCCCAGACGAGCATCAGTATGAGACAAAGCAGGTAGACGCCAGCGTAGATCAGGTTGGTTTGCGAGCGCTGATGGGCTTCGCGGTAGCGAACAATGAGAGGATTAGACATTTTCGTTGTCGCTCTGAGTCAGTTGCAAAAAGACGGATTCTAGCCCCTGCTCTCGTAGACCGAGTCCGCACACCAAAAAACCCTGATCAACGAGGGCTCGATTGGCCAGGGCGACTGTCGCGCTCCCTTCTGTGGCTTTGAAGTGCAATGTCGTGCCTTCCACCTTGACTTGGGACACGGGCTCGAGCTGGTCCAGTACCGCAGCGGCGGCTTGGGGGTCACGGGTGTCAGGCAAGAGCTCGATATGTGCGCTGGATGAGGCCAACTGTCTGCGAATTTCGCTGAGCGGACCGCAAGCCAGACTTCGCCCATGGTGCATGGCACAGACATGGGTCGCGAGCTGCTCAAGCTCGGTGAGGATGTGGGAAGAGATGATGATGGTCTTCCCGCGAGCTGCCAGTTTCTTTAAAACGTTTCTTATCTGGATTCGGCTGTGGGGATCGAGGCCTGACGCTGGTTCATCGAGGATCATCAGGGCGGGGTCATGAACGAGCAGGTTGGCGATCCCAAGGCGCTGGGTCATACCTCGCGAAAGGTGAGAGATGAGTGCGTACTGCTTGTCCAAGAGCCCCACGTCGGTGAGTGCAGAGGCGACTCGTTGTTCGAGCTCTGACTCGGGTACGCCATAACAACGCCCGAAGTAGCGCACGCAGTCGCTGAGGGTGAGACCTTCGTAGAGAGTGAAGAAATCCGGCATGTAGCCTAGATTGCGGCGAACCTGTGCCTGGTGGGTGACTACATCATGGCCGAGTACTTCGATGGTTCCAGAGCTGGGAGGGTGGAGGGTGGCGAGCATTTTCATCAGAGTTGTCTTTCCCGCCCCATTCGGTCCGATCAGGCCCCAGACTTCTCCTGCCCGGATGCTCCAATCCACATCATCTACCGCCACAAGTGCGCCGTATTCTTTGCGCGCCTTAACGACCCGCACCAATTCTCGTTCTTGTTCCGACACTCTATGGATGCTCCGCGCTCGACCTACCATGGATGTTTCTTGTTGTTACGGACCCAGCCTTTGATTCCGTCGAGCGTTCTATTTTTTGTGCACGGTTTCGCGACTCGAAAGTCGGGAGTCACTTGGGGGGCCAATTCTTTGTCTCGATTTGGACGGAGTGTCTGCCTTTGTGCTCAGCGCTCTTGACGTCATCCATGATTGGGGGGGCTCCTCTTCGAGGAGTTTGTGCAGGCAGACACGACGACAACGCGTCGCTACGGTGACACTGGACTACAGCGCATCTCATAACCCAAAGGGTGGCGAGATGCGCGCAACAAGACACACGTACATCGAACATACCGCAAGGAAAAGGCTCGGCCGACGCTTGCCTCCCTCCTCTGGGGTGAGCGTCGGCAGAGCTTCTGCTGGTTGTGAGATGTATTCTAGGCTTGTCGGTCGTTGAGCGACTGGTTGAGGCGATGGGAGGAGCCGTCTTGGGGCAGGGGGCCACCTTCGGCTTTCGTTTTGCCCCACGAGGAGGTGGAAGCGAGCGAGCGTGGCTATGACGGCGGATGCAATGGCCGAGGACCGAGACCGATGCCTTGCGGTAGGAATGGATGGTTTTTTGCCCAAGCCGTTGCGTTTAGACCAGCTTCGTGACGAGCTGGTGAAGTGGCAACGGAACGGAGGGAATATTGTTTCGAGCGCGTGACATGACCTCGAGTACCTATTTCGAGGAAGAGCGAAGTGGTCCATTGGGTGACGCTTGTATGAGCGTTTGGAAAACATATGTATCGGCTCACATCTCTTGCGCAAGATTTCTTGATGCGCCGCGGGATTGGGAGTACCAACTCCTCGGAATGCGCTAAAGAAACTCGGCCAGTGGTCGTATTCTCAGGCGCTCCACTTTCGTCTGACGCATTGGCCGGTAGAGCGAGATGTGGAACCAAACCCCTTCGCCCCTAGGCGGCGCCCGACGGGTCTAGCTTCCTGGGGAAACCTTTCATCCCACAACCTCGCCTCGGTTCGACCCAATGACTCGCCTTCGCCCGCAAACCGTCCTTGCTAACGAACTCCCCTCCATTCAGAAGATGGAGCTGTCTGACGAACAGATCACCTCCTACCTCAGCGACCTTTTTTCCGCCGCGAGTGGGATCGTGATTCGTGTCAAAGATTCAGCTCAAGCTGACTTCCGTCAGGTTGATCGTCTTTCGCATCTCCATGTCCAGTTGCTCAACAAGCATATCTGGGGTGCGGAGCTTGAGTACGACTACGCCGGGGAGCAGTGGGTTGATTCCATCTTCGTCCACCAGCAGACCGTCCGTCTCAGCCGCAAGCTGCAGCCGACAGTGCTTTCCGCCTAAGACGTATCAGCCGCCGGTGGTGCTGCGTAGAGAGCCTTGGGCTGCTCTACGCCTGTTTTATTTGTTGGCTTTATTTGACGGAGCGCAACGCGGGCGCCTTTCCCTTGGGGGCTTCCGCGTATTCTTGGAGACGGTACTGGATTTTTCGTACGCTGATCCCCAGGGTCTTGGCTGCGGCAGTGGTGGAGCCCCCGACCATGGCGAGGGTTTCGAGGATCGCGTAGCGCTCGATGTCAGCCAGGCTGGAGCCAGGAATTTTCGGCACATCAGAGGTTCCGCTTTCGCTTTGGACCACTTCCAAGGGAAGGTGCCTGAGGAGAATCGTGGGACCGTCACTGAGGACGACGGCGCGCTCAACTACATTTTCTAATTCACGTACGTTGCCGTGCCAGGGGTATTTCTTGAGCACCTCCAGAGCGGCATCATCAAAACGCTCAAGGGGTTTGACGTTCTCTTTGGCGAATCGCACGAGAAAATGCGCCGCTAGGGCAGGAATATCGCTCGCTCGTTCTCTTAGGTTGGGTAGCCTGAGATTGATGACGTTGAGGCGATAGTACAGATCTTCTCGGAAGGTGCCCTGCTTCACCATCTCGGCGAGGTCACGGTTGGTTGCTGCGATGACGCGTACGTCGACTTTGAGGGTTTGATTACCACCCACCCGTTCGAACTCGTGTTCTTGCAGTACGCGCAGAAGCTTGACCTGGGTTGCCGGACTGATTTCTCCTATTTCGTCCAAGAATAGGGTTCCTCCATCGGCCTCTTCGAAGCGCCCGATACGCCGACGATCGGCCCCGGTGAAGGCGCCTCTCTCGTGGCCGAAGAGTTCGCTCTCCAGGAGCGTTTCTGCCAAGGCAGCGCAGTGCAACTTGACGAACGGACGATCCGCTCGGGGAGAACTCTGATGAATGGCCGAGGCGACCATCTCCTTGCCTGTTCCGGATTCACCGGTGACGAGCACGGTGGCCCGACTAGGAGCCACCTGATGAATCGTTTTGAAGATTGTTTGCATCTCAGCCGACTCGCCGATGATGTTTTCGACATTGTGCTTGTCGCTGAGCTGCTGTCGAAGCCGTCTGGTTTCGCGACGCAGGGCGACTCCCTCCAGGCAATGGTCGAGGATAACCAAGAGTTCATCGCTATTGAGGGGTTTGGTCAGATAATTGGACGCTCCAGCGCGCATCGCTTCAACCGCGCTTTCCACTGCACCGAAAGCCGTCATCAGTACGATGGCAGTTTCGGGCTGCTCCTCGCGGAGGCGATGCAGTAGGGTCAGTCCGTCCATTCCTGGCATCTTCAAGTCGGTCAGGACAACATCAGGAGCGAATTCTCGGGCAGCCGCCAGAGCTCTGAAGCCATCGGCAGCGGTGCGCACCTTGAAACCCTCATCGGTTAAGATTTCGGAGAGAGCGCTGCGCGCGCTCGATTCGTCGTCGACAACTAGTACTCGGCCTTTGTTCATTCGTATTTCCTCGCATGCCATTAAAGCAAGCTTCGTGCCGGCGTAGTTTGCTCGAAAAAACTCGCGCAACGCGGCCAGTGGCCCTCCATAATGCGGAAAATTATGCGCCCAGTTTTTCGCATCGGTAAAGTTTGCGCTTTTCTAGAATCGGTTGGCCTTAAAATCGGGCGCGTTGCTGATTACCGTAGCACCGTGACCCATCCGTTTGATTCTTCGTCGTCTTTGGTTCCTCCTTCGAGCTCGGATCTTCAAGACGCGCGCCGGCTTCATCAGCTGGTGAAGACCTGCCAGGACGCGGTGGTCTTCATTGACGCTTTGGGCACGATCACCTTGGCCAATCCTGCCTGTGCTTCCATCTTCGGCTACGAGTCAGAGCATCTGCTGGGCCAGGATGTGCGCATGTTGATGGCGGAGCCGTACGCGTCCCGGCATCAGGGGTACGTTTCGCGTTATGAGAGCACTGGGGAGCGGAAAGCAATTGGGCGCATTCGTCAGGTGACGGCCATTCGCTCCGACGGGGAAGAGTTTCCGATTGAGCTTTCGGTCACTCAGTTGGCCGAGTCAGGGGACGGGACCCGCTATGGCGCTTTCATTCGGGACGTCAGCGACAAGGTGAGACTTCAGGGAGATCTCATGGAGCGGGAGCGCGCCGCTACGGTCGGCACCACTGCTTCGATGTTGGTCCATGAGATTGGAAATCCGCTCAACAATATGGCCCTGCAACTACAGGCGCTCAAGCGTCGAGTCGCCAAGCTCGATTCGGGTCAAGAAGGCGTTTCCAAAGTGGATGCCTGTCTCAAGGAGATAGAGCGTCTTTCGCGCCTTGTTCAGGAGTTTCGTGCCCTTTCAGGGCGTCGCCGCATCGTGCGCCGTCCGCTAGTATTCACCGAGCTCTTGGAGTCCGTGCTGGCCAACATGGTTCGCCTCAATCGGGGTGTGGCGGTGCGCCGTGACTTCAAGGACGAGGCGGCACGAGTCTTGGCTGACGCCGATAAGATACAACAGGTCATTCTTAACCTATGTCACAATGCGGTCGAGGCGATGCCCCGCGGCGGCGATCTTTCCTTGCGAACGAGTATTGATGGCGAACAGTTCTTGCTCGAAGTCATGGACACCGGTGAAGGAGTTCCGGCGGGCTTGGACGTGTTTGAACCGTTCGTGACGAGCAAGTCGGACGGAACCGGACTGGGCCTGGCCATTTGTCTCGAAATCGTCCGCGAACACGAAGGTACGCTGAACTTCGAGACCGAACCGGGGGCGGGGACAAACTTCAAGATGCGACTGCCGCTGGCCAAGCGTTCTCCAGAACCCCGTAAGTGAGCACGCGTCTTGCTTGTTTCTCGTTGTGTCACAAGCTCTCCAGCACCTTCTTTTTGAACACCGCGAAGTTCGCGCCCTTTTGGATGCTTTCGAACTCCATCTTTCCGAGATGGAGGGCGAGATCCAAGCCGACGCGCGCGAAGCATCTGCGCTCCTTGAGTACCTATCTGAAATATTTTTCGTGAAACATGAGGAGAAAGAAGAAACGATCCTCCTGCCAGAACTCTATCGTGAGCGGATTTTAGCCGACTTAGATGAGCTCCGCCGCCTCCGCGAACAACACCACCGTGGCCAACAGCTGCTCGACCATCTCTGGAAGGCTCTTCGGTTGGGCGAAGAATGGGGGCCAGGCGAGAGAGAGCTGTTCATCAGCGAAGGAGCGGCGTGGCTGCGTTTCATTCGCGGTCACTTTCGTCTCGAGGAAGAGCACATCTTCCCTCGTTTGGAGGGATTGATGAACGCTGAGCTTGATGCTCGCATGATGATTGAGTTTCAGAAGATTGATCGGGACTTTAGGAAGGTTCCAGACGCGCAACACCTCAAGGCGGCGGCGGAGGGGTTCGCTGCGCGCACGCTCCAGCGCGGAGGCTCCTTTCAATCGTTCTGAGAGTGCGCACATATTGCCGGTTATAAAACTTGTGATGCAGGACTTGCGCGTTATTTCGTAGCTGCTCAGAGCTAACCAATCGGCTGCCGGGCAGCATCACTTCACTTCTAAGGCAAATCTTCAGTTGGCCGTTGAGTTCGTTTGGATTGGCTCAACGTTTGCATTTCGGGCCCTCGGACTCATGACTTCACGAGTAGAAACATTCAAATACGACGACGCCATCGTTCGAAAGTTCACTTTCGCTACGGTGATTTGGGGCGCGGTAGCTACCCTGGTTGGCCTGTGGCTGGCCTTGATGATGGTGGTTCCAGCTCTTTCATTCGATCTGCCTCAACTCACGTTTGGGCGACTTCGTCCCTTGCATACCAATGCTGCAATCTTTGCGTTTGCAGGGAATGCTCTCTTTGGCGCGGTGTATTACTCGAGCCAACGTTTGCTCAAAACCAGGATGTTCAACGACACCCTGTCGAACATTCACTTCTGGGGCTGGCAGGCGATCATCGTTTCGGCAGCGTTGACACTGCCCTTCGGTATCACTCAATCCAAAGAGTATGCCGAGTTGGAGTGGCCGATTGACCTGGCCATCGCAGTGATTTGGGTCATCTTTGCGATCAACTTTTTCGGCACGATCGCCAAGCGTCGTGAGCGACACATCTACGTCGCGATTTGGTTCTACATTGCCACGATCATCACCGTGGCCATCCTGCACATCTTCAACAATCTCTCTCTGCCGGCGGAAGCATTCAAGAGCTATTCTGTCTACGCGGGGGTGCAGGACGCCTTCATGCAGTGGTGGTACGGCCACAACGCGGTGGCCTTCTTCTTGACCACTCCCTTTCTGGGCCTGATGTACTACTTCTTGCCCAAAGCAGCGAACCGCCCGGTATTTTCATACAAGCTGAGCATTTTGCACTTCTGGTCGATCGTGTTCATCTACATTTGGGCCGGTCCACATCATCTGCATTACACCGCGCTTCCTGAGTGGGCCTCGACTTTGGGCATGCTGTTTTCCCTCATGCTCTGGATGCCCTCGTGGGGAGGTATGATCAACGGTCTGCTCACCCTGCGCGGCGCGTGGAACCGCGTGGCGGAAGACCCGGTTCTCAAGTTCTTCGTGGTTGGCGTGACCTTCTACGGTATGTCTACCTTTGAAGGCCCTCTGCTGAGCATCAAGAGCGTCAACGCGCTCAGTCACTACACGGACTGGACGATCGCTCATGTGCACGCGGGAGCTCTCGGGTGGAACGGATTCATGGCCTTCGGCATGCTGTACTGGCTCGCGCCACGGCTCTTTCAGACCGAAAAGCTTTATTCTAGGAAGTTAGCCGAACTGCACTTCTGGATCGGGACTCTGGGGATCCTGTTCTACATCGTTGCTATTTACGCAGCTGGTGTGACTCAGGGCCTGATGTGGCGCGCTTTTGACGAAACCGGTCGCCTCGCTTACCCGGATTTCATCGAGACCGTCATCAAGCTCCTCCCCATGTATTGGGTTCGCGTGCTCGGCGGCGGCATGTACTTCCTTGGTGTTCTGATTGGTGGTTTCAACATCTTCATGACCTGGACCAAGCGTCCGCAAGAATATGACGAACCAGTGATCGAGGCGCCGGCTCTCGAACCCTATGAAGGAAAAGACACTCGACTCGTTGTTCCTTGGCACAGCACGATCTCTCCTGCTGGCCACAGGATTCGCTACTTCGTGGAAGCCGCTTGGCATCGTGTTTGGGAGAGAAAGCCCCTCAAATTCACGATCTGGGTGACCATCGCTGTGATAGTGGCCTCACTGGCCGAGATCATTCCGACCTTCCTGATCCGATCCAACGTTCCCTCTATCGCGTCCGTCCAGCCCTACACTCCACTTGAGCTTTATGGGCGAGACATTTACTTGGAGGAAGGTTGTTATAATTGTCACTCGCAGATGATTCGTCCCATTCGCTCCGAAACTGAGCGGTATGGCGAATACTCCAAGCCCGGCGAATTCGTCTACGACCACCCCTTCCAGTGGGGCTCTCGCCGCATCGGCCCGGATTTAGCTCGAGTTGGGGGTAAGTATCCGCACCTTTGGCATGTGCGCCATATGGAGAACCCAACTTCGACCACTGATCAGTCGATCATGCCTCGCTACCCGTGGCTGCTCGAAGACGAGATCGAGTTCGAGAAGATTCAGGGTCGAGTCGACGTGATGACCATGTTGGGTGTTCCCTACGGAAACGCGGTCAAGGAGGCCGAGCAAATGGCCCGTGACCAGGCCCAAGCGATGGCGGAAGAGATCGAGGCCCAAAAGGGCCCAGCTGGTCTCGAAACGAAGAAGATCATCGCTTTGACCGCCTATCTTCAACGTCTGGGGACCGACATCAAGAATCAACCTCAAGCCGTCGCTCAGACCGAAAAGGAGACTCCATGAAGCTCTCTGACGTTATGGGTGCGGCCGATCTCGCGGTCTACGCCGAGGTTGGGTTGGTTCTGTTTTTGATGGTCTTCTTTGGGGTGGCTGCCAAGGTCCTTTTAACCAAGTCGAGCGCCTATGAGGAAGAACTAAACATCCCTTTTGACTCGGAACCCAAGCACGCTGCGGCCAAGGGACGAGTGGAGATTTGATCATGAGTGAAGCTAAAGCGGAAAACGCATCGACCGATGGGTACAACGATGAGCTTCTGGATCACGCTTACGACGGTATTCAGGAGTTCGACAACCCCATGCCACGTTGGTGGGTTCGTATCTTTTGGGGGACTTTTATCTTCTCATTTGCTTACATCTTTCACTATTGGTTCGGTAACGGAGTCTCGGTAGCAGACGACTATGCCCAAGAGATGGAAGTTGTAAACGCGGAGCGAGCCAAGGAAGCGATGGCTCAGAAGGTTTCTGAGGAGGTGCTGTCCAAGCTGATGGCCGACTCGACCAGCGTCGCCGCTGGTTCGGCCGTCTTTGCAGGCAAGTGCGTGGCCTGTCACCTTGAGAAGGGACAAGGATCGATTGGCCCGAATCTAACGGACAAGTATTGGATTCATGGCAAAGGCGCTTTGATGGACATCTTCGGGACGGTTTCTGAGGGCATTCCAGCGAAGGGGATGCCAGCCTGGAGCCGCCAGTTGACGCCCGAGGAATTGCGTCAGGTGGTTGCCTATGTGGGAACATTGCGAGGGACCAACGTGGAGGGTAAGCCGCCTGAGGGGGATCCCATCGAGTAGGAGCTGGGGGGACCCCCGGCTCTGCTCTTGCCAAAGTTGAAAGTGATGACTCGTCTGCCCGTTCTCCAAGAAAAAGTGCTTCCGACCCTGAATCAGGACGGGACAAGGCTGCGTATTCGCCCCCAGCTCTACACCGGCGCGATCTACAAGAAGCGTCTGCTTGTGGGTTGGGGGCTCATCGCTCTCTTCTTCACTTTACCGCTCATCAAGATAGCAGGAAAACCCGCTATCTTTCTGAATCTGGCGGAAAGAGAGTTTACCTTCTTTGGCGCGACTTTTTTCGCCACCGATGGCGTACTTTTGATGTTTCTCATGCTCAGTATCTTCGTGAGTGTGATCTTCATCACTGCCCTCGTCGGACGTGCGTGGTGCGGTTGGGGTTGTCCTCAAACCGTTTATATGGAGCTATTGTTTCGTCCGATCGAGCGCCTCTTCGAGGGGGGCCGAAACTCCCAACTTCGACTTGATCGGAGCGGGGGAGGGGCGCGACGAGTTGCCAAGAACGTCGTGTTCTTGTTGCTGTCCGTTGTGGTCGCCAACGTCTTTCTGGCCTACTTCGTAAGTGTCGAAACTTTGGCCCATTGGATGGCTCAATCGCCGTTCAAACACCCTGCCGGGTTTCTTGTGATGGGGGTCACAGCAGCGCTAGTCTTCTTTGATTTTGCCTACTTTCGCGAGCAAATGTGCACGGTGATCTGTCCGTATGCTCGACTTCAGGCGGCTCTCTTTGACAAGGACTCCTTGATCATTGGCTATCACTCCGAGCGAGGAGAACCTCGCAAGAAGGGTAAAGATCGCAGTGAAGCTGGTGACTGCGTCGATTGTGATGCCTGTGTGCGTACCTGCCCTACGGGTATCGATATTCGAGAAGGCCTGCAGCTTGAATGCATTGCGTGCGCTCAATGCATTGACGCGTGCAACAGTGTGATGGGCAAGGTCAAGCAAGAGCCCAACCTCATCTCTTATACCAGTCAGAGAAACCTGGCGGGGGAGGTTCGGCGTATCCTTCGACCAAGAGTCGTGGCCTATGCAGTGCTGCTCACGGCTCTCGTTTCAGCGCTGATGATCGTTGCCTCTGGTCGTTCCGGAGCGGATGTCACGATTCTACGTGGGATAGGAGCCCCTTACGTCGTCGATAGCGCGGGGGTTCGAAACCAAGTGCGACTCAAGATCGAGAACCAAAGCACTGAGGCGGCCAGCTATTCCTATCAAGTTCTTGTGGGCCAAGGCGATGACCTTAAGGAGCCCGAAAGCCTCGGGATTCAAGTCATCAGTCCGGAGAACCCCCTTCGTATCAAGGCCCAAGCTCGCCGGACTACGAGCCTCTTTGTGCTTTCGCCGGCGCAAGCTTTTGACGAGGGGCGCCTACCGATCGTGATTCGAGTGAGCCTGCCTGACGGGAAGCAATTGAACAAGTCGTACCACCTCCTTGGACCCAAGGGACCTACCCCATGAACCAAAACAAGTCTTCAGCCACCTCTTCTCTCAACTCACGTACAGTCGATGGATCCGCTTCGGCTTCGCGTTCGGCAAGTCGCGCGAACTCCACATTTTGGATGCTGTTTCCGTTGGGGCTTCTCGTCGTGTCGGTTTCGGGGTGGCTGTGGATGGTGGCGGTTGCCGTTGACGACCCGGGGTTTTCTGTTGAAAAGGACTATTATAAGAAGGCGTCGAACTACGATGAGGTGATCGCTCAGAGGGCGCAGAACGACCGGCTTGGGTGGGTTTGTCGGGCTCTCGAACAGCAAACGGACGCCCAAGGAAACGTTACGGTGCAAGTTGCGGTGCAGGATGCTGACGGGCGCCCGGTGGACGGTGCAGCTATCGAGTCCGAGTCCTTTGCCGTTGCTCGTGGGCAGGACCTGCGACGCGAACGTCTCCGTAGCTTGGGCGGCGGAAGGTACGAGTTGACTCTAAAGAGGCCGCGAGCGGGGCTCTGGGATTTGCGTCTCACTGTTAGTAAGGCAGATCGCGTCTTCACCCGAGAGCTCCGACTGACCATTTCGCAGCAGGAGCAACCGCCTTCATGATCGAAGCCGCGACAGAAGGCGTGCTTCCGCAATTGCCGCTTTTGGCTTCGGTCTTCACCGCGAGTCTGCTCGGAAGCTTGCACTGTGCGGGAATGTGTGGACCTTTTGTGGCCGTCTATGCCGCTGCAGGGCGAGGTAGCTCTTCTCGGGCTTCCAATGCCCCACTCCACCTGGCCTACCATTTGGGGCGCGCGCTTACCTATGGCCTTGTGGGTGCCCTTGGTGGGGCAATCGGGTCTTTTGTCGATTGGGCAGGAGAAGCCGCCGGTATTGCTCAGGTTGCGGCGATTGCCTCAAGCTGCCTTCTTGTTCTTTGGGGGTTGAGCTTGATCTTTCCTGTGCTCAAAATGCGTACACCCTGGGACGGGATCTTGGGAAGGCGTCTTGTTCAACTCAAGAGGCGACCGCCCGTGGTTCGCGCCTCCGTCCTTGGTGCCCTGACCCCGCTTCTTCCTTGCGGCTGGTTCTATGCTTTTGCCGTTACGGCTGCAGGAACAGGAAGCCTGGCGAGGGGAGCCACGCTCATGATCGTCTTCTGGTTGGGGACAGTCCCTGCGCTCGTTGGAATGGGCGCGGTCATGAGCCGTCTGGGACAGACTCTTCGCGGGCGGCTTCCTGTTTTGACCGGTATGGCGCTCATCGCTCTTGGCGTTTTTGGGGTTGCGTCCAGGATGGGCCACCCGCTTGAGTTGGGTCCGCGGGAGGCCGGCTCGGGGGCTCGGGTTCCCAGCGAGGGCGAAGTTAGATGCCACTAGAGGCCATCCCTCATCGGTCCTCTGCATCCCAGCCACCAGAGGTACCATCGAGCGCCTCAGGGGAGGGGCTCGATGGTGAGCTGCGTGGAGGCGCAAGCAGTTTGTGCCGCCATTGCGCTTCTCCGGTGCCGCGTGCACTCCGAAGGAGTGCACGCGAAGACCAGTTTTGCTGCGCAGGCTGCGAAACGGTCTTTCGAGTCTTAAAGAGTGCGGGGCTCGACGACTACTACGCCTATCGCGAGCGTTTGGGTGAAGCTGGCGAGCCCGTGGTTGAAGAGAAGCCGTCCAGCTTTCAGGAGTTTGATTCGCGGAGCTATAGGCAGCTGTACTGCCAAGCCCACGAGGATGGTACGCTTTCGACGAGTTTCGTCTTGGAAGGGGTGCATTGTGCCGCGTGCGTCTGGTTGGTCGAACGCGTGGGGCGTGTGCAACCGGCAGTGAGCGCGGCGAGCTTGGATATTTCCAAGGCTCGTGTCGATCTCACCTTCGATCCCCAAGTGGCGTCGCTTAGTCAGATAGCCCAGTCGCTGCAGCGTTTAGGCTACTTCCCTCGTCCCTTTCGGGCTCGAGAGGCCGAGCGCGCGCGGCGACGCGAGTTGCGCGCCTTGTTGTTACGTATGGGAGTCGCCGGTGCAGTAGCGGGAAACGTGATGCTCATGGCTTTTGCACTGTACAGTGGGCAGGTGGGGATCGATGAGGCGGGAACGATGGACCTGCAGACCCGTCGTTTCTTCGAATGGGCAAGTTTGCTGGTGAGCTTGCCCGCTCTTTGGGCTGGGAGCCTCTTCTTTCGTGGAGCATGGGCGGCGCTGCGCACACGCACGGCCCACATGGATCTTCCGATCGCCATGGGAATCCTCGGCGGTTTCGTTTGGGGAGCCTACGGCGTGCTCTCTGGAAGGGGGGAGATCTACTTCGATTCGATCACGGCCCTGGTCTTCTTTCTTCTGGTTGGGCGTTACGTGCAGCGGAGACATCAAATGGCTCACAGTGAGGCGGCGGAGCTCGTGCACGCCGTCTTGCCCTCCACGGCCTGCGCTCTCGCTCACGACCAACAAGATATCGAGGCCGAGTCGCTGGAGCCTTCCGCGCTTCAAGAGATCTCACGTGACGATATCGCTCCAGGTACTCTGGTATTCATAAAGACCGGGGCGGTTTTGCCAGTGGATGGCGTTGTTGTTTCGGGAAGCTCATCGCTCGACAAATCTCTGCTCAGTGGAGAATCACGGCCGGTAGCGGTGATGGAAGGGGTCGAGGTGGAGGCTGGTGCTCTCAACTTGAGTAGCTCGTTGGTTGTACGGGCGACGAGCAGCGGGGCCGATACGCGTGTGAGCCGACTCATGGATGAAGTGGGGCGGGCGCTGAGCACCAAGACCCCCTTGGTGAGCCAGGCGGACCGCATTGCAGGTGTGTTCACCGTGAGCGTGATTTTACTTGCGGTCGGCGTGGGGCTCGCGTGGTGGCAGGTTTCAGCCGAGCTAGGAGTAGAACGCGCACTATCGCTACTCATCGTGGCCTGCCCCTGTGCACTGGGTCTCGCAACACCACTTTCCCTCAGCTCTGCCGTGCGTCGAGCAGCTCAAGCAAAGCAGCTGATTTTCGCCCCAGAAGCCCTCGAGCGCCTTGGTCGTCCCTGCGATATCGTTCTGGACAAGACGGGGACGCTGACTCACGGACGGCTACGCGTTATCGAATTCGAAGGCGACGAACGTGTTTTTCCTGGTGTTTTGGCCATCGAGCGCGATGCCCGGCATCCTGTGGCGCGCGCCCTGGTCGAGCACTGCGGCGCAACTGCTGACGCCGAGGTCAGGATTGGACCGGTCAATGAACTTGGCTGCCAAGGTCTACGTTCGCAGTTTCGGGGTAAACCTCTGGTGGTCGGTTCAGAGAAGCTCATGCGCGAACTCGACCTCCCGGTTGAGTCCTTTCTTGAAACCGCCGTTCGGGCTCGACCTGTAGGTGCCAGTCCTGTTTTTGTAGCGTGGGGCGAGCACGTATGTGGACGCTTTTGGATCGGCGACGAACTGCGCGACGATGCAGTCGAAAGTTTGGTTCAGCTCAAGAAACAAGGCCATCGGCTCCACCTACTCAGTGGGGATCACCCTGCCGCGGCACAGGATCTTGCCGGCGAGCTGTGCAAACTTTCCGCTGATCCCGAGCTTTTCCTTTCGGTTCGTGGTGGGGTCACTCCGGAAGAGAAGCTGCATAATGTCGAAGAGCTCAAGAACTGGGGAACGGGCGAGGCTTCGCCTCGTCGTCCTGTCGTCATGGTAGGCGACGGAATCAATGATGCTGGCGCTCTGGCGATTGCTGACGTTGGGGTGGCGGTGGAGGGAGCCGCAGAAGCGAGTCGGCTGTCGGCTCAAGTGTACCTGCCCCTCCCTGGTGTGTCCGAACTCCTCGCTTTGACCGTTGGGGCAAGGCGCACTCTCTTGGTGATGCGACGGGGAATCATCTTTTCGCTCGTCTACAATGTGGTTGGGATCAGCTCAGCGGCTATGGGCCTACTTGGACCTCTTGAGGCAGCCATTTTGATGCCTCTTTCCTCTTTAACGGTGGTGACCAACGCCTATCGGAGTAGAACGTTCAAATCGAAACAAGGAGAAGACCAAGTCGACAAGCGTCGGTAGAAGTCAAAACACACTGCTATGAGTGCTCTATTTTTGGTGATTCCTATCGCTTTGATTGTGTCAGCCGCAGCCGTTATCGCTTTCAGCTGGTCTGTGTCAAAAGGCCAGTTGGATGACCTTCAGACTCCGGCTTTACGTATGTTGGAAGAGGATGAACCCGTTCGGAAGGGCAAGTAAAGCCGCGCTGGGTCGACTTCAGCGGGGGTAGATTGGCGCAACAGACTTTTGCTCAGCCAGTGGCCGCAAGCGAGCCCGCAGGACATACCGAAACCAGCAAGCCCGGTCAGATAGTAGAGACCTTCGATCAAGGGCGAAGGCCCGATCACCGGTCGCGTGTCGGGGCTTTTTGTGCGGATGCAAGCCCAAACTCGACGGACTTTGGCTTCGGCAATCGTGGGGCAGAGGGAAGCAAGGCGCTCGCTGAGGGGGGAAAGGGCAGAGAGCTGAGTCTGCGGCACGCCGTCCGCTTTGGGCGTTTCATCGCAGGGGCTGATCAAGATGCCGTCTCCTTCAGGGCGGAAGTAGACTTCGGGCTGGAGCTGCCAGACGACTGGTGCTCCGTTCGGCACTGGTTGTTCGGGCTCAACGATGGCCAGGTGTCGTTGGAGCGGAAGCAAGGGTAGGGGAGCCCCAGCGAGGAAGGAGAGCGGACCGCTTTCGGCGCCGGCGGCGATCACCACGGCGTCGCAAAGGATTCGCTCGCCGCATTCAAGTTCGACCCCTTTGCATTGTCCCTGTCCACCATGGACGAAGCTCCGCACGCGGGCGCCTGTCCGAACCGCAATGCCGTGGCGGGTAATGCGACGCAGCAGTCTTTGCCCAATCTCGTGCGGGTCGAGAACTCCGCCGTCTGGCGAGTAGAGAGCGCTTTGCTCTTTGGGGAGACACGTGTGCGGGGCAAGGCGCCGAGCGTCGTCGCGCGAAATCAGCGAAGCCCTCGTGCCGTAACGATGGGCGTTCTGCCTCATCCTGTTCAACAACTTTTCGTCCCGACCGAGCATGAGCAGACCGGTTTGTCGCAGCAGAGAAACGTCACTCGTTTGTTGAAGTCCTTGGAGCAGGTGAGCACTCTCAGCGGCAAGTCGAGCGAGAAGGGGGTCGCTTTCAAGGGGGCGATAGATCGCTGCGTTCAGGCCCGATGCCTTGCTGAACGTCGCCTCTTCTGATTCGAAAACGGTGAGGTGTTGTACGCCGCTTTCGAACAATGCGTTCGCGGCAGCAAGGCCGGCGATGCCTCCACCGAGGATCACGATATTCAGATTTCGACGATCCATGCTCGTGGGCGACTTCTAGCCGCTGCAGCCTCATCCGCAACGCGCCATGGTTCACAGCCTCGAGCGTGCTAACTTTGCGGGATGCGGGTGTTCTTGACTGGTGCAACGGGTTTTGTCGGGGGCGCGATTTGTGAAAAGCTCCTGGCTGAAGGCCATGAGGTCGTGGCGGGAGTGCGTCGTCCGCAGTCGCGCGCGCCCGCTCTCGGTGTATCCTATCGCGAGCTCGATTTCATGACTCCACCCGCGCCGGCTCAGATGGTGGAGCTCGTGCGGGGTGTCGACGTGGTGGTCAATGCGGTCGGAATTATACGGGAGAGCAAAGGATTGAGCTTTCAAAGGCTGCACACTGATACGCCTTTGGCTCTTTTTGCCGCAGCCGAAGGGGCCGGAGTCCGTCGCCTGATCCAGATCTCGGCAGCCGGCACCTCCGCGGAGAGCCAGTTTGCCTATTTCAGGAGCAAGGCCGCTGCGGATTCCTACCTCATCGAGTCGAGCGACGTACCCGGGATCGTTCTGAGACCCTCACTCATCTACGGAGAGCGAGGAGAGGCAACTGCGCTCTTTCGGCAACTAGCGGCGCTGCCACTCGTTCCCCTGCCTGCCGGAGGCAACTTTTCGTTTTGCCCTATCTTGGTCCAAGACCTTGCCGCCCTTGTTGCCGAGGCCGTGGTTTGTCCGACGCCCAAACGTGGGGCTGTCGAAGTGGGGGGCGCCGACGAAATGACTTTACGTGAGATCCTTATGACCATTCGGGCCGCGAGGCGTGGAAACGCGTCCCCCGGTGGACCCGGCCTTTCGATCCCCAAGTTCTTGATGAAACCGGCAGCTTGGCTCGGTGATCTGACTGGAGCTGGACCTCTCGATTCGGATATGCTCGACATGCTGGTGCAGAGTAAAGCTCCACATCTTTCTGATATGGCACAGAGCTTTGAATTTCGCCCCCGTGGTTTGAAGAGCTACCTCCTAGCGGCGGCCCCTGTGTCTTCGGCTCGCCATGGGTAGTTCTGGACGAGCGCCCCTGGACGAGTGGCCCTTCGGGCGAACCGAAGAGCTGTCCGGGCCGGAGAGCGAACGGCGCGCTCAGATTGCTCTCGACGCGAATACGACCTACTTGCAATACTTGGTCGAAGGGCACCACTTGTGTCCCTTCGCGAAAGAGGCCCGTAGAAGGGGTGAGACCAAGCGTCTGGTCCACTTCCAGAGCGGAAGCTGGTTGGGCAAGCTTCTGCATCTTTTTGTGGAACTTGCCAATGACGAGAGCACGGTGGTGGTGCAGGTGATCTTTCCCGATCTGAGGTGCTCACCCGAGGACTGGATCTGGTTCTGTCACGAGCTCACCCGGCTGGGACATATTCGACGTGGCGGTCACGAGGTGATGGCGAACGCAGCTCTCCATCCTCATCTTCCCTATAAAACGATAAATCCGTTTGCATTGATCCCCCTCTTTCGCCGTTCACCCGATCCGACGATTCAGTGGATCAGACTCGATCAGTTGGAACGTCTCTATGAGGGGCGAGCCAAGGGCTCGACTTTTGTGGATCCGAGTGAGGTCTTGAACGTCCTCGAGGCTCCCCCTTCCAAGTCCCTTTACGATCGTGTTGCAGAGGCCAATCAAGCAACTGCCCAGAGGATAGGTGTTGAGACTCTTGAGGCAGAATTCAGCGAGCTCCATGCTCGAACGCGCGCGAAGTACGAAGAACTCAGGGCGAGGGGATAGCGATTAGGCGGCCCCTTTTCGAGCGGGCTCAGCGTACCGTGTGTCGACTCCTCGAATATGTGAAGAGAGCCACAGTTTGAGGAAGGTGAAAAAGGGCGCGGGCAGAGTCGACATCGTTGAGGCTTCGAACTTGGTCACATGATCCGAGAAGGTGTTCAAAAGCTGTTCGTGGATGACGCGATGGGAGGCAAGCTCTCGGTATTCGATGGATTTCATGAAGCGTTCTTCTTCTTGAAAGTGTTGCGCTGTCCGTTTTTGGAGCTCTTTCATCGTCGTTAATAATCGGTCGCGGCCTACATTTTCTTCGCTTTCTTGGTGAAGCTGGTTCATGAGGAGGATCAACCCCTTGTGTTGATCGTCCATTTTTCCGACGCCCGTCTCGAACTTCTCGTCCCAATCAAAATATCCCATAGTGACTCCTTGGATGCATCATCCCTAGATGGAGTTAAACGGTGTTTTGGTCTCAAGTACTCAACAAAAAGCTCGGCATAATTTGCGTCGATTCAGGTTCTTTATTTTGAGCCTGCAGACAATGCGTGTTTTGCCAACTTCGACTGACGGAGACCACGGGAGAGTGACGCCCCAATGCTACGACCCCTTAGAAATGATTGGTTTCGAAGCTCTCCCCAAGAAAGTGAGGTCGGCTTCGCAACCGCGCTCGCCCCTCTCTGTCTCCGCCCTTTTCTCTTCCCATTTGTGCCGTGACCCTTCCTGAAAACCGAGCCGTCTCTCAACGCTGACAGACCAAGAAGCCCTCAAATTGAAACGGTCGCAGCCCTAGCCCAAAGGAGTGAGGCACAAGCGTCGGCCCGGCTGTTGAGCGGCGTCCATCGTTCGAATTCGCAACTTGTCGGCGTGGTCGCTAGCGGGGTGAGGGTACGATGAGGTTAACTAGACGCCCGCTCGGGTTCTTGTCTCGACGATACGAAAAATACCACTCAGGCTCTAAAACGGTGCACCCCTCCACGTCGTCGATGTCTTGGTCCTTGAGGCCAGCGCTCAGGAGCTGGCTTCGCACCATTTTTCTCAGATTGATACGAGGGCGTGTTTGCTTTCGGTCGACAATCTCTTTATTCGGCGAAGCGTCGAGCAACTGCTGAGCCACGTCTTCACCGACTTCGAATGCGTTCGCCGAAATATGCGGGCCGATGGCCGCGATGAGGTCGCTCGCTCCTTCGGCCAACAAGGCGCGTACAGCGGCTTGCGCTGCTCCTTTGACGCACCCCTGCCACCCGCTGTGACAGGCGGCTACCCACCCGGACTTGCGGCAAGCGAGTAGAAGGGGAACACAATCCGCCGTGCGAATCGCGGCGGCGGCGTTAGGATCCGCACACAATACGATGTCGCCAGTTTTCTTCCAGACATCTTTTTGGGCTTGCTCGCTTTTTGCGACGTGAACCTCTGTGCCGTGGACTTGGCTTAGGTAGTAGATGTGCTCGTCGTCGACACCCAGGGTTGCAGCAACCCGTCGAAGGTTTTCCCGTACATGCGCTTCCGAATCCCCGGTTGCTGTGGTGAAGTTGAGGGAGGCAAAGACTCCCTTTGAGACCCCTCCCTGACGAGTCAGGAATGCGTGTCTGAAACCCGCCTGCTCAAGTAGATGGCTTTTTCGATAGTAGTCGGCAGACAGGGCGGTGGAGTTAGTCTTTCGCGTCACTTTGGGATTCCTGTTTGGAGCATATAGCCCTTGTCGTCCTTTTGGGCTCCCTGTCGAGGGGCCCCCGCCGACTTCCCTCCTTGACGCGCCCATTTGGACGCTGGTTTCGCGGCCAAGGACAATCCTCGGGACCTGGCCCTTCAGTTTTGGTAACAAGGATGAGGCTATGACGATGAAGACTCCTGATCCGTACGTGGGGCGCTCCGTATTGGACGGAAAATTCCGAATAATCCAGAGGATAGGGGCCGGAGGCATGGGGTCGGTCTATCGGGCCGAAGAGCCAGCCATGGGTCGCGAAGTCGCGATCAAGATATTGCATCCCAAGCTCAAGGGTCGGAGCGATCTCGTGAGTCGTTTCCGACGCGAAGCTCGGGCGATGAGTCAGCTCAAGCATCCCCACACGGTGCGCGTTTTCATGTACGGCGAGCTCGAAGACGGTTCGCTCTACATCGTGATGGAAATGCTGGAGGGCAAAAACCTGAATCAGACAGTACGCAAAGAAGGCCCGATGGAGCCCTCGCGGGCGATCCCTATCGTCTGTGATGCTTGTCATGCCCTGCACGAGGCCCACGAAATTGGCATCGTGCACCGAGACCTCAAGCCAGAAAACATCTTCGTGTGTCAGCAGGCGGGGATGAAGGACTACGCAAAATTGCTCGACTTTGGTTTGGCCAAGGTGACCGAGGCGCAGATGCGGCCCGGGTCCATGATCTTGACCCAGGAAGGCATGGTGTTCGGGACGCCCGAGTTCATGTCTCCCGAGCAAGCGAGAGGCCAAACACTTGACGCTCGGAGCGATATCTATTCGCTTGCATGCATTCTCTACGAGGCCCTGACTGGGAAGCTGCCCTTTGTAGCGAAGACGCCGATGGAGTACGTGGGCAAGCATGTTACGGCGGCGCCCATTCCCCTCAACGAGCGGGTGGCGGGACGTTTGTTTCCTTCGGGTCTCGGCGAGGTGCTCAACAAAGCCCTACGCAAGAATCCCGACGAACGATTTCAGAGTGCTGTCGAGCTTGCAGACGCGTTGGCTCCCTATGCGGGGGCGGCGAGCCACAGTGCCCACTACCAGGATGAGTCACCGTCGCGAACAGGAAATCCGTCGCTTGCTGAGGCGCCAATTCCGCCCAGTGCTCTCTACTCGTCCGGGGCGACTTCCCAGGCGAACGCCGGAGCCTCTGGTTCTCCATCGACGATGACGCTCTTGGTGGTGGCGCTCATTTGTATGGTGCTGGGAGGATTGGGTGCTGTGTTCTTGATGCAGCTCCTCGGTAAGTAGCGTGTCGAATTTCGGTGACGATTGGCCCTCATCGCGCAGGCGCCTTCCCGATCGTAGCGCTATCGAGGAAGAGCTTGGTGCCGGAGGGGATTACAAGGTCGCAAGAAGAGATCTTTCGACTTCGAGCGTTCGCGAAACGGGAAACGAAGGTCACGGGCCCCAGGCGCCGCCTAATGGTCGAGTTCCACTCTGGCAGAAGCTCGTCATCGCGCTGCTTCTGCTTCTTGTCTTAGCTGGGCTCGCAGCCGGTGGGACCGTCGTCTATTTTGTCGATCGCTACTCGGCTGGCCTTCCGGATGTCGGACAGCTCCAAAACAACTATGCGCCGCCGCAGGTCACTCGCATATACGCTCGGGACCAGTCGGTACTGGCTACCCTCTTTTCTGAGCGTCGCACCGTTGTTCCTTTCTCACGTGTTCCGGATCACGTAAAGAGTGCTTTTCTTGCGGCAGAAGACGCGCGCTTCTTCGAACACGAGGGGCTCAACTACCTTGGCATGCTCCGGGCGATGGTGGTGAATCTCCGTTCGGGTAGCGTAAAACAGGGGGGAAGCACGATCACCCAGCAAGTTGTGAAGAACGTGCTTTTGGACAGCGAGCGGAGCTATCGGCGCAAGATCCGCGAAACGATCTTGGCGTACCGCCTAGAAAAGACCCTGAGTAAGGAGCAAATTCTCGGGATGTACATCAACCACATTTATCTCGGGCATGGTCGTTATGGGGTCGAAGAGGCGGGGCGCTACTACTTCGGCAAACATGTGGAAGAATTGGATGTTGCCGAAGCTGCGCTGCTCGCCGGTATCGTTGCGGCCCCGGAGCGGTATTCACCCCGCAAGGACGAAAAAAAGG
The DNA here is from genome assembly GCA_050300635.1 of Polyangiaceae bacterium. GTDB lineage: Bacteria > Myxococcota_A > Polyangia > Polyangiales > Polyangiaceae > NIC37A-2. The sequence continues at coordinate 212,229 of JBNKYC010000023.1, forward strand.
CATTAGCCCGGCGTCGCTACGTTCTGGGACAAATGTTGAACAAGGGGTTTATGACCAAGAAGGTCTACGACGCTGTCCTGGAGCGACCCGTGCGGCTTGCCCCGCTTGCCGAGGGGAAGAGTGATATCGCCCCCGAAATGGTTCAGCACGCGCGTCGTCTGCTGAAGGAAATGGTGGGCGACGAAGCACGAAAGGGGGGGTATTCGGTGCATACGACCATCGATCCTGCCCTCCAGGTCGCCGCACGAGCGGCTGTACGTAAAGGGCTCGACGATTACCTTCGTCGGCAGAAACTTAAGCCACCGTTTACTCTGCGTCAGCGCCGTCTCTGGGGAAAGCTATTCGAAGGAACTCCTCGTCGTTATGGCATTTACACCGGTACAGTCCTTGAGAGAGACGACAAGCAGGGCACAATTGTCGTCCAGGTCGGGGACGCTCGAGGTGTCGTCCGGTTACACGAGGAAGAGCGCTACAACCCAACACACATCTTGCCCAGCGAGTTCGTCGGAGAGCGAGCAGCTCTGCGTGTGCAGTTCGTGGACGACCCACGGACGCAGGGCGAACAGGAGTTGCCTCGACTCCGTCTTGAGCTGGGTCCTCAGGCGGCGCTCGTTGCCGTGAACCCGAGTACTCGAGAGGTGCTGGCGGCAGTGGGCAGTTATGAGGCTTTGCCTGGCGGTCTTGATCGCAGCTTTCAAACAAAGAGACAGCCTGGCTCAACCTTCAAACCGCTGGTCTACAGTCGAGCCCTGGCAACCCACGAGGTGACGACCGCTACAATGTTCGAGTTCCCTAGGACTGACTCCGTCCAAGTGGATGGTGAGACCATGACGCGACAAGTAGTGGAACGCTTGAGCCTTCGTCATGGGGTAGCCACAAGCGACAACCGAGTCGCCGAGGAGGTGTTTCGACGAGTCGGTGGGAAGAACGCTGTGCAATGGGCTCATGCGATGGGTATCGAGTCGAAACTCGCGCCCACGGAAAGCTTGATGTTAGGCGCCTATGAGGTGAGCGTTGCGGAAATGGCCCAGGCGTACACCACCTTCGCGAGCGGTGGGGTGTTTCAGCCGATTCGGTTCATCAGTCGGGTGGAAAGCGGCGCGGGTTTGCTGCGCGAGAACAAGCCGGTGCAAGGCAAGCGTGTCATGGATGCCGGGGCTGCCTATCTCATGACCCATGTTCTTGAGTCAGTGGTCAAGATGGGGACAGCTCGGGCAGCTGCTTCGCTCAAGCGACCCCTCGCGGGAAAGACAGGAACAACGAATCGCGCAAAAGACGCCTGGTTCGTGGGTTATTCGACGGACCTTGTGGTGGCGGTTTGGGTGGGGTTTGACGATGCCCTACCTTTGGGTTGGGGAGAATCCGGGGCAAAGGCGGCATTGCCGATTTGGATGCAGTTCATGAAAGCAGCTCACGAGGGCAAGCCTGCGACCGAGTTCCCCCGTCCGGCCGAGGTGATCGATGTCTTGGTGGATCCAGAAACAGGACTGCTGGCGCGGTACGAGCAGGTGGACGCTCGGGAAGAAGTCTTTCTTCGGGGGACGGAACCTGTGGAAACGGCGCCAGAACATGCCTTGGACGATGCCCTCGATCCGCCTCCGCCACCGATTCCACCTCCCCTTGACCCAGATGAAGAGAACTGAGCCTCAGTTCTTCAGGATCCGAGGTTTCGTTTTTGTGATAGGGGAGGGACATGGACTTGCGTCATGTTGCTCTACTGGGGGCTCTCGGCCCCTTGGCTTGTTCCCCGTTCTTCTCCAACGAACCCGCTCCACAAAAGCCGGAGATCTTGCCTCCAGAACCTGTCGGCGGAGATCCGGAAAAGAACGAAAATGGAATCCCCTGGGCTCCCGGTGAGGGTCCCGGAGGAACACGCGAGGTAGGCGAACAGCCACGATCTACCGACGAGCCGATGCCTGAAGAGGCTTTCCGAACGACTGAAGGCGACGGAATTGTCCAAGGGTCAGCGAGCCAGCGCTGCACCGGCAAAGCCCCCGTCGCCCTGCGCGCTGAGCTGCAGGCACGAACAGCAGCCCTCAAGGTTTGCAGTGACGACGCTCCTGAAGAGTTCCGCGGTGACGGACTTCTCAAATATACCGTCCGAGTTGAGCAGGACGGCAGTGTCCAAACGATCTATCAATTAGAGAACACTTTGAATTTGGAGCAGGTGCAAAGTTGTGTCGAAGCCAAACTGAAAGAAAGGTTTCAAGAGAAGCCGCTCGCTGGGTGCGCCCAATTCGTGGTGCCGTATGAGCTCAAAGTAGAAGAGGGTCAAAATTCTTCTCCAAGCGACGAAGAAAATCTCGATTCGGAAAATACCCCTGACTAGGCCGGACAACGCTTGTTCACATCTGGAGGGACGACTAGCTTGATGCCGCTATGACCCAAATCTCTCTGGAACAACTCAGCGCTCTCGAAGAACTTGCTGCCCGGGCTGGTGCTGCGATCTTGGACGACAAGGCAAGAACTTCATCCGTCGAGTTTAAAGCAGACGAATCTCCACTGACTTCCGCTGATCTGGCCAGTCACAGGACCATCATGGCTGGGCTCAAAGAGATTGACCCGGAAACGCCGGTGCTTTCAGAAGAGAGCAAGGCGCTCCCCTTCGAGGAACGCCGCTCCTGGAGCAAGTACTACTTGGTCGATCCTTTGGATGGGACCAAGGAGTTCATCAAGGGAAAGAAGGAGTACACTGTCAATATTGCGCTCATTGTTGACGGTGCGCCCGTTTGTGGCGTGGTCTATGTTCCAGAGCTCAAAGAAACTTACTCGGGGGCAATGGGTCTTGGCGCCTTCAAGAAGTTGGACGGCGAGAGTCGCACGAGTATTTCGGTTGCTCAGACGTGTCGATCTGCGCCTCGCGTCGTCGGTAGTTCGAGTCATGCGTCCCCTGTGATGAAAGTGTTTCTGGAGCTCATCGGCGCTCATGAAATCATGCAATTTGGGAGTTCTCTCAAGATTTGCCAGATCTCAGATGGAACAGCTGACTTTTATCCCCGCTTTGGGCCCACAAGCGAGTGGGATACGGCTGCGGGTCACGCCGTTGTTCTCGCCGCGGGGGGCAAAGTTGTTACCATTGATGGTGAGCCCTTGACTTACAATCAGAAGGATTCGTTGCTCAACCCCTTCTTTTATGTACAAGGGCCGACCGACCGCGATCTTCTTGCCCTTGCTCGCGAAGCTCTTGGCCGGGCCGAAAACTGATGATGAGGTTGTTCTTGTCTTCCGACCGGTACCCGAACTAAAACTGAGCCCGGTTTCTATTGAGCTGGTTTCTTCCTTCATCTGTAGGGGATCGCTCATAGTTGAGCTGATCGGTGCTTTGCGGGTCTTGTTTAGATGGCGGACTCGAATGCTCGGCCAAATTCCATAGGTCGAGGGCGGTCGTTCGGGTCGAGGGCGGTGGCGGCACGCATCAGTTTGATGAGTTCGGCGGGGTAGCCGTTGAGCAAGCGGACGTCTTCCAGCGGATGCTGCTTCATGTGTGCGAAAATGCGATCCCGGGGATTTTTGATTTCGTCGAAAAAGGTGCGTCCCGTCGTCACATTGTAAATGGTCCCTGCTAAAGCGTAGACATCGGCTCGACCATCTAGCTCAACAGGATCCAAGACTTGGTCTGGAGCGATGTAGCCAGGGGTACCGGCGACAAACTTTCCTGCGGCGTCGGCCGTGACTCGAGAGGGACGCACCATACCGAAGTCGATGATTGCCGCGTTGAGAGGACGAGTCGTCCCTGGGTCGCGATGTTTGCCAGGGTCGAAGGTTTGTCCTTTCTGGAGTGGGAGCCGCAGCCAAATATTGGCCGGTTTGATGTCGCGATGGACGAGGCTAGCGCCGTGCAGAGCGGCCAGTCCTGCGCAAGCGTCGAGAACGACCTGACGAAGTTCAAAAAGCGACATCAACTTGGCTCGCGAATATTGCTGTAGGTCGGCTCCAATCAGGAGTTCCAAGACCAAGAAGGGAACATCCTTGGAAACGCCGCGGTCGATAATGCTTGCCACGTTGGGGTGATAGAGCTCGGCCATGGCTCGTGCTTCTTCGACGAACGATTCGAGGATGCCAGCACGCTCAGTGTCGCTCGCGTTCGCGAGTGCGTCGACTTTGGGGATCTTGAGAACGAAGAGTCGGTCGGCACCAGGTTTGCGGACCAACCAGACCTTGCCAATGCCACCTTCTCCCAGGGGTTTGACAAGCTCGTAGCCTTCGATCGTTTCTGGTTCGAGTTTGCGTCGTGAAGGCGGCGGGGGAGGCGTGCGGTCCTTTGCTCCTCGAATGGCCCCTTCGACTAGAGCCGAAGTGATTGGACCAAGTGAAGTGAACCACACGTCGAGCATGCCCAGTTCTCGTGCGCGCACAGAACGAGCGACGAGGGCGGCCACACGTGGGGCGTTTTCTGTGGTGGTACGAGAAAGCGAGTCTTCTCCAAAGGGTTGGGCTGGATGAAGCGCCTTGACTGGATCGGCAAGCGCGGCCTGGAGTCGTTCAGCCGCGATCACTAGCTCCAAACAGAGGGTGTCGAAGTCCGGGGTGCGCCCGGAGGCGCCAGAAAAATTGCCCAAGACGTCTGCCAGGTTGAGCAAACTCTGCGCGAGTTCCGTTCCGTCCGCGTGCAGTGCCTCGACAATGGGTCTTGCCTCCGCGCCCCACGTGCCATCACCCTGTCCTGAGGTGACGAGAACTCGGATTTGATCGGAAAGAGAGCAACAACGATCAAGAGCACCCTCTTTGATCATAGGCAGGGCGGTCGTCAGCTGAAGCAGCACTTCGGGTCGGTCAATCACCAAAGCCCACCAAGCAGCGAAGGGCCCCAACCATTCGATGTCGTCCACGGCGCCCAGAGCCGTGCCGCGAGTGGTGTCCACCAAGCGCCAGAAAACGGCGCTAAGGGCATCTTTCAGGGCCGGGGGAAGGGGACGCGAGCTGTCGGATAGGCCTTCCAATTTGCGGAGCCATAGGCAGGTTGCATGGGCGGTGGGGCCGCGGCCGGGTCCCAAGTCGGCGTCCTCACCGCAAGCGTCTAGGACGTAACCACCAAGGCGTACCGCGAGGATTTCGAGTGCCTCGTCGCTTTCGGGATCCGAACCTTCTTGCGTTTGGCGCCGTTGCGAGATGAGTTCGAGTAGCTCGATCGGAGCTTTCGCCATCACGTCCCAGGTGCCCGATAGGTCTGGTTCTTCGATGGGTTCGCCTCGGGGATGGGTGAGCAACTGGGGCTTCCAAAGGCGCAGCGCCATAGAACGCGCGCAACCTTCTAGGGCGTTCATGCCCGCGGCCCGGTGACGCAGGGTCGCATTGCTCAGCGCAAGATTTCGGGCCTCTTCGAAGGTTCGACCCAAGCTACTGGCAAAGCGCGCGGCCCTCGCGTCGGCTTCCTCGTCGTCGTATTGGGCCGCGAGGTGCACGAGGTTTTCTAGGCCCAATTCTAAGTCCAAGGGGTCTCTTTCGGCCCCATCCACTGGATCGGTGATCGCGATGACGGAGAGGTAAGTCCGGTATTCTTCCGTGGAATTCTTTTTGGTTCGTCGAGCCAGCGTGCGGAGTTCTGACCAAGGGCGCTCAAGTTCTTGGCGGTCGGTTTCTCGACGCCAAAGCGCACCGATGCCTTTGGCGAGCTCGAGTACCGCCGTTGCTCCGCCTTGGCCGGCCACGATTTTCTCGTAAAGATTGTCCCATAGCTCCCGATTGTTTTTGAACAAATAGGGGGTACTCGCCGCCGCGGCAGGAAGCGCCCAATCAGCCGAGGTGGGGTCAGCTAGAGCTGACACCACGTGCTGTCGTACGGTTCCCATCTTGTTCGCGGGCAAGACTGTCGCCGCGGTGATGGCCCGTTTGCGCAAGACAAGGGAACTCCCGCCGATCCAGTCCAACAACATGCCGTCAAGGTGGTCAGTGGTCGTAGCGATGAGCCCGAGGGCTCGCGCCGCGTGGAGCGAAACCAAGGGCTCTGGGTGCAAGAGCAGGGGTTGCAGTACCTGCAGAGCTCTCCCCAGCATTTGGGGGTTGGTCATCGAGGGCATTCCTGCGGCGCAGAGCTCGAGACATCGTGCCGCCAGAACGCGACCGCGCAGTGATCCCATGGCGGGCTCGGCCACCAACGCCCGAAAGGTTTCTTCTGAACCGAAAAGCCATTCCCCCAATTCGGGCATTTGAAGACTACTCGCACCGGCCTCCCAGATGAGTATTTCAAGTCTAGCTTGTGCTTCCGTGTTCTCCGGCGCCTCTAAGCGATCTCCGGTCCCGAGCAGCGGAGCGCTAGCGAGCGCATCTTCGAGCGGTCCTTGGACGATACGACGCCGAACGATTTCTTCTGCTCGTTCCGAAAAGGGGTCAGTCGCGAGCGCTGCCGCCAAGAGAGGGGCCATTCGTACGTCGGCGCGTTCGACGCTCGCGTTGCACCAAATGAACAAGGCTTCCCCGCTTGAAGTATCGAAGACATCACAGAGACTCAACGATCCGTTCTTGGAGCGGGTCAGGCCAGGGAGATTGTTTTCGAGAGTATCAGCCGCCGACTTGGCGGCGCCTGAGAGAGCGTACTCGGGGTCTCGCCCGTGGGTTGACCAGTACCCTCCGAGCTCATCTGGAGTCGGTCGCCCTTCGCGGAGCGCACTGGAGAGAGTCTTGAGGCTTTCGTCGACCTTGGGCGGTATCATCGTTCATGGACACGTTACACCTTCCTTTAAGCGGACAACCAGCTCAAAAAGTTGGTCTAGGTCTCGGATATGCCAGAGCTTTCCTACATTCCGCCAGATGCGCCTACGTTGGGGGTTGGAAACTTCGGTCCAAAGGTGGGACACTGGTCGAAGAGTTGATGAGCGAAAGGCCGAAGCTATTTCTTGAGTTTTCGTCCCTAGACGAGTTGCAGGCGCAGGTGGAAGCGAACCTGAACAAGGGACGAGCCTACGTAGTGGGCGAATATCCGCTCGAGCCCCGGCAGGAATGTGACCTCATTCTGGTTCACCCCGAGAGCGGTGAATGGTTGTCTTTGAAATCGGAAGCTGTGTACCTGGCGCAAGGCGAAGCTCCCGGAGTCGGGGTCGAAATCACCGGAGAACAGTCGGGGTTGACGCTTCGTTTAAGCGAATTCGTCTCTTCGGCCGGACCTTTGGAGTTAGAATCCTCAATCCCTCCGCCCCAAAGGTCGCGCCTTCCGAGTATCGATCTCGAGGCGCCCGAATCCGAGCAGGTCGCTGCACCTCGAGCTTCTGATCCTCGATCGAGTCGTTCTCCTTTGCCGCTGTCCTCGTCGGTTTCTCGGGAGTCACAAACAGATGTTGATAGCGAATTCCCTTTGCCGCTGTCGGAGTCGCAGGCACCTGCACCGGCTCCTTCTTCTCGAACGAGAGGAGACCGTCAGTTGGTGCAGGCCCGATCTCCCGCTGAGAAGGTACGCGCCTTGAACGCTGCGGGTCGGGACCGTATCGCTCGACGAGGTGCCCTGAAAGAGCGGGTTGCCCTCGAGCGGGCCTACGGACCAGCCGTCTGGGAATCGCTGTTGTCCAATCCCCTTCTTTCAACCGCCGAGGTTGCCCGGATCGCAAAAAATCGCACCGTTGCGCAGCCGATCCTGAGCACGATCGTGGCTAACTCCGCGTGGTTGGCCAAGGGCGAAGTGCGCAGAGCTTTGCTGAGTAACCCGCGGTTGATGGAGTCCCAAATTGAGCGCACCTTGCGCGCGCTTCCCCTGAGCGAGCTCAAGCTGACGCTCAAACAATCAGCCTATCCGGTCCGGGTGCGTAACATCGCTAAACGCTTGCTCGGCGTGTAGCGAATCGACTGTCTCCGAGCGTGCAGGAAGCACGCTCACTTGGGATCGAGTTTGAAGACCTGTTGATGGGCGCGGGCGTTGCCAGGATCGGTCTTGAGAGCTTGCTTGTACAAGGTCAAAGCTTCGTCCTTCTTTCCGTCGAGAAACAGGAGGTCGGCTTTGACGACCACGGCAGGGCCGAAGTCGGGGTCGAGCTCAAGAGCTATCTTGTTCCAATGTTCTGCGTGCTCACGAAACCCCTGGCCCAGAAAGGTCTGAGCAAGACCAGCTGTGGCCCGGGCACTCTTGGGATTCAGAGTCGCCGCGCGCCGGAACATCAACTCTGCTTTGGCCCAATTCTCGTTCTTGGCGAAGGTTTCTCCTTCGTTTTCGTAGTGGAGGCCGATATTCGCAGTTCCGGCATCGTTGCTGGGGTCGACGTCGAGGCTCTGAGCCCAGATGGCCTTTGCCTCGTCGGCTTTGCCAAGTTGAGACAAGACATCGGCACGCAGTTCGAGCGTTTTGCGGCGTCCGGGGCGGGCTTTGATTGCTTCGTTCATCCACATCTCGGCTTCAGCCGTCGCATGTTTCGATAGCAAAACCTCAACGAGTCCTTCGACGGCCAAGCCTTCTGGATGGGCGAACCCTGCCTCGCACAAATGAACAAGTGCCGCGTCCACGTTGCCAAGGACCAGCTGCTTTCGGGCGTTGCTCCACGAGGTGTTCGCCTGACTGAGCCCGCCTTTCTTCATCGCTTCGGGGTCATCAACGAGCTTGTCGCAGCTCTTGGTTTCTTCGACAGAAACGATCCACGGGAAAAACTCAGGTTCAGGCTCAGGCTCAGGCTCAGGCTCGGGGGCGGGGGGAGCCGGTGGCGGGGCGGGCTTGGGTGGGGGCGGTTGGGTGAGAGCATTGAACTTTCGAAGCGCTTGTTTGCCGTAGAGGACGCCGCCGCCGCCCAGCGCCGCCAGGAGAAAAAGGGCAACGAACCACCCTCCTTTCCCTTTTTTCTTCGGTTGCTGCTCAAAATCCGAAGAGTCGTCTTTGGGCTCGGGGGAAGGTGCGCTCCGGGCTACCTCCCTGCTGGTGGCCTCGCTACTGTGGTTGTCGAGAGCGAAAGCGGAGAAGTCAGCTGGTGCGGCTATGGTGGGCTCGTCGTCTTGTGGATAGTGGAGCCCCCCGACTCGGGCGGAGGGGGCGTCCACCGTTTTGGGAGCGGGAGCTGAAGGGGCCTTCGCCTCAACGCCTTCGCTCCTGGAATCGGTCGGTGGAACTGGCGCTTGAGGCTTGCTCGAGCCTGCAAGATCGACATCGACCTCTACGTTCGCGGGGCCACGCAAGGACGAGGAGGGAGCAGGGGTTTCGGGGTCCGAGTGTTTGCGCGTCGTTTCGCCGAAAAACGTGGGGCGATCGCTCGCGGGGACTTCTTCGATGCCGGTGGGATCCAGATCGGTGACCGCTCCGACAACAAGCGTAGACTCGGGATCACGCGGCGTGGCCAAAGCAAGTTGGGGAAGATGTGGCGACAGGGGCGTGAGGTCGACACTGCCGCTCGTCTCGTCGAAGATCTGGTCGAAGGGAGCCTCTGCCTGAGTGAGCCCCGAAAACTCCTGATCGGCGAGGAGCAGCTGATGCCAAACTTGACCTTCTCCCTTGAGGGCAAGATGGTCGGCGACCAACAGATTGGGCTTGAACTGACGGACGAGGGGCCAGCGGGTTTTTGCCGGATCAAGGGGCACAAAGAGTGTGACAATGTGATTGTGTCGCAGGTTTCGCGCGATAGCGTCCCCTCGCATGATGTCTGAGTCGGCCACGAGGAGCCGTGGATCCTCCCGGGGTCGCATCGGGCGGGTGACCTGGGCTGGATGGTCTGGGGCGCTTCCGAAAGAGCGACGTTCCGGGACGGGGGCGTCGTTCTGGGGCGTCGCTTCGGCAATCTGAGGGGCGGGACCTGGGGCCGCAGGTTTGGCATGTTGGGGGGCGCTCTTTGGCTTTTGTGCGCTGGGGGCCGTCGGGGCTGGCGCTTGCGCTTGCCCTAGATTGGGCTGAGTGATGGGGCGCCTGGGCCGGTCCAATGCGCGTTTCTTTTTCGCCAGCATGCTGATACGAGCCGAAAGGACCGAATCGGGCATGTCTGTTGCCAGCAACGAGGACACGATCTCGCGGTCGAGCTTGCGGAGTTCGGGGAGATCGGGGCGTTCGGCGATAATGACAAGGCGTACGCGTTCTGCGATTGGTTTGCCTTGCATGAGCCGGACGAGTTCAGCGGCCCCTTCCTTGCCAAACTGGACCAAGAGTGCCGGCTCCGCGAGGCGCATCATATTGTCCAATTCGCTGAGTCGTACTGGATCTCCGAAAATTCCTTGCTTTTCGAGGAGTGCTTTAAGTTGATCGCTGGGGCTTGAGCTTCCCAGAAGCAGGACGGACAGGTCTTCGGACATGAGTGAGGGCCGCTACCTTAGTTGGCACGCGGGCGCTCGTCACTGGCGGTTCTTCTTTCCCGAAAAAACGCGCCCAAACCCTTTCATCGCTCTGGCGTCTTTGCGCAAAATGAGAGAATTTCGGCGGTAACGAGAGCTGGTTCTCTGCTAGGTTGCTCCCTATTCGAGAGCGGTAGTTGAAATCCAAATCTCGCAGAATTTTCGGGGTCCCGAAATTCGTAAAAAGCAAACTCTTTAAGAGAAGCGAGCTGTTCTCAATTGGTGCAGTGGTCTACGTAGGTCGCCACTATCCTAGAGCCACCCGCTCTCGATCCGATTCAAAATCAAAACGCGCTGTTGCGCACGAAAGGGATGATAGAATGTTATTTGATAAGGAAGCACGATGCTTACGCAGGTGGGCCGGCGTGATCGGACTTGGTGCAACTCTCGTGGTGACCACGGGCTGTGCTGGAGGCCAGACGACGGGCTCATCCGCTAAGCCTGCTTCGAATCAGCCCGATTCCAACGCTCCGTTGGTTGAGCCCCCTGTTCCGCCTCCCGTAACGGCCAATCCCCTCAAGGGCGCCAAGCTTTTCGTTGACCCCCAGTCACTCGCTATGCTGCGCTACAACGCGCTCTTGCAGACCGACCCCGCCAAGGCGGCCAAGATCAAGGTCATTGCCGATCAGCCCCAGGGGCTTTGGATGGGTGAATGGAACAGCAACATCTACCGTGCGGTCGATCACTTTGTGGGTCGCGCACAGGCTGACGGTTCTGTGGCCGTGATCATCGCCTACAACGTTCCGCACCGGGACGCGGCGGCGGAGGGCGTGGGCGAGGGCCACTCATCGGGTGGTTTGAGTTCCAAAGAAGCCTACATGCGCTGGATCCGCGATGTTCATGCTGGCATCAACAATCGTCCCGTAGTCGTCATCCTTGAGCCCGATGCGCTACCTGGTCTGCGTACGCTCAAGCCCGAATGGCAAGAAGAGCGCCTTTACCTCCTTCAGGACGCCATCAAGGTTCTGCGTCAAAACCCCAATGCAGCCGTCTACATTGATGCTGGCCATGCTGCGTGGGTACCGGTCGAAGAAATTGCCGAGCTGCTCAAGCAAGCCGGTGTCGAGCACGCGAGCGGATTTTCTCTGAACACATCGAACTACCGAACCACCGAAGAATGTACCGAGTACGGGCACAAGGTTTCGGAGTTGATCGGAGGCAAACACTTCGTGATCGATACGAGCCGTAACGGAAACGGTCCCTTCCTCGAAGCGAAGAACGAGACCGAGACCTGGTGTAATCCTCCCGGTCGCAAAATCGGAGCGCCGCCTACGACCGAAACAGGCGACGAAGTGATCGATGGTTACCTTTGGCTGAAGCGCCCTGGTGAGTCCGACGGTGAGTGCCGTGGTGGTCCGAAAGCCGGTGTCTGGTGGGAGGAAGCGGCTATGGAGTACGTCCAGTAAGCTTTCCGCGGAAGGACGAGAAAAGGGTTGGGCTATCGTCCAGCCCTTTTTCTTTGTGCGCCCAGCGTGGGCGCCACCTTCGGGGTGCAAGGTGAGCGGAGCGAGGAATCAGGAGCGACCGCGCAAGCTGGTCGCTCGGAGCAAAAAAGGCCCGGCAGTCGCATGCAACGGTCGCCCACGGTGGCGCAACTCTGCCAAGGCTATCCATATCGCCCTCCCCAACTCGACCTTTGACCAACTCGGCATCCCGAGACTGGCAGCCTAACTCAATCTCCCGAACTGCCCGGTGCGGACCCGCAAGCCGGGTGGTGTGGCAGGGGAGCCTCAGTCAACTACTGGGGCCCCCTATGCCGATTTCTCCTTTTTGCCCTGATGTCGTTGCCGATCGTAAGTAAATCCCAGATCGCCCCTGTTTGGGGGGCTGCTGGCGTCTGTGCTTAAGTCGGGAGCGCAGGCGGTACCCCCCCGCGGCTGGCTTTGGCCCAGGTTCTTGTTCAACGCTTTGAGCCGACCTATCAACTGGGTGTGAGCTCTCCCATCGTAGGTATCGACTTGGGCACGACCTACAGTGCCGTCGGGCAGTACAAGGCCGGACGGCACGTGTTCTTCGAGAACGAGTTGGGTGAAATTTTGACGCCATCCGCGGTGGCCTACGACGAAGGTAGCAGGGGGTTGGTGTGTGGTCGCATTGCCAAAGAAATCTTTGCTCGCCATCCTGAGCTAGCTGCGCACGCCTTCAAACGCGACATGGGCTTAAAAAAAAAATGCAAGCTTGGTCCCCACGAGCTTTCTCCCGTGGAGCTCTCCGCTTACCTGCTCGACCGCCTACGAGCCGACGCCGAGCGCGCCCTTGGCTGCTCCGTGATGCGCGCTGTCGTGAGCGTTCCAGCTTACTTCGATGAAACCCAACGGGCAGCGACCAAGGAGGCGGCCGAACTGGCCGGTCTGACTGTCGAACGCATCATCAACGAGCCCACCGCTGCCGCTCTCGCCTACGGTCTAGAAGGGGGACGGGACGAAAGCTCGTTTTTGATTCTGGATCTGGGCGGAGGGACCTTTGACGTGAGTATCGTCGAGATCTTCGAGGGGATCCTGCAGGTTAAATCTGTGGCTGGGGAAAGTCGCCTGGGGGGCGAGGACTTTACTCTCGCGTTGTTGTTGTTGTTGTGTGAGCGGGCTGGGGTGGACCCAGAAAAAGCCCAGGCTGCGTCCCCGGAGGCTTGGTCACTTGCGTTCAAACGCGCGGAACTTCTTAAAAGAAAGCTGTCACGTTGGCCCAGCGCCGAGGTGCGGCTGCCGCCGTTTTCGGGTCTGAGCGATGAGTGCCGTCTTGAAATCCGAGCCAGCGAGGCCGACGCGACGTACCGTTCCCTGCTCGACCGGCTTCGTGGTCCTTGCCGTTCGGCCTTGCGAGGAGCGGGACTCGCACCGGAAGATATCGACGAAATTGCGCTTGTTGGCGGGGCCACCCGCCTCCCTTGCATCAAGGAGTTCGCTCGAGAAATGTTTGGTCGTGAACCCCGAGCCGACAGTGATCCCGACTACGTGGTGGCGCGCGGGGCGGCTATTCAGGCCGCGCTCATCGCGGAAGAACAGGGAGTCGAAGACGTGATCGTCACCGATGTCGCGGCTCATAGCTTGGGGTTAGCAGTGTCCCGCGAGGTGGCTGGACAAGAACTGGAAGGGCGTTTTTCACCTGTTCTGCACCGAAACACCGTCATCCCCGCTTCGCGACAAGAGGTGTTTCATCCTGTTTCTATTCACCAAAAAAAACTGGAGCTGCAGATCTATGAGGGCGAAGCCCGCAATGTGGCCGACAATCGACATATCGGCACCCTGACCGTTAAGGACCTGCCCCGGCACGGGAAGCGAGGTGTTGCTGTAAGATTCACCTACGACCTCAACGGACTCTTAGAAGTCGAGGCCACGGTGTTGGCGACGGGGAGCCAGGTTTCCGCCCTGTTCGAGCGCAGTACCGGCAGACTGGGCGAGGAGGAAATGAGTCGCGCTCGGGCGCGTCTTCAGCAACTCAAGGCAGATCCAGCGGCACGGCCCCGCTACCGAGATTTGTTGTCCAGGGCGGGGTCACTCTGGGCTGATCTTTCGCCTCGGGCTCAAGATGATCTTTCTCTCCTGATCGATCGTTTCGAAGTGGAACTGTCGGGGCGTAATCCGGTGAGTATCGAGGCCGCCTATCAAGAGCTGTTCGACCACTGTAAACGTTTCGATCAAGGGGAACGTTATTGAGCGTGGAAAATCCCTTTGTTGTCTTGAACGTTTCCCGATGGGTCGATGAGAAGAGTCTGAAGCGGGCGTATGGACGGCTGATTCGTGAGCACCGTCCCGACAAAGATCCGGTCGGTTTTCAGAGGATCCAGGATGCCTACGAATCAGCCCTTCGAATTCGGCGGCGGCTGGAGTGGCGGACGGAGGCTGAAAGCCGGGAGCTGCCCCGCGGGAATCCTAGGCTTGAAGGATTTACCTTTCCGGAGTTCCCGGAGCCCTCCAAGTCCCCGGAGTCCCCGGAGCCCTCCAAGTCCCCGGAGCCCTCCAAGTCCCCGGAGTCCCCGGAGCCCTCCAAGTCCCCGGAGTCCCCGGAGCCCTCCAAGTCCCCGGAGCCTTCCGAGTTTGCCGAGGTGCCCGCAACGAGCGCAGGGGGCAAGCGCCGCCCGCTGTCAGTTGAGCCTGAAAGGAAGAGCGACGAGGTGCCGCCTCTTCGTCCAGATTTTTCGATGACGCAGTTGTGGGATTGTTATGAGCGTTCAGCTGTCGTCGTCGCCGTCAACCAAGCCGTTCAAGAGCTTGCCTTGGCTGGAGAGGTGGAGCATTTTGCCGCCGAGCTTCTTTCGGAGGCTGGACGGCGCCTTCTGGTCACCGAAGCGGAGGCTGAGTTCGCTGTGCTTTTTTGTGCTGGGGTGATCGCCTACGAGTCACCGACGACGGCCGCTGCTTTACTTGACTTAACTGATCCGCAGAACGAGAAGCTGCGCAGGATTGAAGATCGCGTTCAACTCGCCCTCAACCATGCCGAGGGATTCGGGCAAGCCAAGAGGAAGGGCCTCGATCCTGTCTTTTGTAGATTGGTCGTGTTCTTGCCCCTCGTGGACCGGGCAGAGGAACGGAAGCTATTGGATGAGGCCTTGCGACTGGCACGTAGTGACGTGGACTTGTACGTTCGAAACTTCTCCTGGTTACCTTCGGAGCTGGTCGCCGCCCTGGCGGAGACGGCCGCGGAAGGTGCTCCGGAGGAAGCCGAGCTGCCTCCGCCTCAGCGAGCCTTGCGTTCGCTCCTCGAAGGTCTCAATCGCGATCTTGGGAGGGACAAGAGCAATTGGGTGTGGACCATCGGGATCGTGCTTTGCCTCCTGAGTAGCGTGTTGGTCGGGTGGAAGTTGGGGTGGCTGCTCGGTGCGGGGATGGCTCTCGCCTTGATTGTCATGGGCGCGCTCTTTCAAAATCGTCTCGATGGCCGCCTGTATCGTAGATATATGCGAGGTCCTCTTTTGGACTATTGTCTGCGTTCTGGGGTGTCGCCCGCTGCTCTGGTGGGGGCGATGAAGGAAGTGGGTGGAGAGGTTTCCCGCTTCGGTTCAGAGGTCGAAGACGACGGTATCGTTTTTTTGGCTCATCGACTGGTACGCGGGGCGCGGGAGCGAAGAGGAGCCGTCGAACAGAACACGGACAAACCGAATGGTGAGGCAGGGTTGTGACCTGTCTTACCTCCAAACCGTAGCCGCCCGTTGCCACGGGAGGGGGGAGCAGCCCCGCTTTTATCCCGAATTCTTGGCCAAGGATTTGCGATACTGAGCGGCTACGCGTCCGACGACAAAACTCTGAGGCAAAAGGCGAGTGAGCACCGCACCGACTCGATAGATGAGACCGGGTACAACGAGGTATCTTCGCCTCTTGAAGCCCTGGATCGCCGAGCGAGCACAGGGTTCTACAGGAACGAGCCAGGAACGCAGATCGTTGAAACGTTCGCCCTGAGTCATTTCGGTCGCGATGCCTCCGGGTGCAAAGGTAGTTACCGTCACCCCTCGGGTATGCATTTCGTGATGGAGGCTGCATCCGTAATTGACAAGGAAGGCTTTCGTTCCGCTGTAAGCGCTTTGGTAAGATACTGGGGTGAGCCCAGCTAGGCTGGCGATGAGCAAGAGGCCGCCTTGGGTTCCAGCCTTTTCGAACAGGGGCAGAAGTCGATGGACGAATCGCACCGTCGAGTTGACGTTGAGCTGAATTAGACCCTGCATTTCCTCCCAGCTGAGTTCGTCGTGATGCCCAAAATGGGTGCGTCCAGCATTGAGAATCGCTGCGTAGAGCTCGTGTTTTCCTTGGATTTGATCGACGACTCGGTCGACTTCTGCAAGGTCGCTCAAATCGGCCGCAATCGTTTCGACTTCGGTGCCGTGCTTCTTTCGGAGTTGCTCGGCCAGTGCCTTGATACGTTCACTACGTCGAGCGACTAAGATCAACTTGGCGTTGTGCTCGGCGGCGAGTTGGAGAGCCATTTCGTGGCCCAGTCCAGATGATGCTCCAGTTACGAGCACCCACCGTCCGTTGAAGTTCATCTTCTTCATCAAAAACTCACTGTTCGATTATTGTCAATGTGGGGGGAAACCCGTGGACCCAACCCCAAAAGTCTTTGGCAGCAAAGGGAAACCACTCTTCGGGATAGGTGAAGTCGAGCAAAGCCGGGGCGACCTCGATAAAAAAGAGGGGCGCGGTGAGAGCCATCCAGCAGAAGGTAAGGGGCTGAGTCACATATCTCGGTGCTCGTAGGGGCCAACGGGAGCCGAACCAGATGGCCAAAGCTTGTAGACTAAAAAACAGAGTCATCGAGCCAGGCGCTCGGCTGAATCCGTCTACTCCCCATGAAAAATACTCGTGAAAGAGGCCGCTCACGAAAAAGACTAAGAAGATGGTACCGAAAGGGCTGAGTCGATGACGTACCTTGAGAGCGACGTTCTTGAGTGCGAAGCGGTTGATGAACTTGTTCCAGCGACGACTCCAAAAGTCGCGTGGGGAGCTCGAAAGCAGGGGAGCATCGAAGAGTTCGTCGACACCCAGACCTGCGAAATGAACCAATCCCACCACCAAATCGTGGAAGGCAGTCAGGTTGAGTACAAAGTAGAGGATGAGCAGGGCACTCTTCAGAAGCCACGGGATCTGGTCGAGCGACGAGGCCGACCAAGCGCAAAGCATCCAAGCCAGTCGCTTGGCGAGTGCTCGGAACAAGGCAAGTATGCCCGCTAGGTAGCGTTCCTTCGCCGTGAGCCGACAAGGGGTGAGACTGACCACGGGCAGGGACATCCAGGCGAAGAGGGTCGCGCGCGTGACCTTGCTTCTGGAAACTGCTTGATCCCAGTCGGGGAGTCGCGCCGCCCCGACGATTGCGGCGCTGGTGAGTAGGGTATTGAAGACACCGAGTTCCTGCACCGAATACGATCCATGTGCTGGGAAGCAGGCGGGGGCGCTGGCGATGTAGACAAACCCAAACCAACGCAGACGCCCCATAGGCCGCCTCAAAGCGACAAAAAGCGCATTGTGCGAGACAATGACGAACAGAGCAGGGAGCCAAAGAAGGGCTTCGTTTGCGATCAGGGTGAGGCCGGGCACGGCGGGGCTTTCATGTGATCTTGAAAGCCCGCTGTCTACACCCACGAGCATTTGGGGCCAAATGCCTGGGGTGCCGACGGGGCCTTGGTAGACCATCAAGGTATGGTACCCCAAAACCGGTGGCCGATCTGCGTCGAGGCAAACGGGGGAGGAAGCCCTGTGGGGAAAGGAGGAGAACCTTTCAGCGTTGGGCGCTTGGATCGGCTTTTGTTCTTTCGATCCTCTGTGCCATCAGAGCCCCCCTTCTTGCGGCCGAAGCCCAAGAGCGGCAAGGGGGCGTTTCGGAGGAGCTTTCGAGAGAGGGGGGGGCTGACACTGAGCCAGCTCAATCGGGGACCACGACCGAGGCCGGGGCAGCGAGCCCAAAGAAGAAGAACTATTGGGAGGCTCAGCCCTCGCGACTTTTTGCCTTTTCTCAAGTGATGCTCGGCGCGGTCAATCTCGGTCAGTTCGGGATGGGGTACGGGAAGCCAAATTGGATATGGGTTGGGGCCTCGGGCGGGGGACTCTTGGCGCCGGGTTTCGGTACATTTCAGGCCAGTTTGCACGGGGAAATTCTACTCATCAATGTCAAGGCGCAGTACCGACGAGTCATGACCTTCTCCCGCCATTTCAGCGCAGAGAAGGAAAGCTATGTTAGGGGCGATTTCAAAGAAAACGAGTTTCCGCGCTCTCATTATTCGTCCTTCGCTGTTCAACTCTGGGGGTTCATTCCCGTGGGCCCGACCCTGGGCATGTGGAGCGTGACGGGTGAAATTATCCGAGGTGTACCCAGCGATTTGACCGTTTTTTCAGAGCACACGCTTATGCCGCTCGATGTCCCTCGTTCTCTGATGCCCGCTCTGGTTTGGTGGTGGATGGTTGATGACGGAAAGTACATGGTGGGTCCCGCGATGGATTGGACCATGACACCCGGACGAAATGTGATGTTTCGATTAGGTCCGAGTTTGATTGTTAACTTTGGTCATCACTTGTCGTTTCAGTTGATGACCACCCTTCCCGTTGTGCGTCCTGATTCACTGGGGTTCGTGAATCAGATCTGGGGGACAGCCGGTCTGAGCTGGAAGTGGGCAAGCGGGGAGCCTGAGCCGGGGTTCTTGTAGGGCGAGTTCGGGGGTCTCCGACCGTCTGCGATTTGATCAATCTACTCTTTGTCAGGTACCCTGGTGGCGTCGCACCCAGCCTCTACTTCAACGCCGAGTACCGGGACGGAGTGATGATCAACCATGACGACACATGTGTTGTCGAACGGATTGGTAACTGTGATTTGAGGACCTGCAGTGGACTTCCTCGGGCGCGCGGCGAGGTGCCCGATGCGGGGCTTCTCACCTATCGACTCGACGTCGATGGCGAGCCCTTTGAGACCTCAATTGCGCCAGACAGTCAGGAGAACCCGCCGATGACGGAGTGCTCGTCTCGGTCTCTGGCAGTCAAGCGCTTGCTCTCGAGTGGGAAAACGGCGTGCCGGGCACCTACTACCTGGCTCAATCACCCGCCCTTGACCCTGTCGATGGAGTGGAGCGCAAGGACGTGACCTGTGCGTTTCCCGCTGAAGCCAATCAAGGAACGATTGACGCGTCATTCATGAGCCAGCTGCCATCTCAGACGACACTGTCCACGTATTTGGTTCGCATCGAGGACCAAATCTTGGCAGACAAGCGGGTGCGAGTCCGTACGGTTATTGATGTGGTCGATGAGACGGACTCATTCCCGCTCAAGTTCATGATTGAGTAGGGCGAAAGGCGCGGCGCGCGCCTCTACCAGAACAGCAGGGTGGCTCAGGGAGAGCACTTGAGGTGAACCTTGAGTTGGGCGGCATCACCTAAGACCTGTTGGCACGTTGTCTCGAGCAAGCTGAGCTCACCGTCCTCCAAACGAAAGTCTTCTCCGCTCTTGAGCTCTCGCTCATCCAACTCGATGGTTCCTTCGACTTCGGTTCGCTTATCAACGGGGATCGAGCAGCTGCGCACATCGCCGAGCAACCCTTTGATTTGCCCGGCCAGTCCTCCTTGTTGCTCGGACGCTTGGATGGGTTGGATGGCGTCGGCGTCTTGGCCCCAGATAGCTTCTCGCCGCACACCTTGGGCAAGGTTGGACATTTCTTGCAAGTGAGTTGGAGCAATGTCCGAAGAAATTCCCACGATGTAGGTTTTGATGCCAGATTCGTAGGCAAGGGTTGCGGCTGCGAGTGCCTCTGGTTGGCCACGCTGAGGGTCCGGGACTGCGCAGGTATCCGGCTCACCGTCTGTGATTAGAACCAAATAACGGGGGCCATCCGTGGCATCTGCGAGCAGGTGATCGACCGCCATTTCAAGCGCTTCTCCCGTAGGCGTGTCTCCGCCAGCTAGAGGGGAAGATGCCTCGAATCGGTCCCGGAGTTTTTCCTCTTGATCGAGGGCGTAATCGGTGAATTCGATAGCGGGGCAGGCACCTCCGGCGAAGCCATCGAGGCTACTGTAGAGAGCGAGCCCGAAACGAGCGCTGGGAGCGAGCGTCGTAATGAGTCCGTTGGTTGGGCTAAAGAGAGCCTCTCCGACCAATTCCCAGCGTGTCCCCTCTCCGCGTCGCACAGAGCCGCTCATGCTCGCCGAGGCGTCCAATAAGATGAGCACCGTTGCCGGGACCGTGGTGTAGTTGAGGGTGAAGTCGGCGCAGTATTCCGGAGTAATACCAGTGCTTCCGCCTGTACCCGTTCCACCGGCGCCAGCGCCTCCCGAATCTCTTCCTCCTGAGTTCGAGATGAGATGAGAATTGCCTCCGGCGGCGTCGACGTCACTGCTTTGAGAGGGGGCGAGGCCCACGTGTAGCTCTGACCGAGATCCACAGGCCTGGACTCCCGCTCCTAGGCTCAAGAGAGCTAATAGTAGGTGAACTGGATGACGGGTGGAGCGAGGCACCAGAGCACTATCTCTTGTCGCCTCTTTCGAAGCAACGATAGGAAGCGGCTCTATTGCCGACAACGGCTTGTCAGCACGCGTAGGACTGCAATGCTGAAAGCTTATCGGAAGTGTCTCGCTATTTAGGTGCCACAGAAGGTACGGTAGGGGCCGAAGTCATCCGGCGGTGGGAGTGCGTACTTCTCGTATTGCCCTTGTTCTTCGAAGGGGCGCTTAAGTACTTCTCGCAATTGAAGGAATGGGGCTAGCTCTCCCTCGTGTGCCGCCTCGAGAGCTTCCTCAACGAGATGGTTTCTTGCCAAGTAGATCGGGTTCACGCCATCCATGCGATCCGCAACGGAAGCGAGAGCCTCGCCTCCAAGTCTATCGAGATAACGAGCAGAGAGCTCCTGACCTATCGGTCCCCACTCGGGCGTGCCTTGCTCGCGGAGACTCTTGGCCAGGCTTCGAAAAGCGAGAGTGTAGTCGGTTTGGCTGTCCTGAAAGAAGGTAAGGACGGCGGCGATCAACTCTTCGTCCTCTCGCCGCTCATCGATCAGTCCGAGTTTAGCCCTCATGTGCCCCAGCAGTTGTTGATTGTAGTGCTCGGAAAACTGTTGCAGCTGTTGCTGAGCGATTTCGATCGCCTCGTCTTCGCTTTCGGCCATCAACGGTAGGAGTGCTTCGGCCAAACGGGCCAGGTTCCACTTTCCGATCGTCGGCTGGTTTTTGTAGGCGTAGCGACCCCCGCGGTCGATGGAGCTGAAAACCGTATCTTGATGATAGATGTCCATGAAGGCACACGGGCCATAGTCAATGGTTTCGCCGGAAAGCGCCACGTTGTCGGTGTTCATCACTCCATGCACGAAGCCGATCGACATCCAGTGGGCGATGAGCTCGGCCTGGACGCGAGCCACACACATAAGGAGGGCCACCGCGGGTTGTTCCTCGAAATCATGTTCGGGGAAGTGACGACGTAGGGTGTAATGAACGAGCTTTTCGCTTTGCTCGAACATGCCACGTGCCGCTAGGTACTGAAAGCTTCCAATGCGCAGATGGCTGGCGGCAATCCGACAGAGCACGGCACCAGGGAGCTGCGTTTGTCGTTGAATCGATTCGCCCGTGGTGAGCGCGCAAAGCACACGTGTCGTAGGGACGCCGAGGTGGAACATGGCTTCCGAGACAAGGGCTTCGCGCAAGACGGGGCCGAGCCCGGCTTTGCCGTCACCCCCGCGCGAAAACTGTGTCGCTCCCGAACCTTTGAGTTGGAGATCGAAAAGACGCCCATCGTTGGTCCGGGCTTCTCCCAGTAAGACGGCGCGCCCGTCCCCGAGCTGGGGATTGAAAGAGCCAAACTGATGGCCAGCGTAGGCGAGTGCGATAGGGCGAGAGCCCTTGAGCAGTTCGTTGCCCGAGTAGATTGCAGCGGCGCGATCTTTCGTTTTTTGCAGGTCGAGTTCGGTCGCAAGAGCGTCGTGAAAAAAGAGCAACTCGGGCCTGGGAAAGCCCTGTGGAACTGCATCTAGGTAGAGCCCGGACAGTTCGTCGGCGAATGAGCTTTCTAGGGGGCGAGTCATCTTCGTGTGTCTACCAGTTCGACGAAAATATGCTCGTTTCCACAGATCGGCTTTTCCCTTCCGGTTCAAATGCGAAAACCCCCGCTTCTCACGAATGTGAGGGCGGGGGTTTAAGTGACCAGGCTCCCGGTCTTACTTCTTTGCTTCGCGCTCGGCGACCTTCTCCTTGACCTTCTCGAGAATCGAGTTGGGGCAAGCAGAGTAATGCGAGAACTCCATCGAGAACTGACCACGACCAGAGGTCGTGGAGCGCAGATCGCCGATGTAACCGAACATCTCGGAAAGCGGCACCTCGGCCTTGATGCGGACGTTTGTTGCGCCGGTGTCTTGGCCTTGAATCATGCCACGACGACGGTTCAGATCGCCAATGACGTCGCCCACGTTATCTTCGGGAACGAAGACGTCCACCTTCATAACGGGCTCGAGCAGCTGAGGTCCACACTTGGGCATGGTCTGGCGGTAGGCCGCCTTGGCTGCGATTTCGAAGGCCATCTGACTGGAGTCCACTGCGTGGAAGCCACCATCGAGCAGGGTTACCTTGAAGTCCACCATGGGGAACTTACAGAGGGGACCTTCGCCCATCATCATCTTGAAGCCCTTCTCCACGGCGGGGATGAATTCTTTGGGAATTGCACCACCGACGATCTTGGACTCGAACTGGAAGCCTTCACCGGTTTCCAAAGGCTCGACCCGGTAGTCGATCTTCGCGAACTGACCTGAACCACCAGACTGCTTCTTGTGGGTATAAGCGTCTTCGACTGCTTTGGTGATCGACTCGCGGTAGGCCACCTGAGGCTCGCCTACGACTACGTCCACTTTGTGGGTGCGTTTGAGGATATCGATCTTGATGTCGAGGTGCAGCTCGCCCATGCCCTTGAGGATGGTCTCGCCCGATTCTTCGTCGACCTCGACGCGGAACGAGGGGTCTTCCGCAACCATCTTGCCGATGGCGTTCGACATCTTCTCGTTGCCAGCTTTGTCTTTGGCCGCGACTGCGATCGAAATCACGGGATCGGGGAAGACCATGGGCTCGAGGGTAGCGGGGTTCTTCTCGTCGCAAAGCGTGTGACCGGTCTGTACGTTTTTGAGACCAACCAGAGCAATAATGTCGCCTGCCTGCGCTTCGTCGATCATGTTGCGGTCGTCGGCGTGCATTTCCACCATACGACCCACACGCTCCGTCTTGCCCGTGAAGGTATTCAAGATGGTGTCACCCTTCTTGAGACGACCCGAGTAGATACGGGTAAAGGTGAGCGAACCAAAACGGTCGTCCATGATCTTGAATGCTAGAGCGCGCAGAGGACCATCAGGGTCAACCTTGGCGAACTTGCCGGTCTCATTACCCTCGAGATCGACCTCGGGCTGCGGCTTCACCTCGGTGGGGCTGGGGAGATAGTCGACGACTGCGTCGAGTACCTGCTGAACACCCTTGTTCTTGAACGAAGAGCCGCAGTAAGTCGGGAAGAAGTCGAGGTTGATGGTGCCCTTGCGAATGCACTTTTTGATATCTTCAACCGAGGGTTCTTCGCCTTCGAGGTACTTCTCCATGAGGTCGTCGTCTTGTTCGACGGCGGTTTCGATGAGTGCGCTGCGGTACTCTTCGACCTTTTCCTTCATGTCTTCGGGGACATCTTTGACTTCGAAGTTCTCGGGGAGGCCGGAATCGTCCCAGACGTACGCTTTGCGCTCGAGCAGGTCGACGGTTCCACTGAACTCACCTTCGATACCGATGGGTAGAACCATGACCAGGGGCTTGGCTCCCAGTACGTTCTTGACCTGGTCGACCACGCGATAGAAATCCGCGCCCAGGCGGTCCAGCTTGTTCACGTAGATGATACGAGCAACTTCGCTTTCGTTTGCGTAGCGCCAGTTGGTTTCGGACTGGGGCTCAACCCCGCCGCTACCGCAGAACACACCCACGCCGCCGTCGAGCACCTTGAGCGAACGATAAACTTCGATCGTGAAGTCCACGTGGCCGGGAGTGTCAATAATGTTGAACCGGTGGTCCTTCCAAAAGCATGTGGTGGCGGCGGACTGGATAGTGATGCCGCGCTCCTGCTCTTGCTCCATGAAGTCCGTCGTCGCCGCACCGTCATGCACCTCGCCGATCTTATGGATTTTGCCGGTGAGCTTGAGGATACGCTCGGTGGTGGTGGTCTTGCCCGCGTCCACGTGGGCGAAAATTCCGATATTGCGATATTTGCTGAGGTCGGTCATGACAGATTCGGTTTGTTAGTTGTTAGTGCTCTTTCTTGGGGTTTCGCTTGCACCTCACGTCTGGTCACTTGCCGGGCAAACTCGACTCAAAGGTCGAAGTTCTTGTTCCGGGTGAGGTGGATCGGAAACCAGAGTCGCGAAACAGCTCGTGGGCGGCTCTTCTAATCGCTGTTTGCGCCCGAGTCCAACGCCTGAGGTCAGTTGTGACAAGAGAATCAAAAAGTTAGTAATTTTATGGGCTTATTGCCCCGGTTCTTCGGGAAGCGGCCGCCGGCTCAGCAAGGGGCTATCCAGCATTGCGTTCAGATGAGAGGCGATTCTTTCCAGTGGAAGAACAATGTCGTGCAAGTTCGCTTCTTCTACGGCCCTCGGCATGCCCCAAATCGCGCAACTTTCTTTGGACTGGACGACAACATAAGCTCCCTGCTCTTTGACGAGGCGTGTTCCCACGGCGCCGTCCGTGCCCATCCCAGTCATGATGCAGCTCACGGTATGTTGACCCAGATGGGCCTTGGCCAGTGACTCAAGTAAAACGTCCACCGAAGGGCGACAATTGTGAACCGGAGGACGCTCGTTGAGATGGAACCTTGGGGTTCCCCGGCTGGTTCGGATCGTGGTGTGTCGTCCACCCGGTGCGATGTAGGCGTGACCGGGCAGTGGCACGGTACCTGGGGTGGCCTCGAGTACCGGCAGTCTGCTTTTCTCGTTCAGTCGACTTGAAAAACCCCTGATGAAGTCGCCATGCATATGTTGGACCACGATGATGGGGGCGCGCAGTTGAGGGCTCAGCTCGGGGAGTACCCGAGACAGTGCTTCGGGGCCGCCCGTTGAAATACCGAGCACCACAAAGGCGATTTCATGGCCACGTTCAACCAGGCGCGAGCTGGAGGGCATCGGTAAAGAATCACGACTATTTGGTGCAAGGCGGCGCATCCGGACTTGAGTGACGACTCGATTGAGGGCGCCGGTCAGGATTTGCTCGGCGTTGTTGCCGAACAGCGGCAGAGGGGGTTCAGGGGTTACCGAGGCCAGCCAAGTCGCCGCGCGTGGCGGGATGGCGTTGGCGAAGAACGGTACGATGGTCACGTTGGATGCCGCCAAGTTTTCTTGCCTGGTTTCGGCATCCATGAGGACCAAGTCGGAGCTTCGGAGTGCCTTTGGATCGTAGACGATCTCGTATCTCTGCAGTTGTGCGATGAGACTGGTTACTCGTGCCAAGACGTTCTTGTCCAAAGAGAGGACAAGAACGCGCGTTGGTTCAGCTTGAGTTGCCGAGATCAAATCAAACCGCCTAGGCTCGTTTTCTCGTAGTGCTGGTGAGGAAGAGGTATCCGATCAGGCCAGAGACCAACGATCCGGTTAGGATCCCGATCTTGGCCTGGGCGATCTGGCCCGGCTCGGTAAAGGCCAAGCCCGCGACGAAAAGCGACATGGTGAATCCTATGCCAGCAAGGATGTTTGCACCGTGGATTTGCTTCCAGGTGACCCCCGCTGGAAGATCGGCGAGTTTGACTTTCACCGCGACCCAGGTGGCAAGAGTGATGCCCAGTTGCTTGCCTAGAAACAGACCGAGGACTACTCCGAGCGCGAGCGGACTCATGACTTGCTCAGTGATATTGCCTTCTAGGGTGACGCCGGCGTTGGCAAGGGCGAAAACGGGCAAGACGAAGAAGGTGACAGGTCCGTGGAGATCATGCTCGATACGCTGGAGAGGTGCCTGGGCGTGCTCGGCTGTCTCGGAAAGTGCGAAGATGGCGTGCTGCTGCTCATCCGTGTTCATCTTCGTATCTTGAGGGAGCCCGATGGCTTTGAGACGAGCCGTGATGAAGTCGATGCGGCGAATGAGATCAGCGCCGTCAATTCGGGTCGTCGCCGGGATGACGAAGGCCATCAGGATGGCCGCGATCGTTGCGTGGATGCCCGATTTGAGGAAGGCGATCCAGACGATGATTCCCGTGATGAGATAGGTGAAGGGATGACGCACGTCGAGACGATTCAAGAAGACCCCTACCGCCAAAAAGGCGAAGCCGATTCCGAGCGCTACAAAGTTGATGTCAGTGGTATAAAAAACCGCGATGACTAGCACCGCTCCAATATCATCGACGATGGCGAGGGCCGTAAGGAACACCTTTACGCCTAAGGGGATCCGATCGCCCAAGAGAGCCAATACGCCCAAGGCGAAGGCAATATCTGTGGCCATCGGGATCCCCCAACCGTCTTGGTTTGTCGTTCCTTGGTTCACGAGGGCATAGATAAAGGCTGGGACCACCATGCCGCCCAGGGCCGCAATCGCCGGTAGAGTGGCCTTGCGCAGGCTCGAAAGCTCACCGACCATGAGTTCTCGTTTGATTTCAAGACCAACGAGAAAGAAGAAGATGCTCATTAGACCATCATTGATCCAATGGTGAATGGTATAGTCGAGCCCGAGCAGGCCCGCATCGATGTCGATGTGTGATTCGAGGAAGTGATGATAGGCGTGAGCGAAGGGAGAGTTTGCTATGCCGATGGCTGCCGCCGTTGCCATCATAAGCAGGGCGGCTCCAGCGAGGCGGTGTTTGAGAAAGCCGCGCACCGGGGAAAGCACCCGATCGATGGGACGAAGGGGGGGGGAGAGTAGATTGGCTACTGAGGTGGCGACATCCATATTGCGGAAGATGTAGTGGGCGGAATGGAAGTCAACCAGAAGGATCGAATCCCATGATCACCACGGCGTCTTTCGCGAAAGCTTTAATCGACTGACCAGGAGGCCCCTTTGCTTACATAAGTGTAGTGTGGCGGCGCTTCACAAGGGCTTTCCTCTTGCGGACGGGGACCGCTGAAGAGACGGCCGGGTGGCGGGGATAGGTGGCTAGAACTGTGGCGTCGATCTGTTACGGCGCGACGCGGAAGAGTCGTTCGAAGTTTTCTTCGAGCTGAGCTTGCGCACTTGCTTGTTCGCACTCCCAGATCTCGGACGCGTAGTTCAATGTGACGTTTACGTTGGCCGGTTCGTTCTTGGTCCCTGGTTCGGGAGCCAGGTAGGGGCAATCGGTTTCCAAGAGCAGCTGGCTGCGGGGAAGGCTACGGAGCAAGCCCGTGAACGTTTCGCTACGTCGGGCGTTTGCCGGGACCGAGAGATAGTGTCCAGCTTCGGCGATGCGTTTGGCCAATTTGAGGCGTGAAGAATAACAATGCCAGTTAACCCGTGGTGCTTTGAGCTCTTGAAGTAGCTCGAAGGTACGAGCTTCGGCCTTGCGAGTATGGATGATGATCGGAAGATCCGCTTCTTTCGCAAGTTGTACGAGGCGGACGAAGACTTCTTCTTGGCGCTTCCAAAGTGACTCGGGGACCCAGTAATGGTCGAGGCCGATCTCACCGACTGCGAAGGCTCGATCGAGGTGGCTCTCTAGCCAAGCGATATGATCTTCGGCCGCTATGACTTCGGCATCTTCACGCGGATAGTCGACCCCCTCGGCCATCATTTCTGGCAGTACTGCGTCGACCGGGTAGAGCCCCAAGGCTGGTTTGACCCCCGGGAAGTGTGCGACAAGATCTAGGACTTTTTGGTTGTCACGGCGATTGAGGCCGTTGCTGATGATCGTTGTCAGACCGGCTTCTTGGGCTCGGGCGACGACCTGGTCGACTTCTCCTTCGAAACGCGGAGAGGTGAGGTGAGCATGTACGTCGAAAAGCCCCATGGCTGAGGCCTATCGCGGACAGTGGCTCCGCGCCAGCCAGGGAGCTATCTCTTGGTCGAGCGGGTATCTGGGTCTCCAGTCCAGGGGCACCTGACCGCGTCGTCGGCAAGATGGGTTTGGCTGCTGTCGACGAGGATTCGTCCTGCGAGTGCGCTTCGCCCTAACAGAACAGCAAAGCGGAGCCCTCGGCGATCAGTCAGTGAAAAGCGAGTGGCAAATTGGAGTCCAGCCAAGCTCACGATCGTTTCGACGACCAAGCGCTTTTCGTCTCGCCCGTTGGAGCTACGCACAATCCTTTCGTCGACCAATGGGGCGCGCACTCGGCGCGGTCCCCCGTCAACGAATTCGTCGCAGTCGCCCTGTTTCAGGAGCAAGGGGAGTGTAAATTCGACTTCATCAGACGAGGTCGACGCGATGTTTTGGGCGTGAAGTACGCAATGGTCTGCGCCGGTGTCGAGTTTGGCGTAGGCCTTTTGTACCCCAAACGAAGGGAGGGCGATGGGCTCATGCCAGCCCAAAACCACAAGGTTATTCTCGGCTTCGAGCCCTTTCATGTAGAGAGCGCCGACGATTCAGGCTGCGACGGGGCGTCCTTCGCTGTCGAAGGGGCGCATCCGGTGATTGATGAGCTCGATCACCTCCTCGTCCGTTCGAGCTGGCGCGCCGGGGAGCCTGACGAACTTCTTCGCCAGGTGCTTCTTGCGGCCGAGCATGAGCCACAGCCAAACGCTGAAGAAGTCTTCACCTTCGAAAACAATGGCGTCTTGTTTGCCATAGAGCTCTTTGTTCTTGTCGAACTCGTCCGCCATTTCTGTGTAGTGCAGGGCTGGCTTGAGATGATGGATGATGTGATAACCATCATTGAAGCAGCGGCGATTGTAGCGCGAGTTGATGCAGGTGATACTGCTCTTGAAGTCATTGTTGGGCTCGTCAGGATCCACGAAGGCGTGTTGTCCCCAATTACCAGCCATCATCAAGGTGCGTACGACGATCACGGGGATAATGAGCACCACGAGAGTCGCCTGCAAGCTGACAAAGCTAGCGAGTAGAGCGCTAAATATCCAAAATGAGCCTTCGCCGACGGCAAGTCGACGGACCATCTTCGAGCGTCCTTTGCGAGAGTGGTAAACAAAGAGCTCGACGAGCCCGATGGTCATGAAACGCCCCCAATAGCGGAGCCAGTGCGTAAACTTGTCGCGCTGAAAGCGCATCGTGGAACTAAGGTCACCAGAAAGGTTGCCCTCTTTGTGATGCATGCCCATGTGGTGGACGAAGTAGGCTTCCGGTGTTTCGCCGATGAGTGGCCCTAAGACCCAAGGAATATAGTTGTTGAGGAACTTGAACCTACGGTTGAACAGGGGCCGATGGCACGTGCAGTGCAGCATCAGGATGAAGCGGTCCAAGAACGCCGCGAACAAGAACACCCAATAGGCGGCCGCCCATAACCAGCTGAACTCACCCACCACAAACAGGGCAATGGCCATCGGCAGGAGCGTCAAACTCATCTGCAGGGACAAGTTGACGAAGACAATGTCCCGCGGATCGTTGATGGCCTTGGACCAAAATCGCACCCACCCCGAATCGAGAGTGGCGGCAGGCGCCTCATGAAAAACTGGAGAATGGGCAATATTCTGGGTCACGGCGATGGCCCGCAGATGCCATATCTCCACGTGAGATGCCAGAATTTCCCTAAGGCGTTTATTTTCAACCTAGTTCTGGACTTTTCCCCTGACCGGGCTCATCAAGCGTTCCCCATGTTTTGGGCCATCCTCATCACCTTCGCTAGCGTTCTGCTCGGAACGGCTTTGGCTCTCCTGCCGAGAATGCGCGACTCTTGGATGGGACCGGTGCGGACTTTTGCGCTTACCGCTGCTCTATCGGTGGTGATCATTCATCTCTTGCCCGGCGCTTTGCTGTCGGTCGGGGTTTGGGGACTCGGCGTATTCTTCTTGGGACTGATTGCTCCTGAGCTCCTCGGCAAGCTGGGCGAGACGCTGTGGCGAGCCCGTCAAAAAGCAACGTCGGGGCCCAACCCGACGGGCGGGCGTCGGGCTCTGGCGCTCGAAGCGAGCTACTTCGGTCTGCTCCTTCACCGCTTGGGAGACGGCGTAGGGCTCGGAGCCTTCACCGGAGAGATGAACGTTGTGGCGGGAAGTGGGGGCGTTATCGTTTCCTTAGCGGCGCATGCCGTTCCCGTGGTGGCTATCATGGTGCTCAGTTTCGATTCGATGCACGGACGCGGTAGCGCTCTTTCGCGAGCGCTTGGCCTGGCCGTGGCGAGCATCATTGGTGTGTGGTTTTCCCATAGTATTCCGCACGATTCTGTCGCAAAAGTGAGCGGTTACATTGCGGCCTTCGTTGCGGGAACGCTGCTCCATGTGGTCACCCATGATCTGAGCCTCGATTTGCCCAAAACGGCGGTCCAGCGTTTTGTTGATCTGCTCGCGGCGGGACTTGGCATTTATGTGAGCCTTCTCGGAA
The DNA here is from genome assembly GCA_050300635.1 of Polyangiaceae bacterium. Classification (GTDB taxonomy): domain Bacteria; phylum Myxococcota_A; class Polyangia; order Polyangiales; family Polyangiaceae; genus NIC37A-2. The sequence continues at coordinate 242,303 of JBNKYC010000023.1, forward strand.
TTGAGTCACACAACCATGCGCATCCCGAAAGCGTGGCTCATGGTACGACAGCAGATTTGATCCATACCCTGCTCGAGTTGAGTATCGAAACAGGCCCATTCCTTGTCATCGGGTTGATGATCGGTGCTTTGTTGACGGCATGGGGCCCTGCCATCCCCGACCGATTTTTCGCCTCCCGCGGCACCATCAGGGACGCGCTGAGAGGGACGTTCGTTGGCGCGCCATTGCCGCTTTGTTCGTGCAGCGTTATTCCGATCTCGGCGGCTCTGGTCAATCGGGGCGCCGGTCCTGCCATGGTCGTGGCCTTCTTATTGGCTACTCCCGAGCTCGGGGTCGAGACCTTTGCTCTGACCGTGCGGTTTCTTGGTTGGGAGTTCGCCGGGGTTCGCTTGCTGGGGGCCCTCGCCTTAGCGTTTTTCGCTGGCTTGGTCGTCGCGTCTGCAGCGGGTAGGCGAAAAACGGCTACCGACTGCGGAACGTCCCTGCAGGTGACGACGACCGAGGGCCCTTTCGCGAAGCGGGCGCTGCACGCCTTTGACGAGTTGCTCCACCACATCGGCGCCTGGATGTTGTTGGGACTGGTGGCTGCTGCGCTGCTCGAGGTCGCCGTGCCGGCCGACGCGCTTTCTCTGGTAGATGGTTGGTTTGCGCAGTTTTCGGCAGTCACTTTAATTGCCATCCCCAGCTACATCTGTGCTCCGTCAGCGACTCCATTGGCTGCCGTTTTAATCGGAAAGGGGATCTCACCCGGCGCCGTCCTTGTGGGGCTTTTGTTGGGTCCTGCCACCAACATCGCCACCATGGTTTTCTTGCGGCGTTGGTTTGGGGGGCGGACGACTGCAGTCGGCCTACTCGGTGTGGTTCTCATAGCCTGGATGATTGGAGGCGTGATCGATGGCTTGGTGCGTCCCGAGGTAATTCTGCCCAAGCAAATATCCGGTCATCACGAGGGCGGGGGCCTTTGGAACCTGCTGGCCATCGCCTCCGGTCTTGTGATCCTTCGCGCGTTGTATCGAGCGGGGGCTCGTGGTTTCTTGTCGACCCTGATAGGCGAGCACGGCCACAGCCACGGCGAAGAAGGTCATAACCACGGGCACGCCCATCGTGATGAGCCGATTACCCTTGAGGCTTCTGCTACAAGTGCTTCTGAAAGTGCGCAAGGTGTCGTTTCGGGCGGTTCTGGTTGCGACCACGGGCAGCACCACTGAGCGACTGGATCGCATCTGCCCTAAAGGCGAGCCGATCGTCAGCTCTGCTTTCGCTCTTCGAGTTCCAACCAGCGCATTTCCGTTTCTTCGAGCTCGTTTCGCCTAAGTTCCAGCTCGGTCTGGATGCTGGCAGCTTCGTCTCGCCTTTCTGTGTGTAACGAGGGATCGGACAATTGCTCTTCGAGGGCGGCGACCTGTGCAGAAAGGGTTTCGATCCTTTCCATGAGCCCAGAAAGTTCGATTTCTTCGCCGTAGCTGAGTTTCTTCTTGCTCGCGGAAGGGCGGGCAGGAGGCGCATCATTGGCCTTCTGGGAGGCGAGTCTTTCTTCTTCTAAGAGCTTGCGGCGGCGCTCGTATTCCTTACGAAACTCAGCATAGTTCGTAAATCCTCCCTGAATGAGGTGAGCTTGTCGGTGGCGGTCAATCGCTAGCGTTGCTGTAGCCACTCGGTCCAAAAAATAGCGATCATGAGTGACGATGAGGGCAACGCCCTGGAGACTCTGAATGAGCTCTTCTAAGGCACTGAGCGTCATCACGTCGAGGTCGTTGGTCGGTTCATCGAGCACCAACACATTGGCTGTGGAAAGAAGTAGCCTGGCGAGGGCGACGCGCGCGCGTTCGCCGCCGGAAAGTCCGGCGACTTTCTGGCGGATAGCCTCTCCTCGAAAACCGAAGCGTTCTAAATACGAATAGCTACTGTACTCGTTCGTTCCCACCTGAACGCTGGGTCGGCCGTCTGTAATCGCGTCGAACACAGTGTCCTCTTCATTGAGTCCGGTGCGCGACTGGTCAAGGTAACTGATCTTCGTATTTTTTCCACGAATCACTTCGCCGGCGCCACAAGGGATTTCTCCCAGCAAGGTGCGCAACAAGGTGGTCTTGCCGGCCCCACTATGTCCGACGATACCGAGACGCATCCCCTTGGTCAGGTGGAGGTCAAAGGGGTGAACTAGTTCGCGGTCGGCGATTTTTACTGCAACTCCCCGGGCTTCGATGATCGTGCCGCCCAGGCGCTGCTCCTCGATACCGAGTGTAAGCGACTTGGTTTTCGCGTCCGGGGCGGCGGATATCGCTGACTCCGCACGTTTGATGCGTGCCTTCTGCTTGCCAGTTCGCGCTTTGGGTTGACGCCGCAGCCATTCGATTTCGCGGCGGAGGAAGTTTTGTCGGTTCGCCTCGGTGCGTTCCTTGAGCGCGTTTCGCTCCTCTCGGCCGATCAAGTAGTCCTCCCACCCGCCGCTGTATGAAAACACCTGTCCGTTTTCCACCTCCAAGGTGCGCGTGACGACTCGGTTTAACAGAAAGCGATCGTGAGTGATCAACAAGAGCGCGCCTGCGAACACGTTAGTGAGATATTCTTCCAACCACTCGATGGTGTCGGCATCGAGATGATTGGTGGGTTCATCGAGGATGGCGAGATCGGGGGCTTGAATGAGAAGCGCTGCGAGCGCGACGCGTCGCCGTTCGCCGCCGCTCATGGTCGCTAGAAGCTGGTTAGGATCTCCGATGCCTAGGGTCCGCAGAATACGTTCTGCCTCGTCATGTCGACCCCATCCGCCCAGGTGTTCGATGTGTTTGGTGACATCTTCTTGTGCGGCAAGGAGCTCCTCAAGCTTGGCCTCGGAGAGGGCCGGGTCGGCTAGTTCTGCACACAGTTCGTCGTAGCGATTCTTGTACTTCTGCCAGGAGGTGAGCCCCGACAGGGCTGCTGCGCCGGCGGTGATCCCGTCCGGGAAGGAGGGATCTTGCTCCAAGTAGGCCACTTGCGATCCTTTGCGCCGGTTGATTTGCCCCTGATCGGCCTCCAATTTCCCGGCCAAAATGCGGGCCAGCGTGCTTTTTCCTGCGCCGTTGTCTCCGACTAGGCCCACTTTTTCTCCTCGGGCAATGGTGAGGTTCACCCCTTGCAACAATGTGCGGGTTCCGAGGGTTTTTGTCAGTTCTTGTGCGTCGAGGACCGGCATGGGCGGGCTCTTAGCACGACTCGGTGCCTTGACGGCGGGGGGAGTCCGTCCCAACCTTCGGTCAAAGGGAGAAAATCAACCAATGAAACTTCTGGCTACGATTATTGCTGCAGCATTCGTTTCCCTCTCGGCGGTGAGCGTAAGCGCCGCTTCGCCGACTCCGCTTTGCGGCGAGGACAAAGAGGCGGACGACGATGAGTCGGTACGTCTCTGCGGCGAGGACAAAGAGGCGGACGACGACGAGATCTGAGATCGACTGACTTCAGCCCTGGGCAGCGGGTGCGCGATAATTCGTGCGTCCGCTGCTGTCGTTTGTGACGGGAGTTTCAGGATTTGGACAGACTTTTGCGCTGGCGCTGGCCACTGCGCGCTATCCTGCTAGTTTCGCCCGCCGCCAGCTCCGAGTGGATGACCCATTCCGCTCCTGCGGTATTTGATGCTTTGCAGCGACGGCTGCCTGACGAACGACGAGACCTACTCATGATTTCCGTAAACGATGTGACGATGAACTTTGGGGCCCAGATGCTGTTCCAGGACGTGAATGTGACGTTCAATCCTGGTGACCGCTACGGCCTGACTGGACCCAACGGCTCCGGCAAGTCGACGTTCATGAAGATCCTTGCGGGAGACATCGAGGCCATGTCAGGGCACGTGAAACGCCCCAAGAAGACGGGGATTTTGCGTCAGGATCACCACATGTACGACTCGGTTCGAATTATCGATGTCGTCATGATGGGAAACCAGCCTCTCTGGGCGGCTATCAGCGAAAAAGAAGGCCTTTTGGTCAAGGGCGAGAATCTGACGGACGAGGACGGCATGCGCCTCGCCGAGCTGGAAATGGTGATCGCCGAGGAAGACGGATACACGGCCGATGCCGAGGCGACGAGCTTGCTGGTGGGTCTGGGTATTGAGGAGCACCTGCACACAGAAACTCTTTCTGTTTTGACGGGAGGCGACAAAGTTCGTGTCCTCTTGGCTCAAGCGCTTTTCGGCAAGCCCGAAGCACTACTGCTCGACGAACCGACAAACGCCTTGGATATCGGCACCATCCGCTGGCTAGAGCAGTTTCTTCTCGGCTACAGCGGAACCCTGATCGTCATCAGCCATGATAGGCACTTTTTGAACTCGGTGACGACCAAGATCGCCGACATCGACTACGAAACGATCATTGTCTATCCCGGAAACTACGATGACATGGTCGAAGCCAAGGCCGAGGCACGCACTAGCCTTGAGTCGGCCAACGACGCGCGGAAGAAAAGGATCGACGATCTGCAAACCTTCGTTCAACGCTTCCGTGCTGGTTCACGGGCTAGTCAGGTCAAGAGCCGTGAAAAGGTCTTGGAGCGCGAAAAGCGGGAGCTTGCCAATCTCAAGCGCTCGAACATCGCTCGGCCCTTCATTCGTTTCGAGCAAAAACGTCAGAGCGGCAAGCAGGTGGTCGGCATCGAAATGTTGGAAAAGAGCTTTGGCGAAGATGTCACCATCTGCGAACGCTTCAACCTGAGCGTCATGCGTGGCGACAAGATTGCCATTGTCGGTCCGAACGGTGCCGGCAAGACAACTCTCGTAAAAATGCTTCACGGTGATGTACAGCCCGACGCTGGAAACATCGAGTGGGGCTACGAAACACATATCGGTTACATGCCTCAGGATCATCATGAGGTGATCGAAAAGAGCGATATGAGTGCTCACAAATGGTTGTGGCAGTTCAATGAGCACGCTGACGAAGAAAACCTACGCGCTCTATTTGGTCGGCTCTTGTTCACCAAAGATGAACCCCTGAAGCCCACCAAGGTTCTTTCCGGTGGTGAGACCGTGCGACTCTTGTTGGCGAAGCTGATGATCACTCGTTGTAACGTTTTGATCTTGGACGAGCCGACGAACCATTTGGACTTGGAGGCGATTCGGTCTCTGACCCAGGGTCTGGCCGCCTACGAGGGTACGGCGATCTTCGTGACTCACGACCGCGACATGGTTAGCCGTGTGGCAAACCGCGTGTTGGAAATGAGTTCGAAGGGGATTCGAGAACTCTCTCCCCGCCAATTCGATGATGGCGACTTCCTCTAGGATCTAGTCGTCCCGCTTCTCTAGGATCTCATGATGAATACAACGAACGACGATTCAGTCGACCCGCAAACCCTCGACGAATCGTCCGCGCCCTCCTCTGCCCCAGACGCTCAGGTAGTGCTACCCGCTCGCGCCGTGCAGGGGTTTAGCGAAGCCCAGATCCCGCGGCCTTTGTCGGAGGCTTTGAACAAGAAGGGCTACGCCACCCTCACGCAAGTGCAAGCGTCCGTCGTCGAAACCGAGACTTCCGAGAAAGACCTTCGGATCAGTTCTCAGACTGGCTCAGGCAAGACTGTTGCTGTGGGACTGGCTCTGGGAAAGATGCTCTTGACCCAAGGGACGAGGCGCGATCGTTCTAGCCAAGAGGGGTTCGACCCGCGAGCACCTGAGGTTCTCCTTTTGACCCCCACTCGCGAACTCGCCTCCCAGGTGAAGCGCGAGCTGGCCTGGCTTTTTTCCGAAGTTCCTGATGCCTTCGTTGAGGTTGTCACAGGCGGAACGAGCGTGGGGCTCGAACGAAAGAACCTGTCTCGGGGGCCGCGTATTGTCGTCGCCACGCCGGGTCGAGCCCTTGATCATCTACAAAACGGCGGTTTCAGCGGTGAGATGGTGCGTTATGTCGTGCTCGATGAAGCCGACCAAATGCTCGACATGGGCTTCCGGGACGAACTGGAAGGCATTCTCGAACTCTTGCCGGCTCGGACCCGGACACATTTGGTCTCGGCGACCTTCTCTGGTGAAGTTCTGCGTATCGCAGAACGTTACCAAAAGGCGGCGGTACGCATCGAAGGTACGGCTCTAGGCGCTGCAAATGAAGATATTGAGCACGTAGCCCATGTCGTAGGGTTGAGACATCGCTACGATGCTCTGGTTAATCTTCTCCTCAAACAGCGTGCCTCATTAGTCGACGATGAGATAAGTCGTAGCCTGGTCTTTACTCGAACTCGTGCGGACACCTTGGAAATCGCCGAGCGCCTCCAGCGTGATGGGTTCAAGGCCGAACCTCTGAGCGGGGACTTGGCGCAGGCTCAACGTACACGTACCCTGGGAGCATTTCGTTCGGGTCGTATCCAGATTTTGGTCGCCACGGATGTCGCAGCCCGAGGAATCGATGTCCAAGGGGTCGATCTTGTCGTTCATTTTGACCCACCTTCTGATCCAGACGCTTTTACGCACAGAAGTGGTCGGACGGGACGAGCCGGACGTAAGGGAACGAGCGTAATGCTTTTGCCTCCCCAAGCGCGGGGTCGTATGGAGCGCATGTACCGGGTGGCAAGAGTGAAACCGCAGTGGGCACCTGTCCCAGGCGCCGATAAAATCAAGAAGCTTTACTCCAAGCTTGGAAAGCGTCGCTTGTATGCGGCACTTGAGGGGGAGGTCGACGCCGAACATCTGGCCTACGCCCAAAAGCTCATCACCGAACAAGATCCCGCGCAGGTGATCGCGCGCCTGCTTTCCTTCACGGAGCTCGCACCGCCGTGTCCACCTCGAGAAATTAGCGAACACTTCGCAGTAGAAGGCCGCAGCGCGGAGCGCAAACGAGGTGATCGGAGGGGACGCTACGAAGGCGAAGGGCGTCCTCATCGCTCGGAAAGAGGCGGGCACTTCCATGGTCGGGGCCGTCCGGAACGGCGCGATGACCGAGACGGTGGGGGGCCGCCGCGAGGCCCCAAGTTTAGAGGACCAGGTTACGAACCTCGCGGGAGCTTTCGTGGACCACCACGTAGCGAAGGCGAAGGAGGCTCTCAGGCTTCTGAGGGTCGCCGCCCCTTTCCTAAGAAGAACAAGCGCTTTCGCTAGAACGCTGCTTATTCGGCGTCGGGAGGCGCGCTGGTATGGCGAGGGGGGGGGCGTCGATCGAGTACGCGCCGCACGCTTTCGCCGAGCTCGGTCACGGTGAAGGGTTTTCGAAGCACTTCGGTACCTCGTTCGATGACTCCTCGCTCGCCGAGACGATCGTCGGCGTGTCCGGTCATGAACATGCAAGGAACCTGCGTGTGCTTGAGAACTTCGTCTCGGATTCGAGGTCCGTCCGTGCCGGGCAAAACGACGTCGGTGAGCAAGAGATCAATGCTCTCGCTTTTGGCGATGGCGACGGCCACGGTCAGGCCATCTGCCGTATGAACGGTGTAACCGAGCTGACTGAGAGCATCGTAGATCAATGAGCGAACCGCGGGGTCGTCTTCGGCGACTAGGATGCTTTCGTTGCCGCGGGCCAAGTCGCTAGGAGGAGAGTGTCGCGAGGACGACATGGGTTGTTCGGCGGCGCTGATCGGCAGGATGATTTCGAAGCTTGTTCCTTTGCCAGGTTCCGAGTCGACGTAGATTTGCCCGCTCTGTTGTTCGATGATCCCTCGAACCGAAGCGAGCCCGAGCCCGGTGCCTTTGCCGCGGGGTTTGGTCGTGAAGAAGGGTTCGAAAATCTTTTGTGCGACTTCGTTACTCATGCCTGAGCCGTTGTCTGACACCTCGATAGCGACTTCCTGGTCGCCGACTCTTCTGGTGGCGATTTGAATTCGACCATCGTAGCCGGATATCGCGTCTCGAGCGTTGCTCGTTAAGTTGAGAAGAACCTGTTCGAATTGCCCCAAGTCCACGCGGACTCGGGCGCCGCGGTCGCGCAGCCTAAGTTCCACTAGAATTTGGTCGCCGACGAGTCTTTCGAGCATGGGTGAGGTTTGGCGGATGAACTCGTCGAGAGGCACGACTTGCACATCGAGCACTTGCTTGCGCGAAAGGGCCAGGAGCTGGCGGGTCAGTGCTGCGGCGCGGTGGGCGGCGTCTTGGACGTGTGCCAAAAAGGTTGCTTCTCGTGAGTCGGGTTCAATACGTCGTTGAACCAACTCGACGTAGGAAATGATAGGGGTAAGTAGATTGTTAAGGTCGTGAGCCGCTCCTCCTGCGAGTTGCCCCATCGATTCCATGCGCTTGGCGTGCTCCAGGTTAGTTAGCGCATTGTGCTGTAGCGTGAGGTCTCGCATGACCAAGATGGCGCCTTGTACGCGCCCGTCTGGATCTTTAAGAGGTGCTCCCCCTAGGTCGATGCGTCGTTCGTTGCCATCAGTGGTGACGAGCTGAGGGAGTTCACCATAAGGGTTGGGGGCGCGACCCACTGCAAACCGAACGGGATCACTGACGACGACGTGAGTTTCAGGTGACGTGATTTCGAGGTACTTCAGTAGAGGCGTGTCGAGGACGTCCCATAGGCTCACCGCCAGAAGTTTCTCGGCAGCCGGGTTCATGTGGGTGATGTTGCCGGCCATGTCGCAGGTGATGACCGCGTCTTGAATCGCCGCCAAAGTAGTGGCCACCCGACGCTCGGTCTCGTCCAGGGTGACCTTGGTTTTCGAAGCGTCCATGAGCTCATCGGCCATGGACCAGTTCATGGCCCCCATCATGAACAACCAGGCGAATTCAAGCATAAAGGGGTGTTGCAGTGCTCCGCGTCCGACGAAAACGTCGTGGAGCACGCTCAGCATGAGTGCGGCGCTGATGAGGACCAACGGGGAAGAACGAGGTGCAAGCCGCGTCCACGTGCCCGCCAGACGGGCGGGGGATCCAAGACCGACCCACAAACAGTAGAGCGTGAGGAGCGGCACCGTGAGCTCAAGTAGTTTTTCCAACGGACCATGGTTCATGCCACGCAGGTGCCAAGTATATTCGAGAAAATGAATGGTCAGGGCGCGAGGCTCCTGGGTCAAGAGCAGGTTCCATGGTTCGACGAGCCCGAACAACGCAAGGAAGGGGAAGAACGCGAGCAGCGAGTAGCCCCAACGCTCGACCTTGAGTCCACCCTGTTCGGCAATCAACAACATCAGCGGCATGGTCAGCGCCGAAAGACAGCAGATCTGTACGCGTTGCCAGATGGCGGCGGCTTCATCCGTGCGCGCCGAATACAAGAAGGCCGCTCCAAGGTCATAGACGGCCATGCCGAGGCAGGTGAGGGCGAAGAGCAGATCGGCCCGCCTGGGACGGCGATAATGAAGCCAAAAATGATAGAGTCCCACGTAGAAAGTGAGAGTCCCCGCCATGATCGCGGGCAGAGAAAGACTTACCACGGACACCTCATGGGGCTCGTCCTCCGCACGATGCCGTAACGTAGGCTGCGGGCCGCACTCACCAGCGTCATGTTTCCACCCTCGAACGCGAGCATTTTCCTGAGCAGGATAGACCTTGTACCCCTAAATGGGGAGCCTGGTCCGCCTAGCTGCACAAAGTTCCTAGTCCAGCAGGGGGAGGCGATCCTCGACCCGTGAAAATCCCCAAAAATTCGGTTCGGGCACCAGCCGTACCCGGAACTTGTTCTCAACTGTACTACGTATATATGCCGCGAATTCAATGAGTTCAGTGGCCTTTGCATGGGGATGGGCCACCAAACATAGGGTGTGTTTAGTAGAGAGTCCCACGTTCTTGAAACGCTGGCCTTTGGCGATGCCCGCCTTTTCGATCAACCACGCGGACGGCACCTTGAGTCGACCTCGATCACCAGAAAAGCGTGGTATGGGTGTGCCCGCCGCCTGATCGATGAAGTCAGCCTCGGTTTCCGTAACCTGTGCATTGACGAAAAACGAGCCACAACTGCGGTGGTTTTCGTCCCTTGGGTCGTAGACCATCGACTTGCTTTGCCGCAGAGCGATCACCGCGTCGTGGGTGGCGCTGAGACTGGCTTTGGCACCTAGTGCCGTCTTGAGTTCTGAATAGTTGAGCTGCGGTCGGCCACCCGGCTTGAGTGCAAAGGTCACGGATACGACGACGTATTCGTCGACGGCGTTCGTCTTGAACAGACTCGAGCGGTAGGCAAAGCGACAGTCGCTGTTCTTGAGAGTTCTCATCTTGAGCGTTGTTCGATTGAGCACTCGCACTTCATGGATGGTTTGGCTCACCTCTTGACCATAAGCCCCTACGTTTTGAATAGGAGTTGCCCCCACACTACCCGGGATCCCACCCAGGCACTCCAGACCCGCGTAGTTCTCTTTCACCATCGCCTGGACGAACTCACTCCAGTTTTCACCTGCAGCGACAGTAACGAGCACTCTGCCCCGTTCTTCTTTTACCTGAATGCCTTTGATGAGTATGCGAGCCACGACACCGTCCACCCCTGAGTCGGCGGCCACGATGTTGCTTCCTCCGCCCAGGATATAAAGGGGCAACTTTTGAGTCGTCGACGATCGAACTGTTTCGATGAGTTCGCCCTCGTCTTTTACTTCATCGAGTTGTTGCGGAGGGCCGCCCAGGGCCATGGTGGTGAACGTTGAAAGGGGGTCGGGAGGCATGACTAACTTCAGGTGGTGGTGGCTCCGCGGGTTGGGGATTGGTTTTGCCACGGGCGGCGCTTGACTGCGATGAGGCCAGGGCATCTGACCTCGGCGATTGAGGCGAGCTAAAAGAGCGGGGCTAAGTTGGGAGCCGCTCAGGCCGAGCTGGTTCAAACCGATTTGCTCGACGACCTCAAGTAAGGCTCGAGCTCGCTCAGCTTTGCTTGCTCCCGCATGGAGAAGAACGAGATGTTTCCCAGCCAAGCGGCAGAGACCTCCCGCGCTGTCTGGCGGAAGATGAAATCGTTCGGTTCTTATTTCGATTCCGGCTGCCACGAGCAAAGTGCAGAGTTCCTCAAAAAGCGCCGTCTCGTTCATGTCGGATTTCGGCGGATGCTAGCGAAAACGTCGGCCGAAGGGCACCGTTTCGTAAATGTAGAGGGTCACGCGCAAGTCACTCGGTTTCGGTCGCTCAATACCGCGGATTGAAGCCCCGGCTGCTTTCAGTAGGCGATGGCCTGGAGCCGTGGTAGAAGCTCAGAGCATTCCACCTCTGCCGGGCGGCGGGGGCGCTAGCGGAAGGCCTGGAGAAATCTCCGGTCGGAGGCGGCTCTCCCCAGGATTGGTGGGAAACCGAAAACGCGAGACCCGAAGATCTTGATTCGAGCTGAAGTGATTCGAATCAATCTCGGGGATCCTCTGACAAAGATTTGATTGTAGGCATGACCTTTACCGAAGCAGCTCTGCTAGTGCTGCGCTTAGCAGGAAAACCACTCCATTATAAAGAAATCACCGACGTCGCTATCGAGCGCAGTCTTCTCAGTCATGTCGGCAAAAGTCCCGAAGTGACCATGGGGGCACGTTTGGCCGCGCAGGTGAAGAACGCAGATAAGGCCAATCCCCTCAAGCGGGTTAAGCCCGGCGTGTTTGCCCTCAGTGAATGGGACGACGCCACGGTCGAAAAAGGTTTGGAAGACAGAACTCCGGCTCTGCAACTCATCAAGAAGGCCGAAGAGCAAAAGAGCGCAGAGGTCATCGAGGAACCGGAGGCCCCGGCGGAGGAAGCCTCCCCGGAAGCCGCATCCGAGCCAACTTCTTCCCCGGTCGAGGAAGCGGACGAAGCGGACGGCGTCTCTAAGCCCGACGAAGATGAGCAACATCGGGCGGAACTTTCCGCCAGCGCAACCGACTTGTTTGAGTCGGAAGATGACGACGATCAGCCCATTTTTGGGGCACCGGAGCCGAGCGAAAAGAGCGAGGACGAGGACAAAAGTGATGGCAAGCGACGTCGACGTCGGCGTCGAGGTCGAGGCCGACGCGACGAGGAGAGCGCGAGCAGCGAAGACGACGCGGATGATCTGCCAGGTTACACCGTCTCTGATGCGGAGCCCGACGAGGTGCTCAGTGCGGAGGAGCTTGGTGCCGTCCTTGAAGAACCAGCAGCGCGTTCATCTCTGAGCTTTTCTGATGCTCTCCGCGACGTGCTTGGCCGGCAGGGGTCCTCGCGAGGTGGGGCTTCAGCCCAATCCCTTGCGGACTCGCTGCGTAAGAAGTTCAAAGGAGAGAGCAATCTGAACGGACCGGCCTTGATCGCCGTAGCCGTGACGGACAACCTTGCCCGAGAGCGTCGCGGGTTGCCCCCACGTTTCCGCATCCAAGGCTCGAACCTGGGGCTTTCGGAGTGGGCTCATGACCGAAAGTCCTCTGACAAGAGCGACGAGTTGGCTCGAACCTTGGAGCAGATGCAACGTTCGACGGCTCGCTCGCTCACCGAAGAATTACGACGCTTGCCGCAGCGCGCTGTTGGCGAGCTCGTTCTCGTTCTACTCGAGCGTATGGGGGTCGAGTCGCTCAGCTCGATCAAACGTCCAGGGGCTCACGGTTCGGAAATGCATTTGTCCGGCACCCTCACCCAGAACGGTGTTGTGAAGATCCCGGTCGCTATCGTGATTCGCCGGGATTCTCGAGATGTGGGTCGTGAGAAAGTGACCGAGCTTCGTGGGGCTCTCCACCATTATGGAAGCCCAGCGATGGGGTGGCTGATTACAACAGGGCAGGTATTGAGCGGGGCGAAAGAAGAAGCGCAGTCCAGCGGGGCATCCCCGATGGTGCTCACAGGTCGTGCCGAGCTTGCCGATTTGTTCTTGGCGCACGGGATTGGCGTGCGCACCCAGCGGATTGAGGTTCCTGTTTTGGATGTGGCGCTCTTTGATGCGCTCTCTGGACGTTAATGTGCGAGAAAGCTGAGCATTGAACTGGACGATCGCTGGGTGTCTTCACTTCCTGTCGCGCCTTGGGGTGACAGCGGCGGTCATCGGATTTTCGGCTTTATCCAGTGGTTGTCAGCATGGGCCTCAGGTGCGGTTTTCTAGTGCTGAGGAGGTGTTGGCTCGGGTCTTCGAGCGCACCTCCTGCAGTCGTTCCGTGGTGGGCGACGCAGCTATCGAAGTTGCTGGTCCCTTCGCTCATTACGAAGGCAAGTTGATGTACAAGGCGGCATCGGTGAGCCGTTTGCGCTTCGACTTGTACAGCGATTTCGGAGTGAGTCTGGCTGCTCTAGCGAGTAATGAAGAGCACTTGGCCTTCTACGATTTGAGCAGTAATCGCTTTGTGGAGGGGCCACCCGATGCGTGCCATTTGGCACAACTGACTCAGGTCGAAGTTCCTCCTATGGCCCTGGTTGAGCTGCTCCGTGGACGTCCGCCCGTCTTGAAACACGAGCCAGAGCAAGCCAAGCTGAGTTTTAGAAATCCCTGGTTCGACGATCCGCATTACGAGATTTCGCTCGTCGGAGACCACGATTCTGAGCAGATCATTTGGCTCGACGTTCCGAAGGAAGATTGGACTCTCGCCTTGGAAGAGCAACGCGTCTATTTGAGCCGAGTCAAAGTCAGACAGAAGGGACGGCTGAGCTACTCAGTCGACTTGGGTGACTACCGCGCCGCCTCGCGCGCGAGTCTCGAGCCGTCGAAAGAGGAGCGCGAAATGGGTATCGTTGCCCACCAAGCTTCGGGGCCTGTTTGCGAGACGGAGCTTCCGTATCTTCTCTCTTTCGATATGGGCCGCGCGGGGCACCGGCTCAATATTCGAGTTACCGAGGCGGCCCATAATCCGCCCATCGTTCCCTCCGCCTACGAACTCCGTGCCCCCCGAGGTGCTCGAATGAGTCGGGCCAGTTGCGACTAGACCAGCTGCAATTCTGCACGATGCTGGTCTACCTGGTCAGAACATTCGGCCTGTCTTAGCCTCGGCCCGGCTATGGCACTCCAGCCCGAACCTAGTGCTGGCTTTCTTGGTCTCAGTCGAGTTCAGGGGCCGTTTGACGAGTCAGTCGATGTGGTGCTTTTGGGGGTACCCCATGATACGGGGGTCGAAGGTCGTGGCGGGGTAGGCCGAGGCCCGTCAGCGGTGCGCGGAGCTTCTTGGACTTTTGGTCGTTACAGTCACGCCCTTGGTCTGGACATCCTGGACGAACTCGAAGTCGTCGATGGTGGCGATATCGGCATCGACGTCATGAACGAGCGTGAGGCCCTTCTGTCTCTGGTTGAAGAGCAAACTTATGCCCTTGCTCGAAGTGGACAGGTTCCGGGTTTGATCGGAGGCAGCCAACTCATCACGCTCGGCGCCTTGCGAGGGCTGCGAAAGGCCAAGCGGCGATCTGTGTCTTTGCTTCACATCACAGCGAAAAACCGCTGTCGAGTCGACGATATGGGTGAGGGCGGGCTACTCTGCTCTGCTTACGCTGAGGACTTGGTGAGAAAACCTGGGGTTCTTCAGGTGGGCGTGCGTGGGCCGAGTCGCGACGGGCGCGAAACGCAGCGCGCTCTGAGCTTCGGTTTCGAACGCCTTACGATCGACGATGTGCGGTGGGACATTCACAATTCCATGGAAACCGTCCGCGCCCGAGCTTCTCAAGGGTCGCTTTATGTTAGCGTCGACCTTTCCGCTTTCGATCTCGCCGTCTGTCCCGGAGTGTCCCGTCCCTCGCCGGGCGGCTTGTCTTGTTGGGAGGTCCAACAAGTTCTCCGTGCCGCTCTAGGTGCGGACATCGTCGGCTTCGATGTGGTCGGTCTGTGTCCCCCGTTCGATCTTGCAGACTCGACGGCTATCGTTGCCGTTTCGGTGCTGCATGAGCTTCTCGGGGTTCTCGCGGAAGGGCGGAGCTCTTCACGCGTGTCATGGTTACCTGGGTCTTCTGGCCGCTCCTCGGCTTGATTTGCGCTTCAGGTGTCTCGCTGTGAGGCGAGGTTAGCTCGTAAACTGGGCGACAATGAGCGCCGGATCGTCGCAGATCAGGGCGTCTACCCCAAGAGAAGCGAGCTCTTTGGCGCGTTTTGGATCGTTGACGGTCCAGCAGTTGATGACCGAAAACGTCTGCCGCAGCTCTTGTAGGTTCTCTGCGTCGATGAGTTCGAAGTGGGGATGCACGGCCTCCGCTCCGGTCAGTTTGATGGCAGCATGTAGACAGGTGCGTGCCCCAGGAACAGAACAGGCCAGTCGAAGAGCCGTTCCAAGCGGCCCTGAACGCAGATCAAAAAGTTGTGCGACGGGCACTTGGGGGAGTCGCCGTTTGAAGACAAAGATTTGGCTGGGTGTGAAGCTCGAAACTAGGATTCTCGAGCCTCCGTGCCTACGAATCAGTTCTGCCGCCTGACGCGCCATCCAGAGCGGGGCGGGAACGTCGCCTTTGAGCTCAACATTGAGGTAGGCACCGGTGCGTGCCTGAAACGTGAGGACCTCTTTCAGCGTAGGGATGGGGGCGCCATTAAGGGTTTCGAGGTGGTGTACTTGGTCAGCGCTGAGCTGACCGAGGGCGATCTTGCCGTGCCGCGTTTTCAGGAGTTCATCGTGAGAAACGAAGAGCTCGCCATCCTGACTCATTCGAACATCGAGTTCGACACCATCGGCGCCGTCGTCAAGCGCGCGCTCGAAAGCGACCATCGTGTTTTCGGGGCAGTGGGCGCGGGCCCCACGGTGGCCTAGGATGAAAGGCCTGTGCCCAGGGTGGCGCTCGAATGGGCGAATGGTCTCGTAGGTCAATATGCAGTCGGTTTGTCAGTCCGCTGGGCGAGTTGCAAGGGGTCTCATACGGTCGCCTGTTCAGGGGAGGTGGACTCGGGGGTCTGCAACTTGAGTGCAATGATCTCTGCGATTTCGAGAGCCGACTGTTCGGAGCCTTCGGCAAGCCCAATTGCCCCGACGACCGTATGACCGCCTCCTCCGAAACTTTGGCAGAGCTGTCCAATATTCACGTCGCAAGGATGCCCCGACCACGGATTGTAGCCGACGGAGATACGCAGGTTTTCTTGCATTTTCAGGATCATGACCGAGTAAGTGGCTGCGGGGAACTCGAAATACTGACGAAACTTGCTGACGACATAGCTGGGGCGATCCATCAGGTTAACGAGGGCGACTCGTCCCCTTTGATGCCCCTGTTTCTTGATTCGTTCGTTGAGCGAGCGAATCGCGGGTGCGAGTTTTCGAAACTGCTCTTTGACGAAGCGCTGTTGAGCCAGACCGTCCACTCCCTCGCGTAGCAATACGGGTATGGCCCGCTGGTAGAACTGGTGGTCGCCAAAGTGGGTGACCGCGCTGACCAAGCGCATGCGAGGAGAGTCGGTTTCGATGGCCTCGTCGACCGAATCGAATCGAGCGGCGTCTATTTTTTCGGCGAAATTTTCGAGTTGTCGCAGCAGCTCTGCGTCTCGGCCTTGGCTCCGCGCGAGTTGCGCTACCAGATTGGCGCAACTTGGTGAACGCGGGTCGAAAATAAACCGTTCTGGGGAGGCGTTTCGCCTACGTTCGAAATGGGCTCGTTCCTCGTCCCCAAAAAAGGCCGTCGGATGGTGATCAATGTAGAAAGTAAGGTTCGAATCCGGGATGTATCGATAATCCAATAGCGCGTTCTGATCGCTCGCAAAATTGACTCGTGGTGGAGTGGGGCCGTAACCCAAAGCCCGATAGCTAAAGCGTGTCTCGGGGGAGTCTTGTTGCACCAGGTCTGTGAGCAAGGCAGCGCTGGCCAATCCGTCGAAACAATGTCCGTGACTGGCGCAAAGGAAGGAGGACATGCTGCTGTCTCAGGGCTCCAATAACTCGAGCCCTTCACGGTCGCAGGCCGCTTGGAGCTGTGATTGGAGTTCGTCGTGGGAGAGCCCTTCCGGCACAACGCATTCGGCTTCGAGTACGAAGAGAGGGGTGCCGGTGAGCGGGGCGTTTTCGACATGACTGACGAAGGAGACGACGTTGACGTGACGACTCGCGAGCAAGTCGCTGAGGGCCGTCACGATGCCCGGACGATCCAATCCTGAAGCTGAAAAGGTCCAGAGCTTCCCGTGGGCTTTGTGCTCAGCCTGGGTAGGGGCGAAAGAACAGGTGACTCCTAAGGTGGCCTGGAGGTGGTCTCCCAAGGAAACCAGGTGGTTGAGAACGGTTTCCGATCCGGTGACGAGCATGAGCACGGCGAACATTCCACCCAGTTTGCTCATTTTGGTGTCTTCGATGTTGCCGTTTAGATCGCGAATTTCTTTCGATAGGGCGAAGATCAGGCCAGGCCGGTCTGGTCCTACCGCCGTAATGACCAGGCCAGGCCGGTCCGAAGTGCGATCTTTCGCTTCAGAACTCATGAGACCTACATCTACTCGGCCGTCTTCAAGCTGGCAAATGGCCACCTTGTCCTCCCATTTGATAGGGCGTGCGCCTCGCTACAACTTCAAGCATAGTTTTGTTTAATGACGGTACGACGCCAGCCGAAAGCATGTCTCACCACCAGCCCGGTGACGAGATGCGCCCAACCAAGAACAAGAGGCATCGAGCAGTGGGGGGGATTCGACCTCGCTGACGCCAGACGCACCCAGCCTTGTTGCCCCTGGGTGAGCGTAGGTAGCCGCTCCGTTCGGTTGTTGTGTTTTTCTTCAAGCCTCCCCGTTTTCACACGCATGCAGAGGGGCGTTTCGTGAGCCTGAAGATCGACCGAGACCACAGCCGTTTCCGCGACATCGTTCGCGGGCGTATCCGAAAGGGACTTCGCGACTACATCTCTCATGGAGAGATGATTGGTCGCAAGGGAAAGGAGACGGTGTCCATTCCCATCCCCCACATCGACGTACCGCGTTTCACCTTCGACGAGCGGGACCAAGGGGGCGTGGGGCAGGGAGAAGGGCGTCCGGGTGATCCCATGGGTGACCCGCAGCAGGGGGGCGGCCCAGGCGAGGCAGGGCAGGGTGATGGAGAGCACGTTCTTGAGGTGGACGTTTCTTTGGAAGAGCTAGCGGACATCCTCGGAGAGGAGCTTCAGCTCCCCAACATAGAGGAAAAGGGCAAGTCTCGAATCCTGAGTTCCAAGGATAAGTACTCTGGAATTCGTCAAGTGGGGCCGGAGGCGCTGCGCCACTTCAAACGCACCTACAAAGAAGCTCTCAAGCGAGCGATCTCGACGGGCTCTTACAACGAGAAGGATCCGTTGATTGTTCCACGGCGCGAAGACAAGCGCTACCGCTCGTGGCGCGAAGACGAGCAGGCCGTGGCGAACGCCGTCATCATCTACATGATGGATGTTTCCGGCTCGATGGGTGACGAGCAAAAGGAAATCGTCCGCTTGGAAAGCTTCTGGATCGATACTTGGCTGCGCAAACAATACGATGGGATTGATAGCCGTTTCATCATTCATGATGCGGCGGCCAGAGAAGTCGACCGCGATACCTTCTTTCACACTCGAGAATCAGGGGGCACGATGATCTCGAGTGCTTATAATCTGGCCTGGGAGATCATCGAGAAAAACTATCCCGTGTCCGAGTGGAACATTTACCCCTTTCATTTTTCAGATGGCGACAACTGGTCTTCCGACGATACGGGGTATTGCTTGAAGCTCCTCAAAGAAAAACTCATTCCAGCCTCGAATATGTTTGCCTACGGTCAGGTGCACAGTCCGTATGGATCGGGGCAATTCATCAAGGATTTAGAGGAACATCTGGGAGAAGAAGAAAAGCTAGTGCTGAGCCAAATCGCTGATCGAGACGGGATTGTAGAAAGTCTCAAGGACTTCCTAGGGAAGGGACACTGAAATGGGTTCTGCTGGGTTCCTCAAAGAAAGCAGTCTGCCTTTGTACCTCAAAAAGGAACAGGACAGGATCGAGGCTGTTGCTCGCGAATCGGGGTTGGATTTCTTCCCTACGATCTTCGAGATACTTTCGTATGATCGGCTGAACGAGATCGCTGCCTACGGCGGGTTTCCCACGCGCTATCCTCATTGGCGTTTTGGAATGGAGTATGAACGTCTCAGCAAGAGTTATGAGTACGGGCTTTCCAAGATCTACGAGATGGTGATCAACACCAACCCTTCCATTGCCTATCTCTTGGAAGGAAACAGTCTGACGGATCAGAAGCTGGTTATGTGTCATGTGTACGGGCACGTTGATTTCTTCAAGAACAACTTTGCTTTTCGGTCGACGGACCTGGACACCTTTGGGCAATGGGTTCCACCTGCTCCTCGAGGGGGGACAGAGTACGAGCCCAATCGGCGCTGGATCGACAAGATGGCCAACCACGGATCTGTGGTGCGACGATTGCAGGCGCGTTACGGGGTTGAGCGTATCGAAACCTTCGTTGACGCTTGTCTGAGCTTGGAAAACCTCATCGACCCTCATTCGGCATTTGTGCGCCGCAAGAAGGCCGAACCGGACAAAAATATGTCATTCGACGAGGATACTCCCCATCCTATCGATCCGGATGTGCCTCGGCTCAAGGCGAAATCCTACATGGAGAACTTCATCAATCCTGAAGAGCATCTGGCAGTCGAGCGCGAACGGTTGAAGCAGGAGGCAGCCTCCGCGAAGCTGCGATTTCCTGCCGAGCCACGCAAGGACGTTTTGCAATTCTTGATTGAGGAAGCCCCGCTCGACAAGTGGGAACGTTCCGTTCTCACGGTCGTTCGTGACGAAGCTCACTACTTTTTGCCGCAAATGCAAACCAAGATCATGAATGAGGGATGGGCGAGTTATCATCACTCCAAGCTCATGACGACGCGGATTGCGAGCTGGGGTGATATCATTGAGTACGCCGACAATAACGCGGGTGTCATGGCATCCAACGGTAAGAGCCTCAATCCCTACAAATTGGGGGTCGAGCTCTTCCGGCACATTGAGGAGCGGTGGAACCGAGGCCAGTTTGGCAAACAGTGGGATGAGTGCGACGACCTTGACGAGCGACGCCATTGGGACTTGAGGCTAGGGCTCGGGAAGAAGAAGATTTTCGAGGTGCGCTCTCACTACAATGACGTGACCTTCCTGGATGAGTTTCTGACGCCGGAGTTCGCCATGGAGCAAGGCCTTTTCAGTTTTGAATTTTCCGAAAGACGAGGTGGTTTCGAGATCGCGTCCCGCGAGTTCAACAAAGTGAAACAGAAGCTGCTTGGGCAACTCACCAACGCCGGGAACCCTCTTATCCGGGTGATTGATGCGAACTTTGAAAACCGGGGGGAGCTCTTGCTTGAGCACGATTTTCAAGGGGTTCATCTTAGATTCGACTACGCCGAACGTGTTCTCGAGGCCTTGGTTCGCGTCTGGAAACGACCTGTGCTGGTTGCAACCGTTTTGGACGAAAAACCAGTGCATTTTCGCTACGACGGCAAGGAACACACCCGCGTCTTTCTTGCGTGATTGAGAAACCGAAAGTCGCTGCGATGCTTGGACGACGAAAGCCAATAGCTGCTCTGGCTCTTGCGGTGTCGGTGGGAGCCTGTGCACGTCCCAATGCCGTGCTCCCGAGTCTCAGCGATGTGTCGACAACAGCC
This sequence comes from Polyangiaceae bacterium, assembly GCA_050300635.1. Taxonomy (GTDB): domain Bacteria; phylum Myxococcota_A; class Polyangia; order Polyangiales; family Polyangiaceae; genus NIC37A-2. The sequence goes on from JBNKYC010000023.1 coordinate 262,587, forward strand.
CCGTCTTCGCATTTGAAAGAGGCGCATCCCGAGCACCTCGTCGAATTGAAGCCGAAGCGCAGATCGCAGATAGAGACGCCTTTGCTCGAATGTTCTGGCACCGAGGAACCCCGTCGATGCGCGACTTTGCTCAAGATCGACCTGGATTTGCAAAGTGGCGATCTTGGGAGCGCGGAGAGCGAGCTGACTAGCCTGCTTGGTCGCTCTTGTTTCGAGCAGGTGGAGCTCGAGACCAACCCTCCTGCATCGCCGCTCAAGTGGCTGCAGCGGCTCGTGCTTGCCCGTCTTCTTTTGTTGAAAGGCTCGTTGAGCTACGGAGCAGGCGACCAAAACAACGAACTCGCTCTGCGTCTGCTTGAGATCGATCCACAGATCGCCGCTTTCGACGGGCTGGGTGTGAGACATCGACTTGATCTGGCCCGCAGCTACCTGTCTTTGGGCGAAGGAGAGAAGGCACGCGAGCTGCTTTCGGATCTCGTCGGCGAACAGGGCGCCTATCCGGAAGTTCTTGCGAGTTATGGTATCGCTCTTCTATCTACCGGGAGCGTGGAGGAGAGTCTTTCTCCACTACGGCGCGCCCGTGACTTGGATCGCGAGCAACCAGAACGTCATCTGGTGCTTGGCACCGCTCTGATGCTGACGGGTGATCTCGAATCGGCAGCGCGATCTTTTCGAGGCGCGCTTCATGCGGCCACGGAAGCCAAGTTGAGCGATGCCGAACGCAACGAGATTGTGGCTCGCGCCTATGGCGACCTGGGCGCGGTCTTGCTCATCCAAGGGGACGTGGACGGTGGACGACGCTATCTGCTCAAAGCCTCCAACCTGTTTCCACGGCGCCCGACCTATCTAGTGAATCTCGCCTATGCGGAATTGCTGCTGGACCGCCCAGTGGAAGCCGAACGACTGGCTCTTTCAGCCACCCGCAGAGACCCGAATCTTGCCTCCGCCTGGCTCAATTTGGGGCTCGCACAAACCCGTCTCAAAAAGCTGCAGCAAGCTCGCGATGCTTTTCGAAAAGCACAGGATTTAGACCCGGACGATCCGCGAGCCGAAAACAACCTCAAGGACCTCGATGCCCTCGAGGCGCGACAGTCCGAGCGCAACATGCCTCAGCACTGATGCTCCTCAGTCCCATTGGCCACCACCTTTTTAGGAAGACTCCGCGGGGCGGGGGAGTTTTTTTGCGAACCGATCAGTCCAGGACGATCAACATCTGCGCCATCGATTGAGGAACTGGTCCGGGGACAGTAAGGGTCGCGATATTTGCCCCTTCTACCGATCCAACAAAAGCTCCATCTCGCTTCTCTTCGCCTTCAGAGGTGGGCTGGAACCTGACAGCAACTGAATACGTTCCTGGCAAGTCCCATACTCCTTTGGGACAGGCTTCGGCGAGTCGAGTTGAGAGGCTCCGGCTGGCAGAAGGAGCTATCGTCGAGTAACTGAGGCGGGTGGCTGACAGCTCGCTCGGCATCATGCGACAAGTGTGAGAGCCAGTGGGACCTACCACTTCGTAACGGAAGGCTTCGCGCCGAAGGTGGACGAGCAGCGAGCGACTCGAGACGTTCTTCACCTGCACTCGGACCAAGCCTCGCTCAGGGGTCTTACTCTTTCCGAGAGGATAGATCTTCACCTCGACGGGTGGTGGAGGCGCCCGGTACTCAGCTGTCGAGGCGACCGGAGTTGAGGGTTCATCGACCTGGTCGCTGCCCTCATTGCTGGCTGGACGAGCTTCAACTGCGCTGAGGGGGTAAGTGCGCCCCAGAGTAAACGAGGCTGCGTTCAGGTGCTTGAGCCTTTGAACAGGATCGTCTCCTGTCTCAACACGTTCGGCGACAAAGGGGGCCTTCTGCGCAACTTCGACCTCGGTCAGCTTGCCTTTGCGCCAGAGCTTCTTGGTCTGGAGGGGAAACCCGTAGCGGACACGAACCGTCGCCCCCTTTTGCAAGACCTCCTCATCGTCACAAAGAGTCCGTGGATCGAAGGCGTGGACCAAAAGACCCCCGGCGGGCAGGACCTTGGTTTCGTCTGCGGCGAGGCGACGGGGTGCTGTTTCCCCACAAACAATAGGCTTGCTCGGTTGTTTTTCATCGCCGCTATTGGGCGCCAAGACCTCAAACTGGATGACTGCCGGAAGAGTCGCGAGTCGGACGTCGTGATTTGAGCGATTTTCGATGGCGAGGACCCAGGGTAAGTCGGACGCCCTTTCGGCGAGAGCAAAAACCAGACCGAGGTGATTGTCGGTTTGCTGAACTCGATGCAGGGCGGCACGAGCGGCTTCTATGTCGGGATGGGGTTCTACGCCGTCGCCCTCTGGGGCAGTTTCCACCTCCTCGCTCTGAGCCGTGGTTGTGGGGTGACCGTCGCGTTCTGTGGTTTTGGGTGAGGTTCCTGGCTTTTGCTCGGGAGTGCTCTCTTTGGTTGTCTCGACTGGGGCAGACTCCCCGTGGGCTGAGCCTACGCTGGCGTGGGCGTGGCCATGGGCTCCGGAGGCGCAGCCCAAGGAGAGAGAACTCACCAAGCATATCCAGCACAAGGTCCAGCCTGAGCCCTCGGTGAGTGCGTCGGCGTACTTTCGGGCGCCCCGGGATATCCTTTGGCTCTTCATCCACATGGTGGGGCGTCTACCACGGTCCATCGCGCTGGGGAACGCTCGGACGGCGAGCTCGATTCCCTTCCACTCGCTCTTTTTGGTAGGAGAGCGGCAATGGATCCACCTTCTCTTGCTCGCCAAGGGCTCTATGCCATCGCCGACTTCGATAGCTGCCATCGTCGGGGACTCGAGCCGGTCGAGGTGGCTCGGGCCATGCTTGCCGCAGGATGTCCTCTCGTGCAGTTGCGCGCCAAGAAGGTCGCGGACGAAAAGTACCTCCGCTGGCTGTCCCTCTGCTCGGAGTCTGCGGTTCCAGGACAATTGGTCGTCAATGACCGCGTCGATCTAGCTCTTCTGGCTCGGGTCGATGTTGTGCATGTGGGCCAAGATGACCTCCCACCCCAAGAGGTGCGCCGCTTGAGTCCGACCCTTTCCGTGGGGCTTTCGACGCACGATCTGCTTCAAGTCCGCGCGGCCTGCGAAGGCGGAGTCGACTATGTTGCTTTTGGACCGGTGTTTGCCACCGCTTCGAAGAACAACCCCGAACCGACCACCGGAAGCGAGGCGTTGCGCGCGGCAGCCGCTTTATGCAAGGCGAAGCACATCCCTCTCGTCGCCATCGGAGGAATCACCGATGCCACACTCCTGTCGGTCGCCCCGCACTGCGATATGGTGGCAGCCATCGGATGGCTCTTGCCGGCTGAAGGGGACCGAACGCCCTACCGCTCTATTGAGGCGAAGTGTCGGGCGATCCATGAAAGGATCCTATCGTTGCGATTCGGCTGAGAGCGGCTCCGTCTGCCACCTCGACTCGAAAAACGGCTCCCTGATACCTAGGCTGCTTGCATGAGCCGACTTACCAAGGCTTCTAGGACCAAGGCGGGGGAGCCGTTTGCTTCTACTTCGGCGATGGCCGCGACGAGTTGCTCGTGTCGGGCCGCATGCAGTTCGGGCAGAATGCCTTCTCGTGCCCGGAGCGCGTAGGTCGATGCGGCATGCGCGAGGAGAGCTACCAAGTCAGCCCGAGCGTCAGGGCGGGTTTCTGCAAACTGCAGTGCCGCTTGCGGATGGTTTTCCTTGAGAGCTTCATCGAGTGCTTGCACGAAGTCGTCGCGCAGCTTTCGTACTTCTGGGTGAGCAAGCGCTCTGGCCCTTTCGAGACTGCCTTGCGCAAAAGGGAGTACATCAGGGGGGAGTTCTTCCTGCTCCAAAAGGTGAGTCATTGCCTGACGGCTCAGAGCTCCAAAACGCACGGCCAGGGTTCGGCTGCGAATGGTGTCGAGCAGTTTCATTGGACGACTGGTCGTCAGAATGAAGTGGGTTTGTGGATTGGGCTCTTCCAAGGTCTTCAAGAGAGCGTTTCCTGCGGAAATAGTGAGTTCGTCAGCGTTACGAATGATCACCACCATCGCTTTGCCCTCGTGGGGCGGGTAGCCCAGACGAGCAATCACAATTCGCCGAACTTGCTCTACGCTGATGCCGTTTGATTCTGACGCACCGCCGATGAGCGAGGGGGGGTACACTCCGCGTCCGACGAGGATCACGTCAGGATGTTGGGGGACGCGGGGATCTTCTTCGGCAAGATGCACCGAACGTCGACAGGAAGAGCATGTTCCACAGCCCCCCTTTGAAGTAGGAGTCGTGCAGACCAATGCTTGGGCCAATAAGAAAGCCGCTGTTTCTTTGCCCACGCCGGCAGGTCCCTCAAAGCGGTAGGCGTGGTGCAACTTGCCTGCGGAAAACGCGCGCAGAAGGGTCGTCTGTGCGATGTCTTGTCCAAGTAGCTTGTCGAAGCTCACCTGGATGAGGCTAGTGCAGAGCCGGGTGGGAACAAAACGGAAGAACCGCGGCCTTCCTCGAGGCGCGGTTCTGGGAGACGCTCATTGGTCCGAAAGACCGAGCCGCGTTCTATTTGTTGAGCAACTTGATAAAGGTCTCGAAAGCGCGCGTGGTCCTCATATTCGGTCCTTCACGTTCTTCTCGTACATTCAGACCATCCAGAACAGCCAAGGTGAGTGTGGCCAAGGCGTCTGCTTCAAGTTCGTTTTCAACCGGCGTTGGTTTGTTGCCTTGAATGAACTGCTTGACGAGCCGATGGGCCTCGGCCTCAAGAGTTTGCGCACGGAGTGCAAGTTCGTCGTTGCGTCGACCTTCGCTCCATAGTTCGAGGTTGAGACCACGGATGGCACTTTGGCTCTTGAGTTCTTGCCAAAGGCTCTTGAGGCCTTTCGCCAGCGGGTCACGTCCGCCGACCTCACGAGCGGCGCTTGCAGGCGGCTCGGAGACTGGTCCCTCTGGGCTAGCTGATCCTGGCTGTTCTGCCCGTGGGGCGAGCGCAGCTGCAATGACCTCGACATAGCGGCTGTAGGCGAAGCTCTGTACTTCCTCCACAAGCGTCGCCTTACTCTTGAAGTAGTAGTGGACGATGCTTTTACGCAGCCCCAGCTCCTTTCCGATGTCGGCGAGGGTAGTCGCGGTGAATCCCCGAGCGGAGAAACACTGCGCCGCCGCATCCAGTATCGCGGCAACTCTTGGATTGCTCCAATTGACAGCGCGAGGGAATTCACCCCGAGCAACGGGCTCAGAGCGAGTCCGCTGGTTTTGGGGATCAGTGACAGGGATGAGTGGGAGGTCGGCCGATAGGGATGACATATGCAACGATGTCGTTGGTGCGGGAGTCACAGTGCAACGTCAACCCACATGCAACCACAAAAAGCATATTTCTCCTCGGAACAAATGGAAGCGCAGAAAAAACTATCCGGCCAGCGCGCCGTTTTTCAGATTTTATCCGCTTTCATGGCCGTATGACTGTCGTCCGGCCCGCCAGACAACGTCCTTGTCGCGGCTGTGAGAGCAAAGCCCTTAGTCAGCTGTCCAAAAGGGCATGCCCGCTTCTTCGGTCCAACCACGTTTCCCGTACTTTCCGGGTTCTCGGTTTTCTGCGAAGTCTCCCGGGCTTCCATCTTCCGCCCTCCTCTGGGTCAAGATCAGCACTTCGTCTGCTGTGTACTCGGGAGTTTTCACGCTTGAGCGCTTCTTTTTTTGAGCGTCCCCGATGCCGACTCTCACGACTTGGGCGGTGGGCGGATAGATGTCTCGCCACTTCTCTCGGGTGGTATGACTGCCCCGCCGAATCGTTCGATAGCGATGCAGCCGAAAACCGGGAACTCCTCGCTGGGCGAGGATGCGTGTTCCTTGGGGTAGCGTCGTATCACTTCTTTCTAACTCTTCGTAGGGGATGGCTGAGTCGATTTTTCGAATCAATGATACGACTTGGTCAACCTGGCCTCCTCGAATTTCGGCGTAGACTTCACCGTCTTGCACCCGCTCGTGAATCACGACAGGAAAGTCGAACGGGTTTTTGAATCGGAAGTTGATCGTTGGATACACGACTGTCGCATCCATACCCATCTTGATGTAGGAGCTTGGCCGGGTGTGTGGATAGCGTTCGACGATGTCGAGGCCCGAGAAGAAAGCTGCGCCGTGTAGGGTCCCCGAGATTTGACAGGTTCCTCCCCCGATGCCGTCCACCAGCTCTCCGTTGGCGATCACGGTGGCCACTTTGTAGCCATGCGCTTCGTCCCTAGGTCCAACGACCGCATTGAAGTCAAAGGTTTCGCCAGGAAACAAGACTGTTCCATCGAGGCGTTGGGCCGCGAGCCGTAGGTTGTAGGTTCGGTCTTCGGCCTTTTGCGAGAGGCTGTAGCGAGTCTCGAAGTGCCCCAACACCGTAGGGAAGCTGACCTTCTTGAGCTCTTCGGTTTTGCGTTGGGGCGGAGTCACGATCACGCTGGCCTCTGTTTTGTCTTGCCCTTTCTCGATGGCCTCGACCATCGCCATGATTGTGCCCGCGATGTCGAGCGCTTTGCCATCTTGATGGGGGATCACTTCCTTTTTTTTGACAGCGTATCGCGCCGACTGTGCTGGGCGATCGACGACTTCCTTCAAGGTATCCAGACGACCTGCCGCTCGCTCTCGGTCGATTTCTATCAAGAGAGGGAGCTCTCTTTCTACGGCCTTTGACGAGGTCTTGGTCTCATTTGCGTCTTGGTCCTGCCAGAGTTCGGTCTGCGGACTAGTCGGGTCGAGGCTATCAGCAATCAAGCGAGCGAGTCGTTCCTCATCAATAGCGACTCCCCACTTGGATAGCGGGAGGGCGATGGAGGAACTGCCCTTGACCGTGACGGTGAAGGTTTTGTCCAGGAAATCGCGGGCCCGTTCGGTTGCTAGCTTGGTGAAAGCCGTTTCTGGGTCGGTGGAGTCCTGGGGTTCGAGCTCAAGAGCTTTGCCTAAGAAGACCAGGGCAGGGGTCATCTGGGGAGCATTCGACGCGGGGGCGGGGGCTCGCGGCACGATGAGCATGCCGAGGGCGCTACCGGAAAGGACGCACAATCCGAGGATCACCGCTCCGTGCACCCCCCCCCATATGGAGGTCAGCGGCGATGGCTTTCGAGAGAGCGGGGGTTTTTCGCTTGGACTGGGCGCAACCACGAGAGCGGCATGCCCCGATTTGGCTTGCCGCGCAACGTGCTAAGTAGGCGCAGCCCGAGACGAAACTGATGTTGCCCACCGAAGTTGTCGAAAAGCTCGAATCTCTCCCCGCGCAGTCCGGATGTTACCTCTTCCGCGACAAAAATGGGGGTGTTCTCTATGTTGGCAAGGCCAAAAGCCTGCGGTCGCGCGTGCGGAGCTATTTTCAAGAAGGCGGCTCGGACAACCGGGCGTTCATTCCCGCTTTGCCGCGATTGATAGGGGACCTGGAAACCTACGTTACAGGGACAGAAAAAGAAGCGGCGATCCTTGAAAACAGCCTCATCAAAGAGCATCGCCCCAAGCTCAACGTCAAACTCCGCGACGACAAGGAGTATCTCAATCTGCGGTTAAACAGAAAGACGGAGTACCCGCGTCTCGAGCTGGTGCGGCGTCCTGCGCCGGATGGCGCCCGCTACTTCGGACCTTTTCATTCGGCGACCTCGGCGCGAAAGACCCTCCACTTGGTGGAGAAGCACTTTCAGCTTCGCACTTGCTCGGATCGAGAACTCAAGAGCCGGAGTCGCCCTTGTATTCAGTATCAGATCCAACGTTGCCCGGCGCCTTGTGTCTATGATGTGGACCGGGACGAGTACAGAAGCCAAGTCAAAGCAGTTGAGCTGTTCTTGTCAGGCAGTCACGACGAACTCACGGCTCAGTTGAACGAGCGCATGAAGGTAGCGAGTCGGGCGATGCAATTCGAAGTTGCAGCTCTGTACCGCGACCAGCTTAGTGCGGTCGAGAAGGTTCGAGAGAAGCAACGTGTTGTCAGCGTGTCGACGGTGAGTCAGGATATTCTGGGACTCTATCGTGAAGGCGATTTGGCTGAGCTCAGTGTCCTTTACGTGCGTCAGGGGCGGGTAGTTGAGATATTCAATATCAGCCGTGCCAGGACGAGCTTGCCCGAGGACGAACTTGTCGCAAGTTTCATTCGGGAACACTACCGCGAGGGAGGTCTGGGGTCGGCATTGATCCCCGAGGAGGTCATTGTTCCGGTGCTTCCTGAAGGTGCGAACGGGGTAGCCGAGTGGTTGACTGAGCGGCGTGCAGAAATCTTGAGAGAACAGGGTGTGCGCAGCAGCAAGTGCTCGCTTCATGCGCCACAAAGAGGACCGAGGAAGAACCTCCTCGACCTCGCTCGCGAGAATGCCGCCCACGCCTTCTTAGAGAAGAGACGTTCGGATGAAGACATCGATCAACGATTGCTTTCTGTGCAACAAAAATTGCGGTTGCCACGTCTCCCTCGCCGCATCGAGTGTTGCGATATCTCTCACCTGGGGGGCGAGTCGACCGTGGGCTCCGTGGTGGCGCTGAAGAACGGTGCGCCCAACAAGAAGAACTACAAGATCTACCGGGTCCGTTCTGTGAGCGACGGTGACGACTACCAGGCCATGTTCGAAGTGTTGGGGCGACGCTTTAAGCGCGGGGTCGATGCACGAAGGTCAGCCATCTCGGCCGAAACGCCACTTAACTATGATGAACACGGGGAAGTTATCGAAGTTCAAGCGGCGGAGCCTTCGGTGTCCGAAGAGTCTCGCTGGGAGCTCCCTGATCTGTTTGTGGTCGATGGTGGAAGAGGACAACTTGCCGTCGCCTTGGCTGCGGCGGAAGACTTGGGCTTACGTGATCTTCCCATTGTCGGACTCGCGAAAGAAAGGGAAACCGTCATGGGGGAAAAGATGGTGGATCGCGTCTATCTTCCCGGGCAGAAGAACCCGATCCCCCTTCGCCCCAATACACCCGAGCTGTTTATGTTGGCTCTCGCTCGAGATGAGGCGCACCGATTTGCCAACGTGCATCGCAAGAAAGCGGGCAAGAAAAGACGCATGGCGTCCAAGCTCGACGATGTGAAAGGGATCGGTCCGAAAACGCGCACAGCGCTGCTTTCGACCTTGGGGAGTCTCGAGGCGATCTGTTTAGCGGATGATGAGACCCTCTTGGCGGTGGCTGGGATGACGCGAGCCCGGATAGCCGCTCTTCGAGAGGTATTGGGTCCCCCCGAACCGTCGCCCTCGGCTCCCGAGATCTCCTCCCAAGGAGAAGGGGACGATTAAATCCGCGTAGTTGTTCCAGCCTGGGAAAAGTCTAGCTTACACGAAAAATCGAACTCAACGCTGTCAACTATGTTGCCGTATATGTCAACTATGTTGGCTTAATGGATAGCGTTAGCGCGAAAATACTTGCAAATTTTGACCTATTCGACCTGGAACGCCCCTTGCTCTCTAACTGAAATCGGGCGAGTCTCTGCACCGAAGTAATACGGAAGGTGCCGATTTGATTCAGTCCGATCGTCTCTCGTCGTTTGCCTATTCAAAAGAAGCCATGAAAAAGTCTAGTTCCAGCCGCAATCGAATCAGCCGCCTTTTTGGTGCCTCGCTGATGACGACTGCTCTGTTCTCTCAGGGGTGCCTGCAAAGGCCTGTTAAACAGCAATCTCCGAACACGAGCAACGTCTTCGTTGAGCAGATCCAGAACACGTCGATCAACGAGATCGACATGTTGTTCGTCATCGACAACTCCGTTTCGATGGGTGACAAGCAGGAAATCCTGAAGGTCGCTGTTCCGAAGATGGTGGAGCGTTTAGTGGCACCCAACTGTGTTGACGGCGATGGTAATGTGCTTGGTCGCTCCCAGCTGCAAGGGCCGGACCAGCCACCGGTTTGCGCCAGCGGCAGTCTTGAGTTCTTCCCGGTGAGCGACATTCATCTGGGCGTTGTCAGCTCGTCCTTGGGAGGCCACGGCTCAACTCAGTGTCGGGGCGGCTTGGACGAAACGACGGGCCTGGTTTGGTACCAAGATGACAAAGGGCGTTTGATCCCGACGGTTCGTCCCGACGCCAGCCTTGCCTCGGAAGGTAACTTGGGCTTCTTGGCCTGGCAGGGTGGAACCGAGGCTGACGCGGAGGCACTCATCGGCAACTTCCGTTTGCATGTTGAGGCGACGGGCGAGTTGGGCTGTGGTTTCGAGGCTCCCCTGGAGGCTTGGTATCGCTTCCTCGTCGATCCTCTCCCGCCGTCGAATATCGTGGTCAATGAGGCCAATCAGGCTGATATCGCTCGGAATGATGCGGGAGAACCCGTCGTCGACACCCAGGTGCTCGCTCAGCGAGCAGCCTTTCTGCGCCCAGAAGGCCTCGTCGCAATCGTTGTGTTGACCGACGAAAACGACTGCTCGATCATGGATGGTGGCGCGTACTACGCTAACTCTGAGTTCGGCTATCTGCTTGCCTCGAGGTCTCTCCCGGGTAAGACGGCGCCTTATCATCTTCCCGTGGCCACGGCAGTTTGCGAGCAAAACCCTAATGACGAGTGCTGCCTCTCCTGTTTGCAGAGGCTCAACGCCCCTGAGCAGTGCCTCCCTGCTTTGGCAGAGGCCTGCAACGGTTCTGGCGATAATATTCAGGGCCCGGCCGAGGCACTGTCCGAAGAAGCTGATGCGATCAACGTGCGTTGTTTCAACAACAAAAAGCGTTTTGGTGTCGACTTGCTCTACCCCACTCAACGCTATGTGGATGCTCTGACTCGTACCGAGATCATCGACGCACGTACGAACCAGACTGTGGACAACCCTCTCTTGCGCTCAGGAGGCAAGGTGCGGCCTCCAGGTCGCGTATTCTTTGCAGGTATCATTGGTGTACCGTGGCAGGATATTGCGACTCCCGAGAGTTTGGATCCGGCGAATCCGGATACGATGCGCTATCTCACCTCGGCTGACTTAAGCCTGCCCTATGATGGTCAGGCGGGCAGCCCGGATCGCTGGGAAGTCATCTTGGGCAAGCCCAACTTGGCGGATACCTCTAAAACTTGCCAGGAACTCGACAACCCTGCCTGTGGTGAGCCTCCGACCCCCCCTCTTGATCCCTTCATGCGGGAGCAGATTGAGCCGCGTGAAATTGGTGCCGTCAATCCGATTGTTCCTACAGAAGCCATCGCGGATCCGACGTCAACCGATCCGAGGGCGAACAATATCAACGGTCACGAGTATCAGACCAACGCTGTTGAGCGGGAAAAGATCAACGACGATCTTCAGTACGCTTGTATCTTCCCTCTCGCAACGCCCAAGGATTCGGCCTCTTGCGAGACCTCCGTGTCCTGCGATTGTGCAGAAGAGCCGACGCGTAATCGCCCTCTGTGCCAGCCTGCTTCAGGTGGAACGGAAGACGCTCAGTACTGGGGTAAGGCCTATCCAGGTACTCGTATCTTGCAGGTTCTGCGCGACTTTGGTGCCAACTCGATCGTAGGATCGATTTGTCCCAAGGTAACGGACGACGAGGATAAACCGGACTATGGTTATAACCCCGCCGTTCAGGCCATTGTCGATCGCCTTGCCGAAAAGCTGGTGGGTGCTTGCCTCCCTCGTGAGCTCAGCATCGACGAAAACGGCGAAGTGCCTTGTTTTGTGGTGGAGGCCAAGCCTCCGATCGAAGGCTCGGATCCTCTAACCTGTCTCGAGGCGAATGGTCGCTACGAGGTGAGCGAGGACGTGAGGGCATCCGTGCTCAAGCAGCTCGCTGAAACCAAATATTGTGCCGATGAGGACCATCAGGGCGGAGCGGACGTACAGTGCTCGTCTTACACGATGTGCGCCATCAAGGCCCTCCAAGGCGCGGGCAGACTGCAGTGTCTCTACGATCAGTCCCCGGCCGACTCTCTCCCCGAGGCTGGATACTGCTACATCGATCCGGCGAAACAGTCCGAATCGGGCCAGTACATCGCCGGTGGTGATGCTGCAGAGGCGAAGAGCGCTGGGTTTGAGGCTACCACGCCAGAAAACGGTACCAACGCCATCGTGAAGGATTGTACCGCTACCGAGCGTCGTCTCCTTCGTTTCGTCGGTCCGGATACCCCGGCTGAAGACACCATCACCCTCGTCGCTTGCACGGGCGATGCGGCCGGTGCGGATGCTCCTATTCCGGACGCCCCCACCAAAGTCGAGTCGGTGGATGACGCTGGGATCTGAGCCCAGAGAGAGATGAGAAGAAGGGGCGCCTTTTGGGGCGCCCTTTTTTCGGTTTGTATCCTGGAGTTCGTTGTCGCAAGTCAGAAGTTTTAGCTACCCTCTGGTCATGGACGGCCAGAAGACCATCCTCGTCGTGGACGATGAGCCTCACATCGTGTTGGGGCTCCAGGATGCCCTAGAGTTTGAAGGGTTTCGCGTCGTCACGGCCTCTACGGGGACCGAAGCGGTCGAAAAATACAGAGACGAACGGCCAGACGCTGTTCTGCTCGATCTGATGCTGCCTGACCAAAATGGTTATCAGGTGTGCCAACAGATCCGACAGACGAATGCGCGCATTCCTGTGATCATGTTGACCGCACGTGCTCAAGAGGCAGACAAGATCCGGGGATTGGATTCGGGAGCTGATGATTATGTGACCAAGCCTTTCAGCGTTGGAGAACTCACCGCGCGCATTCGTGCTCTGTTTCGTAGGGCGGGTCCTAGTGCCGATTCATTGGATTTTCAGGTGGGGTCGGTCCGGGTCAATCTTACAGCCCACAACGTAGAGCAGGGTGGAAAGACCGAGGCTCTTTCCTTCTACGAAGTCGAGCTTTTGCGTCTTTTATACGAAAAGCAGGGGCATCCTGTTTCCCGGGACGAGATCCTCAAACGGATCTGGGGACTCGACAAGAATCCGAACAATCGCACCATCGACAACTTCGTGGTCAAGCTGCGTAAGAAGATCGAGCGCAATCCGACCCAACCCGAGCACATTTTGACCGTATATGGCTTTGGTTATAAGTTGATTCTGTAAGGGCCCGTCTCGGGTTTCGCTTGTGGCGATTTTAACGTTCGAGCGGCAGACAGTGTCCGCGCAGGGGAACATGTCCGGCAGGGCACCCTTCGGCCTTGCGTGGTGGTGCGAGTTGGGGGCTCAGATCGTGGACCCCTTTCGACTCGGGCTGCCCTCCTCTAGCGGGCCGGGCACTTTTGCCATCGCTTGAGATCACGGTGGCGGCCGCGCTGCTGAGTAGGAACGCTCCCGAAAGAAGCCAGGTCGTCGCGTGATTTCGCTTCATGGCCCATTATTGCATGCTCGGAGGAGGCGGACGTCAATCAGTTCTGGCTAATTGTCCTTCGGATTGGTACCTCTTTGGAAGCAGTGAGCGACGTTCCCGAGAACATTGATGCCTCTCCCGTCTTCGACGACAACGAGGCGGCTGTGGTCGATACCTTTGTGGTTCCGTCCTACCTGAGCCACTTCTGGACGGCGGCTGAGAAGCTCCTCCTCGTTGGTGATGGGGCACGCGTCATACATCTCGGATCGCTGACCGGGTTCCCTGATGCTCAGTTGCTTGAGCGTATGCCGAATACCTTCGGAGCCGGGATCGAGTCGTCGGAGAGCTGTGTGCAGTTGGCTTCACAAAAGCTGCCCAAGGAACGGTTCGGGTACTTCGCCGGCGATCCGACGGCGACAGGTTTCGAGGCGGATAGTTTTTCACACGCATTGCTCCTTCACCCTCAGGGCTCAGGAAGTGAGCGTATTAAGTTGTTTCAGGAGGCGGCACGCGTGCTCTACCCCGGGGGGCAACTACTGGTCTCGCTCCCTCTGAGCAGCTCTTTTCCAGAGGTAGTCGATCTGATCGAAGAATTTGCCCTGAAGTACGACGATGCGCCCATCACCCTCGCTCTAGAAAGAGCAGCGGCCGAGCGCTTGACCGTGGAGTCGCTCAGCGAAGAACTAGAAGAGGCTGGCTTCAAGGACATCGATTTCGAAGTGATTCATGACGCAATGACCTACGAAAACGGGCGAGCGTTGGTCGAAGACCCCGCTATTCGCTACTTTGTTTTGCCCCAAGTCGAAGCTTGGCTCGATCAAGTCGACCTGGGTGATGCGATGGAGTACGTCGGACGTGCCGTTGACAAATATTGGTCTGATTCCCAGTTGGAACTAGGGTTGTCGGTGGCCGCATTTTCGGCCCGTCTCTAGGGCAAGGTGTTGGGAAACTTGGCTCGGCTCCCTGGTGGGGCTGAGTGACAGCGGGCTGCACTAGTGCTGCGACCGTTTAAATTTGAGAGCTTCTTGGTCTGTCAGCGTTGAGAGCCGGCTTGGTTTTCAGGAAGGGTCGCGGCACAAATGGGAAGAGAAAAGTGCGGAGACAGAGAGGGGCGAGCGCGGTTGCGAAGCCGACCTCACTTTCTTGGGGAGAGCTTCGAAACCGCTCATTTCTAAGGGGTCGTAGTGCTAGTAGCGATACTGCCAAAGGAGATCGAGTCCCAAACCCAGGGTTCCTATCTCGGTGCGCAGTGACCATTGCGGGTGAAAACGCCAGTCCAGAGTTCCACTCACTCCGCTTTGTAGGTCGCCTGATCCCCCACTGGTTTGGCGTTTTAGGCTCCCTTCGAACCAAAGCTCCTCGCTGATCTGGTAAGCCGCCGTATAGCTGTCCCAGGTCGAATCGTTGAGGCTCGCTACCCTTCCGTCGTCGGTCGTGCTTTCTTGAGTCGAATAAAACTCGAGGCCTTCTACATTGGTGATCTCATTGGCGATGAGGGCGAGTGAGGCTCCCTGGGAGATCCCTCCTCCACTTCCGCCTCCTCCGATCACGAGGGCAAGCACCTCAGCCTCTCCGCCGGGCAGGCTCGGTTCGCTGCTCCAGTTTAAAGTAGGGGCACTGAGGGTGCCCCCCACATCTAGGCGAACCAGGACGTTGTTCGGTGCCTTCCAGGTCGCGCCGATTTGGAGATGGGGATCACCGAGGTCACCCGGTTCGAAGACGATCAATCCACGATCCACCACGAAAGAGCGTCCGAGAACAACGAAGCGGCTTCCCCTCTTCAGCTCTACCCCGCCGGAAATGCTCGTTCCCTGGTCGAGAGCTATCTGGGGAGAGCCACCGAGTCGAACATCGAGAAGACTGTTCTTGAGACGTACATCGTCACCGAGGTGTACCTGGATGTAGACGGGCACACCCTCTGTGCTTTGCTCCTTTTCGAAGTCTATTGGTGCTTGGACGATGCTGATGTCAGGGTTTTCCTCGAGTTCGATCAGTTGATCATCTACCCCTTCGGCGAGCTCCGCCATGAGTTGGGGCACCTTTACGTCGACATAGAGACCGTCGTCGCGGGCAACGAGCTGGCCTTGTGTGACGCCCGAAACTTGGGCGAGTGGTGTGGCGCCCTGGCTTATCTCAAGGTCGTTGGCGTTGAGGTAGAACTCTCCGCTGTGAGGCTCGAGGTTGCGAAGTCGGACGATCGCTCGACCGGTGAGATTGTTTTGCTGCGAGGCGACCCGAGCGCTGAGGTTTTCGAGCCGAAGGACGTTGAGTCCTTGCTCCGGGCGGGCCCGAAGTCGAAAAGAGACGTCATCCATGACCGCACCGATCCCGACAGGTCGAAGGGTTCCAGATTCGAGCTTCATGTCTCCCCTTATGCTCGCCTGAGCCGGGCGATTGCTCGCCTTGTCCGGGGGAGTGAGCTCCACTCGGAGTTGTCCCCGAAGCGGCCCGGAGATCTCATCGAAGACCTCGTCCAGAAAGGGGGCTGCTGCCGCGGCGTTGTATTCTTTTGAGTTGAGAGCGATCGTTACGGGAACTGTCGGCGAGAGGCCTATCCCTCCATCGAGCGTTGCTAAGGTCAGCTTTGCTTCGGCATGAAGCTCGCCAAAGTCGTCCACGAGCCTCACCCGGGCTGATGCCTTTTCGCCGCGGTTCATCAACTCGATCTGAGCGTCTCCCAGGTCGTGGCGCCCCGCGACCAATCGCCGCATGTGGAGCTGACTTTCTAGTTGCGGCAAAAATCCCCGGCGAGTGACGGTGAGGGCGCCATCCACCTGTCCCTGAACTTCGTGTTCCACGGCTAGGCCCAGGATATCGAGGGGAAAGCTTTCTAGCTGCGCGCGCGCGTTGCCTGTCCAGAAGGGGCTTTCCGGAGGTGCCTTGCCCCGTATGTGGGCCCAAGGCAGGTTGAGTTCTGCATTGATGGTGCCAAGAGAGCGTGCGTCTTCTTCGATTTGAACGCCTCCGACAAGCGCTCCCGTGCTAGCGGAGTAGCGAGCATTGACTCTAAGATCGATGGGGCGAACAAGGGCTTGGTTTCCGCTCAAGACCAAGTCTTTGCCCTGAAGTACCGCAGTGAGTTCGGGATGGTCTACTGTTCCAGAAACGGCCACCCGTGCTCCCACCGTGCCATTGCGAATAGGAAGTGGCAGGCCGACCGGTAGCTTCGAGGCTTTGCGTTCGACGATCAGAGCTACCACGTCGACCGGAGCAGTTTGGATCGCCGTTAGGAGCTCTTGTGCGCTAGGAGGATGGGTCCACCAGGTCGAGAGCGGCAACTGCAGATTGCCGGATACAGACAGGAGTTGACCGCGCGCGTCTTCGAGGCGCAACGCCGCTTCGACAGCGGAGTTTTCTACTTCGAGTTTGGTAGCGCTTTTGAACTCAACGCCGTGTAGGGATAGCGGGCGTTGATCCTTTTCTTCCCAGAGGAGCGCGAGGTCGCGGGTTTTGGTGCTCAGGTCAAAAGTGGGCTGCTTACCCGCTTTTCGGACAATACCCAAGGAAACCTCCCCCTCGCCCGAAACAGTTAACTCTCTCGGTAGACCAAGCAGCAAAGACAAGGTCTTCAGATCGAGGTGCGTGAGTTCGTTCTTGAGCGACCCCGCGCCCGCTCGCCAACTGGACGCTTCCATCAAGCGTCCAGGGATGTTTGCATTTAAGCGGCTTTTGACTGTAGCGAGACCTGGCACCAGCAAATGAGCTGTCCCTGTGAGACGTGGTCCTTTTACAGTAGTCTCGAGCTCGGCTTCGACGTCGAGAAGGCCTTTGTATGCGCCCTTGGTGAGTCTCAGTTCGATGGCTCCTTCGGATTCTTCCGCCAAGTTGAGATCAACCCTTCCCGAAATTTCTCCTTCGAGTTCCCCGGGGGCGAGTCCTAGGCGCCGGCTGAGACGTGATAGACTGAGGCCTTGAGCGTCGAGCTCTACGATCCCGCCCTGGGCGCTCATGTCCACGTTGCCGCTGATTTGGCCGAGGCTCTTCAGTTCGAATTCGCGAGCCACGACCCGCCCACTTCTGAAGCTGAGTTCTTGCGCTTCTAGAGAGATCGGCTCTTCGTCGCCCTCGAAGACAGCCTTGAGCTCGTAGGCGGCTTGTTTTTCGATATCCGAATTGGCCTCGATGGATATCTTGTGCCCCTTTTGGGTAACGGCTGTTCCCTCGAGGTGCGGACGTCCAATCGGGCCGTTTTGTTCGAGCTCCACACTGTCGAAGACAGCGTTTTTTAAACGGAGCTGTGCTGCTTGGACCTTAGTTTGAGCCTGGAGTGCAAGAGGGGTTATTGGCGGACCTTGAATGGTGGCCTGGAGGCGAATATTGGAAGCTTGTGCCGCCCCCGACCTGATTTCGTTCGCTAGGAGATCTGCCTCCGCATGCAGGACGTCGTCTCGATAGGTCACGTCGAGCTTTCCCCGAACGCTACCTGTGATGTCAGGGTGATGAGGCTTGAGGTATTCGCTTTGGAAGGACAGCTCAGCGATTTCGGCGCGCAACGCAATGGGCTGCTCTGGACCGAGGGATAGCTGAGCAATCGCCTTGAGATCGGGCTGCTCT
Organism: Polyangiaceae bacterium; assembly: GCA_050300635.1. GTDB lineage: Bacteria > Myxococcota_A > Polyangia > Polyangiales > Polyangiaceae > NIC37A-2. Next base: position 280,257 of record JBNKYC010000023.1, read on the forward strand.
ACTTCGATCTTGGAGTCGAGGACCGAACCGCGGATCTGGGTGTGAGCTTTGAGAGGTGGAAGTGTGTGTTCTCCGATGGTCGACTCTTGAGTCTCTGTGCGGATATCGAAGTTGGGCTTCCCATCGAGCACCTCAAGATCGATCTTGGAACGGGCGTCGATACTTGATCGGGGGAGCTTATGTTTGAGTCGAGACAAGTCCAGGCCCGAAGTCTTAAGTTGCGCTTGAGCTCGAATGGTGGGGGCCAAGACCAGCTGGCCTTCGGCTGTGATTTCAAACGCTTCGGTGCGATCGCGGCCGAGTACCGCGGCCGATGCATCGATAGCGAGCTGAGGCAGTTTTCCGCGGGCGTGGGCTTGTAGTGCTATTGGCTCGTCCAGGGGCCAGCTGCCCAGAACGGGACGCAACTGTGCCGGTACGAGTCGAGGAAATTCAGCTCTCAAATCGAGGTTCTCGCGCTCGAGTTTGAAGGTATAGCTCATGGGAATATCCCCCAAAGTGCCAGCGACGTTCCCATAGACCGCACCGGGGACTCGAACGTGTACGTCTCCACGCGCGGTGGCATCCACGCCAAACGCTCCCGAGGCGCGGAGGGCAAACTTCTTGATATCGAGAAGAAAGCCCTTTTCTGTAATCAGCATCTGAGCGACGGCTTGTTCCAGCTGGGTGCGCATTACGGGCGAGCCCGCTATTGAACCATCCGCTTCCACGTCATCCAGTACGATTCTCGGCATCCAGATACGAAGAGGACGCGAGGGCTCCTTCTTATCAGCATCAGCCTTTGCTCTTCTTGGGGCGAAGGCGTCTGCCAGACTGATATGAGTTTGTGGGGTTCCCGATTCGTCACGCTGTTTGGTCGGAAACAGGTGAAGGTCAAGGTTCTTGGCGCCGATGTATTGAACTTCGATGCTCAACTTTTCCAAAGGGGCCAAGGCGCGTCGTGCAATGTCGATAGGACTGATCGACGTGTCGAGCTCATCCAGGGAAAGAACGAGTCGATCTTCTGGGTCGTAGATCTTGATGCCTTCGAGCGAAACGTCCCCGGCGAAAAGCTCGGAGACACCCGCTATTTCAAAGCGTCCGTGAAACTCGGCATTGAGGTATCTTTGAAGAAGTTTTGCTGTTGCTGTTCTGGAGACCGGGGTTCCCAAATGCAAGAGAGCTCCCGCGAAGAGGCACAGGAAAAAGTAGCCGCCGAGCAGCGAGGAAGAAAGGAGCTGAGCGATCTTCTTCTTGCCATTGGGGGACATTAAAAGTCTTCCCCGATCAAGATGTGGAAGGCAAAGCGGTCATACCAAGGAGCATCGTCGTAGGGTTCGCTCCCGTCTCGATCGTAGGGAGGGGTCTCCGATACATCCCTTGGCTCGTTTTCGGGCGTGCGCAATGACTGGAGCCCGGGCAGGCGAATCCCCCAGTCGAAGCGCACTGGACCGACTGGCGAGTGGTAGCGAATCCCAGGTCCGACAGAGAGGTGTGGCTGAAGAAAGTCGAATGTCGCGACCTCTGTGCTGACGTCTGAGGCGTCGACGAAGGCGACGAAGCTCCACTTTGGAAAGGCTCGATAGCGGATTTCGGCCGAAGCCTCCCAAAGAGAGAATCCTCCCAGAGGTCGCAGGCAAGTTGCCTTGTTGGGATCTACGTCGCAGTCCGCTCCGCGGGGAAGGAGAAAGGCGATGGGCCCCTGGGGCCCCACGCGGCGATAGGGGTAACCGCGATTGGAACCAGGACCACCAGAATAGAAGGCACGGAACACCATCTTTTGCTGGTCGCCAAACACAGAGGGATCGCTGGTATCCAGCTCATGGCCTGGCGAGCGTAGGGCCTCGCCGTAATTGGCTCCAAGCAACATTCCCACGCCGAAACGAGCTGCGAATACGACCTTCTGTTTGTTGTCGAGAGGAACGAATGCTTTGAGTTCGGGGCTGATGCGGACGTCCTGTAGCGTCCCGAACAGTCCGGTAGCCAGCTGAACTTCGTTCGAAAAAACGAAACCGCGTTTCGGTTCAATTGGGTCGTCGAGAAACTGAAGTCGAGTGGAAAGGGCAGGGTAGATCACTTGCACGTCGAGCAGACTTCGGTCGTCTTCCAGGCCGCTTTGGGGCGTCTGATAGTTAAACGGGAAGTTGGCCTGCCAGTGTAGTGAGAGCGTGGTTTGCAGCGCCTGATCGAAGAAACCGCGGTCGAGCCCGACCGATGTCGCAAACTCGTGATAACCGACGACACGCTCCTCTCGAGGATCACCCTCGGATGCTAACGAGGTATAAAGCAACGGATAGATATTGTATGCGCCCTCGTGAAACCCGGTTGTTCGGGCTTCGATGAATCCCGGCTGTTCTAGACGCACATTGAGGAAGTTTTCGGGGAAGACATTGGTGGGGGCGACGAGCCCGTCGAAGTGTGCGGGGAAGCGAGTCGGAAACAGTGTCAGTCCGGGTCGAGTCCCGATGGTGAGCTTCCGTAGGCCGCCTAGGAAGTTCAGGTGGGTCCATGTTGCTTGTCCCACGATCGCCAGGCGCAACAGATCGAGGCGACCGCCGCCTCCCAGTTTGAGTTCGTGGAGGCTACTTTCCGAGAGTCGGACTGTCAGTGGTACGACTTTTTGCTCCGGGTGGCTCAAGTCCGGAATAATTTCGATCTTTGAAAACGTGCCGAGTCCAAAGAGCGCCGAGCGCGCCGCGCGAATTCGTTTTCGAGAGTAGAGGTCGCCTTCGCTCAGGTGGAGTATCCTGCGGACCGGCTTTTCTGAGAGTTTTTCTAGTCCTTCGATGGAGACGGGCCCGAGTACCGAGCGGGGGCCTGGTCGGGCCTCCATGATCACGTGGGCCTTCTTCTGGGCTAGATCGACACTTGCTTTTCCGGCGACTTGAGCGAAAGCATAACCGCGATCTGCCAGTGAGTTCGCGATGTCGACCTTGGCGTTTTCGAACTCTCTTTCGTCGAAAATCTGTCCTTCGCGAAGACGATTTTCGCGGGCTGCCGCTCTTCCTACCTCGAAGGATAGAGCCGCCAATCCCTTGGTCTCAAGCTTGCCGATGGTGACGGGTGGTCCCGGCTCGACTTCGATTTCGATATCTACAGGGCTGAGCACTACGCGTTGTTTTTCGATTTCCTTCAGGACAATGACGCGTGCTGCTCTGACCTTGGCTTCGTAATAACCATGGCGTCGCAGTTCTCGCTCGATGCGGAGGAGATCACGCTGTAAAACAATCGAGTCGTAGCTCTCGTAGGTGTGGCGCCACAGAAATGAAGTGGACGGCCGAGTGCCGATCCCCTCGAGTATTTTCTTCTCGATCTTTTCGTCAGCAATTCCATCGACCCTGACGCTGGCAACGATATCTCTGCGTTGTGGGCGGTTGTGCAGCTGACCTCCACAGGCGCACAGAAGGACCGCCAACAGCAACACAATCCTCCGAACGAGGGGAGTTTTTGTTTGGGGGCACCAAGATAGAGCGGGCCTGACGCCGCATTGCCCAGAAAAGGGCCATCTTGGCAACGCGTCGGTTGTTCTCAGCGTTTCGCTCATTCGTGCGACTAGCCTAGAACAAGCCAATCAAATGTCGTCGATAAATTCTACATCCTCGCTCGTCTCGTAGGCGCTCCGGGCGCCAAAGAAAAAGCCATCCGGTCCCGTAGGTGGATGGCTTTTTCGTAGGAATCATTCAACCTATTTCTTCCTGCGTGGCTTCATGCCGGGCAGGTTGGCAAGCTCTGCGGATGGCTCAAGATACTCCATCGACTTGTAGGTCATGATACCCATGATCGGATCTGCCACGACGCCAGATGAAGCGAGAGTGAAACCAGTCGAGTATTGACCGCTGACTTTCACCTTTGCGCCAGTCGCCGGTAGCGGGAAGGGAAGTTCAACGCCCCAGGTGTTGTCCATAACAGCTTCTTCGGGTTTTTCGTCTGCCTTGAGCTTGTCGTACTCTTGGATCGCTGAGTAAAGATTGGCGAAGTTGGATGCCCATCCCTGGACCTTCATCGTCTCTTTGTCGGGAGCATCCTTGCTATCACCAATCCAAAAAGTCGGGATCGGCGGCTTGCAGCCATCGGGATCTCCCTTGCCAGTTTCATGGACAGCGCATTCCGGAGCATCCTCGTAGTTTACCTTGGTAATGTAACCGACGATGCTGATGTTTTGGTCGACGACCTCGGCCTGGTGCACTCGATTGCGCTGAAAGTAGCTCGCGCCCCAAACAGTGTAGGCGTCTCCATCCTTAACAGGTCGCTCCGGAATGGTCGGTACCGCTGGGAGTGAAACCGAGAGGCCACTGACCGCGGGAACGGGTTCATACTTGGGCTCTTCTCGACCACACCCCATGAGTGCAGTTGCAACGAGAGCAGAAGAAAGAGCGAGGGTGGCTGAACGGGTCTGGGACGTGGTTCGATTCTGATACATGGTCGAGTGAACTCCTGAAACTTCGGCCAGCGAAGCTAGAACGGTCTGAGGGCTCGGGGCAAGGACAAGGTCGGTTTTTGCGGAGTTTTGCGTCCACAGTTGTAAAAGTTCGACTGGGGTTCAAGGTAGACTGGTCCGTGGGCCAGATTTCCTCGCAATTGGAGTTCGCACTATTTGCGGCCTTGAAGTAGGTTTCGGGCGTGAGCCGAACGATCTGGATTGGCGATGTGCATGGTTGCGCGGACGAGCTGCGAGACCTCTTGGAGTGCTTGCATCCCGGAGCGGATGATCAGGTCGTTTTTGTTGGCGACCTCGTCGCGCGAGGTCCAGACACCGCCGGAGTGCTGCGCATTGCCCGTGACTTGGGGGCGCTGTGTGTGAGGGGCAATCACGAGCACCGTCTGATCCATGCGCATCAGGCACGAATGAACGGCCAACGTGGGCCTCGGCTGGGCCCGTCTCATATGCGGCTTCTTGATACATTGTCGGATGAAGATTGGGTGCAGCTCGATGCGCTTCCGCTTAGTTTGGAATTTCCCGACCACGAGATCCGAGTCGTTCACGCAGGGGTTGCGCCAGGAGTGCCTCTTAAATCACAGCAAGCGTGGACCCTGATGCACATTCGTTCTCTCACAAAACTAGGCTCGCCAAGTGACAGGTATTCGCCTCGTAGCTGGGCGCTTTCCTATCACCAGCAACCCCATATCGTTTTTGGTCACAATGCTCAGGCCGGGTTGCAGCTGCACCCCTATGCAACAGGATTGGATAGTGCCTGCGTTTATGGCGGTCGACTCTCTGCTCTTGTCCTCGAAGCGGGGCAGACTCCACCCCCCGCGGAAGAACGGGCGGCTTGCATTGTCTCGGTCCCCGCACGCGCACGTTATGTTGACTACGGTCCCCGTCCGAACGGCTGAACCCGAAGGCGAGGCAACGCCGGGGAATGAGCAAAAATGAGCAGGATCTTGAGGGTTCCCGTCGTGAACCTCGGCGTGGGAGAGGTAATCCTGGACGCCGAAGCGAGCCGCTATGTGGTCAAGGTGCACCGCCAGCGAGCGGGTCAAAGGATTTTGCTCTTCGACCCGAGCTCGGGCCTTCAAGGGGAGGCGGTGATCAAACTGGATCGATTGCCGCACATTTGCGCTCTGGTTGAGGCGGTTGAGGCGGCGCCGAGCTCGACCATGCCGGTGACGCTCGCGGTCGGGGTCGGAAAGTCAGACAAACCCGACCAGGCTTTTCGGGATGTGACCGCCTTTGGCGCGGAGGAGCTCGTTTTGGTCCAAGCGGCTCGATCAATCGCCAAGGCTGATTCAAAAGCGAGAACCGACAGGCTTCTCCGAGTGGCCCAACAGGTTGCCCGCCAGTGTGGGCGCGCCTCCTTGCCGGAACTTCGGGGACCGCTTTGTCTCAAGGACGTGCTTGAGCAGTGTCCCCCAGATCAACTCAAACTGATCTGCGCTTTTCATGAGGAGGGGAGACCGCTTCTGGACTTCACGTCCGAATTAGCTCGTGCTCCTTCTGTTCTCGTCCTGGTGGGCCCTGAGGGCGGTTTCAGCGCGGATGAACTCAGCACCTGTCTCGAGGCAGGATGTCAAGCTGTCGACTTGGGCCCCTTCGTTCTCCGCACTGAGTCTGCGGTGTCGGCCTGCTTGGCCGTCCTTCGAGCTGCCTATCTTTGCCAATAAGGTGAGCCCCCGCCACCCGAGTGGCGCCACCTGCGCCAACTCCCAATCCGCGTTCGTTGTGCGGCCGTTAGGCCGATATACTGAATAGATGGACATGTGGGTGAGCATTGCTACCGATCCGGCTTGAAATAGCTCATTTCTCGATTGACGCCCCGAGGTAGTCCCTTTAGCTTCGGGGAGCTGGTGGTGGAAAGTGGATCAAAGTGTCACACCTTCCCATAAGTTGCGGAGTCATCCCACGGCGCACCAGATTGATTCGAGGAAGACCATGTTCCGGGGACAATTTCAGCATTCGATCGACGGGAAAGGCCGCATTGGCTTTCCCGCGCGGTTTCGTGATGCCCTCGGAAAAGACGGGGATTCCACCTTGATCATCACTCCGGCGCTATTTGATCCTTGCCTCCACATTTATCCGCTTAAAGCTTGGGAGCAGCTCGAAGAGAAGATTGCTGAGCTGCCTGCCATGGACCCTCACGTCGTGCGGTTTCGTCGTCTTTATGTATCAGCAGCGTTTGAGTGCGAGGCGGACAAGGCCGGGCGCTTACTCATACCCACCGCCCTGCGCGAAAAGGCCGCTCTGCAAAAAGACGCATTGTGGGCCGGAATGGGCCGCCATCTAGAACTCTGGGCGCAAGACCAATGGGATGCGGCCTTGACCATCGACCCCGAAGAAGAAGCCAAGTTCAAGCAATCCGTGCTGGAGCACATCAAGATATGACCATGCCACTCGTAACGCCACCCGAAGATTTCCACCATCTGACCGTTCTTCGCAATGAAACCATCGCGGCACTTTCGCCCCGACCAGGTGGCGTCTACGTCGACCTCACTCTGGGGGGAGGTGGGCATACCGAAGCTCTGCTCGAGGCGTGCGAAGGTGCTCGAGTGATTGCCTTCGATCGCGATCCAGCGGCGATCGCGGCGGCTGGCCGTCGGCTCGCTCGATTCGGTGATCGAGTCAGTCTAGTCCACTCGCGCTTCTCATTGGTTCAGACTCGACTCAGTGGCATGGGGATCGAGTGGGTCGACGGGCTGGTGGCGGATCTGGGCGTGAGCTCGCCCCAACTCGATGAAGCAGAGCGTGGGATGAGTTTTCGACGCGAAGGACCTTTGGATATGCGCATGGACCCGAGCGAGGGAGAAACAGCTGCTGATCTGATCGTTCGTCTGACTCAGGATGAGCTAGCCGACGTGATCTTTCATCTTGGAGAAGAGCGCCGTTCGCGCAGGGTCGCTCGCTGTATCAAACAAGCTTTGGACGCGGGAGAGGTGGCTACCACGACTGACTTACGTCGAGCGATTGTGCGTGCCGTTGGCCCCCGCCGGGTGGGGGGCATCGATCCGGCGACTCGAACGTTTCAAGCGCTCCGCCTCGCTGTCAATCGCGAACTCGAGGAGCTCTCGCAAGCGCTGCTTGCCGCGGCGCAAATTGTCAAGCCGGGTGGGGTGGCCTCCTTCATCAGTTTTCATTCTCTTGAGGATCGACTCGTCAAGCGCGCGTTCTTGGAGCGCGATTCTTGGGAGCGACTACACAAGAAGCCCATCATCGCCGCCGAGGAAGAGCAGGCCGAAAACCCTCGGAGTCGAAGCGCGAAATTGCGCTCGGCTCGACGTGCTCTGCTGAGTGGGAACGAGGCGGGTCCCTTCGAGGATTTTGATCATGACGAGAATTAGGCACTTATTAAGCCCTTGGTGTATGGATGGGAGCCAGAGGCCCTCTGGGTCGAAACAACCCTGAATTTCGCTGGATGAACCCATGACCAAGTACGATGATCGCAGATCGAACACCTTTCTGGTGCTGTGGACGCTAGCTGTCATCGCCACCGCCTGTTCGTTTCTCTTTTATCTGACGGTACGAGTTGAAACGATCGAAAACGGTTACGCTCTCGGTAAGGCTTATGCGGAACTCTCGCGCATGCGCGAGGCCGAGCGTGTCCTGGAGCTTGAACGCGCGGCCCACAATACACCCGAGCGTGTTGATTTGATCGGTCGTTCTTTGCTCTTCATGGAGGAGCCCGAGGGTTCCCGTGTTCTTGATGCAGGGCCAGATCCGGTTGTCGGCAGTGACGCCGCTGAGCCCGCTGTTGCTCATCATGGAGCCAAGCGATGACCCGTCCCAAGATCAATCGAGTGCGTAGCTCCGAAGGGAAGTGGATTCGCATGCGGATGGGGCTATTTTGCGGAATTTTGTCCCTTGCGATGGGCCTTGTGGTGTCGTCCGGTTACGAGCTCATGATTCGGGACGGGGAGAACTGGCTTGAGTTGGCGGAACAACAACGTCAACGTCGATTGCGGGTTCGACCGAAGAGAGGACTCATCTATGATCGGAACGGTAGCGCCCTGGCGGCGAGCGTTGAAGTTCCGACCATTAGCATGGACGCTAAGGAGCTTCTTCGGGGCGTGGACTCCAATGAGATCCCGGTGGTCGCCCGAGAAAGCGCAGCTCGCATCGCGGCAGCGCTGGGTCTTGAACCGGCCAAAGTGGAGAGAAAGATCCTCAACAAGCGTCGATGGACTTGGCTGCGCCGTCGAGCCAGCTCTGAGCAGGTCGAAGCTGTCCGAAAACTCTCCAAGGGCGAGAGCGGCCCGAGAATTCGTGGTTTGATGGTCGAAGGCGAGCCCATGCGTTTTTACCCAAGGCGTGAGCTTTCGGGGCCGCTCTTGGGCTTCGTTTCTCCTGACGGCAAAGGTAGAGATGGTCTGGAGTACTCTCTCAATGAACAGCTCGAAGGCCATCCCGACCAGTTGCGCGGCTTGCGTGATCGCAGCGGACGACTCATTTTCGCCGACGGAATCGAGGACGAACGCGCTTTTGCAGGACACAACATCCAGCTGACCATCGACCAGGGGATACAGTTTGCTGCAGAGCGTCACCTAGCTGCCTCCGCAAAGGCGTTTGAGGCGAAAGGGGGAAGTGTCGTCGTGGCTGATCCTCATACGGGGGAAATCCTCGCGTTGGCGTCGTACCCGGGGTTCAACCCCAATGACTATCGTCGTAGCGAGCCGAGTCAGCGCCGCAATCGCGCTACAGGAGACACCTTCGAACCCGGGTCGACCATGAAGATCTTTACTGTGGCTGCTGGTCTCGAGAAAAAGACTCTCTCGGCCACAGAACAGCTCTACTGCGAAAAGGGGGTCATGCGGGTCGACAACGTGACCATTCGAGATACCCACCCCTCCGAGTGGCTTCCTGTGTCGCAGATTCTGGCTCAATCATCCAATATTTGCTCGGCCAAGATAGGTCTCAAGCTAGGTGAGCATGACCTCTACGAAGCGTTTCGCCGTTTCGGTTTTGGTCAGGAAACGGGCTTGCCTCTTCCGGGGGAGGCCGCGGGTACTTTGCGTCCTCGCGGGCGCCCTTGGGTTCAGGTCGAAACGGCGTCCGCTTCATTCGGTCAAGGCATCAGCGTGACCAACGTGCAGTTGGCGATGGCGACTGCGGTGATAGCAAACGGGGGCGAGCTGATGGAGGCTCGCTTGATCAAGAAAGTCACTACGGCGGATGGTGAGGTGGTGAGCGAAAGCGCACCGCGTGTGCGTCGTCGCGTCGTCAGTAAACGGGTGGCCAAACAGTTGGCCGAGATGCTCGTGGCCGTAACCGAGGACGGCGGTACAGGCGGGGAGGCGGCTCTTGCCGGTTTCCAGGTGGCGGGAAAGACCGCTACGGCTCAAAAGTCTGATCCCCGTTCTGGGCGCTATTCTCTCGACAACTACGTAGCTTCTTTCACTGGTTTTGTTCCTGCCGATGACCCTCAGGTCGTGGTGACCGTGACGATGGATGAGCCCCGCGTGGAGCACGCCGGCGGTTCCGTGGCTGCCCCTGTCTTTCAACGCGTAGCCGAAATGGTCTTGCGCTATCGGGGCGTTCTCTCCAAGGGGACCGAGCCCGAAGATCTCAAGTCACTCGCTCACCGTCCAGATCCGGCTCGTGCAGTTCAAGCGATCTGGGCCCAGGCGCACGGTGATCTCGCTTCCGTTCAGGAAATCGTTGAGAGAGGCGATGTCGGTCAAGATCAGATCCGCTTGCCTAATCTCACTGGATCGCCCATGCGCACCGTGGTCAAGCACCTTACAGAAAACGGAGTGGTTCCGGTGTTGAGCGGCTCTGGGCTTCTCGCTTCGCAGAGTCCGCCACCGGGAACAGTGGTCAAGAAGGGCACGAGTGTTGATCTCGTCTTTCGTCCCGCCAGTTAGAGGATGATGTGACCATCTCGTGTAGCCTCGCTGATCTTGCCTCGCTTGTGCCGGGCGCCGTTCTCGTGGGAGAGGCGGAGCTTCTGGTGAGCCACATTACTGAAGATTCACGAAAGGTGCGCTCGGGCAGTCTCTTCGTCGCTCGCCAAGGCGAAAGCAGCGATGGACGGCTCTTCGTGGCGGATGCTCTCCGCAACGGGGCCGCGGCGATCCTCTGCCAAGCGGGTGAGGGCGTCTCCTTTGAACCTCGCTTGGAAGTCGCCGATTTGGCCTACGCCTGGGGGATGCTCGCTCAAGCCATTCACGGCCATCCCTCTCAAAATCTCAAACTAGTTGGCATCACGGGTACCAACGGGAAGACCACCGTAGCAAGTCTGGTTTGTCAGGCTCTGGATACCCTGGGGCGAATCACTGCTCGCAGCGGAACTTTGGGGTTCTATGTCGGACCAACCAAAGTGGCGAGCAGTCTCACGACCCCCATGCCGGATCAATTGGCATCACTGCTCACGCTTGCCAAAGAGCAGGGCGCCAGCCACTGCGTGCTGGAGGTCTCGAGCCACGCTTTGGCGCAGCAACGCGTGGCCGGGCTTCATTTCGAAGTCGTTGCTTTTACCAACCTGTCCCAGGATCACTTGGACTATCACGGAAGTCTTGAACAGTATCGACGGGAAAAGGAGCGTCTTTTTGATGAATACCCAGCCCAAAATCAGGTCTTCAACTTGGACGACGAAGTTGGCGCGAGGTGTTTTGCGCATTACCAAAAGCGCTGTCCGTCGCTCGGTGTGAGCGCGGCTGGTGCGGCTGGTGCCGGGGTTTGGGCCGAGCACGTCGCGTTGGGACGCCATGGCCTATCGGCGACCGTGCACGATCGTCAGGCGAACCTGGCCTTTTCGTCCTCTCTCCTTGGACAGCACAACCTTGAAAACCTGCTTGTAGCTTGGGGGATCTTGGCAAGTTTGGGCATTGCACCCGAAGACATCCGCGCTGCACTCTCAGAGGCGAATGGCGTCGCCGGGCGCCTGGAACGTTGTGAGGGGCCCTTGGACGACATAGTTGTCGTGGTGGACTACGCCCATACTCCGGACGCGTTGAAACGAGTGCTGCACACCTTACGTTCGCTTGACTTTCCTCAACTGAGCTGCGTTTTCGGCTGTGGAGGAGATCGAGATCGTGCGAAGCGACCACTCATGGGGCGAGCTGTTGCTGCTCTGGCTGATGCTATCTACGTTACTTCGGACAATCCGCGGACAGAAGAACCTCAAGCGATCTTGGACGACATTGTTCCCGGGTTGATCGCCGCGCAAGGTGAGGTCAAGGTTGAGCCTGATCGAAAGGCTTCCATCCTCGAAGCCATTCTTGAAGCGAAGTCTGGGTCCTGCGTGCTCATCGCCGGCAAGGGGCACGAGGATTATCAGATCCTTGGCACCGAGCGTGTGCACTTCGACGACCGAGAGCAGGCCAGAGCTGCTCTTGCTCTGAGGCGAAGGAGATTCACGGCGGAGGAAGGCGACTGAGTGGCGACTCCTATTCCAGAAAACAAGGCGCCTTTTACCCTAGATGAGGTGCTCGAAGCGACCAGAGGGCGCGTCGCCTTTTCGGGGCAGATGAGCGCCTGCGGTGTAACGACGGATACGCGGGCGCTCAAAGAAGGTCACCTCTTCGTTGCTCTGTCAGGCGAGCGTTTCGATGCTCATGCCTTTGTTCAAAGCGCGTGCGATGCGGGGGCTGCGATCCTGGTGCTTGAAGATCGCGCCGAATCGGAGTCTTTGATACGCACCCTACAGGGGGCGCCGAGCCCCCTCGCTCCTAGTGTGGTGATCGTGCCTGATTCACTGCGTGCCCTAGGTGATCTTGCCGCGCACCATCGCCGACGTTTTGATGTACGCGTCGCGGCCGTCGTAGGATCGGCAGGAAAGACGACGACGCGCTCAGTTCTTTCCGCATTGGCGTGGCAGCTAGCCGGCGCGCGCGTTTTATCAACTCAAGGTAACCTCAACAACCGGATCGGGGTACCGATGACTCTCTTGGGGCTAGAGGAGGTTCACGACTACGCCGTCTTGGAACTGGGAACGAATTGCCCCGGCGAGATTGCAGCCTTGGGCGAGATTGTGGCTCCTGACGTGGCGGTCCTGACTCTGATTGACTTAGAGCACACCGAAGGTCTGTCCGACCTAGACGGGGTAGAGGACGAGGAGGGCGCTATCTTCCGATATCTCGACCCTCTTGGATGGGCGGTTGGTTATGGGGAAGACATGCGAGTGCGCCGTCAGATTGAGTCTTGCCCTCGGCACGTGAGCTACGGCGAAGAAGACGGCCGTGATCTGCGCATCTTGGCTCGTGAGTTGATTTCACCCGAAGTCGTGCGCCTCTCGTTGCAACGTTCTGACGGATCGAAACTGGAGTTTCGTTCGTCTTTGATTGGGAAGGCGGGGGCCTTGGCTGCGGCGGCAGGGGTCGCCGCTGTCGAGGCTCTTTGTCGGGCTCGCCTCAATGACCTGCAATGTGGTCGAGCTCTGAGCCGAGTCGGCGAACCGGGGAGACACTCTCTCGTTCGACTGCAAGGGCCGCGTTTCGTCGTTGACGATAGTTACAACTCGAACCCAGCCAGCGTCGAAAACAGCCTGCGTACCGGCCTGGAGATCGCCGCTAGCACAGGCGGCCGACTTTGGATTGTGCTGGGCGAAATGCTGGAGCTGGGTGCTCTTTCGCTCCAAGAGCACCGGAAGATGGGCGAACAGGTGGCCCGGACTCAGGTCGCTGGTGCCTATTTTGTCCAAGGTGACGCGGTTGAGGCCTATCGGATCTGTCAGTCCCAGTCCTCTTTCCCCTGTCGTTTTTTTGCTCAATCGAACTTAGTCACAGCTGAGCTAGCCAGTCTGGTTCAGCCGCGAGACGTCGTTGTTGTCAAAGCTTCTCGTGGCGTTCGAGCCGAACGTGTGGTCGAAGACCTCACCGCTTTCTTTGGGGTCGACACCTCTTCGACCCTTTCTGCCTCTTAAGAGCCTCAACCACCATGATCTACGAGCTTCTTTATCCACTCAGCCAACGCTTCGGTTGGGCCAGTGCTCTCAACGTACTCCGCTACACGCCCTTCCGCGCCATCATGAGCATCATGACGGCCATGCTGATGAGCTTTCTCTTGGCTCCTTGGTTTATTCGGACACTCAAGGGTAAACAGATCAAACAGATCATCCGCAGCGATGGCCCCGAAAGCCACTTCAGCAAAAGGGGAACACCGACGATGGGCGGGGCGCTCATTCTCTTGTGTTGTCTAGTGCCCACCATCCTCTGGTCCGACGTAAAAAATGTCTTCGTGTTCTTGACGGCATCCGTGACCGCTGGATACGGCCTCATCGGTTACCTTGACGATCGCCTCAAGATTGTTGGCAAGAACACCAAGGGTTTGGCGGGGCGATACAAGATCCTAGGTCAGGTGACGATTGGTGGTGCCGCAGCGATTTATCTTTTTTACGCCAAAGAAGGCCTGCCGGAGGGGTGGCTCGAGATCCGCTATCGTCTGAGCGTCCCCTTTCTTGCTTTCGACAAACATCCCATCGAGCTGCCACCCTGGCTCTATGTGTTGTTTGCCCTGGGGGTGATCGTGGGCACGAGTAACGCGGTGAACCTGACCGATGGGCTCGACGGTTTGGCTATTGGCCCCGTGATGATCAATTCTGGTACCTACTTGCTCTGGTCCTACGTTGCAGGTTCCGTCCTCTTCGGACGTCCTCTTGCGCAGTATCTAGACATCGCCGGCACTCCCGAGATGGCTGAGCTCGCGATCTTCGCCGCGGCGGTGATTGGCTCTGGTATTGGGTTTCTTTGGTACAACACCTATCCGGCTCAGGTGTTCATGGGTGATGTGGGTTCACTTGCCCTCGGCGGCGGCTTGGGGATGATGGCGCTGCTCACGAAGAACGAGCTGCTCAGTTGCATTTTGGGCGGAATTTTTGTTCTAGAAACGGTGAGCGTCATCACTCAGGTGGTCTCGTTTCGACTGTTTGGGCGCCGCATCTTTCTCATGGCTCCCATTCACCACCACTTCGAAAAGAAGGGGTGGCCGGAGCCCCGTATTATCGTTCGTTTCTGGATCGTGTCTCTCCTGCTCGCTCTGGTCGCACTTTCCTCACTGAAGGTGCGCTAATGACAAGTCAGGTCCATAGCGCAGAAGCCCCCCTCTTAGGTAAAAGTGCTGTCGTCGTAGGTCTCGGAGCCAGTGGCTGCGCCGCGATCCGTCTGCTCGAGCGTCTCGGAGCGAGGGTGACAGGGACGGATTCTCGTCCGAAGGAGGCCCTATCCGGCAGCGCGAAAAAGCTGACCTGTGAGCTTGAGTTGGGGGGACATCAGGGGATCGAGTGGGAGAGACAAGATTTGGTGGTCGTCTCACCAGGGGTCCCTCATTTCGCGGCGCTGGACCGGGCGCTCACTCACGGGGTGGAGGTCATTGGCGAGACGGAGCTTGCAAGTCGCTACGTCAAGGCACCGCTTTTTGCTGTCGGGGGGACCAACGGCAAGAGCTCGGTCACGGTGCTCCTGGGCCATCTGCTTGAAGCAGCGGGGAGACGCGTCTTTCTTGGTGGAAACTTAGGGGAACCCGCTTGTGAAGCTCCGGGTCAAGATACGGACGCGGTTGTTTTTGAGGTGTCTAGTTTCCAAATGGAGCGCCTGCGGAGCTTCCGCCCTCGAGTCGCTGTCCTGCTCAATATCACCGAAGATCATCTCGACCGGTATCCTCGGTTTGTCGACTACTGCCACGCCAAGGGCAACTGCTTCGTCAATCAGCGCGCCGGGGACGTCGCTGTCTGTCCTGTTGGCGATCACTTGGCTGCACGCCAGGTGGGGCGAGGGCAAGGGCGCGTGGTTACTTTTGGAGTAGGGGGCGACTACGGGCTGGACGGAAAGGTCATTGTAGAGCGCGCAACTCAACTCCGTTTCGATCTGGAGGGGTGTGATCTTCATGGACGGCACAACCTTGAAAACGCCGCCGCGGCAGTGGCGATGGGGCGTGCCGCGGGGATTACGGAGGACGACGTCATGGAGGGGCTGCGACGTTTTCGTGCCCTTCCGCACCGCATGGCTTTGGTGGGCCGGCACAGCGGCGTGACCTTCTATGATGATTCAAAAGCCACCAATGTGGGGGCAGCTGTTACAGCGTTGCGCGGTCTGACCGAAGAAAAAGGGGTCCTTATCGCGGGGGGCCGCGACAAACACGGCTCCTATGACGAACTGGTTGCGGCAATCGAAGAGCGCGCCCGGGGAGTGGTTGTCTTGGGGGAGGCGGCCTCGAGGATCCAACAAGCGGTGGGCGCGAGGGTGCCCGTCGAAACCGCTCGGACCCTCCAAGGAGCGGTCGTCCGTGCTTTTCGACTGGCGCGTCCTGGGGATGCGGTTCTGCTCAGTCCCGCCTGTTCCAGTCTGGATATGTTCAAAAATTACTCAGAACGCGGAGAAAGGTTTACTGAAGCAGTGGAGAGTTTGTCGACGCTGCTCAAGGAGACCCACCTGTGAAGGATTTCTTCCGCGCCCTATTTAAAAAAAGCCCCAAAACAGGGGCAATGGATCCCGTCCTTGCTGCCGCCGTGATTGGCCTTCTCGGATTCGGGGTGGTCATGGTCTTCAGCGCAGGAGTGGTAGAAGCCACTGTTTTTAAGGACCCCTATCATTTTGTCCGCCGTCAGGGGATTTTTGCCCTCTTTGCGGTGTTTTGCATGTGGGCGGTCTCGCGTTTCGACTATCACAAGCTGCGCCTTCTGACGTACTTTGCCCTGGGGGCTGTAACTTTGCTTATGATCCTCACCGTGGTCGGTGGTGGTCACACGGTCGGCGGAGCCTCCCGATGGATCCGCCTTGGGCCGGTCAATGTGCAGCCCTCGGAAATGGCGAAAGTCGCTCTGGTCATGTGGCTGGCCTACTCTCTCGACAAGAAGCGAGACCGCGTCAAATCCTTCTCGATCGGCATGGTGCCTCACATGCTGATGACGGGCGGTTTGGTTCTCATTTGTATGAAGCAACCCGACTTTGGGAGCGCCGCCGTGCTCATGTTCGTGACCTCGGCCATGCTTTTCGTGGCCGGGGCCCGCCTGGGTTACCTAGCGGGGGTTGGCATATTGGCAGGCGCTTTCGCCGTCTGGGCGATTCGCTTTAGTCATTATCGTTGGGAGCGCATGTTGGCCTGGCTCAACATGATTGAGCATCGGCAAGATCTTGCTTACCAGCCATTTCAGGCCGTAATGAGCTTCGGTTCCGGTCAGCTTACGGGCTTGGGGCTCGGGCAGGGCAAGCAGATCCTCTACCTTCCTGAGGCCCACACGGATTCGATTTCGGCCATTGTGGGTGAGGAGCTCGGCTTTGTAGGGATCGTTGCCTTGTGCCTCACCTATCTCCTCATCGTGGCCCGAGGAGTCCGAACGGCGCTATCTGCCGATGACGAATTCGGGTCCCATCTGGCTTTCGGTCTTTCGATGCTTTTTGGCGTTCAGGCGGTCGTCAATCTGGGTGTCGCTATGGCGATCCTGCCGACCAAGGGCCTGGCCCTTCCCTTCGTTTCTTACGGCGGCTCATCGCTCTTGGTGAACGCCTCAGCCATCGGAGTCCTGCTCAATATTTCGCGCCCACGAGCCGAAAGAGCTTCTCTTTCGGTTACCCACGGTCCCGACCCCGAATCGGCCCAGATCTTCGCCTCAGGTGCCTCATTCGGCGGTAGCGTGGATGACGAGCAGTGGGCTGAAGGAGCACCGGCATGAATCGTCCTACCGTACTGATGGCGGGTGGGGGGACCGGGGGCCACGTCTTTCCTCTGGTTTCGGTGGCGCAGGCGCTCGTTCGTCAAATGCCAGAAATTCGTCCGGTTTTCGTTGGAACGTCGCGGGGAATGGAGACCCGCTTTGTGCCCGAGCAGGGCTTCGAGCTTGAGTTGTTGAACGTGCTTCCCATTCGTGGCGGTGGAGTCAGCGGGGCAGTGCGTGGGGTGACTCGCGCAGCGGCCCTCCTGCCCGAAGCCCGACAGCTGATTCGGCGTCATCAGCCAGTCGGTGTGTTTTCAATTGGCGGCTACGCTGCGGGGCCGGTCACGATGGCTGCTCGCACTCTGGGGCTTCCCGTCGGATTGATGGAGCCAAACAGCGTAATTGGGCTAGCGAATTGGCTGTGCGCTCCTTTCATTCAACGGGCCTACACCGCCTTCGAGATCACCGAATCTCATTTTGCACCAAGTGTGGTGATGCGCAGCGGGGTTCCTCTTCGTCCCGGGTTCGAGGCCGTACCCCAGCGCGCTTTGTCCGGACCGCTCAAGCTGTTGATTCTCGGTGGGTCCCAGGGGGCCAAGGCTCTCAACCACATCCTGCCCGCGTCTATTTCTGGTCTCGAACAAGAACTTAAGGTGACTCATCAGTGCGGTCGCCGTCATTTGGAGACCGTTACCGAGCGGTATGCTGAGTGTCAGAAGTCTCGACCACGGCGAATGGCCTCCCACGATATTGAGATTGTTCCTTTCATTTCCGATATGCCGCGCGCGCTGGCCGAGGCCGACCTGGTCATCGGTCGAGCCGGGGCGGGAGCCGTCAGCGAAATCGCCGCCGTGGGTCGCCCGAGCTTGTTGATCCCCTATCCCTATGCTTCTGGCGATCATCAGCGCATCAACGCCGAGTCTTTGGAGAAAGCTGGTGCGGCTCGCTGTGTGGTGGAAAGCGATGCGAGCGAGCAGCGCGTTCTTGCAGAACTGAAATCTCTGGTCCAAGACCGGGATCTGCTCTTTAAGATGGGCGAGCGGGCGATGCGTCTCGGCCGTCCGATGGCTGCTGATGAGGTGGCGAGAGATTTCTTGACCCTGGTGGGGCTAAACCCTGCTATCAGGGGGGCCGCTCCCACCGGAGGTGAGCAGTCCGTGATGAATTCTTTGAGCGAGGTAGCTTGATGTTTAGAGGTCGTGTACGTCACGTCCATTTTGTTGGTGTTGGCGGTATCGGGATGAGCGGTCTGGCCGAGATCCTCTGCAACCTCGATTTCGAGGTATCGGGATCCGATCTCAAGGAGGGCGAAAACACTCAGGCTCTCCGCGCCCTCGGAGTGCGTATTGATGTTGGACACAGTGCCGCCAATCTCAAAGAGGCAGACGTAGTTGTCTATTCCTCGGCGATTGCCGAGACCAATCCCGAGATCTCGCACGCCCACGAACGGGGCATCCCTGTGATTCCTCGAGCAGAAATGCTTGCCGAGCTGATGCGCGTCAAATACGGGGTGGCAATCGCGGGCTCCCACGGAAAGACAACCACGACCTCGCTCGTGGCAACTGTCTTGCGCGCCGCGGGTCTTGATCCGACCGTGGTGGTGGGGGGAAAGATGGCTTCCTTTGGCAGTAATGCCAAGCTGGGGGCGGGGGACCTTCTCGTCGCCGAGGCGGATGAGAGTGATGGCTCTTTTCTTCGGTTGAGTCCTACGATCGCGGTTGTAACCAACATCGATCCAGAACACTTGGACCACTATGGCACCCACGAGAACCTGAAGAAGGCTTTTCTTCAGTTCGTGGAGAAAGTGCCTTTTTATGGCCTGGCGGTTCTTTGTCTCGACCACCCGGACGTACAGCAGCTATTGCCCCAGGTCCGAAGGCGCCATGTCACCTATGGGCTCAGTCAGCAGGCTGATTATTCTGCTCGCAATATCTCTTACGAGGGAACGCTCACTCGCTTTGTCGCCTACCGGCACGGGAAAAGTCTGGGCGAGTTTACGGTGAGTATGCCTGGGCAGCACAATGTGCAGAATACTCTCGCAGCGATTGCGGTCGCCGATGAGCTTGAGGTGCCTTTTGATGTCTTACGCCAATCGCTGTCCTCGTTTCACGGAGTCGCGCGGCGGTTCTCGGTTGTGGACCAACCCGGTGGCGTCGCCCTCGTGGACGACTACGGCCACCATCCGGTTGAGATCCGTGCCACCCTTTCCGCGGCACGCCGGGCCTACTCTGGTCAAGTCCGAGTGGCGTTTCAGCCTCATCGGTACTCGCGAACTGCAAGTTTATTTGATGATTTCGCGCGAGCCTTTAATGATGCTGACGAAGTGTTGCTTGCCGACGTTTACGCCGCTGGGGAAACCCCGATCGAGGGGGCCGATTCGGCCCATCTCGCTGAAGCGATTCGCAAACACGGTCACCACAACGTCCGCTATGTGCCGGACAGGGACGAGTTGGCCCTCCAGCTCGCAGAAGGGGCTCGTGCAGGAGACGTGGTTCTGAGCCTTGGAGCTGGTGACATCAACAAGGTCCTCAAGCTAGTGGCGGGACGCCTGCGCGCGACTTCTGGAGGGTAAGTTCTTGACGAATCGGCGCCACTTTCACTCCAAGAAGTCCTCTCGACGCGCTCCTGCCGATCCTGAGGTTCCTTTCATCCCTGAAGCCCAGCCCCGCAAGATGCGCAGTCTTTGGGGGTGGGTGCTCACCAGTCTCAAGGTGATTGTCGGAGTGACTTTGATCTTGGGTGCCGTCTCAGGGATTTCCTGGGGTGTCTACCGCTACGCCCGCACCACACCTCGTTTTTCGGTCAAAGAGATTTCCATCGAGGGGACAAAGCGCCTCTCTCGAGAGGACATTCTGGCGGCTTCTGGCTTGACGACCGGCGAAAATCTATTCGCTTTGGACGTAGAAGCGGCGCAGAACGCACTCGTACAGAGCCCATGGATAGAAAGGGCTCAGGTGGTTCGCAACCTTCCGAATCGAGTCTCCATCCAGGTGCATGAACGAGCCGCTCGTGCCGCTCTTGTTCTTCAAGGAAGGACCTTTCTCGTCGACGAAGCGGGAGTCCCCTTCAAAGAAGCAGGCTTGGGCGATCCCCGCGATTTGCCACTGATTACGGGATTGTCGGTTGATCGTCTACGGCGTGATCGTGCTTTGGAGGAAGAACGTCTGCGCGACATTTTGGCTCTCATTCGCTCTTATGAGCATCTATCGGTCGCCAAGAGCTATCCTCCCGAAGAAGTCCATCTGAAGGATTCTGGTCACACCACCTTGGTCGTCGGTTCCACAGGGATAGCCCTTCATCTTGGGCCGCCCCCGTTCAAACAACGGCTTCTCCGGGCGGAACGAGTTTTGCGCAAAACCCTTCGCAACGGCGCGACGCCGAGCGTGGTATTCCTGGACAACGAAGCCCACCCCGAGCGAGTGGTCGTGCGCGTCCAGTAGGGCATTGGTTTCAAGTCCGTCTTTGAAGACGGGTCGCCTTTTCACCGTCGACGCTTTGGAAACAAGTGCTCTGGCACAGTCGAGGAAGGTCGGCTTTTTTGTGGTTGTTGGGCCCCGAGCGGTTCGTTCCGTCCTGCCCCCGGTGGTCGTCTGAAGTTCTTATCAAAACTTGGCCACGGATTCGGCCTTGTGGCAGCGTCGCCCCAGCCTTTTGAGAGCACTTTGGTCCGGAAGGACTCCAGGAATTGATGATGACAAGCCACTCAGATTGCCCCGAAATTATCGTTGGTCTCGACCTCGGATCCACAAAAGTTACCGCCGTTGTCGGCGAGGTGGATTCTGAGGGCATTACCATCCTTGGCGTAGGAAACGTTCCTTGCCGCGGATTGCGTAAAGGGGTTGTAACCAACATCGACTGGACGGTACGAGCGATTCGCGAAGCGATTGACGCTGCTCAAAATTGTGCCGGGGTTGAGATTGATACGGTCTACGCCGGCATCGCAGGGAGCCATATCAGGAGCATCTCTTCCCATGGTATGTGCGCCGTCAGCGGGCGCGAAGTGACCGGGGCCGATGTCGAGCGGGTTCTCGAAGGCGCGCGCGCGGTGCCTGTGGATGCAGACCGCATGATCTTGCACGTTTTGCCTCGAGAGTATGTTGTCGACAATCAAGATGGCATTCGCGACCCGGTCGGGATGAGCGGGGTGAGACTTCAGGCACGCGTGAATCTCGTCACTGCAGCGACTTCCTGTGTTCAGAACGTTGTGCGTTGCGTGGAGCGCTGTGGTCTAGATGTCGCGGACGTTGTTCTAGAGCCTTTGGCGAGTGCCGATGCCGTCCTGAGCGAAGACGAAAAGGAAATCGGCGTTTTGGTTATCGATATCGGTGGTGGGACCACCGATATGCTCATCTATGGCGATGGTGGAATCGCCCACAGCAGTGTGATTCCTGTTGGTGGAAACAATATTACCAGCGATCTAGCTGCGGGACTGAGAACCCCTGCGGGCGAGGCGGAGCGGCTCAAGCGCAACTACGGCTGTGCTCTCAGTCGGATGATTGCGGACGACGAAGAGGTCGAGGTGCCAGGCGTCGGCGGGCATGCTCCCCGTCGAGTCCCTCGCCGTTTGCTCAGCGATATCATCGAACCGCGCTGCGAAGAAATCTTCCACGAAATCAGACGGCGTCTCGAGGAGACCGGGTTGGTGGATGGTGTCAGTGCTGGGGCCGTTCTCACCGGTGGTGCGAACCTCATGGAAGGCATGGTGGAGTGTGCTGAAGAAGTTTTGGGCATGCCAGTGCGTATGGGCTTTCCAGTTGGGGTCCGCGGGCTCACTCAGCTTGTTCAAGGTCCACAATACGCCTCGGGAGTCGGTTTGCTTCGTTTTGCAGCACGCCAGATCAGTGAAGCAGAAACTCGAGCTGAGATGATCGAGTCACCTGAGCTTCCCGAGGCTGCGCCATCGAACTTGGGCAAGGGACTCATCGGCTGGCTCCGCGGAGCATTTTGACGAAATCTTTGCCCGAACTTGCATTCGGGCATTAATAACTAATTAAACACAACCCAATTATGATGACCAAACGTCCTGGTTTTAGGGGAAGAGGCAGCCCTTTCGAATCCAGGCGTCGGCACCTAGGTGCCAAGTGGAGGACAGAATGAGTTTTTCTATTGAATTCGCAGACGAGAGCTCGGAGTACCGCGCCAAGATCAAAGTGATCGGTGTAGGCGGTTCGGGTAACAACGCGATCAACACCATGATCCATTTCGGGCTCGAAGGCGTAGACTACCTGAGCGTCAATACTGACGTGCAGGCCCTCAACGCCAATTCGGCTGCTGACCGCATCCATATCGGCGCAAACATTACACGCGGACTTGGCGCGGGAGCGGATCCTGAGCGCGGTCGCAAAGCTGCCATGGAGGATGCGAGTCTGCTCAAGGAGCACATCCAGGGCGCCGACATGGTTTTCGTCACTGCCGGAATGGGGGGCGGAACGGGTACAGGTGCGGCTCCGGTGATCGCCCAGATCGCCCGTGAATGTGGTGCTTTGACCGTGGGCGTGGTGACTAAGCCGTTTCAATTTGAAGGGCGGCAACGTATGCGTCGGGCGGACAACGGCCTTTCCGCACTTTCGGATACCGTCGATACTCTGATCACGATTCCGAACGAGAAGTTGATGTCCTTGGCCGATGACGAACTAACTTTCGTCGAAGCCTTCCGAAAGGCAGACGAAGTTCTCTACCAGGCTGTTCGCGGCATCAGTGACTTGATCACCCTTGATGGCATCGTCAACGTCGACTTTGCCGATGTGACCACGGTAATGGCCAACATGGGACGAGCTCTCATGGGAACGGGGTGCGCCAAGGGTGAGGGACGAGCTCGCATTGCAGCGGAACAAGCGATTACATCGCCGCTCCTCGACAACATTTCGGTCGAAGGGGCCACAGGGGTGCTCATCAATGTCGTGGGCGGCGCGGATATGCGCATGAAAGAAATCCAGGAGGCTGCGTCCTTGATCCAAGAGCAAGCTCACGAAGACGCCAACATCATCTTTGGAGCTTCTATCGACCAAGAAATGGCCGATGTGCTCAAGGTCACCGTGATTGCTACCGGTTTCGACAAACAACCTGCAGACGTGGCCGGTGCTCTTGAAGCTGCTTCGGTCAGCTCACGTCCAGCTATTCGTTCTTCGGTCGCCCCGGCAGAGCCTCGAGTCGAGCAATCCTCTCGACCTGAGGTGGCTCCTGCTCCGGTGTTCTCACGTCGCTCGACCACGACAAGGGAAAGCTTTCCTTCCAGTCTAGACACCGACTGGGACACTCCTGCCTTTCAACGGCGCCAATCTGGGGGCTGAGGGGCTCCCGGGCGCCCCCGCTTTGGGATAGCCATTGGTTGCCGGGCTGAATCGACTTTGAGACGAGGAATGCCTCCCCGTTCTCCTCTTGAATACTTGGGTATGTGTTTGACGCCCGCGCGGAACTCTTCCGTCGCGGGCGTCGCTTTGTTTCATGAAGAAGACGCCCTCGTTGTCGCAGGGCTTGTCCATTGGCTAGGGTGAGAAAGCAGCGCTTGCCTTTGTGGGGCCTCCGCTGCAACATCGAAGCCATGAATCCTAAGGTGGATGTCCTACTCGTTGAGGACGACGAGTTCGATTCCAAAGCGGCTCAAAGGGCTTTGCGAAGCCATCCGCAGGTAGGTGAGGTTCACTTGGTACACACAGGAGAGGCGGCGCTTGCATGGCTCAGGGTAGGCCGCCCGTCTGAGTCCCGAGTGGGTATGGTCGTCTTGGATCTCGGGCTTCCGGGGTTGTCGGGACTTCAGGTGCTCGAAGAGATCAAAAACGACTTCGCGCTCACACATCTCCCCGTTATCGTTCTATCAGACAACTCTGACCCGCAAGATTTGCTTGAGGTCTACAGGCAAGGGGCTTGCGCATTTCTCCGCAAACCAGACTCAGTGGAGGGGTTCCGAAATGTGTTGGATGGAGTGATGCGTTTTTGGTTCTTGGCTAGCTGGCCACCCGAGCCCAGTTGAGTAGACAACATTCAGTGAATTTTTTTCGAGCAGGGGGTGCATATGGTGATGGAAAGTCCGAAGTACGAGCGGGATCAGTTGCGTGTTATAGGGGTGGGAGCGTCGGCTGGTGGCCTTGAGGCTCTCCAGGCTTTGCTTGAGCCTTGTCCTGCTGACTATCCTGCGGCTATCGTCGTAATACAGCATCTTGCCCCCGACCACGCCAGCATGACGGCTGAGCTCTTGGGGCGTCACACGAGCCTCAAAGTCGTCAAGGCAACGTGCGATACCAAGTTGGAGTCAGGCACGGCCTATGTGTTAGAGCCCAAGACGGTCTTGAGTCTACACGGCGATACCATCCTGGTGGAGCCGCGAGACGACGCGATGCGTCTCCATCGTCCGATCGATCGCTTTCTTGCTTCCTTGGCCGAAGAGCGAGGCGAGCACGCCTATGCTGTGATCCTCAGTGGTACAGGTAGCGATGGGACGGATGGCGCCCGAGCCGTGAAGGAGGCGGGGGGATTCGTTGTCGCCCAGTCACCAGATTCGGCTCGTTTTGACGGCATGCCGCGCAGCGTGATCAATGCGCGTTGCCACGACTTGTGCTTGTCTCCGGAAGAGATCCTTTCTCGCATTGAGCAGATCACCTCTCATGAAGTGAAAGCGTTCACCCAGAGTCCGGCCACCTTGGAAAGCGTGCTCAAAGTATTGGTGGAGCACGAAGATGTGGATCTTTCGAACTATCGAGAAGCGACCGTTCGGCGCCGAGTGGAGCGCCGGATTGCATTGTCTCGCTCAGAAACGGTGAGCGCCTATGTTGCGCTTCTTCGCGAGGACCGAAGCGAACGTGAAGCGCTTGTGGGCGATCTCTTTATCGGAGTCACACGATTCTTTCGCGATATGGAGGCCTTCGAGCGTCTTCGAGAGGTGATACGTGAGCTACCGAACACAGTAGAACCCCTTCGCTGTTGGATCTGCGGCTGTTCGACGGGAGAAGAAGCCTATTCGGTGGGCATGCTGCTTTGGCAGGAACTCTTGGATCGGTCGCCCAAACGCGAATTCAAGATTTTCGCGACCGATGTTAGCGACTCTGCGATTCGACGCGCCAGCCGCGGGGAGTATTCGGCCGAGTCGATGCGAGAAGTTCCAGCGGAGCAGCAAGCGCGCTTCTTTCGCCGCAACGATGATGGTTATTTTGTCTGCGATTCGAGTCTCAGGAACCGTATCGTCTTCTCTCAGCATGATGCTCTGAGAGATCCGCCCTTTTCGCGCCTCGATTTGGTGGTTTGTCGCAATATGCTCATCTACCTTCAGCCAGACGCTCAGCACCAACTGATCAATGGGTTTTCCTTCTCTCTCAAACAAGGAGGTCTGTTGTGGTTGGGGCCGAGCGAATCGGGCGCGGATAAGGCGGCCGAGTTTGCTGCCGTGGATACCAAGTGGCGTATCTTTCAAAACAAGGCACCCCGCCGGGGGCCGCGCCTCGATTGGAAGATGCGGGCACCC
Source organism: Polyangiaceae bacterium (assembly GCA_050300635.1). Taxonomy (GTDB): domain Bacteria; phylum Myxococcota_A; class Polyangia; order Polyangiales; family Polyangiaceae; genus NIC37A-2. Next base: position 305,709 of record JBNKYC010000023.1, read on the forward strand.
CCCGTTCCTTCTCAGAATCGCATGCACGGGGAGGTGCTTCCTTCTGCGCGACGCGCAGAGATCGACTGGCACAAGGTGCACGATGATCTATCCGAGGGATTTCTTCCCTCCCACTTTCTGATCAACGACCAGTATCGTTTGCTTTACCAGCACGGCACTTTTGCTCGGCAGCTCCTACGCTTTCCCGAGGGAGAATCCACCACAGATATTCGAGCCCTCTTGGCTCCAAGCTTGCGCCCCGCAGTCGAGTCTCTCGTTGCCCAAGGTCTGCGTGGCGAAGAAGCGCAGGCGCGCAGGCTCGCCTACGAGGGCTCAGACGAAACCGTCAACCTCAGGGCTCGCGGCGTCGGCGGGCGAAACAACCTGATGGCTTTGTTCGTCGAGCGTGGAAATGCCTCGGATCAGTTGCTCGGGGAGGAGGCGTCCGAGCCTAAGGTGCTCGACCTCACCGACATCGAGGCGGACCTTCAACGTCGAGTGGAATCGCTCGAGCACGATATCCTGATTACTCGGGAGTCGCTCCAAAACACGGTTGAAGAGCTGGAGTCATCGAATGAGGAACTGCAGGCGACGAATGAGGAACTGTTAGCCTCTAATGAAGAGCTGCAGTCCGTCAACGAAGAACTCCAATCGGTGAATGAAGAGCTTCATACCGTCAATATGGAGCACCAGCAGAAGATTATCGAGCTAGGAACCCTAAATACGGATCTCGACACTCTTCTGGCGACGGTGGACCATGGAGTGCTCTTCTTGGACGGTGAGCTCCGAGTGCGCCGATTCAATCCGAGGATTCAGGATTATATGGCCGTGATGGAGGGCGATATCGGGCGTCCCTTGGGGCACTTTACCCATGCGCTCAGTGGGTTTCCCTTCCTCGAAGCCTGCGCGCGCTGCTTGCGCGAAAAAGAACCTCTAGAAGAAATCGTCGATACATCGCCCGCCGGGGCGACTCTCTTGGTGCGTCTACGTCCTCTCGTCGGAAACCCGGGCCATGATGGCGTTGTGATTTCGATTACGGACATCACGAACCTGGAACGTCTGCGCGAGACGAATCAGAATATTCGCACGGCGCTCGACTCGATTAACCTACCAGTCGCCCTCATCGCCGAATCCGGCGAAGTCGAGTACGCCAACCCCTCGTTGGCTGAGCTGGCGGGGCGAGATGCTCGCTACCTCTCTTCCACACAGGCATCGGATCTAATTGCTCCCGAACAGCTGAAAATCTGGGAACAAGCTGTGGTTCAGGTATCGAGTGGGAAGAGCTGGGAGGGTTACCTACAGATGCGCCGACCTGATCAGAGCAACGTGGGAGAACTCGTTCGGATTGCACCGATTTTTGGTCGCAACAAAAAACGCATTAGGGGAATGGTGCGGATCACATTGGTTCACTCTCGAACAGCGGAAGGAGCTGCCCACAACCTGGAAGGAACGAACTTCTTGGCGGCGCCGGGGGCCGGATCCGAACGCCGCATCTTGGGATTGATCGTACGAGACTTGGCTGCGGGCGGCGAGGCTCGGAAGCGTGCGCTTCAGCAAGTCGAGGAAGAAGACGCTGATTTGCTCATGCGCGCTCTTAAGAGTTGTGACGAATTTGTCGTAGCGGGACCAGAAGGAGTGTGCCGAGAAGTGGTGGACCTGCGGATCTGGCTCGGTGATGGTCAGACCTATCGGGTAAAGGTTCTGTTCGAAGCGAGCTCATCGGGAACCAACGGATGGTTGGAAGGGATTCAATGGGTGTTTCAGGGTCAGTCGAAGGAGATTTCGCCCTAAGTTTCGAAAACTCTGAGGAAGCAGGGCAGCCATCTGCCCCACCGCAGAGTCATTGGGTCGGCACTGCGAACGATCCGAGTTGGTCGGTTCGCGCCGAGGAAGTTTTAGGGTTCTTGCCCCATGCGTTCCTCTTGGTCGAACATGGCCAGGTCGTGTGGGCGAACGAGGCAGCTTGCGCCATGGTGCAGGCCGCCGAGCCGGTCCAGCTCATTGGTCTCGACGTGCAGCAACTCTTGCCGTTGGTCTCGGATTGGGGGCAATTTTCCGCGGAAGCGTCTCGACAAAATAGGGAGGCTACCCTGCAATCTTTCTTGGGGCGAAAACAAAGTGCTGCCGTTCGAATCTACGGCGAGAAGACTGGTCGGCAGCTCCTTCTGCTTGATACGCCAGAACAGGCTCTTCCTAGTGCTAGAAACAAGGATGACTCTCGCCTGGCTGGTCTAGGTATGTTGGTCGCCGGCGTTGCCCACGAGATCAACAACCCACTCACTTTCGTCCTCCCCGCTTTGCACGACAGCCTTCGGCTTCTCGATGCGATACCTGCGACCGTCCCCCAGAAGTCAGAACTAGCAAACCTGCTCGAAGACGCACTTCTGGGGGTACAACGGGTGGCCAAAATCGCATCCGATCTTCGTGAGTTCAAGCGCAGCGACGATGTGGTCTCGGATGTCGATATCAACGCGGTTGTCGCGGATACTCTCAAGCTGGCCGATGCTCGCCTACGAGGCCAAGTGAAGGTGCGCCACACTCTGGGACTTCCGGTATCGGTACTGGTGAACAGTTCCCGCTTGTCCCAGGTGATTCTCAACTTGGTGCTCAACGCGGCCCAATCTATGGATCCTGGTCAGAAACGAACATCCCAGATCATGGTTCGAACCTGGCAGACCGGGGTCAATGTATATATTTCTGTTGAGGACAACGGCTGTGGGATTGAACAATCCCAGATCGATCGTATTTTTGACCCGTTTTTTAGTACCAAGAACGCGGGGACCGGGCTGGGTCTCAGCGTGTGTGCTGGTATCGTCAAACGCATGGGGGGATGGATAGAGGTTGACAGTACCCCGGGCGTCGGCAGCGTTTTCCGGGTTGTGCTCCCCGCTGGGGATTCCCTTCAGTCTCCCGCGAATGCTTTGCGTCGGGTCGAGCACAAGAAAGAAAAGAGCGAGCCTCCCCTACCACATCGTTTTGACGAGGCGCAGTCCCTCCACCTTCTTGTCGTCGATGATGAACCCTTGGTGATTCGTTCGGTTAAGCGCATGATCGGGCCAAGCGCTACCGTGAGGCAAGCTTTCGGGGCTTGGGAAGCCATCAGCCTGTTGCGCGAGGGGCTAGAAGTCGATTGTGTGGTGAGCGATATGGTGATGCCCGAGGGCGGAGGAATGGAGCTTTGGGCCTGGGTGCAAGCCAATCGTCCTGAACTAGGTGAGCGTTTCTGCTTTATGACCGGTATGGCGCCTGCCGAAGGGAGCGATCCGAGTCTTCCTCCAACGATCCACAAGCCCTTCAGCGTTCAGGAACTGACAGAGAAACTTAGTCTGCGTGCAGCACTTGGAACTGGGATAAGCGTATGAGCCGAGCAACGGCAGAGCCGTTAAATCCAGTTCAAGAGAGGGAGCGTCTTTCTTGAACTGCATGCGGTCGCCTGGAAGGAATAAGTTCGGGCGACGCTATTCAGTCCGAAACGTCTCCCCTGTCCTTTGGGGCGAACTCGCGCTGGTAGTGAAGAGTTATTTCTTCGGATGCGAACTCAAGCAGGTGTTGAGCAAATTCAGCTACCGTATCGAAGCGTTCTTTCGGATCGGGCGAAAGGGCACGATCAATGATGGCTCCTAGGCGACGAGGTGTTCCGCTTACTCTACAAATATCGGGGTAGTTTCGCCTTTTTGCCGCATCGATTGCTTGTGACAAACGCTTAATACCGGCAAAGGGGCCCTTTCCAGCGAGCATCTCGTAGAGAACGCAGCCCAACGAAAAGCAATCGGCGCGGCCATCCACTCCCGTCTGATCCAGCCATTCTGGTGCGAGGTATCCGGGGGTCCCGCTTACTCGTTTCCTCGTTGGATCGAGGCCAGCTTCGACGCCAGAGAAGAAGCTGACTCCAAAGTCGAGAACCCAAGGGTGGGGACGTTCGGCATAATCCTTCGAAAGGAGCAGGTTCGAAGGCTTTAGGTCGCCATGAACCACTCCAAGGCGGTGAGCACAAGACAGCGCGCTGAGAATAGGAATGAGAAGGTCGACCGCCTGTTGAATAGAGGCTACCCCTTGATCGCGCAAGGCACTGTAGGTCTGTCCTTTCACGTATTCGAAACACAGGTAGGCGATTCCGGCGTCCAAGCCAGCGTCAAGCACGCGAATGATGTGGGGGTGTTCGAGACGCGCAACGATCTCGGCTTCTCTCAGAAAGCGAAATCCTGCGGCGGGATCTTGGGCTAGATATTGAGGCAATATTACCTTGATGGCCACTTCGCGTTGAAGCAAGTCATCCCTGGCGCGGAGTACCAGCCCCATGCCGCCCCGTCCTAGGATCTCTTCAGTCAGATACCGTCCCACCCGTTGTCCCGGTTCCGGTTGCCTGGCGGTACGGTGTGATGAGGCGGCGGCGTCCTCTTCTGTCCCTGGGATTGTGCTTGGTACTCGATAGGGAGCCAGCTCCTCCAGGTCGAACCCGGCAGTGGCATCCATGATCCGTGGTCTGTCTTGCGGAGTGGCCCGCTTGTCGCAGTCGTCCACCCTCGGAGCGGGGCTGATCCCAGTGTTGTTCGGGGTGGGGGCGGTGAGTAGTGAGCTCTTGTGTCGCTCTGCCTCGGGCGATTCGGCTGTCGCCATCGTCGGCACCTCATGAGCTTCCCCCGAAGCAGATTGCGCGCTCGTTGTCACCAATTCAGCACCTGTTCTTCCGCACCCTGTGTTACCGCTACGGCTCGTTTCGACGGAACTTCATGACCTTTTTGCGCCGAATGAACTAGCCCATCGACGGTTGAATCGTCCGGTCTCGACCAGCCATGGACTTCTGCATCCAGATTTCCAGCCCCATGCCGCTCGCATCCCACACGACCCGGTCAAATAGAGTGCGAATGATATTCATCCCCATGCCAGAGGTTTGTAGGAGAGTCTCTGGACTTTCGTTGTGGCGGGGAACACCGCGAATCGAATGGGGCATTTGTTCGTTGACGGGGCAAGGGGAGCCTTCCCATGAAATTCGCACCCCAAACGACTCCGAGTTGGTGGCGACTCTGAGTTCGACATGACGGTCCGTGAAACCCGGTCTGTCGGGGAGCTGCTCCGCGAGAGTCAGGTAGTCGGCGTAACCTTCTCCTTCTGCTCTCATCGCGGAGCCCATATTCAGAGAACCATGGAGAATCGCGTTGGTCAGCGCTTCGGTGAGACCGTGATCCACCGCGCTCGGGTCAACCCAGGTTGGGCACTGATCCAAGACCCAGCGGATCGCACGCGGAATGGCGTCGGGTCGAGCGAGCAGCTTGAGGTGCTCTGAAACTGTGCCAGAAAGCACCAAGATAAGCGCGGTGGCATCGTCACGCAGTTCGGGGGCGGACCTTTTGGTGACTTGTCGAATTCGAGAGCGCAGAGCCTCTCCCGAGGGTACTTCGTCGTCCACGGTTGGCCAGAGGGCAAGACGTTCGATCGCGGCGGCTGCGTCGTCGGTCGCTCCAAAAGGTTCGGTCAAACCATCGCTGAGCATGATAATTCGGTCTCCTCCTTCGAGATCGAGGTGAAGCACTTCGTATTCGCTGTCTTCAAACATCCCAATCGGGAGACCGCTTCCCCAGATTTGCTTTTTGACCTGATTTCCTCTCAAGATGGCGACCGGGGGTAGGCCTGCGTTGATGATTTCTGCCGAACGTTCCTTGAGATGAGCCGCGGCAAGGCAGCAGTACTTTCCGGTTGCTCGCTTCGCCAGATGTGTGTTGAGTGTCTCGACAGCGTGTTTCAAAGAGCCGCGCCCCAACAGGTGACGTAGTTCGCTGCGCGTCTCGGCGGCCACGAGAGCCGAGCCCGTGCCGTGCCCGGATACGTCCAGCAAAAAGACGAAACATCCGTCTTCAGAAGGAACGAGGTCGAAGAGGTCTCCACCTACCGCGCCGGAAGGAGCGACGGCACCGGTCATGCGCCAATCCATCCATTTGAGGGGAACATCCGGAAGCTGGGCCTGCTGAACTCGCGCTGCCTCTTGCAGCTCTTCGACGAGGGCCTCGTTTCGCTTACTTGCCTTGGAGAGGTCACGATGGGCATTGGCCTGAATCATCGCGCGCAGACGAGTCACCAAGAGCTTTCCGTTGACCGGTTTGGTAATGTAGTCGTTGGCTCCGGCTCCGAGAGCCATGTCGATGTGGTCCGGTTCTGCCGATGCGGTGAGCATCACGACTGGCAGGCGCGCCGTAGTGTCATCGGCGCGTAATCGCTTGAGTACCTCAATGCCGTCCATTTCGGGCATCATGTAGTCGAGCACGACGAGGGAAGGGATCGATTCGTCGATGAGGCTGAGGGCTTCCCTGCCGCCTTCCGCGGTTCGGACGTGAAAGCCACTTTTTTTCAAGAGCGTACCGTAGAGTCTACGATTCGCCGCCGTATCGTCTACGACGAGAATCGAATGCGATTCGGGGGCGAAGGACGGCGCACCCATGGCTTACTGATTCGCGGACGCGCTAAGTGCGGCTTCGAGATTTTCGTAAATCGGAAACACGCGGTCGATACGGGTGATGGCAAGGACTCGACGAACACCGCTTCCCACGCAGCACAAGCTCAAGGTGCCGTCACGGCTCTTGAGGGTCTTGAAGACCTGCACGATTGCTCCCAAAGCTGTCGAGTCGACAGCTTGAGTGTGTTCGAGGTTGAGCACGATGCGTAAGTGATCAGCATCTAGTTCCTTTTGCAGGGCTTCGACGAAGAGGCGGGTGTTTGTGACATCCACGCGAGGCGGGAGCTGGACCACGACCAATTCGTCTTTGTAATCGACGTTAAATTCACCCATGCTTGGTATCCCTTCGCTCGCTGATGTCAGCATCAACGGCGAGTCACGTCTTTGATTAATGGGGCGTAGGAGCAGGAACGGGTCTGGGTCTATCTGGCTTTCGCATACCAAAGCCCTTGATCCTCGCCTTCTGGAACGGCGTAGAGAATACCAGGTGAGGGCCAGGGCAAGACGCGGTATTCGTTCACCTTATTGTGGATCGTGATCGTGAGTCCCGACTCAATAAGATAGACTTGCAATTGAGCGTAGCCATCTTCTTCTCCTGCCAGGTAGGAGACACCACGAGGCTCCTCAAGGAAGCGTGCAGTATTGACCCAGACGTCTTCGGCAATGGCATTCAGAGGACCACGCGAGCTCTCGCTCAGATAGAGGGTACCGGTCGCCCCATCTTTCGAGTCACCGAGAACTGTCCAGCGGCCGGTCTCGGGCTCTGTAGTGGAGGACTGGGTGGGGACATCAGAGAGGAGAGTCGTGCTGTCGACTTCGCCTTCCTGAGCGCGCTCGAGCTGAACGAGATCGCCTACGACACCATCGTAGTTCGAAAGGATTCCCTGGGGCGAATAAATGCTGCCTCCTAGGAAGCGAACCACCTTTTCGGCTAGAACAACGGAGCTTTGAGGGGCACCATCCTCGTCCCGTTCGAACTCGACCAGGTCTCCGACAGCACCATCGAAGTTGAGCAGGACTTCGGAGTTGAGAAAGGCCGCCACTTGGTTCTCTTCGCTTAGTTGCTCGACTTCGAGCTCGATCTCGCTTGCGTCTTCTTCAAGCTTAGAGGGGAGGCTGGCGCGCACCAGCTTCCCTTTGCGGCTCGGGTCTTTGCTTAGAAGCACGAGGAGTTCGGTGGTATCGCCGTTCACGCCCCACATGGTTGCCCGTTCGTCCAAACTAGCGACCTGATCAGGTCCGATCAGGGTTACGAAATCATCGGAGCTGCTGTCTTCGGTGAGCTGAGAGCGGAGCACGTGTACTCGAAGGCGACGCTCCTCGCAGGGTTCATAATAGGCAAGAACGTCGTTCCCCCAAAACGTCGCTTCGCATGCAGCGTCAGACAAGTGGGTGACGCCGTCTTCCTCACTCCATACCGAAAGTTGCGTTCCCTCGTAGAAGGCAAGTGAGGTTCGGGAACCTTGGCCTACTACGAAGTCTCCGACTCCTGTTCCGAAGGTGTCGAGCTTCTTGAGCTGCTGGTCAAAGACGACGAGTTTACCATCTTTGCGCGCGAAGATGTACTCTCTGGACGTGCGGGCCAGGGATATTCCACTGTCGATTTCTCGTAGCGCGTCGAGCGCTGGATTGATCATCAGGAGCGATCCTTCGCCATTGATGCTCAAGACGCCCTCAGGCTCGCTACTCGGGAAGAGCGTTTTCGGAAGCCGCGCGTCCACAATGTTCGGGTAGACCTCTTCGCAATCAAAGTTTACGAGCTTGATTGTGCCGCGCCCGTTCTTGTCCTCATCGGCCTGAACGGCGAATACCCCAGGAAGTTCGACCGAAATGCGTGAGGTGATCCTTTCGAAAGACACTGCAGGAGCTACGGTACATGATGAGCCTTCGGGATAAGGGAGCACGACTACTTGAGAGCCGTCTTCTGAGTCTTGGAGAGCAACGACGTGGCCACCTTCGTCGAAAGTGCCGTCGACCGTCAAATTGCGAAATCGTCCCTCACCGATGCGTCGCCCAGGAGCGTCAATGAGCGCTGCGTCTGGACTGCCAAGCGTCGAACCCACGTCGGTCAAGCCGTCGGCGATGCCGCAGGAAACGACCGGAACCGTAAGACCAAGAGAAAGCGTGAGTCCTAGCGCTTTGGAAGCAACGACCTTCATACTAACTCTTTATACCTCAGGCCTTACCGGCTGCCACTTGGTGGGCACTGTTGGCGCGTTTTTAGATGACCCTCTAATTTTCCTGGGGACGACGTTTTCGAGTTGAAGCTCTCTATCTTATAAAGCCAGCTAAAATACATCTTGTAACCGGAAGTGGCTTCGTCGTTGTGTGTGTGCCGTGTTGCGTGCATCTCGCCAGCTTGCGGGATACGAGATGCGCCTTAGTCCGACGAAGCATCCTTGCGCACCGGCGTTGCGGTAGCGATGCGACCCAGGGACGTACGTTGGATGGGCGCGGCCTTGGGAAGCGAACAAGAAACGATGAGTCCTCCGCCTTCCCGGTTGGCCAGCGAGAGTTGTCCGTCGTGCGCTTCGATGATTTCTCTCGAAAGCGCTAGTCCGACTCCCGTTCCTGTTCTTTTCGTCGAAAAGAAGGGGAGCATTGCTTGTTTGAGGACTGCTTCCGGCATGCCCGTTCCTCGATCCATGACGTCGATCCGAAAGCGCGTCTCTTCTTCGAGAACTTCGATTTCGATGTCTCCACGGGAGCTTTCCGCCTCGAGAGCATTGTTGATCAAATTCACGATAACTCGCTCGAGCTGAATCGGGTCGAAATAGCCTGGAGCCTCTGGTAGCTCGCCGACTTGTTTGAATTTCTTCTGAGACTCGATGCTTCGTAGAAAGACTTTCCAGTCAACCGAACGGGGAGCTGGTCGCGGTAAGCGAGCGACTTCGCGATACCCTTCGAGGAAAGATACCAAGTGTGCGGTTCGTTCACTAATACTTTCGAAGATTTGTCCCAGGCGCGGATCTTGATGGGTCATTTGATTGACCTTCCTCGCCGAGGATAAGAGTGAGGTGATGGGAGCCAAGGCATTGTTGAGTTCGTGGCTCAATACCCGAATCAGCTTCTTCCAGTGCTCCACCTCTTGTCTGCGCACCTGCTGAGTTACGGGCCTGAGCATGTAAAGAAAGTGGGAAGTCCCTTCAATGGTTAAACTATGGCTCGAGACGAGCAGTGTTTCTCCGTCCGTTTCGCCACCGCGGGCGACGATGCTATCTTGCCCCGAAGCCAAGGCCGATTGAAGCTCCTTGTCTAGGGTTTCGAAGACCGCATCCGCATCCTGCCCGATGAGGGGGGCGTGGACCCCGAGAACTCGATGCGAGGCGGCGTTCGCGTAGATGACAGTCCCATCCTGGTCGACGAGCAGCACGGCGCTAGGATCGTGCTCCAACGCCGCGGACAGTGGCTGAATGGTTCGGGAGAGTCGGCTGAGTCGACGTGTCATGAGCAGCGACTCTTGGCGTACCCGCAGAGTCCATCGGCCGAGTGCCAAAAAACCGAGCAGAGCGGTAGCAACCAGCGTCGCGAGGACCAAAAAGGAGCTGCGTAAGCGCTCGATACCCGTACGCGCTTGGTGTCGTAATACCTCGGTTGTGATGCCGATATGATACTCGGGGAGCCAAACCCACGCGCCGATGACCCGGTCGCCCTTTCTCCCTAAATACTCGCCGACTTGAGGCGAAAACTTGGTCTTGGCGCGGGTGCGTTTTGTGAGCTCCTTGGGGAACCCTTCGCGTGTTCGATCACGTCGCTTAATACCGCCCTCTTCCGCCGTGAGCCATCCTGCTCGATCGAAGGCGTAGCTATGGGTGCTGCCTTCGGTTTGGGTTGGATTGAGCCTGCGCACAAGCTCGCTAGGGGCGATTGCCACGACCACCACGCGATCGGTTCCCTGAACCCTCCGGAAGGCGTAGATTCGTTGTCGTTTAGCAAGGTGTTCGAACGACACCATAGTCTTTGTTCCTGGGCCGGGCCCAAGAGCAGCTATGACTTTCCCGCTCAGGGTCGCGCGGCTAGGCAGGGAGAACAGTGTCGCCCCTTCTTTGGCGTCGACGAAGTAGATTTCGTTGACCGTTCCCAGTTCGAGCCAAGGTTGGAGAATTTCGTCGAGTTCAAGATGAGCTTCAGATCCCTGAGCATGGTCGAAGTGCTCGAGAATGATTTCCGTCGCTTTGTTGGTTGTCTTTTTTGTGTCTTCGACGAAGTTGAACGTGGCACTGACGTGCTGGTGAAGCACAGTGGTTAGGCGATCACGCAGGGTTGCTTCTAGCTGGTGTTCGATTCGCTGGTAGGTGGTCAAAACTACCGCAACAATGACCAGTGCGAGGAGAGAACCCAATATGTAGCGGGCACCCCGAACAGGTAACGGCAGCCTGAGCCAATCACCAGAACGGAGCTCTCGATTGGGGGGCACGGTCGAAGACATCAGATCTCCGGCTAGCGTGAAGTCATTCGCCGTTCGACAGAAATTCCGAGGCGAGCCATGCGCCGGTAGAGAGCTTGCCGACTCATCCCTAGGTCAGCCGCGGCACGGCTAATTACACCGCTGGCTCGATTGAGCGCCTCTTCGATTTCGAGGGCCTCGTCACCTCGAGCTGCGCTGTCCTGGCTTTCGGGCTCTTCGATGACAGCTCCGCTCGTCATCGAGGTCGGCGCGTCCAAGTCCGAGAGCCCGAGATCTTGAGGTGAGATTTCTTCCTGAGTGCTGACCAGGGTTGCCCTTTGGATGCGATTTTGGAGTTCGCGTACGTTTCCTGGCCAATCGTGGTCGAGAAGAGCGTCGCGGGCGGCACTGCCCAAGGTCCTGATCGTTCCGTCCGCAGCCTTGAAGCGAGGCAGAAGGGCTTCTGCAATGGGGAGAATGTCCTCGGGGCGCTGCCTGAGAGCCGGAACGTGGAGCTCAATGACCGCGAGGCGAAAGTAGAGGTCTTCTCTGAAGGTCCCCTTCGAAATCTCTTGGCGGAGGTCGGCGTTGGTAGCGGATAATATGCGGACATCGCATTTTTGAGTTCGATTGGAGCCCAACCTCTCGAATTCGCCGGTCTGTAGCACTCGGAGCAGTTTCATCTGCCCCTTCATCGAGAGGTTACCCAGCTCATCCAGGAAGAGGGTTCCCCCGTGTGCCGCTTCGAAACGGCCTTCGCGTCGTGTCTTCGCGCCGGTGTAGGCTCCTGCCTCAGCTCCAAATAGCTCTGCTTCGAGGAGCTCGTCTGGCAAGCCGCCCGCGTTGACGGTGACAAATGGCGTGGTCCTTCTACGTGAATTGGCCTGAATGACTTCAGCGATTTTTTCTTTGCCTGCGCCGTTGGGACCTGTGATCAAGATTGCCGCATCACTTTGGGCAACGCTGGTCGCCAAAGTGAGAAGTTGCTGCATGGCACGGCTTTCATAGATGATGCCGCAGAGATTGAAGTTTTCAGCCAGCTTCTTCTTTGCTCGGTCATCACTGGCGCGGAGCCGATGGTGTTCTAGGCGCAGCTTTCGCACACCAAGAAGCTTTTCGACGCTCGTGATGAGTTTGTCGTCATCCCACGGTTTTCCGAAGTAGTCTTCAGCGCCTTCCTTGACAAGTTGGACCGCGGTTTCCAGCGAGGTCCACGCGGTCATCAAAAGTACAGGCAAGTCCGGGTCGTGTTCTCGGATTTCTCTGAAGAGCCGCATGCCTTCCTCTCCACCGGTCGTGTCTTGGGTGAAGTTCATGTCCTGGACGACCACGCCGATATTCTCGCGACGAATTGCCTCCAGGGCGGCCTCGGGAGTACTCATGCTGATGCAGGGGATCCCGTGAACATCGAACAGCGTCGATAGCGCTGTGCGGATGCCGTGGTTGTCATCTACAATCAGTACCTTGGCTTGGTGTCCCATGCGGATCGAACTGCGTCCCGGCCCCGAGCCCGACGCGCGTATATATTCTATCGCAGCCGGACCGGTACTCTGCAAGCTGTGCCTTCCGAATAGTATCTATGGCGGGGAACGGTCCTGATCTTCTTGAGTGCTGTTGGCGCAAACAGCGCCGTATCTTCGTCACGGCGATGCGGACTTGGCTTGTGCAACGTAAACCACAGGCCCGTCTTCATCCGGCATCGAACCCATATCCTCCCCCGGGGTGAAACCGAAGAAGCGCCCAGCCAGTTCTAGTTCGCAGCCGTCGAGGAGGGCCAGCCATTGCGATTCGAGAAGGTAGTCGTGATTCATTTTGAGCTCGCCAACTCGTGATGAATTCTCGGCGATCAAGGCGTCGTAGGTCACGATCAATCTCTGCTTCTCGTGCTGAACTTCGGTGTGCTCGAACACCAAGACGCGGGCCTGTCCGTCGGTCCATTGCGCCACCGGATCGTCGTCTTCGAACTCGTCGAGCTTGGGGTCATAGCTTTCGTGAAAGGCGTCCATCGCGTAGGCATCAAACCAGATCTCACCTTGGGGATTGAGTCGACTGCGCGCAGCTCGGAGACATGACTCGACACCCGTCGCGCCCCCGAGAGCATAGAGCGTGTTGTAGGGAATGAAGATGCGATCATATCGCTCTTCCGGAGTTGTGGGCAGCTCTCGGATGTCTTGTTGTTGGATTTTGAGGTGCGAAAAGCCTTTGAGCTGGGCGGCCTCGCGCAGTTCGTCCAAAAACTCGCTCTGCATGTCCACCGCAGTGACCCTGTAGCCCGCGTCCGAAAGCGGCAGAGAAAGTCGGCCCCACCCACAGCCTAGATCGAGGACGCTGGTGGCTCCTTCCATCGCCCGCAGATAAAACGTGATGTCCCCCTCATTTCCAAGATGAAGCCGTCGGTACAGTTCATGCGGCAAGTACGACAGGGTGCTCATGGTCGAGTTCATAACTTGTGAGATGAGTCAGACAAGCCTGCTTTCACTCGAGCCTTACCTGGTACTGCTTCGAGGCACGGCAGAAAGTCCTTGGAGTGTGTTTCGGACCGCGATAGACCAGCTCCATGTCCACGGTTGACTTCTCGAATATTCAGTTTCCCTCTCGTTTTTCTTGGGGCGCGGCTGCCGCTTCTTACCAAATCGAGGGCTCGCGCTTGGAAGACGGAAAGGGCATGAGCGTGTGGGATATGTATTGCCAAAAGCCTGGGGCGGTTTTTGAAGACCACTCCGGTGAAGTGGCGTGCGATCACTATCATCGCTATCGAGAGGACGTCGCTCTAATGAAAAAACTTGGCATCGGAGCTTACCGACTCAGCCTGAGTTGGCCGCGCATCCTGCCCTCGGGGACGGGAGAGGTGAATGAAGCTGGTTTGGACTTTTACGATCGACTCATCGACGAGCTCCTGGCCGCAGGGGTGAAACCTTGGGTGACGCTCTTTCATTGGGACTACCCCCTCGCCCTTTTTCATCGGGGAGGTTGGCTCAATCGGGACAGTGCTGACTGGTTTGCCGACTACGCCGCGCTCGTCACGCGACGGCTGTCCGATCGCGTAGCGCACTTTTTTACCATCAACGAGCCACAGGTCTATATCGGTTTCGGCCATCACGAGGGGGTTCACGCTCCAGGAATCAAGTTGCCTCTCAAGGAAGTCCTGCTCGCCGGACATCACACGCTCTTGGGTCACGGAAAGGCAGTCGCGGCTATGCGAGCAGAGGCGAAGCAGGACCTGACGATCAGTTGCGCTCCAGTAGGCATGCCGAAGCTTCCAGTTTCAGACTCGAAAGAGGCCATCGAGCTTGCTCGTCGGGCTACGTTTACGGTGTACGAAAAGAACGCATGGAGTAACTCGTGGTGGATGGACCCCGTCTACCTCGGACACTATCCGGAGCAGGGGCTTGAGTTTTTTGGTGCGGATGCGCCTCGTATTCTGCCCGGAGACATGGAGACGATCCACGCACCGCTCGACTGTTTCGGTATCAACATTTATCAGGGAACGCCGACCTTCCCCGACGACTCTTCCCCTCATGGTTTCCGCTTTGAACAATACGCGCCCGGATACCCCTCTACTGCGTTTGACTGGCCCATCACCGAGGAAGCGCTCTATTGGGGCCCCAGATTCTTTTACGAACGCTACAAGAAACCAATCGTGATTACCGAAAACGGTTTGTCCTCCCGCGATTGGGTTGCTCTGGACGGCAAGGTGCATGACCCTGGTCGCATTGATTTTACCAAGCGCTACCTCCGTCAGTTCGGGCGAGCTATTCGTGATGGCGTTGATGCTTGGGGCTACTTTCATTGGTCCATCATGGACAATTTCGAATGGGCTGCCGGCTTTCGAGAACGCTTTGGTCTCGTTCACGTCGACTACGAAACACAGGTGAGGACACCCAAGGATTCGTTCTATTGGTACAAGTCTGTGATCGAGAGTGAGGGACGGGCGCTCTTTCAATGAGGCGTCCACTCGCTTGGGCCGAGGGAACTGAGTCCGAATGAAGCTACCGGCTACTCCTTTTTCTGCGGCGCACGATGGCGACCATGATGAGCCGGCTGTGACGGTGGTGCGCACCCTCAGTTGGGGGATGCGTCTCATACTGGCTCTGTTGGCTCTCGGGCTCGTGGTTCTAGCGGGGGGGATATCCGTGTATATCGCCGCCGAAGGCGACTACAAGTTCTTCGAGGCGCTGTATTTCTCGCTGATCACCGTCTCGACTGTAGGATACGGAGAGCTCCCCCATCTGCAGCGCTACCCCTGGGCCAGGACTGTGTCCGCAGCGACGATTGTCATGGGCTTGGTCGTACTTGCCTATTTTCAATCGACGATGACCGCGCTTTTCTTGGAGGGTTCGCTCCGAAGGGCCTTCCGAAAGAGAAAGATGAACAACCTGATCGCGAAGCTGAAAGACCACTTCATCATTGTTGGCTGCGGCCGCGTCGGCCAATACGTCGCTGCCGAGATGCATCGCTCTGGGTACCCTTTCGTGGTCGTAGAAAAGAACGTCGATGCGGTCCATCATCTGGAGCACGAACTCGACCACGAAATTCTGCACTTGGAAGCCGACGCGACGGAGGACGATGTGCTCGTGCAGGCTGGGATCGATCACGCGCAGGGTCTGGTGACTACGTTGAGTCTCGATAGAGATAACCTGTTCATCACTCTATCGGCTCGGACGATGAACCCACGTCTTCGCATTATTTCCAAGGTCGTTAACTCTCAAAACGAAGGAAAGTTGATGAGGGCAGGAGCCAGCAATACTGTGAGCCCCCAACAGCTGGGCGGGTTGCGCCTTGCTAGCGCTGTGGTTGCGCCACATGTTACCGAATTCATGGAACAAGTGCTCAATCTTCCGGATGGGATCCGTTTTCATGAGCTGTTGGTGCACAAGGAAAGTTCACTGGTGGGGAAGCCTTTGCGTGAAGCGGGGCTGCGTTCGTATGGTAATTTATTAGTAGTTGCTCTGCGTGCCGAAAGTGGCGACTATCGCTTCAATCCGGGGCCGGACGAGCAGGTGCGGGCAGGTGATCACTTGATCGTTATGGGGCAGTCCGCTGAGGTGAAACGTCTTCGTAATCACATATAACTCACTTTGATTAGGAAGGTGGGCGAATTTTCGGTCGCCACTTTGATGCTTTGAGTTGGGGCGTCTCGGGGATGTGACAGGGTCGCACATCACCCAGGTGCTGCTTCGTGGGGACGATGGGTCACTGATGCGTCTGCGACACCCCCACTTTACGTGGGTTTCTAGCGACCTGGCCCAGACAGAAAAAGCCCTTTCATTTGTTCTAAGTGTTTAAGGTTCTTGTGTTGTGGTCCTGGGCGACACTGGGGTCGAGCTGACCCCGTTTGGTTGCTTGGGTCATGACCAATAGCGTCCCAGTCTGGGACAAGAGGCTAGCCTCGCTGACGCACTCGGGGTGCTTCGTTTTGTTGCCTCGTGTGAGCTAGATGAGATGGCTCAATTTCCTGCTGCGGTTTTCTTGCGGAATGATCATTTTGGTTCCGCTGTAGGTGGCGCGGCCCTGTCTACTGTCAGGTTGTTGGCACTCTACGTGCAGTGGCTTGGGTAGCTGTTCGGTTTGAGGAGAGCAGCGAAACAGTCGGTCGCGCCGCAGGCGAGACCGGTTTGGACGTTCCCCCCACACGGAATTTTGAGGATCAAAAAATGAGTGCAAATCTGTCAAACGCCCCGGTTGCCAATGAATTCATGGAGGACGTCGAGCCCACTACCCAGGTTCGCACTGAGCACGACTCGGGGGTGTTTCGGCTGTCCGATATTGAAAGTGCTGCAGCTCGTGAACGACGCTTGGATCAAGAACTTTACGAGCGATTCAGTCCGATTGTGCGCCGCATTTCTCTCAAGGCTGTCCGTTCTCTTCCACGGAGCATTGCCGTCGATGATATCATTTCGGCTGGCTGGGTCGGGATGTCCGAGGCGATCAATCGTAGACCCCCCGAGATGCCCGACGAGCAATTCGACGCGTACGCCTCCTATCGAATCCGGGGTGCGATTCTCGACTATTTGCGAGCACTCGACCCCCTTTCACGTCGTTTGCGTTCGTTGGCCCGCGAGATTCAATCAGTGACGCGGCAACTCACGAACGACCTGGGGCGTCATCCGGAGCAAGACGAAATTGCAAAGAAGATGGGGGTTCCTCTGCGTGAGCTCCAGAAGACTCTTACGGACATTCAAGAGTCGGGAGTCGATCGACTGGATGGCCCTGCTTCGATCGATGCGCCGAGTGGAGGGCCCTCACCGGAGTTCACGGCGGCCCAAAATCAGATGATGAGGGCCGTGGCAGAGTTTACGAAGGAGCTTCCGGAGAGACTGCAGGTGGTTCTGAATTTGCACTACCAGCACGAGTGCAGCTTACGCGAAATCGGAGAAATCTTAGGCGTAACCGAGTCTCGAGTCTGTCAGCTGCATGCTGAAGCGATTCAGAAGATTCGGGCTCGAGTGGAGGGGAAGATCACGGTTGTCGCTCGTCGTCGACGTGGGCGCTGAGCCTCATGGTGTCATCTGTCTTGGGAGCGGGGGCCTCTGAGGCAGCCAGGGCGAGCCCTCCTTCTCGGCCGTCGGCCACGGCGTAGGAACGGCCCTCTTCATAGACTGCGATGTTGGCGTCTCCCATGGTGTTGCGGCCGAAACGGAGCTCGTGTCCCATCGCTCGCAGCTGCCTCTGTATGCTGGCGGCAGGAGGCGCGTAGCGCTCCATTTGTAAGTGTTGCGGCGCGAACCCTTGATGGATGCGCGGGAGTTTTACCGCCCGCTCCAGGGGCTCATCATCGAGAGCCAGTCTCAAGAGAGTTTGTGTGACGGTATTGGGAATGGTGTTTCCGCCAGGTGAGCCGAGCACCAACAAATGCTCGCTCCCAAGCAAAGCGAGCGTTGGAGACATTGAGCTCGTCGTTCGTTGCCCAGAGATGGGGGTATTGCTTCCCATCGACGAGAAAGACGCTACCGAGTTGTTGAGGACGATCCCAGTTTCTTGGCTCATTACTCGTGCGCCGAAACTACCGGACAGAGTCACGGTGCAGCTGACAGCGTTTCCTTCGCCATCGATGACGCTGAGGTGGGTGGTATGGGGGAGTTCTCCCAAGGCCTTGCGATACGCGGGATGGAGAGTGCTCGATTGGGTCGCTTGGTGGGTGTAGATGGGGTGCTCTTTGAGCCAGGTCATTGGATTGAGAGCACGCGCGTGTTGTTCCGCTTGCTCCTTTTCGTTCAGGCGTTCTGGAGCCACCACAAAGAGCTGGCGCTCCACCTGGGATCGGCGGCTGACTTCAGCAAGAAGATGCATCCGCCGTCCCCCGTGGGGACTCAATGCGGCAACGTCCATTTGCTCCAACATGAGGAGATTTTGGGCCACGGCAACTCCTCCGGCGGAGGGCGGAGGCATGGTGATGACGCGGAGGTCGTAAAAGTCGAAGTAGAGTGGCTCGCGGACGCGCGCTTCGTAGCGTTCGAGGTCTTCTAGCGTGATCAGCCCCTCTTCTCCCATGGTCGCGACAAGATCTTGCGCAGTCGGACCGGTGTAGAAACCAAGCCGTCCCTGGTCGGCGATGCGTTGCAGCGCCAGGGCCAGACGGGGTTGAACGACCTTGACCCCCTTCCATGGTTTCTTTTGGTAGAAGGTTTCCTTGGCAACCGGGTCTTTCGAAAATTCGTTCTGGGCCCAGATCAGTGTTTGAGCCTGTCTGAGCCCTAGAGGAAACCCATCTCGCGCGAGGCGGAGGGCCGGTTGCACGACATCCGCCCAATCGAGTCGGCCGTTACGTTCGTGGGCGAGATGCAGTCCGTAGACGGTTCCGGGTACGCCGGCAGCGCGTGGACCTCTTGCTCCCTTCCGTATCATGGACCAGAAGTTTTCCTCGGTGAGTCCAAGAGGGGCATCTTCGCGAAAATCGATGGCTTCGATCCTCGAACCGACCTTTGCCAGTAAAAATCCCCCTCCTCCCAAGTTGCCTGCGCTGGGGTGCGTCACGGCAAGGGCAAGGGCAGTGGCAACCGCTGCATCAACGGCGTTCCCGCCCGCTTCGAGGATTTGGATACCTGCCCGGGTCGCGTGGTCTTCGACCGAGGTCACCACACCGAATGCGCCTGAGGCATCAGCTGACTTCCCCCAAGAAACGTGGAGCCTTCCGTCTTTGAGGCGCTCAGGATTGACGGGAGGAAGCCCTTGCAGTGCGCGACTCGTCGCTGGCGGTTGTTCGGTCTGGGGTGGGTCAAGATTCACCACAGGGTCTTTGACTTCCTTCTTTCTTGCGGAAACAGGCGGCGGCGCGGCGACCTTCGTGCTTCCCCTTGAGGAGACCGAAGGGGCGGGAGAGCTTGGGGCGGGGCCTTGACAGGCGAGGCTGAGCAAAAGGCAGAGGTTGATCCCAAAGCGCCGTGTGGGGCTCAGGGCTCGGCGAGGCCAGCTACTTGTCGTTGGTGGTGCCATGGGGTTTCACTTTGCTGGTTGCTGGGGCACGAATCAAATGGTTCGCTTGGTTCCCAAGAGGCGGGGTGCCTCGGCCGAAAAAGACGAAGATGACCACCCTCAAAGTGAGCGTAATTACAGTCAGCGACACTCGAACCCTCGACACGGACAAGAGTGGGCAGCTGCTTTTGGATTTCGTCGAATCCGCGGGTCACGAGCTGGTCAGCCGACACATCATCCGCGACGATCTCGAAACCATCCGAGCACAGGTCCGCCGCTTGTGTGAGGACGAGCGTTCGGATGTCGTGTTATTGACCGGCGGCACTGGAGTCACCAACCGGGACGTCACTCCTGAGGCCATTGCACCCTTGGTGAGTAAAGAAATTCCGGGTTTTGGTGAGCTTTTTCGCATGCTCAGCTACCAGGACATCGGAGCGGCAACGATTCAATCTAGGGCCATGGCGGCGCTCTGTTCCACTACCCTTGTTTTCGCTCTTCCTGGTTCTACCGGGGCAGTCGAACTGGCGATCGAGAAGATCCTACGCCCTCAGCTCGACATCGATACGCGCCCCTGCAACTTTGCCCAACTCTTGCCGCGCATCGTGGGCTAGCTGTCCACCCGTCGTAAGCACCAAAGCCGGTGCTCCTTCTCAGCCCAGCGAACGAGGTCTGCCGCCTCGACGCTGACCACGGTGGTGCCGAGGGCGAGAGCTTCGCGTATCGTCGTTGGAGCTCCTTCGAGGCGGGAAGCGCTGATGAGTAGGTCCACGGACGCGATCCAGCGGAGCACCTCGGGGCGTGGTAGCTGTCCGAGGAAGCTCACCTCGGGAAACTCTCGCTCGAGCTGAGCTCGCAGTGGTCCGTCCCCTGCGACATAGATCCGCGCGTCGGGGATCATCAGCGCCGCGCGTAGGGCAACCTGCGGTCGCTTGCTCGGGATGAGGCGACCCACCACTAGGAGCGCTCTTTCCTCCAAGTTCAAGCCGAGCTGGGCGCGCAGGCTCTCCCGATCCGGCATGGGCTCCAAGCCTAGAGCCGGCGCTCGAACTTCGGCGCTATCGATCCAGTCATTGAGCGAGGCGGGGAAGTGGGCGTTCTTGAGCTGATTTTTGAGGGCACGACTGACGAAACGAAGTTCCACTTTGGCTTTTCGTAGTCCCTCAAGGAGCAGCTTCCTCATCCATGTGGGGCATTGGAGCAACAGTTGCTGATCCGTTCCGTGTACGACGATCTGAAACGGGATGGAGCGACGATAGAAGAAGAGTCCCCAGGGGACAGCCCCCGGAAACAGCCAATGGGCGATGATCTTGTCCGGCCAGTATCGGTCTGCTGGAGAGAGGGCCGCCGCGAAGGCCTTTCCGCTCGAAGTGAGTAAATAGAGGGCGCGGAACGGCGACTCTTTCAAACGGGGCCACGCTCCCCCCAAGCCAAAGAGTTCCTTGCCGCCCAAAGTGAGGTGCTTGGGGACGTGCACCGCTTCTTCGGGAAGAGGAGTTCGGGGACAAGCGATGCGCACCCGGTGGCCTTCGGCGCGCAGGCGTTCGGCTTCTTCTCGAACGAAATGTCCTGAGGGATCGCCTGCGGTATGGGGGTAGGAGCTAGTGATGAGAAGGATGTTCAAACAACTGATGCTCAGCCCTCTTGGGAGCTGGTCCTTCCGGCTGCTGCCACGATCTGAGCCCTTTTGACGGTGCCCGTTTCAATGAGCCCAGCCACTCCGAGTTCATCTTGAAGACAGCCCAAGCGGTAGAGGTACTCGAAGCTATAGATCCCCGAATCATGTTGGTCCCCCCAAACGAGGGACAGGGCATAGTTGCCCACAGGCTTAATGTCGCGCAGTTCGTGGTTGTGGCCCTCCTGGAAGGAGATTGCGCCCGAGTGCCCCTGACAGCCAGCGCAGGGGCAGTATCCACGGAGGATTTCGTTTTCTAGCTTATGGGAAGTTCCGTTGTCCCAAGAAATTTCAAAGAAATTGCTTCCGTGAGGGGAGCGTATTCCCTTTGCTCTTGGGGTTTTTTCCGAATTCATGGTGATTTTCGTCTTTCGGGTTTGCGCTTATGTGAGGGATCTGCCATATCCCCGCCCCCGTGGCTAACCCTAGCGAATCAGTACAGTGCCGGCCTCTTGAGGTCCAGGTTGGAGACAAAGGCATCGAGCGTGCGATCAAGCACCTTAAGCGCAAGATGGCTGGCGAAGGAACCCTTCGTGAGCTCAAGCGTCGTCGCCATTACATGAAGCCCTCGGTTAAGATCCGTAAAAAGATCGCCGAAGCGGCGCGACGTCGTCGTAAGCGCGTCCGCCCCGAAGATCAGCCTATGCGGCTTTGAGACGTAGAGCGTCTGCCGGTATCCCGGTTTTGGGAGCCTAATTGCGCGCCTACTTAGCTCTAGAACGGTATCGAGATGACTCGGTGCCGTTTTGGCGTTTTGTTCTTCTTGTTTTTCGGGGCGTGTCGCATCCGAAAGGCGACGAACTTGCCCCGATCTTCACGAATGTGCGATTGCACGTCTCATGCGAGCCCAGCCCATCGCGGAGGACCCTTCCGCTGCGGTAGCGCCGAGTCCCCCGTTTCGTCTTCGGCACCTTCTTGCTTTTTTAATCGTCGGCTCCTGTCTCGGCTGGGTCTGGCCACGGGCCGAGGCGACTCTCCAGCTTCACAATCGGGCGGCAGCTTTGGCGGACTACGCGCTTTGCATGGTCGGGCCAACGGGAGTCGACCTCGTCGTAGGCGATCCCGGTGCTTTCATGAAACTAGTTCGCAGGAGAGTTGTCTCGGCGGCGCCCGAAGACAAGCCGCTCGTTCGATGTGCGTCTTTGGCTGACAAACTCGAGCTTGACCACACAACTCTCAATCTCCATCAGGCGCGAGCAGCAGACATTGCCGAGTATGAGAATGATCCAAGCAAAACGGGACGCTTGAGTCTCGCGCAGTATCGTTTGCCTCAAGGGGAACTCGAGCAGCTCGCTGAGGAGGCTTGGCCTTTTGTGCGTTCGGGATACGCGCAATTGATGCAGGCTTCGAGTCATACCAAGGAGGCAGCACATCCCGTGGAACCGCCCTCTTTCGCTTGGGGGAGCGGCCTACCCGCTGGTCGACCCTTGTATCGCTCAACGGCTGCTTATGGAGACACCTGGGTTGCTGCCTTGGGTTCGGGCGCGAATCGGTCCATTGTCGTTTCGACCAACGGCGGAATCGACTGGACTAACGGTGGGCGTCGACTTGCATCCGACCTACTTGAGCGCTGCGTTGTCGATGAGGAGGGACGGGGATTCACCTTGTCTCGCCTCAACAGCGGAGAGCGCATCGTCGTTTCGCAAGGTCCCGGGGCTCCTCCTCAGGTTGCAGTGCTTGGCTCGAAGAAGAGCCGTGTTGCTGGTATCTCCTGCGACGATTCGGCGCTTGTTGCAGCCTTGGTCGCCGAAAAAGAGCGTGGTCTGCATCGGGTGACGCTTCGCTTCTGCCCCTTTCGTCGCCCTTGTCGTGATCTGGAGCTTCCCGAACTGGCGGGGGCTGCTCTCTACTACCCGGCCGATATCGCTCGCGTCGGTGGGGATATCGTTCTTTCCCGTTCGGTAAGAGGTATTACCCGTGTAACTTCGAGCCGCGATGAGGGGCGGAGTTGGACCCCTTGGGTCGTGGTTTACGACTCGGTTGTCTCCCTAGAGCCGGCTGCAACTGCCCCTCATAAGTTGCTCGTGGTGGGCGACAGCCTGCTGCTCTACGGTTCCCCCGACTCACGAGGTCGCTACCCACTGCTACTCTCCACCAATCATGGCGCGAGCTTTCACTCTCCTGTTGCATCTCGCGTCGAGGAGTCGCCTGCGATCGTGGCGGAAAAGCAATAGCAGTGGGGGCCCTAACGTTTGGGCGGTGGAGGTTTCGGGCGGCGCGGCGGTAGTGGCGCTCGACTACCCGGCGGACGCGGCGCCGGGGGAAGTGGCGCAGGTGCTCGAGGGACCTCGTTGACGGGAGCTTCTACCAAGCCGAGTGCAATGCGAGCATTGGTAAAGTGGCTTGTAGTCATGAAGAGGAGCAACTCTTTTGCTTCTGCATGGCTGTCCACGAAGCGAAACCGGCTGGGACCGCCTTCGGCGAGTTTCTTTCCTTCGCCAGCTGCCATGGCTTCGAGCACGGCGTTCAGATCGCCCACGCCGACGAGGCAAGCACGGTTGGCCAAAGTCCGAGGCGCCTCGATGAGCCCTTCGTTTTGGCCGCTGAGCGTGCCGATGGCTTCTAGGGCCAGGGTGGGGACTTCGTCGTCGTAGCCGACACGCGCCAAACCTTGCTCGATCAATGCTCGAGCTTTAGCCACCTTGCGCACGTCAACCGGAGGAGGTCTCCAGTTGGGGCAGAAGAGGTGGAGAAGGGCGACGATCCCAGCGAAGCGATCCTCATCGCGGCTGCGAGAAAGCGCGCCCACACCCATCACTTGCAGTTTGAAGGCTCGCAGGAGCAAGTAGTCGCGTGCGATTCCTGAGAGGGACTCAATACCTTCTCCTATGAGCAGGCGCGGCGGTCTCCGACTGACGGGTAAGCATCGTGCCCCGAGGGAGGGCGTCATGAAGAGCTCCATCTTGGGCCAGCCGATCGTTTCTGCGATCTTCTGCACTCGATCATGGAGTGGCCCCGATGTGAGGGGACGTGCCCCGAGCGCCGCCAAGTCGACGGAGAAGGCCGCGTCCATCGCGTCGGCGGTCTTTTGCAAGAGTCGACGAAATGGTTCGGGATAACTATGGGGGGCCAGTACCCCATCGATCTTGGGCGAGAGACAGTGCAGGCCAGCTGGTTTGAGGGCAGAGCCTTCGCCGCCCAAGTAAGAGGCCAGGGCGGCTTCGCAGGCGTCTGCTTCAGCTGCGCGATTGGACAGTCGCGCCACTGCTCCTAAGGTTTCGACCAAGCCGCTGTTGATGCTTCCCGCTTCGAGTTTTCGACGCGCGTCCTTCTCAGCTCGACTCAGCGTAATACCTCGAGTCCCGGAATCACCGTGGCGGTCAAGAAACTGAATCGATGCCGTCAAAACCTGAGCATCGAGAGGCCAAGCCTTACGCGTTCTTTCGAGCGTCGCGGCAGCCTTCTCCCGGTCTTTGCCAATCGTCTCGTAGATCTCGGCTAGACGAAGCGCGAGACGTCGCTTCTTGTCTGCTGCCTGAGCGCTTTGGATCAGCTGCGTCTGCAATTGAGCAGCGCGCTCAGCGAGACCCATCTTGCAATAGATTTCTACCAGGCGCTCGCAAACGTGGTCGTCGTGCGGCTCTTGGGCCAAAACGTCCTGGTAGGCGTCCATCGCCTTTTCCATCTGACCGGTCTTCTCGAAGTAGATCTCTCCCAGTCGGCGCAGGACATCGAGACGTTCGGGACCTTCTGGGAGCAGCTGGCGCATCGCGATCAGGCTTTTCTCTGAGGCGTGAACGTCGCTGAGCTGAAGGGATAACTCGGCGTGGGTGCCCAGGGCGAGCAGGTGTTCGGGGTGGTCGAGCAATAGTTCTTCTAGGCGCGACTTTGCTTCCTCTGGCTCATTGAGCTCAAGGAGGAGCGAACTGAGATGCACGAGTAATTCGGACTGTTCCGCCGTCTTGCGGGTCACGTGCTTGAGTCGTCTTTCGTAGACTCGGCGCAAGCGCGACGAGTCGGACTCGGTTGCCAAGACACCTACCAAGGCTTCGTAGGCGTCTTGATCCGCAGGTTGTTGCGCGAGAATGTTTTCGTAGACCTGTGCCGCCAGCGCTAACTCCCCGGCTGTTTCAAAGTGCTGAGCCGCTTCTCGCCAGAGCTCCACCTTGTGTTCTGAAAGGGCACAGCTTTCTGCGAAAGAAGCCAGTTGTTTGCCTCTTTCAAGCGGTGCGGTCGCCTTTTCGATGAAGTTGTCCAGGTAGCGGAGTACGAAACTGTCAGAGCGCCGTTCGAGGGCTTCTTTGAGCTGCTTCCGGGCAGCTGAACGACTGCCTTTGCGTGTTTCGATGAGTGCGAGCTCGTGATGGACAGCCACCGAATCAAGTTCGCCGAGCTTGCGTTCGGAAAGTTTCAGATAACACTGACGCAGTAGCTCGTCGTCGCGGCGCTCTCGCGCAATCATGATCAGCCCCCGCAGAGCGAGCAGCGGAGGCTGGGCGTGTTCCAACATGGGCTGCAAGAACTTGCGGGCACCTCTCAAATCGCTTTGCACGAGGGCTGCTACTCCAAGGAGGGCGCGGTAGGCGTCTCGATCGCCCGGAGGTAGCAAATCTGCTAGTTTTTGTGCGGTAGCCTCGCTGGGTTCGCCCACCGTTCGTTGAAGTTCTTCAAGTCGGATTTGGGTGCTGAGATCTTGAGGAAACTCTTCCGAAAGAGCCCGTCGCCACATCAACGCGCTCTTGTGATCTTTGCGTCGCTCATCCAACTCGGCGAGTCGTTCCAGCGCGAAACGCCGCTGTGATTCTGACGCCCCCTCCTGTGCGATCACTCCGAAGTGTGAGTTGGCGAAAGAATTGTCGCTCTCGGGATCTAAAGTGATCTCGAGTTCTGAAAGATCAATGAGCAGCTCGGAAACGAGTTGTTCGGAGACGGCGGAGGCCTCTTCCTCCTGATTGGTCGTTCTGGCTTTCTGAAGTGCCCAAACGGCTTGTTTCCAATCGGCCCGGGTGAGGGCGCTGGCGAAGTTCTGCAGGTGCTCGAGCCTGGTGAGCTCCAGGTTGTCCGGGAGCCTATCGGCGTCGACGTCCTTAAGGTCCTGCTGAGCGGAAGACCACCTCGAAAGAGCGCGCAATCCCACGTCGCGACTGCGCGCCAACTCGGCCAGCTCAGTGCTCTCGATCTCAACAGGCTCTTCAAACAACTTACTGAGTCGAGTCAGGCGCGAAACGAGAAGCTTCCCCTCGCTGAGCGTTTGCCTGGTTCCTTGAGTCTCCTGGTTAGCGCCACTGAGTCGGGCGTAACTCTCACTTGCGAAGAGCTGAAGCGTAGTCGAATAGTGGAGGCCTTTTGGCGCCAGCTTCAGGCGCTTCGTCAACAGTTCTACGAAATACTGAAAGCGCTCTTGGCCCTTCTTGGTGAGCAGAGCGTGTTCGAGCTGGCTCGACCACTTGCTGGGGCCGTCTACGGGAAGTTCATGCAAAGCGGCATCTTCCACCTTCGAATTGAGAGCAGCCTCCTGCTGATCAGCAGAGCGAGCGTCGAGCGGGGGTGTGCCCAAGAGCCCTCTGCATGCCGCCAAGTGGAGAAGGGGATCGGTTCCGAGCAGCAGCTCTTGATAAATGGCGGAGGCCTCTTCGTTGCGTCCTTGCTGACTCAGCTGAGCGGCGCGAATGAGTTCTGTCAGTTGAGAGTCTGCGGCAAAGGATAAAACACGCAGAGCATCGGCGTCCGCAGCGGCGGCTTCCCGCTTGGATTGCCCAAGGGTTATCGCCGCAAGCAAAAGTGACTGAGAGCCACGTGTTTTTAGCTCAGCCAGAGCACGGTCCATGTCCTCTTGGGCGAGTCCCCTTTCTGCTTCGGATAATTCGTCGCTCAAGTAGCGGCAGAGGGCCGCAGCGAGCTGCGCTAAGAGGGCGTTTTCGGTGGATTCGCTTGCTTTCACCGTTGGTGAAAGGGGGGACGCGAGCGCGTAGGCGGCGATGGGATCCTGATCAAAGACAGCCGAGAGCTCGTCTTCGGCGACGTGCCAGTCCTGGCCCGAGAAAGCCAGGAGGAACAATCGTTCCTTGAGCTTCAAAGTTCCCGCGCTTGGGTCCACTTGCTCAAGGGCCTTGCCGACCGAGGCTGTGTCACGATTGAGCAGGGCGGCAACGAACAACTCTCGGTAGATGCGTCTTTCGTTGCTCGTGCGCGCGAGTTTCCAGAGGAGTTTTACTCGCTCGGATAAGCCACCCGGTGCGGCGCCGTGTAGGGCGGCCGAAAACTCGAGTACGACCTCTGCCGGAATACCCGTCGCTCCCAGCGCTTCGAGGCTGGCCGAGACGTCTCCCTCCCGCAGCAAGCGAGCGGCGCGTTGCAGCAAGAGATCTTTTCCTAGGTCTCCTTGTGACTTCAGCTCCTCATCGGAACCCGAGCTTTGTTTTCCTCCGAGAGCTTCCGCGGCGAGAGCAATGTCGTTCGACCAGCTTTCGGGATAGGTCATCTTCGAGAGACTTTGTTTCTCGGCCAGGCGAGCGATAACTCGGTCGAGTTCGAGAGCCAAATCGCCTTCCCCAGCTCGTACGATTCGGTCGAGCAAAGCCTGTCTCTCGGCTTCTCGTGAGCGGAGCGAAAGTTCCCAAAGAAGCCGACGCTGCGCGTGTTTTTTCATCGCTCTGGTCGAGGCTTGGCGAGCGGCGGCTTCCCATACCTGTATGATGTCCGGGCTTGCCTTTTCGTGGGCGGCTGAGCCGGCGTCGACGGCCTGCTCCGCAAAGAGCTCGGCACATAGGCCGAGCCGTGGCGAAGCGATCGCTGCCTCCCTGAGTTGGGTCAAGGCTTCCTCTCTCTGTCCCTGCGATGAACGCAAAAGCGCCGAGACGGTTAAGGCACGACTTCTTGCAATGGCGGAGCTTTCTCTTTCCGCGAGGACCGAGAGTTGAGTCGAAAGTTCCATCCAGTCTTCGTCCTCGGGAGGCGGAGGCTCGATGCTCGACCGTTCGCCGGGTACGTAGGAGTCATCTTCACCGACCGGATTCATCAAGGGTTTGAGATCCAACTGTTCGGCCATGATTTAGCTGAGCCTCGCTTTCTGTCGGGCTGCTCGAAACTCATTGCTCAGGCAAAAATCGATGAGATCACCCATGGCCTGCGCTCGTTCCTGCTCGTCAGCCGGGATGAGGTCGGGCAGGGCCCGGACGATGGACGGGTCGCCGGTGATGATAGCGGCCAGGCGCAGTCCCGCTTTTTGCACCGCTGAGGGTAGGGTAAAAACGGACTCGCGCGCCGAGCCGACTTCGTCGAGTATCTCTTTTAGCTCGGCCTTTTCTTCGGCTGTCAGATGTTCGTTCAGGTGTGAGCGGATCTCTTGTTCTTCTCTCGACAGTTCATCAACCAAAGCCGGACTTTCCTGCGCCGAGGGATCTGCGACATCGACAGCCGCCCTCAACCAAAGTGTTGTTATCTCCGTTGGTTGGCTCGCGTAGACGCACAACCCCGCTTTCATCGCGACGAGAAGCGAAACGAGTCGAGCCCGTTCTTGTAGTCCGAAGGGTAGTTCGACGTTCTTGCCCACGATCAAAGTGGGTAAGTCCAGCTGCAGTCCCGAGATGGATTCGCTGTCCCGGCCACCCACGAAAAGCTCGAAGTCGCTGATTCCTAGGGCGGTGGCCCAGGGGGCGATCTCTTCTCGAACAGGGTTGCCAGAAAATTCATCGAAACGCATCATGCCGTTGACTCCCCGCGCCTCAAGATCGGCTTCTAACTCCAAGGTGAGCCGACGTCCGAGGATTTGAGCGAAAACGGCGACTGGGGAAGCGAGCTCCTCAGGCAGGATTGTGGCTAGCTCGTTCTGCGTCCAGGCTTCTCGCGGCTGATCGTTGATGGCTTCAGCTAGGGTCTGGAGCCGCGCGGCGAGGGCCGAGGGCAGAGTTCCCAATAGGGCACGTGTTCCTAGGGCCACGCGCTCCAATTCATCGTCTCCGCCTTCGTGGCACAGTTCGCTCAATCGTTTGATTTCGCTCTGGTTCAGCGGATCTCGGCGCAGTTGCGATCGACTTTCTTCGCGGGCTGCCTGGAGCAAATGCTTCTTGTCTTCTTGGTCGAGCCCGACTCGCAGAGCGACTTCAAGGGCATCTGCGTCGAGCGGCGCGTCTCTGAGCACGCGACGAACGGCCTCGCGCAGGTCCGCTGGCTGTCTCAGATGGTCTCGCTGAATAGCCAGCATCATCTGAGCCGACTCGATTCTTTTGTCGATCGAGTCCTCTTTTTCGTTCAGATCCTTGAAGGCGGCATAGGCCGCTCCCCAGTCTTCTGTGCGAGCCAAAGCCCGCGCTTGTTTTTCTTGAGCGTTTTGATCGGAAAGCCCGAGCTCTTTCAGGTTCTCAATGAGCTCCACGGCATCTCGGGGGCGTCCGACCTTCTCGAAGAGATCTGCGGCATGAAGTCCAGCGCTCCTCCGTTGTTCTTCTTCCACCGATGGGTGCATAGCGACGTCACGCAAGGATAGGGCTGCGTCTTCCCAGTGTTCGTTGACAAGGTGCAATTCGGCCGCCAACGCCATCGACGGAAGGTGAGTGGGGTCAATGCGCAATAGCTCGATGGTCGAGCGCAACGAGGCGGAACGATTGCCGAGCATCCGGCAGTAACGCGCCTTTTCCCAAAGGAGTTCGACTTTGAGGTCCCTGCTTTCGGCGGTGACGAGTCGAGCGTTGAGGAGCTCCACCTGACGGGGACGATCACCCTTTTGTTTCGCGATTCTGTATAGGCGTTCGAAGGAAAGTGGGCGTCCCGGAACATGCACCAGGGCAGCATTGAAACATTCTTCGGCGCGTTGTTCGTCGTCGAGAATGTCTTGATAGAGGAACCCAGCGCGTTCCCACAAATCGGAGCTGCGTTGTGTTTTCTTTTCGAGCTTCGCGAGCTCCACTGTGCAATGAGCTTCGAGATCGGGACGACCCGTTTTTTCTGCGACGAGGCGTAGAACCCCGCATAGAGCAGGATCGGAAGGGAGCTCTTCTACCAAGGGTTCAAGGCAAAGGAGCGCGTCCTCGTATTTATCGGCCTGGGCAAAGCGGACCCCCGCACAAAGAGCAGCCAGCTGCTGGTTGGGGTCGACGAACTTCTCTTCGTCCTCCTCCTTCCGAGACAGCGCCTCGGCGATACGGGCGAATCGAGTTGCGTCCGCCTCGAAGCTGTCTTCGTTCTGATGTTGAAACTGGCCGAGGGCTGCGAGCTTTCTTTGTTCGCTCGGCAACGTGGCGTCGGTCGCCTGTCGAAGAATGAAAGTCTGTCGAGTGTCTCGGGCCTCATGGTCCAAGTATTCGGGGTTCGTGTACAGCGCCAAGGGGAGAGACTCTTCCCGGAGAGCCAAACGGAGCAGCGCGCTGTGCTGTTCTGTCCGGTCGTCGGCGCGGCGTGAGAGAACCCACACTGCAAGATCAGCGAGCCGTGAGGATCGGTGTCGAGCATACTCGACGCGGTATCTTAGCTCGTCATCGTCAGTGAGATCGTCGAGGGCTGCGAGCAGGAGCAGGCGCTGGGAGGGACTCAGTAGCTGCTTGTCGGTGGAGATACTCGACCCTCGCCAATCGAGCAGCGGCCTGGCGGCGGCTTCGTCTCTAATCCACAAGGAGCACGCCAACTTGAGCGCTGCGTGCTCTTGACTTTGTTCGAGTGTGTCGAGCCCTTGAGCTACATCCAGGAGCTGTTCGGCAAAGTCTTGCTTGTCGTGGCGAGCCTTCAGGCAGAGCAAGCTCAGTTGGCTGAGCAGGGGTTGATCCGGCCTATCGTTGTTTTCGAAGTTGTGGTGGGCGAGCTCGTGTAGTCGGGAAGCATCGCCCGAAAAAGAAAAGGCTGCCATCCATGGGCGAAGACTTTGAACTGCGGAAGGAGAATGAGCCTTGAGTTCTTCCAGAACCCGGAGCGCTTGTGGGTGGTGGCCGCGCTGCATGAGGCGCAGGCCCAGCTGGAGTCTCCAGCCTGCCTGAAGGTCACTGTCGCCGATGTGCCTCGCTCCCCTTTCGAGTGCACCAAGCAAGGGCGCTTCTCGCTCCGGTGCGCTAGAGTCTCCAGTTTGGAGCAAAGACGCTTGACCGAGCTCCAAGCCGATCCGAAAAGCATCGGTGGCTGGCGTGCTCCAACGCACGTGCTGTCCTCTTCTGGTTGAGCAGAGGTGCAGGGTATCCACGACGCGCGGCCACTGGGGGTTCTCCTTCAATACCGACCAGGAGGCGCGGCGTGGGGAGGACGCTTCTGCGTCCCCACTGGTGCCGGGGGCGCGTGCAAATGACTCAAGCTCCGAGCTCGGATCGTCACCTGTGGCCAGACGCAGGGCGAGGGGCAGCCAGTCGTCATCGAGTAGTCGTCCGAGTTCCTGCAGTTCGCTCGAAGTGAGCAGAACGGCGCTCGAAGCCACAACCCTGACCAAATCGGTCCCTAAGGCACGTCGTTGGACTTCTCGTTCGTCCGCCTCAGCATAATCTTCATCATCCCGGCCATCAGCCACCGCAAGTTGGGCAATGCGCGACTGGAGTAACTTCGCTTCCTTCTCTGCGTTTTTTCCCAAGCGGGCGAGAAGGTACTCGTAGGTTTCTCGGGCTACATCTGGGAGGGGCGAGACATCTCGTGCGAGTCGCGCTGCTTCCTCGCTGAGCTGGGCGAGCTCCCCGGCTAGCTGGGCAAGCTGTTCTTCCTTGGTTGGGCCATCCAGTTCGAGGGAAAAGAGTCGAGCGAATGCCCTGCAGATCGTAAGCTCAAGGTGGTCAGCCGCGGCTCGAGGCAGG
This sequence comes from Polyangiaceae bacterium, assembly GCA_050300635.1. Taxonomy (GTDB): domain Bacteria; phylum Myxococcota_A; class Polyangia; order Polyangiales; family Polyangiaceae; genus NIC37A-2. The sequence continues at coordinate 337,307 of JBNKYC010000023.1, forward strand.
GCTGCGTGGGGGCTGCGTGCGTCGTCGTCGAAGTAACCTGATTGATCGCGTTCGAGTTGCTCGCTCAGAAGCTTCCATAGTTCTTCTCCGCGCTGAGTCAGGGAGGCCGTCGTGTCGGAACAGAGTTCATCTAGGTGGACGAAGAACTGGATCCAGCTTCGAGACTCCGCGCGAGCGAGCGTTGTTTTGGCTCGGTTTTCAAGTTCGACTTCACCTGTCTTGCGTGCCGCCAAACTGAGGTAGGTGGCGGCGTAGACCGCTTCCTCAGAAGAAAGTGGAGCTTGAGCTTCTGGGGGGAAGGTTAGACCGTTGGAGGGCGAGTCTGGAGCTTCCGTCCGGGGGGCAAGACCATGGCCGAGAATGTTGCGGTAGGACGCTGCTCTCAGGTGAGATTCACCGGCGCGATGCGCGAACTCCCCCCGGAGGACTTGAGCCAAATGGCTATCCGGCGCGCCTTCCAAGAGGCGGGCGGAAAGCTGCGCAGCCTCCTGCCAGTTCTCGTCCAGAGCCCCATAGATGATGGCTCGAACTTGCGCTGCCAGCATGCGCACCAGATGTAGTTCTGATCCGGGGATCTGAAACAGTTCGGCTTCCTCCGGTTCGTCCAGAGCGGCCGATATCAAAGCGGCTGTCTTCGTCGCTGCTTTTCTTGCCTGTAAGAAATTTTTGTCGACGACAGACATCGCCTCCCAAGTGCGCAGGGCGCGCCAGGTCGGCACTTCGTCGAAACCCTGAGAGAGCGAATCGAAAGCGGCTTCGCTGTCCTGACTCTCAAACTGAAGACGGGCTACTCGTCCCAGGAGCAAGCTCCTGAGTTCGGGACTGCGGGCGTGCGCTGAACGCCCCAGGCTCGCTCGAAGTAGGAGCGTTGGATCTCGTTTGCGCGCTGCCAGATCTTCGAGCAAAAGCCAGAGAGCGGCCGAATCCGGCAGCTGCTGGAGCGCTTGCTCCAGGTTTTTTTGAGCTTCATCCAGATCGCCGTTGGTCAGGTTGGTCTGAACGAGAGCCAGGGCCGCGTGCAACCGTTCGTCAGGCTCCGAAGCGAGCTTGCCCAGTCGACCCAAGAGTTTGAGGAGATTGCCTTTGGAACGGCTGCGGATCGCTACTCCAATCAAGGCCTCTAATGGTTCGATAAAGGTGCCGTCTGCCTTGGTTGCGGCCAGAGCATCTCGAGCGGCCGCTGCCAGATCGTCGCGTCCTTCATGCAGTCGAGCTTGCTCGTTCAACAGAAGAGCGCTCTCCGATCCTATTCCCTCCCGAGCTTGCTCCTCTGCCTTGAGCAACTCCAAGGAACTCGTTCGAGCTTCCACGCTGGGCGATTGGAGAGCCGCGGCCGGAACTGATTCTGAAATGCGTGTCGCCATGCTCTGCGGCTCGATACAGCCAGAGAGGACTCTATGGGACCAGACCCTTACGCGCCAGACGTTCAGGGGATTTTTGCGCTGCTTGAGCCGCTTTCCTCCGCTCCAGTAGCGCACCGCTGGCGAGTCGCTGAGCCTGACGCCCGGGGAGCCGTCAGCGGATCCGCCGTGCTACCCAAAAGCCTCGGGGACTATCGATGGGCTTAGGCGTGACTTCGCCCTTCTTCAAAGAGAAAACCGCGTACTCCACCGCGGGTTCGAGAATGCCTCGGTCAATCCAACCGAGATTCTCGCTTGAACCCCGGTCGCCCGATTTGACGGCGGCTGCAAAATCAGATTGCGCGGATTGTGCGGCGGCTTCCGCGAGCTTGAGAGCCTCCTCTTTGCTTCTGGTCGATTTGGGCGGGGCTTCGGCTCCCTCATAGCGAAAGAGAGCGATACCCAGCTTGACTCTTTGGGGAGCGTCGGACGAAAGCGCCGGCACGGGGCTCCCATCGGGCATGGTCTGAAACCGCTTGGCCAATGCGGTGGGGCCGTTCGGCGGTGGGGTCGCCGCCAGCAGTTCGGCAGGTGTCGGATCGGGGGCATCTTCCTCCGCCGGCTCAGGTGCAGGAGGGGGAGGGCTCACTTCGACCTGAGGAGCGGGCTTGGTATGCCGACTCTTCCCCGACTCGTTCCAAACCAACAGTAAAGTGCCGCCGATCACGAGACCGGCGAGGAGGGCAGGGGACCGGCGCTTCATGGGCTGCGCGCCTAGCACGAAGAGACCTGTGGTTGAAGTTGCGTGGGCATTTTTACCCCGACTGGGTGGGGGCCCGTCACAACGATACAAATCCCTGATACACCTACTTCCAGAATATGTTCGAAGCCCGCTGCCCCAGTTGTTCCGCGACCTATCAAGTTGACGAACGAAGAGTTCCGCCCAAGGGGCTCAAAATGAGGTGTCCCAAGTGCGGAGAGTCATTTCAGGTGACGGTACCAGGGACAGCAAAAGAGTCGCTTCCTCCTGTGTTGGGAGCGGCACTTGGTCTCAGTCGGTCGCCGGCCACCGTACCTCCTGCGAGAAAGGCTACGATGCTGGGCGTAGCGTCACCGAGTGATGCCCCCAATCATTTCCCCCCTCAGCGTGACCCCAAGAAACAGACCATGCTGGGCGTGGCCCCCGCTGGCGCGGGCCTGGAGCTCGCAAATCTGGACGACGAGGTCGAGAGCGACTCTGGTGGCGAACTGGAACTAGGGGCACCGCCCTCGGCGGCGCCGACCGGGGACGATTTCTTCGAAGTCGATCTGCCGTCGCCCGCTCCAGCCTCGAGTCAGCGACGGGGAGGAGCCCTCACCATCGACTTGCCCTCGATGAATCCCTCCGAGACACCGGAGTCCGTTGCTCCCGATTCGGAGGAGTTCGATCTTGATGCTGCGGCTTTGCCAGAACTTCCCGAGCCCCGTTCCTCGGGGCTTGACCTCGACTCCAGTGGAGAGGCCAATTTGCCCGATCTCGGTCCAGCTCAGGGACGCAAACCTCCTCCTCGCAAGCCTCCCGCTGTGCAGGCGGCGCCGAAGATGCCGCCCCGGCGTGCGGCCCCCGTCGAGTCAACCTCGGAGTCAGAGGTCGGGTTGCCTGATTTGGGAGTCGATTTGCCCGACTTGGATGTAGGGCTCCCCGATCTCGGGGGGGACAGCGGACTACCAAGCATGGATCTTGTTGGTTTTCCAGAGTCGCCCAGTGGGCTTCCCGCACCGGTGAATGAGCTTCCCGATCTAGGAGCGTCTCAACTTCCGAGCATCCAGACTCCTCCTGACGCGGCAGCTTCTCCCTTTGCCGAGCCTCACGACCTTTCCTCGGAAGCGGACTTTGGCCAGACCGATCCCTTCGCTTCACCCCAGGAGGTGGCACCTGCCCAACGATCAGTCGATCCTACCTCTTTCGGTGAGGTCGATTTCTCTGATGACGGAGCAAGTCTACGCGAAAGCGTCAACGACGAAGGTGAATTCGATGCTTTTCCCATCGAGGACGCAGCACCTGCCGCGGACCCTGCGGGAGGGGGAGAGGGTTACGGAGATGTTTCGCTCGAGGGTGCGGGCGATGCTCTTGACTTGGGTGACGAGCCTGATCGGGGCGGGGCTCCAGCGGGACCAGCCGCTGCTGCCTCGGCGGCTGTTGATCTATCAGCTCCCGCTCGTCCAGAAAAATACTCGAGCAGGAAGGACAAGAAGAAACGGGCGCGGGCGAGCGCCATGTCCAAGGGCACGAAAATAGCTGTCTCCTCCTTGCTCGGCCTCGCCGTATGCGGCGGAGCTCTGGCGTCCTTGCTGCCGGAGGTTGGACCTTACGGCGCCTATTTCATTGTCGACCAGATGAAGGCGGGGGAGTATCAGAGCAGTCTTGTGCGGGATACTGCACAAGCTCAAAAGAAGATGGGCATGGATACCTCGCGGGAGTTGGGCGGCGCCTTTCAGCTGGTCAACGCCGGACTAGCGGATGCTCCCCGTTACAAGGCCCGTATTGCCTATGCCGCCTATGTTGGCTTTTTCCATCAACTGCGTTTCGGAGCCGCGTCGGACGAATCCGCCCAGGCGCATGCCCTCATGGACTCGCTCAAAGAAGTCGAACCAGGCACACAGTATCTGGAGCTGGCTCAGTTGGCGCAGAAGGCCGCGACGGGGCATCCCGAAGTCCCAGCCGATCAAGCGAAGAGGCTCTTGGGTCGGGGGCTTCCTTTCGCTGTTCTGGTCGGCGAATCCGCTTTGGCGAAGCGCAAGCTTGATACAGCCCTGCAAGCCTGGACGTCGGTTGCCTCTCAAGAGGATTCGGCACGCAGCCACTTCGGCCTCGCTCGAACCCGCCTCTATCTCGGTGAGCCTGAGGCAGCAATAACCGAGCTCGACGCTGTCCTGGCCAAGAACCCCAAGCATGTGGGCGCCCGCATTTTGCAGGCCCAGTCACGTCTCAAAGACCGAACTTTGGATGATGAGCTCGTCTCGACTCTTGTGCCTCTGAGCCAGGGGCAAGACGGGGCAAGTCGAGGCGAACAAGTAGAAGCGTTGATCGTTTTGGGACAACTACACCTGACCCGCGCGCGGCTCAAGAAGGCCGAAGGGGCATTTACCGCTGCGCTTTCGGCCAACGCGGGGAGCGCAGCGGCGCAACGGGGGCTAGCGCAAGTCTTGTTCGAAAGTGGCCGTTACAGCGAAGCGTTGGCGCGCTATGAGTCAGCGCTCAGTGTTGAGCCTGCCCATCTTGGAGCCAGCTTGGGCGTGGTCCAATGCAAGTTGCAGCTCGAACAGTTGGACGATGCCGTGAAGGTTTTAGACGCGCTGAGCCCCAAGCACCCCAAGTCGAGCGCTTTGCAGTACTGGCTGGCGGTAGCGAAAGAGGCTGTCGGTGATAAGGAGGGTGCTCAGGCGGCCTATTCGAAAGCGATTGACCTTGACGAGCCGGTTGCTGAACTCGTCCTCTCACACGTGGCGCTGACCAGACTTCTGAGTCAGAAGGGCGAGCACCTTCAGGCAAGCAAGGTGATCGAAGAAGCCGAAGAAAAGTTCCCCCAGGACCCGGCCGTCTTCGAAGCTCTCGGAGAACTAGCAGCGAGTCGGGGCAGCTTCGACGATGCGATTTCCGATTTTGACAAGGCCATCACGCTCGACCCCAAGAATATAGGATTGCACTTTCTGCGAGGGATTTCCCTACGGCAGGCGCGCCGCTTCGAGGAGTCGAGGGCGGAGTTCGACTTGGTCGAAAAAGAAAGCAAGGACTATCCAGGTTTGGCTTTGGAACGCGGAAATCTTTTTGAAGCGTCAGGGCGGAGCGAGGAAGCTCTCAAGGCCTATGAACAGGCCCTGGCAGACGCCCCGGATGATCTCGACTTGAAGCTTCGGGTTGCCTGCGGCAAGGCGAATGCCGGACAAAGTGAGCCAGTGATTGAACAGCTGAAGCCTCTCTTGGAAGCTCGACCGAGCTCAGCGGAGGTCAACTTTTGCCAAGGCCTCGCACTGCTCAATGGAGAAGAGTACCAAAAGGCAAGAGTCTACTTGGAGCGCGCGGTGAGCCGCGATCCTTCCCGCGCAAAACATCATCTCTACGTGGGTTGGGTGAACCTCGAGATGGGAGACCTTGCGTCCGCGAATCGCGCCCTCGATCAGACGATCAAGCTCGACTCCACTTTGGCGGATGCTTATTGGAAGCGAGGCGAACTGAGGGTCAAGCAACGCGCTGTGCAGGACGCGCTGATCGATCTGGATCGCGCCCTCAAATTGGCTCCGAGTCGCACGGAAGCCCACGCTCAAAAAGCTCTGGCTCTACTCGAACTCGGCAAGGAGCAGGAGGCCATGGCCGAATTCAAAATCGCCGTGAATTCTCCGGTAGCGCAACCGGCCTGGCATTATCGCTACGGAGACCTACTCCTAGCCAATCGTCGTGCCCCTGAAGCTCGCAAGCAACTCGAAGCCGCGCTCGATAAGATCGACAGCGATGCTGCCCCAGTGTGGGCGGTCAATGCTCACCGACTTTTGGCTCTTTCGATTGGTCGCAAGAAAGAGGCGCTTGAGCACTGGCAAAGCTACGTGAACGCAAAAAAGGGCACCAATGATCCCTACTTGAGCGATGCGGCACGAGAGATGGACGCTATCTTGCGTAGCTTGGGCCACTGAGCGGGAACTCCTATCCCTCTGCCAAAAGAAGAAAACCGGCCCCCCTCGCGGACGGCCGGTTTTCTCGTTAGCTCGACTCAAGGTAACTAGAGCTACGACCTCTTAGAAATGAGCGGTTTCGAAGCTCGCCCCAAGAAGTGAGGTCGGCTTCGAAACCGCGCTCGGCCCTCTCTGTCTCCGCACTTTTCTCTTCCCATTTGTGCGGCGACCCTTCCTGAAAACCGAGCCGTCTCTCAACGCTAACAGACTAAGAAGCCCTCAAATTTAAACGGTCGCAGCACTAGAGCTGTTTGGGGGCGTTTGCTTTGAATTCGTACTCGAAGGAAGCGACGCCGTCCCTTTGATCAGGGGGGTCGAGGGTTAGACCGTCCATGGCCTGAACCACACAAGCCGAGAGCTCCTTCGGCGCAGTGGTTTTTTCTTCGTCGACGGAGGGATCCAGGAGCTTACCCGTCTTGCTTTCTACCTTGAAGTTGACGGCGACGACGCCCTTGGCCTTCTTGTCCTTCTTGAGCACATCGTCATAGCAGGACTTGATTTCCTCGTTCTTGGTGGCCAAAAGCGCTTCTGTTTCTTTGGCGTAGTCCTCGGGAGCGCGAGCATAGAACTGGCAACCTGCCAGGAACGAGGCACCAAGCAAAAGCCCGGAGAATTTTACGTAGTTCACTTCTTACCTCCCTTGTTCTTCTTCTCGGTAGATTTGCTCTTTTCAAGCACCTTCTCTTTGCCCGATGCGTCGATTTCGACCTTCTTCTTGGTCACTTCCTGCTCGACGATGTTGAACTCCACTCGTCGGTTTTTTTCGCGACCTTCTTCTGTTTCATTGTCGGCGATTGGCTTTTCGTCGCCAAAACCTTGGGCCGTCAACTTGCCGTCCGCCACGCCGTGCTCGGTCAAGTAAGAGCGTACGGACTTGGCCCGCTCATTTGAGAGCTTCTTGTTGAATGCCTTGTTTCCGTCCGAGCTCGCGTGACCCTCAATCGCGATTTTTTTGATGTGAGGGTTTTCCTTGATGACCTTGACGATCTCGTCGAGCAGACCATGTGAGGCCTTCTTGATGTCTGCCTTTGCGTGCTCGAACTGAATCTTCTCGTGAATCTCGATCTTGTTGTCGCGTACCTCGACCCGAGCCGGGGGCTTTTCAACCTTGGGTGGTGGAGGGGGCGGGGGAAGCGGTGGCGGATCGCCAGCAATTTTGATCTGTCCGTTGAACGGCATCTGGCCGCCGCAGGCCACGGAAAGGGATGCGCAGCTGGTCACCAATGCGATCTTGGCCAGCCGGAGCGCTCCCGTGTGAAACTTTTGCTTTTGCATGGAAGGATCTCCTACCTCTTGTGATTTCCTCGGAAGGTTGCCTCGCCGCCATGCGAGGTAACCGAGTTGTTTCATCTTCACGGTCAAGCCGTCAACACCATAGACGCGTAAGTTCTCAGAACCGGCTCATTCAGCCGAGGAATCTTAATAAATGACTAAAAGAGATCCCAGCTTCTTAGCGTACTAGAGTGTGCGCGCCATATAAGTCCCCACGGTGCAGACGATCACTGCGCCGGCCCTTTCTCCTACTGCGCATCTCGTAGGGCGGCGAGGTGCGTGCAACAAGACACACGTGTATCGAACATATCACGAAAAAAAGCTCCGCCGATGCTAGTCTCACTCCTTTGGGCGAACGGCGGCGGAGGCTTCTGCTGGTTGTTCGGTGAATTCTTGTCTTCAATGATGAAATCATGAGAAGAGGTCGAAGGACTTGGGGACGAGAGCCACGGCCTTTCGGCGCATCGTCTCATCGCCTGTGCAGTCCGTTGCTCTTGGCGGCGTGATGGCAGCCCTCTTAGCAATGTGGCGTCGTCGGGTATGACTGCCCTGAGTGTTTGAACGGTGAGCGGATTTCGAAAGGGCTCACTCTCCATGTGACCGGAAATCGGTCGCTCGCCGTCACTATTTCGAATCGATATATAGCTTTACATTCTCTATGAAGAATTATTTATTCTTTGAAGTTATTCATGTTCGGCGCTAGATCTTGTTTATGTCGCTGGAACAGGTTGCCTTGCACGGTTCGATGGAAGAACAGCCGGTTGTCGCACGTAAACCGGGAGCCTCCCCCCCGAGCGGAGCAACCGCTGCTCATCTGATCGAGTGGGCTTTCACGCGGTACGGAACCGGCTTGGCGATGTCGTCAAGCTTTGGTGCTGATTCGGCGGTGATGCTTCACCTGGCTTCCCGGGTCGTGCCCCGCATCCCGGTGATCATGATCGACACGGGGTACCTCTTCCCCGAAACGTACCGCTTCGCGGCAGAACTCACCGAACGTTTTGACCTCAACCTCAAGGTCTATGGTCCTTTGATGACCCCCGCCCGCCAAGAAGCGCTATTGGGTCAACGGTGGGAGGGTGGAGACGAAGGAGTCCGTGACTATCTTGCCACGAACAAGGTCGAACCCATGAAGCGAGCCCTCGGGGAGCTCGGTGTTGTGGCGTGGATGGCGGGGGTTCGTTCGAGCCAGACCGAGCATAGACGTCAGTTGCCCAAGGTCGGCATCGTGGATGGCCGGGTGAAGATTCATCCGATCCTCGATTGGAGCGGTGAACAAATCGAGGCTTATCTTCAAGAGCACGATCTGCCGCGCCATCCCCTCTACGCTCAGGGGTACAAGAGCATAGGCGACGTGCACTCCACTCTTCCTGTCATCGAAGGGCAAGATGAGCGGGCCGGTCGCCTTCTGGGAGCCAAGAAGGAATGCGGACTCCATCTTTCTGCGGAAGAAAATACGAGTCTGAGTGCGTCGAATCTTTAACTCTTGGCGCGGCTGCGTTTCGCTTCAATGAGGGGACGAAGGCCTCCTCATCGAAGCAAATGGGATCACCTATCGACGAAAGTCTTCAGATTTTTTGATCGGCTGGGGTGGCGCAACTTTCGGAGAGCCTTGGCTTCGATTTGGCGAATACGTTCGCGAGTCACTTCGAAGTCTTGACCCACTTCTTCTAGGGTATAGTCGTTCTTTTCCCCGATACCGAAACGCATACGGAGCACCTTTTCCTCGCGTGGGGTCAAAGTCTGGAGGACACGTCGAGTCTGATCACTCAGGTTCATGTTGATGACAGCTTCGGCAGGGTTGACGGCGTTTTTATCCTCGATGAAATCTCCGAGATGACTGTCCTCTTCTTCGCCGATGGGCGTCTCTAGGCTGATGGGCTCCTTTGCAATCTTGAGTACCTTCCGCACCTTGTCGAGCGGGATCTCCATCTTTTCGGCGACTTCTTCGGGCGTCGGTTCTCGCCCGAGCTCCTGCACGAGATAGCGGGACGTGCGAATGTACTTGTTGATCGTCTCGATCATATGCACCGGAATACGGATGGTGCGAGCTTGATCGGCAATCGCCCGAGTGATCGCCTGGCGAATCCACCACGTTGCATAGGTGCTGAATTTGTAGCCGCGTCGATACTCAAACTTGTCGACGGCTTTCATCAAACCAATGTTTCCCTCTTGGATGAGGTCGAGGAACTGAAGTCCGCGATTGGTGTATTTCTTTGCAATAGATACAACGAGCCGCAAGTTAGATTCGACGAGCTCAGCCTTGGCACGTTCTGTTCGGAGTTCAGCGCTGACGACCTCTTGGTAGGTCTGCAGCATCTCGTCCAGGTTGATGAAGAGCTCGCTTTCGGCTTTTTCGATAGTCATCGAAGATTCGATGAGGGTTTGCTCCATGCGGGCGAGGTGAGCGAGGGGAACTCGGAGATCGCCTGCAAAGTTCCGTGCCGCTTCGGGACTTTGTTTGGCTTGTTGGAGCTGAGTCGCCAGGTCGGCGCGTCCACATTTGGCCAGGCGTTCCAGGTCTTTGATCTGGGCGTCCGCGTTGACCACGCGATCGATACTCGTCTTGAGCTTCCCGACTAAGCTATCCATCGTGCGCTTGTTGAGTCGCATCTTCTTGAGCGTCTCGATGATCAGTGCGCGACTGTCCGCCACGGTGTCGTCTTCCCCGCGACTTACTGCTGCTTCTACTTTTTCGACGAGCCGTTTGACTCGTTCGAACTGCCGCAGCGCTCGTTGGTCGACTTCGCTATCGTCGTAGTTTTCCTCGTCTTCGTCCGAATCCCGAACGATGTCTCGACCTTTGAGCTTGCGTTCCTTTAGTTCTTCGCCGAGCTTCAAGATCGCGGTCAGTGTCATCGGACACTGCAGTGCAGCCTCCAAAATGGCATCTTCACCTTGCTCGATGCGCTTGGCTATTTCCACCTCCCCTTCTCGGGTGAGCAGAGGGACGCTTCCCATCTTGCGCAGATACATGCGCACGGGGTCGGTGCTCCGTTGCAAGTCCTCGTCGGACTTTTTCGCCTTTTTTTGAGTCGCCTTTGTTTTGTGGGGTGGCTCGTCAAGTAATTCAATTTTGGCTTTTTCGAGGTCTGCCATCAATTTGGCGATCGCCTTGCGATTGTTCGAAAACGCATCGAGGGCGTCCTGAATCTCGTCGAAAGTGAGGTAACCCTGATCCTTGCCCCGGGTCAGTAGCCGCTCTTCGATCTTCTTGATTTGAGCGGGGCTCGCCTGCTGTGTGGGGATGAGCTCCTCATCCTCATCCTCGTCTTCATCTTCCTCGTCCAGTTCGTCGCTGGGATCTTCGGTGGGTTCATCCGCCGCGCCTTCTAGCTCGTCGCCCGAGGCCTTACCTCTGCGCGAGCGTGTTGCTTTCGTCGGTGACTTATTCGCCGCCTTCGTTGTCTTGCCTGTTGACTTGCCTTGTTTAGCTTTCGCTCCGGACACAAACACCTCTCTCACAATCCATGCCGCTTGCGTGCTCTTAGCGCCTGTTGTTTGAGCAACTCAAGCTCCTGATCAAAGTCACCCTCCTGACGCGCTCGCTCGATTTCTCCGAGAGTGCCAGTAGACTGCTTTGTGAGTTCCATTCGACGTAGCTTATCGAAGTTTGCGAAAAGCTCGACCCTTGCGCTGCTAATATCGCTATGAATCGGTGCGAATATCCGAGTTTGTGCGAAGTCCTTCAAACTATCGGGGATCCGGGTGAGCAAGAGCTCGGTTTCTCGTGGCCCCCAATTGTAGAAGTCTGCGCCGGCCGAACCTGCCCGAAGCTGCGCTTTGAGACAGGCGATTGAGGCTGCAAGGTCGCCCTCGAGCTCACCGAGGAAGCGATCGAGCTCGGGATCTTCAAGCAGCTGAGGAAAGTCGAGCAAGGTCCCCAGAGCCGAGCGTGCTAGACGTTGTTCTCGGGTCAGGCGGGGGCGGGCGGGGGGGCCGCCATGCTCGCTCGTATTGCGTGCTGCTCGCAAACTTCGAGTGACTGCGTCGCGCAGCGCGCGAAATGTGGGTGCATCGGCTACTCCGAGGCGTCCGGCTAGTTTATCCGCGTGCTGTTCAGCCAGAGCGCGCACCGCCGGATCGTCCTCGCTGGCAAGGAGCTCTGTCACTTGACGCAGCTTATCGGCTCGACCGGCGGCGTCGGCAGCGGCAAAACCTTCGTCCAGGACTTCGGCGATGAGATAGTCGATCATGCCCGAGGCCGAATCAACCAGACGTTTGAGCTGTTCGGGCCCCTTGCTCCGCAGGAAGTCATCGGGGTCACGCCCATCCGGCAGTCGCGCTACCCGCGCGACTAGGCCAGCCTCCTTGGCTGGCTCTCGACTTTGAACAGTCGCTTTGCGTCCGGCGCTATCACCGTCAAACAAAAGGGTAACGTTTTGGGTGAAGCGACGTATCTGCCTTCCTTGCTCGGTCGTAAAGGCTGTTCCTAGAGGGGCCACTGCTTGGGTGAAACCTGCCGCGTGGAGGGCCACTACATCGAAGTTGCCCTCCACGATGGTGGCGCTCTTTCCTGAACGTAGGGTCGAGCGAGCCTGGTAGAGCCCGAAGACGGTAGCTCGTTTCCTGTAAATAGGAGACTCGGGAGAATTGATGTACTTCGCCGGAGCGTCACCCTCCTGGGGATGGGTTGGGGCGAGACTACGACCGCTGAAGGCTACGACGCGTCCATGTAGGTCGATCACGGCAAACATGAGGCGATGGCGAAAACGGTCATAATAGCCCGAACCTGAGCGCCGTGGGGCTACGAGCCCCACGGCTTCGGCGGCTCGTAGGTCGTGCCCTATTGTCCGTAGGTGGCTTGAAAGGGCATCCCACGAATCAGGAGCGTATCCTATCCTAAACGATTTGAGGGTGGGTTGCGCGGGGCCTGGTTGCCCATCCTGGCTCCAGGGTAGACCTCGTGCTTTGAGTTCATCGAGTGCATAGCGACGATACTCATGGGTTTCTAACTGTTTCTCGAAGTAGACAGCAGCAGCTAAGTTGACTTCGTAGTAGGACAGTTCGCGGCGACGCTCCGCGTCTTGCTGTTTGCGTTCCGCGCTGGAGAGATCGTCTCGTATCTCGATTCCGAACTTCTCGGCTAGACTTCGAACGGCCTCCATGAAGGAGAGTCCTTCGGTTTCTTGGACGAACTTGAAGACGTCTCCCGATGCCTTGCATCCGAAGCAATGGTAAAACCCGCGTTCCTCGTTGACGTTGAAGCTTGGGCTTTTCTCTTTGTGGAAGGGACAGAGACCGATCAGGTTACGTCCGCGTCGCTCCAGCTTTACGCTCTCACCGATGACGTCGGCCAGGTTCGCCTGGTCTCGAATCCTGTCGATGGTCTCCGCGGCGATCACCCAAGCTGAATACTCCAAATACCGGAAGGAAGGAGTCTTGACTTGAAACACGGTGGCTCGATTTCTACTGACGGTAAAAATGAAGCAACCCGTTCGGGGGGGGACCCGGGGCGCTGCGATAAATATAAGCCTGGTGTTCAGTGTGGAGGCGGATAGCGTTGGCACATCCGGTCGCGCGTGGTAGACGCCGCGCGCTCGCTTCCGCTTGGGGTGATCGTTTCTCTTCAGGACGCCGAGAAGGCGCGGGGTTTTTTGGCCCGAGTCAAAAAATTCCTTGAACGAGTCGAACCCCGAGCCCGAACGAGACGCCCCCGAGACCCCCAAATTCAATACACAAAGTAAGATAGAGTCAGAACGATGGTTCAAGAAGCTGTGGGAAAGATCACTCAGGTAATCGGTCCGGTTGTGGACGTGGAGTTCGCTCCTGGTCAACTGCCTAGGATTTTAAACGCCCTAACCGTTACGAACGCGAACGTGTCCGATGAGGCGGATAACCTGGTGCTCGAAGTTGCTGCCCACCTGGGTCAGTCGACCGTACGCGCGATCGCGATGGAGTCGACCGAAGGTTTGGTCCGCGGCGCGCCAGTCAAGGACACTGGCTCTCCCATCCGTGTCCCGGTTGGTCCCGAGGCCTTGGGGCGCGTTCTCAACGTGGTTGGTAAGCCGGTGGACGAAGCCGGACCAGTTGAGGCGAAGCAGTTCTGGCCTATTCATCGTCCCTCTCCTCAATTTGTCGAGCAGAGCACCAAGGTTGAAGTCTTCGAGACCGGCATTAAGGTGATTGACCTTCTCGCCCCCTATCGAAAGGGCGGCAAAATCGGTCTTTTCGGCGGCGCTGGCGTGGGCAAGACGGTTTTGATTCAGGAGCTCATCAACAACGTTGCCAAAGCACACGGCGGCGTGTCGGTATTCGCCGGCGTGGGGGAGCGTACCCGTGAAGGGAACGACCTGATGCTCGAAATGGCCGAGTCGAAGTTAGAGACGGGTGAACCCGTTCTGAGCAAGACGGCTCTCATCTTCGGTCAGATGAATGAGCCTCCCGGAGCTCGCGCCCGAGTGGCCTTGAGCGCTTTGACCTGCGCCGAGTACTTCCGCGACGAGGCGGGACAGGACGTTCTTCTCTTCGTCGACAATATCTTCCGCTTCACTCAAGCTGGTTCAGAGGTGTCGGCGCTCTTGGGTCGTATGCCGAGCGCCGTTGGGTATCAGCCCACTTTGGCAAACGAAATGGGTGCTCTTCAAGAGCGCATCACTTCGACGACGAAGGGGTCCATTACCTCGGTTCAGGCGATCTACGTACCGGCGGACGACTTGACCGACCCCGCGCCGGCAACGACCTTTGCCCACTTGGATGCGACAACGGTTTTGAGTCGTGCCATCTCGGAGCTCGGCATCTATCCTGCGGTTGACCCCCTTGACTCGACCAGCACCATGCTGTCGCCCGAAATCGTTGGTGACGAGCACTACCAGACAGCCCGTCAGGTTCAGCAAACCCTGCAGAAGTACAAGGATCTGCAGGACATCATCGCAATCTTGGGTATGGACGAGCTATCGGAAGAGGACAAACTCACCGTGGCTCGAGCTCGAAAAATCCAGCGCTTCCTCTCTCAGCCCTTCTTTGTGGCGACGCAGTTCACTGGCTTGACTGGTCAGTATGTGCCGATCAAAGAGACCATCGCCGGCTTCAAGGAAATCCTAGCCGGTGGCTTGGACGACCTTCCCGAACAGGCCTTCTATCTCGTTGGCAACATCGAAATGGTCAAGGCCAAGGCAAAAGAGCTAGCCAAGCAGAACTGAGAGCATCGTGGCCGGAAAGATCCAACTCAAGATTACGACCCCTTCAGGGACCAAGTTCGCCGAAGAGGTCGACGAGTTTACGGCGCCAAGCGTAAACGGTGAGTTTGGGGTTCTTCCCTCTCATCGCCCGCTTCTCGCTGGACTCAAGACGGGTATCGTCAGTTTTCGGAAAGGAAACGAGGAGTCCCAGGTCGCGGTGGGGCCCGGTTTCGTAAAGGTTCAGGATGATGAGGCCAGTATCATTACTGACCGCTTCATGGCGAAGGCCGAAGTCGACCCCATCGTAAGTCGAAAGGACCTCAAAGAGTCCCAAGATTCTCTGGATAAGTTGACACCCGAATCGGACGAAAAAGAAATCAACACCTTGATTGCCGCAACCCGATGGGCTGCAACTTGTCTTGAGCTCTACGGTGATGCTCCTCCCGCGACGATCGTTCTCGCTCAAGAAATGCGACTCCTTGGCGGCGGCCAAAACTACCACGAGCTGGGCGAGGAAGAGTCTGACGAGTCGCCTTCTTGAGGCGATCCGATAGATTCGCCTAGCAAGCCCAGAGCAGAACTTGGCCATTTCGTCCCCCGCACAGCTGCTCAAGAAATACGATCTTCTGCCCAAGCATTCCTTTGGGCAGAACTTCCTGAGCGACCGGCATTTTACCCAAAAAATAGCAGAGTTGGCGGTATTTGAACCCGGACTTCGAGTAGTTGAAATCGGGGCTGGACTTGGGGCACTGACAGACGAGCTCCTCGCGAGGGAGTGTTGTCTATCAGTTGTTGAGCGTGATCGTGATCTTGTCCCGGTGCTCAACGATATTTTCAAAGAGGCTGTGTCTTCTGGTCAGCTCGAAGTCATTGAAGCCGACGCCAAGAAGATTGATTTCGAGCAAGTCCTCTCGGCTCGTACGGATCCTTCTTTAGTGGAGTCGAATCCTCCCTGGGTGCTCACCGGCAATCTGCCCTACCAAATTACGGGCCCTCTGCTCGAAAAGACAGTGCAGATGGGGCGACGTATTCGGCGAGCCGTGTATTTGGTCCAAAAAGAAGTCGCCGATCGTCTGGCCGCTTCTCCCTCTACGAAGGACTACGGCGCCCTGACTGTTTTTACCCAGGCGCAGTTCAAGGTCACTCGGGCGTTAGTCATCAAACCAGGCGCATTTGTTCCTCGACCACGCATCGATTCGGCGGTCGTTGTGCTTGAGCCCCACGCCTCGGCGATCACCGAAGAAACGTCTGCGTTTCGCCGCGTCGTCAAGAGTGCCTTCGCGGCCCGTCGTAAGACTCTGCGCAACGCTTGGAAGAGCCTTGCTTCTCCCGAGGAGATCGAACAGTTAGCGGAGGAAGCGGGCATCCGTCTCGAGCAACGGGGCGAAACTCTTTCGGTGGCCCAATTCGCTCAAATCGCCCAAGGACTGTCTGCTCTTGCCAAATAGTCGGGCGCGGCGTCATGATGACCTCGATGGAGCGCCCTGACTTCAAGACCGCTCTTCGAAGAATCTCTTTTGGTTTTTCTCGCGAAACGTGGGGTCAACGCGGCCTGGCGAGCTGGCTCGGCCTGAGTTTCGGTTTGCTGCTGCAAAGTGGCTGTGAGGAAGCGTCTGTTGACCCCTTTCGCGTAGAGGTGGGCGTCTTTTACGGAGGGCAGGTACAGAAGCTGGCCCGCGTCGAGATTCGGCAGAGTGCTCCTCCTACCCTTGGTTTTCGGGTATTTTTGCCCTCGGGCAGAGCATCGCCGAGCACAATTATCTACGAAGTTGTTTCGCTGGGTGCAGCTGGGCGAAGGGTCAAAAGAACTGGTGAGTTGAAAGTTGCCCCAGAACGCCGCTGGGTCGATCAGGTCATTCCAATCCCGGACGACGCTCGTCTGGGGCTGTGGAACATTCGCGTTCTGAGCGACCAACGCCTACTGGCTGATCGCGCGCTCTTTCTGACGAGAAGCAAGGGCAGTTGAGTTCGCCGCAGTTTGTGCCCTGCGTTGCTCGTCTCAAAGCGCTGAGGATCGACGTCGCGGTACATGAACGCCTAACTGGCGTAGCTGGCCGATTCCATCTTCTGTCGCTAGGCGTTGGCGGGCGAGCAACGCGTCGCTGACAATGCGCGATTGGAGACGTTCAACGGACGGCAGTCGGTTTTCCTGCGTCGTGGGATGCGCCGTTTCGGGGGGTAAGAAGTCGACGACGGGAAAGAAACGGGTTTGAATCCGGCGGCGGGATGCTCTTTGGAGAGCGCTGAGCAGTTGCTTTGGTGTCTCGATGTTGGGAGGGCGTCCGATCAGTGTCAATTGGCTGCAGGTGCCACGCTGATTCGTGACTTCGGTGATGAAGCGGGCCATCTCTAGTTCTGTTTGATAGCGGTCACTTGCTCCGCGGGGAGGTGGCTGGATTCCGAAACTCAAGAGATAGTTTCTTAGGGTCTCATCGCCTGGATTCGACGACCAAGCCTCGCGAGCTTTGACCGGAGCTCGATGCATCAAGCGTCGCGCCGAGTGTACCAAAAGCTCATAGTCGCGCGCCGAAAGAACGGCCACGTCGCGATCGAGGGAACGAGCATGTTCATGCACCTTTCTTGCAGTATCAGCCTCATCCCACTGACAGCGATCCATATCCGCTGTGTGACAGTAGTGGCTGAGTGCGAAGAGGAGCTCGGCGTTTTGTCCAGCTCCTTGATTGGGGGGGACGACCTTCAGTCTTCGTCGTCCGATGATGGCGAGGCCGACTTCGTCACCTCGTTGCATGTGTGCGTGGATGAGCTGCATCGCCAGATCGCAGCCCCTATCCAATGCGCTTTTCCCGACCTCTCCCGATGCACTGTCTACAGAGGCCTCGAGTACCAGCCAGACCCGGTCTTGGGTTTCTTCCTCTCGGTCGATCACCATGAGTTTACCTCGGCGCGCCGAGGCTTTCCAGGCGATGCGGCGATAGGGATCTCCTGACTGATGTTCTCTGAGTTCTCGAAGTTCTAGGGCCTCGCCACGCCGTTTCCCCACGCTGGCCAGGGTGCTGAGTCGAAGGGTTCTTCCACCTGCAGCGGGTAGGGGCCCGAGGCGAACCGACTGAGGGAACACTTCTACCACAAAAGGGTTAGAGAAGGCCAAGGGTACGGTGAAGAGCCCTGGTGCTCGGATCGTGCTGAGCGTCAAGGTGTGTATCCCATGATACCCGACTCGGAGGGGAGTTACGGACAACTCAATCTCGAGCCGTCCACCTGGTGCGATTGTACCTTCGGAAGGGTGTACTTCGATCAACAGGCCCGGGCTGCAGGTGACGGTGAGATCCTTGAAGTGTGTGGCGAGAGTATCTCGATTCCGCAGTTCTGCTGAAATCTTCAGGGGTCGATTGCGTGAAGCCTGCGCCGAGGCTTGCGAGCCGAGCCAGAGCATCTCAAATCCAGCGCTACGAGCACGGGAAACACTGACTGTTGTAAAAGCACGGGAAAGAACAACCCCAAAAATTAAGGCGCAGCCATAGCTGACCGCCTGCGGGGACACGGAGACGACCCCGACGAGTATACAAATCATCGCCGCCCAGCTCAGATGATTGGCGCGCAAAGTGGGGCGGAGTCTCACTCTGCAACGATACACATTTGCCCGGGCTTTGGTAGAGTCACGCGGTGCCGTGGTCTCGAGGTTTCTGGGCGAAAGCTCTTCTGTGCCTGGGACTCGTGGGAGCGGGCATCACATCCAGCGGGTCAAGCTCGGCTTCACCTGGTCAGGCAGGCACCGACCATCAGGGGAAGCGAACGGCCTTGGAAGAGTCTCTCGTTCGCGAAGCCCTCGCTTATCATGACTTGATTCTCGATGAGGCCCCGGAAGGGAAGGTTGTCGAAGATATCGTCGTCTATGTGGCTGAAGTTCTTGACGACCGTGATCCGGTGCCCAACTTTCTCAACTTCTTTCACGCTAGAACAAAGGACTTCATCATTCGACAAGAAGTTCTTCAACCCATCGGAAAGAAGTGGGACCTGGGGCGCGTCTTGGAGACTGAGCGCAACTTGCGCGGACTGCGACAATTATCGGTAGCGAACGTAGTAGCAGCTCGCGGACGAGACGATTCGCGTGTGATTCTGGTGGTAGTGGTGAAAGATGTTTGGAGCCTCCGACTCAACTCTGACATCGACTACGGATCGGCCGGCCTCAACTATCTCGTCCTCAACCCGACCGAAGAAAACCTTGCAGGCTTGCGCGCCAACCTGGGTGGGTACTACCTCCTCGAACGAGAGCGCTACGCCTTGGGGGTGAGTCTCGGGTATCCGCGTCTACCCGGGTCTCGCTACAGTGTGAGCCTCGGTGGTGGCCTCTACAAGAACCGCGAAACGGGCCAAAACGAGGGGGCCTACGGTGGCTTTAGTTTTCTTTTGCCCCAATTTTCTCGCTTCTCCAAGTGGGCTTACGGAGCCGAAATGAACTTTCGTTTCGGAATCTCTCGCCAGTATCAAGACGGGCTACCCGTCACGGTGCAGGTGAGCACTCCTTTGCACGGGAGCGAAAGTGTGCCTCTGCGCTATCACAAAGATCAGTTGTCGGGCGCCTACTACGGGTTGCGTAGTTTTGGAGTTGAGCACAAGTTCGACATCGAGTTCGGGATCACCGCGAGCTTGTCGAGATACCGTCCGCTCGACGAGCAGGGGATTTCAAAGCTGGCGCTGGCCCGATTCGCCGAACAAGAGCTCCCCGTGAGCGATACCCGCATTGGTCCCTACGTATCCGTCTCGGCATATGAGACTCGTTTTTTTCGAGGGACCAATATTGAAAGTCTCGGTCTTCAGGAGGACTTTCGATTGGGCTACGCATTTGCGTCCAGCTTGTTCGGCGGTAACGAAGAGCTGGGTTCATCGAGGGATTACATCGGTTCTCGCTCCAGTTTGGGCTACACGCAGGAGCTGGGACGTGGGTTTTTGAGGGTGGGGGCTTCCAATCGAACCGTGGTCGCCAACCACGGGCGTCACGAAGGTTACGTGCAGGCGGTGGGCCGATTGGTCACGCCAAGGCTCGGTTTGGGGCGCCTGCATCTCGATGGCTATTTTGGCTATCGGTACCAGGATTATCTCAATGTTGGAGAGTTCCGGATCGGGGTCGACAACCGTATGCGTGGCTACCCGCCGAGTTACGGTGAGTTTCATGGGGTTAACGCCATTTTCTTCAACGCGGAATACCGAACTGTCGGGGTTGACGTTCTTTCGGCTCAAGTGGGGCTAGCGGCGTTCTACGATTTAGGCGGTGTAGGAAACGATCTCGCGACGCTACCGATCCGTCACTCGGCGGGGGCGGGAGTACGCGTTGTGTTTCCTCAGGCGGGGCGCGAGATCTTTCGAATGGATTTTGGAGTACCGCTTAGTGGGGACCTTCCACGGGTTCCGAGTTCGTTCATCCTCACATTTGGCCATGCGTTCCCGATGCCGAATAGCGCGGGTACGGGCGGACCATTTACAGACTAGTCGAGCCCGCCCGTAGGTCGTCTCAGGTGAGGAATACGATCGAGGATTTCTAGAACGACTGACTCTCGGGCCTGCTCGTCTCCTTCGAGGTCTGGGGTCAAGATGAGTCGATGAGTGAGTACGGCGGGAGCAACGGCTTGAACGTCGTCGGGGATGACGAAGTGGCGTCCTCGAATCATTGCGTGAGCTTTGGCGGAGTGCAGCAGACCCAGAGAAGCCCGGGGGCTCGCTCCAAGCAGCACCCGTGGGTGGGTACGCGTACCCCGGCAAAGCGCAACGATATAATGCTCGATATCGTCTTCGACGAAAATCCTCCGGGCGACGTCCTGCAATGAAAGAACCTCGCTCTGGCTGAGTACTCGGTTCGGTTCGGGGGCGGAACGATGATGCGTTTGGAGCATCGCGACCTCGGCTTTTTCCGAAGGGTAACCTAGGTTGAGGCGCAGCAAAAAACGGTCGAGTTGAGCTTCTGGGAGCGGATAGGTGCCTTCGAAGTCGATCGGGTTTTGGGTTGCCAGTACCATGAAAGGGACTGGGAGCTTTTGGGGAGACCCTTCGATGGTGCTTTGTCCCTCAGCCATGGCTTCGAGCAGAGCAGACTGTGTCTTCGCGGGTGCGCGGTTGACTTCGTCTGCGAGCACTATGTTCGCGAAGATGGGGCCGCGGCGCAGGGTGAAGGTGGCCTCTCTCGGATCCAAGACGTAGGTGCCTGTGATGTCGGCTGGGAGCAAGTCTGGTGTAAACTGGATACGAGACATATCGCATCCCAAAGTGGTGGCGAAGGTCTTGGCCAAGGTCGTTTTTGCTACTCCGGGGACGCCTTCGACCAGAACGTGGCCTTGGGCGACGAGCGCGATCAGTAGTACGTCCAAGGCATCGCTTGTCCCCACGAAAACCCGAGCCACTTGAGTTCGGACTTCGTCCAGTTTCTTGCAAGCGGCAAGTACTTCATCCTCGGTGGCCAAAGCTACTTTCGCCTCTGCGTTGGTTCTCACGTTCACTGCTTCATTTGCTCCCGTGCAGCATCTTATTCGTTTCGATGAGTTTCAAAAGTCGGAGCGTTCTTTCGTGCAAGTCACTCATCGTACGGGGGGAAACTCGGATTGGCTTCTTCTGAGTCAGCTTGTCTCCGTAGCGCGCTAGTTCTTTCAGAATCGCCTCCATATCGCTCGCGTTCTCTGAGGAGAAGCCTCGGGCTCGGGCTGCGTCGGCGAGATGAGCCGGGGGGGCCCCGCCATCCATGTCCCATCTGCGAGTGATGGCCTCGCGGATGGTCGAGTCGAGTTCCATGAGCGCTAGGACAGGGCTGGCGCTCCGTGAGCGAAGGACTGCGGCGCGTGCCGTTGGTCCAAACTGAGAGGCCAGCGCTCCGGCGAACGAATAACTGGGACGAAGTAGGGGCGGGAAGGTGAGCGCCCGGCGAAACAAGGTCGTGAAGATCGCCCCGGCGGCGCATAGCGAAAGAGCTAGTGTCAGCTCCTTCGACATTCCATTTTCGCTTAGTTCTTTCAAAGCATCAAGTGCCTCATCTAGACCTGTATCTAGCTTGTCTTTAAAGGAGCCGTCGTGCCCATATCGCCCGACTTCTTCAAAAGCATTGGTTACGATGAAGAGCCGGGCTTGCCGCGGAGGGGTCGCTTCGGTCTCATTGGACGTCGCAACTGGACTGCTCAGGTAGCGAAGGAGGCCTGCTGCCAGCTTGCGGTTGTCCGGATAGCGCAGCATGAAGTTGATGAAGACCGAGGGGTCCGCGAGGGCAAAGAGGCGACCCCTCTGAGCGATCACTCCGGTAACAGCGAGGGGGTATGCCGTGCCGCGTTTGTCGACGATGTCCAAGACGGTGGTGAGATCGGGATGTTTGAAGGTGCGTGGATGATTGGTCATCACACGCTCCACTCCAGCCGTCACCGGATGGCGCCCTCGGGGGCCGGTGTCGCCAAACTGTATACTAGGCGAGGCCACCGGTAGATTTGGATTGTTACCGAGGGTTTCGTAAGGGTCGGTCGGCGCGGGTCCGTTTTCGATTCCGAAGTGGAGTAAGAAGTGTTCCCCCTCACCGTAGTCGTCGAGGAGGGCGACTCGACCCCCTTCGACTAAAAATGCGCTCAAGGAGCCCTCGTCGAGTTTCTGCTTGGGATGAACGATCAAGATCGCATCGCGCGCGTTCAGCGCGGAATAGTCGAGACGTTTGGTCAGAACGACCTGCCCCTGCCCCAGCTGATTCTGTGCGAGGCGCACGAACTCGGCGTAGCCATCCCAACTCGATGATCCTGTTGAGAAGGGCTCTCTTTGCACTGACCTATTAGGACTAGCCCCCATCTCGGGGGTAGCGAGGAAAAGAGCGATCGCAGTTGCCCCCGCCCGAGCATGAATGGGCATCGAGAACCATTTTGGGGTTCGCAACCTGAACACAAGAGAGGCTAACACAGATGCCCTGGAACGTCGGTCTTGCGTCTGGGGCGAAATTCTAGAGAAATTCGTCGCCCGTTCCCTGTAGGTAGATAGGTAAGATAGTATCTTACCTTGATATTTTTAAGCGATATTGGCGACTTCCTTGCCCTGTCCGCCTTTGCTCTCGCTCGCAAGGGGGAGAGTGGATCAGAACCTGAACAAAAGACTGGTTCATCTGAGTTGCGCTCCTCCAGCCGGTGGTTAGAGTTGTAGTGAGAGTTAAGGTTCATCCGGCTTCATGAGTCTAGGTTGATTTCTGATTCGTCTCTGTCACACGATTCGATGCACTCAGGTGCCGTGACCGAGACAGACTAGAAATCAAAACCAGCTCATATTGATGGAGTCGGAGCTTCCCGGGAGACGGTTGATTCAACCCCCTCTCGCGAATGATTCCAAGTGAGCCGCTGCAACCGAGTGAGGACCAATATGCTGCCGCCCTTCATCATCGACGAAATTCGGAAGAGAGAGGAAAGACAGTCCCACCAGGAGCGACCGGTGCTGGAGCTGCCCTTGGATGACCGCTGTCCAGAACCTTCCCGTCAGGGAATGCCCGCTGATGACAGCGAGGCGCCCCAGCGTGGCGTGATTATTGTCGATCTTTAAGTCCTAAAGCCTTTCCTCTTCGCCATTTCGTCGGTAGCAACAGGCGCGCTTTCCGGCATGGCGAACTTTAAACACTATTCAATTATCACAGGCGCGGTTGCGGCTTGTTTGGCTTCGGCGTGTATCCCTCCGGGTGACGGTCGTGAGCCCGACACAGATCGGGTTTACTTTCCAGTCAGCCTGTCGATGAGTCAGTCGAATCGGCTCATTGTCGTCAACAGCGATTTCGACCTCCAGTTCTCCCAAGGAACGGTACAGAGTTTGAGCGTCGAGCGAATAGCTGAAGTGACGCAACAGCCCTGCAACAGCGATCAGAATTGCACTGGGGGCGAACTCTGTGACGCCGAACCTAGCGAATACAATGACGGAGCTCCCAGTTACGTTTGCGTTGACGCGGAGGACCCGCGTCCTTGCGGTGCCTTCGGAGAAAAGACGACTTCTTCGCGCGCGATTTCTCCTGGGCGATGTGCTCCCGTTCTTCTGGATGAGCCCCAGGACGGAGGCGAGAGCTTGCTCGTTGACGTCGCTCAGACCGCTGCTTTCGCCACGCAGGGATTGCTGGTCGCCCGTCCGTGCGTTGATGGTGATGATTCACGGACGTGCCGTCCGGAGGACGGCACTGCTGCGCGCGTCCCGTCTCGAAAGGGAGAAGCTTACCCAGAGCGACTCTTCATTCCGATCCGCGGTGATACGACCATTCATTATCTCGACCTAGACGCAGAGGGACGCTTTATCTGCGGTCGCCCTTATGAGGATGGGGACTACGACGATCTAAGCAATCTCTCCGACAAGGCTCTCCGTTGCGACTCGAAGTATCGGGTCTTCCGTGGGAAAACCTACGGTGCGGATGAAGAGGGCAACTTCGTGGAGACCGACGCTCCTCCGCTGCCCGGTGACTTGGATGACGATGAGCTAGCGGTCATCAACGACGATCCGACGAACGACTTTCGACTTCAGCCTGAACCTATCGACTTGGCAGCCAGCGCGGACGGCCGAGTGGTCGCAGTGAGCCATCAAGAAGGTGGCGTCGTCAGCAGTCTGATGAACAACTGGTTGGACCCTCCGTCCTTGGTACATATCCTGCGGAGCTTGTCGTCCCACCCTATCGGCATTGCGGCGATCCCTCGAGTTCGCCAAGCAGAGAGTTCGGCTGTGGATTTCGAATCGACCTGGGATTTCCTCTTGAGCTATCGTAAGAGCGCTCAGCTCGATCTTCTCCACTTCGATGATGGTGGGCTACTCGACGGGGCTTTGGCGGCCGGCTCTTCGGAAGGGGGGGCTGCCGTAGAGACCTACCGTCCTGCGATGGATCGTGTCGACACGACGGTGTTTTCCACGAACGCCTCCGGGGTCCATTCCAGGGGAGTGGTGGTGGATGATCGGGGCCGTCAGGCTGCCCTAGAGGCCTGTTCAGGCGACGCCGACTGTGAGCAAGCAGCGGCAGAAACCGCGATGACGGTCTACGTAGCCAACCGGTCACCGAGTTCTCTTCTGATCGGGCGTACCGGCGGCGGGAGCCAGTTGGCCAGGGCTAGCCTGATGCCGAGGTTCTACGACAGTATTGCCCTCTCTGCGGGCCCGTCGCGCGTGCTTCTGGGGAATGTGATTGGACCGAGCGGTGAGCTGCTCCCTCGCGTGTTTGTGATCTGTTTCGATGCGGGGCTCATCTACGTCTTCGACCCGGAGCGTGGAACGGTCGAGTCCGAGCTCCGGACAGGACGTGGTCCGCACTCAGTTGCTTTTAATTACGAAGAGGGCGTCATCTACGTGGGCCACTTCACAGATAGTTACATCGGAGTCATCAGCATCGATCAACGATTTCCTTTTACTTACGGGGCCACTTTGGCCACCTTGGGTGAACCAGAGGCACCGAGGGCGCAAAAGTAATGTCGCATTCTCGTATTCGATTGTTAGTAGGTATCACGGTCCCCGTTCTGTTGGCGACTCTCTTTGGTGCCTGCGGTCGTAAGCCACAAGCTGTGGAGCTGAGTTCTCTCAGTCGCAGTGGGGCGAGTTCTTTCTTTTGCATGGGCCCCGGCGGAACCCCGGCCCCCTTGATCGACTGCCCCTTGGGCGATTTGACCTCCTCCGGAGCTTTGTCGATTCGTCGTCCGGACTATGCGCTTCATGCTTTGGTGACCCAAACTCTGACAGCTGAGGTCGCTGTGATTCGTGTCGCGAATCAAGACTCGGTCGGTGGACTTTCCGCCAAAGTGCTTGATGTCGATCCCTCGAATCCCGGTGTCACCCCGTTGCGCATCGGTGGCCAACCGACGGATGTCGTTACCACTCCCGGCGGGAGAGCGAGCTTCGTGACTGTTGCTGAACCCGGGAAGGAGGGCGTCTTTGCTCTTCCCACTCAATGTGTCTTCGCGCCAGGAGCTGACGAAACTCGTCGAGACTTAACAACCTGGCCAGCCTGTCGGCTCCCGTCCGCACCTGGCGCCATGGTCATGCTCGTCGATCCCGAAGAGGGCCGAGAGTTTTGCTCAGGTGGTCCGAGCAATGAGGCCTCCTATGCAGACGACGACGCTGAATGTCGCGTCGACCTGGGGCAGGAAACCTACCGGCCGGGGCGCCGCAAGCTGGTCGTGTCCTTGCCGAGGGAAGGCAAGCTCGTCGTGTTGGACGCTCAAGAGCTACTTGATCGAGAGCAGGGCAGCTATGATGACTGTCTCATCGACGCCGAACTCCCCCTCAATGCGGAGTTCCCAGCCGGACTGTCGCAACCCTTGCCGAGCGACCTTCAGTCAGACGATCGCGTGGATGTGAGCTACCCACTGTTGGAGGGCAGTTACTCTGCGCGCCCCGTTGGGATGGACTTGCGCGACGACTTGCTTGCCGTCGCGGATCTCGGGGCCCCGTTGGTCCATTTGCTTGACGTGGCGGACCCCTGTGCTGTCGAAGAACTCCCAGCTTTGTACGCAACCTCCTACGCCTCTCCGGATAGAGTCGTAGTGACTTCGGAGGTAGCAATTAGTCCGGTTACAGAAGCGGGGGAACAGTTCGTCTATGCGGTGGACACCTTGGGTGACGAGTTGGCGAGCCTCGTGCCCTTTGATATTTCCACCTCTTCAGCTAGCCGGTTCCCGCTGCTGAGATCAGGGTCGGCTCTGTTGCCCTTCGAGGCACCTGATCGGATCCAGTTCAACGCTGCGGTCAAAGATGTCGCCTTCGCGCAACTCGATCGCCCTATCAGTGACGGCGTCCTTGGGCAGTCCGTGTCGAAGGTCTCTTGCGACCCTGATCCTCAGGTTTCTGAAGACGCCCTCAGCGCTCAATACCGACCGGGGTCGGGCTCGATCGGAGCTGCTCCTGCCGTATTGCGAGGCACCTTCGCTTATGCGCTCTTGAGCGATGGACGGATGTCAGTGGTTGATGTGGAAGATTACGATGCGGCCTGTCGTCGGCCCGTATCGCTGAATACGGGGGACGAGATGGACCATCGTGGTTGCGTTTCCGATCCGGATGATATCGAATTCTACACCCAAGACGAAACCGAAACCGGGGTGCCTACCGTTTCTGATGAGACGAGTTGTCGAGTTGTGGTTCCGCATCGAGCGCGCAGCGCTCGGTTCGTGGAGACAGTAGAGGGGGCTAGCATTCAGGCGCCTTCTCTTCGCGCTCACCCCCGCCTATCCCGTTATGGACGAGGGCTGACCATTAGTCGCCTCACCCCTGAAGGTAAGAAGAACCCGATCCTTCTTGGGGCGGACTTTGCTGATTCCAAGGGTAGGCGCTTGGCGCCAGCCCAGGTTCACGTGGGTAGCAAGTTGTATGTGGCAGGTGAGGGCAATGATCCGTTGATCGTCGATCCCAACCTTGCTGAACGCGCCGCCCCGGTTTTGCCCTACTACGAACCCCGCGCCTACCCCTCATCGGAAGTTGTGACGGTTTCCTACGAGGGCGACATCGACCGGACGCGAAGCGGGGGAGACCTTGAAGAACCCTCGGAGGGGATCAGCCGGTTTGAGGACCACATCCAGGGCTTTTGCGATCGAGGGGTTCAGGGGCGCAGATTGACCGAAGAGATGGGCTCTGATCGTTTTGAGCTCGAAGGGGGCGCTCTCGAACGCTTTGTGGAGCGGCACACCGACTATCTCCAGGTGGCGAACTTGCTTCTCGACGAAAGCGATCCCTACTGGGATGGCGAGGGCGCCACGTGTGGAGAAGGATTCAACCGACAATCCGGCACTGGATATGACCTATGCGATTCGGTCTTCCGAGTCGGTGACGGTGAGGAGCTCGCACCCGAGCGCGATCTATCGATAGTGGAAGCTCACGATGACTATCTTTTGGTCACGCCGCGCGGCTTGACCGATTCTGATGAGGCCGATTCCACTCTTGAGCTGATGCGTTGCTGTTTCCCGACTCAGCTCAAATATCGTCTACGAGCCGGTCATCAATGGGTCGTTCGGGGGGAGGCTTCCGGCTTTCAACATCCTATCGTTTCTGACGAACAAGACCCGGAAGGGGCCTGCAAGTATGATGACTCCCCGTTGGCCGAGTTCTTGTGGGGACGCGCTTTTGAAGTCTCGAACAACAACTGTCAGATCACCGATCCTGAGGCGGAGGGGGCTTGCGGCGTTGGCCCTCGTACGGTGGATGACGTCGTTTGCAGCTATGACGGGAGTCAGGGGCCCGTCGGGCTCAATGGGCTTGCGACCCCGTGCATCTTTAACTCTTTGACCCGCCGTTTCGTGGTCTACCGTGGTCTTGAGCCCACCGTGAGGAACACCACCTTCGCGATGGAAGTCATCGGAGGTTTCGAATCGATGGGTATTTCCATCTCGTCTAATTCGACCAATGTCTTGCCCGTCTCCATTTCAAGAGCAGGCGACCTTCCAGTGTTTGGGGTAGTGGATAGTCAAAACAACGGGTTTTCCGTTGTTGATTTGCTCAGTTCGCGCGTAGCCCAGAACTTTTACTGAGGAGCGCATCCCGGTTATGGCAGGCAAAGCTACCCCGGTGATGAAGCAGCACGCGGCCGCGAAGGCCGCGCACCCCGACTGCGTGATATTTTTCCGCTTGGGAGACTTCTACGAGATGTTCGGTGATGACGCCGTGCTCGTTTCTAAAGAGCTCGACCTCACACTGACGAGCCGGAACAAGGGCAAAGCGGACGAAGTTCCCATGGCCGGAGTGCCTCACCACGCGGCGCATGGCTACATCGCCCGCATGCTCCAGAAGGGACATAAGGTTGCCGTTTGCGAACAAATGGCTGATCCATCCACGGTCAAAGGGATTGTCCCACGTGAGGTGGTTCGCGTCATCACACCTGGGACCTGGACCAATGAGAGCGAGCAGAACCCCGCAGAGAACAACTGGCTCTGCGCTGTAGAACTCAGCGAAGAAGGGGTGGGGGTTGCCTTGCTCGACTTGAGTACGGCCGAGTTGATGGCAGCCACTGTCGGTGATTTGGCTGCCGCGCTGAGTGAAATCGGAAGAGCAAGTCCGAAGGAAATCCTTGTCAGTTCTGCAGCGGGCGCGCACGAGGCAGTCGGCGTACTCAAAGAAGTGTGTCCTCGGGCACAGGTGCGACTCGATGACGAGCTGAGCGACAATGCCGCGCGGCAGGCACTCGCCTCATTGGAGCTCGCCGCCGTTTCTATTTTGGAGCAACGGGCGGCAGCTCGGGCGGTCCTATTTGCTCGTTCGTGCTTTAGGGGTCGGGACTTCCCCGTCTTTCGAGTGGCGCACTTCAACCCATCGGGCTTGCTTGGCCTGGACCGGGCAGCTCAACGCCACCTTGAGCTGGTTGAATCAACCGTCGGTGACGAACGGGCTACGCTCCTAGGAGTGCTCGACCACAGCAAGTCGCCAGGTGGCGCTCGGCTCTTGCGTCGTCGCCTCCTCATGCCCCTCACCGACGCGACTCAGATCGCCCGTCGCCTGGATGAGGTTGAGGTCTTCGTCGAAAGTCCGAAAGTCCGGGACGAGGTACAAAAGGCGCTGGCCCAATTGGGCGACTTGGAACGTCTCGCCGTCAAGGGCAGTCAAAAGGAAGCGAATCCTCGGGAGCTAGGTCTGATTCGTCGCGGACTTACCGCCGCTCGACGAGTCCATGATGCGATCGACGGGATTTCAGACGCCGAGAGCCGGAGCCGTTTTTCTCCGATTCTTGACCTCGACTTGGTGGAGGAGCTCAAGGAAAGCCTTGAGAAAGCCTTGGTGGAACGACCTCCTGCTCTCGTAAAAGAAGGGGCCGTCTTTCTAGATGGTTTCGATGCCGAGTTGGACAAACTCGATGCCTTGCGAACGAGCGGAAACGAGCGCTTGGCAGAACTCGAAGAAAAGCTGCGCCGGGACACTCAGATTTCCAATTTGCGGGTCAAGTATACGCGCGTTTTCGGTTGGTACATTGAGGTCAGCCGCACCGCGACCAAGAAGGTTCCTGAATCGTTTCGGCGTAAGCAGACTGTGGCTGGCGGTGAGCGCTATACCTTCGCAGAGCTCGATGACCTGGCGGACGAACTCCAGAACGCAGAAACGAACTATCGAGCTCGAGAACTCGCTCTTATGAGCGAGTTGAACGAACAAGTTTGTGCTGTGGCTGAGCGGATCCATCGACTTGCCGCGAGCATGTCTGCTATCGACGTGGCGGCGAGTCTGTCGCAGGTGGCCGCTGAGCTCGACTATTGTCGACCGGAAGTCGTGGATCGAGACGTGCTCGACATCAGGGACGGGCGCCATCCGGTTGTGGAGACGCTTGCCGCCCAGGGACGTTTTGTCCCCAACGATGTTCACCTTGAGTCCAAGGGCGAGCACTTGTGGTTGATCAGCGGGCCGAACATGGCCGGCAAGAGCACATTTCTCCGACAAATTGCGTTGATCGTTATCCTCGCCCAGATGGGCAGCTACGTGCCTGCGAGCGCGGCGACGATTGGAATTTGCGATCGAGTGCTGTCCCGGGTGGGGGCAAGTGACAATCTTGCCGGCGGCGAAAGTACATTCATGGTGGAGATGCGCGAAACCGCGTCGATTCTCA
The DNA here is from genome assembly GCA_050300635.1 of Polyangiaceae bacterium. Lineage (GTDB taxonomy): Bacteria > Myxococcota_A > Polyangia > Polyangiales > Polyangiaceae > NIC37A-2. The sequence continues at coordinate 367,234 of JBNKYC010000023.1, forward strand.
AACAGGCTACAAGTCGGTCCCTGGTGATCTTGGACGAGGTTGGCCGAGGAACGAGCACCTTCGATGGGTTGGCTATTGCCTGGGCGGTGGCCGAACATCTTGACCAAGTCGTCTGTTGTCGGACTCTTTTTGCCACGCACTATCACGAGCTTACGGCGCTCGCCGATTCGAGCGATACCGCCGAGAACTACTGCGTTGCCGCCCGAGAGCACGAGGGCGAAGTCATATTCTTGCATCGGGTGACCCAGGGGGCCGCTTCGCGCAGCTATGGGGTCGCTGTTGCTCAGCTAGCGGGTCTTCCTGAGGCGGTACTCGCCCAAGCGCGTGCTGTGCTTGCTCAACTGGAGGCAGGAAATCACGTGACCACGTCGGGCGAGTTCCCCAAGGCGAGTGCGACGCCTCAGCTCGATCTCTTCGGTATCTCGAACCTCTCGCCTGTGGGCCAGGATGTCCTAGCGACCCTAAAGGAACTCGATCCCGACCGGATGACTGGCATCGAAGCTTTGCAGCTCCTGCATCAAATCGCCGTGAAGCTCAAAACCAAGACCAAGAACTGAAGGTGCTGGTTCAGGGGGGGACCCGTGGACGGAACCGTCGCTGTGGCAGAGCGAATGGTCCTCCTGATGGTGGCGTATGGAGCAAAAGAAAGGGGGCCATCGATGCCCCCTCATCTCTTTCTTGGTGATCGTGAGTTACTGTTGAGAGCACTGCCCGCAATCGTCCACAAACGTATTCGGGTAGAGAGTTTGAAGTGAGCTGACCAGGCCGCAGGCAGCATTGACGTCGCCTTGTTGCGTACTATAGCCGGAGCAGATTGTGGGGTAGTTAGTCTGAGCGTTGGTGCCCAAGGTGGTGAGCGAGTCCATCAATAGACCTTGGCCACTCGTCGAGGGGATCCCGAGATAATAATTGAGGGTAGTTTCTACGGTGGTCAATGCCGAAAAGTCGACCGTCGCCAGGTTCGCTGGGCTTCCCTCGCCGCTCGTTACGTAGAGATAGTCAACCGCCTCTAGCGCGGAGAGGTCGATCGTCTCCAAATCCGCGGAATCGGCTTCTAGCTGCAGATTTATCGATGAGACAGTCTTGAGAGCAGGAAAGGCAAAGGTCGTGATTCCTGCCATATTCAGGTTGGCAGAGACATTTTCAGCTGAACTTAGTTTCGTAAATTCTAGGGTTGTGAGGCTGGTGCTCGATGTAGCCGAGTAGGGCTGTCCTAGGTAGAGATCGAGCGAACCCACTTTCGTCAAGCCGGCGGTTCCCAAGTTCGTTAGGTTGGGCAGACTGAATACCGTCGAAAGTGCGAATCGCTCGGTGGTCCAACTGTTGCCCAAGTCCAAACTGATCAGAGCACCGAAGCCGTCGGCATTAAACCAGCCGCTCACTTCACTTAGCATCGGCATGGAGACTGTTTCGAGTTCCCCTGCAGCGTAAACGCCGTCGCCCACTGGGATTGAGTCTTCGATCTGGATGTAATCAGCCGTCTTGACTTTGGCGAAGGATAGATTCTTTACCAGCCCTGCGACGTAGTGAAGACCGCCCCCGGCGTCTCCGAGTTCGGGAAAGGAAACATCGGCCGCACCCAAACGTTCCAGGTAGATCCCGCCTTCGGTCATCCTTAGGGCCGAGAACGCCGAAAACGCAGTGAGTTCGGGAAGATTGATGAGATCCAATCCACCCTTCAGGTAAAAAGTGCAGAGCTCGTCTCCACAGGAGGGACGCTCACCACCAATTGTCACCAAGGCTGAAAACCCGCTGATTGTGGTGAGGGCCGGGTTGTTTTCGATGATCAGTCCTTCTCCAAGGACGGACAGGTTATCGTAGCCCCCCACCTCGACCAGATTGGCGTTCGAGTCGATGGTGATCAGGTTGGCGTTGACCAAGGAGGGGAGGTCCACGCTCGTAAGGGCCGCGTTGTTCTGGATCAAGATATCCCCTGAAACGGACTCGAGCTCGGATAGGGCAGAGCCCGAGAGTTTGGTCAGGTAGTTGTTGTCTGTGATGACCAGATCGCCCCCGATCGTCTTGAGAGACTCAAGACCGACCAGATTGCTCAGTAGCGTACCCTTGATGGACACAGTGCCCGTGACGACTTCCACACCCTCAAGGGCTTTGATGTCGAGGCCGTTGTTGATAGCGACGTCACCCTGCAGAACTTCGGGACCACCGCAGTTGATAGGCGTTCCTGCATAACAATCGTTTTGATAGCAGACTTCGATACCGTTGCAGATGTTGCCGTCACTACAGTCAATGTCCTGGTTGCACCCCGTGCTGATGGGGGGAGCGACCTCGGTTACTGCGGTTTCGCAGCCGGGCTCAGCCGGGTCGATGTCGACGAATCCGGGTACGCAGCTGTAGATTTGGCACCCGCCGAACTTGCAGGTGGTAACGGCGTTGGGGAGCTTGCAGGAGACGGCAGCACCCTCGTCAATTTTGCCATCACAATCGTTGTCGATGCCGTCACAAATTTCGGTTGCACCAGGATGGATCCCGTTGCCGCTTTCCGAGTCATCACAGTCTCCAAACTGGCTCGCTCGGGTAGGGATAGGTTCGCAACTGGCTAGGGCGCTGCCGATGACCACCCCCCAGCCGTCTCCGTCTTCGTCAATATACCATATGTTTTGTACGGTTTCTTCGTCCACTTCACCGTCGCAGTCGTTGTCGACGTGGTCGCAGACTTCTTCTTTTCCGTCACCGGTACGCGGGTCAGTGTCGTTGCAATCTGTTCCTCCGTCGCAATCTGCGTCGGGAATGCCGTCGCCATCATCGTCTTCGAAGTTGTTGATGCCGGAGAGACGGTAGTCAGCCTTGCCGTTGCAATCGTTGTCGATACCGTCGCACAACTCAGTTGCGTTCGGATTTACGCTCTTGGACACATCGTCGCAGTCGTTTTGTGAAAGAACGCGTCCAGGGACTCGAAGACAAGAGAGCACAGGCTCGCTTTCGGGGTCGCCGTAGCCATCGCCGTCCTGGTCCTTGTACCAGGGCGCGTACTCTTTGACTTCGTCGGCCTCGCCGTTGCAGTTGTTGTCTTTGTCGTCGCAGATCTCAAACTGACCGGTGAAGACTTCTGGGTCCGAGTCGTCGCAGTCATCATTGATGAGCGCGAACCCTACAGCGCCGGGGCAACTTGAGGCCTTCTCGACATTATCGTCCCCGTGTCCGTCGTGATCCTTGTCGGGGTACATGTCGACCGAAACGCCTTCATCGATTTCTCCGTCGCAATTGTTATCCAGAAAGTCGCAGGCCTCGGTCGACATGGGGTTGACGTTCGGCTTGTGATCGTCGCAATCCTCGTAGCACCCTAGCTCGCCGTCCTCTTGTTCGTTACAGCATTGGGCGTCGCGAAAACCGTCGTTGTCGGAGTCGCGGAAGCCATAGGTCGTGGGGTCGCAGTCCTCGTCGACATGATCAGGGTCACATACTTCGACGTTCCCGGGGTAGCGATCCGCATTTTCGTCGTCGCAGTCGTCTCCCGATCGTCCGTCCGCATCGGTACAGCTAGCGTCAGCCGAACCATCCTCGTCCTTGTCCGGAAGGGCGTTTTCGCAACGACCCTCCGATTCGCTACATCGGTCGATAGTGCATTCGATATCATCATCGCAATCGACCCGGGTACCCTGACGGCAGAACCCGTCGCGACAAGTCTCTTCGCCGTTGCAGAACACACCGTCGTCGCACTCCGAGTCTTCGTCGCAGGCGATTCTCCCGCCTAGGACATTCGTGCCAGTATCACCATCTCCGGTTTGGCCGCCGGCTCCACCGTCGCCTCCGGACGAATCGTTTTTGGACTTTTTGCAACCAGCAAGGGCAAGGCTAGTGACGAGTATCGGAAGCAGGAATGTTAAACGAGCTCTCATGCAATGGTTCTCCTTAGGGGACCGCGTATAGGCGCCAAGCCTACAGCGGTCCTCTGTGGAGTCCAAGTCGGTGAGAGGGCTCAGGACAAGATGCTGCTTTTCTTTTTGTCTTTCTTGCTGCCGCAGCCGTCTTTTCCACCGCAGCCGTCTTTCCCTTTGCAGCCCTCGTCTTCGCCCAGAGGCTCGAGGGCTGGTGTCCCTAGTTCGGACGCGGATACGGGGGAGGCAATAGAAGCCAGACCGGCAAGGAGTCCAGCAGCGGCGGATTGAATGAATAACGATTTTTTCATGAAAATTCCCTTCGTTCTTGTCTGTGTTTTAGTTGGTATGCGCTGCCGAATCGCGCGCTGGGCCCAGAAGTTTGGCCCGAAGCAAATGGTCTACTGACCAGCGCCCTGCTCCCACCAGCATGAGCCAGAGCAACACTGCGAGGTAGAGGAATTCGTCCAGAGCGAGAAAGTCGAGAACTCCCTCGACGTCGCCGAGGGCCGAAGTCCCAATTGCTACGCTCATGGTTACAATCAGCGGCAGGCTGATGGCCCGGGTCGCAAGTCCGAGGAGGAGGAGTATTCCCCCCACCCACTCTACATTGCCGACCAGAATCGCATGGAAAGCCGGGGCGGGGATCCCGAGATTGTTAAAGAAGGAGGTGGTCCGCTCAAGATGATGAATCTTTCCCCAGCCGGACTGAAAAAACAGTGCTCCGACGCTCAGACGAGCCAAAAGTGGCGCGTCTGGGGCGAAGCGGTTTAGCTGAGTGACAAGGGAGAGAATCTGGATTTTGAGCTTGTGAAGCATGTGTGGCGTCTTTTTTGGAGCTTGTCCAATTCTACGCGAGGCATGCTTTTTGGTTTCTCTTATTTGTCGGGCGATCAGCGATTGGTGCCCTCGGCGCATTACCTGATTCGTCCCGGCTCGGGTGGCTGGGCAGTTGCGCCGTCCTCTGGCCACAGGTGCTTGGGGTAACGACGCATCAGTTGTTTCCGCAATTCCGGATAGTGGCGTTGCCAAAAGCCGGCCAGATCAGAGGTGACTTGCACGGCTCGATGGTTAGGGGCAAGTAGGTGAACTTGGACAGTGACGCGTCCGAGGCAAATCTGAGGAGTCTCGGTCATCGAAAAGAAGTTCTGCAGTCGAGCCTCAATCCAGGGAGACCGCTCACTTTCATAGTGAACACTCACCTTGAGTCCGCCGTCGAGTCGTAGAAAAAGGGGCGCCTCCCTTTCTAGCGATTGTACGCAAATAGGTGGAAGTAGTTCATAAAGAGCTGAGCTCAACCGAGAGGCGTCGAGGGCACGAAAGGTGGAACCCTCGAGTTGTGTGAGGAGGATCCGTTTTTCGAGTTCGCCGGGGTGAGAGCTGAGCTTGACTAAATCGGCCCTTTCGCCTTCCTCCAAGGCTGAGAACAGTTCTGGTGCCGAGACGAGGAGCAGTTCTAGGCGAAGTCGAGTCTGGGGGATCAAAGCTTCGGGATCGAAGCGCGTCGCGTCTTTCTTCAAGAGCTGCTCTGCTAAGACTTCGCGAGAACGATTGTCGTCCGGCGCTTGTGTGCGGGATTCGTCGAGCACAATCTTTCCGAAGCTCAGGCGACTGATGAGCTCGACTCGCTGAAGTCGTTCGTCGTAGCGGTACTCGTCGGTGGCACAGAGGTCTTGTGTCCCGAAGTCGAACAACCAATCAGGGTCGAGCCGAGCCGCGATTCGGACGGTGGCCTTACGTCTACGGCCCCCGGGGGCATCCGCACTCAATGCGAGCAGAAGGGGCGCGTGTACGCCACTTTTTTGGCTCAGGGTTGCCTGGGTACCGGTTTGCAGGACGAGATCTCGGCTCGTTCCTCTACGTTGAGCGATGCGGTCAATGAAGCCAGCCAGTAGAGCGCGAGCGAGAGGGAGCCCGTCGGTCTCGTTGGGAAGTTGTCGATAAAGGTCGTCCTCGCATTCTCTTGCCAGTTGGCGCGAGTGTGCTCGCGCCTGGCCGAAAAGAGAACACGCAATTCGATCCACCTGTTTCGCCACGCTCAGGTCGATATCAAGATCGCGCGCCACTCGACGATCAAATTGGCAGTCGGCGAGCTGCCAAAATCGGTCGATGCGCTCATCCAGATCTGAGTCAGTCGTCTCCGGGTCGTCGTGTTCGGTATAACGTCGTGCGCTGATAAGAAGTTCGCGCTCCGAAAGCAGGGCGGCTGAAAGACAGCCATGAGCGGGCTGGTTTCCTTCGATGGCTCCGAGGAGGGCGCGGGCGAGTCGGGGTGAAAGGGGGTAGTTTCCCATTTCTTCTCCCAGAGGTGTAAGCCCCGTTTCGTCCACGGCCCCGAGCATTTTTAGATGTTCTTTCGCCTGCTCCCAGCTTCCATTGGGGGGAGGGTTGAGGAACTTCATTGCTTCGAGAGACGGTCCCCCCGTGCGCTCAGCTATGAGTATTTGAAGATAGATGGAGCTGAGATCACTGCGGACGAGTTCGGCTGCATCCTGTTCGGGGCGGGCCTCGAACTGACCGCGCGTGTAGAGGCGCAGCGCACGACCTGCGCACAGCCGGCCTGCGCGTCCGGCGCGTTGGGTGGCGCGCGCTTGACTGACGGCTACCGTCTCAAGTCGAGTTACGGCCGTCCAGGGGTCAAACTCGGCGCTCCTTGAAAGCCCGGAATCGATCACGGTGGTGACTCCGGGGATGGTCAGCGAGGACTCGGCGATATTGGTGGCCAAGATGACTCTCTGCTGGCTACCAGTAGGAGAGATCACCTTGACCTGTTCGCCAAGAGGCATGTCGCCGTAGAGGCTTTGAACGAGCAAGCCATCGAGTTGAGCCAAGCTTTCCTGACAGGAGCGAATCTCGGCGGCGCCCGGCAAAAAGACCAGCATGTCGCCCTGTTCGTTGCGAGCCTGCTTCACCGCACTTCGCACCTGAACTGCGAGGGGACGTTCATCGGGTTGGGGTAGGTAGCTGATCTCAACCGGGTAGGCGCGTCCGGCGCTCTTGAAACGACGGGTGCCGGGGCCGAGGTAAGCCGCGAGGCGTTCCGCATCTAGGGTGGCGCTCATCGCGATCAGCGTAAAGTCTTCGCCTGCGTCGAGCGCGTATTTGAGGCGGGCTAGGATGACGTCCAGATCAGCGCTTCTTTCGTGAACTTCATCGAGAAAGATCGTTCTTCCTCGCGCGGCCTTCGGATCAGAAAGCAGTCGATTGAGCAGTAACCCTTCTGTCATGAAGACCAACTCGGTTGACTGACTCGTCTTGTCATCGAACCGAACCTGGTAGCCGATCTTTTCTCCCAAAGGCTGGTTGCGCTCTTCGGCAACGCGTCGCGCTGCGAGACGCGCCGCGACGCGCCGTGGTTCACTGACCCAGATTGCCGGAGCTTCGCTGGTCCTGCCCAGAAGAGCAGGGGGAAGGCGAGTGGTCTTCCCGGCTCCGGGAGGCGCCTCGACGACCACTGTTTTTACTTCTGGATCGTCGATCGCGGCGACAATTTTGGGGAGGATTTCGTCAATCGGGAGCGAAGACGTCATGGCGGGGGACTCGCCGGGGAGTTAGTGGGCCGCGTTCCAATTCGACCCACTGCCCACGTCCACGATCAAAGGGACAGAGAGCTCGTAGGCGGACTCCATGAGGTTTTTGATCTGCTCCTTGGCTTCATCGACCTCTGCGTTCGGAACTTCGAAAACCAATTCATCGTGTACGGTGAGAACCATACGCGCTCCCGCGGTGGGCGGGGTGGCGAGTTTCAGCATCGCGAGTTTGAGAATGTCGGCCGCCGAGCCCTGGATGGGCATATTCATGGCGATGCGTTCAGCCGCTAGTCGGCGCGCTCGGTTGCCGCTCTTGATGTCTGGGACGACTCGTCTTCGGCCGAGTAAGCTTTGTACGGCTTGTCCGGCGCGCGCTTGTTCGAGGGTTGCGTCCATGAAGGTGCGGACCCCATCGTAGCGCCGGAAGTAAGCGGCGATGAAGCGGGACGCGTCGGCGCGTTCGATGCCCAGTGATTTGGCGAGGGCGCTTTCTCCCTGGCCATAGATGACTCCAAAGTTTACCGCTTTGGCGCGCGCGCGGTGCTCCTTGGTGACCTTGCCTTCTTCCAACTCGAAGATCTCCATCGCGGTGCGAAGGTGGACGTCTTGACCAGTCTGAAAGGCTTCCACGAGACGATCGTCTTGGGAAAGGTGAGCCAGGACTCGAAGTTCGATCTGAGAGTAGTCGGCGCTGACAATCTGGTAGCCCTCGGGGGCGACGAAGGCGTCTCGGATGCGTCTTCCCATCTCAGAACGGATGGGTATGTTTTGAAGGTTGGGGTCGACCGAGGAAAGCCGACCGGTGGCAGCGACAGCTTGTTCCCACGAGCCGTGAATGCGCCCCGTGCTCTTGTCCATGAGTTGAGGTAGCGCTTCGATGTACGTCCCCTGCAATTTGGCCAGTTGTCGAATTTTGAGAATGATGGAAGGCAGGGGGTGTTCGTCGGCGAGGGCCTCCAAGGTCTGGGCGTCCGTTGAGCGAGAGGTTTTGGTTCTCTTGATCGGTTTGAGTCCGATTTCGTCGAAGAGGATTTCTTCGAGCTGCCGAGGCGAGTTCACGTTGAACTCTTTGCCTGCCGCTTCTTTCGCTTCGGTTTCGAGATCCCCCAGAAGAGAGCTGCACTCTTGGCCTAGCTCCGATAGGACGGCTTTGTCCACCAGCACGCCGCGTTCTTCGAGCTCTGCCAGTTCGCGCGCCAAGGGGAGCTCGACCTCATCGAGAAGCTTCAGCATGTTGAGGCCCTCTAGGGTTTGTTGGAGTTGGGCTTTAGCCCGAAGAGTAGCCCGCGTCCGTTGCAAAGCGAGTTCTGCGGCTTTTTGGACTTCTAGTTCGTCCCAGGTGCGCTTCTTTCGCCCTTCTTTGGTAGCCGCATCATAATCATCCACTTGAACGTCCACCGCACTGCCGAGAGCTTCAAGCTGATGATTACGCTCGGGATCGGCCAAGTACGAAGCGAGAAGTACGTCGAAGGCGCGAGGTAAGGTGGTGTTTATCCCCGCTTGATGGAGCAGAACGAGTTGACGTTTGAGCTGGTGGACGATGACGCGGCTCTCGTTTCCGTCGAGAGCTGTCGTGACCCTTTTAAGGGAATCCAAAGCATCGAGTTGTGGGGGTGCTCCGACGTAGCGGTGCCCGAAGGGAATGTAGAAGAAGGTGTCGTCGCCGCAGAGCGCAGCGCCCAAAATCGGACCCCTGTGGTGGTCGGGGCGGACGGTAAAACTCTCGAATGCCCAAGAGCCTTTGGACAGAGCGAAGCACAGTTGATCCAGTTCAGCTGTCTCGGTGATGACTTGAATGGAAGGCGGGACCTCTTGAGGTGAGGGATCTGACTTTGCGGTTTCTTCCTGGGCGCTTGCTCCGGCAGGGGCTTCTGTTCCTCTGCCTTCGGTCGCGGTCGATTTTTGCGCGCGCAAGGCGGCGAGCTGTCGCGTGAAACCCAAGTCTTGAAAGATGGTCTCGAGGGCCGTCTCATCCCGTCGCTCTGGATGCGAAAACGAGAGATGCTCGTCGGAGACGTCTACCGGACAGTCGCGTTTGAGTTCGACCAAACGTCGACTCAAGCGCGCCAGTGCTTCGTTTTCACCGAGAGTTTCTTTTAGCTTCTTTCGCTTGATGGACTCCAAGTGGGCGAAAATGCCGTCGAGGGTATGATGCTCTTGAAGCAGAGTGGCGGCCGTCTTGGGTCCGACCGATGGGACTCCCGGTATGTTGTCAGAGCTATCGCCCATCAAGGCGAGTAGGTCTCCGAGCTGCTCAGGCGGCACAGAAAACCGTTCCTGGACTTCGGTCGGACCGAAGACCTTGTTGCGCAAGGTATCCCACATGAGTATCTGGTCACTGACCAGTTGCATGAGGTCCTTGTCGGCGCTCACAATGACGACACGCTTATTTTCGCTTCGACAAGCCTCAACAATGGACGCGATGAGGTCGTCTGCTTCGACGCCGTCTTGCTTGAAAACCGCAAGACCCCATGCACGGACGACCTCCTCAGAACGTTTCATCTGAACACGCAAGTCGTCTGGAGCAGGGGGACGGTTCGCCTTGTAGTCTTCGTAGATCTCCTTACGAAAAGTGGCGCGTCCCGAGTCCATCGCGATGGCCAACTGCTGCGGTTTCCTTTCACGAAACAACCGCTCGAGCATGGTTACCGTTCCGTGTACTGCGTGCGTTGGTTCCCCTTTCGGCGAGGAGAGGGGAGCCACCGCATGATACGCGCGCAGGAGGTAGCTACTCAGGTCAACGACGTAAACGACGTCGGGTGCACCGACTTCGAAGAGCTTGGACGTCATGGGCGCCGATACTGGTGCGATTGCCTCAAAAGACCACAGAGGGATGAATATTTGCCCAAAATTTCTTCGTCTTGCACGAAATGACCGACATCGTCGTGCAACGAATTACATAGTGGTGACATTTGGGGAAACCGCTTCTGGTAGTTTTTACCCACTTCCATGAGTCTCACCGAAATAATTTTGGTATCGCTGTATTTTCTCGTCTTGGCCGGCCTGTGCACTTTGGGGGCCCACCGTGCCGTGACCGTTTATCTTTGCCGAAAGAATCGTCGCGTCATTGAGCGCCATCAACGTCCGGTGGCTCGCTTCAGTGAGGCTGAACTTCCGGTGATCACCATCCAGCTCCCGCTGTACAACGAAGCCACGGTGGCGGCTCGACTGATCGAGGCGGCAGGGCGTTTCGACTATCCGAAGGACCGCTTCGAGATTCAGGTTCTTGATGATTCGAGCGACGAGACCCGAACGATTGCAGCTCAAAAAGTCGAAGAGCTGGTTGCTCGTGGAGTTGACGCCCACTATGTGCGTCGATCTGACCGTCATGGTTACAAAGCGGGCGCTTTGGACTTCGGTTTGCGTACCGCCAAAGGCGAGCTTGTCGCCATGTTCGATGCCGACTTTATTCCGCGTCCCAGTTTCCTTCGTGACGTTGTGCATCATTTTGTGGAGCCGAAGGTCGGGATGGTGCAGACCCGCTGGGCGCACCTCAATCGAGACACCAACCTACTCACCAAGGTCCAGGCCTTGATGTTGGACGGTCACCATCTCGTAGAAAACTGCGCACGTTTCGGCTCGGGTTGCTACTTCAACTTTGCCGGGACGGGTGGCATGTGGCGCCGTCAGGCGATTGATGACGCTGGTGGGTGGGAGCACGACACTCTGACCGAGGATTTGGATCTCTCGTATCGAGCACAAATGAAGGGATATCAGTTCATTTATCGCCCTGACGTGTTGACTCCTTCCGAGCTCCCCGAAGACGTTTCTGCACTGCGCGCTCAGCAACATCGCTGGGCCAAGGGAACGGTACAGACCGCTCGCAAGTTGCTTCCCATTGTGGTCCATCACCCGGGTCTATCAACTCACCAGCGTATCGAGGCTGCGTTTCACATGTTGCCCCATTTCGCCTACCCGCTCATGGTATTGTTGTCCGTCCTGTTGCTTCCGGCGTTGGTGCTTTTGCCAGCTGCCGATGTTCGCACGATGATGCTTGTCGACCTGCCCCTTTGTTTCGGTGCGACCGGATCCATCGCGATGTTTTATGCGACGGCCGAGACGAGCCAAGGGCGATCAGCTTGGGGCGCTGTCAAAATGCTACCCATTCTCATTGGTCTTGGCGCGGGATTGGCCCCCCACTTGTCGGGTGCGGTTTGGAGCGGTCTCAACCACATGTCGGGCGAATTCGTGCGGACCCCGAAGAAGGGTGAAAAAGCAGGTCGCTATCGTATGGGGGCTCGGCTGCCTTTAGTTGAGATGTCTCTCTTCGTATTGTGCTTTGTTGCCGCTTTGGCTTCCATCGAGACGGGCCACTGGTTCGCTGCTCCTTTTGCGCTTCTCTTCTCTTGGGGACACGGTTATGTCGCTTACTTGGTCCTCAGGGAGCAGTTCCTGCCGGCAACTCGAGAGCTCCGTTCGGGCGCCGAGAGCCTGGAAGACTCGCCTCTGGCCAAGGCGGCCTAAGAGCGTTAACCTCTCCAAGGTTTACGATTTACAGAAGAATCCCATCGTCTGATGGATTCTTCCAGTAGTGTGTCGAGTTGGGAGGCGTGGCCTGAATGGGACGAATGACTAAGGCGGATATGGTTCAAGCGCTCTACTGCCGATTGGGGGGCTTTTCAAAGAAGGAGTCCGCGGATCTCGTCGATCTAGTCTTTGAAACCATGAAGGAAACGCTTGGCCGAGGCGAGAAGATCAAGATTTCCGGATTTGGTAACTTTGTCTTGCGGGACAAACGCCCTCGTCAAGGTCGTAATCCCCAGACAGGCACGCCTATCATGATCACAGAGAGAAGGGTGCTTTCTTTCAAGGCCAGCCAACTGCTCAAGCACGCCCTCAACGACGAAAGTACAGAGAGTGCCGACCTAAAGGTCGGCGCTGTCCAGGGCAATGCTGCTTTCTCGACCAACCCCGGCCCCGGCGGGAACAACGGTGCGCCGCCTGATGTGGACGGGAATGGTGGCTCGGGTTCGCCCCTATGAGGGGGAGGTGGGTCGACCTGATGAGTCGAGGCGCGATGCAAACATGAGCGTTCTACGAGGTTATTGTGGCTAGTTCGTCGTCCCGCGCCCATCCCGTCAAGCTTTTTTACCGAATAGGTGAGGTGGCGGATGCCGTTGGGGTGCAACCACACGTACTCCGTTATTGGGAGTCCGAGTTCGGTTCGATTCGACCGCAGAAGTCTTCCAAGGGTCAGCGGGTCTATTCTCACAAGGATCTAGAAAAGCTGCTCCGGGTGAAAGAGCTTCTCCACTCAGAGGGCTATACGATTGCAGGCGCCAAAAAGAAGCTGCGTCAGGGGCCCGATGAGGTGGAGCGGGGGCGTCTTTTCGCACAGAAGATCCGCTCGGAGCTTTCGCAGATCCGCGAAGAAATCCGCTCACAGCTGTCCGAGCTCGATGTTGGGAAGTAGTTGCTCGGACGAATAATGCCACTAGAGCCCCGGGCGAGTCCTACTCTGACTTGACGCGGGCCTGACAACCGGCGAGATCCCGGTGGCCCGCAGGTTCGCTCTGACCGCGGGCCAGGATCTCGATTTTGCATCATCCTCACACCACACGTAAGGCAGCATAAGGAAACAACATGGCAGAAGGTTTAAATCGCGTCATTTTATTGGGGAACCTCGGCGCAGACCCCGAGTTGAGAATGACGAACGGGGGGACGGCAGTACTCAACATCCGCCTGGCCACCTCAGAGACGTATCTGGATCGAAACAAGCAGCGTCAAGAGCGGACGGAGTGGCATCGAGTTGTTATCTGGGGCAAGAGAGCAGAAGCTCTCGGCAAGATCTTGACCAAGGGCGATCGTATCCTGGCGGAAGGCTCTCTGCGTACCTCAAGCTATGATGATCGGGATGGAAACAAGCGTTATACGACTGAGATAGTCGCGACGAATATCGTGCTCAGCGGTGGCGGCGGCGGACGCGGGGCTCCCAGCAGTCGGGGCGGAGATTTCCCTCCCCCCTCGGCTCGTGGCGGAGGCGGCGGTCAGAGTTTTGACGACGCGGACTACGGTACTCCTGACGACGACGACATCCCATTTTGATCGTCTCTTTTCGTGGGAGGCCCGTGTTACAGTTGCGCCGATGGATCGGTGACTGGCGCGGGCCTCTTGCCATTTGGAAGTAGATTTTGACTCATCTTGTCGTTGGTTATCCAGGGCCTGTGGCTCTCGCCGCGGTCCGCATCCTCACTCAGGAAGGCAAGGACGTCGCTGTGATTGCTCCACAAAGCGCGCCTCTTCCTCCCGAGCTCCGAAGAGCGTCGAATTTGCGACACGTGATTGGCGATTGCGCCGGGATCGACTTTGGTCTGAGCGGTGCCACCTATCGCGCTCTTCTGGGAGAGGTTTCCGTCGTGATTGCCTGTGAGACCACGGAACAGTTGCCTCCTGAACAACAAGCATTCCGCGACATCGAAGAGGCTCGGCCGCTCCGGGTTGCTGCCGAAGTCGCCGAGTTCGTTCAGGCAGCAGACTCTTCGGTTGAGTTAGTGTTCCTGTCTTCGTTGGCCATATTCGGAGATGCCGAGGGAACCCTTTTCGAAAACGATTTTAATCTATCTCAATCCTTTTCACATCAGCGAGATGAAGTTCTGGCTGTGGCTGAAAAGCAAATTCACGCCATCGATGAACGAGTACCTCGAGTGATTGTTCGAGTAGGGGGGCTGGTGGGCCATGAATCGAGTGGGGAGATCCTCCAGGGCGCCGAGCTGGGTCGCCTGGCAAAGTTCGCGCTGGCAGCCCCGGACGAGTGCGAGTTCAGCTTTTCCGATTTGCCCCTCCATTTCGAAACGGTTGAGCGCGCGGCGCAGGCGCTGACCCGGGTTGTGCCTGCGTCTCCTGGTGTTGTTCTTCATCTCATCGATGATGAACCTTGGAGCGATCGTCAAATTATCGGTTGGCTTTTTGAACGCCTCGAAAAGAACATCGTGGAGGTTGTTCGAGCCAACGCCACAATGACCCAATTGCTCAGGGTCGCCACGGTTCAATCTGGTAGGGTGCGCACCTCTGTCGCCCAGTTCGAAAGACGAGAAGCGGTGCGTCAGCTGGGCGGATTGCTGTCCCGTGATGCGGCGCAGACGCTGGAGAAACTGTTTGGCGGCAAGGGTGAGGTCGCATGAAGCTGTGGTCCCGAGTACCGTCTTTTTTTCTGCCGTGGCTTCTGGTGACTATTTCGGCATGCGAGCCGCCGGTTCGACGCATGCCGACTCATGCGCCGCCCGAGGTGGAGGCCCCGCCGAAGCAGGTTGCCGTTACTCAAGAAGAGCCCCAGGAAGAAGACACGAAAGAGGCGCCGTCGGTGGATTCGCCTCCTCTGGATCCGGTGGTCGCCGAAGAAGATGCAGAGCAGGAGTTCAGGCCCGGCTTGCCTCAGCCCTTGCCCGCTTTGCGCTCGTTCTATGACGCATTGGACGACTTAACCTCGGGGCAACGTGCTCGACCTGTAAGAGTGATGTGGATGGGAGACTCTCATACCGCTGCCGATTTTATGACCGATGAGCTCCGCCAGGCGTTAAAACGCGTGGCGCCCGCGGGCGGTCCAGGATTTGTGCGCTTGGGTCTGAAGAGATATCGCCATGGTGAAGCGCGATTTGATTTGAGGGGTAAGTGGCGGAAGCAGCCCATATTGCCGGCTCAAAGGACGAGGGTTTTGGACGGAGTGTTCGGGTACGGAGGTATTCGGACCGTTCCTTTCATCGACGCCGGGGCTGAGGTTCGCGTGGCCGGTGGCTATGAGGGCGAAATGGAGTGGACTCTGACTTATCGTCTGCCCCAAGGTGCTTCCCTTATTGTCCGTCACGGAGAAAACGAAGTCGTCCTTACTGATCAGGATCAAGCGGCTCCCGCCGGGGAGGGCGGGATCAGGAGGCGGAGTTTTCGCGGAGCAGCCGACCAGTCCTTCTTCGTTCGACAGCGCTCGGGCAAACCCGAGGTGTTTGGCGCCTACATCGAAACCACCGAGCCTGGTGTTGTCTTCGATACTGTCGGAATCAACGGCGCTCGTGCAGCCACAGCCTCGGCTTGGGAACCAGAACAGTTCAAAGCGGAGGTGCGCGAGAGACAGCCAGATTTGCTTGCCCTTGCCTACGGCACGAACGAAATCTTCGATCGGACAGATCCGACGCGCTACGAAGGGCATACTCTTCACATCATCGAAATGGTTCGAGCGGTCTATCCGGAGCTTCCGTGTTGGATTGTGGGACCACCCGATGCAGCTACCGATGATGGTCGGAGTCGGACCCGAGTTGTGCAGGTGACCGAGGCACAACGCAGAGCGGCCCAGACAGCTGGGTGTGCTTTTACCAGTGCCTTTGAGTTGATGGGCGGAGACGGTAGTTTCGCCGCCTGGATGTCTCGTCGACCTTCTCTGGCTCGAGGTGACCACATCCATCTGACGATTGCCGGGTACCGAGAGCTGGGTCAGCTCTTGGCTCGAGCTCTTCTGGGTGAAGAGCTACCCTCGATAAAGGAGGAGGCTGACGCCGCGTCGGATACCAAAACGGCGTCGTCGCACTAGCCTGGACGGGGCCAAGGAGCTCCGGAGGAGGGGAGGGGCTTGACCCACGTGCCCAGTTTTGCTCGGCAACCCTCGCACAGATCGTACTCATGATCGGAGGTTCTCACTGAACCTTTACCGTCCTCCATCAAGCAGCCGTGGTTGGGGCAGTGATAGAGACCCAGGGTGTCTGCAGGTGGATCGCTCGCCTGGTGAGAGCTGATTTCTTCGGGGCCGCTCTGGTCGGTGGCCCTGCGACAGGCCGCTTATCATTCTGAATCCGGGTTTGAGGCGGCGCGTGAACGGAGGTACGCGTCGTATTCCTTCATGAGGGCTCGATAGATCCAGTTGCCGATGCGGATGGCCCCCACACCTGTCGGGTGGGTCATATCAGCTTGCCCGAGTCCACGTTTGACCCACGCTGGCATGGCGCCCCAGCCGCCCATTGCCTTGTAGGTGTCAAAGTACGCGCAGCCGAGTTCGTTTGCCGCCTTTTCCTGCTGCTCGACGATGAGTTGAATGATTCTCATGCTCGTGGTCACGCCGTTTTCGACTCGTGCGCGGTCCATGGCCCCGATGATGAGACAGGACGACTCGGGCAAGGCGCGCCGTCCTTGCTCGATCACCAGTTTCATTGTGCGCAGGTATTCGTCCATCGGATAGGCGTAGCCGTCCCCGCTTTCATTCGCGCCAAACTGGTAGACCACAAGCTGAGGGTTTCTCCATTTGAGCTCGTCCGCGAAATGAGCGTCGTCCTGCTTGTCGAGGAAGCGAATTCGTGCGCCTTGGACCCCGAGCGCGTCGAGTACCACCCCAGGGGTATCTCGCTCAAGGACGACACCAAAGGAGCGAGTGACACCACTTTGATGGCGCAGTTCGAACTCGTGCGGACCGTCTGGTACCTGGATGATTTCTCGTCTTGTCTCCGTCGTTTTGGACTGGGAGTCGACTTCGCGCTCAACCTTTCCATCCACGCGAAGTTCGAACTTTCCCCCATGAGAATGAGCTAGGTAAGAAAACTCGAAACGAGAAACGTTTCTACCGAACTCACCCTTCTTGGCCGTTCCGAACTGGGCGATAGCCCCTCGCATGGCAGTGAAGGAAACTCCGCCCAGACCGTGCAGGCCATCTTTCGCGATTGGACCTACGATGCGACTGACTTTGAAGCCGTTCGTAGCAAAACGGAACACGTCGTTGTGGAAATACGCGGGCCAAGCATTGGCGATCAGCATGTAGCCGTGACCCGCGTCCCCGAAGGTTGACTGCAGCTTCTGACGCAAGGTGCCGGATACGTAGTCACTCACAATGACGGAGTCGCCAAAGTGGGCGATGCGGGTGATAGCGCCTTCCTTTTTTTCTTGAGTGGCAGCGAGAGCCGAGAAGAAGCCATCAAGGGCGTGCCCGGTGGGGTTCTTGAGCTCGACGGGGGGCTCTTCGGCTTCGATGGCTGGAAGATCGAGAACCGGCTCCTGACTTCCACCGATGATTCCCGCTACGGTCTTGGTGTGACCGCTCTTCGGTATGGCCATCGCTTCTTGGGACCGTGATTCTGTCTTGAGCTCGACGGCACCCACTCTAAGATCGGCAAGCGGGTCTGACCTCGCAGAGGTGGCGTCTTGGGCTGGGGTCGAAAGCGAGTCGGGGACGGAAAAAATGGACAGCTCGTCCAGGGCAGGCACTAGTTCGGCCAAAGCTCCCACTAGGGCGACCAACAGGACTGCTCGAGTTGGTCCTGCCAGGAGGATGGGGCCGAGACCGGTCGTATTGCTCGGGGCCTCGCTCATGGTGGTGTTTCGGTCGACCCATCAAGCGAACTGAGGTCCACCGCACCTTCTGCTACCGCTGCAAGCTCGGCTTGGGCTTGTTCCCGCAAGTTCTTGGGAAGAGCGGGGGTCTTGACGATTTGGTCGAGCAGTCGTCGCCGCGTTCCTTCGTCGAGCCAGCGCGCGCTGAGAGTCTTTTCTGCCCAACTTGATTGCAAACGCTCGAATGCGGCCAGGCTCTTTTCAAAGGTACCCAGCTGCCTCAAGAGTCCCGCCGCCTCGACCAGGTCTCCTTTTTGAATCGAAAGCTCAAGCGCGCTGAGTTCTTTCGGCGTTTGGGCTTTCTCTTGGTCAGGGCTGGGCTTGAAGAGAACAAACAGCAGGGCTCCTACGATCACCGCGCCGACGATGGCGGCAACGATCCGTCCAATGGCCGCCTTTGTACTATCGGCCGGCGGAGGCGGGGCGCCCGATCCGGCAAAGGCGGCGATGCGAACGCCTTCGTCGAGGGAAGCCCGAAAGCTTTGCCCTTGTCCGATGTACTTGAGGACGACATCACCAATTTCGATCACATCGCGTCCGTCGAGTAGTGCTCGACTTAGCTCGTGTCCGTTGATCCGGACCCCGTTGGCGCTTCCTTTGTCGATGATTTCGAAGCGCTCGTCTCCAATTCGACGCACTTCTGCGTGAATCCGGCTTACTGAGCCGTGTTCGAGAATAATGTCGCATTCATCGCCGCGGCCCAGGAGAAACCGCTCGCCAGTCAGCGGGTGTTCGTCCCCTTGGCGCGGACCGATGAGCTCAACGAGACGGTGCGGGAGATTGGTCGAAAGAGCTGGTTCGGTGATTCCCTCAAAGGGTCGATACCCCTGCTCCTGGGTGTCGATTGTCTCGTCGACTATCTGAATGCGGTAGTCACCGAGTAGGATCACGTCATTGTGACCGAGCTCTTGGCGTCCGGTCGTCTTCACTCCGTTCACGAACGAGCCGTTGTAGCTGGACAAATCTTGGAGTTGAAACCCGTGCGACGTGCGGACTAACTTGGCGTGATTGCGCGAGATGTTCTGCTCGGTGAGCCGAACGGCGTGGCCAGCAGCGCGACCGATCGTGTACTCGTCGCGAACAAGATTGACGACTGTCTTTTGATTCAGGTCGTCAATAATGACTAGTTTCCACATGAGCTTCGGTGTTTCGGTAGGGGCGCGATCGGAACGGAGTCGACTAGCCTCGGTGTCTGCCCTTGGTAGCCAAAAAGCGCACCGTCGTCAGCTCCCCCAAAGAAAGTCATGTATTTTTGAACGAAGAGGCTGAAGTTTGGGGTTGTCACGTGTCGGAAACACGCGATTCGTCAGTAAGACAGTCACACGCTGTCGGTCTGGATCGCACCAAAGGCTGGTACCGGTGAAGCCAAGGTGGCCAAAGGTACGAGGTCCACATCGGTTCCCGGCCGTGCTTCCCTCGGCAGATTTGCCGTCAAATCCCATGAGAAGAGAACCTCCCCCTCGAGCTTGGACGAGGGGGAGCATCAGAGGAGCGTCATAGAGATCGAGCAATCGCATTCCGAAACGCGCGACGGCTTCCACTGTTCCGAAGAGTCCTGCATGACCACTCGCGGCAAAACCATTCAGCATCCATGCGTTGTCGTCGTGAACGATGCCTTTTAGTGGTCCTCCTCGCCTCGGCTGAATCTCAGTCGGGGCAATCAGGACGGTTTCTTTGCACGCCAACTTGAGCAGGGCGCGGGCACTTCCCAGTCGAAGCCTCCAAGGAAGTGCCACTTCCTCGGACACGAGCTGATCAAGGGACTTTTTCTTCAAATTCTCGAGTGCGTTTCCCACGAGGATGTAGCCGAGGTCGCTATACCGAGCCGCAGATGGCGGATGGGAGCCGCGTTGCTGTGCGATATGGCGGAGTTGCTTCTTCAGGTGAAGCGGAACTCCCTGCCAGCTGTTTTTGAAGAACTCGCGGTGGGGAACCATACCCGCCCGATGGGAGAGATGAGCAGCAAGACTTTGTCGTCCGCCCCAGGTCCCCTGAGTGACCGGCAGTAGGTCTTCGAGAGTTTGGTCCCAAGATAGCTTTTGCTTTTGCACGATCGAAGAGACCGTCACCGCGGTGAAGGCCTTGGTTATGGAAGCCAGATCGAAGAAGCGCTCCACGGTTGGTTCTGTGGCACCCATCACTAGTTTCCAGCCCGACTTCTCCCGCTGGGCGAAGGCGGCGGCGGCGTGGGGAGCAACTCGAGGCACCACTACCGTGTGTTTCAGGTATTCACCCAGTTCGTTGCTTGTGATGGGACTCACGGTCCTCCTTCGCTAAGTGCCGAGCCGGCGTCGCTTGCGGGCTCCTACCGTGAGCCCAGAGCTAAACAAAGATAAAGTGTATTTTGACCTGTCGCCGTCGGAAAAGCTATGCTGCCCCGGCACGGATGGCTGAATTTACCTGGGAAGCCCGAACTCGAACGGGAGAAGTCCGCAAAGGCACTATTGATGCGGAAAACGAAGCTGCCGTTCAGAGGAAGCTGGCCCAACAGCAGCTGACGCCTACGAAGATCAAGAGAAAGGGCGGTCGCTCTTTCAGCTTTAGTTTGGGAGGGGGGGTGAAGGTCAAAGAGATGGTGACATTCACGCGCCTCTTTTCGACGATGATCAACGCGGGGCTACCTATTGTTCGCTGCCTCGACATTCTCTCATCCCAACAGAAAAACGCCGTCTTCAAGGCGGCCCTGCTCGATATCAAGAGCCAGGTCGAACAGGGGTCGACATTCAGCGAATCTTTAAAGCGACACCCGGCCATTTTCGATGCCCTCTTCGTCAACCTCGTCAATGCTGGTGAGGTCGGTGGTATTCTCGATTCAATTATGGGTCGGCTGTCGGTTTACATCGAGAAGCGGGCGAAGCTGATTTCCCAGGTGAAAGGGGCTCTCACCTACCCATCGATCGTCGTGGTGGTTGCCATTGGCGTGATGATCATCTTGATGAGTTTCGTGATTCCGTCATTCGAGACCATGTTCAAGAACTTCGGTGGTGGGCGAGAAAGTCTTCCTATCATCACCCGGATGATGCTCGAGGCTTCGGATCTCTTCGTTTCATACAGTCCCTTGCTCTTTCTCTTGGCGATTGCTGCGGCCTTTGGGGTGATTCAGTTTTATCGCAACCCGAAAGGCAAGCGTTTCACACATAAGATGCTTCTGACATTACCAGTAATGGGCAATGTCATGGAGAAGATAGCCGTTGCGCGTTTTACGCGCACCTTGGGTACCTTGCTTCAATCAGGGGTGCCGATTCTCGATGCCCTTGAAATCTGCTCGCGCACGGCGGGTAATGTCATCATTACCGAAGGCATCATGGATGTTCGGCAGGCGGTCAGCGAAGGTCAAAACATGGCCGAGCCTCTTATTCGGGCTGAAGTGTTTCCCGAGATGGTCGTGCAGATGATTTCGGTAGGTGAGCAGACGGGCGCCCTCGACCAAATGCTTAACAAGATCGCTGACTTTTATGAGGAAGAGACGGATGTCGCCGTGGCCGCTCTGACCGCCTCCCTAGAGCCGATCATGATGGTAGGAGTCGGTGGGATGGTCGGCGTTGTGCTCGTCGCGATGTACCTTCCGATCTTCTCCCTGGCTGGCAATATCAAGGGCGGGTGAACCCTCATGGGGGTCTCCGACTTGCCGCCGCCTTCCAAGGAGGCTCTCCGTTCCGGGATCCGACTTGAGCGTCGCGGAGCTGCCTATTTTCGTCGCTTGCGCAACTTCGCCTTTGCCCGTCTGGCCGTCTTCGCCGCGACGGGCAGCCTTGTTTTATTGGGACTCAGGTACAATCGGTGGGATCAGATCTTCGGGTACTCTGGGCGACTTGTGCTGGCCATCGTCGCAGTGGCTGTCGTCTCTGCTGCAACGCAGCTCTGGGCAAGCCGACGGCGCCGTCCGGCAGATAATATTGCCTTGAGTTTGCTGTTCCTCGATCAACTCCTTTTTTCGGGCATTATCTATCTGACCGGCGGAGTGGCCAGCGGTGCAACGTCTCTATTGGGAGTGACTTGTGTGGTCGGCGCAGTCCTACTTGGGACTTCAGGAGCTATCGCGTCGGTGGCCTCAGGCGTGATTTTTTTCAGCCTGATATTGCTCATTGTACAAGGGGGACAGGACCTACTTCCGCCGGATCAAAATCCGGCAGTTTATGACTTGGGGCCTTCCCAAACTGTCTTCTACTTCGTCATTACTGTTCTGATGCTCATCCTCGTTGGACTTCTTTCGGGCTATTTGGCGGAACGCCTGGCTCGAGCTGGAGGGGAAGTGGTTGTGGCGACGGCGCGCGCGGAGCGTGCAGAACGAATGGCCCTTCTGGGTCGTCTTGCCGCCGGCTTGGCCCATGAAATCAGAAACCCCCTGAGCGCCATTTCCGGGTCCGTACAGATGCTCCGAGCGGGAGCCGTGAAAGAGGATGATCGCCAACTCTGCGAGATCGTGATTCGTGAGTCCGCGCGCCTGGACGAACTGGTCTCTGATATGCTGCAGCTTTCACGGAGCGGACAGAAAAACGTAGAGATTTTTGACCTTTCCGCAGTTGTCTCGGATGTGGTTCATCTGGCGCAGCGCTCGGGAAGGGCACTGTCGGATGTTTCGATTGCCCTGACCACAGAGGGGGAGGCGTGGGTTCGGGCTGATGCCGCGCAAATCAAGCAACTGACGTGGAATTTGATCCGCAATGCCGTACAAGCCAGTGAGGCGGGCGGCCAAGTCCTTGTTCGTGTGGAAACCAGCACAACCGTTCGTCTTTCGGTCGAGGATTCGGGAGTCGGCTTGGACGAGGAGGCCAAGGCCCATCTCTTCGAAGAGTTCTATACTACTCGCTCTCACGGAACAGGGTTGGGGCTTGCGGTGGTCAAACGTATCGCCGACGAACACGATATTTTGCTTGAGGTGGAGAGCGACCGTGACAAGGGGGCTGTTTTTGTTGCTGATTTTGGTGCTTCTGCAAAGTGAGAAGACTCAAGCTTGTAGCCACCAGTCGAGGAATGTTACCCCGCACATCTGCGTATAGAAAGTGTTGCCCCATGTGCTAGGGCACTGTTTGAAACCTACTTGTCCGTTTTATGACCAAAATGACGCTCATTAGAACATTGTTCCTCGTTTTCGCCTTTTGTGGCATCTCAGCCGTCGCGTGGGCGGGGTCGGCCCAGTCCTATCTCGAAGTGAAACAGAAGGAGCTGACTTCTCTGATTCGTAAGCCCGAAAGTCCGCAGAACGAAAAACGCCTTCAGGTCACGTTCGATGCTCTCCTTGACTACGACGCCTTGGCCAAGGATTCGTTAGGCAAACTTTGGCAGGAACAAAGTGAGGCTGATCGAAAAGAGTTTCAGCGACTTTTGACCACGTTGGTGCAGGCAGCCTACACGAAGAATATTCGTGGCACTCTCGACTACGAGATCTCCTTCGTGGGCGCTAAGCCCGCCAAGGACGGAGATTTGGTGCAGACAGTGGCGAAGCACAGGACTGACGTCCGCAAAGAGCCCATTCACATCGATTATCTGGTTCACAGGGTGAGCGGAAGCTTTCGGGTTTATGACATCATCACCGAGGGATCCAGCTTGGTGAAAAACTACAACAGTCAGTTTCGCAGCATCGTTAAACGGCACAGTTTTGCCGAGTTGCTGAACAGAATGCGCAAAAAGTCTAAGGAAAAGTGAGGCAGCCCTCCCATTCTACCCAGGACTGATAGACTAGGAGCATGAGCCCCAGCGGGGATGCACACCCGGCGCGCAGCTTGATATCTGCCTCGGACGAAAACCTTTCGTCTGAGGCTGGTCAGCGTGAGGGCACGAATGGTGAAGTTCTTCCTCTTCGATTGAGTGTGGCGCGAGGCGGTCTTGGGATCGAGCTGGCCCGCCCGCTCAGGGTGGGGCCCTTAATTTGTGAGCACCTAGATACGATGCTTTTGGGAGTCAGCTATCCGGTTGATTTATCCAAAGGGGTCAAACAGTTTCGTTCGAGGCGCAGCGAACTCCGCTGTGCTGGTGTCGAGATTGAGCTGGCCGAATTAGAAACCCTTTGGGCTCGCTCCCTGGACGAGGTATGGGGCGAACTCCCCCGTGTCCGTTTGATGCCGGCGGATTCGAGTGATGAAAGTGCCACTTCGGTGAGCGCGAATCACAGCAACCGTTTTGACAGAGTGGGGGTTTCCATCTTTTCGATCGGAGGGATCCTCTCTTTCGACCTAGTTGTCTCGTCCGGCAAAGAACCGAGCCTGGTTGTCGACCAACCGCGAAAATGCGGGCGTCTCAAGTTTTTGTCCGAGCGCAGCGCGCTGCAAGCTGCGTTGGCAGCTGTGGACGCTGGTCTTAAAGCGGTTGAGGGGGGGCTGAGTCTTGCTCGACTCGGTCGATGCATCCAGGTATCGGGGTTAGCGCGCGCTCTGTGTCTGGGATTTTTCCCTGCCCTGGGGTTCCGACTTCCTCGAATCGAGAACCAGGTTGTTGCTCGTCTTGATGCCTCGGCAGGGCGACTCCGCTTCGAACTGTCATCCTTCGAGGAGCCGTTGTCTGTTGGTTTTCGCTCCCTCCATCTTGCGTCCGTAGCGGGGTTCTTCGTCGAAGCCGACGAGCGGCTCAGTCGCGGTTGTCTTGAGGAGGCGCGCGGCTTGTATATGAAGGCTCTGGATGTTGTGCCCGGCTTCGCGACGCTCTTGCTGGATATCGTCGATATTGATTTGGCTCTCGAAAACCGCGCCGAATCTGCGTACGCGTTGATAGAAGAGCTGGACGGATCGGAGGGCGGAGGGGGAGCTCGAGGATGCCTACTCGCCTCTTTGGCCATGCGGCAAATGAACCGGGGCTCGGCAGCTCACGAGGAGTTGAGTCGGGCGCTGGATCGCGAGACAGATCCAGCGTTCTTTTCCTACCTCTGTTGCACTATTGCCGAGGAAACCTTGAGCCAAAGCGAGGCGAGTCGACTTTTGGATCAAGCCGTTTCTCGCTCACCGACACTCGAACTGCCTCGACGCCGTCGTTTTCAAAACAGTCTTACGTACGGAGACGTCGAGACTGCGCGCCGTGACGCAGCCTTTCTAGAGGCAGAGTGCGGGGCGCCGGAGAAACGAGTTGAGCTTCTACGCTGGGTTTCCAAGCAATTTTCTGAGGCGGGTCACGAGGACGAGGCGATGCGGCTCATGCGCAGAGCTTTGCGCCTCTGTCCGCAGGACGCTGATGTCATGATGGAGTACGCCTTCTGCCTTGATCAGGGGGGAGAACATCTGCGCGCCGCTGAACTGCTCACTTCTGCCGTCCGGACTTTGGAAAACCGAACGGAGGAGGGGACGGCCGCTTCCAGTCAGAGTACGCGGGATTCGATCCATCGCTGCCACTTTGCGCTTTCGAAAATACTGGCGCGCCATCGTCCCGATTCGCCGGGAGCGCTACTGCATTTGGGACGTGTTCCCACTCGCTCAAGGTGGGGAGGAGAGGCGCGGCTGCTCGAAGTGGAAACGTATCAATCGCGAGGCAATCGCCGGGAACGCGACCACGCCCTTTCGCGTCTCGTGGAGGCAGTTCAGTTGGGCTGGATCAAACTAGGGATGATCCAGGCCTCGGTCGAGCGAGTGCTTAAGCACCTCACTCCGCCGCCGGCGCCCGAGCTGATCCAGTTGTTGGTGGACCGTTCCGAAGAAGCGGATTCCCCCTCCACTGGCAGCGTAGAATCGGCTCCGAGTCAAAATCTTTGAGCCGGTAGAATCTGGTCGATTCGGTTTCCTT
Organism: Polyangiaceae bacterium; assembly: GCA_050300635.1. GTDB lineage: Bacteria > Myxococcota_A > Polyangia > Polyangiales > Polyangiaceae > NIC37A-2. The sequence goes on from JBNKYC010000023.1 coordinate 392,609, forward strand.
CTGGTCTCGTCGAAAAACACTGGCGCCTCAATCCGCTTCAAAATGCCCGAGGGCGAGGATGCCCCCCTTCTCGCCTCTTTCCGTTTCAGCTAACGTCCCACCCTATGCCGCTTTTGGACCCTACCGAACTTTCGATTCGCCCGGTAAGCGTGCGTGCTTCTGAGCTGGTCTATCTGCGTCACCTACTTGAGGCGAGTGAAGGTCTCGGGTTTGTTGTCGGCAACAAGGGCGGCAATGTATTTTTAGTGAGTACTCATGACCGCGTCTCGGAGCTAGATGAGTTCATCCGTCACGTCCAACGTGAGATCGAGCTGCACGAAAGTATGACGCCCGCCCATCAGGACTTGATCGATGAGTACCAATAGTGGTGGGCCCGAGTCGCCTCGGAAGAAAACCGAAGATCGAAGCTCCCCGGCCCCACTTTCGGAAGGAGCATCAGCTCGTGCGAATCCTCCCGAGTCAAGTCACCAGATGGAACTCGCCTTCGAGCATCGTTCGTCTGCGGTATTTGGCCAGTGGCTCAGATCCATGACCACCGACGCCGAGGCGGCATTGGCGGCAGCGATGTCCTATCGGGAGCTGAGCCCCTCGGGTAGAGAACATTGGTTGGCATCTTTGCGGGAAGACCTCAGGGAACTGGATATCCCCAATATCGCCGTATACGCTCCGCTATTGGCTGTGGAAACCGATCCAGACCGCCGGCGTCGCTTGGAGGAATTGGCCGCAGAAGATGACGACCGGACAGAGGTCATTGCGAGTCGAGCCGCGTTTGCATCCACTCGTCGCAACGGAGAAAGAGTCATTGTCCTGGTGGTGCCTCTCTATCTTCAGTTTGTGCAGGTGCTCGCCTGTGCGATCAAGGATGGCTGCTTTTCCTGGGTTCGTCACGATCCCATCGTCTCCAAGTTGGGCGCCCCCGTAGCCGGCGACATGATCCAAGGCATCCGACTCGAACTGGCTGGCTTCAGTAGCGCGTTGGACGAACTTGCATCGACGATCCTGTCGCACCAGCGAAAGGGCCATGAACTTCCCGAGGCAATGTATGTGTTGAGCGATTTGCTCGGGGGGATCGGGCCATAACAGGAGAGTCGATGTCTGGTCTTCGACGTGCTCACGGTCTCGTGTTTTTGGTGGCGGTCGCGTTTTGGCTGGGCGCCTGCACGACGCGACCTTCGGTTTCATCGCCGAGGCGGGCGGCAGCGCCCGTCCTGAGCTACACCATCCCGAGCATTACGGCCGGGCAGATCGACTCAAGTTTTCATCGAGGTCGAGTTACCGTTCTGCTCTTCATAACCACCTTTGACGTATTTTCTCAGGCCGAGGCTCAGCGATTGGAGGACTTATTTCATAGTGCAACGCCTCGCATCAATGCAGCAGCGATCATCATGGAGCCACCCAAGAACTTGGAGCTTGCCCAGGCCTTCGTTGATGTGCTTCACCTGAGCTATCCGGTAGGAATGGCGGCTCCCCACGAACTCGAACGGCAGGGGGTCTTGGGGAAGATTAAAACCGTGCCCGCCTGGCTGATTCTCGACAAACACGGTCGACTCGTCGGAAGTGGTGCGGGGACCTTCTCCCTCAAAGACTTAGAAAGCGCCGTCGCGCGAGCTCGCTGATGAAGGGTGTTCGTCCCGGGCGACTCCTGCGAGAAGCGGGCGCGATGCTGACCCAAGCGCGTTATTTGGGGCGCGACTGGGCAACTCACTCCGCCACCCGTTCGGACAGTGGGTACCTTGTGTTGCTTCACGGGCTCTATGCAAGTGCGGGGGTATTTCGCCCGATGCGAAGAGCTCTCGAAGCCGGGGGCAACCTCGGGGTCAGTACCTTCAGCTACTTACCAGGCCCGGGTATCGAAGAGCTCACCCAACGCTTGTCAAAACTCATCGCCGAAATCGAAGGGCCTGGTCCCGTTGTTCTCATTGGGCACAGCTTGGGCGGCCTCGTGATTCGGAACTTCGTACGTAGAGCTGAGCTTGACTCTCGAATTGTGCAGACGATCAGTCTTGCGGCTCCTTTTCGGGGCTCCGGCAAGTATCGTCTGGTGCCCGGCCAGGCGGGAAGAGATCTTGTTCCCGACGCTCGAATCCTCGAACCCCTGCGACGAAGGGACGTCGAGAACCTCAGGGTCCCACATTTGACGCTGGTTGCCGAAGAGGATGAGATGATTGAGGGGGGCGCGTTTCCCGACTACGGAAAGTACCAACAGATTCCGGCGGTCGGTCACAATGGGATTCTGTTTTCTTCCGACGCGATCGAGGCTGTTTGTTCGGCGGTCGCTCTTCATATGAGCTCACGGTCAGGGGGGTGAGGGGCGCGGTCCTTGCGATTGCTCCCTTCTCGAACCTATGTTGCCGAGGTGTTAGGAAGACGACAGAGATTGGAAGGCCGCCACCAGTTCGTCGAGTTCTTCTCGAGAGTGCGTTTCGGTGACCGCGAGAAGGATCTTGTCGTCGTGTTCTGGGGCAAAGCGACCCAAATCGATTCCAGCGAGGATACCTTGTGACTCCAGCTTGGCGAGGACGTCCTTGGCCTTCCCCAACGGCGCTGCCAACTGGAGCGCAAATTCGTTGAACTCGGGGGCTCCCGCGAAGGCAGCGGTGACTCCAGGGATCGCGCACAGCTGTTGTTTGAGATACGCAGCTTTGGCCAGACACTGCTCTGCGACTTGCACGAAGCCAGATTTGCCCAGCAGGCACATACGGATGGTGAGCGAAAGCGCCAAGAGTCCTTGGTTCGTGCAAATATTGCTGGTCGCTCTTTCGCGACGGATATGCTGCTCTCTGGTCGAAAGAGTCAGTACGTAACCGCGCTTTCCGTTTTGGTCGACCGTTTCTCCGCAGACTCGACCTGGCAACTGTTGGAGGTACTTTCGATCGTGTCGGCACGCGAGCAGACCGACCCCAGGGCCCCCAAATTGCGGTGGACAGGCCAAAGGTTGTCCTTCGCCCACGACGATGTCGGCGCCCAAAGCGCCTGGTGATTCGGCAATCGCCAAAGCGTAGGGTTCCACAACGGCGACGACCAGGAGCGCCCCGGCGTCGTGGCAAGCTTGGGCCAAGTCTCGCAAGTCCGACAGTGGCCCCAAATAGGAAGGATAGCCAACCACGACGGCAGCGACATCGCCATCGCCATCGATAGCTTTCGTGAGGGCTTTGGTATCCCCGCACCCGTTTCCAGCGATGGGTACGTGAACGACAGTATCGGTGGCGCTCCCCTTGAGATACGCATCCGTGGTTTCGCGGTAATGCGGGTGCACGCACTCGCTCATGACGATACGAGAACGCTTTGTCAGACGCTTCGCCATGAGCACGCCCTCGGCGGTAGCACTGGCACCGTCGTAGAGACTGGCGTTGGCTAGAGGGAGGCCGTAGAGCTCAGAGACAATCGTCTGAAACTCGAAGATGGCCTGCAAGGTGCCCTGTGCGACCTCGGGTTGGTACGGTGTGTAGGCGGTGTAGAACTCGCTGCGGAGCAAGAGCTGGTCGACGGCTGGGGGAATGTGGTGGTTGTAGGCCCCACAGCCTAGAAAGGAGAGCATTTCTGCCCCGGCGTTTTTCTGTGCGAGCTGGCTCATGTGTCGCATGAGCCGCGCCTCTGCCATGGGGGCCGGGATAGCGAGCTGACCTGCGAACCGAGCTTCTTCGGGGATCGTACGGAACAGATCATCCACGCTCTTCAGTCCGGCCACTTCGAGCATCTGCCTGACTTCGTCTTCTGTATGGGGGAGGTATCGCATGAGCTATGGGATAAGAGAGCTGAAGGATGCCAGGACCGACGTTTTCGATGTCTGTTCTGTGTGCCTGAGGAGGCGACAACCGTTGTTTTGGGGCAACTCAGTGTTCGGACGATTCGACATGGGAGACGTAGGCGTCTTTGTCGAGCATGCTGGCCAGATCTCCCGCCGCATCGTCTGCCTGGATTGCGAGCATCCAACCCTTTTCCCAGGGGTCTTCATTCACCAGCTCGGGAGCGTCTTCCAAGGACGAATTGATCTCGACGACCTTTCCGGACATGGGGGCAAAGAGATCGCTCAAGGTCTTCACGCTTTCGATTGTCCCGAAAGGTTCGCCTGCGCTCACACTATCGCCGACCTCCACGTCGAGTCCCACCAAAGTGATGTCTCCGAGCTGGTCCACGGCAAAAGCCGTGATACCGAAACGGTAGGTTCCATCGACTTCCTGAGCCCACTCGTGGTCTTTCGTGTATTTGCGGTCCTCTTTTGCACTGATGTCGGTCATGGGTCTGGGGGTGCACTAGCGGGTCTAAAGGCCGTTGAAAAGAGAATCAGGCGTTTTGCTTACTTCTGCGATAGAAAGGGGTCGGCGTGACCCTGGCCGGAATCGACTTGCCCCGGCAGTCCACGAAAAATTCGGTTCCTACTTCGACCATCGAAAGAGGAAGGAAACCCAGTCCAATCGCTTTGCCCAGGGTGGGGGACGGGCCACCGGAGGTACATTTGCCGACGACTTTTCCTGAGGGGTCGACAAGCAAGTAGCCCGGTCGAGCGGATCCTCGCCCGAGCATTTCGAAACCGATGATCCGGCGTGAGAGAGCGCCCTGGTCTTGTTCTACAAGCTTGGCCTTGCCCAGGAAGTCAGCTTTATCGAGCTTGACCGTCCACCCCAAGCCCGCCTCGAGAGGGGTGGTCTCTTCGTCCAATTCCTGACCATACAAAGATAGGCGCGCCTCTAGACGCAAAGTGTCGCGACAACCGAGACCTGCCGGAAGCAGCCCCTCGCTGCGCCCCCCTTCTAGCAGCAAATCCCACAGAGCTCCGGCGTCGTCGTTGTTGCAGAAAATTTCGACGCCGTCCTCGCCGGTGTAACCCGTCCTCGCGATCGTGACCGTGCGGCCTACGAGTTGACCGCTCATGAAGCGAAAGGGACGCAGGTGGTTTTCGATATGCTCTAGGCTGGTTTCGAGTCGGCCGAGCAGCTCCAAGGCCTTCGGCCCTTGCAAGGCTAGGAGCGCTGTGTCGTCGCTTTCGTCGTTTAACTTCACTCCGGCGAACCGTGGAAGGAAAGCCTCGAAATGTTGAACGACTTTCTTGCGGTTTGAAGCGTTGCAGACGATGAGCAAGTTGTCGTCAGCGATTCGGTAGACGATAAGATCGTCGACGACCGTTCCGTTTTCATAGCAGGCGCAGCTATACATCGCTTGACCCACAGAGACCCGGCTCAGATCGTTGGTGACTAAGTAGTTGACGTAGTCGACTGCCCGGGCGCCGGTAACCCGGAGCTCGCCCATATGGCAGACATCGAAGAGTCCCGCCGCCGTTCGTACCGCCTTGTGTTCTGCTACCAGGCCCGAATACTGAAGTGGCATTGTATAGCCAGCGAAAGGGACCATCTTGGCACCGAGTTCGACGTGGCGGTCTTGAAGTGGTGTAGCGAGCAGAGCTGCGGTGGAATCCATTTTCGGATCAGTACTACTGCATGCCCTTCGGGTCGATCAGCTCGCCATTTGGCTTCAATCCAGCCTGTTTCCACCGCTGTTCCTCCGTGAGCCCGATGGTCGCAGGGGGCTTGCTCTCGTCTTCGATCAAGAGCACCTGTTCGCGCGCCCCCTGGAGCAAGGTCACTTTGTAAATGCCCTCCTTTTGTCCGCGGATTTTTACCCGAGGAAAGACCAGCCGGGGTCCGAACATTTCGGCGTGGCGCGCCAAGACGCGTGCTTTGACGTAGTCCGTTAGAGCGTCGAAATCGACCCTACCTGCGGCGCGCGCGCGTTTTCGGGAGTGGGTTACCTGCATGTCGCGAGGGAACCGAAACCCAAAGGCCTCTTCGTCCCCTTCCAAGAGTTGTCCCTCAGGCAGGCGGTCTGGTGATGGCGCTTCCGGACGCCCCTGCTTGGCTTGTTTCACAAGCCCCCCTTCGGTCTCGGGTGGAGGTTCTTCACACCCAGAAAGCCCCAGTATGCCCAGGAGCATCTGGGACAAGAGCCCGCGCAACTGTGCTTGTCGCCTCATCTCAGTCAAGGATGGCAGCCCAAGAGAGCAAGGTCGAGGGGACCCGAGGTTGAGGCAGAGAAACCGCCTCGAACCCTGTCGTAAAGTTCAACCCTTGCTTGCTGGTCTTCGTCGTTCCGGTTTGAAAAACCAGCTGGAGATTGGAGGCGCTCGCGTTTTGTACGTTGGAACGAGTACCCCCGAGGTAGTCGACGCTTTCTCGCGTGTCTGCTGCTTTTCCGCAACTTGGCGTGTACTCGACTGAAACGCCGAATACGGGGCCGACAACCCCGGTGCCATCCACCAAGTCTTGAGCAGGGGCGAACTGCTGGAGCCCTGTTCCCACGGGAAAAGCCGCGGCTCCGCCCAAGCTCAAGTCCGAGGTGTCCAAAGGCGTGAGGTAGTGAACGCCCCAAATGTTGCTCGGATAGGGTAAGCAGACATTGCTACTGGAGGGAGCGAGGGTCGAGAAATAGAGGGTCTCGTTCGTGAGAGACATAGGACCAAGGATATGTTCTCCCGTGTCGAGCTCGTGCCACCAATTAACCTGCGCGTAGAAGGGCTCGTAGGTCCTGCTTTCGTCCTCGGCCTCGGTGAGGGAGTAGATAAACTGCTTGTCAGAGCTTCCCCCTGACAAATCTTGAGCACCAGTCGCGTAGGCGACGGTGATATGCCCGGTTTGGTTGACGGAAAGCACAGGGGCTATCGTGATTGGTTTTCCGTCGCTGGCGCCCTCGTCGTTGTGCGAGTCGTAGAACATCTTCATTGTCCAGTCGTCGGGATCCGTGGAAGAGACGTCGACGCGCCATAGCGCACCGTCTTGATCACCAACAAAGATGCGATCAGCGATCATGCCCGTGCCGGACGGAAAGGCGGCGGGTATCCCCGTTATAGGCGAATCGAGGTAGGTGACGTTCGTTCCGAGGACTGATGAAGAGAGCCCCGTGGGAGCGATGTAACGGAAGGTGCGAAGAATGGTTCCGTTGTCCAAGCGGACGATTGTAAGAGAGTTCGCTGCCTCGTCGCTCGAAGAGTAGTCCGTGATTCGGGGACGGGGTAGACCGTTGTCCGCGCCCGGTCCGCCACTGGTACCTGGTTTGAAGTAGGTGTTTTCCGCGTCTCCGATGGCGAGCTTGGGGTCACGACGTAGTTTCGTCCCTGTGGAACTCCCGCCAAAACCGCCCGGTAGGACGGCCACTGCTACCTCTTTGAGTTCGCCCGAATCGATCATTTGAATCGTGGTGATGAGGGGAGTGCCTCCATGGCCAAAGAGGGGTTGTGAGTTGACCTCGCTCAGTTGCCAAAGCAGGCGCGGCCCGGCGCTTGAGTTGATGCTGCGTTTGCGAGGGTCAGTGATGTCCAGGGCAAAGTAGCCGCTCTGCTGGCCGCCGAATCCCTGGACCAGGATGGTGCGCCACGTGTTGCCTCCGCTGGCTTCAGCATCGGCCAGGCTTCTTTCGAGTTTGTAATTGTAGCGTGATGTTACGCCCGGAGTCGTGGCCACCACGTCTTGAACGACTGCTGTGCTGTCTAGCAGCTTTCCTGGTTGGTCCGGGTACTGGTCTTTGAGTTGAGGTAGAACGAATGGTGGGATGAACGCGAAGTGTTCGTTGTTGTACGAAGTGCTGTTGATTGAGGGATCACTTGAGCTGTTCGGCGAAACAGCAAAACCATGAAGGATTCCATCGTTGGACGAGACGTACATCATCATCATCCGCCCTTGATATTCCTTGGCAAATGCCTCGTAGGACGCGTCCTCAACGGCGGCCTTGGGGCGGTCGACGATCACCGGCGAAGAATGCATGACGTGCCCGATAAGACTGCAGTCTTCCTCTTTGCTCATCGAGGCGCAGCGGTTGCGACCGTGGTCGTCGTCAAAGCCCAGGGTCCAGTTCAGTACGCGTTCGGCGCACTTGCCTTCGTCGCTCGTGACCGAATCCAAGGTGCAGGCGCCTTCCCCCGCGTAAGAAGCCGCGGTGAGGCCCATGGCCTCCGGGTCGACGGCGGCTACGAAACTGAGGCCCTTGGCGGCTGGTTCAGAAATAGCGACATCTCCCCCTGCGCCGTCCCCTGGGTCACCCGACAGATTGGGCCGCAGATTGCCCGATGCATCGTAATTGGGAGAGGCAAGGTAGGCGGTGGAGAACTCTCGCTGACTGCGGTTGCTTGTGACATTGATGGCAAAGTCATCGCCCGCGCTTTCGTCTTTTTCCTGTTCTGTGGGAACGGAGGTGTCTCCGCAAGTCCAGCGCATGCGCTCGATGTTACCGCGCCACAGGCCGCTCTCGCCGGTGTCCGTTTCGTACGAGGTGAGAATTCGAAAGGCGACTTGATGAGAGAGATCCTCTGCGCGCCCCACCCCGGGCGAACGCACTGGACGTGTCGCGCTCGCCGATGCCTTCGCGATGTCGGAAATGATGTCGGAGAGCTGCGACTTGAGGTCTTTGGCTGAGGGGGCAATATGAGGAGGCTCGGTGCCTCCACTCCCAGCGTCTGCGAGCTCATGAAGGGTGCAGCAAATTTTGAGGTCCGAAGCGACCGGCTCAGTGTTGCAGACGCCGTCAGTGGCGTCCCAATTCGGATCATAAGTCGGCAAGTTTGCGCAGTCTTCGGTACCGGAAGGGGTTTCGAAGGTCGAGGTGGCAAACCCGATCACGTGAGTCGGAATGCGCCACTGGTTGTCTCCTTGGCTCGGGACGACGCAACTTTGGGCAGAAGCAGGGTCTTCTTTGTTGAAGACGGATTGGTCGTAGAGGGTTTCGAGGATCTTTTCGGGATCGTCCGAGAAGGGGCAGCGACCGCTGGTCAGTCCAGGGCTCGCTTCTTCGCAGCCGGGCCGCAGGTCGAAGTTGGGCTCACCGTCGGTGATGAGGATGACGTGTTGTTCTCGGCATCCACATTCGACTCGATCATCGAAGCGGGGCGAAACGCGAAGATCCCCAGCAACGTGTGGGGTGGGCTCTAAGGGATCGAAGTCGTCGTCACCCCAAAAGAAATGCCGCACATCAGCTAAGGCGCCGTTGATCGGGGTGGCTCCGAAGGGACGAGTAGAAAGCAAGACTTTCTTTATCCGATCGTGTCGTCCAGCATCAGTGACTTCGTCCGAGTCGGGATCTCCGAAGTAGATCATCTTGCCTTCGCTGGCAGGAGCAGCGGCGTTGCGCACACCTACTTCAAGAGTTTGAAGATCTGGGCAACCCACGGGGCGCCCTCGGGCGTAAGCTTGTCCGTCGGAGTCGATGTCGTTGCTGGTGGCTTCGTCGTAGTAGCTCCAGGTCCCTTCAAGGCCTTCTGAATAGACGGGGCCGTAGGTTCCTGTGTAGCCCTGACCCTCGTCCGGGAGAGGGTCGAAGGTCATCAGACCAAATCGGACGAGATCTCCGAAGGCATCGATGAATCCGCCTGTCTGGGTGAAGTCGCAGCAAGGGGCCGAGATGCAGCTCGGCAGACTGGTGAGATTCACTGGATAATTCATCGCAACCGGTGGCACCCATTCGAAGGCGTTGGACAGGCTGGTTGCGGTATCAGGGCTCCACACGCAGCCGTCGCTGATCGGACGATGGTAGGGGTTTCTGAACTCGTAGTCGGGAGGAGGACCGCCCCCGTTGGGCATTCCGAATTCATCTTCGAACGCTGCGCTCGATCGATTGATACTTTCACACGAATAGTCGGCCGCATCGATTGAGCCGGTGAGCACTTCGATGACCTCGATCCATCGACTTTTCTCGTTGACACCAGCGGGGTTGCCCGGGTCACACGCGGGGTACCGGTCCGCAAAATCGCTAAAATCGGTCTTGTACTCCATGGATCCGGAGGTATCGACTACCAATAGAACGTTAGGCTTGACCCCCGCGGGGTCTGGGTCTTGGGCAAATGCGTCAGCGGCGAAGAGCGAACTGAAAAAGGCCACGAGGAAACCGGGTACCCCTCTTTCGGTGAGTCTGCGTCCTATTCTGGTTTTAGTCGCGTTCATGCCTGTTGGTTTTCCATTTGTTGAGAAGTCGAGCCGCTACGGTGGCTGTGAGGGTCTCTTAGTTAATTGGCCCGATGATCATGTGGGCTCGTATTCCCATCATGGTTGCTGTGGCGTTGTTTTGGAGAGAGCCGCAAATCGATCCGCTGCCGGCGGGGCGAATGAATCCGTAGGAGGTAAGAGTCACTCGCTGGTAGCTTCCCAGGTTCTCGCCGGGGACAGTGGTGGGGCGCGGTTCTGTCATTTCCACAACGAAGTCACCTTCGACGCCGGCCACATCCGTTGGAGCAAAGGGACTGAGGCTGCCTTGGGCACTGGACTGATCGAGAAGCGGCAATGCGAGAGCAGCATCGAGCTTGTTCATCGGAATACTCTTGCAGAAGGGGACGTCCGCATCGTCGGTCTTGGGGTCGATGGCCGAGAAACAAGCATCGGGTTCGTTTCTTGCCTGGTCGCGCAGGGCTTGCTCGTAATGGGTGACGCCGATCCCGGGTGTTCCGAGGTAGCCACTGGCGGAGACGACGCCGAGTTCAGAGGTATACATGGCTTGAGCCGCGGCGCGCGCGTAGCCACTGGCTTGATTGGTGAGTCCGGCCGAATAAGTCGCCCACGTTCCCGCTCCGGTGAGGAGAACGATCGTCATCATAACGACGAAGACAGTAATGCCACGTTCGTCGCCCCGCGGTCGGCCTAGACCTGTGCGCTGCGCTCGCTTCATCTCTCCTACCATGTGAGACTCCTTGTATTGCGGGTGCTGACGTACGAACGGAGACTGCGCGTTCGAGCAAATTTGTTCCCGTCGGCGACTTTGACACGTAAGATCTGTGAGGCGGTCACCGAATCATCGCCCGGGTCAGGAAGGATAGAGCCTTCGCGATCAGCTTCACGGTAGCGTACCGCGAGGCGAGCGTGCACTCCCCGGATGAAGTGGGGGCCGCGAGTTGCCGTGGCGCTGCTGAGGCCTCCGGCTGTTGGTGCATCGAGGGGATTTCCGGCGTAGTTGGCGATGTTCGCGTCCCCTTCGCCGTAGGTCGTCAGCTTCCCAGTTTCGTAGTCGGACATGACCGTGAGGCCGAAGGCCAGGTCGACGGCATAGGCCGCTATCATCTCGCCGGTGGCTGTGATCTTCGCGGAGGTCCCTGGCCAATTGACGCCAGTGATGGTTGCGTTTCGAGCCAAGTTGGGAGGGACTTCGTAGCGCATGAGATCAAAGCGCGTGTCATCATCGTAGCTGGGGGCCGCCCCTTCATACAAGAACTGCAGCTGGGGGTGGTTCGTTGAGGCTGTCGGTTTTACCTGGGCGATCTCGTAGCGGATGATGTTGACCGGATTGACCGTTGAATTTTTGCCGGCTCCTTTGTAACCGCAGGTGTTTCCTGCTGTCTTTGACTGAATATCGATATCGGCGCTCAGGGTGATGGTGCCTTCTCCGGACGAGTAAGCGACGTCGTCCACGACCGCGTACTGCTGCCGGCCCTCGCTGTCGGTCATGCGCAGCAGCGAGCCGGGACGAAAGATCCTTTGCAAGATGGCCGTGCCATCGGCATCGGAGGTTGGGGTGGGCACGGTGGAAATCCCCACGCGTCGAAGAGCTTCGCTGTCATCTTTGAGCCTGATCGTCGTGGCCTTATCAAAGGATTTGATCGGAAACTCTTCCGATGCGGTGTAACTGCCGTACAGGGTGAGAACTTGAGGCGCGAGCTTGGCGTTGTTGAGTGTCGCGTAAAAGTCCAGATTGGTCAGGGCGGCCGGGCTCGCATCGATTCCCAAGATGCCCATCTGCTGGAGCCCAGGGAAGCTGTTGAACTGTGTTCCCACCTGGTTAGGCGCCACGGCGGCTGCCCCGAGTGAGGAACGGGGACAGCGATTTTGATCTCGACTTAAGTTGGGGGAGGCGAGAAACCCAGCTCGGGCGATATCCTGCCTCAGACGCTCGAACCCAGTGAGCGCCGTGAGGGTGGTATCAGAAGTGCGTGATTGAGCTTGAAAGAAGCGCCCGACATCGCGACTCAGCATAAAGACAAAGACCGTAAAGAACAGGCTGCCGGTCATCGCGACCATGAGCTCGACGAGGGTAAATCCTCGCTGTTCGTGCTGCTGAGCAGCACCTTTAGTGGGTAGAGAGCTTGAATGACGGTACATCACTTCAAAACCTCGGGGTCTGCCGAACTACGGTCGAGTTGTGAATGAAGTGGAAACGCGGGGACGCTCCGATCGCCGCGACGTCTGCCTCAGGAACACAGTAGTCTGCTCCGTCTGACCAGGCTTGCGGACCCTTCACGGGCCAGAATACCCGTACGTCGCAGCGCACCATGCCTGCAGGGGCCGCTTGAAGCTGCGTGAGTCGAATATGAGTACAGAAGTAGGCGTCAGAACCAGGCACGAACTCGCCACGTGCACCAGCGGCTGGTCCGAACTGAGCGGTCTCTGCCGGGAGAATCCACTCTCCGTCGTTGCCTTCGTCGATTCCTTTGAGCCAAGTCGTCCTATCCAGGAGCCAGTTTTTAGGGCCGCCCCAAAGTAGGCCGTCCATCGCTAAGTGTTCTTCCCAAGACCGGGCCAACTGCGTTGCAGTGGCAATGTCTTTGGCATTGGTGTTGGACTTGGCTGTGACGACCTGCATGGCAACGAGGCCGGTCATCCCAATCGAGAACACCGCCAAGGCCATCATCAGCTCGACAGCTGTAAATCCGCGGCGCAGTTGTTTCATTGGGCCACCACCCGAGCAGGTCCCACCGTGTTGATGAGGACAGAACGTGCCAGCCCCACGTCATCGACTCGCGTCACATCGATCCGAGGTGCGGTGATCATGCGCTCGAGTGTGCCGGCGGATTCCATATCCGAATAGGCGTAGCCGAGCGGGGTGAAGCAGATGTCCAGGGTGGTTCTGTCCGAAACTGCTGAGGAAGTGTCACTGGGCTTGAAGAAAACCGGATTCACATCGTAGTCCGTGCCGAGATAAGTCATGCGGATCTGTTGACTCCGGTCATCCGAGTTCCAACGGTCGGTCGGCAAAGTACAAGACGTCTTGGGGAGCGAAGAGCATCCGATGGCGCTAGCGTCGCTTTGACCCTGAATTGCCTCACGAATTTCTAAGGAGTTGTCAGCCTTCGTGAATCGCACCATCACTGCGGAGCCTCGCCCGAGTGCCCGAAGTCGCGCGGTTCGGTAGATTGTGGCGACCTCCTCTGCCGTCGTACGGGCCTTGGCGCTGTTGAGTCGTTGGTTGATCCCGGGGACCGCCATGACAGCAATGATTGTGATGATGATGACCACCACCATGAGCTCAATCAGCGTGAAGCCCGGGGAGAAGTAGGACACTGTGCTACCTCGTTCGCGAGCCTCGAGTCTCGATGTTTTGCTCAGCTTATGCATGTGCGCGTTCATGGTTGTGCAACAATTATGCCGTGATACTGGTTTTTGGGACGAAGATTTGACGATGAAAAGGCGCCATTTTCTGTCCTTCTGACTCAGTTCTTTGATGCCGGCCCCGGTCGAGCCGCAATGACTGCGAAGGTATGAAAAATTTGCGAGCCCAGGTATGTAGGCAACCGATGAACGTTTCCCCACCTTTGTCGACCAAGCGCAGCATCCGGCTGTTCCGGCGCGGCGAGGCTCAGGTCTTGCGCTTCGTGGTTGCCTGTTTCTGTTTAGCGTTCCTGAGCGGTTGTAGGAAGGCGGAAGTGGAGGGAGAGGCGCCTCCGAAGCCGGCGCCTTCGTCGGTGGGGCGTTGCGCCAGCGTGGCCGATGCTCCCCTTGATGGACTTCCGGGAAAGGTTGGAGGGTTCTGTCTCGACCCCCTCTCTGATGTGAGACGCTACGGAGAGGGGACCTCTTCACCTCTCGATGACGTTTGCGTCGAACTCTTTAACGGAGAGTGTGAGATTTATAAGAGCTACGGCTTGGAGGGGGTCAAGACTACGTCCTACGTGGCAGACAAGAAGCCTGGTACCGTAGTACAGGTAGTCGTTTCTCGGTTTCGACGCTCCGGCGGTGCATATGGCTTTTATACGCGACGTTTGCTGGGTGACGGCTTGCCCAGCCAGCTCACGGTCAAAGCGCTTTTGGTGGAAGGGAGAGCTGCTCTGGGGTTAGGGGTGGCCTACGTGTGGCGAGGCAAGCAAGTGGTGGAGCTCAGCTACGTGAGCGAGAGCGAGACTCCAGAAGAAGTGGCGCGCAACAGCGAACCCGTTCTCAAGACGCTCGCCTCCTCGACTGCCGCTCTGCTCATTGGGCCCAAGGTCCCGGGACGCAGCGTACGCCTGCTCGAGACAATAGGGGCTTCGCCCTTCGATGTGGCCGTGCGCAGCGACAGCCTGTTTGGACTCGATGGTTCCGGGGAATTTGCGGTCGCCTACTTCGAAAAGCCGGACAAGGATTCGCCTCATCGACTCATTGCCGCGCATCGTCGCGACGAATCGGCGGCCAAGGACCTTCTCAAGCTTGCCGTCCGGCACTTCCCCAGCAAAAAGATCAAGGGCACAGGGGTCTATCGCCTCCGCTGGTCGGCGGAGGGACAGTCACCAGAAACCTGGTACCTGAGCACCTTCGACAATCTTTTCTTGGCAGTCGGACCGCTGGCGCAGCTCAACTCCCCTTCGACCTCCACCCCAGAGTCGCGCAAAGAAGAATCCAGGGAGTGGGCGGCTTTCGCACGGACTCGGCTTCGTCAACTCCTGGCGACGGCGCGAGAGAACGAGACGTCTGCCAACGAGGGCGCATCTCATCGGCCCTACAGCCGCTTGCAATAATATGGAACGGCCTTTCCTAGGCCTCATCCCTGTCGAGGCGAGGGCTCGACCTAGAAAAAGCCTGCGGTTGACATGTTTAGCGTGTGTAGTTTGTTACCATTTACTGGGACTGGGACGTGCTAGTGCAAGTCCCAGTAAGGTGACGAGATGCGCCTGGCCGAAAGCAGAATGTGTCCTAGTACTAGGGGAGACGTTTGATAACGTGGTAGCCGAACGAGCTTTCGATAACTTCTGAAATCGAATCGACCTCAAGGGCGAAAGCGGCGTTCGAGAACTCCGGAACCATCTGTTCCCGTCTAAACCGACCGAGAGACCCCCCATTGGCCGCCGAGCCTCGATCATCGGAGAACTCCTGAGCGAGCTGAGCGAAATCTTCGCCACCAAGGGCACGCTCACGCAGTTCTTGGGCGAGTTTTTCAGCTTCTGGCTTCGAGCGTTGAATATACGGCGCCGCCCGCATCGCCCCGCGATAGGATACCAAGATATGACTTGCGGCGATTTCGCTGGGACCTTGTTCTTGGGCGGGTTGGGTTGGTTTCTCCGCACTCGACTGCCTTTCTGGAGGAAGCGGAATGGACGGAGCCACACCCGCTCCCTCGTGGGTCGAGAGCACGCAGGCACTCGGGGCGAGGCCCAAGCCGAACACAAGAGCGAAACGAGTTAGACCTGAGGGGTAAAAACCCAACTTGCGAAAACGCGTGATCACTTTGCCTGAACCTCGGCCCATCCACCCACAACAGCCTCGCTTCGCCCCCCCGCGTAGGCGCTGAGAGCGCACTGTTGTGCGCTGACTTGGTGGCCAACGGTGA
Organism: Polyangiaceae bacterium; assembly: GCA_050300635.1. Taxonomy (GTDB): domain Bacteria; phylum Myxococcota_A; class Polyangia; order Polyangiales; family Polyangiaceae; genus NIC37A-2. The sequence goes on from JBNKYC010000023.1 coordinate 408,089, forward strand.
GCAGTTCTTCCCCGGGCCAGACTGGCTTCTTGAAAGCGAGCTGAAGGCGTTTGAGTCGAGTTGGGTCTCCTTCACAGGCTCCTTTGATCGCGGCACGAGCCACGTAACCGAAAGTACAAAGTCCGTGCAAGATAGGTCCCTGCTCGAACCCGACCTCGCGCGCGAATTCTGGATCGGCGTGGAGAGGGTTCAAGTCGCCGCTCAGCCGATAGAGTAGGGCTTGTTCTTTGGCGATTTGCTCTTCTTGTTCGAAGTCGGGGGCAGCATCGGCTGGTGCCTTGACCTGAGGGGTCTTGGGAGGACGGGGACCGCCGAACCCTCCCGTGTCTCGGACGACCAACATCCACTGTGTTTCGAAAAGCAGTTGGTCGTTGTTGAAAGAACGCGTTGAAAACACCACCTGGGCGAGGCGTTTGAAGTCGTAGATCCCGTCGATTTTTGCGACTGTCTTGAGGGTGGCTGCTGGGGGGATCGGAGCGTGCAGGGTGATACCCTGGGAGCCGTGAACCACTTTAGTCATATCGGCGCCCGCTTTTTGGACGAGAGGCTCAAGCGCGGGGTAGGAGGGAACGACTGCGAAGGAAGGAAGAACCTTCGGTCCTCGTCCCTCGTAGAGGTAGTCGAGTTCGTCCTCGCCGCAGCCTACGCCGAGGGCGTAGAGGATCGTCGTTTTGAAATCGTATTCGAAAGTGAATGAATCCGTCTCATAGCCGACGGCACCTAGGTCCAAACTCATGGGGGCGCTCTAACCCGACCACGCTGGGGGCGTCAAATTCGGCTTTGAGCAGGTGGGACCGCCTTTTCGTTAGATATCGAGGTAGGCCTTGATTTCGACTGTGAGCGACGAAAAAAATGACACTCCTTCAAGCGTCGCCGGATCTCCGAAGGGAGTCGCCCGAGACCCAGGAAACCAGAGGGGACCCGCCTGAGCACTCAATCCCAGGGCCAGCACTTCGGTTAGTCCAAGGTCGGCCCCCACCAAGCCCCGTGCGATGAACCCTTCGCTCCGCACCACGGCGCCCTGCTCTCCGATATGTAGGGCGCCGCCCTCGTCGAAGTCGGGGGAATCATAACGATCACTCAACAGGGCAAAGCCGGTATCCAGCCCCAAATAGAGGTCTATCTGCTTCCGCCTAGGGATGAGGGCTTGCCTACGCCACGGGAAGTAGAGGAGCTGGGCTGTGAGTGCCAAGTAGGAGCGGGATACGCTCCGCTCGCTCGAAGCGGCGGATTCGGACAGGGGAGGGCTGGTGGTGGGCCAGAGTCCGAAATGAGCGCCAGCGCCCACCGTCCAGTGAGTGCTGGCGTGGACCCGTCCCAGCAGGTGGAAGAGGAAGGAAGAGTCTGTTGTCCTGCATCCGCCAGAACTGCAGACTCGAGCGCCTGGAAGCAGAAGCCAACCCACGCCCAGGTTGGCCTCGGTGCTCATGATGCCTTTTTCGGAGGGTTGATCGCGCGGGGCGGCTTGGGCCTGCTGGGGGCGTATCCCTAGGATCAGGATCACCAACACGACGAGAAAGCGGTTCGTCGGAGCATCAGTGCGCCTGCGGCATTCGTTCAGCCGAGACCCAAGGGGGCCGGAGTCAGGACAAGGGGGCGGGACCACCCTTGCGTCTTAGGTCAGACCCCGGTTGACGGCAAAACTGCGCGAGTCGAGGGAGCTCGGCCCAAGGGTCGCGGTTGACTCCTCTTCACTTTCGGGGCGTCTTGGCCCAGAATTGGCGTGTTTTTTCGCGCTTTTTGACTTCCCTCGGGATACTCGCTACCCGTCGCTCTCCGATCCCACAAGGGGCGTTCCTCCCATCAAATGGCGTCAAAATCTCGAAAGAAGTCCAAGGCCGGGGCGGACCAGGCGCAAGCTGAGTCTTCCCAGCAAAACCTGGACACAGCAGAGTCCCTCAAAGAGCAGGCTCTGCGCACGGGGGCTTACCACGTCACCCTGCCCGCCTTCGAGGGCCCCCTCGACCTCCTCCTGCATCTGATTCAGCAGCACGAGCTGGATATTTTCGATATCCCCATCTCGTTCATTAGCACCAAGTATGTTGAATACATTACCTTGATGCAGGAGTTGAATATCGACTTGGCGAGTGAGTACCTCGTCATGGCGGCCTCGTTGGCGCACATCAAGTCGAAGATGCTGCTTCCGAAACCACCGGTGGATCAGGACGACGATGCTGTCGACGAACTAGACCCGCGCGGCGAGTTGGTGCGTCGACTCTTGGAGTATCAAAAGTACAAGGATGCCGCGGAGCAGCTGGGCGACAAACCAGTTTTGGGACGAGATGTATTCGTTCGGGGCGCCCCCGCTCCCACCGTGGATGGGCAGGCGCCGTTGGCGCAGGTGAGCGTCTTCAAGCTCTTCGATGCCTTCCAGCGTTTGCTTTCTCAGGCCAAGCAGACCGCCGAGCATCTCATCGACGTCGACAAAATATCGATTTCTGAGCGCATCATCCAGCTGACAGACATTTTACGGGGGAAGGGAAAGGTCCCCTTCCTTGATCTTTTTGATGAGGAAACGACCCGTTCGGACTTGATCGTGACCTTTCTCGCTCTGCTCGAGATGACGCGTCTGAGGATGATGCTTGTGATTCAGGAAGCGCCTCTGGAGCCGATCTTCATCGAGTTGACGCTCGCGGATGAGCACGACGAGATCTTGCGACGGGACTTGAGTGATGGTGACCCTCTGGCCGAACTGACCCGTGCGGCTATGCCGGATGCACCTGTCGCGGATGAGCCAGTCGAGAATGCACCGACTGCTGATGAGTCAGCCGAGCGCGCGTCCTCAGAGACTGAGTCAGCCGACAGCGCGCCCCCCGAAGGGGAGTCTGTCGACGGCGCCCCTGCCGCGGACGAGTTTGTCGACAGCGGAGCTGCCACAGATGAGCCGGCCGAGAGCGTTCCTGCTACAGATACAGCTGTCTCTCAGGTCGAAGATAGCGAGATGGAGGCATCTCTCGCCCCGTCCGAAGAGGATCAGGCAGAAGCGTCGAGTCAAGTCGAGGAGGCGACAACGACCCCCTTGCAGGATTCAGAAGAGACCGAGGGCGCGGATGAGGCAAGCCCAGGTGAACTTGGCGAAGAAGACTTGGTTTCCCAAGCTGGGGAATTTCCAGAAAAGTAAGTAAAGATCATGGCGAAGAAGAAGCGACCTCTTGGACGTCGACCCCGTCCCGCTCAGCGTGGTGGGGCGAAGAAGCAGCAGCCAAGCCCCAGCACGGCAGAGAGCGCGACAGATGAGTCAGCGGATCCCTCTGCTCAATCTCAGACCGACGAAGAAACAGCTACCGGTTCCGAGGAACCTGCTGCCGAGACGACTTTGAGCGATGAAGATGCGGGGTCAACGTCGGTCGAAGACGAGCAGCCGTCCGAACAAGAAGTGATTGCCGATGAAGGCGGTGGTGCTGACTTGGAGAAGGAGGCGGCTTCGGATTCCGACGGGGAGGTCACCCAAGAGCCGACTGCGAGTGCTCCTTCCCCAGGGGAGAGCGAAGTGGACGTCACCGAGGAGGAGAGAGACGCGCCCGCCAGCGAGGGAAACGCGACAGAGAGTGACGGTGAAGACCTAGGCTCAGATAAGGGCGAACCCGACGCTGGTACCGAGCTCAAAGAAGAGGGTGAGCCCGACGAGCCTGAAGTAGAAGGCGAACCCGACGCTGGTACCGAGCTCAAAGAAGAGGGTGAGCCCGACGCAGAGAGAGTCGAGTCGACTTCTGAATACACGGGTCCGACTCTAGTGGAGGACGGCCCCGGGGTGGACGAAGACGACGTCGAGAACGTGGAGCAGTTTCTCAAGGGGCTCGTCGAGGCGATCGTTTTCTCTGCGGACAAACCCCAAACTGCCAAGGATGTCGCTCGCGCGGCTCGTCTGGACAAGGGGCGTGCTCAGGAACTCATCGATCTTCTGATCGAAGAAACGAAGGATCGCGGCGTCCGTCTTGTTTCGGTGGCGGATGGTTACGCCTTTCGCACGAATTCGGCCTATTCGAACTACGTTCGTGAGTTCTTGGCTCAACGTCCCGTGCGTTTGAGCCGGGCTCAACTCGAAACCCTGGCGATCATTGCCTACCGACAACCCCTGACCCGGCCCGAGGTGGACGATATCCGGGGTGTAGATTCTGGAGGCGTAATCAAAGTTCTACTTGAACGCGAATTGATTCGCGTGCTTGGCAAGAAGGATGAGCCTGGACGTCCTATGATCTATGGGACGACTAACCAGTTTCTCGAACTCTTCAGTCTAAGTTCGTTGCGTGATCTTCCCACTTTGCGCGAATTTACCGAGCTGAGCGACGACTCTCGCGCCAAGTTCGAGTCGGAAGTGGGTGAACCTGCCCCCGAAGGACCGATTGATCCTTCAGCCTACGATGCTGCTGTAGAAGGCGACTCGAGTCAGGCTGAATCCTCCGAGTCCGAAGAGGGCTCAGCGGACGAAGCCAGCGACGGCGAGTCCACGCACGACGGGGTAGCTGAGGAGGACTCCTCTACTGAGACGAGTGAGGAGTCTGAAGGCCCGTCGTCGGATCAGGAACCAGAAGTCGCGGCGTCCGACGAAGAGCCCGAACTCTCGGTGGCCGACGAGGAAGAATTTCCGGACGATGACGACGATGACGACGATGAGTCGGAATCTGAGGACGGATCCCTCGGCGTACCAGAGGTCTCGGCGGCCGATGAAGAAGAATTTCCGGACGACGAAGATGACGATGAGGACGACGAAGATGATGAGGACGACGACGACGAGGACTGACCCCCTCCGCTCGCGAGTTGCTTGAGTAGCCGCGTGTGTCGTTTGGTGGGAAAGCGTTCCTCTGCTTCCCAGCCGACGATCAGCTCGGCATTGACCCCAAGCTGCCTGGCGAGCTGACTTACCGTCCAGTTTTTCTCGCGGCGAAGCGCCACGATTTGCGATCCGAGCATGGTCAGCAGTTTCGCACGAAATCATCCACTTTCTTCCCAAATTGCGCAACGAGCGGAATGCTCGTCCGACAAGGGGCCATGCGTAGTGCTCATTGGTGTTGGGGGGGCAAACTTCTTCTTTGCGCGACGGTGCTCCTCTGTTGCGCTTGTGCCTCGGTAGCTCCCCAGGAATCACTTCTACAGATCCGAGATGAAAGTGGGGAGCCGAATGGGGCGTTGCCGCCAGTGGTGCGTCTCCACCTTTCTGGAATAGTCGATGTTGCTCCCCAGGACTTTTGGTGGATCGACGGGGACGTCAGTCGTGGGTATTCTGATAGTCTGGCTCGGGGAGAGGTGCCCGATGCTGTGGAAAGCAAACGTCTCCCTCTTGCGACTTGGGTTTCCGAGGAGGGGGCGGTTGTTCTTGCGCCGAGCGAGGCTTTGCTACCGGGGCACAGGTACTCCTTGGTGGCGCTGGGTCGTGGAAAACTTGCTGAGTTTCGGGCTGCTGATTCGAGCTTTGAGCTTTGGGCTCGTTGGGGCAGTGGGGACGTCAGTCCGGATGGCTGGGTTTCTTACTGTCGTTTTGACTCGTTTCCTTCGATTCGAATGGAGGATGCTCGAGGGGCGAGTGCCTGGGACGAGCAGGGGGATGAACTCGTCTCATCAGGGGCCGCTCAGAACTTTTTCGAAGACTCCTGCCTTCGGCTCCGCGTCCATGACCAAGCCGGCGAGTTCTTCGTTCCCCCACCTGCCTTCGGCTCGATCTATCTGGACCCTCGACCGATCAAACTGAAGACCGGGCACTCGGAGTCCAAAGCGACCCGGGCGTCCCCCCACGATGGAGTTGTTGCAGATTGCTTACGCTTGGCAGGGGCAGAAATCTGCGTTCAGGACGCAGCGCTGAGTATTCTTCCTCCCGCGGGTCCATTTGGGATCGAGCTCTGGGTGGCGGAACGAATGGTGGCCACATTCGCGTCGTCCGAAGCCGTGGAGCAACCCCTGTTCATGGGGCCTCTTGTTCCAGAAACCGAGTACGAAGTTCGCGCTGCAAAGATCGAGTATACCGCGTCGGGTGAATTGTCTATTCAAAGAGGGACTCTCCTTTCCGCGACTGCGGCTCCACGTTTCGTTCTCAACGAGGTGATGTCCAACCCCGCTGGACCTGAGCCGCAGGGCGAATGGGTCGAGATCGTTAACGCGGGGACGGCGAGTGGATCCGTCTCGGGTCTCCAACTTTGGGACGAGGGGGCAGGCGTTGCCTTACCCGATGTTGAACTTGAGCCAGGACAATTTGGCCTAATTTTGCGTCATGACTACGTTCTTGGGGACGAGCTGCCTCCGCCCGAAGCGGTCCCTCTTTTCGTGGCCGAACTCGGGCGCAACGGTCTTCGTAACTCGGGAGAAGTCCTCGAACTGCGTGGGAAAGATGGAAGGGTACTCTCCGCGGTTCCTAAGCATACGACACGGGAAGGCGCGAGTTGGGCAAGGTTAACGCCGTGGGCACCCGATCTTGTGGCTTCATTCTCTGAAGAACAGACCGAAGGCCCCACTGCTGGGCGTGAAAATCGCTTCTAGTGCTACGACCATTTAGAAATGAGCGGTTTCGAAGCTCTCCCCAAGAAAGTGAGGTCGGCTTCGAAACCGCGCTCG
>JBNKYC010000024.1:0-28281 GCA_050300635.1 Polyangiaceae bacterium
CCCTCTCTGTCTCCGCACTTTTCTCTTCCCATTTGTGCCGCGACCCTTCCTGAAAACCGAGCCGGCTCTCAACGCTGACTGACCAAGAAGCCCTCAAATTTAAATGGACGCAGTAGGAGTCAACTTCGATCCGTCGGCCGCTCCGATGGAGTGCCCATGTACGTTTGCGTTTGCCTCCGCACCTTGATCGAGCGCCCCATCCAGGCGATGAACCCCACGTGGCCCACATTGAGACCGACCTTCCCGCGCATTCGGTACGCAGCGCCCTCGATGCTTTGCGTACTTCTGGCAGCGACCACGCCCCTCGAATCCTGGTGCTCTACGGTTCGTTGCGACCAGAAAGCTACAGCAAGAAACTCGCCCTCGAAGTCGAGCGTGTACTCCATGGTTTTGGCGCCGAAGTACGGATCTTCGACCCGCTCGGCCTACCCGTGTTCGATCGCACCACCAACGACCATCCCAAGGTCGTAGAATTGCGCCAAGCCAGCTTGTGGTCTGAAGGACACGTATGGGTGAGCCCCGAGCAGCACGGAAGCATGACGGCTGCTTTCAAGAACCAGATCGATTGGCTCCCACTTTCGGACGGCGCGGTTCGACCTACGCAGGGTCGCACATTAGCGGTGATGGAGGTGAGCGGCGGTTCGCAGTCATTTAATGCGGTGAATCAACTGCGTATTCTGGGTCGTTGGATGCGCATGTTCACGATCCCTAACCAATCCTCTGTCCCCAAGGCCTGGCAAGAGTTCAACGAAGAAGGGCGGATGAAACCGTCAAGCTATCGAGACCGCGTTGTAGATGTTTGTGAGGAGCTATTTCGCTTCACAATTCTACTACGCGACCGTACGGAAGAACTCACACTTCGCTACAGCGAACAAAAGCAATTGCGCGACAAGGGGCGACTCGACAAAGGCCAGGGGGTCTAACGACGACCCCCTGGCCTTGCTGATCACTGAGGGTCGAAGCGTCCCAAGAAGTCCATCATCGCGGGGGTGGCGAAACAGGGCACGCCGTGATTGGAGGTACCGTACTGGGGATCGTTGTGATTGCAAAAGAAGGTGGGCTCGGAGCAGCCTTCGAATTCTACGCAACCAGGATCGATGTCCCCAGAGCAGGAGTTGCCCACGTCCAGATCGGCAGGCTGCTTGGACTCCATGCAGCCGTTGCTCGTCCGGTAGGGGACGATGTCCTTACGACCATCGCAATCGTCTAGGCCGTACTTGCAACGTTCCTGGTCGTCGAGGCCATGGAAGTTAAGCACGGGGACAGGATCCCACTTCTGACAGTAGACCGAAGAAGCAACCGGAATCACAGCGTCGAAGTCCGAGAAACCGTCACACAAAAGCTGCACGATCATCTGAGCTCCGGAACTATGACCCACGGCGAAGACGCGATTTTGGTCCACGCATCCTTCTGTCAAAACTGCGTCCATCGCATCGTTGACACGTCCCTTGTCGGCCTGGAGCCCCCACTGCGAGCCTGACGACTTCAAGTAGATCATGAGATACTTGTCCCCGATGGGCGTGTTACCCCACTGGTTGCGCAACGAAGACTCATCACCGCCCGCGCCATGGAAGGCAAACATTACAGGAACCGGGGTGGAACCGTCGTAGCCGTCCGGATACCCCACCTGTCCATTCGGCACAGTAAACATGGCAGAGCCCTTGGAGCAGCCAGGACTGGGATCCACCATCGTCGCAAGACTCCCCCCCGAACCGTCTATACCCATGCCACCTGAGCCGCCGCCCTCCATATCCGAGCCGCCTGCTCCCGAGCCATTACCGGTGGCGCGGCCGCCAGAACCCATCCCACCAGAGGAGACAGACTCCATGCCACCGGTTGCGGCTTCGTGGCCCGATGCCCCGCCGCTTGCCACTCCCTGTGCACCGCCGCTGGCGCTGCCACCGCTACCTAACTCACCCGCAGTCGTTCCCCCACTGTCGCCCGAAACCTCGGGTTCACCATCGGAGCAAGCCGGCAACAAGCAGGAAAGAAGAACGACTGGAGCCCCGAGATACGAGAGAGAACGAAGAGAAAGTTTGAACATATTTTGGTGGTTCCTTTGGACTACGAAGAAAGACACAGGGCAAAGCATCAGGCGCGCACAGCACCCATACTTTAAGATCTCGTCTCTGATCTTACTACGACAGAACACCATCTTCCTGGCAGTTTCTTTAGCTTCAACTGAAGGGCAAGACTACAAACCACACACACAACGCTGATACACTGGATTTTGTCACTCCAGCCGGAATCGGAGAAGCGCAACGTGTGTGCATTCGCTTCGGATCGCCCTGGCTTAGTTCCCCCTCAGGCGAGCAGCAGCGGCATGCCGGCCTCACTTCTGCCGGCAAGCAGCGGGTGAGCTTTGGCTGGTTGTGAGGTGTATTCTCACCCGGGGTCTCGTCTTCTGAGCCGGTGGCTCTCTAGAGGGATTGACTCCCGGTGGGCTGAGGTGGCTCGACACAATCCTCCCACGTGCCGTCGACGCAGATGCTCTGACCTACAAAGCAAGTGGTGCCGCTCTCAAGTGTTATCTTGATGGTACACCTCTTGGTCTCGCCGTCTAAACACGATTCGCTGTAGTCATAGGGCGTACTTCCCCCGAGGCCGTAGGCGTCATACCCGCCGTCCCACTCTTTTCCTGGTGCTCGATCACCCGGCGCGCAGGCAGAAAGAATCACAAAGGAACTCAGAGCGAGAGCGTAGAGAGTGCGAACAACAGCCATCACACAAGCCGTACGGCAGCTTCCGGTAACCGTGTAGAACAATTGACTCTATTCTCAATTTGATCCAAATCGACACCGCTGTTCACCACGTATGTCGTCATCCCCTTGGCGTCGATTCTTAAGAAAGAGCCTCGCGAACCGTACCCAGGAAGCAATGAGGGGCGGAGAGCGCAAGCCAGGTTACAGATGGAGTACAATCTCTCGCGGCGTGTTGTACCTCGCTACTGGCTCCTTTCTTGCCGGATGTGGGCCGAACGATGGGCGCCATCCGCCTCTGTCGGATCGCGGGGCCCAGGAGATGGGCGGAGCCGGAAACGGCTACACGGGGGACCCCTGCGCAACCCCACAGCTCGATTGTCCCTGCGCGGAACCGGGCAGGGTCGTTTCCTGTGGAGCTGTCAAGCGTCAAGTCGGCCTGACCATCTACTGCAGCAATGGTGAACGCAAATGTCGTGATGATTCCACCTGGGGACAATGCGAGGGAGACGAGATCACAGAATTGTCGGTTCCGGTGGTTGAAAAACGCACCCAAGCGTTGGGCGATAGCAGCTATTGCTCCAACTACTGCGATCCATATTGCCTGTACTTCTTGGATGCAGGATCAGGTATTGGCGAGCCTCCCGTCGGGATTCTTTCGTCCGAGGATGGGCTTTCCATTGAAGAATCCGAGGACGTCCCTCCTGATACGCCTACGTGTGATGGCATGACCATCTCACCCAAAGAACCAACAATCATTGTTACAGAGTTGAATCGCCCCTCGGCATCAGGAGGGGGCGGATTAGTGGGAGAGTACTTCCCCCTCGATGGCGAGAACGTTTCGGGTAGCATCCCCAATGACTGGACGGACAAGAAAACGAGAGTCGACACGACGATCGACTTCGGCTGGGGCACCGACGCTCCGGCGTTTTCTGGGTTCCCGCAGGACAACTTCACCGTACGTTGGAGTGGTGAACTCATCGCCGACGAGACGACTGACTTTCAACTTCACACCGTCGCCGACGATGGTGTGCGCGTGTGGCTCGGTGGCGTACTGATCATCGACAACTGGGTTCTTCAAGCTCCGACCGAAATCATCTCCAACCCGCTCCCTCTCACAAAAGACACCCACTATCCCATCGTAGTCGAGTATTTCGAGAAAACGGGAGGAGCAACCGCACGTTTGTATTGGAGTACCAGCAGTCGCTCCAGGACCATCATTCCCTCTTCGGCCCTGGACCCGGGATTCGGTGACACGGTGCCCTTTTCGACCGAACCAGAAAACATCCAGTTTACTGCAGAACTCTCACCTTCCGACTGCTACGACGGAGTCGCCAGCCCCGCCTGGTCCCTGGAGCGCTTCGACTCGGCCACCCTGGACGAGAGTGGACTTTTTTCGGTATTTTCCGGGGTTGCAGGCCCGGTCGACGTTGGCGCCTACCTTGGTGATTTCTTCGACGGTACTACGGTCGACGTCCTAGTCGATGTGCTCGAAACCGATCTGGCACCTTCCGGAGCAGTGGAGAGTTTCGAAGAAGACGTGCACTCGGCGGACTCGCTCACGTTCCTCTACCCCTACGCAGACACAGTCTTTCCCTTGGGTGTCGCGCCCCCGCTCGTTCAGTACGACGACGGTGGCTCCTCGGCGAGTGCCGTCAAACTGACGCTCAGATATCCCAGTGACGGTGACCCAGTGTTCGAGTGGGCCACTATTGTCTCCGAGTCGAGCCCACCTCGCGTAACGATTCCCGAATACGCCTGGAACGCTTTTGAGCGAACTGCCAAGACAAACGAGGCGTCCATCGTTCTTCAGCGCATCGTCGACAACACGCTCAAAGGCGAAGTTGCCCGCACAATCCGCTTCGCCGAAGCACCACTGCGCGGAAAGATCTACTACACTCAGTACGCGCGCAACGGCGGGACCAGGCTGATGATCGCAGACCCAGGGAGCAGTGATCCGGCCTACGACGCTTTTGGTACCAGCAACGGGTGCCCCGTGTGCCACTCCGTTTCCGCAAACGGACGAGCTCTCGTGACTTCAGATCGAGGCTGGAGTTCTCAGGGAGGGGTATCCGAAATTCTCGATAGCGGACTGCTGAACTCGCTCGCGGATCATCCGGGGGACTCCCAATACCGCCAAGACGCGGACGACTGGCGCGGGTTTGCATGGGCTCCGCTCACTCCCAATGGGACCTTCGCGCTGACGGCAAACAATATCTGGGGAAACTCTGTTCAAAGCGTGGTCGGTATCGATACGAGTTCGGACACAGTCAGCGTTCCTGAGCTCGTGCTCTCTGGTGGGAATGGTACAGGGCTCTTGGCTGAGTACTATTCCAACAACGACTGGACTGGTACGCGCTGGGCCAAACTCGTTCCCTATGTCGACTATGATTTCGACGGAGATGGACCAGGCGGTCCTATCGGGTCTGATTTTACCGCACGTTTCAGCGGTCAGCTATCGCCGTATTTCTCGGAAGACACGACATTTACCGCCATCAGTACCGGTGGGGTGCAGTTGCGCATCGATGGTCAGGTCGTCATCGACGATCTTTCCTATTCTGGAGCCTCACGGGTCATCTCTGGAGTTACCGCTCTAGAACAAGGAGTACAAGTTCCGATCGAACTCTTGTGGCGAGACACCGGCGGAGACGCCCTCCTCTCCCTGCATTGGTCTGGAGCGTTGACCCCAAATAGTCGGATCCCCACGACACAGCTCTTCGTAGGCGGCGCCGAGCGAGGCGTCGTGGTTGAACATCACGACAACACCACATTCTCATCACTCGTTGCAAGCAAGCTTAAACCGGAAGTCTACGCCGACTGGGGTGGCCAGAGCCCCCTGGGTCTTGGGGACGACAACTTCTCGACTGTATGGAGAGGACGCATCGAGGCGCCATTGACTGGGTCCATCGACTTGTGCGTCGACTCCGATGATGGCGTATCAGTCGCCTTCGACGGCAGCACGGTCATTTCCGGAGCTGGGGTGACCGACTCTTGCTCTTCACCCCTCTTTTTGAACGAGGGAAGCCTCTACGATCTCGAGGTGCGGCATCGCGAGGATGGGGGGGACGCACACATCGAGTTGAGCTGGCAGGCCTCATCGTTCTCGCGAACACGAGTATCAGGAGCTTACCTGTATCCCCCCTCGAGCTTTTCGACTCCCGAAAACGGTCTTGAAGCAAGCTACTATGACCACAACGATTATTCGAATGGTCAAGGAGTTAACCCAACTCTGGTCGGTACGGGGAAGAGCTACGTCGAGAACATCGATGAAGACTGGGGGACAGGTCGCCCTGACTACACGATACTGTCCAGCTCCGACTCCTTCTCCGTCCGCTACGTAGGGCTCATTGAGGCGCCTTGTTCCGGAATCTACGAGTTTTCGAGTATCGGCGACGACACCTGGAGCATGTGGATAGGAGAGCACCGAGTGGCCTATCGTCCCAACTGGGGCAGCGCGAAGGGCGCCGTGTATCTCGAAGCGGGTCAGCACGAGTTCAAGTACGAAGTCGCCGAGAACTCGGGGGGGGCACAAGCTCGTCTCGAATGGATACCACGATGCACCGGCGCCACCCAGTATTCTACCGTCCCCTCGTCGGCCTTCTTCATAGGAGGTGCGGGAGCCGCAGGCTTCGTTCGAGCTGGCGGGGACAACGGGAGCCGAGTGGACTACTGGGTGTGGGACCTACCTCCCGGCTCGGGCATGACGCCGCGGGACGCTACGGCGGACTCCGCCGGGGCGTGGGGGCTTGGAAATACGACGATGATGGTACCTTCCTTTGCCCCGAATGGCTCGGCCCTGGTCTTCGTCGACGGGGATCAAGGCGGCGGCTCGGGATGGCGCAAAGGTCTGAGCGTGTTCGATTTCAACGAGTCAGCAAAGCTGTTTTCACATCGTCGCTTGATCCTCAATCATTGGCCCTATGGCGACGTGATCAAGTGGCCGGTCTTTGAGGCGGACTCTCGATCAGTCATTTACCAGACGAGTACTCCTGTCGATTGGTGCTGCAAGGGAGGCTGGACCCAATATGGTCACATGGCCCCCACGAATTACTTCGAGATCCCCGGGCGCCTGTGGTCCATAGACACAGAAGCGGACGCCCCTCAACCCGTGGAGCTCCTTGTGGCAAACCGGGGCGAGCGTCCCGACGATGCGAACAAGGCGTACCAACCTACCGTGCTTCCTGCGGCAGCGGGCGGCTACCGGTGGGTCGTTTTTACGAGTACCCGGCCCTATGGAAACACCTTCAACGGCCCCGAAGATCAAAACGACTATTCGAACACAGACAGTTATTCGCCGATGGTGATCAATAACCAACTGCAAAGCATGTTATGGATCGCCGCGATCGAGGATGAGCCCAGCGGCGATACGGATCGCTCCTACCCGGCGTTTCTGCTGCCCAACCAAAACTATAACAATGATCCTGCCAATGGTTACCTCAACGAGCGAGGTTATTGGGCTTTGGACGAATGTCGACCGATCGGAGACGGACCTGGGTCCGAATGCGAAGTCGATGAAGATTGTTGTGGCGGGAGCGGCGAAGACCTCACCGCACGCTGCCGTGTAGATGTACCCGTGGGTTCGCCGCCCGTTCGACACTGTCAGGAGATCCCTTCGATATCGAGCTGCCAGCCGGACGGGGAATCGTGTACAGAGTCGTCCGAGTGTTGTCTTGGCGGAGTCTGCGTGTCTGCCGTGTGCTCCCGGCCCCCACCCATCGCCAGGCTCAACCCGGTGAATTTCACTCGAGATTTCGAAGCAGAGTGCCCCAACCACGCGACGGCGACCTGGGGATTCTTCGACTTCAAAGCGCAGACTCCTTCCGATAGCTACATCGAATTCTTCGCGCAAAGCGTGGATGACCCTAGCGAGTTTAAAGAACTCCCGGTGGCTCCTGACGCGGTTATCTCCACCCAAGTCGTGGGCGTCGCCGTCGCCGCCGGTCCTCAGCCATCAGGTTGGGTTGGCAACGCTGTGGGGGAACTGCTGGACGAAGCTGATCTCAAATCCAGGAGGTATCTCCGTATCACCATGCGTTTCGCAGCAAGTTCGGATGATCAATATACCCCCACTCTTTCGGAATGGCGCCAAACATACTCTTGCCCGCCGGATGAATGAATGACCAGATTTCCGACTACGAACCGCCGAACCTACCTTCATCGATGGAGGGTGTTCGTGACACTTGGAGTGTCGTTCCCCGCCGCGCTTGCTTGCGGCGCGGAAGAAGAGCACCCCGCGCCTCTGTCCTCCTTTGGAGGACAGAATGGAGCAAGTCAAAGCCCAGGAACCTCGAGCGGTGAAGGTGGCAATCAGCCCTCGGGCATGGGCGGACACGCCTCTGGTGATGGGGACGGCAACGACAATGGCGATGGCGATAGCGACACCCAACCGAACCTAGGCTTTGGTGGCGCCGTGACAGGAGCACCTCCTGATCCCACATCGCCTCTTTGTTCACTCGGCGCAAATTGGGGTGCCGCCGAGGAGCTTGTTGGACTGACGACTCCCGCAGAAGACGTTCGTCTCTTGAGTGTATCCTGGGATGAGCTGACTCTTGTCTACTTCGACGAACAAGACGTTCGGGTTTTCGACCGAAACCAGTTCGATACCGAACCCAAGAAGGGCACCCCTTTGGATCTCTCGGTGGACATCGACCCCTCGCTCGGTGGGGCGATCGGTCCGGACGGACTGAGTCTCATTCTCGTCGAGTCCCAGGGGCGCGCCTTTCATTTGTATTCACGCGCTAGCAGAAGCCAAGCCTTCGAGTATGCAGACGCCCAAAATGTTTTTGATGTACTCAATGCTCTACCCGGACTAGGTGTCTATCTGTCTTATCCCGTCCTTCTCGAAGAGACACTGCTTTGGGTCGAAACGCGAGATGAGTCAAGCGTGTGGTACGGGACAACTCAGTCCGAACGTTACAACCGCGAGGGGCAGGTGGGATGCAGTGAGTTTGGATGCGACTATTTGCTCGATGGCTTCATGGGCTACAATAAGTACATCACAAGCATGAGCACAGATGGTCTCAGCATTTTTGCGATGGATGAGCTAACGGGTCCCGAGATGAGGCAAAGAGCGACCCCCGACTCGGGGTTCGTCTCGGTTCGGCTCCTTGGGCATCGCAATTATCCTCAAATCAACGCCGATTGTACTCGCATCTATTATTCTAACGGCGGTCGGATCTACGTCGAATCCATCCAGGATATCTAGTTCGCTCCATCAGAGCAGTCCTCGGCGGCCAGACGGCACGGCTCAAAGTCGTCGCCCTCGTAGGGCCGATCCCGGAAGAGCACGTTGCCTACGATCCCCCCCAAAGAACAGAAACACTCGTACTGCCCAGCGCCAGCATCGCCACACCCAACCGCAACCGCAGAATCCTCGCATTCGAAGACCACCTGGCAAACGTCCGGCTCGTAGTAGCTCAGGGTCCGCTCGCAACGGTAATCGAACAGTTCTTGTGGCAGGCCCCCTTCCCAACCCGACACCGCCTCCACATCCACCCGCTCATCTTTAAGCGTCGTTCCGCCGTAACCCTCGCCGCTCATCGACGTCTCACTCCCGCCAGAACCTTTCGCAAACTCGTCGTGCATTGTCGAACCCTCAGTATCACCGAGCTTCGACGATGCACCGGAGCTTGACGTGGCCGCTGTGTCTTTCGAATCGCCTCCCCCCGTAGCGAAGGAGGGCCCGTCATCGTTTGGACCCTCGACGTTTGCCCGGCCGCACGCCTGAGCCAAGATAAGGCAGATCCCCGTCAAAGCGACCCGACAGGCGCGCGGTCGAATCACCTGAGTCATGAGTTCACCATCAACCCGACTCAGCCCAAGCGCGCGTTCTTTAGCTCGAAGAACCGGCGCAAAGTGAGTGAATGAGAAAGGCCGGCTCGTTCGAGTATGAAATCTTGTGACACTGCTTGTCCCTCCTCGGGGAGCTGCGGATTGAATGCATCAATTGGCAAAACAAAGGTACGGCATCAATCCACTCTCAACAAGTGTGTCGATCCTAATCAACTCCGACGAAAGGTGGGCTGCCCCGCGGAGTCTCTCCAAGCACGGTTTCGCTTGGAATATTCCTTGCTACCGCTTCGAGCGGGAGTGGCAGACGGCGCTTGAGGGCTATTTGAACGGATTGTCGGCGTCGATTTTGGCGGCCCGCTTCCGCAGCGGTTCAAGGCTCGTGCCCATAACGTCGCTATTCGGTCGTGGAGCTTCCGGAGCTGGGGCAGTAGTGGGTGGTTGAGGCGCAGGCTCAGTGGGGGCAACCGATGGTTGTTTTATTTGCGAGGAAGGCTTCGACTTGCGCCATACGGGAACGCGTACTTGCCGTTTGATCTTTCGCTCTGACTCGGCAACCGCTTCGTTCTGCGAGGTCGACTTTTCGGCTTGACCGGTTGGCTCTTCAGCTTGACCGGTTGGCTCTTTGGCTTGGTCGCCTGACGCCAGCGCGTCCACCGAAGGTGACTCTTTCTCTTGATTCACGCCGCTCGGGTAGATTCGGGTCGCCGTAGACGTCGCCGCTCGGGAAGCGGTCGCGGTCGCGACCTCGGTCTCGGGTGCGGCTTGTCTGTCTCTAGCTGGCCAAAATATATAGAATATCGTCGCCGTAAACATGATCACGGCTGCACCCACCAGTTTGGGCCAAGTCCGATTGTGTTGCGCGGCGATAGCCTGGACTTCAAGAGCGCTCGCCCCGGTGCTGGAACTAATCGAGTCGATGAGCGTTGAAAGATCGGCAACCTTGGTGACGTCGTCGTCGCCTGGCACATTCTCGAACAATTGGTCTACGGAGGTGTCGTCGGATTGGGTCAAGTGAGCGTTGATGATCTGGTGAGTTCGTTCTCGTTCGGATTTGAACTCTGTCTTCATCACATCTGCGATCTCGGTAGGCTCAACCGGTGGACCAAGCCGAGTTATGTACTTCATCAACGCCGCACGGAAGTGCTTCGCTGTGGCAAAACGTTTCGACGGGTCTGGGTTGAGCGCTCTGTCGCAAATGTGCGCTAGCTCAGATGCCACGTTCGCAACTGAGGCGAGCTTCGGTTCATTGCCCGTGATGCGTGCTTCGATGACCTCTCGTTCTGATAGTGAAACATCTGTCATGCGGCGCAGCGCAAGCGCTTCCCACAGCATCACCCCTACCGAGAATACGTCTGAGCGCCGATCGACCTTGCCGTTGCGCAGTTGCTCTGGCGAAGCGTAGTGCAACTTGCCTTGAAAGCTCTTGGACGAAGCTCGATTCGCCATGCGCGCCACGCCAAAGTCGACTAGTTTGACTTGCCCGTCATAGGTAATGAATACGTTGGCAAACCCCACATCACAGTGCACGACGTTCAGAGGCTGCTGGTCGTAATCCGTTAGTTCGTGAGCGTAGTGCAGGCCGGCAAGAACGTCCGCTATGATTTGAAGCCTCAAGCGTAGAGGTATATGGTTTTCGTCGGTGGCGCGAGCTAGTAGGCTGGCAAAAGTCTGACCATCCAAGAACTCCATCGCCATGTAGTAGCGACCTGCAGCTTGTCCCGCCTCAATTGTCTGGACGATGTTGGCGTGACTGAGACGTCCGGCCAACTTCACCTCGTGCAGAAACATCGAGACGAAGTCCGAGTCGCGCGCCAGCTCAGAACGCAGTTCTTTCAGCACCACCAACTTTTCGAACCCACCCATACCTCTGGTGACCGCCAGGTGGATTGCGCCCATCCCACCCTGGCCGAGCTGAGCGATGATCCGATAGCGACCAAGATATTGTGCTCGCCCTTCATTGGTTTCGGTCGGTTTCACTTGCGATGTCACGGGGGTCCTAGCGAGATTTCTGAGAGCGAGCGCGTCGCGCTCGTGGTCGGCGGATCGAGAGTCAAGGACCCTCAAAATTGGCCACTTAAACTGACGGAAGACAGGCCGGTGGTGAGGCGTAGAGCAGTGCCACTCGGTCGCGAATCAGCATGTTCTTTGTGCTTGGGGGGGCTAGCAGCAAAGTAAATCGTAATGCCGGCGGCGACCGCCGTGCCGATCATCAAACCATCTGCTACCGCGGCGAAGACCTTGCCCTCTGAGCGGAGCGCCTGCACACCGTTTCGGTCAACAGGAAGAACGTCATACTTGTCTTGGATGTTTTGACGCCTGTTGAGGGCCAAAAGCCCGAACGTGGTTGCCCCAGCGCCCAAAACCGCGGTTGCGCCAAAACTGACCCAAAACGGAGTGTAATTTCGCCGTTCACCCGCCTCCGCCTTGTCCGTGCCCTCTTCCTCGAGCGGGGATTTACCCTCTAGAGCATGCTTGGAGGCTCTATCTGTCGACCCCTCGGCTACGAGTTGAAGGCTGATCCTGGAAGATTCCCCCCCCGCCACCTTCACGTTGTGGGTAGCCGGAATGTAACCAGGCTTCCTCACCACGATGTGCCGGATACCGGGGTTAACCGAAATTGAATTCTGGAGAGGAAGGGTCCCTACCTCTATATCGTCCACGAACAGTCGGGCACCGCTCAGGTTCGCCTCCACCCACAGCTTCGCTACCCGGCCCCTCAGCTTTTGGAGCTCGGCACGCACCACGGTGGAACGTTCCACGCTCAGTTTTGCCCCCCCCTCAGCCAGATAGCGACTAAAGAGTTCAACGGCCTCGGCAAAGCGCTGTCGCTCGACCTGGACGCGCCCCAAATTGTAGAGAACTCGGTAGTCACGCACCAACTCATAAGCACGCTCAAACTCGATCAAGGCCGCATCTAGCGCCCCGTCGCGGTAGAGCTCTACCCCTTGTTCGAAATGGCGGGCCGCATCAACTTCTGCGCTGCCATCCGGAGCCGTCGATTTGTCCGGCGTCTCTTGCGCAAACAGGCTCTGGCTCATCGATAGTGCGACGCCCAACACCTGAACCGACAGTAACCTTTTGATCGTTGTTCTCATTGTTCGTACCCTAATTGTCCAGTGTTTTCCGAGCTTCTAGGCGTGAAATTGAGGGTCGTGATGGTGTCTTTGCGCACCACGAAACTGAAGGTAACGAGAGGCTCGTCGGTCTTAGCTGTACGGACTTCCAGGGTGGCGTTACCAACCGGGAAGTTGAGATAGCCGCCGTCTCCATCCTCGACAGTAGCGTCGAGATCGGCGACAGGTACGCGGTCGCTCACGTAGAACGAAACGCACTTGTCATCCACCCGACTTGCATGGAGCCGGAGACCCGGAGCAGCACCCAGACAGCTCGTTGCATTGAACAAGATGTGACCTCGATCGGGATCTGGTGCCGTCCCGATGGCAGCTGCGAGCCCTTCGGCCGCCATGACGGGTTGGAGTAAGATTGGGGCGATCTGTATCCCAGGGTGGAGGGGTTGGGGCAGAAAATCGAGCTGCTTGAAGATCCCGTCAATCTCGGCTTCGAGATAGCCGTGGAAGTCGGCGGATACGGTGAAGGTGAGATTCCCGTTGTCGTCAGTCGACAGCAGCTGACTGGGGTTGTCACATTCAGGATCGGTGGCCGAACACAGCTTGAAGGGAGCACCTACAAGTTCTGTCTCAGAGAAGAGCACTGAAACGTGAGTTACAATGGTCACCATCTCGTCAGTCGAACTGCTGCTCTGCTCGTCCACACATGCCCAACGGTCAACGCACACGTTGGCAACGCACGCGTCCCCGTCACAGTCCTTGTCGTCCTCGCACTCTGGCTTTGCTTCGCAGTACCCCTCCACACAAATAGCGTTTTCGAATCCGCCTCCTCGGTCTCGACAATCGCTGTCGGACCTACACTGCGTCTCATCAAAATCTACAACGACCGAACAAGCCATAGTGGCTGTTCCGATCGCTACCAGGCCTAGAAGACTAAACCCTGCAACAATCGAGATACGATTTTTCGTTTTCAACACTCAACGGCCTCTAGTTTTGCGGAAACAGTTTTTAACACTCAATGCCCTTATTTTTTCGAACATCTACGTAGAGTCGTACGACTTCTGAGGCGAGTCTCGGCCGAAGCCCCACCATTGTCTAGACACCATCTGTGGTCATTTGATCGAAGTCATTCGCTTCGATACCTCACGCAGCGTGGGGTTCGAACCTTGGCGCGAAGGGAACACAATCTGGTAACTAGCTCATCCACCTTGAATCAGAACTTCCGGAGTAAAGCGAGCATAGAAAAGTGGCGCGCGCACACTAGAAGCACTCGTTAATAGACAGCGCAGGCGCACAACCTGTCTCCACTCCTCTGCCTGGCGCTCCGAAGTAACACGTGTCGCCCGAGCCGGAGATGCATGGTGAAAGCCACGAGACAAACTAACTAAACGCTCACGCACGTTTTCGTCTCGACCTACTTGCGCGAAGGACTCACCCCTCCCGCATCTTATGAACAAGCCCTCACCGAACAGCAACTACGTGACAAGACATCTTCCTGAGCGAAAAAGTCCAATGCTCAACCTCTAGACCAGGCTACGACGGACCTACTGCTCGTTTCGGGACAAACGCTTGCCCACGTCGGGGGAATGGGCAACACCTCGGCGATGTCAAGCCACGGTCACCCCGAGGCGAGTGACAAGAAGTCAGGCCGCAGGGCTTCACCCCGCGCAAACGCTCAGCACGAGAGCCAGAGCGAGGACTTGACCCAGACTGACGCAACTCTCTGTCCTCATCCCCCATCCTCGTAGCCGGGCTTTGTCGGAAAGTCGTGCCTGACCCAAAGGTCTCCTAGACGCATCAAAAGTCGAGGAGCCTCAACCTGTCCCGCCCACACATACTGTTACCTTGCCGCAGAGGTGGCATCTCTCACGCCGAATAGGCCGATTGACCGACCAAATGCGTGCATCCCCGCGAACTCACAATCATAAAACATCGCGTTCTTGACACGATCATTCCACCTTCGGATACTGCGAGCGACGTGGGGATTTTTGCCTGTTTTTTTTCACAGAACGGGCTCAAGGCAAGGATGGATATGAGTCGGTGCACTACCCTGGACTGCGCTCCAGGGTGTTCGAGCGTGGCAAAAAATTATAACTTCTCCGTGATAGGGCGGCTGATGGTTGCGGCGTTCGCTGGGCTGTCGCTCTTGTTGGTGAGTGCTGAGGTTATGGCGGACAAGGGCGCCTTGGCCGAGGCGCTATTCCGCCAGGGCCAATCTCTCATGGCTGAAGAAAAGTTCGACGAGGCTTGCCCCAAGTTTGAGGAAAGTCAGCGCCTCGAAGCCCTCACGGGAACGCTCCTCAACTTGGCCGTGTGCCACGAAAAGCAAGGCAAGTTGGCCACCGCGTGGAACGAGTTCAACGCAGCCCTGGTCGCGTCTCGTCGTGATCGGCGCGATGATCGGGTCGCCTACGCGAAGGAACACATCGACGCACTGGAGCCGCAACTCTCCAAGCTGACTCTCGTCTTGCCCGAGTCCAACCAGACCAAAGGCCTCGAAATAACACTCGACACCACTCAGGTGGGGCGCCCCGCTTGGAACATTCCCCTTCCTGTCGACCCGGGGAAGCACACTCTTTTGGTCCGCGCTCCAGGCAAGGTGGATTGGTCCTCCGAGTTCGAGGTTGATCCTGGCCCTGGTCGACAAAGTATCTCAATCCCGAGCTTGGAAGATGCTCCTGCCGCTCAGTCCGCGCCCCCCGAAAAGGGTGGCCAAGACGGCGTCTCGGATCAGGGTTCAGGGACGGGTCGGACCCAGCGCATCGTGGCCTTGGCTGTTGGCGGGGCTGGCATCGTCGGACTGGGAGTGGGCGGGGCGTTTGGCCTTCAAGCGCTCGTTCTCAACGGAAAGTCCAACAAGAACGGTTGTGTGGATGACATCTGTGACGATAAGGGGACCGATTACCGAGAAAACGCGCGTGCTGCCGGACGGCGTTCGAATATCGCCTTCGCCATCGGAGGAGGACTGCTGGCCACTGGGATCGTGCTGTACTTCACGGCCCCCAAAACCAAAGTCGCTAAAAAAGTCTCGGGGCTCACTGCCACCGATCGATACAAACTAAGTTGGAAGGCTGCAGCTTCAGGGTCCCCCTATGGCGGTCAGTTCAAACTGGGGGCTTCATGGTGATGAGTCGCGCAATGCGCCGTAAGGTTGGCTGGCTGTTGGTTCCTGGGCTGGCTTTGCTGAGTACCGTTTCCTGCAATTCTATTTTAGGCATCAACAAGCCTATTAAGGAGCAAGCTGGGGAAGGCGGACAGGGAGGGAGTTCTACATCGACGACGGACAACACCGGCTCGACCACCGAAAATGAAACGTCCGGCGACGTGGGCGGAGCAGGTGGCCAAAACGGAGAAGGCTGTGTTCTCAACACCGATTGCGACAAGATCGACGAGAAGTTTGTCTGCATTTTTGGCGTCTGTAGCCCGGCATGCGAAGGAGATCGAGACTGCGAAGCGGGTTTGCGCTGCCTGATTGCGGAGGACGGTGCGGCATGCATCACCCCCGAACAAGCTGAGTGCACGGACACCGAAGACTGTCCCAGCAACAATGTCTGCTTTGATCAGACTTGCCGCATTGACTGCTCCAGCGACGACGACGCCTGCCAAGCCGACCAGACCTGCACATCGAGTGGGATCTGCAAAGGCAGCGATCCCGAGCACGATCCGGTTATAACGGGCGCCGGAGAAGAGTGCGACGACGAGGGCGCTTTGCGCTGCGTTGAAACAGGAAGCGTACTCCGCGTGGAGTGTAAGGACGGCGTATGGCTGTCCTATGACTCCTGCGAAGATGGCGAGCTCTGTGATCCAGAGGCGGAGACGGCCGGCAGCTGCAAGGAAATTCCCGCTGATTGTGAGGGGCGCAAGGCCAACGAAAGCTTCTGCGACGAGCGCATTCGCAAGACCTGCGGTCCCACCTTGCTCACTGTCGAGACTGACGACTGCCCCAGTATCCAGCACTGCAGTCTAGCCACTGGGCCAAAGTGTGCGGCCTGCTTGCCCAACACCTATCAGTGTGACGACACCGTCTTGCTGGAGTGCGCGAGCGATCTCACCGGCTTTGTCGAGAAGGCGGACTGCGCGGACATAGGAAAACCGTGCAGTGAGACAGCCGGCGACTGTACCGAGTATGCGTGCAGCGCTGGGCAAAAACGATGCGGTGACAATGACGTGCTCGAGGTGTGCAACGCCGAACGCAGTGGCTTTGTCAAAGACGAGCAGTGCGGCGCCGGCTTGTGCGATTCGCAGAACTTGGTCTGCGACAAGTGCGTCGCCAACTCGAAGAGTTGCGATAGCGGGGGCAATCAGGTGGTCTGCTCAGCAGACGGGTCCACCGAAACTCAGACGGCATGCCCCATGGACCGACCCATCTGTTCGGCTGGGAACTGCGTGCAATGCACGGGTAAGGACCAGTGCCCGAGTGGGGGCGATTGCTCCGATCCGGTGTGCAATGCCAATTTCTGCGATCTCGACCCCGTTGACCGGTACGAGCCGTGCACGGGGGGCTATTGTGACGGCACCGGTAGTTGTAGGCAGTGCCTCAACGACGATCATTGTCCCGATCAAGACGATTGCAATACCGGGTCGTGTAACGCCTCGAAGCAGTGTATCCAAACGGCGAACGACCCAGGTGACGCGTGTAACGACAACGGCGGTCATCTCTGCGATGGCAACGGAAGTTGTGTCGCCTGCATCCCCTCCAATCTCAACTTCTGCCCCGATGTCGGCGATTGTTACGACAAGACCTGTAGTGGCAACGTATGCGACCAGAGAGCGAAGAGCTCAGGGTCGTGCAACGAAAACGGCGGAATCGTCTGTGATGGAAATGGGCGGTGTGTGGAGTGCAACGGCCCGTCTGATTGTGGGGGAGGCACGCCGGTCTGTCTGAATAACAATTGCGTCGAATGCACGCCCAATCCGAATCCGACCCAGTGCGAATCCGCTTGTTCGCGAGTTCCGCAGTACTGTGATTCCTCAGGGTTTTGGGCGAATGCCAACGCGTGCACCGGCAACCAGTATTGTGAAAAGGGTGCATGTACGAGTGCAACGAAGAATGTCGGAAATGATCAGCAGGGCAGTACGGGGTACGGCGGCCTGGCGAACATCGCGCTAGCACAACCGATCACGGTCAATTGTCGATCCACTTTGGTGAATGTCGGAGCCTACTTCAGTGCGGCCGCTGGACAGGTGCGTTTTGGTGTCTATTCAGACAACAACAACAAGCCTGGATCGCTTCTGGCCATCTCAAGCGCAGTTGGTGTGCAGTCGGGGCTCAACATCGCGACTACTTCTCCCGCGGTCAGCCTCGCGGCTGGAACGACCTATTGGATCGCTCTGAACCTCAGCAGTGCCTCGGCTCAGCTCAGTTACGACCCGGGAGGAACGACGCTCTATGTTTCGCATTCGTTTTCCGATGTGAATGGGCCTCTTCCGGCGACATTTGGAACTCCATCAACCTGGTCCAATACCGTCAGTATGTACGCCGTCGTCAGACCAAACCCCTAGATTTTCAATCATTGACCCCCAACCCCAAGCGAGATCGAAGACGCATGAAACCACCAATGTCATCTAGCTCTGCCCATTCCCCATCATCCGTCGTCGGGCACCGGCACATGAGCGTTCTATCCATCCTCGGTACGCGGATTCTCGGAGTGGTCGCAGTGTTCATCGCGCTCGCCTGGGCAACGTCGGTCCAAGCGGAGACCGTCTGCGTTCCGAATGCCAAGGGCGTTCCCGGAATCTCCGGTGGACCCGATTGGGCGACCGCTTTGCCCGCGCCTTTGGCCTCGCCAATTATCGATGATCCGCGTTGGCGTGGGGCCACGCGACAGACATTTCCTGCGCTCTCGGCGGGAACGGCTCCAACAGCTTCAGCGCGTCTGATCCATGACGGTACGAAGCTCTTCGTCCAGATTCAGGTTCTTGACGACCCGACGCCGGGAAGTGTTTCAGGCAGCGACTACCGCGACAGTGTGTACATCGGATTTTCCAATCCGACTTATTCCGACGTGCAGATTATCAAGATTGGCGTTGATGGCTCCGGAGGAACCTCCATCTATCGTTGGAAGAGGACGGGAACCACATGGACTGGGGGCCCTGGAGCTCACCCATGGCTCACCAAGGAGATAGCGTGGAGTACCACGTCTATCAGCGGTTTGGACGTGGATTGGACCGTGAACATGGAGATCGAAACTGGCGCCACACCGGGCTCCAAGTTTTGGTACGCCGTCGGTCTCAAGGCCGATCTATCCACTCCCCCACTGACCCTGGCATGGCCCGCTGCAGGTGCCTTCGTCGAACCTGACCCACCCAATACCGGGGTGGCGGCAACGATCTGGGGCGAGCAGTTCGACAAGATACATGACTCGAACGGCGACATGAGCAGCGCCGATTCGGTGTGGGGGGATCTACAGACCTATTCGGGGTCGACCGTGCCAGCAGTCTGTAGTGGCATCGCGATCGAAAGTGACAGTATCGGGACGACGAACTCGCCGCCCTACAAAGTGATCAATACGATCGCCAACACGTTCAGGGCTCAACTCTCGACCGTCGGTACGGCCGCCTTGCCGCCTGCGGGTACTATCAGAGGGCGATTTCGATTGGCCAACTGGGGTATGACGATCGGAGTGGGCGCGACGTGGACTGATATTCCGGGCGGGGCATTTAGCGACAATCGAGTCAACGATGCTGGGGGGTTGATTCAATTTATGTGCAATAGCGGGACGCCCTGTCCCGTACTTGCCGCTGGGGCGAACCCCGATCAATGCCTCCTGGTCGAATTGGACTTTGCAACCACCGGTCCGACGCCCACGAAGCTCGTAAAGGACAGTGCCGCGAGAAACTTGCTCTTTGGAGAGGCATCGACCTTCGAGCACGAAGCCGTTATCAGTCTGGGCGGGCTGACTCCGACAGCAACGCCTCAGGACGTCTACCTCTCCGTGAAGGCTCATAACATGCCGCGCGACGTAGATCCGCAGACCGCGCCAAGTTACGATGACAAGGAAAATGCAGCTCGACTCAAGAAGGACCCGTACCTTCGATATTGGCTCGCAGAACTAACACAGCTCGAACAAGCCATCAGTTTGGGTCAGCCGGTTTACGAAGTCCGGGGTTATCGCGAGTCCGCCGTACCCGGAGGCGGAAAAGTGCTCGTGCCGATGGTGCCCTACGGATACGTGATCAAGCACGACGGCGCATTGTTCGGGTGGGATCATGAGCTGACCGGCGTCGATACGGCGGTCACGCCTATCATCCCTGGCCGTCTCTACAAGATGAGCATCGTTCCGGGCGGGGAGGGCAAGATCAAGGACAAGATCGTCGCCTTGGAGGTGCCTCGCGACACCAAAGTCTGCGACTGTCCTTGTAAGGATTGTGCGAAGAAAGATCACACCCACCACACCCACAAACCTGGGACTCTTGACCACAATCACACCTGCTACTGCAGTACCCCGGGCAGTTCGTCTAGTCGGGGATGGAGCTTGATGCTCCTCGCCGCCGCCTTCGTTGCCTTCGCCCAATGGCGCCGCCGTCGCTTGAACTAAGCCGACCCGAAAGAGCTCGCTAGGCCGAGCTCACGCCAACAAGAAGGCGCCTATTACCCCGGTGGTGATAGGCGCCTTTCTTCTTTTGCTCTGGCGACTCCGCAGGTGGCGATGATTGGCGACGACGTCTGCGAGGTGCCGCCCTTCACGACGAGGCCAAGCGAGCTTTCAAAAGCCGCTCGGCAGAAACTGCCCCAGCGCGGTACCAGGCGCGGCAGATGCGACCTCGACCGGTTTGCCAAAGGCATCGTCCTTGAAAGGAATGAGCAGCAGCCGGCTTTCCTGCGTATCTTGGTCCAAGAGTACAAGGGCAAACCAACGACCGTCCGGGGACCAGGCCGCGCCGTTTTCAGATTCAGTTGGCCCCAGATCGAGGCCCAGAGAAAGCCGGGGACCCGGAACCTCACCACTGAGCAGGGTGGCCTCGGGAACGCGATAGAGTGACGAAAAATTACGAGAAATCACGACTGCCTCCCCTGTCGGCGAGACCAAGGGCTGTCCTGCGGAAGTGTTTTGATCGGGCTCTGCATCATGCAGTTTGATAGGCGTTAGCTCATCCTTCTGCACATCGACCGCGTAGGTATTGTAGATGCCAAGCGTTTCGGAGTCGGCAGAGTAGATAACGTAACGAGAGTCTGGTGACCATGTGGGCCCACCGTAAATGGGTGACGGAGTGCCTCCGGACGGATGGGGACCATCGATTCGACGTGGCTCACCAGGCTCCTTGCCGCTCACATCAACAACATAGAGTTCCGAATAGTTGATGAGGTCACCTTTTACTTCTAGCAATACGGATGACCCATCCGGGGAAGGTAGGAGTCTACCAACAGGCCCTGTCAAGTTTGCTCCGAGCCTGACCGTCTCAACCTTCCCTGCATCGTCGATTTTTGCTTGGTAGGCCTCGATTTGTGGATCGGTTCTTCGAATGCCGAAGTAGTAGGCGTCGCCTTGCTTGTTCAGGGTGAGGGCGCTCCCAGCGGAGTCGGAACCGGAGAGCGCTTCATGCAGCCGAACGGGCTGAGTCGGCGATTGACCGCGCAAGCCAAGAACGAAGAGATCAAAAATATACGGCGATCGAGCTCGCTGGAACACTATTTGTTTGCCATCGGGCAACGGCTGAAACGAGCCCCCATCCCAATCGGTCAGTGGGGTCGCTACAGCAGATGTTGAGCCCAAGGGGAACTCGTAGAGGCGAATTTCTCCTGAAGATTGTGTCGGTCGGAACGCTTGGTAGACAATGGATGGTCCAACAAAACTCGCAACACCGAGGCTCCCACCTTGGGGCAAGGGTTCGTTGATGATGCGAGGAACGCCTGGAGTTGGCCCTGAGAGGCTCACGAGCATCAGCGATGACGTTGGGCTCAAATCTTCTTGTCGAAAATAGGCGAGCCATCTTCCATCGCTGGAGAGTCCAGCTGTCAAGACACGGCCATCTGGCGAACTCAAAGGAAGAGAGACTCGCACCGGCCGGGTGGGGCTCTCTTCCGCGAAGCTATTGACCCAAATCGCTTCCTCGTCACTCGTCTTAAAGCTCAACAACCCTGTGGAGCTCGATTGAAACCCCGATGGCGGTCCGGCTTCCTCAACGACAGAGTCACAAAAGGGAATGGGTGTGCGCACCAGGCCGTCAGTTAGATCTACCGCGTAACAGCCCCCATCCTGCTTGTAGATGAACCAGGCGAGGGTGCGGACTCGCAATGAGTATTCGCGCAAGAGGTTCGAACCGTCGTCGCCCTGAAACAGCACTGAGAAGTCGAAGTTGCCGCTCTCTTCTGGGGTGCCCACGATGCGCGCCATGCCGTCAGAAATCTCAAGTGAGAGCCCAGGAGGCAGTTGACCCACGGTGACCCATGCTTGGGTTTCTGACTCGGTCATTGCGGCAATCTCCACCTCATACTCCTGGCCGATTCGAGCCGCTGGAAGCACAGAGGAGTCGAATTCAAGCTCCGGATGGGCGTCCATCGGCTCCCCGCCCGTTCCCTGATCCTTGCCGCCCGTAGCTTCCTCGCTTTGCCCCTTCTTGCCGCCGGTAGCAGCGTCGTCACCGGCGTCACCGTCTCCGCCTTTGGGTTGTTCAGAACTGCCGCCTTCTCCGCCCATGTCGCCATCTCCGCTGGAGTCGGTGTCTCCACTTGAAGAGGGTGGGTCCTGAGACTCCGAACAGGCGAAGGCACAGCCAGTGACGAGGAGAAGGGCTTTTGACCAAGGGCTCGAAGCCATCCGATTCAGCATGATAACCCGACCCCGTAGCATGGGGTGCCGTCATGCGAAACGGGGGCTTGAGCTTCGCCCACGGGTGAGGGCCGGGTAGGAAGAGGTCGAGACCGAGACACCCCGCTCATGGCTGATGGGGGCGAGGGCTACGCAAAATGCCGTTGATTGCGCGTCAGAAGATGGTCTACCATAGCTTATGGTGTGCATTCGTTACGCAGTTTCGGCCTTGGGTCCGGACGTTGCTTGAGGGGGCGATGAGTGAAGCACGCTCGACTTGTACCGCCCTTGCTCCTCGTCGCTCTGAATCTCTTCACGAACACACCGTCCCGGGCCGAGACCGTCTGCGTACCTGAAGCGGTGGGAGTCCCGGGTATGCCAGGTCCGCCAGGTCCCCCTGATTGGACGGCCGTGCTCCCGGAGCCTTTTGCGTCGCCGGTCATTGACGATCCGCGGTGGGTGGGTTCAACGCGGCAGACTTTTCCAGCGCTCGTAGTAGGAAGCGCCCCAACGGCTTCGACGCGGCTCATCCACGACGGTGCGAAGCTGTTCGTCCAGATCCAGGTTCTACAAGACCCGACGCCGGGAAGCGTCTCGGGCAGCGACTACCGAGATAGCGTGTATATCGGATTCTCCAATCCGGAATACACCGACGTGCAGATCATCAAGATCGGCGTGGATGGCTCTGAAGCAACCTCGATCTATCGTTGGAAAAGGACGGGGGCCACATGGAACGGGGCGCCTGGAGTTCACTCATGGCTCACAAATAGCACAGCGTGGAGCACGATGTTCGCAAGTGGCCTGAACGTGGGTTGGACCGTAAACATAGAGATCGATACCAGCGCGACCGCGGGTAACAAGTTCTGGTACGCTCTCGGTCTCAAAGCCGACCTTGCCGACCCTCCGCTGACCCTAGCGTGGCCTGCGACTGGTGCCTTTGTTGAACTCGACCCTCCCAATACGGGCTTACCCGCGGCGACCTGGGGTGCCGAGTTCGACAAGATCGGCGATCCGAACGACGACATGAGCCATGTCGATTCTGTTTGGGGAGAGCTACAGACCTACTCGGGCGCGACTGTGCCGGGAGCCTGTAGTGGCCTCGTGATTGGAGTTGACGACATAAGAGCGACGAACAGTCCCGACGACCAAGTCGCCAAGACTGCGGTGAACACCTTCAAGGCTCAGCTCTCAACCGTTGGCGGAGCCCCACTTCCTGCTCAGGGAACGATAGGGGCTCGCTTTCGAATTGCTCCCTGCGGCGACCCGGTGCCTTCTGAGCAATTGTGGTCTGATATTTCAGGCGGTGGGTATGGTGACGGTCTCGTCAATGACGCAAGCGGCCTGATCGAATTCACCTGCGTCGGTGAAAGCCCCTGCCCATCGTTCGAACAAGATGTCTCTTCTGAGCAGTGCCTCCTTGTCGAGCTGAACTACTCCTCCGTTGGCCCAGTCACGACGAACATGCTCAAAGGCAGTGCCCTACGGGTACTAGATGTCGACGATGGTTCGGACGCTGAGCTTCCCGACCAATCAACCGGCGGCTCTCCCAGCACCAACGACAACACAGCGGGCGCCCCAGCGACGACCCCAACGATCCCGACGAGTCCGACCGATCCAACGACTCTCACAAGGGCTCGACCAGAGAGGGCGGCGCCTCATCGTCCCAGGACGCGCGCGACGAGGATGCCCCGAAAACCAGCTCGGACGGTGGGGCTTCCGGCTCCACCGTTGACGAGAATATCAGCAAAGATGCCGCCGGCTGCGGCTGCCACACCGGACCCAAGAAGCCGTCCGGAAGCGCGTGGTGGGTGGTGCTCGCGGTCGGAGTAACGCTGCGAAGGCGATGCAAAGTTGAGGGACTGCGAAAATGAGCTGCTCAGCATTGCGTCTGTCCACGGCGACACAGGGGGAATAAACCATGATGAAAAAGAAACTAGCCCGACTTCTCTCGCCCCTCCTTGGGGCGGCAGCACTCATGTTGACAACGCTGGCCGGAGCCATTCCTTGTCCAGGCACTCCTGCAGAGGAGTGCTTGTGCGTGAACACACCGGTCAGCTTCCCCAGTCTACCTGGCGCCCCCGAATGGGAAGACTGGACTGGGGATGGCTTTTGGCGACCCGAAGTTCACGACCCCCGTTGGTCCGGCAGCCCCCTGCAGTACCTGTCCGCATCATCCGAAGGAGAGACCGACGCTGTGGACGTCAGCTGGAGGGTAGTCCAAGCGGGCAACTACCTCTACATTCTGGTCGAAACGGAGGTCACAGACGATGCGTGGCCGGGGACGACCTTTGACGAGATTCAGCTCGGACTGACCGAGGGGGCATCATCGACGGCCCATGCGTTCAACTTTCGCCTCAACAAAGGAGCGGCGATCGCTGTGCCCAGTTCTAGCGTGCCCAGCGACACTGGTTTTGATCTGGACCCATCCCTCTCCTTATACTGGCAGTCGGACGCCTCGGGGTCGTTCGCATCGGTACTGCCCAGCACGATGCCGAACTGGCTAGAATTCCCCGCTATCTGGGAAATTCCAGAGGGAGGAGCGCATCGCTGGGCGTTCACGGTCCGCATCGATCTCTCAGCGGCTGGCGGCCTGAGCGGCGACATGAAGCTGTTCGTGGGGGCACGCGTGGTGACAAGTGCAACTGACGTGACCTACGCCAACGTAACACCGGAGGCGATTCAGCCATCTGGAGTGGGATCA
Source organism: Polyangiaceae bacterium (assembly GCA_050300635.1). GTDB lineage: Bacteria > Myxococcota_A > Polyangia > Polyangiales > Polyangiaceae > NIC37A-2. Next base: position 25,010 of record JBNKYC010000024.1, read on the forward strand.
ACCAGCAATATCCCGCCCAGCACTTCTAACTGGCAGAGGGTCGCGGAGATCGGCACAACTTGTTCAGACTCGGGTTCAGCTGCCGCTGAGCAGTGCATTGCTCAACCAGACGCGGAGGGTGATCTTGCCGGTCCGCCCATTTGGTTCGATCCAAGTCCCAATAGTGGGACTTGGCGATCCGAACTGAACGATCCACGGTGGAAGCCGTCGCGACTCATCTACCTTTGTCCAGAGGAGAATGTCGACGACTGCGCTCCCGCAAATGCCGTGGCTCGGGCAAGGCTCCTATTGAGCGGAACGGACCTTTATGTCGCGTTTCACGCTCTGTCTGACGATACAATCGACACCGGTGATGACTTCGCCTTCATCGGTTTCGGCGAGCCCTCGCCGACCGTGGGAGCAAACTTTGCAAAGATTCTGCTCGATCACCAAGGAACAAAGAGCGACGCCGCCCCCATTTCGGATCCCAACCCGCCGATCGAGAACAGCAGCTCCACAGTGCAGTTCGGTCGGGCAAGCTGGGCCGAGAGTGCGACGAATTGGGGAGCACCGACCAACGGCTATCCTCCTCCCATTAGCCCAGCGACCGAAAGCTGGTTGCAAGAGGTTGGTTCTTGGACCGACTCGCCAGGGGCTACCTGGGGAATAACGCTGCGAATCGATCTATCTCAGTTTGGCTATGTCGCACCGATAGTGACCTCACTCCCTATATTTCTTGGCGTAAGGTACACTGACTCCTTCGGAGAGGTCGTTTCGGCCCCGCCTTCCACGGATACGATCGAGGGGCTCGAAACGGTCATTCCGGCGGATAGAAATAAATGGCCGAGCTACCTTCCTCCCTCATCCGGTTGCGCAGATTTCACCGACTGTTCTGGTGGACAATGTCTTTGCCTGACTGACGGGGCCTCGGTTCCCGGACTCATAGACGGCCCCGAATGGGTAGACATGGACGGAGACGGGTATGTCCTCGATGCCTTTGACGACCCCCGATGGTCCAGTTCGCCCAGCTACTATCTGACACATTCGAATCAACAGTCGGACAGTGAACCGTCAATGAGTTGGCAGGCGATCACTCTGGACAACCAATTGTATCTCAAGGTCGAATCGACAGGAGTCGACAACGAGTGGCCAGGAGATAACGAGAATGTGGATGAGATACAGCTCGGGCTGGCTTCTGCGTTTGGGACTTCGACGGAGGTCGTCCGCATCGGGCTTCTCAAGTCCGACCCGGCGTCGTCCGAGGGCACGCAGTCGCGGCAGCACGCTCCTTTCTCGCTCGATCCGAGCCTGACCTCGTACTTCGAAGCTACCGAGGGCGGCTCGTTCAAGGGCGTCTCTCCAAGTGAGGGCGTACCTTCCTGGCTGAGTTTCTCAACCGTCTGGGAGGAACATGTCGACGACGGCTATCGGTGGGGTTTCACCGCACGCATTGATCTCGACAGCATCAACGAAGGATTTGACAGTGAGGAGCTCCGCATGTTCCTGGGAAGCAAGCTCGCCCTACAGAACCAGGCGCTTTTCTTTGCAAACGTGCCCCCTACCGGCGACGCCAATCTGGGTGTTGGCGGCGTCACACAAGTACCGCTGGATTCTTCGCTTTGGCAAACCATTGCAGCGCCCGTGACGGTATGTCCACACGATGTATCTATTGCCGAGGGTCGTCTGGACGACGGAAGTCCGTGTGTCGAGGATGAAAGCTGCTCCAGCAGCTCTTGCAACTCAGGCCTGTGCGGGTCCGCCCCCAACGATCCCGACGATCCCGACGATCCCGACGGATCCAACGACTCCGACACGGGCTCGACCAATGAAGGCGGCGCCTCATCCTCCCAGGACGAGCGTGACGAGGATGACCCGAAAACCAGCTCGGATGGTGGGGCTTCCGGCTCCACCGATGACAAGGATGTGGGCGAAGATGCCGCCGGTTGCGGCTGCCACACTGGGCCCAAGAAGCCGTCCGGAAGCGCGTGGTGGGTGGCACTGGGAGCGTTGGCTTTGATCCTGGGACGCAGGCGGTCGGCCATCATGTTCGCCAAGCTAAAGGACCGCTCCAAATGACCCTAAGCAGAAGTTCAACCATCTATCAGATCGCTTCTTGCGCGACTTTTGGACTTGTCGGAGTTTTCCTCACGACACCGGCCTTGGCTGAAGTCTGTTACCCGAAGCCATCGATTCAGGCGGGGGAACTTTCGGGGCCACCGATCTGGACTGGGTCCGGAACCGAAAGGACGGAGCTCAACGAGCCACGTTGGGCGGCGGCACCGCAAAAGTGGTTCGAAAGCGACCTTTCAGGAACAGAAGCGACCTATCGAATTATGGTCAACAGCGAGGACAATGAGCTGAGCGTTTCGATTCAGGTCCGGGCGGATCCAGGTACAGCCTCAGAGGAGGACCGGATTTTTTTTGGACTGACGACCGATGGGGTGACCGGCTCCACCGCTGAGGCGGTTCGTCTGGGGGTTCCAAGCAGTGGAACCGATCCTGCTCCCGTCGCAAATGCGCGAGCCTACTCCTACAGCCTCACGACCTGGAGCGCTGGCGCTCCGGGGGTCACCCCCGTCTGGGTCAAGGACGCTCGTGCCTGGCGCAGCGATCCGACGGCAGAATGGGGGATCAACTTCAAAGTAAATCTGGCTGCCATGGGCATACTTCCCAGCGATACGCCCCGGATTATGATTGCTGCGCAGATTGTCAACGAGGCCATTTCTGGGACGGAACTGACGCCCTCTACGCCTGATCCAGGCTGCTCGGCTGCTACCTGTATCTATCCACTTTACTCTGACACCCTTCTCATTGCACAGCCTTCCGACTGGTTCCAAACCTCCGCGATCGACTCAGGCTGCCCAGGTGGAATCACAATCTCGGACGACCAACTTGGGACAACTAATGTCGATGAAGACGGAAACCCTGCTCCCCACCAGATCGATACAACGCCTGGAGCGACCAACACCTTCTACGCCCGCCCGAGCTACGACGATGCCTGGCCCCCATACGAGGGAATGCTTCAAGCACGCTTCTACATTGCAGGCGTAGGAAGCTCCGCCTCGCCGGACGCCGTTTGGACGCCGATTCAGAATGGCTTGCAGGTGGAGAACGGCGACCCCAACAGCACTGAGGTCGGCGAGTTTCGCTTTACCTGCCCCAAGAATGAAGAGGGTCAGGTCTGTGGTGTATCGCTAGCCGATGACGTTCAACCGTGTGTGTATGTTGAACTGCGCGAGGCCCCTGGACAGGTAGCGTTGATCTCCCAGGCAACTGCATACTTCTGCAGTCCC
>JBNKYC010000025.1:0-70556 GCA_050300635.1 Polyangiaceae bacterium
TGTCGAAATGGCGGATTCTCGACCGATCGAACGGGCTGTTCTGATCGGTTTGAGCAGCACAACCCATAGCTTCAATATGGGTCAACGTCTCGTTCCCCTCGACCTGAGCCAATCGGGCGAAATTCTGACTCTTGCTACGCCCGCCTCGGCCAACCTCGCGCCTCCGGGTTACTACCTGCTCTTCGTCGTCGACGCAGCCGGCGTGCCCTCACGAGGTTTGATCCTGTCCATCAACGAGCCCATTTGCTCGGTCGCGGCCGATTGCGATGACTCAAATCCCTGCACGGTAGATAGCTGCAACGGTTCGTATTGCACGCACCAAAACACCTGCACGGACCCTCTCGCCGTCTACTACTTCGATACCGGTCCAGAAGACGACACCGGAAACGGAAACGACGCCATCTTCGAAAACGGAGCTAGTCTCGCCTATGGACAACTTGGTAGCGCGGTCGATATCGATGGCGGCGACCAATACGTCTCGCTACCGAACAACCTGGTCAGTCAATGCGACGACTTCACTTTCGCGGCCTGGGTGCAGCTCGACGAAAACGGCGTCTGGAGCCGTATCTTCGACTTCGGCACCGACGAAACCAACTACATGTTCTTGACGACCGCCGCTGGCGATCAAAACACTCTTCGTTTTGCCATCAAGGTCAACGGTGCAGACGAACAAGTTGTCAGCGTCCCCACTACCTTCCCCATCAACGAGTGGACCCACGTAGGCGTCGTTTTAGATGGCGATTTGGCCACACTCTACCTAAACGGCGAGACGGTGGCATCGGCTGCTATCACAGACGATCCCTCCGACTTGGGAGCCACGAATCACAACGTCCTGGGAGATTCCCAATACGCGCTCGATCCGGCGCTCGACGGCCGTCTGGATGAAGTCGAGATTTCCTGCCGCGCCTATCCAGAAGAAGAAATGGCCGACTTGTTTGCCCGAGCGCTGTGCACGGCAGACACACAATGCGACGACTTAGACCCCTGCACCGACAGTGTTTGCTCCGCCGGTATCTGCAGTCAAGTCCCGAACGACACCTGCGGTGGGGACGACCCCGTCTCTTACCTGCCTATGGATTCCGGCACTGCCTCGAGCACCGACGACCTCAGTGGCAACGAAAACGACGGCACTCTAGTGGATGGCGCCGTGCTGGTCGCGGACGCCATGATTGGCGGGGGTGTCGAGTTGGCTGGAGGAACCCAGCATGTAGCTCTGCCAGGCGGCCTGGTCGAAAGTTGCGACGACTTCACCTTTGCATCCTGGATCTGGCTCGACAAAAACTCGAACTGGAACCGCATCTTCGATTTTGGAACGAGCACGAACAACAATATGTTCCTCACTCCCAAAGTGGGAGGTGCCGATTCCATACGATTTGCTATCAAAGTGCCGGAAATCAACGGTGGAGCGGAACAACAGCTTTCCTTTCCTTATGCCTTTCCGCTCAACCAGTGGGTGCACGTAGCCGTCGTGCTGGACGCAGATACGGCGCGTCTCTTCCTTGATGGAACCGAAGTCGCGACCGCCACAATCACGGCCGACCCTTCTGATCTGGGAAACACGGCGAACAACTATTTGGGCAAGTCACAATGGCCGGACCCCCATCTCGACGGCAAGTTGGATGAAGTTTGGGTTTCTTGCCGAGCCTATTCGGAAGCCGAGATCAGCGAACTAGCGACGATTGGACCTGTTTGCGGCGACGGGACCTGTGATGAGTCAGAGGATTGCGGCTCCTGCGATACCGACTGCGGAACCTGCCCTCCTGTTTGTGGCGACGATTCCTGTGAAGCTGGTGAATCTTGCTCATCCTGCGCGGCTGATTGCGGAACCTGTCCTCCTGTTTGCGGCGACGGGACCTGTGATGAGTCAGAGGATTGCGGCTCCTGCGATACCGACTGCGGAACTTGCGGAGGCGATCTTACCGTCATCGACACGGACTTCGCAGCAGACGAAACCGGTTTCATCTACATCGACGATGCCTTCCGCGATACCCACCAACCCGCCTACGCCAGCGGCGCCTTCAACAACTCCGCCCTACAAGTCCAACTCGGTGGCATCAATGAGGATGATATCAATGGGATGTCGGGCGGCTGGACCATCGACTTCGACTTAGAGACGGCCGGCGCAGTCCAGATCGCTCTCGCCTACGATCTGAGCGCCAACGACGCCTATGAAGCGGAGGAATGCAGTGAGGTACTGCTCAGCGTCGATGGAATACTTCAGGGGACGGAGGGGGCCGACTCTGTGGCACGTATTTGTGGAGGAGGCGGACTGAGTGGTCTCGCCGAGTTATCCATTTTGGGCCTCGGCGCCGGAACGCACACCATCACCTTGGGAGCCTACAATAACGCCAAGACCGAGTCCGCAGAATCCACGGTGGTTCGAGTTGAATCCCTGAAGCTCCTGGCCCTCGCCCCGGAATGTTCAGTCGATCAAGATTGCAATGATGACGACGAGTGCACAGAAGACGTGTGCGTAGTGGGCGCTTGTACACAGACCGAAAGCGGGCTGTGTACCGACCCTGTCGCCAGCTACACATTCGATCAGGCAAGCGAAACCAAAGTTCTCGACGATTCGGGACACCACCATGATGCTATCCTCATCGGAGGAGCATCGTTGGTAGCCGGCCGCAACGAAAGCGCCGTCGACATCAACGGCGACGGTCAGAGTGTCCGACTCGAAGACGGTTTACTCAGCCCTTGCGAAGATCTCACTATCGCAGCCTGGGTCCGCCTCGACAGCAAAGGAAACTGGTCACGTGTTTTTGACTTCGGAAGCAGCACCGAAAACTACCTCTTCCTTACCCCCAAGGCCGGAGCTGCCGACTCGATTCGTTTTGGAGTCAAGGTACCGACGGTAAACGGTGGTACAGAACAAGGAGTAACTTACCCCTACGTCTTCCCCATCGACACCTGGGTTCACCTAGCCGTTACCCTCGAAGGTGACGTGGGCAGTCTTTTCGTGGACGGAGAGTTGGCCGCAACGACCACCATCTTGGGCAACCCGTCCGACTTGGGTTGGACGACAAACAACTGGCTCGGCGACTCCCAGTGGACGGGAGACCCAACCTTGGACGGACAAATCGACGAACTCGTGGTCTCTTGCCGGGCCTACACCCAATCGGAGATCCTCGCGCTTTCCAACGAAGACGGCGTCTGTACCCACCCCTCGAACGGAACTTGTGGAGAAAACACCGAGGTCCTGGTGCTCCCCTTTGACGATGGGACCGGCACCTTAGCCTTCGACCGCTCTGGTTTGGGCAACAACGCAGTTCTCGAAAACGGAGCTCAATTCGCTCCATCTGGGCGCGTGGGAGGAACCCTCCTGCTAGCCGGAGACACGCAACGTGCCACTCTGCCCGAGGGATTTGTGAGCGCATGCAAAGACTTCACCTTCGCCGCCTGGGTCAACCCAGAAACCAATGATGGTTGGAGCCGTGTCTTCGACTTCGGTAGTGATACGGACACCTACATGTTTCTGACGACGAGCGCCGGAGGAAACGACGTCATACGCTTTGCCATCAAGTCGTCGACCCAGAATGCGGGGGCTGAAGAAATCCTGTCGGTTCCCTTCAGTCTTCCCCTCGCGCAGTGGACTCATCTCGCGATCACTCTCGAAGCCAATATCGCGACTCTCTACGTTGATGGAGTAGCTATCGAGACCGCTCCCATCCTGGGCAACCCGACGGACCTAGGCCCAACGAGCAACAACTGGCTCGGGGCGTCTCAATACGCCGCAGACCCAGGATTCAACGGCATGCTCGATGAGGTTCGCGTTTCCTGTCAGCCCCTCTCGGCGTCCGAAATCGCCGAACTGGCTTCGCCCCCAACGACTGCGATCAACCGCCGTAGCTTGTTCGAAACAACGAAACTCGCCATCGATCAGTTCGACCTCGAAGAGACCCTCAATGCCCTCGGCGCAAACGCCGGATGGACGGAAAACGGAGCCGCTCTCTTCGAGCAAATCATGGATAGTCATGCATCGAACCCTGGTAGCATCGAAAATGCCCCCCACTGCGACGACGAGTTAAACAACGACGAGCCTTCCCTCAATGGATACCCCATCGAGTGCGATCGATTAGAAGCAGAGCAGGTGGGCGCCCTTCAAAGCTGGTTCCCAGTGGCAGCGGTGAACCGGATCGATCTCGCTCCCCAAAATGGCTCACACTGCGGCAACCAACGTCTGGTCTTCGCAAGCAACGCTCCCATCGGGAACGGGCGCATGTTGATGATTCTCGAAGCCCAGATCCCCAACCCAATGCCGGAAGCCGGGGTTGCGAGCTGCCTCCCCATCGCCAAATTTTGGCAAGCCCTAGGCAGTCTCAACGATCCGAGCGAGCGGGGTCGCCTCCTCAAAGAAGCCTTTCTTTCCAAGGGCCCTGACACTTTCGGACCGTTCATGAACGCAACCCATCTCATGGCAGGCACCGGCCAAATTCGCACAAACGCCTTCAACGACGAGGAGTGGACCATGCGGGAGTTCAAGCTCACGGAAGTCGACGCAGCGGCCCGAGTTCTCCGTGCCCCCGTTTTCGGTTCTCCGTATGGCGCGTTGTGGAACGATCTTTCATCGCACCCTCAAGGCGACGCTTGCCGTGCGAGTATTCTCCAAGCTGTAAGCGGCCTCCTCAGCGACGATCCGGCGAAGCTGTCCTTTGCCGTCGACCGGGCGTGCGATAACGCCGAGAGTCGAAACGATTCGACGGCAGAAAACTACCCGCTTCACCTTCTGAAAGGCGATCCCGATGGCTTTTACGCGGATCTGGAAACCGCCGTGGCAGAGACTGGACTCAGCCCGGTTGATATCGCTGCCCGAGCTCGATTCGCCGGAAGCTGCATCGGCTGCCATCAAGAGTCCCGCGGCAGTTCTCTTGGAAACGGCATGCAAGCCCCCTCTTCCCTCGGCTTTGTGCACGTCTCGGAAGCCTTTACAGAAGAATGCGATGACGGGACCTGCTACGTGATCTCACAAGCTCTACGTAACGTCTTCCTGCCGCACCGTGCGGAAGTGATGACAGAACTACTGACTATGCAGACCTCCACTCCGAGCGACTCAACCTCGGCCCAAGAGACGACCCTCGGCGGGCAGCCCGCAGGCACGACTCATTAAAAGCAGCAAAACAATTGACCACTCCCCTTCCAACTCGGGCAAGCTGGTCAACAATTTTCGCTGAGCGTTCACTTCCTGATGCAAGCACCTCTAATTTTGGACACTTTTCGTTGTCAGCTCAGTAGTGAAAACTAGCCTGCACTCACCCGCTTCGCGACAAGCAGGCGGGCTTCCCCCTCCCCGTGGCCTCTGGAGACCCTCAATGAAGCTCCGTCGACTCGGCGCCCTCGCTGCGCCCTTGCTCTTTGTCGCTTGTGGAAACACAGGCGAATCCCCCAACTCGGGCCGTTCGCCCGCGACTCAATCTACAGGAGCCAGCAGCGGAATGTCCGCCGCTGGCGGAACCTCTGCCCATATGGCCACTGGTGGTTCAGACGCGGCCTCGGGGGGAGGCGGCTCGCCAAGCACCGATGACTCAGGCGAAGGCAACGACCTGGGCGCGACCGGTGGGGCCCTGAGCGATCTTCCCTTACGTACCGAAGCCCCGTTCCTCCCCACCAACATCAGTACGAGCGACGCCCGAAAGGCCTACGACGACTGGAAGGCCATTCACCTCGAAGACTGTGGAGGTGGCGTTTGGCGCGTCCCTTGGGAAAACGCGCGCCTCGACTCCACGGTCTCCGAAGGCATCGGTTATGGCATGTTGCTCACTGTCATTTTCGACGATCGAGCGGCATTCGACGGCTTGTTTGAGTACTCCAAATTAATGCGCAACGACAATCAGTTGATGCATTGGCTCCGGTACGGATGCGACGCCCACTACGACACGAAGTACAACGACTACCCAGACAATTCTGCCTCAGATGCCGATCTGGACGTGGCCATGGCGCTATTGATGGCCCAGTGCAAATGGGGCAACGACAACTACGGCGCTGAAGCAACGACTGTCATCAACGCGATCAAAGACCACATGTTCATGGACTTCGATGGCCTTGCTGTTCTGCAGCCCGGCGATTCTTCCTGGTTCGACGACATGAACAACGGTTGCATCAATTACTCTTACATGGCGCCGGCGTATTACCGCGCTTTCGGAGAGCACGTTTCCGAAGACGCCGGGTTTTGGAACAAGGCAGCCGACGACACCTACACTCTTCTCGAAATGGGCTCAGACCCAAACACGGGATTGGTCCGCAACTGGGGCTCCTCCGACGGAAACCAGGCAACGGACAACTGCCACAACGCCTACCACCGTTCGGGCTCTTACGGGGACGACGCCGCACGCACACCCTGGCGTATAGTGACAGACTACCTCTGGTATGGGACACCAAAAGCCAAAGAGTGGAACGACAAAGTGACCAGCTGGGTAAAAACCCAAGGCATCCAGGACCTTGTCCAGTGGTATCACCTGGACGGCTCACCCGATACCGAAGCCGACACTTGGGACGATCACACGGCCATCAATATCGCCCCCTTCGCTGCAGGCGCGATGGTCTATGACCAAGAGACCTTGGACGAGTTTACGGCCGAGTTGGTGACCATCCCCAGTGCGTCCGGCAATCACGATGCCGAGTACTTCCCGCGCATGCTGAAAGCCTTGAGTTTGGTCACTCTCACCGATCAGTTCACTCGTTGCGGCGGGAACTAAATAACACTGGGGAATCAGTCGCTATCAAGCCAGACGTTCGAAAGCAGCCCCGATTTCTGGTGACTTGTCGATGTGGTGATGAACGACCTTCCATATACCATCGATTTTTTGCATCACGTTCGTGCAACAAAGGTGCACCGACCCGAAAGTGGGTGAGCTGTGAAAGATGCACGTCCCATATGCGAAGTCACCATGGACATGAACGGTCAGTCCGTCCATGTAGCTTCCGCCTCGATCAGGTCGACCGAAACTGCCGAGGAACTCCCAGGTGGCCCAAACCTCATCCCAGCCTCGCGCCCAGTCACCGTTGGGATGAGCCGTGGTCACGTGGTCAAGGTGGTGCCAGGCGTCTTTGAGCGCCTGATCGCCGCTACCGCTCATTACCAGCTCAATTGCCTCGTAGAGGCGCTTCATCGCTTCTTCAGCCAAAGTTTGGTCTTCTGACATGGTTCTGTGTCTCTCTCTTTTTCAACTATGACTCGGTAAAACGTACGGCTCCGCTCATTCGCTGTTCCCGCACGATACGTAGAAGTTGCAATTTTGTGATCTGGTTTTTGACGACGATCACCAGGGGAGCATGTGCCAAGGTCCTGAGAGCCAACGCAATGGCGGTCTGTCCCGAGGCGCGCATAGGCCGGAGTTCGCGCACATCCAAGATGAGCTGCTCTTTGCCAAGACGGCGAAAAGCACCCACCACTGCGGGAGCAAACTCGGCCGCCGTGTGGTCGTCCCAAAACCCAAAAGCTCGTACCCGTAGGAGGCTCTGGTCGGCCTCAACGACGAATCCGCTCCCCTCTTCACCAAAGTGCTCACGCAACATCCCCAGCCCGAATATAGCGGCGGGAGTTTCTCGCGTCCAAGGCAATAGAAAAACGGGGCAATCGAGTGCCGGATCCTTCCAGGTCGCGCTTCATTAAACGTCTTCTGGAGCATCAAGCGGCCAGGCCAATCGAAGCGTCAAGTGGAAGACTCTTCAGTAACACTGACCATGGGAGCGATTCCATCCAGCCAGGGGCGAGCAATCCAGGGGCGAGCAATGAAGTGTATTGGCTAACAGCGGCGCGTGGCAGAAGAAAGTACTCACAACTCACTTCTAAAGCAATTTATGAGAGGAAGCCGCAAACTTTCACAGTCGCGTTAGTTCGATCGGGCAAGATCTCTTCCCCTGTTGCACACACGTGGTAGAAACGAACCAATGTCCTTTTGCCCGTCCGGCGTGACGCGAAACCGACTCCTACCCGGTCTCATTACGGCCCTGGCGCTCGTTATGAGTTCCGGTGTCGTGTCTTCGTGCATGACTCCCGATATCAACTTCGGACCCGCCGAGGGTTCTGAGGGTGGGGCTACATCCATCGACCTATGCAATGACCGCGTCTTTTCGCCCGAAAGAGGAGAAACAGATGTCGATTGTGGCGGCCCCTGCCCCCTGTGTGAGATTGGAGAGAAATGCGTCATCTCCCGAGATTGCGAACCACCTCCCTCGGACGACCCAGCCATCGTCACTTGCTTGGACGGCATTTGCGCATTGGTCTGTCAGCGGGGCTATGCAGATTGCAACGGCCAAAGCAAAGACGGATGTGAAGTCAATCTACAGTCGGACCTCTACAATTGCGGACAATGTAATGCGGCGTGCGCCCCCGAACATGCCAGCGGCCAGTGCATGAACGGTGTATGCCTCATCGACACAGAAGCGCCGAACCAGGGATGCGACAGTGGTTTCGCCAACTGCAATCTAGAAGTCACCGACGGTTGTGAAGTTGATCTCCAAAGAGACGCTGATCACTGCGGAGCTTGCGAAGACTCCGCCTGCTCGAATACGAACGGCAAGGCGAGCTGCGAGGACGGCACGTGCCAAATCGAATGTGAGGCCGACTACAAGGATTGCGACGACGACGCTCGGGCCAACGGTTGTGAAACCCGTGTAACTTCAAGCGTCAACGATTGCGGATCGTGCGACAAGAGCTGCGATACGAGTGGTCAAGGCTGGTATGCCTTCTGCAAAGAAGGCAGTTGCGGAGAAACCTTCTGCGACAACGGCAATGGCGATTGCGACGGGGATGGGACATGCACCGACCCACTCGATACTAATTCCAACTGCGGAGGCTGCGGTATCGAATGTGCCGTCGAAAACGGAACCCCAGCCTGTAATCGTGGAAACTGCGCGATTTCCTCCTGTGACCAAAATGAAAGCGCAGAGTGGGCTGACTGCGATCAGGACTACGCCACAGGCTGCGAGGTCAACACCCAGACGAGCAGAACTCGCTGCGGCGGGTGCTTGCCGAACGAAGGGGGAGAAGGAGAAGACTGCACCGCCAAGGAAGGTGAGGACCATGTTTCGGTGGCTTCGTGCATGGAGGCAGCCTGCGAAGTGGCGAGCTGCGATACAGGCTGGGTCGACTGTGATGGCTCTTTCCCTAACGGCTGCGAGATCGACACGAGCTCCGACAAGAACAACTGCGGAGGCTGCGCCAAAGACGGCGGAGAAGTCTGCGTCAATAAACCTCATACCCGAAGCATTTGCAGCGCCGGAAGCTGCGACTACAGCTGTGACGTAGGGTGGTCCGACTTGAACAACGACCGCTACGAAGAAGAGTCGGATGGCTGCGAAGAGCCCACACTCAGCGTCACCAACGTAGGCACATGGGGCTCTTCCGATACAGGCGGTGACGGTCCTGGTGTCCTTTTGACTCACTCCCTGGAAGGCGCCAAGGGGACGCAAAGGCTTGTGCTGACGGGGGTCATATGCCGCGGCAATAGCGCCGCGAATTGTGCCGCCACCACCGCCACCTACGATGGCAAGGACATGCGTCCCTTGACGACCCCGGGCAGCCTTTTCGTCTCGGATTCCTCTATTTCGGTGTTCTACATGCTCGACGACGACCTACCTGGCGCGGGCGATTATACTGTCGAAATTGATCGCAACGACGAGTGGGGATCGCTTTCGGTCGAAGTCGTTGAATTCGGTGGGGCCGAGCAACAAATCTTTTTTGCGGATGCGAAAACGGCCAGCGTCGATAGCAACTGTGACAACGGCAACGATACCGCCGTGACCCTGAGCAATCTACCTGCCAACTCCGCCATTTATGCATTCGGGGGCGGGCATCACTCATCCAACTACAGCGGAACCTCGGCGATCACCCCACTGACTCTCTCTACGAATAAGGTAGATGACTACATTGTCTTCGGGTCTGGATACGCCGAAGGAATCAGTGGCGATGTCACCGTCGCAGCTAAATTTACAGGATGTTATCGTTCGGTGATGTATGCCGTCGGGGTGCGTCCGGATGCCAATTATTAAGCGAGCTTCCCGTGCAAACGCTCATTGTTCTGATGTGCGAACGACCTCACACTTGCAGGACGCGACGGCCTGACCTATGGGTCTGAGCCATCGTGACACGAAAAAAGACCTCTACCGCAGCCTCGGCCTTGATCTTGAGCGCGTTCGCGCTTTGCCCGAGCGTGGCTCAAGCCCAGGAGCCAACCGCCAACAACACAATCTATCTCGAAGGAGGCGGCCCAGGAGGCTTCTACTCCATCAACTTCGAACGTCGCATTTCGGACTTTGGCGTGCGTGTCGGTTTTTCGTATTTTTCAAATTCCAACTTCAAAGTCACCAGCTTTCCACTCGGTTTCAACTACATCGGAGTGGGCGGCCAAAGCAGCCATCTCGAACTCGGTGCCACCGCGACCCTGGCCATTTTTGAAGGGACAGGCCTATTCACAGACGGCACGAGCACTGTGGCCGTGCTTGGCTCGGGCATCATTGGCTACCGATACCAGCCCGCCGACGGAGGTTTCAACTTTCGAATCGGAGCAGCTCCACTGCTCGGCAACTTCGGCCTGCAGCCTTGGGGATACATCAGCTTTGGAGGCACCTTTGGGGGTGGCGCTCACCGAGAGCCCGCGAGGAACGGTGAGTATGCGCCCCCCCCTTCGAGCGCGCAGCCTCCCGTCCAGGCAGCTCCCCAGCAAGCGACCCCAACCCTCAGTCGCCCGACCGGGATAGGTGGTTTCAGGTTCAAAATGGGTGCGGACGATGCCCGTTCGAGCTGCGAAGCGTCCGGGAACCAATTCGAAGACTCGCCCAATATTGCTCACTGCAGTGGCCCGGCCGAATCAGTCGGCGTCGAAGGCGACATCCAGCTCCTCAAATGCGGAGACGAATTTTGCCAGATCTTGTTCACAGCCGAGCCCAAAGAATCCGAACTGATCGCGGATATCAAGGCCCTCAAGCAGGCTCTCACCGGGCGTTACGGCAAACCAACAACGGTCAACGCCGCTATCCCACAAGTATGTCGCAACACCTTTCTCACCTGCCTGGATGATCACCGTGTCTACCTCGAATATATCTGGTCTTTTCCGAGCGGAGAGAAGATCAAGCTTCGGCTCGGCGACAAGCACCCGAAGCCGAAAGTAGTCGCGCCGACAAGCCAAGATCCTGGTGAAGAAAGCCAGGAAAACCAACCTTCTGGCCCCCAAGCTGACTCCGAGACACAAACCGCTTCTGCTAGCGACAACGGCGACACAAAAGCTGACGTATCCACGACGGAAAACAAGTCGGCTCCAGCCGAAGCCGAAGGAGAAGCCGAAGCCGAAGCCGAAGGAGAGGAAGCCGAAGTAGCCGAAGAGGCGGAGGCCAAAGAGTCAGAGGCGGAAAAGGAGCGCGGGATGGAGCGCAAGATCCGCCTTCTGTACATCCGCCCAGCACCGCCGACTTCAAAGAAGCCTGCGCTGTAAAGTTCATCTCACAACCAGCAGATGCACCGCCGACGCTTTCCCAATGAAGTGAGGCAAGCGGCGGCGGTGCCTTGTTGCACGACTCACTCGCCGCCGTTGGCCTCTTCGGAGGCCGAGAGCAGGCGCGAGGCGCTCAGATTGATACCAACCAAGCCGAGAGGCGCCGTCACGATGATAGACAGGACGGCTATAGCCAGAATCAACTGTCCCTCGGCGATACCGGCACTTAGGGCCACCCCTCCCAGGGCGGCCTGGACGGTGGCCTTCGGCCAATAGGCAATCACACAGAAGAATCGCTCCCCCCTGGTCATCGAGGAAGGGGCGGTGGCGAGGACCACCCCCAAAGACCGAGCGAGTAAACCAACGAAGAGAGCCAAGAGAGCCTTCGGCCCCGCTTCAAAAGCAACGGCGACATCAGTGGACATGCCAATGATCACAAAGAGGGCGATCTGAGCAGCCACCCAGACTTTGGCCAGCTTCTGAGAAAGCTCGTGAGCTTGGGTTTCCGCCCGCTCCAAGATGACGAAGCCAGCCGTCATCACCCCCAGTAGGGCAGCCAACTGCATCCAATGCCCGATCTGGACCAAGAACACGGACGAGGCAACGAGCAAGATCATCTTCTCCGTTGCACGAATCGCCTCGTGCCGAACTCTAAACCACCAAGCCAAACCGAAACCAAAAAGCCCCCCCATCACGACACCTCCCAACAAGACGAGTGGCAGGTGCCCCAGCGCCGATGCCACATCCGACCCGCCTTGAGTGGCGAGGCCCAAAAAGGCTGTAAACGCAGTGATCGCAAAAACGTCGTCGACGGATGCCCCAGCTAGTATCGCCGTGATCACCCCATGCCGATGCCCAAGTCCTCTTTCCTTGAGATCGAGCATCGAGGGCACAACCACGGCTGGACTGACCGCCGCTAGCATAAACGCAGTGAGGCCGGCGACCTGCCACGAAAAGCCAAACAGCCAGGATAGTGCGAACATCAAGGTGCCGGCCTCGAAGAGACAGGGTAAAAAGGCCATCAAAGCCGAAGCCAAACCTGCGGCACGGAGCTCGGTTCGGCTAATGCCCAGACCAGCTCGAAGCAAAATGATGACCAAGGCGAGCGATTTGATGAAAGGAACAACCTGCCAGAAGCCCGGGGGCCACATGGCGGCTCCGGCTCCCGCTCCGTGAAGGTGGCTCAACACCGTAGTCAGCCCCACTCCAAAGAGAGTCATCCCAAGAACGGAGGGTAGACGGAGCGCTCGAAAGAAGCTCCCCATGAGCCAACCTCCGGCGAACATACAAAAGAAGAGAAGCTCGAAGGTCATGTTCAATCCTGGGCTGTCAGCCCCACGCCCATCGGTCCTAACCCAATCTCGCTCGACTTCAAGCCACGAGCCCTGGACGATTGAGCGGGCAAGCCTGAAGCTCGCCGCTCTTCCAGAGGAGTGAGGCAAGCTACGGCAACGAAACTGGCATGAGCAGCGGGGGCTCAACAAACCGCAGGAGCGGGGAAGCGCTACGCTGAAACGATGACCGGGGCCTTAGGACTTGAAGGGCCCGCGCTCTTTCGCGGGGGAGCAGCACGCCCCCTCACATTAAAATGTGAGAGACCAGGTTCCCAGAGCCCCACCGGGGACGAAGGCGGCATCGAGTTGTGACTCAAGGGCGTCACGCTCTGTTTCGAGAGCTCTCAACTCTTCCCTGAAAGGCTTGCGATTTTCGACGGCACGCACCAAAAGCACGACTCCGCCAATACCGGCCGCGATGCCGACGCCTCCCAACACTGACATGATCGTAAACGGCTCACGATTGCAGTAGGACGAGCGGCAATCATTGCTGCCGGCAATACCCATGAAGAGCAGCACGCTTCCCACACCAAATCCTACCGAGGTCATCACAATTGGCCCTCCGATCGAAGGCATATCGTCTTCTAGTCGTTCGATCTTACGATCCAACAATCCTATCCTTCCATGAAGTGCCATTGACGCAGTGGGGGTCACGAGCGGGGAAGCCGCGTAGGTCGGAACAGTTGCTGCATTCGGCGCGACAGCCTGAGCGCTCGGAGGGGCAGTGGAGGACGTGTCCGTCGTCCCTGATGGCGAAGCGTTGGGTTCAAGCTCCCCAACTGAGGCGCCGGGTTCGAAACTCTGAATCCTGGGCCACTCGATCGTGAAATCGTTCCCATTAGAATCCCTAATCAGTAAATAGTTTCCCTCGTGCACCTCCAGGATATCTACAACTAGAGAACGGCCGTCCTTGAGGTGCACCACCCCGGGAGCGGCGGAGCTGCTCTGGGCGAGCAAGAGCACCGAAAGAGCGAAGAACCAGGTACGAAGCGAAAGCAAAGATCTCATCGATTCTGTTATGGCAACAAGAGCTCCATGTCGTCAAGCGTGGGTACCGAACAAACGGATAGTTGTTCGTCCCAACCCGGCTCTGACTCTTCCGGCTCCGACGCTATCGATTCGGGCGACGACTCCAGTTGGCCAGCAGAGGCAAAAACGGACGACCCCGACCCGAGTACTGGCGAAGCTGAAGCAAGCTCAGACAGGAAAGCAACAGAGGCCCTAAGCTATCCGAATAGCCGAACGCAGCGCCAAACGTGCCGTTGCCACAGTGGTTTCGCTCGAATCAAAGAGGGCATAGGCAACGAGGTGGGACTGGTTCGGAAGGAGAGTCAAAAGATGAATGTGCTCCTCGGTGGACACGTGCGAGTCCTCGACGTGCTCAGTCAACATGAGAGCGTTGAGCATGCGCAAATGAGCCCAGGCCACATCGGGATCGAGGTCGAGCCCAGCATTCCCCAAACAGAGTCCAGTAAAACGATCGAGGACGACGACACCTAGGGAGCCATCGTTCCCCATACAGGCTTGGAGCAACGGCTGCAGCTCTTGATCCTGGGGTTCGGCCATAACAAAAGCATCGGCCCACTGGTTCGAAGGAATGAGGGAAGGGCGCCCAATGGGGCCGTCACTCCTTTGAGAAGGCGGCGAACTTGTGGCGCGCAGTGGATTTGGGCTCGGCACCTCCTCCAACAGGTCTTCAACATCGAACAAAAGTTCGGCCGAACAGCGTTTCTGCCCGGGCAAAAAGAGAAACTGAGGGCGTTCAAGCGAAAACAGCCCAGACAGTTTCTTCTTGAGCCAACTCCGCGCGACTTCTCTCAGCTGTTCGCCCTCGACTAGCCCCCACGAAACCAAGGTTTGACTCAACCCCGCCCCCGTGCGCCTGCACTCAGCGACCACTTCCTGAGCGGTTGTCGAATCGAGCCCGGCCTCTGGTCCCAACTCATCGAAGAGTGTTCCAAAACTATCGGCAAAATGCACCCATGCGATTTTCGACTCGGATACCAGGACACGCCCCGTAACGGGACCGCTGCGGACCACGAGCTCACCCGCTCCTTCGCGCACGGCTTCACGTAGCGCCTGACTGAGCCCCATGTCGGCGGCACGAAAACCACCAGAGCGCTCGGCAATTTCGATGCGTGCCAAAAGCACATCGGGAGCCGGAGGCTTGGAGAGTAGATCGTCAGCTCCCGAGGCCAAGCACTGGAGCAACTCCTCCCGACGGCAGCGAGCCGTGACGAAAAGAATGTAGGGCTGCTCAGCAATGTTGGATCCCCGCACCAAACGGCAAACCTGCGTGCCCGACATCTTGGGCATGACCCAATCGAGAATGAGGACATCGGGTCGTGGAGTCGCCAACGCCAGCTCGAGAGCCTCAACGCCATCAACGGCCGTCACGACCTCGTGATTCGTGCGAGCTCGTATTGCTTCTGAGATCAGGTCACGAAACTTCGCTTCGTCATCAGCAACAAGGATCTTCATCTCATGTGGAAATACGTCCAGACCCGAGCCTTCCCTAAGGACCTTCCTGCTCTATCTTTCCCTACTCCTCGCTCCGTGGGCCGGTTCGGTCTTGGACAGAAACTGAAGCAAAAATCCCCCAATAACAAAAATATCCATAGACTAGATGACCATATTCACCCCTGCACGGTGAAACGGACGTAGGTTATGCTCCTCCCGATCTCATGAGCATTCATCGTACCCTCACCACCCTGATCGTTTCTTCGGCCTACATGCTGGGATGTTCCGCCGAGCCCGATGACTCCGCTACAGCTGGAGCGGGCGAAACAGGAGCTCTTGGTTCAGGAAGTGCGGATGCCACATCAGGAGGCTCGTCGACGAGCTCAGGAGGGTCGAGTTTGGGAGCAGGCAGTGGTGGCCAAAACGGTTCTGCGGCCGGAGGATCAACAGAAAACGGGGCTGGTGGCTCGATGCTTGGGGCTGGCGGCGGACCGCTAGGCACAGGCGGAGGAAGCGGCGACGGGACCGGAGGGGCGAGTGATGGCTCTGGCGGAGGTGCTTCCAACGCGCCCGTCAAAAGCGAGGGCTGCGGCAAGGCGGCCACCTCACCGACAGGTGAGTGGGTGAGCGCCCAGGCTGACGGACGAGAGTATGATATCTGGTTACCCGAAAACTACGATCCCTCCCGGGCCTATCCGGCGATCGTTCTCCTCCATGGCTGCGGAGGTAAGAACAACAATGTCCAAATGCAGCAAGAAACCGGGGAAGACGCCATCGTGATCCGCGGCGAAGGGTCAAGCGACGGTTGCTGGCAGGAATCAGCCAGCGGGGCCGATATGCCGTACGTGGATGCCATGTTCGCAGACTTGGAAGCAAACTACTGTGTGGACACGAGCAATCGATTCGCGGTCGGCTGGAGCAGTGGCGCCTGGTTAGCAGGAACACTCTCTTGTCATCGAGCAGATATGTTCCGCGGCATCACGAGCGTAGCCGGCGGGGAGCCAGCAGAAATCAACAACTGCCAAGGCCCCGTGGCTCGAATGTTCGTCAATGACAAGGCCGACAACAATAACCAGATCGCTTGGGCTGAGCCCGGCAGAGACCGGATGCTCATGACCAACGGCTGCAGCATGGACAATCAACCGGTCGATCCGTCCCCCTGCGTCGAGTACCAAGACTGCGATCCTGGTTACCCTGTCATTTGGTGCGCAACCGACGGAGCCGGTCACAGCGCACAAAGCGACTGGACTCAGCCGGCCTTCTGGAACTTCTTTCAACGACTCATGAACGAGTGAGCCCGCCCGAACGCCAGCTCGTCCGAGTCAGTCGAGCGGCCGCGAGCGTGCTGTGGATAGAGCCAGAGGGAGAGTAACGTCCTGATGACGCCGAAAAACCATTTTGAAGGAAAGATCGACATGGTACCCAGGTACTATGGTCTTACTGCGTAGAGCGCTTCGCTGGCTTCAAGGAGGAATGCTGACTCTATCGCTCGATGCCTGCGGAGGCCGAGTCGTCTACCTGGATGAGGACCCTCCCTCCATCGACTGCAGCGGAAGTTTCGAAAAACCCATCGAAGTTTTCGACGAAGGAAATCTCTACCCGCAGGCTCTCTCGCCCACGTCAGACGGACTTGAGCTATTTTACGTGCGCTCCGAGGTGGATGAGGAACGCAATCCAGTCGGCCCCCGTCTTCCCACGGTCCGGAGCCGCCCCACAATCGACGCTCCCTTTGGTCCTGCCCGAGAACTCGTCGAGCTGCGAACCGTATGTCGTGACCGTTTCTCGGGACTCGATCTGACCGGATTCGATATGGCGGCCAACCCTCTCCGCATATACATCAGTTGCGGATCATACACCGAGCCCAAGGAAGGTCCCCTCCTTGTCGCCGAGAGGAAGGATCGACAAAGCCCGTTTTTGGTCTCCGTCGATTCCGTCGGCAGTCTGGCGTTTTCCATCGGCATCACGGACGACGAATTGACCGTCTTCGGCACCCTCCCCCAAGAAAGACCTCCCACCTTGGACCAAAATGAAGCGGTCCCAGTCGATCTGCTCGTCTATCGCCGCAACTCCATCAACGAAGTCTTCGGACCGGGTCAACTCGTCAAGGGTGTCGACCTGCGCAACCCAGAGCCACTGCCTACCAATGACGGCCTGTTGGGGGTCGATGTTCGAGGTACCGGGCATATGGTATCCATGGCAATCGACAGTTCGGCCCCACTCTTTCACCCTCCCGATAGCAAAGGTTACCCCTACCCACCGTACGGAGAAAGCGACCGGAGTCCGGCTATCAGCGCCGATTGTAGAACTCTCTACTTCACTCGAAGAGGAATCACCGACCGGGTACTCATGGCGCGGCGATAAGACGCGCGCCCAATTGTGAATGCACTTGAGACCATAAAAGTCGATTCATCTGCAACTCAATCGCTGCGCGCGGCGAGCCAAGCTTTAGCTTGTTGCGCACAAAAGCTTACATCACCTAAAGCTGCCCGCGCGTGCCCTCTCGGCTCGAAACAAGGGTCTTCAAGAGACAGAATACGCGGCACATGAGGAATGGATCCGAAGGTTGAACAAGTGACATGGCGCACTTCGATACCTCGACGTCAAGACGGCACATCCCGGATATAAGTATAGTGCACAGCCTCCTACTTGCGCTCGATCAACAATGCGAACTCGACGCAAGGAAGTTCCCCTCATAAACTAAAATATATGAACGACAGCAGCGGCGGCGAACAAGAACGCTATGACCGCATGCTCATGCTTGGCACGTGGACAGTCTTTTGGACGATCCCCACCTATTTCGTTCTCAGTCTCCTGTTCCTCAAACAACCGATCTACGTCTACTGGGCTCTCGGCCTAGCTTGGCTCCTAGGCACTCTCGGCCTGCTCGCAATGAAGCAGGGGCGTCGCGGGCTTTCCAGGATCTGCGTTCTGGCAACCATCATCGAAGCAGTCTCGGTATTGGTTCTGGCGGGAGGCCCCCATTCGAACCACGTTGGCGCCATCTTCCCTGCAGTGGCGGGCTCGGCTTTCTTACTCAGCGCCCGGATCACAATGGGCACGGCAGCCTGGTTCTTTCTCGTCTACGGCATGAGCCTACTGCTCGATAACCGGGGTTTTTATGATGTACATCCCGAGCTCGACCCGGCGAGCGTCTTTGCACAAATCGCCACGGTCTGCGTCTTCATCGTTTCGGTTCTGTCCACTTATCAGCGAGCTCTCAAGCGTCTACTCCAACAACAGACCGAACTTGCCGAAAGAGAAGCAGAAGCGGCCAGTCAGCACGACAAGCAGATTCAGTTAGAACGTCGCCTTCGACAAGGTGAGAAGATGGAAGCTTTTGGCAACTTCGCTGGCGGAGTTGCCCACGATTTCAACAACTTGCTCACGGGCATCATGGGCCACGCAGAAATCGTTCAGCGGGCCCTGGCCAAAGACAAACGCGACCAACAACTTCTTAAAAACAGTCTCCAGCAGCTGATCCATACGGCTCAACGAGGAGCAGATATCACTCGAGGTCTGCTCAGCTTTAGCCGTACCGACGGGGGTCGCGCCGAACCTATCAATGTCGCAGAAACGTTGGGCGATTTCGAACTCACACTCCGACGATTGCTCCCTGAAGACATCCGAATCGTCACTACCTACGAGGAGGGATTGTATGCCAACCTCCCGTTGCGCGCCGTGGAGCAGATCGTCATGAATCTAGTCACGAATGCACGCGACGCGATGACAGACGGCGGCCGACTCACCCTGCACTGCGCTTCTATCGATATTACCGAAAGTCACGAATGCGCAACGGGACCGCTGCACAAGGGGAGGTACATTCGACTCACGGTGGCTGATACCGGATTGGGCATGTCGGACGAAGTCCGAAAACGTGTTTTCGAGCCCTTCTTTTCTACCCGTCGCCCGGGAGTCGGCACTGGCCTGGGCATGTCGACGGTCCATGGCATCGTGACGCGGGCGGGAGGCGGCATCGTGCTGACAAGCAGCCTCGGGCTGGGCACGAGCGTACAGGTCTTTCTGCCCCAAATTGATTCACCGACGAGCCCTCGCGATTCAGAGCCTAAACAGCTGGTGGCACGCAGCGGTCGCGAACACATCCTCGTGTGCGAGGATGAGCAGAGCATTCTTTCCGTGGTCAAACGAACCTTGGAAGAACACGGCTATCAGGTGTTTGGCTTCAATGATCCCAGTGCTGCTCTGAAGGCAGTCAAGGAAGGGACAGTCCGACCCGAAGTTCTACTAACCGATGTCGTCATGCCTGGCATGAACGGACGCGTCTTGAGCGAACAACTCAAGGCACGAGTGAAAGACCTTCCTGTACTCTACATGTCGGGACACACCGATGGGATCTTGGAGGCCCGCGGAGTCTCGCGCGAAGAGATTCTCCTCCTGCAGAAACCGTTTACCTCCAAACAGTTACTCAGCGCCGTGCGCGAGTGTCTCGAACACGCGAACTCCTGAGACATCTTCGAGGCGCGCTCCGATGAGCCGCCCCGAGCGAAAACTTTCGCACGTCGCTCGGAAACCAGTTTTTGGAAGCTCCGCAAGGCGGCAACTTGGGGCCCAGCCAGATCAGTCTCGATGAGAAGATTCACGTGAGCGAGACCACACTGCCCTGGTTTCCCAGCCCCACCACTTCTAGTCCTTGGGCCGACGGGCTGGTACCGTCCCGCCCGTGAATCGACTGCTCCAGAACCTTCGTCCCTGGCTTACCGCCCTGGAACGCCTTCCTTGGCTTCGCTCTCTCGCCCTAGCATGCGTCTGCCTCTTTGGGGTGATCATCTATCTTCACACGGTCACCTCAATCTACCCGCTACAAGACTGGTTTCTTCTACAGATCGCCACAATCGTGGGTTGGTGCGCTCTTCTGCACATCAGCTGTATCGCCGCGGGACACGCGCTTCTTTCGCAGTTGGGGTTCGACGAAAAACTTCATTTCACCGAGCGCCTGCTCCTGAACATGGCCCTCGGCCTCGTTGTTTTCGTCTTGCTCATGTACGTGGGTGGGGCGCTCTGTTGGTATTCGAGCACCTGGGCCCTGCTGCTCCCTGCCCTCATGCTCCTGAGCGCCATACCCAGCGGACTGCGTGCCTACCGCCGTGGATTTCGACCGCGAGTCCCACGTTTGCCGTCGTTGCCTGCCCTCTACTGGCTTGCTCTGGCCGGCGCCGCCATCGCTCTTTTTCTGCTCTATTTGCAGGTTCTACCGCCCTCCGCTCTCAACTACGATTCTCGCTGGTACCACCTGACGGTCGGCGAAGACTATGCCCGAGAGGGCGGCATCGTGCCCTTCCCTGCCGACTACAACAAAGCTTCTTTCCCCCAATTGACCGGCTTCATCTATGCCTGGGGCTGCCTCGTACCTGGACTCAACACGCCTCTGCGGGTGATGTTTATCCTCCACAACGAGTTCTTCATGGTGCTGTGGATCCTGGTCGGGGTTAGCGCAGGGGCGCGTTGGCTGCTGCAAGATCGGAGCGTGCCCGGACTGTGGACCGTGTTCTTTCTTTTTCCTGGTATCTACGTCTACGACAGCAACTTGGGAGGTAGCGCGGACCATGTTCTGGGGTTCTTTGCGATCCCTGTCTTCCTGGCTGCCGTACGAGTCAGCGATCGCTTTGAGCTTTCTTGGGCCCTCGTCCTCGGGATCGTCACGGGTGGGGCCATCCTAACCAAGTATCAAGCCGTCTACATGATCGTCGGCGTCACTCCGGTGATCGCCGGACGCTGGCTCTACGGAGTTGTGCGTCGCCGCTCGGAGTTAGGACGAGCACTCTGGCTAGCCCCTGTTTTGATCATCGGAGCCACTGTCGCCGCCAGTTCTCCCCACTTCATCAAGAACTGGGTCTTCTACGGCAACCCTATCTACCCCTACTTCACGGACGTCATCACCACGAGTCATCCAGTTCAGCCCGAGACAGCTGCCAGCGTCAACAACATGTGGATGGAGCGCAGCTTGAGGCCAGACGGTGATGCCCTGACCCGTATCAAAGAAGCCCTCAGTCTGGTGACGACCTTTTCTTTCACGCCACATTATTCCGTGAATCGTCCCGTTTTCGGCTCGCTCTTCACCCTCCTCCTGCCCGCTCTACTCTTTGTCCGTCCTCGTAAACGCCTTTTCTTGGGTGCGACAGTAGGACTCTGCGCCCTTGGTTTTTGGGCGTCTAGCTACCTGGTCGATCGCTACATCCAAACCTTCTCTGCGGTACTGATCATGGTCACGGCGGGCCTTTTAGTGACGATCTGGAAGACCGGAAGGTGGGCTCGATTGGGCGTCGCCTGTCTGGTCCTGACCCAACTCGCCTGGGGTGCGGACGCCTTGGTCTATGAAGGCCACAGCCGCATCAACGAGAGCCTGACACTCATGCGGAGCGGCTTCGAGGGTAAAGCCAAAACACGCCTCGACCGCTACATGCGCGATACGCGACTCATTGACGAACGCTTGCCGAAGGACGCCGTTTTGCTCTTTCACAACACCCGTCTGGCTCTGGGCGTCAATCGACGAGTCTACCAAGACTTAGCTGGCTACCAGTCCATGATCAGCTATCGGAAGATCCAAAACGCCCGTCAACTGATCGAGATGTACCGGTCCTTTGGGATCACCCATATCGTCCACGAGCGGGGGCGTTGGAAGGCATTGACGCGCCAAGAAGACGTCGTCTTCTCGGTCTTTGCGCAACATTACGCCGGCCCCCGCTTTCGCGCAGGCATCTATGAAGTGATCGAGCTTCCAGAAGAACTCCCGCCAAAAGAGCCGGACTATCAGGTCCTGTGCCTCGGACTCTTTGGCTACCCAAATGGCCTCTATCAGACAGGACAGCTATCGACCCTCGAGCCTCTCCCCCCCGAGCTCAAAAGCTACAGCCTGCCTCGCGTGCCTGTGGGACTCGACCAGGCCCGGGACCATTTAGACAAAGCGGACGTAGTCCTCAGCTTTCCCACCCTAACGCTCCCCGGCCCCTTAAAAAGCGCGCTCAACCACAGGTATAAGCAAGTTTTTTCGTTTCCGGGACAGGTCACCGTCTACGTGAGGCGCAAGAAGGAAGAGCTTCTCAAATAGGCGGAGAGCGCTCCGGATAGTCCTCAGGGCTCGGTGGTGTAACGCTCAACACGAGGCTCGAGGGGGTCCTGGAGGTCGATGACCAATCGAGCCCCCTCTACCAGCCCTCCATAGAGGGTCAAATCCTCATCTGGCAAAGACTCGGTCGCGAACCTGAATCGTCCAGGTAAGTGCAAAGACTCTCCTTGGACGAGCTCCCCTTCCTCGAAGCCGAAGGGACGAAGTAGAGAGCTTCCTTCTTCGCTGCACCAGGTTTTCGGACCGAAGAGGGCATAGGTGACGCCATCCGCTTCTTTGCGGCCCGCGAACGAATAATCCATTTCTTGGGTGTCCTCGATGAACGCCCGATCATCCTGCAGGCGGAGTTCGTGGACTTGGCTCGAAACATCTCCCTCTGCCTCGGGCACGGCTTCCACACTGAGCGCCGACTCCTCAGCCCAAAGAATAACTCGGCCAGGGGTGTTGATAGGCGTAAGGGCAGTCAGCTCCCCATTTTCGGCAATAACGAAACGGTGGAGGTAGTTGCGCACCAGGGCGTGCCCCTCCCCATCTGTCTCCGAGTTCCCCTCTTCATTGTACACTGGTTCCGCGCGACTCAGGGCGAAGTCATGTCCGGAAAGAAGCAGCGCGTCCTTCTGTTCGAAGAGCTCTCCGTAGCCCGGGAGGTCGAAACGACCATCCACCTGGGTAGCCAAAGTCAGCGCTGGCTCGCCGTCGCGCACACCATCCAAGAGGTAGATTTCGAATGTGTTCTTGTGTCCCGAATAGGTAACAATGCTCTCAGTTGAGCAGTCGTCGCCTCCGTCACAGCCCGGGCTACCTTCACCGCGATAGGCAGGCACTCCCATCTCTTCGCATTCGGCTTTGCTGTTACAGCGCTCAATCACGTTGACGAAGAAGGCCATGCGCCCATCGGGAATCGTGGCGTACCCCAGCCAGTCAGCTCGGGAATTGAAGTTTCCCTTGCCCAGAGGACGCACGACGATCTCGAGCGTTGCAGACACTTCCGCTTCCTCGGACAAATCGATGATGCTGAGTCCTGGCCTCTGGTGATCCCCACAGAGGCCATTTTCTTGTCCTGATTCCAGGTCACCTTCCTGGAAGTATTCACATTCCGAGTCAAAAGCGCCGAGCCCGAAGGCCAATAAGTGCCCCTGGTATTCGACCAAGGAATGCACGCGATGAGCCAAGTCGACACGCTGAACGCTCTCGTCCGAGACCACTTCGAGAAAGTATGGTCCGTATTCGGGTTCTTCCCATAGAGCCACTTCGAAGTTTCCTACTCGGGCAGAGGACAGGGGCGTCGGGGACGAGAAGGGCAAATAACTCGAAACGACGTCATCGCCCCTTTGACCCGCTCTATATTCTGCCACTTCGACCCCAGAAAGGTCAGCGCACACCAGCCGTTCATCAAAGACGCGGGGGCGATGGTCGCAGGACGCAAAGGGCTGCTCGTTCTCTAAAGTAAAGCCCGAATCGGAAACCCGAAAACTGAGAAGGGGGACCCCTTCCTGAGAGCGATCAACGGCCAAAGTAAGGAGATTGTCTTGTCGGTCAAAGTACCAGGAGTGAAACTGATGACTTTCGAAAATCGAATAATAAGGCTGCTCTCGGTACGCAGGAGCGTGCTCACTCTCAAACTGGTCGAGTAGTAGAGGGTTCGTCTCGTCACTCAAGTCCCAAAGGCTGACTTGCAAACGGTCACTTGAGGACGCGCCCCAGGTGAGCAAACCATGCTCTGTCATCACGAGATCGGTGGAGGCCGCCGACAAAGTCGAAGCCACCACCATCGAGGCGGGATCACTGACATCGAGCAGCGATGTTCCTTGCTGGCCCACAAGCCCCAGAAGCTCATCGTTGATCGCGATCACTTCGGAAGCCTCCTGTTGGAGCTCGATGGCCCCGGTGGACCTCATCTCGCCCCCCCCCACCCCAAACGAGGACACTCCCTCTTGGTTCAGAACAAAGACGGAATCACCCAAGCGGACCAGGCTATGGATCCTCATCTCTACCTCGACGGGGGCGAGAGACTCGAGTTGCCCCTCTCTGAATTGCACCGCCGATAGAAGTCCACGACCTGGACTCTCTCCCCCCTGCTCGTCGTAGAAGAAGAAGGTGTCTTGCGAATAAAAGGCATAAGGACTGCTCAACTCGGCTTCGTGGGTATCGACACGGCTGAGCTCTTGATCGACGAGCTCCAGGTGTTCGACTTTCATCCCGACGGTTTGAGGGCCTCCCTCGTCCCAGTAGTTGCACTGGTTTTCGCGCGCCGCAAATAGCTCGCTCAGGACGAACACCTGATCGTCTCGCACCTCCACGTTCCAGATCTGGCCCTCAAGGTCGATACTGCCCCCTCGCTTGGGGGAAAGAGGATCGCTCAAGTCGACTGCGATCAGACGTTCTTGATGGCCTGGTCCCCACTCTTTTATGACACTGCTTTCGTCAACTCGGTTGAGATCTTCGCGCAGAGCAACGAACGCCCGGTCGCCCTCGACAACCAAACGACGTACTTCGCCACGCAGCGTTAGGTTAGCCACCTCTTTTGGTTCAGCATCCGAGACCTCGAAGACCGAGAGCGCGCTCCCTTTCATCATCACCCAGTACGGGCCAACGAAGCCCCCAAGCTCATCGTCATTGTAGCGATAATCCGGTCGGCTCCCTGGATCAGACGCCCCGCCATCGAGCCCTCCGCCGTCTTCGCCCCCCTCCGGCGCGTAACCGCTCGGACTGCGGAAGTCAGGCGACTCAAAAGGAGATCCGGTCTGTCCGCTCTCGGCACACGCCACGGCCTGAAGAACAACCAGGCCGCCAGCAAGACGAGAAATGAGGCTAAGAGAGCTTCGATTCATAGTTGAAGCTTGCGACTCGGGGCACTTCCGGTCTAGAGCAAATTACATCATATATTGAGTCTTTTTGCGCACATGCTGATACATTTTGTTATAATTTGAGACCCCATGAGCGACCGCCTGGACATAAGTCAACTGAGTTGTGAGCTCGTTTTTTCCCTGCGCGCCCGCTTCACCCAGGAGGAGCTCAGCAAGAAGCTCGGTTTTTCGAGCAATGTTGTCTACCTGTGGGAAAGCGGACGACGCTCACCTGAAGCGTCACGCTTTTTCCGACTCCTGCAGATTTGTTCCCCCGACTTCGAGAGAGTCCAGGCGGCACACCTTCAGTTCTTCTCGGATCCGTCACCGGCGCTGATCCGGGCTAAGTTGAGCACCCCACGAGGGATCAGTCTCTTGGTTCGCGAACTAGTGGGCAGTGCACCACTGTCGCCCCTTGCCCGAAAGATCGAGGTAGACCGCAGTACTCTTGCGCGCTGGGTAAAAGGCAAGACCGAACCTCGTCTTCCCGATCTACTTCGTCTCGTTCAGGCCACGACCCAGCGACTATTAGTCTACGTGAGCTGTTTCGTGGAGCCCAAGCAGGTCCCAAGTATTCAGTCCGCACTGCTCGATCTCGAAGAGCAACAGCGACTCGCCTACGAGCGCCCATGGAGCCATGCCGTGCTGCGCGTTCTCGAGCTCCATCAATACTCACAGCTCGACAAACATAGTGATGCCTTCGTCGCCGACTACCTCGGATTGGAAGAGAGGGAGGCCAAGGCTCTCATCTCGGCACTTGCTGACTCGGGACAAATCGTGATGAGTCAAGGACGATGGAAGATCGGCCATGTGCTGACGGTCGATACTCGCGAAGACGCGGACAAGAACCGCAAGCTCAAGAGCCACTGGGCTCAAGTCGCCCTCGAGCGTCTCGACAAAGGAGCTCATCGAGAAGAGGCGCTGTTTTCGTACAATCTCTTTGCAGTCTCCAAGGACAAGCTCGAGAAGATCCGCAGCCTGCACCTGGCCTACTACGATGCCGTTCGCGCTTTGGTCGATGAATCCGAGCAAGCGGACGAGGTGGTCTTGCTCAATGCACAGCTTGTGCCCCTGCGTCCGGTCCACGACTCCTGCTCCAAATAAGAGAAGGTCCAGCTCGTATCGCAGAGGGCTTGCGTTGCCATCACTCGGCGAGCAAAGAAGCCGCCTTCAAGAACTCTTTCAAGCGGGCCACGTTTTCGGGTCGCAAAGAGGTCAGGGGAAGGCGCATCTCGGACGAGCAACGTCCCATCAGCGCGAGGGCCGCTTTGACGGGAATGGGGTTCGTTTCGAGACCCATCGCGCGCATGAGAGGCAGCATCTCGTAATGCAGTCGTCGCGCTTCCTCCGCCCGACCTTCGATGAAACTGTTCACCAGGGCGTGCAGCTTTTGAGGCAGGAGGTTGGAAATCACAGCGATCACACCACAGCCGCCCACGCTCATGATCGGGAGCGTGAGGGAATCGTCACCGGAAAGCACACAGAACTCAGGTCCACATAACTCAATCGTCCGAGACACCTGATCCAGCGAGCCCGAAGCATCTTTGACCCCGACCAAGTTGGGGAGTTGCGCCAAGCGCGCCAACGTCTCAGGCTGAATATTCACAGCGCTCCGGCCAGGAATATTGTAGGCCAAGATGGGCAGATCAACCGCTTCGGCCACCGCCGCGTAGTGCGCGTAGAGCCCATCCTGAGTCGGCTTGTTGTAATAGGGAGCGATCAGCAGAGCGCCATCCGCCCCTTTTTCTTGGGCAAAACGAGTCAGGCGCAGGCTCTCGTTCGTATTGTTGGACCCGGTGCCCGCAATGACCTGGATCTTGCCGGCGACCCGTTCGATCGTAAACGCGATCAAACGTTCGTGTTCCTCATGGCTCAAGGTAGCGGATTCACCCGTGCTTCCGCAGGGAACCACTCCGGTGACGCCAGCTTGCACTTGTTCGTCCACCAGAGCCCCAAAGGCCTTGTAATCCACCTGTCCGTCGTGGAAGGGAGTGATCAGAGCCGTAAAAGTGCCTTGAAATTTCATCGTACTCGGTGCCGTAACTTCCTTTGCCCGAGTCATAGCTGAGAGTGAAGGACAATTCATTCAAAAATGAGGCCCAAGTCACACCCCGGAAATCACCGGCAGGGGCGCCGATTTTGTGCGCTTTCATGACTGGAAGCTCGACTTCGCCACCTCGTCTTCTCACAGCGCCCCCCATCACCGGTCCGCCGCCTTCGCCCCAGCGCGTGCCTGCACCCCAGGGCGGGAGGACCTATTACTTCAAGCCGCGTTCGATCGCCTTGAAACGAGGATGGTCCTGCACTCGGCTGGGGGGCACGGACACCTCCTTCAGGAGGTCGGTATACCCAAACGCGGCCTCGCTGCTGGGTTCGCCAATCACCGTGCTAAAGCTCCAATTGGAAGGAGCCTTTCCTTCGGAGACCAGTACCTTCTTCTTCGCCTTCATGGCGCTCGGTGAGACCACTTCCAACTCGTAGCTCAAGAGCTTGCCTTCAGCACTGTAGCAGGCGGTAGAGCTGTAGCCCCCTTCGCGCATCGGGTTCGTACCCTGTTCGAAGATCTGCCAGTGCTTTTCTCCGCGCAGTCCGGTCAAGCTCCCGAAGGCCGTTCCCCCCTCCTTGAAGTCCTCGGGTT
The DNA here is from genome assembly GCA_050300635.1 of Polyangiaceae bacterium. Classification (GTDB taxonomy): domain Bacteria; phylum Myxococcota_A; class Polyangia; order Polyangiales; family Polyangiaceae; genus NIC37A-2. Next base: position 27,789 of record JBNKYC010000025.1, read on the forward strand.
GGGTGGTGCTTTCAGGAACCCATCGCTCGCCTGAGGCATCACTCACAAAAACAAGTTCAGCCTTCTGGACCCCGGGTACCAAGTTCCGTTTTTGGTCTCGGAGCTGAGCGCAGGGGTTCTGAGGATCGATAGGCATAGAAGCAGGAACTACATTGTCCAAACTGGGGTCGAAGGAGCTTTCTTGCTCTTGCACGAAGGGCCAGTCGCTTCCGCAGCCCTCGGTCAAGGACGAGCGACTGATGCTCTTGGGACGTGGAAGTCGCTTCTTTTTGGATTGAAGTCCATACTCGCCGAATTGACGGAGATAGCTCTCGCCGCCAATCAAGCACTGGATCTTGGAAGTCCCCTTGCCGCCCTTGGTGTGAAAAATCGTTTCAGTGCCGGTGAGCTTCGTCGTCACCAAGTGCCCCTCATCATCGAAAGCATGCTCTTCGCCTTCGGCCCAACGCACCGTGCTATTGCCTTGCTTGTAGGATTTTTCGCGGCGTTCCCAAAGCTGGATATCATCCAACAAGTTGCCACCTTGGCTAAACACGTAAAGATGAACACTTTGTGAAGGGAGATGAAAGGCGCTCAAGCTCAGCGTCCCCCCGGGGTTTTCCCACTGTACCCCAACGAGGTGATCTGCTGCGAAGTTTTTAAACAGAAGATCGAACTTGGCCGGAATGCGATCGCCGAACGAAAACTTCGCGCTCGGCAAGAGTGAAGGGCGCTCCTTCGCCTGAGGAAAGAGCGAACGCATTTCTTCGAACAAGGCCGCCTTCTTCTTGCCCCGGACCGCTTCGAGCTCTTCTCTTTGCGCGTCGGCGCGACGCTCCGCTTCACGTCGCGCATCGGCGTTGCGCGCCTGGGCAGCCCGAACAGCCTCCTCGTAAGGTTTCTTGTCGAGAGGCAGGGCTATGGGCTTTCCCTTGGTATCTACGCAGTCTTGCTGCCCCTGATCGAGCTGAGCGCAAACGCCGATATCTGATACAGCGAAGCGTTTCACCTTTTGGGTAAACTTGTGGTTCACCGCGCCCCAACACTGTCCTCCCTCGGATGATGCAGCACAGACGGTTTTAAAACCTGCGCCCACGGCCGAATAGTCTCCCGCGGGGACATCAGGCGCAGCCCCGAAACAGCGTAGCCCCCCTTGTTCGGCAAGCACGCAGACGAAGTTCGAACCGGCCGCCAGATCCTTGATGACAAGTGCCTCGTCGGGCAACCCTAACCCCTCGGTCTTGCCCCAGCAGCGCAACTGTTTCTTCTCGTCGGCGGCACAAGCGAACTCATCGGCCACTGCAAAAAACTTCGCCTTCAAATCTGCGGGTGGCTTGGCCACTTCTCCATCACCCCAGCAGGACACCTCGCCTCCGGAACCAAGCGCGCAAAACTGCGTTGCTGAACCAGCTATGCGACGCGCGGACAGGTTGGCTGGGCCGCGCATCGGCAAGCACCGAAGTGTTCCCGTGTATTGAATGGCGCAGACCTGCTTCTCGGTCATGGCCACATCGACGAAGGCCGCGTCCTCGCCTCGAGTTTCCCGTCCCCAGCAGCTCAGTGGCGCCACTCCACAGAAACTACCCGGCCCCCCGGCGATGCGAGAAAAGGAATAGGGTTTGAGATCGAAGTCTTCTTCTTTGGGAAGCTCTTCGTCCACGACGGGGGCTGGTTTGATCGAGCGGGGGTCGACCTCTTCTTCGCTAGGCAGAGCCGCGTTCTTACCTGCTGTGGCTTGTTTGACACTCATGACCCCCTCACGCACGCGAGCGGACAGTAGGTCTTCTCGAGAGAAGCTTCGATGCGCGCGTGGCTGAACAGGCGCGATGATCTCTACTTGAGATTGTGGAGAAGCGGCGGCGACGGACTGACTCTTCGCTGGCTCCTTCTTTTTGCTGAAGAGATCGCAGCCCGGAAGCAGGAGAGAAAGCAGGCAGATCGTGCTGAGTTGGGTCTTGGTCATGACTAAAAATGATGAGTTCCACGAGCGCCCGCGAAAGGAAAAAGGAAGGCTCCTTGTCTCATCATTAGGGTGCCGAGACCAGCCGCAACCGAAAGAGCATCCCACCTCATCAAGCGAGAAGCCCAAGGCGTCCAGGGGACCGCCCCTTTCAGGCTGATTGAAAGTCGAGCTTTCACGGTGAAGTACTAACCTACGGCCTCTTGCAATAACATGGAACGGTTTTTTCCTAGGTCTCACCCCTGTCGGGGCGAGGGCTCGACCTAGGAAAGCCTGCGTTTGACATGTTGAGCGTGTGTAGTTTGTTGCCGTTTACTGGGACATGCTATTGCAAGTCCCAGTAGACCCATGCGCGATTTCGCAAGCGACAACTACGCTGGCATCTGTCCCGAGGCCTTCTCGGCCCTCATTGAGGCCAATCAAGGCGCCGAGCCAGCTTATGGCGAAGACCGTTATACCCAAAAGGCCGCGGACAAGATGAGGGAGCTCTTCGAGCACGACTGCGATGTTTACTTCGTTTTTAATGGGACGGCGGCGAATAGCCTCGCCCTAGCGTCGCTGTGCCAAAGCTATCATAGCGTGATCTGCCATGAGTTCGCGCATGTCTCGACGGACGAATGTGGTGGTCCGGAGTTCTTTTCCAATGGCTCGAAGCTACTGCCGCTCGGCGGACCCCTTGGAAAGCTCAACCCTTCCGGCGTGCGCGCCATTTTAGAAAGCCGCAGCGATATTCACTTCCCCAAGCCGCGCGTGCTCACCTTGACCCAGCCAACCGAAGTAGGCACCGTCTACTCCACCGATGAAACAGGCGCACTTTGTGCACTGGCTCATGAACGGGGACTCAAGGTCCACGTCGATGGTGCCCGCTTTTGTCATGCGGTGGCCTCTTTGGGGGTAAGCCCTGCCGAGGCAAGTTGGAAGGCAGGGGTCGATGTTCTCACCTTCGGTGGAACCAAAATGGGTCTCCCCGTAGGCGAAGCGGTCGTCTTCTTCGACCGGGCTCAGTCAGAGGACTTCGCTTGGCGTTGCAAGCAGGCAGGGCAATTGGCCTCCAAGATGAGATATCTCGCTGCACCTTGGCTGGGTATGTTGAGCAACAACGTCTGGCTTGAGCGCGCACGAGACGCCAATCGGATGGCGACCCGTCTGTCCCTCGGTCTGTCCAATTTACCCGGTATCGAATGCGCCTTTCCGACGCAGGCCAACGGTGTTTTCCTCGATATGCAGCCGAAAATCGCGGAAGGCTTGCGCGAAGCGGGATGGCACTTTTATTCGTTCCTCGCCGGATGCAACGCCCGCTTCATGTGCAGTTGGGCCACCCAAGCCGAGCAGGTTGACGCGCTCATTGACGACGCTACCCGCATCCACAATCGCCTGGGCGAGACACCGAGGGGTCTTGCCTAACAGCGCAACCGGCCGCACCCTACCCCGATGGGAAAAACGATGGCTTGGCGCCGCCTGGGGCGGTTTACGATCACGGTTCATACAGAAGCAACGCCCGCGGACGACGAATGGGCAAAGTATATGGCACAAGTTTGCGATCATCAGCCTCTGGAAGAACAGCGCGCCCTGGTCATCTCGGCCGGGGGCGGCCCGGGAGGCAAACAAAGGAAGATGATGGTGGATGCTCTCGAAGGCGCGAAAGTGCCCGTAGCCATCATCACAAGCAGCCTGGTCATGCGCGCGGCCGGGACGGCCGTCAGTTGGTTCAACCCCTATCTTGAAATGTTCAGACCAGACGATCTGCAGGCTGCCCTCGACTACTTGGACCTTTCCTCATGGGAAAGAACCGAAACGCCGCACACCATCCATGAGCTCCAAAAGAAGCTCGGCGTCGAAGTGGCGCCCTCGGCCCTGCGAGCCCACGGCTAAGCGCGAGAAGCGCTCACACTAGAATGCGCCCCATGAGTGACACCATCTTAGCCTCCCACATTCTGATCATGTACCAGGGCTCCTCCCGCTCCACGGCAACCCGCAGCAAAGAGGAGGCCACAGAGCTCATTGTCGAGCTCAAACGACAGCTCGATACAGGAGCCGACTTCGAGGCACTGGCAAAGAAGTATTCGGATTGTGCTTCATCGAGTCGCGGCGGCGACCTCGGGCTCTTTCGTCGTGGAGAGATGGTTCCGGCCTTCGACGACGCCGCCTTTTCGCTCCCCATCGACGGATTGAGCGACGTCGTCGAAACAGACTTCGGGTTTCACATCATCTATCGCATGGGATGAAGCGACTACGCCGCCACTTGTGCCGACTCTGAGGCGCCCTTGCCCTCCACGCCTCGCAGTCGTTGCCAAAGGATCCAGATGTAGAGGTGGTCGATGAAGAAGGAGACCGTCGCCAAAGTGTGCACAAGGTGATTGTCCGGGTAATGAATGTACATGAAGACGGTGTTCATGCCCGTGCCGTAGGCTTTGAGCCACGCGACCCACATCGAAAAACGAAGCTCCTGGGGGTTGGCCATCAGTGTCCAGAGGCAGGTCCACGAGAGCAGGAGCTGACAAAGATAGGCCGAGGTGGCTCCGATCGGCTCATCGAGGCCCTGTTTGACAAAGAAATAGTAGATGAAGCCGAAAATGGCGATGCAGGCGCCGGAGAAGAACTTGAAGTTGCGCTTCACCCAACCATCCCGATACATATCCGCACCGAACTCGATGGTCTTGTAGATGATGACAATGTCCAAGAACCACCAAGCGCGGTAGGTGTAGACAAGGAACCAACCCATATCGGTGCGATTGGGAAAGGACCAAACGAATTCCCAAGCAAAGTTCGAAAAACCCGCCACCGCGGCCATATCGACGAACTTCAGCTTGAAGGCGTTGTGCACGATGATGCCGTAGGCAACCACCCACATCAGGCAGCCCCCAGCGAAGAGAAAGAGCTGAAAGTTGGAGTAGGGCACACAGCGACTATCGACCCAGTTGATGAAGTGCTCGGGGCTGTTCGTTAGCCCCCCGGGACAAGTCACCGTCATGATTGACCCTCCCCCAGCTGCGTGTCCTCGCTTGAGGTCCCATCAGGACCGATACGAGTGGGGACCCTAAACTGGGGACTCTTTCCGTCGGACCACCAACGGTCGAGGGATTCCATCAGCTCGATGTGTATTTTCTCAGCAACAAGACGAAGAGGGGAACGGCTTTCGAGCAGGCAATCGGCCAGGCGAATAGCTGGTCTCAAAAGCCGTAACGCCTCAGTCCACAGCGCCGGACGAGGAAGCCGCAAACAATCCTGCGCTACGTAAGAGCCCATCAACCAGCGCGACAAGGCCAGGTTACCCGAATCGAGAAACTTGGTCGGAACGAGCTCATCGAGAAACTCGATATGATCGCGTGCCAAACGCTGCCCTTCCGGGGTAGGGAAGAAGTTCCGCTCACCAATGCGCTTCCACAGCGCCCTTGCCTCTTGCATGCTCCCAGGGAAGCCGCGGCGCTCGATACCGAGCAACTCGCCAACCACCTGCCAAGCGTAAAGCAAGTCCTCGGCCTGGCGATGTGTGAGCGGCGCACTGAGCGTCGCGGAGTTATCGATCGCCACGACCGAAAAGGCGAGCAAGGTGCCCAAGAGCTCCTCTTGATTGAGGGGCGCTCCCCACTGGGGCAGCGCGGCCCAACGCCCCGAGGTTCGAGCAAAGAAACGGACCGTGGCGTGAGTGAGCCGCACCCGCTGCACCGCCCTCAAGCCAGGACCACCTGGTTCGAAACTACCCGGTTCCATCACATCCAAGATGAAGCGCAAGGTCACGGACGCACGCCGGCGGTAGTGGTTTTGCAGCTGACCCGTCATCGCAAGGAGCTGTACTCCCCCGTTAGCCCCAGCATAGAGAGTCGGAAGACTCGCGTACATCAGGGCCACGCCGAGAGTTGGGCCGTGAAGCACAAATGCCTCCTGAGCTCGCTCAAAGCGTTGTCGGTCAAAATCGGCTGGAAGCCGAGAGCTCTGCTCCAGGTAGGTTTCAAGGGCTGCGGGCAAAGGCGATCGGGCAGCATCCGCTGCCCCCAAATGATCCAACAAGCGATTGACCTCCCCCATTTGCCCCGCAGCAAACAGCTCAGAAACGCAATCGTCAGCGATCGAGTCCGCCTTGAGTCGTAACTCATCAAGTTCCCCATCTGATACTCTCATCTAGTTGTGTTCTCCTCATCCCCAATTCCACCGACTGGCTGCAGCCCCCCCTGCACCCATCCGTAACCTAGAAAGGGTATCAAAAGACGGAGCTCCACCAAGGGCGTCCACCACATTGCTCCGGAGGAGCGCGCGCCGGGACGCAGATGTGGGGAATCAACCGCCACCCGTCTGCGCACGCACCCAAAGGATGAGCGACAGCAGACTCCGGCCGCCTTCGGCACCTTGTCGCCCCATTTGGTTGAGAATCTGCGGGTGTTGGAAGCGAGAAGATGCAACGCTATGTCGCACTGGGCACCGCAGGAGCGGCTCCTACAGAAAGCAACGACATGGATTTGGACGGCCAGGATCGATCGGGAAATTTCGAAGACCGCGGAGTAGGGAGCGCCGTCGGGGGCGGAGCGCTTCCGATCACCTTGATCATCTACGCGATACGCTTCCTGGGTTTCAAAGGAAGCGTCATCGTCGGTTCGCTCTTGGCTGTTGGTTACTTTCTGATGCCCCAGCAGGCACGCCAAGCTCTGAGCGGACAAAACAGCTCGACGCAGCGGGGCACAAGTACCGGAGCGAGTGCCTGCGGCCTGAGCGCCTACCACGAGCAAGCTTGCGACTTTTCCCGGGCGGTTCTCGCCTCGACCGAGCACGTCTGGCAGCAGCAATTCGCCCGAAATGCGCTCCCCACCTATGGCAAAGCGACACGACATTATCGCGATCCGACTCTGGTCGTCTTCGTACGAGCGGTGTCGACAGGCTGCGGCAACGCGACTTCAGACGTAGGCCCCTTTTACTGCCCAGCCGATTCTCGCCTTTACATCGATCCGAGCTTTTATCGGACAATGGAAACCAAGCTCCAAGCTCCCGGAGATTTCGCGCAAGCGTACGTGATCGCCCACGAGGTTGGTCATCACGTGCAAAACCTGATCGGCTCTTCTCGCCTTGAGGTGTCTGGCGAAACCAAAAACCAGGTCTCGGTACGTGTCGAGCTCCAAGCCGACTGTTTCGCAGGAGTGTGGGGCAACAGTGCACGCACACGACTCAAGATCACCGAAGCCGATCTCAAAGAGGCACTCACTGCGGCTCATTCGATTGGTGATGATGAGCTCGGGCATCAGAACACAGACGACTACACTCACGGAAGCGCCAAGCAACGCATGTATTGGTTCAAGCGTGGGTTCGACAGCGGCGATCCCAAAACCTGCGACACCTTTGCGGTTCGGGATTGGAGCTCATTGTAGAGCGGTCACTTCCTCGATGACATGGCGCGCCAAGAGCCGCGCCCCGAATTGGGAAAGATGATTGTTGTCCGCGTAAAGCAGCTCGTCCGCGACGACGGCTGCGCAGCGCCCTGCAACGTAGGTGTCGCAAAACAAGCGAGCGGGATAGATCCGAACCAAATCGGCGGAACTCGAAATCTCGTCAAAGACACGGTAAGCAGAACGAGACCGGTCCAAAAATGCGGTCTCACTCACACTCGCGACCGAGGGGGAAAGAGTGCCTCTTTGGCGAACCACGCGTTCGACTGGGTCCCAGCCAAGCTCGGGCACGGGGTAGACCGCCACCACCCGGTGCCCCTTTTCAAGTAGACGCTCGACCGCGCCGCGCATGCCCTCGCCGATGGTAGAGTGGCGACCGCGAGCAACCTCATCTAAAGGTTCGAGCACCATCGGTCGCCCCCACTCCTGACCGCCTTCACCATTGTCAAAAGGGCGACGTTCCAAGTAGAGCGCCGCTCGCGAGATGACAACAATGGTGTGCGGAGGAAGGGCCAGTAACGCCTCCTCAATGCGCTCGTTTTTTTCACCGCAGCGATACCGGCTCATACGTCCGGCATGAAAGGTAAACCCCGGCACATAGGGGCATCCGTTTTGGGCCAAGCTGCGCACGCTCGAGTCCTGCCTGCGCAGCTCGGTTTCGAGGGCGGCCCCCAAGATGGCCGCATGGCAATCTCCGACGATGACCCAGGAGCGCTGTCTGCCAAGATAGCGAGGCTCAGAGTCCCTGTACGAAAAACGGAGACTCGGAGGCGAAAGCCCCCGTTCGATCAAGGCACTCGCTCGATCGGCAGGGAAGAAGTGCAAAAGGCCACCCGCCCCACCCGCCAATAAGACGAGAACCAGCGGGCCAGTTACAAGCAATCCCCAAGTGGAACGCGAGCCAAACAGACGCAAAGAGCGTAAAGGTAGCTCGATCCAGCTTCTGGTCAGTTCGCTCAAGAGCCAACTGAGCGCAAGCAAAACAAGAGTCGCGAGCGGAGGCAGTTCGCCCCCGACGAACCGACGACCCAAGGTCAGCACGGGCTGATGCCAAAGATAGAGCGCATACGACACCAGTCCTAAGCGAACGAGTGGAGGAGTCGATAGGCATCTGAGCAGGGGCCCTCCCGGGCGGCTCCCCTGCCCTCCCTGCCCCTGGGCGAGCACCAACCCGGCGCCGACAACACAAGGCAAGCTCAGAAAGCCAGGATGAACTGAGCCTTCGTCCAAGGTAGCCATAGAAGCAAGGATCAGAAGTAGCCCCAAATCACCAAGCCAGGTCGGAACAAGCGACTTACTCCAGCCTGCGACCATGCTTCCCGCCATGAACTCCCAAAAACGGGTGGGGAGCCAATAGAACGATGCGACCGGATGATAAACGCTCGCATATTGGGCCAAGCCAAAACTCGTTGCACCAAGCAATCCGAGAATCAACGAAGTCCGTTGTGGAACCTTCTTTTTGATCAGCCAGAGCAGCGGTGGAAAGATCAGATAAAACTGCCCTTCAATCGCGAGCGACCAGGTATGAAGGAGCGGAGCGCCGGCGGTCGAACCGAAGTAGCCCGACTCACCCCAAAAGTAGAAGTTGGAAGAAAAGGTCGCCACAGAGATCACGCTCGTCAGAAGCGCTGTGCAACTCCCACGCGGCAACAACCAAAGCCCACTCAGAGTCGTCGCCAAGACGACCAGGACGAGACCCGGCAGAATCCGACGCATACGACGAAAGTAGAACCCCAAAAACGAAAACTCGCCGCGCTCGAGTTCGCCCTGAATCAGCCGCGCAATCAGGTACCCCGACAAGACGAAAAAGACGTCGACACCCAGGTATCCCCCTGAAAGCCAACTCCCCACCACGGGCAGCTCAGAGTGAAACCCCAGCACGCCAAGCACCGCAACGGCCCTCATCCCGTCCAGTTCTGGTCGATACCCCTCACCCCTCACGACATCAGGCATAACAAAGAGACAGGGTTGGGGTCATGCCGCGCCCCCCGTCGAGCTCGGAGTGAGAGCGCGGTCGTTCATACACCTACAGTAGAATGATCAAACCTTGAGAAAATAGCAAAGTCTTGCCTCAAATCTTCGGTGTCGTAGTACCATTATCCCGTGCCAGCGTTGTCCATCGCCGTTCTCCTGAGATACGAACATCAGGAATTCCAGCAGGCGCAGGCACGTGCGGCGCGAGAAGCCGCTGCTCAACTCGGCGCATCGGTGAGCATATCCTTCGCCGAAAACAGCGCCTTCACCCAGATTCAGCAGGTCATGGCCCTGGTCCGCAAACCACCAGAGAAGCGACCTCAGGCCATCATTGTCGAGCTCGTGGGCCGCGCCGAGGGCTACGGTTCGACGGCACGGGCTGCTCTTTCGGCGGGGATCGCCTGGGTCGAGGTCTCAGGTTTGGCCACCTCCATCGCCGAGCTGCGGAGTGAGTTCTCTGAACGGATCGTGATGTCCGTCACCACCAACGAGGAAGACATCGGACAGATTCACGCGGCCCAGTGTCGCACCCTCTTGCCCGACGGCGGACGCGTTCTTTACATCGAAGGCCCGAGCCTCCAGCCCGAGGTCAAAGCCCGACGTTGGGGATTCGAAGAAGGGCTGCGCGGCCGTCGGATCAAGATCGGAAAAACCCTCGCTGGCGATTGGACTGAGGGAAGCGCGGCAAGAGCCATGAACTCATTTCTGGACCGCCCTCACGATTTCACCCCTCGGCTGATTTGCGCTCAGAATGACGAAATGGCCCTGGGTGCGAGTCGCGTCTTCACCCGGCGCAAGTCCGACTTGTCTCATCTCCCCCTCTTGGCCTGCGATGGGCTACCTGATGGAGGTCAGAGGTACGTCCGGGAAGGCCTCCTGACGTCGACCGTCATCAAACCAGTCACCACAGCCGTAGCCCTGAAGGAAGTCGTCCAAGGTCTCGAAAGACAAACGAGCGTGCAGGATGTACTGCTCCAGCCCGAGTCCTTTCCCTCCTTGGACGCCCTCTCCCACTTCGGTTCGACTCACCAGCGCCGCAGCTCGAGCGCTTGATCTCCCGGTTTTCGCGTCCGAATAGCACAAACAACTCCTTTCACCGCCGTTTTTAACCCTGGCGAAGTCTGGGAGTTCCTCTCGCTGTATTAGCTCGACCGCGCGGCCGCTTGGGCGGAAGTGTCCCCCTTCGCCCAGGCGTTTCTGACCGCTCGAGACGATCCCAGGTAAAACTAAGACACTCCGCCGAAGTTTCCCAAAAATGCACAGGTCGGGGCAATATCGGGTCAGTCTCTTGTTCAAATTTGGGCAATTCTACCTTGAACCTTCTTTCCCAGGGTTGCACACTTACCACTGTGAAACCGCCCTATCCGGCAAAGCAGCGACTCTTTTCGACCTGGCGCCTTGGGTCCGTGGCCCTCATCGCTCTACTGCCTTGCGCCTGCGTCGGAAACGGAGTTTCGAACGACTCGCCCTTGGGATGGGCTCCTTCGAGCCTAGATGACGCCGATGGCGGGCAGTCGGGAGACGAAGGAACGCAATTTGCGGGCCCCTGTCTAACTGACGAACATCTCGCCTTTTTAGGACAACTCGACGGGGGCGAGGGGGCCGCCACTCAGGTGACTTTGCAAGAGCCCCTCACCCCAGCGGCCACACTCCACTTCGACTCCCTTCGAGGCGTCGTGGACGGTTGCAGTTCGGGGTATTTTACTTCAGAGCGTGCTGTACCGGGCGAGGCGGTCTTGGTGATCGTCGCTTACGGTGAAGATGAGAGCGCCCCACCCCACCTTTCGTTGGTGCCGGTGATAGGTGATGAAGTCCTCTTTTCTAGAGACGATCCGAGCCAGAACATGAGCCTCACCGAACTCACTGGCTCAAACTGTTTTTCCCTTTGGGAAGAGCGAAGGACCTCAGCTCCGAAGAGCGGCGATATCCGAAGTGATGACCAGAAGATAGACAAGGTCGCTCCTACGGACTGTTCCCCCGGTGGCTAAGCCCAACGCCATGCAAGCCCAAGAACTCGAGACCTATCGACTTGCGGCCAGTCAACTGCTTCGTGCCTTACGAGGCAAGCGCTCTCAAATCGCCTTCAGCCGACGCCTCGGCTATCGCGCCAATCCAATCACCGACTGGGAAAACAGCCGACGCTCTCCCACCATCACGGAAACGCTCCGGGCCGCTGTCAAAGTGCGACTCGATCCCCGAGAGGCTTTTGCCACCTTTCTTCCTACACGAGCTCAAGCCGATTGCCTTGACTTCACAACAACCGAAGACGTTTCTGCGTGGCTCCGCGGGTTGAGGGGCTCCACAAAAATGGCCGTGCTCACGGCACGTACCGGCAGGTCCCGTTACTCAATCGGTCGCTGGCTAAGCGGAGAAACCGAACCCCGTCTGCCCGAGTTTCTCCTGCTCGTCGACGCCCTCACCGGACGAGTTCAAGATTGGGTGGGGGCACTGGTCTCGATTCGCGAAGTCCCCGTACTCGCAGAGCGCGCCGAAAAGGTAGACGCGGCGCGACGACTCGCGCTCGAAAAGCCAGACACGGCTCTTTTCCTCCGTATTGTCGAGACCGAAAAATCAGCACGCGCTTCCGTTGTCGTCGACAAAGCCGCCCACATCCTGAATCACCCCCGTGAGGAGGTAATGAACTGGCTAGAAGAACTCAAACGGGTGGGGGTGCTGGAAGAAAGAAACCACTGCCTATCGGTCGTCTCCGAGCTCACCGTCTCGACCGCGGGAACCCCCGAGCAAAGACATCAATTGCGTATGCATTGGGCCGAGAAGGCCGGACGTCGCCTGCGCGAGAATTCGGACTCGGATTGGTTCGCGTACAATGTGATCGCTCTGTCGAGGAAGGACTCCGAAAAAGTGGAAGAACGCCTGCGGGCGGCCTACCGGGAAGTGCGAACCATCGTCGCCGAATCCAAGCCCGAAGAAGTCGCAGCTCTACTGACCATGCACCTGGTGCGCTTCGAAGACCCCAAACTCAAGAGCGACTCATCTCGGACTCATATTCGAGTTGCCCAGGAACGCACGGTAGAGTGAAAATACGAGGCACGATATCGCCATATTACAGCTGTTTTTGGCTAGATCACGCCGCACAAAACTCGCATGCTTGACATCAGAAAGAGGAAACAAACGTGCTTCCTCACCAAGACGCGTTTCGTCTCTGATCAACGCGAGAAAGAGAGTTAAAATGAAAGCTATATACTGTTTACCCCTGGCTTTGCTCCTTGGCGGTTGCGCCATGGAAACCGAAGAATCCGATAGCGACACCCCTCCGTCAGACTCCTCAAGCCAAGATGCAGGCACCTGCCCTGCGGGAGAGGATTGCGGAAACGACACCCCTGGCGGTGACGCCGGACCTGCGGGCGGCACCTGTCTGGAAGGGACCGATTGCGGAAACGACACCCCCGGTGGTAACGCCGATCCCTTTGCCACCTGCTTGGAAGGGACTGACTGCGGAAACGACACCCCCGGTGGTAACGCCGATCCCTTTGCCACCTGTTTGGCAGGGACTGACTGCGGGAGCGACACTCCTGACGACATGGAAAACCCACTTCCATAACGGGTCGGATTGGGGGCGGCACCGTTCAGCCGCCCCCAAAGGCGCCCAAACTCCCAACAGAACGCCTGGCTCCTGTCCCCGACAGATGCGGTCAGGCCCCCCCTCGGAGTAGTTGTTGTCATCGGCGGGGTGAAGTGGCATCAAACCGAGAGCCCCGGCCCAGTGCCACGGAGATGCCCTTGGAAGACCTTAATTTCGGTTCACGCCTCGCCCTCGCCTTTTCTCTCCCCTTTCGGGTCCTCTTCAGTGGATCCCTGGCGGCCCGCATCGCCGAGCTCGACGCGAGGCTGGCTCTTCCGCCTTTGCAAGACGACGCTCAGGTCGCGCCGAAAGAAGAGTCTGAGCCTGTTCGAGGCAAACTTGACGAGCCGATCGCTGCCGTCGAACCCGAGGTCGACTTCACCCCGGCCTTGCAGTTGCTCTCGATCTTGCAACGCGAAGGACGGTTTGTTGACTTCATCCAAGAGGACATGAGTGGCTTTGGCGACGAGGAAATCGGTGCCGCCGCGCGTGTCGTGCAAGACGGGTGTAAGCGAGGGCTTGCGGAATACATCGACATCGGGCCGATCCGAAACGAAGCAGACGGCGAGCAAGTGACCCTAGAGCCGGGGTATGACGCTTATGCCACGCGGGTCACAGGGAATGTCTCAGGAAAACCGCCTTTCTCGGGAACCTTGGCGCACCACGGATGGAAAGCCACGCGTGTTCGTTTACCGGAGCTCAGCGCCGAACATGACGCGCGAGTGCTCGCCCCAGCCGAAGTCGAAGTTTGATCGTTCTAGAGCCCCTGCCCGAAGACGCCCTCAGTTCAAAAGACAACACCCATGAGTGACTCCACTGCTCCTCTCGCCATCGGAATCGACCTCGGGACGACGCATTGCGCGCTCAGTCATGTTCCGCCGGGGGATGAAACTTCGGTCCCCAAACCGCTCACCATCACCCAGGTGATCGCCCCAGGCGAGACGAGCGGCCGCCCTCTCCTCCCCTCCTTTTTGTATCTTCCCGCTGAAGGCGAGTTTCCTCCTTCTGGTCTCGATTTACCCTGGCAGTCGGAAAACGATCGAGTCACCGGTGAGTTCGCCCGGAGCAAAGGAGCATCGACCCCAACTCGCCTCGTCTCGAGTGCAAAGAGCTGGCTCAGCCACGCCGGAGTTGATCGAAAGGCGGCCATTTTGCCTTGGGGGGCCGCAGAGGAAGTACAGAAGGTCTCGCCCCTCGCCGCCTCAGTCGCCTATCTATCCCATCTGCGCGCAGCCTGGGATCACGCGCACCCAGCGGCTCCGCTCGCCGAACAGAACGTCGTGCTCACTGTGCCGGCCTCGTTTGATGCCGTCGCCCGTGATCTGACCTGTGAAGCCGCCACCTTAGCTGGACTGGGTCGTTCTCTGCGCCTGCTCGAAGAACCTCAGGCGGCGCTCTATGACTGGGTCGCCCAAAGCAAGGGAGCTTGGCGCAAGCAAGTTGAGGTCGGTGATCGGATCTTGGTCGTCGACATCGGCGGCGGCACCACAGATTTTTCGTTGATTTCCGTCTCGGAGGAAGCAGGGCAGCTTCAACTCGAGCGCATCGCCGTAGGGGATCATATTCTCCTAGGAGGCGACAACATGGACATGGCTCTGGCCTATACGGTCCGAGCGCGTCTCGAAGCTGAAGGAAAAAAGCTGGACGACTGGCAGATGCTAGCGCTCGTGCACGCCTGCCGACTTGCCAAAGAAACCCTACTCTCGGAAGCGGCACCCGAAGACTGCCCCGTGATCATTCCCGGCCGCAGCAGTCGTTTGATTGGGGGCAGCATCCGCACCCAATTGACACACAAGGAGCTCGACGCCGTCCTCCTCGAAGGCTTCTTCCCACAGGTCCCTTTCGATGCTCGCCCCCAAGCGCCGCGACGCGTCGGACTGAAAACCCTGGGGCTTCCCTACGCGAGCGACGCAGGTATCACCCGTCACTTGGCCGCCTTCTTGGCCAAGGGAGCGATGAACTCCGAAGAAGCGAGTGCCGCTCCCTTCCCGAACAAGGTGCTCTTCAACGGAGGAGTGACATTATCGCCTATCATTCAGGAGCGTCTGCTTGGTGTTTTGCGCGCCTGGGCAACGAGTCAAGGAGCCCACGCACCCGAGACTCTTTCTGGAACAGACGCGGCTCTGGCCGTGAGTCGAGGTGCAGCTTACTATGCCCGCGCCCTTCGAGAAGGCGGTTTACGCATCAAGAGCGGCACCGCGCAAAGCCACTACATCGGGATCGAACGTTCCGAACTCGCTATCCCTGGGATCCCCCCGCGGATCGACGCGATCTGTGTAGCCCCCTCTGGTATGGAAGAAGGAAGCGAAGTGAGCTTGGAGCAGAACTTCGGCTTGGTGCTGGGTGAACCCGTCTCGTTTCGGTTTTTTGCGTCAAGCGAGCGAAGCGAAGACGGGGTGGGCACAGTTGTGGATCCGACGGAACTCACTGAGCTGTCGCCACTTGAGACTCTGCTCGACGGGAACGATGGAGAAGTCGTCGAGGTACGGCTCCACGCGCGTGTCACCGAGGTGGGCACTTTGGAGATCGCAGCCGTCGACCTCACGAGCGATCGACGATGGAAGTTGAGTTTCAATATTCGGTTGGACCCAAATGGCTGAGCCGAGCTCAACCAAAGATGCTCAATTCGTAGTGGGCATCGATCTGGGCACCACCCATTGCGCGATGGCTGCAGCCCTACTTGAGCGCCCACGTCTCGTACTCTTGGCGATCCCTCAACTGACCGCGCCCGGCGAAGTCAGCGCTAACGAACTGCTTCCCTCCTTCTTATACTTGCCAACGCCTGGGGAACTCGGCGAAGCTGATCGGGCCCTGCCCTGGGGGAGCGCTGAGCATGTCGTGGGCAAATACGCTCGCACGCGCGGTGCAAAGAGTCCCGGACGGCTCGTCGCCTCGGCCAAGAGCTGGATCTGCCATGGTGGAGTCAATCGACGCGCCGCCATCCTGCCCTTTGGTGCTCCAGATGAAGAAGCGCAAGTTTCGCCTTTCGAAGCCCAAGTCGCCTATCTCAAACACCTCCGCTCCGCTTGGTGCGCAAGGCATCCAGATGCCCCGCTTGAGCGTCAGGACGTCGTAGTCACGGTGCCCGCGTCTTTTGATGAAGGAGCACGCATGCTCACCCGCGAAGCCGCAACAGAAGCTGGCTTGGGTGAGGTGCGCCTGCTTGAAGAACCCCAAGCCGCTTTTTATGACTATCTGGGAGCTCATGCCGATGGAGTGACAGCAGGCGACGAAGTTCAAACGGACGCCCGAAAGCGGCGAGAGGCACTCGGAGTGCGACTGAGCTCCGCCAAGTTGATTTTGGTCGTCGACGTCGGCGGCGGCACGACCGATCTCACCCTATTGCGGGTGCTTCCCCCAATTGAAACCGACGCACCCGAGTCACAACTTCCGCCTCTCGAGCGCATTGCGGTCGGCGGGCACCTGATGCTCGGCGGGGACAACATGGACGCCGCCCTAGCGATGTTTGCTCTCGAAAAGGCAAAGCTCACTCGCCCCGAGGACGCCACGGTTTGGGCTGCCTTGGTCCAGTCGGCACGGGACGCCAAAGAAAGGCTACTTTCCGAAGAGCCCCCCGACGAAGCGGTGATTTCCTATCAAGGGCGAGGTTCGCGCCTGGTCGGCAATACACGAAGCATCACCGTCACAAAAGAAGAGGCCGAACGAGTCCTACTCGACGGCTGCTTTCCGTGCACCGGCCCGGAGGACGTGGCACAAAAATCGGCTCGCGCCGGTTTGACAACCCTGGGACTGCCCTACTCGAGCGACACGGCGGTACCCCGTCATGTTTGTTCTTTTTTGCGCAAACACGTGGCGGCAGCCCTCGAAGCCGAAGCAACAATCGTCGAAGGTCTGCCTCGGCCAGATTTGGTCCTACTCAACGGTGGAGTTTTCAACGCACCTGCAGTTGTGAGCCGTTTCATGGAAGTCATGGACGGCTGGTACCCCCAAGGCGCCCCGACCTTGCTCGAACATCGCTCTCTCGATACGGCTGTCGCTTTGGGGGCCGTTCGCTCTGGCTTGGCGCGTCGCGGCCGGGGAACCTTGATCGGCGGGGGCACGGCACGAGCCTATTACATCGGCATTGAGCACCAGGGACGCACCGTGGCTCTTTGTGTGGCCCCTCGCAATGCCGACGAAGGGTCTCGCGTGAGCGTTCGCGATCGGATGTTTCAGCTGCGGCTCAACGAGCCCGTCCGATTTCCTCTGTTCACCTACACCGGCGATCGTGTCGACGAAGCAGGAGCTCTTGTTGAAGTCGAAAATACCGAGGACGAACTTCAACCCTTACCTCCTTTGGAAACACTACTCCGTGGTCAAAAGGGTGAGCCACGGGATACCACTGTCAACGTGAGCCTGGAAAGTTATCTAGACGATTCTGGAAGCCTACACCTTGAGCTTGTCAGCGCCGAGCTACCGCCTCAGCGCTGGCGCCTTCAGTTCGTAGTTCGGAGCGGCGCCCTCGCAAAAAGAGCGGAACAAGCACAGCAGAAGGCCGCCTTCCGCCAAGAAAACTCATCTGCACCAAGCGAAGAAGAAGTGGAAGAGGACGCGCCCCCCCACCCCCAGGCCCATGGTGGCGGAGGTCTGATTCGAAAAGCCCTGGCTACAGGTCACGAGGCCCCCCCGCGAGCGCTCCGGACTCAGCTTGAAGAGTCGCTTGGTCCGCGGGGCACCTGGTCCGGCTCCACCTGCCGTGTGCTCGCCGACGCACTTCTTGAGGCTGCCGACGGTCGCTCGCAATCGTCCGTCCACGAGCTCGCCTGGTTGCGACTCTTGAGTTGGACGCTGCGCCCCGGTTTTGGGATCAAGGGCGACACTCAACGTATCGACAGACTCTGGGCGCTCCAGAAAGCGGGCTGTCTCCGCCCTTCGAAAGAAAACTGGGGACAATGGTGGTTGCTGTGGCGTCGAGTCGCCGCTGGGCTGAATGCGACCCAGCAGGCGCACTTGTTCGAACAAGTGCGCCCTAGTCTTTGGGGCGGAAAGGCGCCGGCCGGTCCTCCCCTACAAGGACCAGTCGAGATGATGCGCATGATCGCTGCGTTTGAGCGCCTCAGTCCGGAGCAGAAAGTGAGCGCTGGCGAACTCTTTTTGCAACGTACCAAGAAACTCGGCTCCTATTGGCCCCTGGGGCGAGTCGGGGCCCGAGTTCTCTTCCACGGTCACCCAAGCTCAGTCATCCCACGTGAAAGAGCCGAGCAGTGGCTCACTCACCTGCTCGCTCTCGACTGGAAACAAGCCGACGGAGCAGCTTTCGCCGCTGCATCCATCGCTCGTAGGACCGACGTAGAGGAAGTGGACGTCTCCCCCGAGCTGCGCGAGCAGATCGTGACGCGTCTGGGCGAAGTTGACGCACCTCCAACTTGGACCGATTTGGTTCTTCGTCCCGGCGAACTAGGACAGGGCGATGTCAGTCGCCTGCTCGGCGACAGCCTGCCGACAGGACTGCGCTTGACCTAGGACGCATCGAACTCACTTAAAAACCGTACCTCCGACGCTTACCTCACTCCTACGGGCGTGCGCCTGCGAACGGACAGCGGCCGGGAAGAGGCCTTCTAAGCCAAGAATCGATTCCGTGCCGGGTCGCTGTAGCGTTCCCAATCGATACGAAATGGAGTCACGGTACTTTCGCCTTCCTTCCAACGAATCGACAAAGCACGTGGGGTCACTTCACGATAGTTACTCGACTCGGGCAAATCCGCACAGCTAGCCCCTCCGGCCGAAAAAAGGGTGTAGAGATTTGCGTCAGGGAAGGACCACGTCGCCCGAAAGCCATCGACGATGCGCTCGTGTCCACGAAACATCGCCTGACAGCCAATGCGGGCCATGAAACTTCTAAACTGGGAGCTGCCATAACCAAAGCGCGCCACCTTCTTTTGCAGTTCGTCGGGGACAGCTTCGGTATCACTGGGGTCACTCCACATCATCTCGAAGCGAATGTCGGGCTCATTGAGGGATGACAAGCCCCGCCATTTGTCGCGCAAGGTGGCTTCGCGAGGGATCCCGGCGTGGGTAAAGAACAATCCATCGAACGCCAGAGACGTGGGTAGCTCCTCGAACAGTTGCATGAACTCTTTGAAGAATCCGTCGCCCGCCACACCACTCAGATTCATCATGCCTTCGGCTGGACGCACCGGCGCCAAAATCCGCCCTTGATGCTCCAAGTAGTATTCGTGATTGCCGCGCAGCACATGCACAGCATGTGGCACCGTCACATAGAGCTGCATCAAAGTTCTCAAAACGCCGTCGTAGCTAAAGTGACCCCGGTCGATGTAGTCGCCCAGAAGAACAAGTCGTGTGTCGACTGTGTTTTGAGGGTCGTCCGCGTGAGCTTGAACCTTCGCCAAGAAGTCCGTCTGCATGAGGGCCGCCTTCAGACAAGAATAGCAGCCATGCAGATCTCCCAGGACGAGCAGCTCGTATTCTTTGTTCGCATCGGGCGGAAGAACGTAGACATGGCCATCGAGAAAGGCCGACTGACCCGAAAAACTGGTAAAGCTATCCGCTTCTCCCAGGCGACCAGCCCCAGCCCTGCGCTGATCGTCCAAGGTGCGGCGCACCTTCTTGACGAGCTCAACATCGCTCAGTGCTATTGAGGCAAAGCTCTGAGGATCTCGTGGGTAGCTGCTTTCAAGTCGAGTAAAAAACGCGTGGTTATCCAAACGGGGCGTGAAGAGCTGCTCTTCCATAAGCTGCACTCGCTGAGCCGAATCATCCTCGATGAGCTCGAACTCCGTGAGTTCGACCGGCTCGGAAAGTAGCCGCTTCAAATCGTCTCTGAGCTTTTCTTCGGCTGGATGGGCGACACCATCAGCTAGGATGAACTCCTCGAGAATTTCGAAGAGCACATCACGGGCAGAAGGCTCGAAAGGGTGCATCAATTCGTAACAGCGAAGAGTGATCTTCGCCTGAATGAAGTCTTGCTGACTTTCTCCTTCGGCGACCGATTCGCTGAAGAAAGCAACGATCTCTCGATTGATCTTGGCTGCCACCCGCTGAAACTTCTCGATAACGCGATCAGTTTGAGCATGTCGCGCCAAGGGGTCGGCGACTGCCTCGAGCATGCGCTTTTCGACTAGCTCGGCGATCTTTTCTTGAACAAAACGCTTTTCGGCCAGGTCGAACTTGCCGTCCAAGTGCCCCAAAGCCGTGAGCATGAAGACAACAGCGAGCATTTGTCGTTTCGCAGTATCGGGATCTGGACTAAACATGTTTCCTTACTCTACCGCCTGAACAACCGGAGGAGATTCCTGAGGCAAAGGTGATATCAACTGCCCAGACACCAATTGTCCGAAGCAGCCCCCAAGTCGCGCCTGGGCCGAGGCCTCCAAGCAGCTGGTCTCGTCGAAGAACCAACGCCCCTCGGTGAGCTGGATGGAGTGCTCGTCGATGCCTTCCATGCGTACATCCTCGTCGCAGCTCCATTTCCGCTCGTCGGTGGGGTGAGAACCGTCTTCGGCTGGACCGAAAATCCGTACCTCTTCGGCGCCTTGCCGATAATGCAGCGACAGGGGCTCGCCGCCGTTTCGCTTCCAGGTCCCCATCGGCGATCCCGGAGCAAGCGGAGAAAAAGTCCAAGCTTGGCAGAGCTCTTCGCCGCCGACACGAAGGTAAAGAGTCGCGCGCTGCTTCTGCAAGGCCGCCAGTGTTTCGCCGGGTAGAGCATCACAAAAGTAGTTGAGAAGACGTTCGTTGGTAATGACTTGGTCGAAGGCCAGACCTCCCTCTTGCCAGTTTCCGGAAAACTCCGCGTCGAACTCCTCGATTTGAGTCAACAGCTTTTGGATGGACCGGCGCGGCATACTCGCGCCACAACGCTGATCTCGAAGAAAGGCGAGTGGAATCGAGCCAAAGGCAATGGATCCCGCGCGTTGCTCGGCTACGATGAGGTGTTTGAGATCTCTAGTACTGAGAGATTCGCAGCTACAGCTTTCACTCGCGGCAAGGAGTCCACTTCGCAGACGGGGCCAACGCTCTTGGGGGCCAAGCCCATCCACCCGGGATACGGCCTCCGATACGGCATCACAGTCCGAAAACTTCTGGTATCCCTTCTTTGCGAGGTTCTCTCGCCGGGCTGGATCGCGCTCTTGAAGGATCTTTCGAGCCACATCGAGACCCGGGCGCTCCTGAGCCTGGGAAGGGGGCAAAGATGGGCCGCGGAACAAGAGCCGAGGAACGGCCCCCTTCGGAAGGCTGTCTAAGACACCACGTAGCCGCTGCACCTCGATATCGGCGGCTGCAGCAACGTAGAGAGTAAGACGGTCCCCACCTGCGCGACTCTCTGCCCAAGCAGCGAGCTCCGCCCTCAGGCTATCTAGGCGTTGATCGAACGAGCCCCCTTCCATCGGACTCCCATCCAGAAGCAGGCTATGATCCTGCACCTCCAGCACCGGACCCGCGCCGAGATTGCCCCCCAATGTCGATTCGGGAAGCCGCACCGACACGGAAGCCCCCACCGCGTGCTCAGGGAGTGCGCGAAGGGTAGAAACCAGGTCGAGCTTTTTTTGTTCGCAGGACAGCTCCGGCTCAACGGATGCATCCTGCGCTGGACGTGGCTGACATGCCGAACCGAGTACACAGCAACCCAGCACGAAGGAGACAAAGCGGACGACTCGCGCTCGCCCGCCGGGCCGAGATAGGAGCCTAGCTCCTGTTTGGTCATGTTTTTGTCGTCTCATCGCCTCGTCGCCACGCTCCGTTTGTTGCGGTGCGAGCAGGCTACAGGACAGAAACGAAGAACGACAAGGGACGCGCTGGGATCGAGGAAACAAAGGTCTCCGACGGCCCCGTTCATGGTCACGAATAAAACGCCCCGAACGAAAAGTCATCCCCCCGCAGGGAAGGAAACACGTGGGTCTGGCGCATGGCTCGGACCCACGTAAGACGAAATCAAAACTGAGAGATGAACTCCCAAGCCAAGGGCGGAACGAAGGCCTTCAAACCATCATCGCCGGGACTTCCGTCGCTGATACGAGGACTGCCGGCAGCTTCAAGGCAAGCTGAATAATTATTCTCATCAAGCAAAGCTTCAACTCACCTGAACGTATGAGGGATAGGTGAAGGCTCGATCGGCCAGAGCGATGCTAGGCTGAACGCCTGATGCACCTTTCCCTCAAACTTCGATTCTTGCCTTTACTTTTGGCTCTCGAGCCTGCCTGCAGTTCCCCCGAAGGCCCCTCTCGGGAGGCAACATCGGCGGGGAGCCCGAGTGGCGGCGTAACGGGATCGGGAGGCTCGAAGGGTACCGGCGCTCCCGCTGGCGGAGCGAGCAACTCGAACGGCGCCGGAGGCAGTCCGGGGAACCTAAACCCTGGTGGAACAGGAGCGTCGCCCTCGACGGGAGGAAGTGGCTCTGGGGCAGGCGGGGCTCCCGGCGACGGCTCCGGGGGTTCAAGCCAAGCGATAGGTTTCACCGCTCAAGTTGCTAGCGAGCAAATGGGACGCGGAGTCAATCTGGGTCAAATGTTCGAAAGCACCCAACACCCGCGTAGCCTGCAGGCCGCGCAGGCAAAGATCGACGCCTACTATGATCGGGGGTTTCGCAATCTGCGCATCCCGATCACTTGGACAGAACGCATCGGCGGCGATCTGCTCGTGAAGGACGCCTCCACCGGAGAGGTCGACCGTTCACATCCTCGTCTTGCGGTGATCGAGTCTGTCGTCGACTACGCGCTTTCCAAACCAGAGCTCATTGTCGTCATCAACGCGCATCACGAGGTCCGCCTCAAGACCGAAAGCCGCTCCTCGGTACTGCAGCAGCTGTGGAAAGATATCGCCGAGATCTTCGCGGACCGCGACTATCGCCTGCTTTTCGAAATCCTCAATGAGCCTCATCGGGCGGATGAGAGCGCCATGCCCGCCGAGGATCTGAGAGAAATGACAAGCCTCGCTTACGCCAAAATTCGAGAAATCGATGCCGAGCGCATCATCCTTTTCGGAGGGAATCAGTGGTTTGGTGCCCATGAAATCCCCGAAGTCTGGACCGACCTGGAGGGGATTGGTGAAGGAAACGACCCCTATCTCATGGCCGAGTTTCATCACTATGATCCGTGGGAGTTTTGTGGCGACAACCAAGGGTCCTATGACGACCCATGGACCGATGCCCATCAGTATGATCCCATGAAACTCATGGCCGATTGGGCAGAATCCGTCGGAAAAGGCATGCCCGTATACATCGGCGAATGGGGCGTGGGATGGGGAAGCGCCTATTCGACCATGGACTGTAACAACATCCGAAAGTGGTACGAAGACTTCCACGGCTCTCACGCCAAGGACCTAGGTCAGCCCACCGCTGTTTGGGACGATGGGGGCTGGTTCAAGATCTTCGATCACTCAACGAACGACTTCAACAACAATCTCATTGACTGCATTTCGGGCGAATGCTCCTGGTCCGGAACCGAGCGTTTCAACGGAGCCTGCCAGTAGTCTGCCCATCAACAATGACCGAAAACTTGCCCCGGATCGATAGTGAGAGGCACGAGCTTGATGCCCGCAGCAACGTGGGTTAGCCCGGCTCACGTGAAGACCCCGATCTCGATCTTGGCCCTAATCTGTGTAGTTGCCTGTTCGCCCAAGAATCAGTCACAGCTCGAGGCAGGCGGGGCGCGGCGCACTCAACTTCCCGGGGCGCGGCTCACCAACAATACCGAGCAACCGTGGCTGCTACCGAATCCCCAAGATAGTGAGGTCGGCTTCGAAACCGCGCTCGGCCCTCTCTGTCTCCGCACTTTTCTCTTCTCATTTGTGCCGCGACCCTTCCTGAAAACCGAGCCGTCTCTCAACGCTGACTGACCAAGAAGCCCTCAAATTTAAACGCTCGCAGCACTAGAACAAGCCCCCATGACCCCAGTTTCCTCATCACCCCCCTCGCACTTGTCGCTTCGGATCCCCATCGAGGGAATGACCTGCGCGGGCTGCGCCTCTCGGGTCGAACGACAGATCAATGCCGTTGAAGGTGTCACCTCCACCGCGGTGAATTTTGCATCTGAAGTGGCGACGGTCGAACTGTCAAAAGAATCCGCATCGTTGAACCAGATCGTAGAAGCCATCGAGCAGGCTGGGTACACAGTCTCCCTAGAAGAGCGTCAACTGACCATCGAGGGCATGACATGTGCGAGCTGTGTTGCTCGAGTTGAACGCTCTTTGTCCCGAGTGCAAGGGGTGGTCGAAGCCACGGTCAACCTCGCCACCGAGACAGCATCACTGCGAGTCCTTTCCACAGTCCAAAACGAAAGTCTTTTCTCCGCCTTAGAGGGGGCTGGATACAACGCCTATCCGCGCACCTCCACCCCGCAGGCCAGAGCGGCCTCGGCGCCACAAGGGTCATCCAATGACGTGGCCATTCTGATCGGATCCGCCGCTCTGACGGCGCCTCTCCTTCTTCCCATGTTACTGCTCCCCTTTGGGGTCCACTGGGAACTGGGCGGCTTCTGGCAGCTCGCTTTAGCGACTCCCGTTCAGGTGTTCGGAGGAGCGCGCTTTTATCGCGGGGCCTACAAGGCACTCAGGGCTCGCACTGCGAACATGGACGTGCTGGTGGCGATAGGAACAAGTGCCGCCTTCGGACTTTCCCTCACTCACCTGCTGCGCGGTGGTCACCTCTACTTCGAAAGCGCTGCGGCGATCGTCACTTTCGTTCTTCTTGGGAAGTGGCTCGAAAGGCGAGCAAAGAAGCAGACCTCCTCGGCCATTCGCGCGTTGACGAACTTACGACCCACAACTGCTCGCCTGAAAGAGCACGGGGGCGAAGCCACGGTGCCCACGGAAGAGGTCAAACGGGGACAGATTGTTGTCGTTCGTCCCGGGGAACAGATCCCTGTAGATGGGCAAATCATCGAAGGAAACACGCACTGCGATGAATCTCTGATCACCGGAGAAAGCCTACCCGTAGCCAAAAGGACGGGGGATTTTCTGGTGGGGGGTTCTATCAACAAGGAGGGCTTCATCGAGCTCAAAGCAACTCGAGTCGGGACCGAATCCATGCTGAGCCGGATCCAAGAAATGGTGTCCCATGCCCAGGGAAGCAAACCGCCTATCCAGAGGACGGTCGACAAGATCGCCGCCGTGTTCGTACCCGTCGTGATGGGCATCGCACTGCTCACCTTCGGCCTATCTTTCGCGTTCGGAACGGCAATAGAGGCAGCTCTCGTCGCCTCAGTCTCGGTACTGGTCATTGCTTGTCCATGTGCTCTGGGTCTGGCCACCCCAGCTGCGTTGATGGTGGGCATAGGAGCCGCCGCTCGTTCGGGTATTCTCATTAAGGATGCAGATGCTCTCGAGCACGCACGCGGTCTGCGCACCGTGGTCTTCGACAAAACCGGAACTCTCACCAACGGAAACACTGCCGTGGTGGACGCCGCGGCTCTGGATCAAAAGCGCCTGATCAGCCTAGCCGCGGCGGCACAAATAGGGAGCGAGCACCCGCTGGGCTCGGCTATTGTAAAGTACGCTCGAACCCTAGATCTCGATGTTCCCCCCGCCACCGGATTCCAAGCATTGCCTGGTCGTGGAGTGCAAGCAGAAGTGGAAGCGGGCATTGTCAGGGTAGGAAGTCCCGGTTGGCTCAAGGAGCGAGGAATCAGCTTCGCCCCATTCCAGGAGCAAGCCGAGCGCTGGGAGTCAGAAGGTCGCACCGTAGTTTGGGTGACTTTGGGCGAAGAGGTCACGGGCGCGATCGCCGTCGGCGATTCGATTCGAGAGGGCTCAGTCGCAGCCATAGCCCGCCTTCGCATGGCAGGCCTCAAAACTGTCCTGCTTACCGGAGACAATCGTCGCGCAGCGGAGTTTGTCGGTCGGCGACTTGGAGTAGACGAGGTACTCGCCGAAGTACTGCCCGAACAGAAGGCTCAAAAGATTGAGGATCTCAAGAAGAACGGCGATCTGGTCGCCATGGTGGGCGACGGAGTCAACGATGCACCCGCCTTGGCGACGGCGGATGTTGCCTTCGCCATGGGCACCGGGACGGACGTGGCCATGCATACAGCGGGCATCACGCTGATGCGAGCTGAGCCTCGCTTGGTTGTCGAAGCCGTGCGGATTTCACAAGCAACGACGTCGAAAATTCACCAAAACCTTTTTTGGGCCTTTGCCTACAACGTGCTCGGGATCCCCCTCGCTGCGCTAGGCTTTCTCACACCTATGTTAGCAGGCGCAGCCATGGCGCTATCGAGCGTAAGTGTTCTAAGTAACGCCCTTCTTTTGGGTCGCTTTCGACCTGAAGAATGAGCTTTTTCGAACGGCAACGACAAACGGACGTCGACTTCGAGATAGTCCGAGCAACGCTCAGCCGCGTCACTACGCTGAACTCAGGCGCATTGTCGCCCGGTCGGAGCCCGTTGAAGAAGTTATCTTAACAAACGTACAGCTCTTTTCGCTGACCAAGTAGAGGTGCGACAATTCGTCGCATTTGCACGCTCGCTGCCAGTGGTAAGGAGGACAGCATGAAACTCAGAAATTTCCTCATTTTTACCTCAATTGCACTCGTTCCCGTGTCCTTGGGCGCCTGTAGCGACGATAACAGCGACGCAACGGGCGATGGGCACGGCGGAGCGCAGGGCGATGGAGACGGCGGAGCGCAGGGCGATGGAGATGGCAACATCCCCACCAAGTCCGTGACTCTGAACTTTAGGGCCCAAGTGGGTGATGAACTCTTCGAATGCGGGGAAACTTACGAAAAGCAGGGGTCGTCCGAGGTCGAAGTGACGCCCCAAGACTTCCGTTTCTTCGTCTCCGAAGTGCGTCTCATTGATGAGGACGGGGACGAAGTCCCGGTCAGCCTCGAAACACGTTCTCCATGGCAATCACCGACCGTGGCGCTGCTCGATTTCGAAGACGGTTCGGCTGGCTGCAAGAACGGAAACAAGGTGATGAACGCCAAGGTCACGGGCTCAATTCCCGAAGGGGACTACGTAGGGGTCGTGTTCAGCACCGCCGTGCCCCTTGACTTAAACCACGAGGATCCCGCTACTCTCCCTGACCCACTCCAGGCCGGCGGCATGACTTGGGGATGGCTCTCCGGATACAAATTCATCCGCGCAGAGCTCGCGGCAACAGCTGAACCCAAGAAAGGCGAAGACCCCGGCGTGGGTGTGTTTCACTTGGGCAGTACTGGCTGCGACAATACCCCCGCTCAGGGAGACGGCGGCGCCGGTCCGAATCGTGGGGCTCCTCCTACCGTCGAATGTGCACAGCAAAACCGTAACGAGATTCGCCTAGAGGAAGGCTTCTCGCTGCAAGATGACGTCATTGTCGCCGACATCGGGGCCATGATGAAGACAACGGATTTAGCCCAAAAGAGCCAGTGTCACTCGAGCGGGGAGTCTTGCTCGGGTTTCTTCGAAAGTGTCGGCCTCGACTTCCAGACCGGAGATCAACTGGACCAGCAAATGGTCTTTCGTATCGGAAGCAAATGAGCCAGAAAACAAACAAGGGTGTGCTGGTCTCAGCCTTCGTCCTGATGACCGCCTATGGGTGTTCCGGATCAGAAAAAGCACCAGATGGCATGGGAGGCGACGCCATGGGTGGTGGAGGCGGTCTCCCAGGATCCGAAACCGAAGAAGACTACGACTGGGATCTACCCCGCGGTTTCCCCAAGCCATGGGAACCGGAGGACAATCCAACGACGCCAGCCAAAGTGAAGCTGGGGCGCCACCTCTTTTACGACAAAAGATTGAGCGGAGACGACTCGATGTCTTGTGCCAGTTGCCACAAACAGGAGCTCGCTTTCACCGACGGGAAACAGACGGCTGTGGGGTCGACTGGTGAACGCTTGCCCCGCAACTCGATGACCCTGGCGAATGTAGGGTATGCCGCCACTCTCACTTGGGGGCATCCCCTCATGACCGAGTTAGAACGACAAGCTTTAATCCCCATGTTTGGCGAGACGCCTGTGGAGTTGGGCTTGCGAGAGGCCTCGGAACTCGAAGAAAAACTGGCCAAAGACGAGCTGTATCAGGAACTGTTCGACGCGGCCTACCCGGGCGAGGACGAACTGGGCACGCTGGAGCAAATCACGCGGGCGCTCGGTGCCTTCCAGCGCACGATCATCTCAGGCTCCTCTCCGTATGATCGTTGGGTGCAGGGGGAGTCGACGGCCATCAGCAAGTCTGCCCAACGAGGGTACGTCCTGTTCAACTCGGAGAAGATGGAGTGCTTTCATTGTCACGTTGGTTTCAACCTCACGGATCACACCTACTGGGCAGGCAAACCCTTCTATGATGCCCCCTTTCACAACACCGGCCTGTACAACATTGATGGCGAAGGTGCCTACCCAGAGCCCAACACGGGAGTGATGAGCATCACAGCGGAGCCGAGTGATATGGGCCGATTCAAAGCACCCACTTTGCGCAACATTGCCGTCACTGCGCCGTACATGCACGATGGGAGCATTGAGACTCTCGACGAGGTCTTGGACCACTATGCCTCGGGGGGACGGCGCATCAAAAGCGGAGCATCTGCGGGTGACGGCAGCAAAAACCCTCACAAGAATGCCTTCCTCATTGGGTTCGAGTTGACCAAGCAAGAGCGAGAGGACGTCATCGCGTTTCTTGAGTCACTGACCGATGAGGAGTTCCTGAAGGACCCCGCCTACTCCAATCCATGGGCGGACTGAAAGAATACTCTGTGAACGATGAGCTCCCATAAAATCTGCGTTCTGCCGGCGACGCCATAGATTACCGCGACTCACGGTGGTAGTACGACCTGCACCAAGAGTAATTCGGTGAACACGTCAAGAAGGAGCGCATGAGCCCCGGCATCCAAAGAGGACTTTTTGCTTGCGTCTGTACGGGTTTCTTGGGCTGCAGTTCACCCCAGGAGCCGGTTCAGATGGAGGTACCGGTAGTTGTGGATGCCCTGCGACTCGGTCGAGTGATGACGGATTTGGGCTACGAAGTCGAAGTCACTGAGGCCCGCATCGCCGTGAGGGATCTCACCTTCGCCATTGCCGGAGAAGAGCATACCGCCTCACTCTTGCAAACGACCTACGAATGGCTCGTGCCCCCCGTCCTCGCTCACCCGGGACACAGCCAAGGAGGTGACATCACTGGCGAGATGCCGGGTAGTTTCCTTCTGGACTGGCTTCCCGGAAGGGACACCAGCCTGGGAAGTGCGACCTTGCTCGTCGGAAAGTACTCCAATGCGAATTTCACGTTCTCCAGGGCGAGCGAAGCTCAGGTTAGCAAGGACGACTCCCTCTTGGGACATACAGCCATCCTTCGCGGCTCCGCCAAAAAGGACTCGAGACGGGTGGCGTTTCTGGCGTTGATCGACTCGCCAATCGACCGCGAGCTGGTAGGTATTCCTTTCGAGTTTGACCTTAAAGAAGCGAGCAAGGTCAGACTACACCTCCAACTCAAGACGCTGGACGAACTGGAGGGCGATACACTCTTCGACGGTCTCGACTTTCTAGCGCTGGATGACGAATCGGACGGGGAGCTTGAAATCATCCCCAACGCTGAGCCTGAAGAGCTCTTGGAGGCATACAACTTGCTCCGCCGCGCTCTCCAAACCCATGACCACTTTGAAGTAAAAGCTATTTCTTTCAACTAGTTAACTTCGGCTACCTCCCCCCTTGATGTCCACCCCGCACACCAGGAGAAAGAATGAAGAAGTTCGCCCACATGCTACTCTTGCTGGCTTCGACCTCCAGCTTCACCTGTTCGTCACCAGACGGTGAAGGAACTGTCGTTGTGACTGCCTATGGCGAGTCGTTCATCGAAGAGGGAATCCCATCTTCAGAAATGGATGACGGCTGGCAAATCGAGTTCGAGCGATTCGAGATTGCGATCGAGAACGTAGTCGTCGGGGGAGAAACCTTGGCCCAAATCGAATCCATCGACTTGACGAAGGGTTCTTCCGGTGATGGTCACGAAATAGGAGCACTTGCCGTTGCCGAAGGTGACCACACCCATTCTTCGTACGCCATTACGCGCGTTGACGTCGAAGGCAGGGGAACAAAAGGGGACGAGAGCAAGACCTTCCACTGGCTCTTCCATCGCACCACAACCTATCACGACTGCGAGACGACGACGTCGGTGAAGGACGGGGGCTCGAGTACGTTTCAGATCACCGTACATGCGGACCACTTGTTCTACGATAGTTTAGTCTCCACAGAGCCGAACTTGCTCTTCGATTCTCTTGCCGAAGCAGACGACAATGGCGACGGAGAAATCACCGAAGGGGAACTCTCTAGCGCGGACATCGGCGCATACGATCCCGGAAGCGAGGACGGCATCGATGACCTTTGGGCGTTCTTGAACGCCCAGGCAAAGACCTTAGGCCACGTGGATGGCGAAGGGCACTGCCACATTGGGGCTGTCGATTGACGATTAGGAAGTGCCTGACCATCACTCTGATCGCCAGCTGGTCAGCATCGGCAGCCGGCCAAGCCAGAACCAGCCCTGAGCTTCAAGAAATCCCCTCGCTTGAGGACGAGCCCCAGAGAGAAGACAAAGTTCGCTCAGTTCGCGGGCTCGTCATCGATCACGACTCGGGGCTACCCATACCCTTTGTACGAGTGGTGGCTCTCGGGACGACGTCTCAGACCCGCACGGACAACAACGGACTCTTCGTGGTTGAGGGCGTCCCTCGAGGGTCGTTCGAACTCGTGGTGGACGATCCAGTTGTGGAACCTGTCTCCGTCCTGACCGGAGCAGGAGACGAATTGATCACGCTACGGACACGCTACCGGATGGAGCGGCAAGAAACGGTCGTCGTTCGCGGGACTCTGCCGCCCACACCGTCTGGCTCCCAAACCACAGTCACGCAAAGAGAAATCAAGGCGATCCCGATGAGGAACGCGGAAGACGCGATGCGCCTGGTGCCGGGGGTGACGTTGGTGCAACACGGGAGCGAGGGTAAGGGTCACCAGT
Source organism: Polyangiaceae bacterium (assembly GCA_050300635.1). GTDB lineage: Bacteria > Myxococcota_A > Polyangia > Polyangiales > Polyangiaceae > NIC37A-2. The sequence continues at coordinate 58,530 of JBNKYC010000025.1, forward strand.
TCTTTCTGCGCGGCTTCGACGCGGTCCATGGAACCGATCTAGAGGTCACTCTCGAAGGAATTCCCCTCAATGAATGGTCGAACGTTCATGGTCAAGGATACCTGGATCTAGGGTTCATCCTTCCAGAAACCATTTCCTCCGTCGAGGCGACCAAGGGGCCCTTCTTGGACGGTCAGGGAGCCTTTGCGATGGCTGGCTCGGTCGATTATCGCTTGGGCATTGCCGAAGAGGACCGAGGGGCGCGAGCGAGCTACATAGCCGGCACAACCAACCGACACCGGGTCATCGGAACATACAGTCCACGAGATGACGACGGGAAGGACTTCATCGCCTTGGAAGCTCTCCACGACGAATCGTTTGGGCAAAATCGAGCGATCAATCGTGGGTCTTTCCTAGCTAGCTGGCGACTGACCGATTCGCCAAGAACGGGAACACTATCGCTTCTGACATCGGGTTACCTAGCGAGTTTCGAACTGCCAGGTTCGATACGCAACGACGATGTGCGCACTCGCCGCGTGGGCTTCTACGACTCCTATGATCACGCGGGCCGTGGCCTGTCGGGACGAGCCTTGCTCGGGCTTCGTTACCGTCGCCGTCTGGGTCGGCATGATATAGGGGTAACCGTCTACGGCGGCTACAGGCGTCTCTCTCTTTTAGAGAACTACACAGGATTTTTGATTGACTCGATCAACGGAGATCGTCGTCGGCAAAGTCAGTCCACCGTAAACTTCGGGGTTGCCATGGACGACGCGATCCATCTCGGTAGTTGGATGGCCCTGCACTACGGTCTGAGCGTTCATGGAGACCTCTTGGAGCAGTCGCAACAGCACGTCGGCAAAGCAGAGGAGTCGATTGGCGTGGAGCGTGCACTCGACGGCGCACAGACCGTATCCTCGCTTCTTGGTTCTCTGCGACTCAAGCCGACCGAATCGCTCTCGTTGACATTGGGGGGACGTCTCGACGTAGTGCAGGTGTCGGCCCACGACCAAACCGACGAATCGTCAAGCGCCCTGGGAACACTGCTCGCTGCCTCTCCCCGAGTGACGGCCAGCTGGAAAGTTTTCGAACCTTGGAACCTGTTCTTCTCCTATGGGCGAGGTTTCCGTCCGCCGGAAGCACGCGCGTTTTCCAGCTACGAGCCGCGTCGTAGCGGCATCTCCGAAGAGCTCTATCGCGGAGGTGAACCAAGCATGACCTTGTCCGACGCGCTTGAGCTGGGAACTCGAATCAAAGCTTCGAAAAATCTCGAAGTCATGGCGTCCGGTTTTGCCACATTCATCGCCCGCGAAGCGGTCTTCGATCATGTTTCTGGACTCAATCTGGAACTCAACGGAACCCGACGTCTGGGAGTAGAACTCGACCTGCGGTCGCGCCCGACTGGTTGGCTCCTTCTGGAGGCTGATGCGACTCTTGTCGATGCACGGTTTGTGAACTCAGGAAACCAGGTTCCTTTCGCGCCGTGGCTTTCTGGAAGCCTGCTCGCGGTCCTCACCCACCCTTCTGGGTGGCGAGCGGGCGCGCGCTTCTTCGCTCTGGCCCCACGGGTCCTTCCCCACGGGGCGCGGGGCGCCCCGATGGCCCGACTGGACGCAACACTTGGATATCATTTCGAACACTTTCAGCTGGATCTTGCAGTGGAGAACCTTCTCAATCGAAAAATTCGTGACGGTGAGAATCATTACGCCAGTGACTGGGATCCCACTGATGGGGCAAGCCAGATCCCAACCCTCCACAGCGTCGCAGGGCCGCCCATTAACGCGCGCCTGGGCTTTGCCGTCGTGTATTGAGCGAGCACATTTGTCATGCGCCAGCTCACGGACGGCACACTGGCTCTCCAAGACCTAACGCATTGCTGCCCGCATCGCACCCCTTCACGCGATGTCTTGGGTGGGGGCAGAACTTCGCCCCTCGGGGATACAACTTTAGCAATACAAAGTTTCCTCCCGAGTCGTTCGTGACAAGTCACCCTTCCATCGGCTATGCACCGCTGCCTCATGCACCATGCCGTCTCATCAGGGAACCGGCTCCTCCCCTTGTTCATGTTCGCATGGGTCAGCTCGGCCAGCGCCCAGGCCCAAGAACCACAAGGCCCCCCGTCGGAGCAGCCTGCGCAGTCGCAACAAAAGCCAGCCCCCAAGCCCGACGAACAAGCCGCCGTGCTTTGGTACCGCAGCACCGAAGATTGCCCAGATGGCGCTGCTTTTCTAGCGCGCGTCGGTGATCGCGCCCCTCTGATTCGCTTGGCTCAGGCAGGAGATCGTGTTGATTTTGTCGTCAATCTTGCGCAAACCCCCGAGGGCGCTCGCGGCCAACTCGAGCGCGAATCCGGGCAAGGAACAGTCGCCATCCGCCAGGTCACTGACCCCAGTTGCGGGCGCGTCGCCGACGTCTTGGCGCTCAATCTAGCCCTCGCCCTCGATCCCACAGCGGAGACCGCCGGGACTCCCCAAGACGGACCCGCCCCGAGCACCCCAGTCGAAAAACCCGAGGTGACCGAAGCAACGGAAGCCCCGCCAACGACAGGCGAGTCGACAGATTCTGAGCTCTCAAACCAATCGCATTCCTCCAAAAACACCACAATAACGACCAAGGACGACACGCCCCCTCCCCCGACTCGGCACGATTCGTCCTCCCTTGAGGTGCGCCTGGGAGTCCAGGGTGGAGTGCTGAGTGGTGTGGCGCGACACCCGATGGGGCGCGCCAGCGCCTTTTTCGAGGTAAGCGGTCTATTTTCGAAAGTCCTTCCGGACTTAACGATCCGTGGCGCAGGCGTCGGCGCGTGGGGCGCGTCAAACACGACAAGCGGTCGTATCCGTCAGACTATTTGGGCCGGTCGCCTGGCGCTCTGCCCAGTGGCATGGGAGAACAATCAGTTCTCCCTCGCTCCCTGCGCAATGGGAGAAATCGGCCAGCTCCAGGCCACCGGTCCCTACAAGGACACAGGGCTCTGGGGCGCCCTCGGGGTTCACTTGCACGGCCGGTGGGTCGTGGCTCGTCCCTTCGCGGTGGAAGCGGAAGTTGGGGGCCTCGTTCCCCTCCAACGCTACTCGATCAATGCTGGGTCCACCACGCTCTATCGGTCGAGTCTGATCGGAATGAGTGCCTCGTTGGGGACATCCTTTGCTTTTTAGTGATCGTCGCGGCAAGTCGCGGGCATGAGTGGTCATGGTGGACGCGGCCGCAGCTGATGGCGAGGTCGCTATCGATTCGTCAGCGGAAAAATCCAGTTCTCCCGAGATCGAAACCCTCCTGAACGAACACTTTGCGTTCATTTGGAGGGTCCTTCGAAGGATGGGACTGCGCCCAGCTGACGCTGACGACGCCGCTCAGCAGGTATTCATGATCGCTTCGACCAAACTCAACCGCATTGCCCCGAATCGGGAGCGCGCCTTCCTCTACGGGATTGCGGTGCGCGTCGCGGGCCATGCGCGTCGCGCGGAGAAAAGACGCCGGGAGGAACCGATGGAGCTGATCGACGGAGACCGCAGGGTGGAGCTCGATCGGTCCAGCATGGCGCCGGATGCCCAGGTTTCGCTACGCCAGGCCTGGGACTTACTCGACGACCTGCTCGTCAAACTGCCGGAAAAATTGCATCGTGCTTTGGTCTTGGCCGAAGTCGAAGAACTCGAAGTCAGCGAGATCGCCGCCCTCGAACAGATCCCCGTTGGTACCGCCGCAAGTCGTCTTAGACTGGCACGGCAGCGCTTTCGTGAACTATTGGGCAAACACACTGCTCGCAATCCGTTTCGAGGCGGGCCATGAGCGACGGTCCGACACGCGAGCTTTACGAGGAGCTTTTTGCGGCAGCACGCAAGGAGGCTGCTCCGGAAACAACACGTAGGCGCATTGCGCAAACCTTGGCATCGCGCTCGCGCCTGCCACTCGCCACGACACCCAACCGTCGAACGTCGCCCCGGGCTCGCCTCGGGCTCTTGTTCGCTGCCGCCGCCTTGGGCGCGGTGGTCGTGATGACGACCAGTCGACGACCCCAAGATATTGAGATCGTGGCAGAATCACCGGCGCCCTCATGGGTCGCGCAAGAAACCCCAGCGCACGACGCCGACGAGTCTGCACCAAGCGATGCCGCGACGGAAAGGACCGGCCCTCCCCAGCAGATGCCAGCGCCAACGCCAACGCCCCCCAAGCGTACGCCCCCCGCTCAACCACGCTCCGCCACAACAACTCCCACCGATAGACCAAAGTCACCTGGTGCCCATTCAACCTTGGAGCAAGAGCTGGGCAGCGTGCAGCAAGCGCGCGCGGCTCTGAGTCGAGGAGATGCACAAACCGCCCTCGCTGAACTGGATCACTTCGGAGAAAAATTCGGATGGCGGCAACTTTCGGCCGAATCCAGCCTCTTGCGTATCGAAGCGCTTACTTCGGTCGGTCGCAAGCAAGAGGCACAAAATCTAGCTCGTCGCTTCGTCGAACAGCATCCCAACAATCCCTTGGTCGACCGAGCACGAAAGTTCGTGGGCGACCCGAACCTCAAAAGCACACCAACCACGAGCAAAGGAAAACAACCATGAAGCAAGCAATCATCGTCGGATCGGTAGGACTAGCCCTAGCCTATTCATGTGGGGGAGAATCTCTGAACGTGGATAAGGACCCCGGGGTAGGCGACGGCGACGCGACCGGTAATGGCGACGCGACTGGTAATGGCGACGCGACTGGCGATGCCGACACGACCGGTGATGCCGACACCAGCGGCGATGCCGACGCAACCGGTGATGCCGACGCAACTGGCGATGCCGACACCAGCGGCAATGGCGACGCAACTGGTGATGGTGATGGCGACACATCCACGACGAGCGGCTCGGGAACCACGTCAGGCGAAGGCGGTAGCGGCAACCAAACTGCTCTCCTGGACTTGCCTTGCGACACCTTCGAGGCCGACGGTCACATTTGCGTTGCAGCACACAGCACCGTGAGGCAACTGCGTAGCACTTACGATGGGCCTCTCTACCAAGTGTGCAAGGATGACTCCTCCCCATGCCCGGGCGAGGCCCTCGACATTTTCGCCTCTTCCGTCGGCTACGCGGATGCCACCGCGCAAGACGACTTCTGTGGCACACAAACCTGCTTCATTTCGATCATCTACGATCAATCCGGACAAGGCAATCACCTAGCAGCAGCGCCCAAGGGCAGTGCAAAATCTACTCCCGGCAATCCGGCATCTGCCGAAGCTCTGCCCACAACAATCAATGGGCATGAGGTCTACGGCGTCTTGATTCGCCCAGGGATCGGCTACCGCGCTGCCTGCAACGATTGTGCGTACCCTGACGACTTTCCTTCGGGTATGCCCGTGAGCGACGAGCCCGAAACGATCTACATGGTCACGAGTCAGCACGATACGATCAACGGCTGCTGCTTCAGCTACGGCAACGCGGAAACAAGCCAAAACAACGACGGCAACGGCACTGCAGAGGCCGTAAACTTCGGCAATGGAGCAATCTGGGGCCGCGGCGTCGGTGACGGTCCATGGGTGATGGCGGACCTCGAGAACGGATTGTTCGCCGGTTGGGAAAACGGACAAGATGGCCCCATCTCTACCAACACCTCGCTCCAGCACGACTTCGTCACGGCTGTGTTGGTCGGTGACACCGCGGACAAGAACAACGGCAATGGTCGCTTCGCTCTGTACGGTGGCGACTCCCAGGCCGGAGCGCTCAAGACGATGTATGATGGGATCCGCCCCGAGAAACCAGGCTACGTTCCCATGCACAAGCAGGGCTCGATCATCCTCGGGATAGGCGGCGACAATAGCAACGGCGGCGGCGGTCGCTTTTATGAAGGCGCCGTGGTGCTTGGAGCTGCATCGACGGAAACTCTAGCGGCAATCCAAGATTCCATCGTAGCAGCAGGCTACGATGAGTAAGCCTTCCGGCGCCCAGTCCACGAGGGGGTCTTGGAACGGTACACAAACGCAATAAGATTGCATCTACAATGCGTTAGTGTTAAAAGCTCCCCGTGGCTGAGTCGCCCCCTCGAAATGACTCCTCGATGAGCTGTCAAACTGTCCGTCGCGCTTGGGTGGCGGCGCTTGGATGGCTCTGCCTTTGTTCGTACTTCCTCGTGATCTGCCACCATCTGGTGGTCGAGCATGAGACCTGCGCGGCTCACGGAGAACTGGTCCATTCTGACCACGAGAGTCACACCTCCCAAAAGGTCGATTCGCCAGATACACCTATCAATAGCGTCACGCCGCTCCCCGACGGCGAGCACGAGCATGACCATTGTTGGGTCTGCGCTGATCGGCGCGAATTTCCTCCTGAGTCAATCTACGAGATAGAATCCTCTCCTTTGACTGAGGTCCGGGACATCGCAACCTCTTTGCCCCCCTCTTTCGTGCGCGTACTCCACATCTATGCGTACGCGCCCAAAACGTCGCCTCCGACCGACCGCGGTTGAGAGTATTCGACTTCGACGTATCAGCTCGCTACCTATTGAGTGAGCTGGCCAGCTTTTTCTGCCCTGCAGTCAGGTACCAGTGACTTGAGCACAGGTCCGCGCTCGCTCCGCAGTGATCGGCCGCTCTGCACTCCGCATGCACAATTCCGTGGCAAGCGCGTCGTACGAGACCGCCCCATCAAGGCATTCCAGGTGGGAAATAGCCCATCAGGCCTCCGTATATCCTCCTTAGCTCATCATTCCATGACCCCAAGACCCCAAATCAAGAAGCCCTCGCCTGCCCCGCAATCGTCCTGCAGCCGTCGACCGTGCTGCAGGAGCAAAACGAAGCGAGCCGCTGGAGTGCCCGTCTGCGTGACGCTTTGTCTGTGCGTCGTCTGCGCGCGTCCGGCTCTCGCTCAAGAAGACCGAGTCGAGCAAACCGGAGAGCCGACAGAGCCCGATCAGCCGGATTCCGTTCTGTCGGAGAGCGGAGCCGAAGACTCGAAGGACCGCATCTATTCTGGGGACCACTCGGGGTCTCCCGAGGGGTCGGGGACGAAAAAGCAGACCGAAGAGGCCGCAGGTATCACGATGCCCCGCGTCATCTCGACCGAAGACGCCGAGTACCCCCCCGACGCGCTAGCGGAGGGCCGACAAGCGACGCTTGAACTCTTCGTGACTGTCGCAGAAGACGGAACGGTCGCAGCCGCCGAAGTCGCCACCTCGGCCGGAGTCGAATTCGACGAAGCCGCCTTGGCCGCCATCCGGAAATGGCGTTTCGAACCAGCGCGTCGTGGAACCCAGGCCATCGCAAGTCGGATCCGGGTGCCCTTCGAGTTCGTCCTGCCCGAGGGGCAGCTCCCCCCTCCTGAAGAAGGAGCTCCGTCCTTGCCCGCCCCCGCTCCCTCAACACCGCCGCCCTCCCCCGAAGCTCCTCTTGCGCCCAACGACACCCAGGAAGTCGTGGTGAAGGGGAAGCGCGAACTTCGCGAGGAGCAACGTAGCTCGTCTGACTTCCTCCTGCATCGCGATGTACTTGCGGCGGCACCTCACCAGGAGGGGGCGGATGTGTTGCGTGCCGCTCCGGGAGTCTACATCGGTCGAGCTCATGGACCGGCTGTCGCCCACAACTATATGTTGCGTGGCTTTGATGCTGAGCACGGCCAGGACATCGAGTTTCGGGTCGGCGGATTGCCTATCAATGCTCCCTCGCACATTCATGGACAGGGCTACGCTGACTTGGGTTTCCTCATCGGGAACACCGTGCACGAACTGCACGTCACCGAAGGCGTCTACGATCCCCGACAGGGTGACTTTGCCGTGGCCGGGTCCATTGATGTGGAGCTAGGAGTTGCCGAAGAGGAGCGTGGTGTGACGCTCCGTTCTAGTTACGGCTCGTTCGATACCTATCGTCAGCTCGCTATTTGGGCCCCCAAGGGGGCTTCCCAGGAAAGCTTCGGCGCGGTCCAGTACATGAAGACCGACGGCTTCGGTGAAAATCGGGCGGGAACAAGTGGAAGTGGTGTTTTTCAGCATCGCTTCGGGGAGGGGGACCTGACATATCGGGCAGTGAGCATCATGCACGCCGCACGTTCGGATACAGCAGGCGTCGTGCGCCAGGACGATGTCCTAAGTGGGAAAGTCTGCTTCGAGTGCGTCTACCCGTATCCCACTGCGCGAGCCCAAAACGCGCTGGCTCAACGATTTATAGCGGGCCTATTCGCCGACTACCAAGATGACGACGGGGCAAACGGACAGCTGGGCGCATGGATGGGCTATGACAACTTTCGGCTTCAGGAAAACTTCACCGGTTTCGTTCAGAAAAGTCGAACCCTTGAGCGAGTCGGTGGGCTGGGCGATCTGATCGAACAGCAGAACAGGACTCTTTCCTTTGGTCTGACTGGACGTTACCGCACGAGCCTCTACCGACCGACGTCCTGGACACGTGGGACTCTCGAAGTCGGGGCCGATGGCCGCTTCGACGTCATCGAACAGTCTCAAAATCTCTTAAACGCCGCCGCCCGCAACCAAACTTGGGACAGGCGTGTTGATGCGGGGATTCGAGCAGGAGATCTGGGGGTCTGGGGAGACCTCGACTGGTCGATTGGCAAGTACGTGCGTTATCGGCTCGGAATGCGCGCGGATCTGTTGACCTACGAGATCAACGATCGCCTCGGCAACTTCGCCCCCATCGTGCGCGCGCAAGATTCATACATCACTGGGTTTCGCCGCAGCGCAGTGGGCACGGCGCTCGGACCGCGTACAAGTATCGAGGTTCTTCCGGTTCACTGGCTTTCGCTCCTCGCCGCCTACGGAGAGGGTTTTCGCTCGCCACAAGCACGGCAACTGGACGATGGGGAGAAGGCGCCTTTCACGAAGGTACGCTCCGCGGATGTCGGCACGAGGTTCAACTTTGGCGACCCTTTGAGTTTCGTCGTGGGTGGCTACCTCACTCACCTTTCCGACGATGTCGCCTTCGACGCTTCCGAAGGACGCCTCGAACGCATCGGGGCCAGCAAACGGCTGGGGATATGTGCTCACGGCGTGTCGCGCCCTTGGCCGTGGTTCGTTGGGTCGGCGTCGATCACCTTCGTCGATGCCACACTTCTAGAGCCCCCTCCCCCTAGCGCTGATGAACCGCAACCCCCCTTCGAGGAGGGACAAAAGCTACCCTTCGTCCCGCCCGTTGTCGTTCGAGCCGATACGGCGGTGAGTCACACCTTGGTAGACAATGCTTGGGGGGCGTCCGTCGGCGGCAAGCTAGGGTTCGGGTTTTCCTACCTCTCTTCCCGACCGCTCCCCTACGGCGCCTATGCCGACCCTGTGGCGCTTCTCGATGCTTCGGCCGGGCTCACTTGGGGTCCGGCTGAACTCTCCTTTGAGATGTTCAACCTTCTGGATACCGAGTATGCGGCCATCGAGTACTCGTACCCCTCCGATTGGGATCCGAATGACGGCGTGCGACCGCGCGCACCTGCCCGGCATACAGCCGCGGGTGCGCCCCTGTCCTGGCTCGTATCATTGGGGGTGACGCTATGATGGATCGAATCCTCGGCGGGGTAGCCTTACCGCTCCTTCTGTCCCTGGGCTGTTCGGGCACCGGCCAAGATCGAGTCGATATTCCTTTGCGAGCGTCGGGAGTACAACCGCCTGACCAAGTGAAAACGGTGGATGGGGAGCTGGTCACGATCACCCGCGCCGATCTCGCCTTTGGTCCCCTCTACTTGTGCGCAGGAAACACCGCAGGGGACCTATGTGACATCTCGCGCGCCGAATGGCTCGACACGGCTGTGATCAATACGATGAGCGACAAGGAGGTCTCCATCGGACACCTGACGGGAGTCACAGGACAGGTCAGGTCTTGGATGTACGATCTGGGCATCAGTTCTCAGCTCACGCGTTCGGAGCCCTACGTCTTACAAGCAGCTGAGGAACTCGGCAGCGCCTCGTTCGTCTTGGAAGGTCTGGTGACTCTCCAAGGAGTAGAGCTGCCACTTTCGGCATCGTTGCCCATTCAACAGACCGAAACCACCGAGCTAGGAATTCCAGTGATCCGGAAAGGTTCGGGAGAAGTATTTTCCCACGAGATCACGGGGGCCGAGTCTGGGCTCACCCTTCGTTTCAGTCCTGAGATGTGGGTGAGTCGACTGGACCTGGGGTCGATCGTCGAAGACAAGATCTGTGAGGCAGATGGACCATCTGTCGTCTGTCAGGAGCACATCGAACTGAGGTGCGACGAAGACGGGATAACCGAGTCGACTCGGGATTGCGGCGAAACGAGCGAAGCCTGTCTCGCGGGAGTGGGCTGCGCCGACGCAATCGTTTTGGAAGAAGGCAGCAATGCGTATCGCAGCCTAGCGATTGCTCTGGCAACAACCGGTCGACCGTCATTTAACTGGAAGAATTGAGTAAAAACTGAGAGAAAAATCGATGAAAAACACTACACAGCCGAAAAAAACCATCCACACCTTGGGTATAACTCGTCTCACTTGCCTCGGCGCGTTGGCACTGGGATGCAGCGCCAGCGGTGAAGGATCCACTGGGGATCTCACCGTTCTCTTGGAGGCCGAAGACGTCATCACCGAGGGACTCGAGGCGGGCGATGATGTGGAGAATATTAGAGACGGCTGGACCGTCACCTTCGACAAGTACATCGCCGCTGTGGGGCACCTAGATCTGCATCTGTCGAGTGACGAGAGCGTCGATGCCGAATCGGCAGACGTTTTCGTCATCGACCTAACCGAAGTCCCCACCTCGGGGGAAGAGCTTTGGATGTTCGAGCAAATCGAATCCGGACGATGGGAGTTCAACTACGAGACCCCTACGGCGGCCGAAGGTGGCATGCGTCACGAGAGCGTCTCCAAAGACGACTTCGATTTCATGTTTGACAACGAATACACGTATCACATCAAAGGAGCGCTCGAGAAGGAAGACGGCGAGTCTTGTCCCCCGGCCGCTCTTGCCGACGTCGGCGATACAGAACCCAACGGAAACAAGTCGGGCGAAAACGACTGCTACGATAACCCCAACATTTCATTCACGATCAGCGCAGAGGCAGAAACCGCTTTCGGTCCTTGCGAAATCGACGAAATCCCCGGTTTCTCTGTACCCGAGGGCGGGGTCCAGACCGTCGCCATCACCATCCACGGCGACCACATCTTCTTCAACGGATTCCCAGAGGGAGACGAAGGTGGTGTTTACCGAAAGGCCCAGTGGCTCGCCGACTGCGACCTCAATCTCGACGGAGCGGTCTCCCAAAAAGAACTGGAGGCGATTAAGCCGGCCGATCTTCCTGCGATGGCTGACTACCAATTTGGTGGCGCGCCCATCGAACCGACGGACATGTACCAATACGTACGCGCGCAGCTGAAAACTCAGGGTCATTACCAGGGCGAAGGAGAGTGCCCGGTGGACGGTGTCGCACACGAACATGACCACGACCACGACTGAGTCGACGGCGCCCGAGGGAATTCGACGTGCCGAATCGGTCGAAGAGTTCCGTAGAAGGAGCATCCTATCGGCAAAAGTCGATGGCGTTGGGGCAACGTGCAGCGCGGCGTGTACGTTGCACTGCGCGCTCGCCTCTCTCGTCCCGGGAGCCTTTGCCTTCTTGGGTCTCGGGGCGCTCGTCGGTCCACACCTGGAAACGGGCTTTGTTGCCGCCGCGCTGCTATTCGCCTGCTTGGCGTTCGGGTTCGGCTACCGTCAGCACCGTATCCTAGGTATCGCCGCGCTCTTCTTGCTTGGTATAACCGGGTTAGCAGGGGGGCGACTACTTGAGAAGTCGGGTTCGGAGGTGGGGTCGAGCGTCACCACGGTGGCCGGCCTGCTCTTGGTGGCGGCTCACGCGGGGAGCTGGTGGATCACCCGCCGACAGCGCCTCGCCACTAGAATGCCCACCGCCTAGCTGATCCTAGTGCTACGACCACTTAGAAATGATCGGCTTCGAAGCTCTCCCCTAGAAAGTGAGGTCGGCTTCGAAACCGTGCTCGCCCCTCTCTGTCTCCGCACTTTTCTCTTCCCATTTGTGCCGCGACCCTTCCTGAAAACCGAGCCGGCTCTCAACGCTGACTGACCAAGAAGCCCTCAAATTTAAATGGACGCAGTAGGAGTCAACTTCGATCCGTCGGCCGC
>JBNKYC010000026.1:0-9216 GCA_050300635.1 Polyangiaceae bacterium
TTAATCCATGTCCCGGCGATGGGCGAGGGGACCTTACGAGGAGCAGTTTCAAAAAAGCGGGCGAAGCCCTCATCCAGAGCAGGTGGGGCGAGCTGAGCAGAGACCAGGCGACCCCTTCGCGCGCGACCGACCCACTATTGGGACGTCTCTTCACCCGAACCATCCTCGAACGCGCGGGCTGCCATTCAAACGATGATACCAAGAGGAAGCCTGCACACAAACAACAAACGGGCAAGCGAGCGACAACGGTATAACGCCCTGCCAATCTGCTGCCGCGCAAGGCACTCCAGATTACACCGAGCGGCCGCCACGACCAAAGGGAGTGATAAAGCGGCGGCCGGACAACGACCTTTCAGCAAAGCGGAAGCCTTCACAGACGCGGCCAGCAGCATTGGCTTGTTAGGCACCAGTTTTTAGCATCTCTCGCCTCTTTGGAAGGAGGCTTGACCACGCGGGGGGAAATGACTTCAAGTAACCTTGAAGAGGTGCAGTTTCAACATGACATTCTCCATTAAGATTTCAGGCTACCAGTGCTTTAGAGATGAACCTCAGGGGTTCGAACAGGTCCGAACGATGAACATCATCATCGGCAGGAACAACTCGGGGAAGTCTAGCTTGTTGGATATGGTAGGATTTGCCTGCAATCTGCGGGAGCATAGAAACGACGCCCTCAACGGCGAGGGTACACTTCACTATAGGGTGCCTATTCGTGAGGACATGCTTGGACCATTTCAATCAAACTCCCACGGCGGTCAACTGGGTCAGTGGACCAATCACCGGGTCTACGCCGAACAGTTCATCGGTAAAGAGATTTCATGGAGCCAGCACCTCGGGGAAAGTCGGTCTCCGCCGATGAACGTCGTGGCACCCGACAAGCTTGCAAAGGATCAGTGGGAGAATGTTCCCGCCATGCAAACCTCTCGCCCATGGCGCAATGCCCACTATCTACGCTTGGGTGCGGCGCGGGATATTTCTACTGCGCAGCTTGACTATGCGAATGACCCTGGGGAGTGGGAAGACGACGGTAGGGGGGTAACTAGAACAGTAACAGCGTTTCTCAGGAAGCAATCTCTTCCGAAAGAGGTCGTTACGAAAGTGATGCTTGAGCATCTAAATCAAATATGCGGGGCAGCTACATTCCAAGGAATAGACGCGAGGACGGATCTAAATAACAGGTGGGAGATATGCTTGGCCGAGACGGGTAAGCCAGGGGAAATACCTCTATCCAAGTCAGGAGCCGGGCTGAGAACTATCCTTTGCGTGCTGGCACTGATGGAGCTTCGGGCTCGTCTCCTCGGAGATCCACATGGGACCGGCCAGGAGAACTGCGTTTACGCGATTGAAGAACTTGAAAACAATCTTCATCCAGCGCTGCAACGACGCTTGTTAAGCTACATTCGAAAACGCGCGCTCGAAACCAAATCTACCGTGTTCCTAACTACCCATTCGCCCGTCGCCATTGATTTTTTTGAGGGCGATTCGGCGGCTCAAATAGTACATGTTCAGCACGATGGGACATGCGCAACCGTATCACGCGTCGACAACTACAAGGGGAAACACAGTATCATCGATGATATCGGCGCGAAAGCCAGCGACCTCCTCCAAGCGAACTGCGTCGTCTGGGTGGAAGGCCCTTCTGATCGAATTTACTTCAACAGATGGATCGAAGTTTGGACGAGCGGAACCCTTCGAGAGGGGGCGCACTACCAATGTATGTTTTACGGAGGAGCTTTGCTAGCTCATGTGTCAGCTGAAAGTCCTGACAATGAGACAGAACTCGTCCGTCTGCTCCGCCTAAATCGCAACGCTGTCGGAATCTTCGATCACGACGGAGAGTCGGCCAATAGCGCACTCAAGCCTAGGGTCCAGCGGGTGTTTGAAGAACTTGCTCAGAACGGTGGTCTCGGCTGGGTTACCGCCGGTCGTGAGGTAGAGAACTATATTTCACAAAGGCTGCTGATTGATGTGGCCGGGCTCAGCTCTCGCAAGGCTTCGTCGCCTTTCACCAATATTCCAGAAGTCTTGGCGAGCGATCGGAAGGGAGACTACGCAAAGGACTACCGGAATAAGGGCCGGAAGGTCTGGCTTGCCTACGACATGCGCGATCGACTCAACCGAGCGGACCTGGAAGAACATCTGGATCTCGCTTCCAGGCTGGATGAAGTTGTGAGGTACATTCGGCGGGTCAATGTCCTAGAGTAAGATTACCCTTCTCGCTCTGCCATGCGGACGGTCTCCTGTGTGCCTAACGACTTGCGCTTCTGCAGCCGCATCAAACGCAAGCGAAGAAACGATAGGCCCGCTCCCCCCATGGGGGAAGAGAGCGGGCGTCGACCTAGCGTCGCAGCGAAAACGGCAGCTGTCTGCGGCCTGCAGCAGGCGCCTGTTAGGCACCGCGCTGTCAGAGATGGGAGCCTTTCTCCGTTTTTAGAAAGGTCCCTGGTGCTCCTTTTCGGAGCATGTGGAGCTTCTTCAAGTCAAACCTCTTTGCTGCATCCTTATACGCGGCGATAGTTGCGCTGTCCTGCTTTGAGCCTACGTCACGATGAAGGGCCTCGACCAGCGCACGTACTTTCCCTAGATTCGGCACAGAAATCGTAGTTGGCTGGTGGAGTTCTGTGAATATTCTAGGAGCGGTCCGGTTGCGGCGAGAATAGTCTACCGCAAGCACAATTTCGCACGACTCAGAACTATTCAGCCCGCTATGCGCGGTGAACGTGTTTCGGACATGCATTAGATACTCATGAGTTTCCTCGTACTCGGTTGGGACAGAATCCCTCTTGTTGAGTGAAGTTCCTCGTCCTCTGGCAGAAGTGAATAGCTTCCCGTAGGTTGTTACTATTGCAACAAAAAGCGCACGCGCGACCGTGATCTTGGCAATCGCCTCGGGCTCTGAGGACATCATCGACGGCGCCGATAGCTGTTCCTCATCTCCCAGTTCAACAAGTTGACCGAGAAGAGCGTCAATCCAAGCGAGTATTGTGCGGAGATCTTTCTCTAGAAGAGTGAGACCTGCCAATCGTTTAGCGATCGGACCGTCGAGTTCAAGGCGAAGGGCCAACTGCTTTCGAAAGTAATACGCTCGAGAGGGCGTGCCTTCTGCGGACAATGTTTCCTCGATCAACCAGTCATCTTTCTCTTGAACAATCCGCCTCTGCACTTCAACACTCCCATTTACTATTGGTCGGCAACGCTTCTCGCTCCGGCTCTATGCGTCGTTTAACATCGTGCCATCTTACTATCGCCTCGGATGGACTTTGAGTAGCGGCTTGTTGTGAACGCTAGGGCTTCAAGGCTTGTTGCACCAATTCATCGAGAACTGCCCGGGTCTCAGGAAATGGAAATTGCGGAACGTAGAGCCGGGTAGCCTTCCGCCACACACCGACTCCGACGACATCTAGGCAAAGTTCAACCTTAAGCCATTCGTTCACTGGCGTCTGCTCGAGCAGCCGAACTTCGTGCACCCGCGTCACGCAGTTGAATGGCGTATATTCGTTATTGAATAGTGTGTCGAGAAAAGGGATCGAGGCCATCCTGATTACCTCCAGTTTGACTAACTTGGCAAACCAAAGCGTCGAGCCGAAGAGAGCAAAATATTCTGCGATTTTCGTCCCGAAACTGGGTTCGAAGTACTGCCCTTCCTGATGCCACAGAACCAAGTTAATGCGCTGGGGAAGAGCTTCGAGCCCGGAAACGGTCGCTAGAGTTGACTTGAGATCACCATCCGAATCGACCTCCAGATCCTCGCCCAAATCTTCAGCACTTGTTCTCGGAAATGGAGATTCTACAACCAGCGAGATCTCAAGTCCGCGGTCTACTCGTTTCCAGGAAGGCGATTGGGCCAACACCCTGCCATCTCCGAGCTCATTGCATAGAATGTATCTCTTAGAGCGTGCGAGATCATCAAAGGCTTGCCCAAAAGATATCAAAGCCGTGAGATCACCACGCACAAAGTGGTCCGCTCGCAACGTCCAAGAATTGCCTGAACCTGAAGTCAGCTCACCTACAAAGACAATATCGGGACCAAGAGCAAACAGTTCTGTGGATGTCGAAGCACTCGCGCCCATGGCCAGGCGCTGTGCCATTCGCGCCTCGTGCTCAAGCTTCATCTCGCGAAGCCCGCTAGCCGAATACGTTGACTCGTCTCTATCAATGAGGGTCGCATGGGTTGCGCATAGCCAAATCCCGTTACTGATGTCCCTCCGCTCGTCCGGCGTCATTGCGTCCAAAAACCGCCGACCTCCCGGCGCAGCTGCGTGAATGTGTGCTGCGACTCCCGTGCTTGCGGATGCTGTTGAAGACTCATCGCTGGGTCCAACGGTCGGACAGTCACATCCGCGAAAGGAGCATCGATACCCAGCACGAAGGGCGAGAGCTTTGCGTGTGGGTTCTAGGAAGTCGTCTCGTTTGTTCATCGGAGTGTGCCTAACTTCTCGCCGCTCTACTGCGGCGCGAGGCCTCACGAGAATACGCCAGCCGGCCGCCACGACCAAAGGGAGTGAGCCGAGAGGCGGCCGAACACCAAATTTGCAGCGAAGCGAAAACCTTTACGACCGCCGTCAGGTAGCAGCGGCTAGTTAGGCAGATATCTGTGTCAATCGACTACTAAGTAACGATTGATCGCGTTCGGTCGTTCTCCAACAAAGCTGTTCTTGATCTTTTCCTCAATGTCGGAATCGAAAACTGAGCCGAGATGCACAAGATTTTGTGAATCAGCGTGATGCGCGATCACTGAGCCGTCGTGATGAACTATCGGGTAGTTATTCAGCCTAGCTGCACGACGCGTAGCCTCGAAGACGAAGGGAGAGTGACGAAGCAGTTGGCCGAGTGACGAAGCTACCTGCTCGAAGATATCGTCGCCAAGTTGGTGCGCTGCGGCAGCGTTTTGCGCCGGACCGAGTGGCCAGAACTGGTAGATGCTCCATCGGGCTGGCCTGAGAGTCATGACAGACTCAGCTAGACTTGAGATATCCTGTACGTTCTGCCCTGTGACTATGGTGTTCAGTTTTAAACGTTGGCGCAGTGGGCCCAGCCACTGAATGCATTTATTGACGATCTCAAAGTGGCCTGGCGAGGCTCTGACCGCGTCGTGAATAGATGGTGCTGAGCCGTCTAAGGGCAACCCCAAGAGGTCAACGGTTTCCTTAAGGAGATCCAAGTTGCCGTCGTTTCGTAACAATGCCTTGGCGTGGGTGTCGACGTGAACGAACAGGCCGGCGGATTTTGCGTGCCTTAGACAACTGGGAATAAATCGATACTGGAAGGGATCTCCGCCGCCAAACGTGATCGCTCCCACTCGCAACTCAGCAAGACGGTCAATTATGGCTTTTACAGTAGGTTCGCTAGGTAGCGGTGATCCAAATGGAACGTAGCACCACGGACAATTCAAGGCGCACTTGGCGTTGAAATTCAGTACGACGCGGTGCAGTGTCTGCATTCATCCTTTGATGGTCGAGTGGAGAGGCTGAAGGTTTCCGACAGATTCTGCGGGCTGCCGACCCAACCATGTGCCCAGCGGAGTGCTTGCTCGCCAAAGAGCGTCAAAGTGGCTCTTGTAGACCCGGTAGAGAGTTTCGGGTGATTCGCCGGGGCTGCCTTCCAGTTGGACGCAGAAGGTGCGACTTTCGATACGACCATTCACAGTGCCGACGTGGTAGGGATCGAGGAATAACGTAGAGTCGGTTGCAAAAACAGTGAGAGTCATTCCGGTAGAAACCATCCGTATTTCGAGCGTCGGATATCGGTTGCTCAATTCAACAAGGTTGCTGAGGTTCAACTTCGAATCAATTGGTGTGCCATTGACGTTCTGTAGACTTCGGAAATCTTTCTCGTCAGAGGCCGGGTCGAGTAGGACTACGCGAAACTCGATACCGTCACGAAGCCTTTTCTCGACCGAGGGCCAATGGCGATAGACAGCGGGGTCAAGATATGAGGCTCCAGAATTTGCGCACAACCACATACGCTCGGCTGTTTCGATCGCGCGCCTGGTGTCTGCGTTTCTAGTGTCTTGTTCAGCGGGGTCCTGCATTGCATAGAAGTTTGATATCCGAAGTGGAATCATCGAGTTGGCAATGCGGGCCTCCAAGGACTCGCGGAACACTAGTTGTTGAATTTGTGGGTAAGCCTGAAATATCTTGGAGCCCACCAGTAGGAGCAAAGCAAGTGCCGAGACGGCAAAGAACCAGCTCCAATGACCTTCCTCGCCGAGGTACGTTGTGTAGACCGCAATCAGGGCGAGAGCCGGATCGACTAGGACTGAAAGTAAGACGATGCCGCGTTGTCTGGGATTGGTCATGGTCGTTGAGTTAGAGAACCTTATGAGGTGTGAGTCATGCAGGAACGTTGAAGGATGTAGACGATTCTGCCTAACGCCCTGCCGTTGTGCCGCGGCCTGAAGTCTCATCAGAACACGACAACCGGTCGCCACGACCAAAGGGAGTGAAGAAGCGGCGACCGAAGGACCGCGTCACCAGCGAAGCGGAAGCGTCCTCGGAGGCC
Organism: Polyangiaceae bacterium; assembly: GCA_050300635.1. Classification (GTDB taxonomy): domain Bacteria; phylum Myxococcota_A; class Polyangia; order Polyangiales; family Polyangiaceae; genus NIC37A-2. The sequence continues at coordinate 6,499 of JBNKYC010000026.1, forward strand.
GTCGGTCACAAACGGCTTGTTGGGCAGGTGAAGTTGAGCTTTCTGCACAGCAACGCTAAATGTTGACCCCACATGGTGCGCGGAAGTTCTCAACCAAGCTGGACGAAATCTTGAACGCTCGCGTCCAATACCGACATACCAGGAAAGAAAAGCACGTCGGAATCGGGCGGCAGTACTTCGCGAAGTGGTATTTGAATCCGCTTCTGGGGAGCTGGGTAAGAGCGGCCGTACACTTCCCCGGCGACGCTGACCTAAATTTTTACACCTGCTTCTCCGGCCATGAGCTGAAGAATTCGGATCCGTCGGGAGCGAGGCATAGAGGCGCGAGGAGTAGCGAAGGAAAGCGACAAGCAAGTAGACGGAGATCGTCGCTTTTGGAGTACGAGAACTCAACGAGGATGGCATGAACTTGGAGATTGGGTACCAGTTATCGCGCCTGCCATTGCCGGAGATGAAGCTGAGCGCTTCATATGACTAGATTTTCTCTTGCCTTCGGTGCGGGGAGTGCTGTTGTTGCACTGGCCGCCGTGCAGGTGATTCAGATGACACAATTGGGAAGCCTGGGCTGGCTATTCGTCGCCGCGCCCTTAGCTACCGCGGTGATAGGCTCGCTTTATTGGAGGCGTCTCGAGTCTGGACGTGGGACAGAGCCCATGCTCGTTGCCCTCAAGGCTACGGTCCTTAGCCATTTTGCCGCCTTCTGGTTCTACGTCGTCCTACGATGGTTGTGTTTTATATCGACTGGCCGGTGCAAAGGATCAGCTGGCGGACCGCCAATCGATCCCCTGATGGGCTTACTTTCGGCTGCACTGGGCGGCGTGTTGTCTTTGCTCTTAACTGGGTGGGCGACTGTTCCGCTTTGTATGGGGCTTGCGTGGTTTATTTCGCGCTTGCAGACGAAGCGAAAGTGAGAGCATCCTGTGAGGACTGACCGCTCTGGCACCAGGGACACTCAGACGCGCGGTGACTTCGCTCCTGGTGCGGGCGGTTGAAAGCGAACCTCGCTGTAGTGGCGCCCACTCTGCCCAACGACTTGCCGCTGTACTGCGGCCCGATGACTGTCAGAGTACGGTAGCCGGCGCTCTTCCCCAACAGGGGAAAGAGCGAGCGCCGGACGACAGCCTTTCAACGAAGCGAAAGCGTCGACGGCGGCCGTCACGTACCAGCGGCTTGTTGGGTGGCTGGTAGAGCTGCCGTTTGAGCAACTACTCCGAGAAAGCGCAAAAGCGGTCTTGGTGACACTCCATCTGGTCGGGGCAGCGTGGCGAGGCATCTCCACACGGGATCACACAGCTCCAGTTGTCGGTAATGCCGTCATAGTTGACACATTTGGTATCAAACCCAACGTCACTTGCCGACTCGCAATCTGTGCTGTCAAAACACCGAGACATACAGACGTGTGCCTCACTGAGACAATACTCAAGCCTGCCTTCGCAGTCATCATCCGTGTCGCAGCGCTGGTACGCAGGACCGACTGATTCCGCACGGGCGCATCGGTCGCTATGCGGACCGCAGTCTAGACCCTCGGGGCATTCGCAGGGCGAGCAAGACCCCATCGATCTACAGAACGAGTCTTCTGGACAGCGCGTCGTGGTACCGCAGTCTATCGGAGTGCACTCGTTGTCAGCGCAAGTTTCGAAAAATCTGCACTGCGCATGCTCAAGACAGCAGACAGTGTTTGCGGAACTCCTGGAGCAAGCACCTGCAACCGTCGAGGGAACTTCGATATCGAGAACCTGGTCACCGTGGACGACTCGATACTGCCCTGCGGGCAGCGCCGGGCTATCGCACTGCGCGTACACATCGTCACACGTGTATCCATCTCCATCCCCGCCGCTAGCGCAGTCGCTTCCCCCGCTCGATCCGCTAACGAAGGTTTCGATGCTGACTAGTTCGCCCTCAAGGGTGACCGAACAACCGACTTGTACGTCTTCGGCACATGGCCTGCATCCGAAGTCAACCACTATGGAAAACGATGTGTCGGGTTCAAACGTGACCGCAGAGCACGAAGGCGTTTCGTGGTTCGAATGTCCTAGACAAAACGATGACCCCTGGTCATAGCTCCCGACCCCATCCCCATCACCCGTGCTGTCCCCCTCGCCACTGTCATCGCCGTCTCCAGCGCTGTCGCCCTGACCGCCGTTGCTATCGACGGTACCTCCACCTGCGCCACAGGAGCGGCAGTTTTGGTCATCAAGGGAGCAACCCCAAACGAGTCCAGAGGCAACACCGAAAAAGGCAGAGCAAAGAAAGGCGCGGGTGATATTCACGAGAGAGGTGTCCAAACTGGTTCGAGATTCAATCGAAGTGTGTCGAGCTGTGCCAGGCCTAAACGCAAGTCGTGACACCAATGTCACCGACTGACTTCAGATCGGAGCAATGCCGACTCCGGGAGCACAGCGTATGCCAAGAAAGTCGGGAACAGAATTGTCTCTTCCCTGAGCGAGCAGTCGCTTCGCTCCACCACGACCCGTCTGGACCTGTTCGGTTTACTGGCGGTCCACCCAACGCCCCGCCGTTGTGCCGCGGCCTGAAGCCTTCCCAGAGTAGCAAGACCGGCGCTCATCCCCAAAGGGAAGGAGAGAGCGCCGAAAGACAACCTTTTTGCATGGAAACAGCCTAAACAGTGGCCGTCGGTCACAAACGGCTCGTTATGTACGAATGTCTGCCAGCTCACAGGTCGCAACGGAGAGGCAGCGGTTTGCTTATCTCTCTCGA
>JBNKYC010000027.1:0-63313 GCA_050300635.1 Polyangiaceae bacterium
TCCTGGGAAACGTTCGAAGGCGCGACTGCAGGTGGGGCAGTGCCCGACCCAACGGATCAAGACCTGCGCGACGGCTCGGTTTTCAGGAAGGGCCGCCGCATAAATGGGAAGAGAAAAGTGCGGAGACAGAGAGGGCCGAGCACGATTTCGAAGCCGACCTCACTTTCTTGGGGAGAGCTTCGAAACCGCTCATTTCTAAGTGGTCGTAGCACTAACGCTTCGCGAGCGCAGAATCTTCTACCCCAAGATTCACATTGAAATCCTTCGCTACATAAAATTGTGTCCAGGCGCGCGATGCACCTGTAAGCGGAGAAGGAGCCTTCTGAAAGTTGGGTTTGAAGTCACTCAAGCAGGTGAGCGCTATGAAGGGATCGATCCGGCGAGCTCGACGTATGTGACTGTTTTTGGAGTCAAAGCCGTAGCGTTGCATACACTCTCGATTGAGAACGGAGGAAAAACGCTCTGCGGCGGCTACGCTCGATTGATCCGCGCCGAGGTGTCTTTCATCCATCGCCGAGCGACGGTTGCGCTGCACGATCAGTTCAAGATGCAGATGCGGCTTCACGCTATCGCCGCGAGCGTTTCCTGATTTCCCAACCTCGCCCACTTGCTCCGAAGAACTCACCTCAACCCACTGATTGTGTTTGAGGCTGGCCCGATTGAGGTGAGCGTAAAAGAAGGATACCCAAGGATGGGGCTTGCCCTTCTCGGCAAACTGGTCGGGCACCGGACAGATCAGGTGCACCCAGTAGCCAAAAGACTGACTGACACCCGACATCGCTTTGCCCGAGCATGGAGCGAAAACGGGGGTACCTATCGGCGCGAGCAGGTCCAATCCGTTGTGCTCTCCGTGAAATCGAGGAGCTCTGAAGTGGCCCTGTCCGCTTCGATCGGCGCGTACCCCATGATCCACCGGAAGAACGTAAGTCCAGGGAGCATCCTTCCTGCGGGTGCTCGGGATCCGAGTCTTCTTGTTCTTGGAGAGCTCGGGTAGAGGCCCCAAAGAAAGGTTTTCGCCGCTAGAATCGTCGCCGCCCACGAGACTACACGCCGCAGTGAGCCCCACCAGAAGCAGCAGGGGAAGAGCTTGACCAAGCGACCGCCTGGTCTTTCGACTTCTCAAAGTCCGACTCGCTTCCGCTTTCATATCACTCCACTTACTTTTAAAACGATAACGAACTAGACGAAGCCTACCCGGCACGGAAAGCTGCAAACGAAGCACGCCGGCGACCATTGTCGTCGTGAGCCGAGGCGCCAGACCCTCCACGTGGTCGGCGACAAACGCGAGTTGTTGGTAGCTGTGCTGACTGCGCGCGACCTTCGGCTCGTGGACATGACCCAACTTGGTCATCCAAGCCCGCATGGAGTCACTGAACTGGCTCTTCCCTGTTTCTGCAGAAGAGGCAGAAGAGGAAGTCGTCTCCGGAACGCATGCCGGTGGTCGACGGCGGTTTCCATGGCGGGCGCGACGAGCATGCTCTGGACTCTTGAAGGCAGGCATATCCTGGCCTTGCCACGCTGCCGACCGTTGGGAAAAGTTTTCTGCTTTGACAGCCTCCTCAGGCGGGGTTAGAGAGCGAGACTATGAACTCGCCCACCCCGTTTGCTGTCGTCTCCGCGCAACTCAGCGCGCGCGCCGCAGTGTGGTGCCATCTCTGGCGGCGATCGGTCGTACTTTTTTCGATCATTTCGGTCGTAATTCGTCCGTCCGGGAGAGTTCTCGAAAAGGGAAAACTTAGCCAGTAAGGCTTTTTTTCCTCGAATCTCCCGACGGCTCGGTCCGAACGGGAGACGAGGTGTTTGTTTCCCGCTCGCCGAGCAAGACGGTCCCTTCGTTCAGTAGGTGTCTCATGTCTCAAGCTCCTTCCCGTTCCCTAGCCGCGCTCGAAAACGCGGGTCCCACCTCGCGCCCTCGCGAGGACGCGCCTCTCTTCACACGTGAGCTCGTATTGGTCATGGCGATGCAGGCCATGTTCGGGATCTCATTTTCCTCATTTTTGATCCTACCTAAATTTCTCAAGCTGGAACTCGGTGCGAACGCGGAGGAAATCGGCTGGATGGCTGCCGCCGCCCTTGGCTCCGCAGCGGTCTTTGCTCCCCTGGTGGGATTCGCCACCACCCGCTTCGATAGGAGACTGATCCTGTTGGTTGCTATCCTCGCCGAAGCCGGCGCCGCGATCGGGTTTCTTCAGGTTGAGGAAGTCGGGGGCTTCGCTCTGCTCCTGCGGTGCGCACAGGGTCTTGCCTTCGTTGCCGTATTCACATCGAACACATCATTGGTTGCCGACACGGTGCCCAACCACCAGCTCAGTCGAGCTCTTGGCTACTTGGGCACTTCGATGTTGGCGACAAACGCCTTGGCCCCACTCCTGGCTGAACCCCTAGCGACCCGACTCGGGTGGAACACGCTATTTGTCGGTGCGGCCGTCATGAGTTTTTGCACTCTCCTCATCATCGCTCGGCTCCCTCGCTCCTCGGGTGGAACAGGGAAGAAGGGCAATGGTACCCAGCAAGTCACGCCAGCAAACGGAAAAACCAAGAGCGTTCAATATGGTTCATTGCTCATGGGAGCAGGTTTGGGCGTTATGTTCACCTACGTTCAGCCCTTCGCGATCGAGAGGGGCGCCACAGAGGTGGGACAGCTCTTTCTTGGCTATGCGGCTGCGGCCACCGCAGTTCGGGTCTTCTTCGGCGGGCTGGCCGATCGAATAGGTCCCGCACGCGCCTCTGCCTTGGCCCTTGTCGTCTACGCGCTCACAGTACTTGCCTCATCGCAACTGCAACCCAACTTGTTAATCTACCTTGGTGTTGGTCTCGGGGTCGCCCACGGGTTTCTCTACCCGGCCCTATCTGCTGCAGGCCTTTGCGTCACCAGTCGGGCTTCCCGCGGTCGTTTCTTGGGGTGGTTTGCCTTTTCCTTCAACGCTGGATTCGCCCTAACCGTGCTGCTCTTGGGCCCAATTGCTGACCGCTTTGGTTATGCCGCCATCTTCATCGGGACCGGCTCGCTGCTCCTGACAGGCGTACCCTCATTGCTTCGATTCAAAACTGTATCCATATGAGATGACTCATATTTTCGGAGAATCGTTTGGGCAAGGCCGGAGTAGATTGGCATCATTAATGAAATTGAATATCTTATTCAAATCATGCCCAAGCCAGCTGCTCCCCTTGCCTCGGCCCTCACTTTCGCCCTCCTCGGCCTCGGTCTTGCCTACTCCTGCTCTTCGAATGGAGGACCTGATGAGGTCCCCTTCAGTCCTGAGCGACAAGAAGTCCTGCGCGCGGTGGGGAAGTGCACCGTCGATGCGACCACGAATTTCGCAGAGCAGGCCAAGAAGCTGAGAGAAGCGTTAGACTCCCACGCGGAAGATCCGAGCGACGCCGATCGATTGGACGCTGCTCAGAGCGCGTGGAAATCAGCGATGAGCACGTGGCAGCTCTCCGAGCTAGCCCAATTCGGACCCAGCGGGCTAAGTAGCGCAGTAGAATCAGGCGGCGCCATCGGGGGGCAAGATCTACGCGATCAGATCTACTCATGGCCTCTCATCAACTCCTGTCGAGTCGACCGCGCCTTGGTAACGAAAGAGTACGAAGAACTGGAAGACCTCGACGTCAATGCCAAGGGGCTCGACACTCTGGAATACTTGCTCTTCAATCATGATGAAGACAGCACTTGCGCTGCGACCGTGGACATCGTTTCCGAAGGAAGTTGGGAGAAACTCGACGACCTACAAAAGCGCCGCGCCGACTACGCTCTTTCGATCGCCCAGGAAGTCGAAGCCAACGCAAAGAAGCTTCGGGAGGCTTGGGACACTGATAAAGGCGACTTCTATTCGGAGCTCGTCAACGCCGGACAATCCGGGGGCTACCCCAATCAGGCTGAAGCCATCGACGCCGTCGTACGCGCCCTGATGTACCTAGATGTCGTGGTCAAAGACCTCAAGCTTGGCGAGCCGATGGGGCAAGGCGTCAGCTGCCCTGACGACCAGTGTCCGGACGACTTCGAGCACCAATTCGCCGGCGTATCCAAGTCGAGCATCGAACAGAACCTAGCGGGTTTCGCCAGCCTGTATCGTGGGTGCGACGACGAATCTTACGGCTTCGATCAGCTCTTGAAGGATACGGACCAGGAGCTGATCGACGAGGACATCACAGCCGCTCTAACCGAAGTCGAAAAGGCCCTCGAAGCGATCGAAGAAGAGGACCTGCGGAAGACCCAAAAGGACCACCCCGAACAGCTCACCGCGCTCTTCGATGCGATCAAGAAGATCACGGATGTTCTCAAGAACGAACTTGCCGACACTTTGGGTGCCGTTTTGCACACGGTGGACGGCGACAACGACTGAGCCATGACCTGGGCAGACTTCGTCGAACGAAGCTGGCGCGCCATGGCGGAGCCGCTTCTTGCTCTGGGTCGCGTCGAGCAGCGAGTCTATCTGCCCTTCTTACTTTTGAGCTTGGCCTGGGGGAGCTGGGTTTGGGTGACTCGCTTGCGCGCCCGAACGTCCCTCCTTTCCTTTCTGTTTCCTCGGGCGATTTTGCTCCACCCGTCCGCGCTCTTCGACCTGCGCTTCATGATGGCCCGGGCCTGGATTTCCCTGATTGTGACCACAATGGGAGCCACCACCGCGGTCGAAGTGGGCATCTTCGTCAAGTCCACTCTGCGCCCCTTCAGCCCTTTCGGCCCATTTGGACAGAGCCATGGGACCTGGATGCTGGCTCTACTCACGATGTTTTCATTCGTATGCGAGGACCTAGCCCGGTACTGGACCCACCGACTCAGTCACCGCGTTCCAGCCTTGTGGGCTCTCCACCAAGTTCATCACAGCGCCGAGGTTTTAACCCCCTTTACGATCTATCGAACGCACCCGATCGAAGGTTGGCTGAACCAAACCGCCTCAGCATGGGGGCTTGGCTTCGGTGCAGGGCTGGTGGCGGGGCTGTTTCATGCTCCACTTTCGCCATGGAACCTGCTTGGGCTCCACGGATTGAGCGTATTCTGGAACCTGTGTGGCTCCAACCTGCGGCACAGTCATGTCTGGGTCGCCTATCCAGCTTGGCTGAGTCGACTTCTGATGAGCCCAGCGGGACACCAGCTCCACCACAGCCGTGATCAGCGCCACCACGACCGCAACTTTGCTTCGGTCTTCTCGCTCTGGGATCACCTCTTTGGAACGTACCACCCCACCATGAAGCGGGAACCCTTGGTCTTTGGTCTCGATCCCAAAGAGCAAAATCACCAAGCTACAGTCATTTCGGCTCTTGTCTTGCCCGTGCTCGCAGGGGCAAGGGCGTGTTTCAGCCGAAGAAGGCGATCGCAACAAAAAGATCAACGCCCCGACAGTCTCCTCACTGCAGGGCGTTGAAGGGGGATAGCTGGGAAAGCCTTGGGGAACACACCTCCTCGCAGCGGTAGGCAAGGAAGCAAAAGACGGGAGAGCCGGGCGAAAGCTCCCCCAATCAAGCTTAGCCCAACAATCCGAAGGCCATCTGCGGCAACTGGTTCGCTTGCCCTAAGACAGAAACTCCTGCCTGGGTGAGCACTTGGTTGCGAGACAAGGACGTCGTTTCTGAGGCGACGTCTACATCTGTGATGCGCGAGTTTGCGGCACTCAGATTGAGACGCATTGTCTGAATCGCACTGCTGGCAACTTCAAGACGATTCATCGAAGCACCGAATCCGGCGCGACTCGTAGACACTGAGTCGATGGCTCCATCGATACGCGCCAGTGAGTCCAGAGCAGAGGTCACGGTACTGACCGCCGTAGATCCTGCCAACACAGTCGCCAAATTCACACCACCGAAGTCAACGGTGATCTTGCTGGAAGCCGCATTATCGAGCCCCACTTGGAAAGAAACCGAAGAAGATGAGGTAGCGATCACATTGACGCCATTGAACTTCGCCGAACCCTGGATACGGGTGATTTCGGACTGAAGCTGTGAAAACTCGTTGTTGACCTGACCACGGTCCGAACTCGAAAGGGTACCGTTGGACGCCTGCATGGCGAGCTCACGCATACGGCCCAAGACAGCGTGCACTTCGCCAAGCGCGCCTTCTGCTGTTTGAGCCATGGAAACACCGTCAGCCGCGTTGCGCTCTGCCACAGAATAGCTGCGGATCTGGCTCTTCATGCTTTCGGACACAGCAAGGCCTGCCGCATCATCAGCAGCTGTGTTGATGCGCAAGCCGCTCGAAAGGCGGTTAAAGCTCTGGCCAAGCTTCATCTGGTTGGCGTTGAGATTCTTCATTGCTGAAGCTGCAGCAATGTTCGTATTGATGCTAATAGGCATGATTTTGTCCCTTCCTTGGGTAAACGCTGCTTCCTTGCCGCGTTACGAGCGTCCAATGCTCGATGTTTGAGTTGGACGGGTGCCGGCGACGGACCTGGAGTCAGAAAAGAAAAAAACTTTTCTGTCGGCTCGAAACGGGCCACGCCTCGACCAAAGAGCTCGCATCATTCCGCTGTTTTTTGGCTCTCATTTCACTTCGATACAAACGAGAGGGGCTCGTGGCTTCGGTAAAAAAAAATGAAAAACAAAAGAAGCTACAGTTAAGGCAGTTCGATCCGTTCTCTTCGCTTTCAAGCTCTCACCGGGGGCAGCGCTTTCTCGGACAAACCTCCGCCTCGCCCAGAACGAAGATGAGGAAATGAGCGACAAGACACCGCCGGCCGAGGCAAACCAGCCCGCGGCTGACCCCGAACTATGGGGAAGGTGAGATATCCGTGACCGGTTCCCTAGATCTTGATGTGCTTCCAGTCGCCGGCAGCGAACTTCCACACCATGATCACCGTGAGCAGAACAACGTAGGCGGCTGCTGCGCTCCAAATTCCGACCAAGCCGAGATTCATGGTGATGCCCAAAAACCAGGCCAGGGGTACCAGACAGGTAAAGTGGAGGATCAGCTCGACCACCATAACGAAAACGCTGTTGCCCGCGCCAAAAAGAGCCTGGGTCAAGATCATGCCTACGGCGATCATCGGGGTCAGGATCCCCATCATGCGCATGGGGGTAAGAGCAGCTTGTTGCACAGCCACACTGTTGGACACCAAGGATAAGATCTGCTCGGGAAAGACGATCCCTTCGAGGAAACCGACCACTCCAAAGATAGCGAGCCCCAACTTGACCGAGGTCCAGCCGAAGCGCGAGGCCTTCTTGCCATCTCCTTCGCCCAGGGACTGACTGACCAAGGTGGCCGTCGATGTCCCAAAAGCCAAACATGCCGTAAAAGTGAGCTTGAGGATCCCCACGATCACGGTGGTTGCAGCGCTATTGACCGCTTCGGCCTTGGCCCCAGGACAACCACTTAGGACCTTCTGAGAGCCCTGGACCGAGTCAAGATGGCTGACGATCATGGCAAAAAGAGCAAAGCCGCTCATCACGGCCAAGGTAGCGATCGCAGAGGGCACCGAAAGTCGGAGGATGTTTTTAACCAGAGCGGGGTTCCACTTGGAAAAGGCGAAGGGACGGTAGCCCTTTTGATACTTTCCGCGCAGCGCCCAGGCCACCATGATGAAAAGGCCGACCCAGGTCGAGGCAAAAGCCGCAAAGCCTGCCCCTGCTATGCCCATGCGCGGAGCGCCCCAATTGCCGAAGATGAAGATCCAACAGCAAACCACATTGATCACGTTCATGACGACCGAGCTGATCAAGTGAACGTGAGTGCGCCCCACACCGTCAAAGAAGGCCTTGAAACTAAAGGTCACCACCATCGAGGTGATACCGAGAAGACGCCAGTTCAAGTAGCCACGGGCCGCCTCTCGCACGTCATCCACCTGGATGAGAACGTTGAGCAACGAAGGCATGACCAGGTAACCGAGCACCGTAAAGGCGATGCTGGCCAAGGACGAAAAGAGCCACGAGTTGAAAAGAACCGCACCTGAGCGCTCGGGCTCACCCTCGGCGAAACGACGAGCCGCAAGGGCCTGCGTTCCGACCGAGATGGCACTCAGAGAGCCGCCAAAAGCCCAGAGCACGATCAGACTGGGGAGGAGCGCAGCCTGGGCATTAGAGCTTTCGGGGCACGGGAGCAGCGAGAAGAAAACAATGTCGATCTCGTTGACGACGCTTTGAGAGAGCATCGCAAAGACCGTGGGCATCGCGAGCCGAAGCACGACCGCATATGGGTTACCTTGGGTGACTACGTTGGTCGTAGTTGGCGAAACTGCTGCCATGAATGATTCCGGAAGTGTCCCCTGGGGGGCGAGACCCCGAGGTCTTTAGCGGAATTGCCTGGCCGGCCCAAGCTCAGGGGGGCAATTTAGCTGCTCCCCTCACCAATCAGCGAGAGGCCAGCTTCTCGTCGACCATGTATTTGCGAAGAAGTGCCTGAGCAGGCTCATAATCGGGGAACTCGCGAAGAAGGATTTCGAGCGTGGTGATGGGGTTACCCCGCAGGGTCGCCTTCTGGAGTTTTGCCAGGGCCAAGTAGGCCTCTTTGGAGGGTGCATTTTTCGCCCAAAACTCAGCTGCCTCGTAGGCCTCGCCCCAAGCTTTCACGCCACGGGCCGTTTCGGCGAGACCACGAGCCACTTCGGCGCTCTCGGGGTGTTCATGCCAGAGCGCCTTCATCTTGTGGTGAGCGTTGATTCGCGCGCCTCGGCTCTTGAGAGCCAGGATTTCGGTGACCTTTAAGGTTAGAGGATCGAGGGCGGGTGGCTGTTCGAACGAAACCTCTCGCTCAACGACCCCCTGTGGTTCGGCTGCTTCGGCTTGGGCGGGCTCAACTTCGGAAGGTTGGAGCTCGGGAGCCAAAGACTCGCTGGACGCGGTCCCCTGCTCGTCCAAATCAATGACCCTGGTTGAAGCCTCCCCCTGCGCTTGAGCAGCCAAAACGAGTTGCTCCATCGAGGGAGTCTCCGGCGGCACGGCCTCGGCCGCCATAGTGGTCTTGAGGGCCCATCCGACGGAGAGCACCGACAAAAAGCTGGCCGCCGCGCTGAACAGGACAACTGGGCGATGGTTCGAGCGACGTCGATCTGACCTGCGATCGGCTCTGCGCTCTGCCAGGGGTCGAAGTGTTGCCAGGAGCTCATCCGTCGACGCGAAACGTTTTTCGGCATCGCGATGCACCATGCGTTGCAACGCTTTTTCTACATTCTTCGGAATCCCACGCTCCGGCACCACTTCACTGGGGGTGGGGGGAACCACTGTTATCTTCGAAGTCAACAGCGCCGAGAGAGTCGGAGAGCCGCCCTCACCGAGCTGATGAGGAACCCGCCCCGTGAGCATCTCATAGAGCACTACTCCGAGAGAATAGATATCGCTCCGCACATCGGCCTCGCCCCCGGCGGCCTGCTCGGGAGAGATGTACTCTGGAGTGCCCACTACGACGGGTGCATCAACGCTTTCGTCGGTCTGGGGTCGCGCCGCCTTCGAAACGCCAAAGTCGAGAAGTTTGATGTCGCCCTCGTCGGTCACGAAGAGATTGGACGGCGTGATGTCTCGATGAACGATCCCAGCCTGATGAGCGGCACCCAGAGCCTGAGCGGCATCGCAGGTAAACCGTACAGCACGCTGCCAGATCAACGGCCCCTGCTTGAGCGCTTCCTCGAGGGTTTCACCTCGAAGCAACTCCATCGCGTAGTAACAGCGCCCTTCGGCCGTCACCCCAAAGTCATGAATATCGACAAGACCGCGGTGGTGGAGACGAGCCAAAGCTCGGGCTTCGGAGCGGAACTTCTGTCGCGCCGCCCCGCTTTGAATACCGGCCTCTGGCATGAGTTTGAGAGCGACGGTGCGCCCTAGGTCGACGTGTGTGGCCTCCCAAACCTCGCCCATCCGCGAAGCCGAAATCTGCTTCTCAAGGCGATAACGGGTCCCCTCGAGTAGGCCGTCGGCATTTTGCTCGTCCAACGACGGGGGCGCGGGAGAGGGCTCCGGTATCCCGGGCCGCGTGGAACTCCGCTTTTCGCCGCTAAGCACGCTGCGCGCGTGGGCAACCCGTCGGGCGAAATCTGCCCGCGAACGAGCGGGTTCGGCCGGATAAAAGCGGCTCATCATATGAGCAATGCGGCCGCGCACGCTGCGCTCTCCGTCAGCCAGGGAAGGCGCCTGCTTGAGTAGCTCTACTAGATCCGTCACGGCGCTCTTCGCAGAGACGTAGCGATCCTCGAGGTGAAAAGCCGTCATCTTGAACAGGATTTCGTCGAGACGCTCAGGAACGCCGAGCTCGCGCGCCAAGGGCGGTAATGGACGGTTGCCTTGAGCGACCTGAGCCTGATGCTCCACGGCGTCGCCCTGAAGGAAGCGACGACCGCTGATCATTTCCCAAAGCATGACCCCCATGGCGTAGATATCGGCCGGTGCCCCACCGGGAATCTGGTTGGCAACTTCAGGGGCGACGTAGCCAGGCTTGGCGTAAACGATGCCCGAAACCGTCCGGCAGCGACGGTTTTCTCCGCGCGCCGTTCCGAAGTCGATCAATTTCACGTCCCCCGAGTAGCCAACCATGATATTTTGGGGACTCAGATCGCGATGGGCAATGTCGAGAGGACGCCCCGCATGATCTTTACGCTCGTGGATATGAGCAAGGGCGTCGGCAAAACATACGCCTACCGCCACCGCGTCAGGCCAGTTGATGGCAAGCCCTAATTGATTGCCGCGACCAACGATTTCACCCAAATGACGCCCCTCGACGTACTCCACCACTGCAAATGGACAGTCCTGATCGTCTGTGGACGAGTCGATGATTTGGGCCACCCCAGGATGCTGCAACTGCGCCTGAATGCGCGTCTCGTCGAGAAAACGCGCCCGGAAACTCTTGTCCTCTTGGTGCTCTCGTCGAATCCGCTTCACCACACAAGCGCGTTCCGCGCCCTCGATACCTCCGGAAGCGGCAAGGTAGACTTCTCCCATACCCCCACGCGCGAGTTTCTTCAGAAGAATAAGCCGTCCCAACTGCCGAGGCAGAGTCGGGCCGGTTTCCGCCGATTCGTCCAGTTTTTTCTCTAATTTCATGGTCTTATCTCGCGCAGTCGATTGAGCCATGGCCCCATGGTGCCGATGTGGGATAAAGTAATCAAGAAAACGACAACTCTCTTTGATCGAGTGGATGGGGGCATGCGGCTCTTCGCTTTTCCTTCGGGAGTCCTCCGAAAAGGGGAAGGAATTTCAAACTCGGGTGGTTGTCCTCCACGATTGCCGTGTATCGGCGATTTCGTCGAGTTTTTTGCAAATGGTCCACAAGGGGGCGATTTGGGGGTTTCGATTTTGAAAAACTCCCCGTAGCCTGCGCCCCGCACTTCATCGAACCGCACACCGCAACTTATGAAGAGTCATACTCATCTCCCTGCTTCTAGAACTGGGCATCCTTGCCTCGGTCCTTCGGCAGCCTTGCGCGCAATCCTGCGGGTGATGATTGCGATCTCGATGTTCCTCTGCTCCTGGATCGGGGCGGAAAGTGACGCCTGGGCCAAAAGCCCTATGTGTGGAGACGCCGCCGAATCAATCGCCGCCCCCCCCCCTTTCATGGCTGCCCGGGGTAGCGGAACGATCAGTAACTGCGGGACAGCGTCCGATCTCACAGCGGGGGTCGTTTCTCGGGGCAGTCCCGAGCCAAGCTTCGCAGCCGACCAAGAACCCGTTCATCAGCACGCTTTGCTGACCCCACCCCTCATCGTCGAAGCCTCTTCTGGGTCTTCGTCCCGACTCTGGAGCGAGTTGGTCTCTGCCCCGCAGAGCGAACATCGCTGGAATCAGAGCCGGCCCCCCAGTTCGGTCTGAATGTGCGCAAATATGAGGATGTAGGCTCAAGCCGACATTCGCCTGCGCACGAATCGGTCAACCCCGAACTGAACTCCGAGGCGAGCCCTTGTGCTCGTACTCGCCATTGTAATGCGCCCCCCACACGGGGGACGCTGACTGAATTAGGAGAAAGCAAAATGAACAAAGGAACCGCAATCGTCGGGTTCTTCATTTCGTTCCTTGCGGGCATGTTCCTCATGTGGGGCATCGATCGCAGCGGCGGGATGGAAATCACGGCGGAAACGGCCAGCGCATCGGCTGGTGAGGCAGATCATACCAAGGCAACGATCCCGATCTTGCCCGAAGATCCCACCTGGGGAAGTGCCACCGCTCCCGTCACGATCGTAGAGATCAGCGACTTCGAGTGCCCTTACTGCGGCAAGGTGAATCCCACCTTGAAGTCTTTGAAGGCTAAATACGGGCCCGATAAGCTGCGCATCGTTTGGAAGCACAACCCCCTTCCTTTCCACAAGTCCGCCCGTCCCGCTCATGAAGCAGCGGCCGCTGTAATGGATCTGGGCGGTAGTGACGCCTTCTGGA
Source organism: Polyangiaceae bacterium (assembly GCA_050300635.1). GTDB lineage: Bacteria > Myxococcota_A > Polyangia > Polyangiales > Polyangiaceae > NIC37A-2. The sequence goes on from JBNKYC010000027.1 coordinate 12,286, forward strand.
AATTCCATGACAAGGCATTCGCGAATCGCCGAGACCTGACTCCCGCAAACTTCAAGAAGTGGGCCAAGGAGGCCGGCATCGACGAGAAGAAGTTCGAGGCGGCTCTCAAAGACAAGAAGCACGCCGCCAAGGTGGACGCCGATCTAGCGCTCAACCGCAAGATCGGAGCAACCGGCACCCCGGCCTTCCGCATCAACGGTGTGGAACTCAGTGGTGCTCAGCCCGAAGCGAAGTTCGCCAAGGTCATCGACGAGCAACTCGCCGAGGCCAAAAAGCTCGTCGCTTCCGGAACCAAGCCCGAAGCCGTCTATCCGACCTTGGTCGCAAAGAACGCAAAGACCTCGAACGGCAAGGACGCAGAGAAGCGCAAAGCGCCCCCACCAGACACCACGGTTTGGGCGGTACCCGTATTCGACGACGATCCCAAGAAGGGTGGCAAAGAGCCCCTCGTCACCATCGTTGAGTTTTCTGAGTTCCAGTGCCCCTTCTGCAAGCGCGTCACCCCGACCGTCAAACAGATCTTGGACAAGTACGGCGACGACGTGCAGATTGTCTGGAAGGACAATCCGCTCGGGTTCCACCCCCGCGCCAACCCGGCTTCCAACGCAGCACGCGCTGTCTACGAAGCTAAGGGGGACAAAGCATTCTGGGAAGCCCACGACAAGCTCTTCGGCATTCAGCCGAAGCTTTCTGACGACGACCTAGTTGGTGCGCTCAAGGACCTCGTCCCCGCTGCGGTAATCAAGCAGGCCATCTCGACCAACAAGTACGGCGAGAAGTTCGACCAGAGTTCTGAGATTGCTCAAGACTTCGAAGCACGCGGCACCCCGCACTTCTTTGTCAACGGTCTACGCGTCAAGGGAGCTCAACCCTTCGCCGAGTTCCAGAAAGTCATCGACAAGCAGCTCAAGAAGGCCAAGGCCATGGTGGCCAAGGGTACTCCTCGTGCGAAGATCTATGAGGCAATCATGAAGGAGGGCAAGAAGCCTCCCGCTCCCGAAAAGAAGGACGTGGGCCCCGCCCCTTCGGACTCGCCTGCTAAGGGCAACAAGAACGCCAAGATCGTCATCCAGGAGTTCTCGGACTTCCAGTGCCCCTTCTGTGGTCGAGTCAACCCCACCCTCAAGGAAGTCCTCGCCAAGCACGGCAAGGACGTGAAGATCGTCTGGCGCAACATGCCCCTGCCCTTCCACAAGGAAGCACCCCTGGCGGCAGAAGCAGCCTACGAAATCTACAAACAAAAGGGTGATGAAGCCTTCTGGCAGTATCACGATAAGTTGTTCGCTGGTCAGAAAAGCCCCGGTCTTGCCCAAGAGCAGCTCGAGAAATACGCCGGGGAAATCGGCGGCGTCGACATGGCCAAGTTCAAGAAGGCCCTGGACAGTCGCACCCACAAAGCGCGCGTCGAGGTCGACGTGGCTGCAGCAAAGAAGGTTGGAATCAACGGAACCCCCGGTTTCGTTGTCAACGGCTACTTCATCAGCGGCGCTCAGCAATACGGAGCCTTCAAGAAAGCTATCAAGCTGGCACAAAAGGACCTCTGAGGTCTCATTCGTCGCAACCAAAGAGGGAGAAGGAAGCGCTAGCTTCCTCCTCCCTCTTTCTTTTTCCACCCTCTGCCCATCAATGCTAGGCGAAGCCCACCGCTTATGACCCGACGTGCCCTCCCTTTTCTCGCGCTCCTTTGGCTCGCCAATTCTCTTGGCTGCGCCCCAACCCCAAAGCAGCAACTGCCTCACACCCAAGACGCGGCACAGAAGAATGAAAGCTCAAGTTCACCGGTAGGTACCTTAGCCCCGGGAGAGCCCCTTTCGGCCCTACCTATAGAAGAGGATGACGCCGTATGGGGTAACAGTCGGGCAGCCGTCACTGTGGTGGCCTTCCTCGATTTCCAGTGCGGTTTTTGCGCTCAAGGATTCGAAACCCTGGGTGAGCTCCGCAAGCTCTACAAAAGTGATGAGTTGCGAGTCGTTTTCAAACACTTACCCCTCGAGTTTCATGAGCAGGCCGTGCCGGCTGCAGCTGTGGGACAAGTCGTTAGGCTCCACGCGGGGACGGCGGGGTTCGAGCGCTTTGCGCAACAGGCGTTTTCACACCAACACGAACTCACCCTGATCAATCTAGCCCAGTGGGCGGCCGAGGCCGGGGTCGACACTGAGACCTACAATCGAAGCGTCTCAGATCCAACCTTGCTTGAGCGAGTGCTCTCCGATGTGAACGTCGCTCGCCGTCTAGGGGTCGAAGCCACCCCCACCTTCTTCATCAACGGCCGAGTCTTGGGTGGAGCTCAGCCCATAGATGTCTTTCAGAAGATGATTGATGAAGAACTCAATCACATGCAGGGGCCCGAAACGACATGGGCATCTCGTTATCAAGAGCGGGTCGCCAAGAACATGAACGAAAGTTTGGTCGAAGTTCTGCTTGAGCAAGATCCCCACGACTACAAGGTACCCGTCGGTCAGTCGCCCAGCGCCGGCCCCGTGGACGCACCAGTAACCTTGGTCTCGTTTTCGGACTATGAATGCCCTTTCTGCAAACGAGCCGAAGCGACCGTTCAACGCATTTTGGACGAATACAAAGGGCAGATCCGAGTGGTGTTCAAACACCTCCCTCTGCCGTTTCATCAGCATGCGCGTCCGAGCGCTCTATTAGCTAGCGCCGTTCAGTTAAAAGAAGGTGACCAAGCGTTCTTTCAACTGAGTCGAGCGTTATTCGAAAGCAGCCCTGAACTCAGTCGCTCCACCCTCGTTTCGCTCGGCTCTCAGTTTGGACTCACGAAGGAGGAGGCGCTTTCCGCCATCGAAGGAAAGAATGAAGAAGCCAATGAGCGCGTCAAACTCGACATGCAACTGGCAGACGACGTCTTAGCCCGCGGTACTCCTCACTTCTTCATCAATGGGAAACGCCTTGATGGCGCTCGCCCTTACGAACACTTTAGCGCTTTCATCGAGTTCGAACTCAAGCGCGCCGCAAAACTCCGCAAGTCTGGAGTGGCACCCGCACAGCTTTACTCCACTCTACAAAAGGACGCACGTGCACCGGGAGCTCCCCAAAAAGTCGCTCAGGTCCCGCCCACGAGCGGACGTCCCACCCGCGGCCCTCAAGATGCCCCCGTGGTGATTCATTTGTTTTCGGACTTCGAATGCCCTTACTGCCGCCTCGCCGAGCAAAACCTGCGCGAACTTTTTCAGGCGTACCCCGAACAGCTGCGGATCGTCTGGCACCACTTTCCGCTTCCCTTCCACAAACGGGCCCTGCCTCTTGCTCGAGCCGCTCACTTTGCGTTTACGACCCGTGGCGATGCCGGTTTTTGGAGCATGCATGACGCGATCTTCGCCCTCGATGAGGAAGCGTCTCGGCTTTCGGATGAGGCTCTAGAAATCGAAAGCAAAAAGCTATCCTTCCATTTTGCTCGTCTTAAAGCGGCTATGGAATCCGAGCTCGCCGATGCCCACATCTTGGCTGACCAAGAGTTAGCCGAAAGCATGGGTATCCGTGGCACGCCTGCCATGGTCGTCGGCGAGTACCTCGTCACAGGAGCTCGCCCCGTTGATCATTTGGCGCGTGTCGTTGAGCTCGTTCTGGACGAAGCAAAAGCAACGCCTTTCGTCCCTTCACCCGCCGCCAAGTAGAGCGACGAAGCTGCCGGGAGTTTTGTTCTACTCTTGATCGCTCGAAGCTTTGTCCGAAGTCGGTGTCCCGACTTCATTTGAGGAGGCCCCAAGAGTCGTACGCTGGGCCAATTGAGCGATGGACTTCTCTAGAGCATCGGTCTGACGCAAACACGGGTAACAATCGCCCTGCTTGCGGGGCCCACATCCGACGGTCGCTTTGAGGTCTTCGAGAAAGGGAAGCGCGCGTTTGTCTCCGACCAGAGCAGCTTGCTCCACCAAAGGACGAAGGTCCTCACATGTCTTGGCCTTTTCCAGGTTGACAAGCAGCCGCACAGATGGCGGCATCGCTTGCTGCACCTCCTCCTTCTTGAGAAGAAGACGCGCCTCGGCGCGCACCCGTGCATGGACGTCTTCGGTGTGAGCTAGATCATAGATAATACTCACCCCAGCTGCGCCCATGGCGCCCCTGAGAAGGCGAAAACAGGCCGCTCGAACAAGTGGCGACTGAGTCGCTCGAAATAACGCACCTGCGATTTTCGGATGCTCATTGAGCTGAGGATCAAGCGCCAAAGCACTACGAGCGGCCTCCAGGGCCTCTTTAAACTTTCGTGTTTTGGCATATTCAAGTGACAGTTCCGCTTGAACGATCCCCTCGGCAGGAAACTCCTTTGCCAAGACTTCGAGCTCGGACAGGCCTTCCTGCCGAGCCAGTTCAAGTCGCCTGCCCAGTTCGGGCTCTTGCTCGGGCTCATCCGTCACAGGAGACGGTGGCGTCTCAAGCGGAAGCGAAGGGGCAGCGGTCTGGCCTTCAAGAGAGCGCATGAAAAAGAGCACTCCGCCCACACCCAGAGCAGCAAACAAGAGAGAAATCAGGGTCATGCGACTGGTGCGGCTCTGTACAGCCTCCTTCACCGGCTCGGGAAGGCCCTGGGCAACGCTCTGAAAGCGATCCGTCACCTCATCCAAAGTTGCGGAAAGCAACGCACCCGACCCCCGATAACCAGACAGGCGTCCCTCATCCCAAGCTAACTCCAGGGACTCGATTTGCTGGCGAACTGTACTTGCAGACTCAGGGCGACGCTTCGGATCTGTGGACAAGAGCTCGACTACGAGCTGCTCAACAGCTGCTGGTACCTTCACACGTGCGACATCATGCATACGAGGAACGGGTTGCGACAGCTGTTGACCAAGTAGGCCTGCGACCGGCCCCACGTAGGGTCGCCTTCCTGTCAACATCTCAAAGAACATCACCCCCAACGCGTAGAGATCGGCGCGTCCGTCCACCTCTTGGGCGAGCGCTTGTTCGGGGGCCATGTATTCGGGGGTTCCATAGACCACGCCAGCCAACGTGAGCGGCTTGTCCGTGTCTTGCGCCTGCGCCGATAGCTTGGCGATGCCGAAGTCCAGGACTTTGACAAAATCACCGTCAGTCCCGTCCTGAAGGAGCAAATTGTCGGGTTTCAGGTCGCGGTGAACGATCCCCTCCGCGTGAGCCAGCTCGAGAGCTGAAGCGACCTGTCCGACGATACGTAACGCGCGACGAACCTCAATCGGTCCTTCCTTGATCCAATGAGAAAGAGCAACTCCCTCGATGTACTCCAGAGCCAGGTAGACGCTCCCGTCAGGCAGTTTGCCGAAATCAATTGCCGCAGCAACGTGGGGATGTTGAATGCGAGCCGCCGCCTGAGCTTCTTGCTCGAAACGCTGCACCATATCGGGGATCCTGGTTAACTGGGGATGCAAGATCTTCAAAGCCACGACTTTGCGCATCCGCACGTGCTCGGCGCGATAGACACGACCCATCGCCCCGATCCCGATCAGGCTCTCTACTCGGTAGCGTTCAGCTAGAACGCTACCGATCAAGGGGTCATCATCCACGTCGCTCATTTAGCAATGAAACGCCCGAGCGCGAAGCCGCGGGCATGGGGGCCTCACTAGAACCCAGGATCTGGATTGGCCTCCGGTACGGTAACCGAGGGAGCCGGCGCGGGCTTCGGGGATGTCACGGGAGCCCCTGCCGGTGCGGGCTTCGGGGACGTCACGGGAGCCCCTGCCGGTGCGGGAGCAGGCGCTGGAGCCGGCTTGGGCTTGGGCGCGGGCTGGGGCGGAGGAGCTGGCTTCGGAGCTGGTGCCGGTGCGGGCTGGGGCACCGGTTTCGGTGCAGGAGGTCGGGGGATCGGCCGTGGCTTGGGTCGAGCAATCGGCTGGGGTACCGGCTTCGGTGCCGGTGCCGGTGCCGGTGCCGGTGCCGGTGCAGGTGCCGCCAAAAGAGCGGGCACCTCCTCCTGACGTTCATCACCCTCTCCCTCTCCCTCCTCGAGAGAAGAGGGTTCCTCAGGCGCAGAAGCAGCGCTGGCTTCGGGAGATGCTGGAATATTCGCAGGTGCGGGAGCCTCGTCGGGAGAAGTTCGCGCTGATTGGCTGCCCTGTTTGGTAACGAAATAGATACCTGCCGCAACAAGGAGTGCGGCCATGATGCTCAGTAGCGCCCTTCCCTGACCTTCCTCTTCTTCGTCCCCTCGAGAAGCTGCGCGTGACTCGCGTGCCTTCGCATCGGAGCTGGATGCCTTCTTGGGAGTCTCCTTCTTCTGAGAAGCCTCCTTCTTGGGTTCGGCGTTCAGCAAACGTTCAGACGTCGCTTCTTCTTGATCGGAAGAGGGAGGAGCATCCGTCTCGGCCGGCTCGGGCGCCGGCTCCCTAGAACGAACGGAGGATTCTTCGCGTGCCGGTTTGGGGGCATCACCCGCTTTATCTTCTTCGGGCGCGGCCCCCGTCTTCTTCAATGCGTCTTTGAGAAGCTCTGACGCTGGTTTCATGACCGTACGGTCCTCGGGTGCTGGCTGAACCGGAGGGGTGCTTGGAAACATGCGCGGTTTCGCGTCAGGGAGATGCTCGAAGGCGCCGTCCTGGCCTGGGGCCCGTCCATCAACCAACTTGTCGATCACCGCCTTCGACGCGTCATCAATCTTGATGAACTTGATCCCCATCCCCGCAGGATCGTCCGGGCCATCGCCCTCCGCCTCTCTCTTCCAAACGACGCGCCCCACTCCCTGCATCACCCGCTGCTCCTCAGCGATTTTCACTTCGAACTTGAGGAGGGTCCCTGGAGGAAAAGGCGACGGCGTCTTGATGAACATGCCTCCCCTGCTCACGTCGTAGGAATGATGCTCGATAAATTCACCCAGAGTGGCACTCCGGTACCGCACCGTCATCGATAAAACTTTGGTGCGTCTGTCCTTGCGTGTGTTTTCGCCCATGAGCTGCCTCAAAACCCGCGCGGTCCCATCCGCCGCCTTCGAGCTCCGTACATCCTAGTCAAAAGTCCCATTTCTCCCAACTTTCCACGTGGATAGACAGTCACCGACGAACTCATTTTCGAACCACCTTCCATTTTACAGCTCTAACACAATTGGATAGCAGGAATGTAGTACATGCAGGGACTTCCCCCCATAGGTGAAGGGACGGACGCCCCCGAGCCCCAGAGCTCCGACCGAAGTCCAGCGCTTTTTCCTTCCCCATCCCCTGTGCATAGCTGACGCGGGCGAAGTACTTCTTTGCCTCCATCACTATATCATCACATAACAATACGATACCTTAAACAGGGTCAACATGTAGAGCAAACGGAGTCGACTAAGACACCTGAGAACTCGTCCGGGTCGAGTGTGACTCTATGGTACGAATGCGCTTTCACAGGAACACGAAAACAATCCTCGAAAAAATCGGACCACAGGGGAACGGCTCGTTTCCGATGAACTCAAGAAAAATTTTCGCGAAATTGAGCATCTCTTGTGAAAGAGGATTCTTATCACCGGCTCAACACCCGATGCCAACTCGAAACACAACCCAATTTCATTTTGGAAGCGCACACCAACAAAGCTCCCTTGCACACAAGCGACTGATGTTACACTGTGGTCGAGATGGCTGCACGACACTACCGAGCGCACCAACGTTTCTTGGCTCAGCTCCCGCTGACGGTAACCTCTGTTCATCGTGCGGTGCGCGCCCAAGGCAACACCCTCGACCTAGGAGTCGGAGGTGCAGCTTGCGAGCTCGACGGTCCCCTCCGCCTCGGCGAGCGGGTTCAGGTCGTGATCACGATGGACTCCCCTCATGTCGTCAACGGGGAAGTCGCCTGGGTCGCCTGGGCAGAGTCAAGTGCTGTGCGCATGGGTGTGCGCTTCAACGCCGAAGACTCAGAAGAGTTGGCCTGCATCCTGGACAGTCTCGGAGTACTCGGCGCGGACGTCGGAACCTGACCTTTTCCTCCCTTGAACGTCCGGGAGAGCTGCTCTCCGGCATGCTATCAAACGCTCAATACGCATCCTTCAGCTGCCTGAGGCGCTCGAAGGTATGGAGCGTGCGCTCCGAAGCGGCGAAGGAAGACAGGCTATCCCCATGCTCGGAGCCCCACACGGCCCGCTGCACATCATCCCGATGACAATTGAGAAACAGGTTGGTCGCAAGCTCGGTCCTCAAGTCCGCAGTTGCACAGAAACGGCTTCTGGAGCGTTCCCTTTGCACCAGCTTGTAGCGCTGCAGTAGAGCCGGCCACTCGACGAGCGAAGAGGCAAACCGAAGGTTCGCCTCTGTGTATTCGTGGCCGGTATACAGCTGAGTATTTGACGGAAGCTCCCGCACGATACGGCTAAGCGACTGATGAAGCTGTGCTGCCGTCCCTTCAAGCAACCGCCCACATCCGCCACCAAAGAGGGTATCCCCTGTGAAGGCGACAGCCCCGAACCGATAGAGCAGAGCTCCCTGAGTATGCCCGGGAACGTGATAGACCGAACCCTTCAGACCTGCGACCTGAAACGTCTGACCATCTATCAGCGGAACGTTCAAACCAGGGATCCTCGTTCGATCGTTTTCGAATCCGAAAACGTCGAGAGCATAGCGCTCAGATAGAGAAAGATTACCCCCGACATGATCCCAATGATGATGAGTAGTCAGAATAGCGCAGGGCCGAAGCCCACGTCGCTTCAGCTCCGCTTCGATTGGGTTCGCCTCGCAGGCATCAACAATGATGCATGCGCCATCGCCAGCTTCAGAGAAAAGTAAGTAGGAATAGTTATCCCTGAGACAGGGAACAGGAACGACAACCAGCGACATCTCTTGCCCTCAGTCCTTGTACCCCTCGTCGCGACGAGTCTTCTTGTGCTGCTCGTCCGAGGCTCCACGTTTAAAATAACTACTGAGGTAAAAGGACGAGCGCTCGATATTGAGTTCAAAGACAAAGTAGTCGCGCAACGCTTTCATGTTCGAATACTCACAAGCAGCCCATAGACCCAAACCGTCGGGGTCAACCTTCAATGATTGAAGTTGATCCAGCAGCAGCGAATCGCGACCGCTACGCTCGGAACTCGGCGACACGTGATGTATTTGGATCCCTCTTGGGCAAGCGTCTCCCAGCAGAGCTGGCGTTTCGGGTGCTTCGAAAATCAAGTCACCTTGAGCAGCAAGGGGAAGACGCCTCAACTGCGCAAGAAGGGCCCCAAAACTGGGCAGGTCGCCAATCAGTAAAAATCGCTTCGCTTCGGGATCAAGCTGATCGACCGGTCCAGGTCCGGTAACCAAAACGGCATCCCCTGGTCTCGCCCCCGAAAGCCACTGCGCCGCTGGCCCTTGCGGGCCTTGGTGACGAGAAACATAAAGTACGAGACTTGAGGAACGCTCATCCAACTCGCTCACCGTAAAGCTACGTTTGTAGAAAAGGTCGAGATCTGGTGACCCTGGATCAACCTCCCGAATATCGACCTGGGGACTTTTCGGGAGTAACAACTTGACGTAATCCCCCTCACGACCTCGAGGGAACTCGCTCAAGCTCTCTCCCTTCAGTCGGACCTTCCACAAATAGGGAAAAGACTGGGTTACTTCCGCAACGGTTAACCACCAGAGAGGGCGCTGTGCCATACGTTCTCGCTACACCCCCGACTAGAACTCGCAAAGTCGCACGCCCTGCTCCCTCAAATTCCCGCCCCGAAGCCTCCTACTTGCGCCCCCTCTTTCCCAGAGAGGCAAGTTGAGCTAACAACCTTGCCCGCACAAGACGCATGCGCCCGTAGCTCAGCTGGATAGAGCGTCGGCCTCCGGAGCCGAAGGTCAGAGGTTCGAATCCTCTCGGGCGCGCAAAGCCAGAGTGACAACCCGAAGGGTTGGTGCTCTGGCTTTCTTCGTTCGAGGGCCGAAACCTTCGACTCTCACTGGACAGAGTCCACGCAGTGGACGGAGTCCAGTGAGAGAGACGGCCCTCGCATCGCGTGGGAGCGCCCCTGGCGCAGTCAATCCTCTCGGGCGCGCCACACCAGAAAATTCCCAAGATACCTTGGGCGGAACGACGTTCGAAAATCTTCTACCTGGGGGGATAGAGGGCTGTTGCTAGTGAGCTTTGTTGCAGCACGGAGTTTATCGTTTGACGTAAAGCGATATTCAGCTACCTTGTAGAAGTGATTCAGGGATTTCGCGACACCGCAACCCAGGACATCCACAACGGCAAGAACACCAAGGCGGCCAGAAGTCGCCTGTCCAAAGACCTCTGGCGCATCGCAACTCGGAAACTCGATCAACTTCATCGTGTGCTCGATCTGGCAGAGCTCCGCGTGCCCCCTGGCAACAACCTAGAGGCATTGAAAGGGGATCGCGAGGGCCAGCACTCGGTACGAATCAACGACCAGTACCGCATCTGCTTCGAATGGACCCAAGACGGTCCGGACGCCGTCGAAATCGTTGACTATCACTGAGCAGAACTAGCTGAGGTAACAACATGACGAAAGCAAACAAGACAGGAGTGGGCCTCCCTACTCATCGCCCCCCCACATCGCCGGGTGAGATGCTGCGTGAAGAGTTCCTCGTGCCGCTTGAGCTCACCCAAAGCGAGCTGGCGAAGCGCATGGGGGTCCCGGTGGGGCGCGTGAACCAAATCCTGCAAGAGAAGCGCGCTGTGACTGCCGATACCGCAGTGAGGCTCAGTCGAGTGCTCGGCATGAGCGCAGAGTTTTGGCTCGGGCTGCAAACCGACTGGGAGCTTTGGCATGCCCGACGAGAGGTGAATCTGCGAGACCTCAAGCCCATCGCCCGCAAGGCGGGGTAGCGATGTGCAGATCCTCCTCAGAAATTCCCCACTTTCCAAGTCATTTTTAAAGATGGAACCAATGGTCAGGGGCGCGTCATTGCGGGTCCTCTGCCATCTCGGCGAGGGCCCGCGTCGGAACTTGGTTGCTGGCCACGGGCCACAACCAAAGTAAAAGTAGGTTGCCACAACCCAAAAGCCCAAGGTGAAGCAGCTCCGGACGTACATCGATGAGCGCCGCACTCTTCTGGCTGAGTACCTGCATGGCCAAAAGACCCGGTGTGCTCGGAAACAGGTCGGCGACACCCTGCAACCACTGAGGCAGTGCACTTGAGGGCATCGCATAACCAGAAATCATCAGCAGAGGCGCCGAAAGAAACATGAGCGCATGGAACGCTCCATACCGATCCTTGACCAAGGTCCCGATAAACAATCCCATCGGAACCAACGCGAGAACGAACGCGGCAAACAATGCAACAAATGACGCTGCGCTGAGCATCGGCCAGTCAAACAAGACAAACGCTGCGATCAACGCTCCCGCGGATGCAGCAAACAACGGCAACTGCGCGGCTCCGCGACCCAAAAGCGCCATGAGTGATGGCGTCCTGGTCGATCCTTCTTCTGTTTCTCGGCGTAGTCCCGCCGAATAGGCCAATCCGAGAAGGGTTACTTGCTGCAAGACGATCAGAAGGATCCCTGGCACGAGAAAGGTTCCGTAGGACACGTTGGGATGAAAGGCGTAACGAAAATCCGGGATGATAGGATGAGAGACCGCCCGTGCTCCTTTGCGGCTCAATCCGAGTTCAGCAAGTCGATCTGCCGCCAACTCCGCGCTCTGATCCAACACGACCTCGCTGACCGCTGGGTACGCCGCGCCGTAGGCCAAAAGATTGGCCGTGTAGGTCCACGCCGCCACGGTGGCAGGACGTCCCCGTTTGATCTCCGCTGACAAACCAGGTGGCATCTCGACGATGAGATCCACCTCACGCGAAACGAGCATCGCTCGCGCAGTCGGGATGTCTTCGACACGGCCGACGAGCGACAGGCCCTGCGTCGCGTCGAGAAGCAAAGTCATACGGCGAGAAAACCCAGAATCGTCCAAGTCGACGACCACAAAGGGTCTTTCCACCACCTGGTCTCGAGAATAGAGACTGCTCACAAAGAGTGGATAAACAATGGTCACTGCAAGGAGCAGGAGCACGAGAATCGGTTGGCGTCGCACGTGAGACAGCTCGTCCCGAAAACCGGACCAGAGCTCGCGTGGTCGTCCCACTCGACGGACCCTCCATCCTAGAATGCGCTTCATGTGGACTGACTCGGTTGCTCTTGTTGTCGCGAGTCACGAGGACAAGCCCTGTGTGTCTGCCAATAGCCTCGGACGGACCAGCCTGCGACGGCGACTGCCGAATAGACTCCGCACTGAAGAAGCAGGAGACGCAATTGTGCTCCAACATCCCCAAAACCGGCATTCGCATGTAGATAGACCTGAAACGCCTGCGCATACGGCTGAAGCGGCAAGATGTAGCTGAAGCTCGCGAGTGGTCCGGGAAACAGATCCGTCGGAAACGTGATGCCACTTGCCATCAAGGAAAGCATTCCCAAAAATACGCAGACATCCATTGCCAATGGGCTTGCCGGAATCACGGCGTGAAAGGCAACAACGAGCGTTCCTGTAGCCAACACGAACAAAGCGCTCATCGTTGCAACGAGAGCAAAGGAGCTTTGAGCCACAATGCCCTCCATGGGTAAAACCCAATAGGCCAAGAGAAGACAGATCAGCCAACCGAACAGACAGGTGGCGCTCACCCCCGAAAGACGATTCAGCCAGTTTTGCGCCGCCAAGCGCGGTTGAAAGTACCCAGAGGCGAGCAGCAATAAGAGAATTTCCAATAGGAAGTAGAGCATTCCAGGAACAACGTAGATGGCGTAGTTGGCCGCAGGGTTGAATGGGCGCCGAGCTTGCAGACGAAGAGGCATCACCGCGCTTAACGCGTCACGGCTTGGAACCCCAAATTTCTCTGCCTTGATGATGGAAATTCCAACCCCGAAGGTGACAGTCGCCGTAACGAGAGCTTTGTAGATATTTTTGGCAACAAGTATGTTTGAGCCGTCGATGGCAGCCGAAACCGGCACAGGCCGTCCCCGCTTGATGCTGCTTGAAAAGTTGGACGGAATCAGCACCACGCCTCCGACCTCCCCGCGCACCAAGAGCTCACGGGCTTGTTGTGGCGATTCGAGGGGCACGTCACTCACTTCGATCAATGACTCCGTCATGAGGATCCGCTTGAGGGCGCGGCTGACCTGGCTGTTGTCCATATCCACAACAGCCACCGGCAGGGCCGTGACGCTCAGGTGGTCATAGGCCTGAAATGCACAAAGTGAGCACAACACATAGAGCACCAACAGCGCTCGCTTTCTCGATTCTAAGAGTGGCGCGACCAGCTGTCGCATCAGGGCCGCTGCAAAGGCCATCACCGCTTGTCCAGCGTCCAGCGAATCGTCATTCCGGGGCGAAGCCCCGGAACCTCCTTCTCCGAAAACTTCATCCGCACGGCGAAGCTCTTGAGGTCAAAACTATCGTTGGCACTCGTCGCTCTCCAGGTGGCGAAGTCTCCCAAGGCCGCAATGTGTTGCACCTCAGCGCTCAGTTCGCGATCGAGTGCGGGGACGAACAGCTTGCGCTTGTCGCCTTTGCGTAAGCCCTTCAACTGATCCTCACGAACAGCAAACACCGCCCAAATTTCACGAAGGTCAACCAGCGTTATCAGTGGAAAGCCTATTCCGCTCAGTTCACCCTCACTGACGTGGATCTTGGCAACTTCCGCCGCTCGAGGCGCAACTTGTTCTCTCTCCTTCAGCAGAGAGCTAACCAGGTCGCGTGCGCTCACCGCACCTTCCGCCATGGAGGTCAGCGTTTCCAGTTCTTCGGGTCGCGCTCCCTCGTTCAGAGCTTTGAGGTGTTCACTAGCTATCGAGAGCTGTGCTTTTGCAAGTTCGTGAGCCAGCTCCAGCTGTTCTACCTGAGCCTTTCCCATCGCTTGCTTGCCGGAAAGAGTCCGGCCTCGCTCCACCATTTTCTGTGTGCTGGCGACTTCTTGCTCCGCCGCTTGTACCGCCGCAGCGGCGCTTCGCTTGAGAGAGTCTCTGGGGCCCGCTTGGACCAGATCGACCTGACCTTGAGTTGCTTTCACATAGGATGATGCCTGCGCTAATCTCGTTTCCAGCGCGTCCAACTCAAGACGAACCAAGAGTTGTCCTTCTTTGACGTCATCGCCCTCCTCCACCAAAACATCAATGATACGGCCGGGCAGTTTCGAAGCAACGTCAAGTTCTTTGGCTTCAACCAAGCCGGTCAGCACCACCTGCTCGTTCTCGGCGGGTTGGCAACCAGCAATGCTCAGCACCATGGACAATGTCAACAACCACAGATTCCGGCGCATGTTTCTCTTTTTTTTCATTGCGATTCAGCTGAATCAACTGCGGAGGTTTCATTCTGCCCTGCTTTCGGGCCGGCAGTTGAGGACGAGGACGAAGCGGCGACCGCGGGTTTCTTTTTAGACAACGTCCCGCGCGGAGCCTCTGCCGCTTCCGCAACTTGTGAGGCGTTTGTTTTTGGAGCTTGCGGTAGTCGAGCCAGGGCCCGTTCATCGCCTACAGCCATCCAAAGCCGGGCGAGATTGCGCCAAGCTTCTAGTCGTGCGAGTTCCTGTTCGGTCGCGATTCGATCTAAGGTGCGTTGTGCTGCCAGAAGAGGAGTTGGTTCGATGAGCCCTTCATCGAAACGATCTCGTTGAATCTGCAGGCTCGCCCGTGCTTTACGGACACCTTGGGCTAACAAGATACAGCGCTCTCTTGCCGACCGAAGCCCCAGGTAAGACTGGCGCACACTTGCTTCGATGGCCCGTTTCGCCGACTCCCGACGATGTACTGCCTGATCGGTCAGCGCTTGCGCCTGATGGCGTGCAGCTTCACGTCGCCCCCAATCCCAAATCACCAGCCGTGCAGATGCTCCGACGAAAAATTGATTCTCTGGCAGCACCGCAACGTTCCCCACGTGGTCATATCGACCAATCAAGTTCACGTTGGGCAGGTATTGCCAGTTAGCGATCTTCCGCGCGCGCTCCCCGAGTTCCCGGCGACGAGACGCCACGCTCATTTCTGGGCGCTCTGCCGCCGCTCTTCGGACCAACTCGTCCAGGGAGCCGCCCGGGACGTCGGGAAGACCAACCAAGGACTCCAGCTCGCTCAGCGAATCAACGTCGCCCCCTGTCAGACTTGCCAACGCTTCGCGAGCTGAAGAAACGGCAGACTGGCTCGCCCGAACCAGCGAATCCGCCTCGATCCTGGCGGTCGCCACTTCGAGTGGAACAAATTCTCCGACCATTTCAGCATCGGCCATTGCCTGCGCCTGCGCTTCCTGCTTGGCAAGAGATTGTACAGTCCGTTGTGCCAAGTTCCGCAGACTCTCGGCCTGGAGAACGGTGAGGTACGCCGTCGTCACCGAAAAAGTGACCCGTTTCCTCAACATCGCTTGTGCATCCTTAGCGTCCGCGCGCAACAAGTCCGCGGCTCGTCGCGCCTGGTAGACCTCGTAAAGACCTGTGAGCGGCTGCGCAATGGTGACGTTTACGTTGTACACGAACTGATCGCGGACGGGGATGGGTCGGATTGCGTCCTTAAGAACGTCGGTGATCGCTTGACGCAGCTGCGGCGATAGCGCCGGCAGATTGAGCGAATCGTCGTTCACGACTGGCATCGCCCAGTCGGAATCAAAAACAAAGGCGTTGGCACCGGCGCTCACGGTGGGGCCGTATCCGCTGCTGACCGCGGCGGCGGTGTATTTAAGTTGTTCCTGCTTCAATTGGCCAAGACGCAAGTCTGGGTTTCGCCTAATGGCGCGTTGAATGAGGTCGGGAAGGGTCGTTCTCGACGTTTCGGCACCAGCCTTAGGAACAGCACAGAGGTTCGCCAGGAGGAAACCAACTCCCAATTGAAAGGGAAGGGAACCCTTCCCTCGTCTTCGCTTCAGCAAGAGATCTCCGTTCGCAACTCTTCTTCGACGGTGAATAACCGCTCGCGGGGGGAATCATGACCTAGCATTCTCAGAAATCAAGATACGGCGTTGCCCATTGTTTCGACGACCTTCGACGGTTTCAACTTTGCAAATGCGCAGCTTTTTCGTCAGGGCTGAGATGGCAGTTGCTCGCTCATTCCCTCAAAGCCATCGGCCCAGGTCAACGCGCGATATACGATTCCCATCGGCCTCGCAAGCTATCGTCCACAACCCCGACCCTCTGCGTTTCCTTGACCAGCAGGTATCGCCTCCGCTGGAGCATTGGCATTAACGTGGTCGCTCAGAACTATGGTTCCAGCTGTGATGTCATTGTAACATAGACGTTCACACTCCGGCGCGAAACGGTCAAAGACTCGTTCCGCACGCGTGGACAAGCCGTTGTCGCCGGCCTATCGACACGACCGGCCCTTGCAGCGGGAACCATCGTCCTGAGGCGTCGGCGCGAAGACTCCCTCCGTGACCAGGTAAAGCTACTTGATAGCAAGAAAGCCCTCGAAACAGAGAAACTTGAACACACTGGTCACGTCGACGAACCCCGCCCTCTCCATCAGCCCCAGGTTTCCGGCGGTAGAAAAGGGTTCGAGTACCCCTTTTAGACTTCTCGACTTCGCTAGGATTTCTTCCGGTGTTAGCCCTTGCTCCACCTTGAAGTCGCTATAGAGCGAGGTAAAAATATCCTGAAACCGAGCGTCTGGGCCGCGCACTTTTTCGAAAAGAATCAACGCGCCCCCCCAATGCAGGCTGTCGTAGAGCCTTTGAAACACCGCTTGACGATCTCGCGGGGGCACAAATTGCATCGTATAGTAGGACACGATGAGATCTGACTTTTCGTAAGAAAAATTGCGCAAGTCATCATGGATCACTTCGACCTGGGAAGCGTCCTTGCAATGCGAGCGAGCCGCCTCAACCATGTTCTCTTCCACGTCAATCCCTACCCAGCGGGTAGCAGGCTTGTTTCGATGATGAAGGGCAAGCTTCTTAAGCAGCTCTCCCGTGGAGGTACCTACTTCATAACAGATGCTTTCTGGCCCGACGAAGAAGTCGCTCAGTTGAAGTACAAGTTGTTGCATTTCCTCATAGAAAGGAACGGACTGCGAGATGTGGTCCACAAAGTTTTTCGGAACACTCCCCCCAAAGGACCAACCTGCATTCTCGGCATGAATTTGATGACCAACCGCAGAGGCGCCCTTTTTCACTTTTGACTTCACCATTTTCCAAAGTCCGAATCGAAGAGTCGAGGTCTGGCATGCCTTGAATGAAGGCGGAAGCCTTGTCCTCTGAAACGAGAATTTTCGTCTAGATGCCCCCCCAACCAGCAGAAGCTCCGCCGCCGCCTACTCAATGGGGGCCGCCTACACAAAGGAGTGAGGCAAGCGTCGGCTGGGAGTCCCCCTGGCCACCGCAAGAGAGACGACCTCCAAGCTCTCTAGATTAGCGAGGAAATCTATGGTTCGTTTTCACCTCAGGCCGCAGCGAAGCCGGTCCGACCAGGCAGAAAGTGATCCACGTGTCGAAATCAAAACGTATACTCATTACGGGCGGAGCAGGGTTCATTGGATCACATTTGACCCGGCGACTCCTCGACGCGGGACACGAGGTTCTGTGCGTCGACAACTACTTCACCGGCACGCGAAAGAATATCTTCCCGTTCTTGGGCAATCCAAACTTCGAAGTGCTGCGCCACGACGTTACGTTTCCACTTTTTGTCGAAGTCGACGAAATCTACAACCTCGCCTGCCCCGCATCACCGGTGCACTACACGCACGACCCAGTTCAAACGGTCAAAGTCAGTGTCCACGGAGCCATCAACGTTCTAGGTCTTGCCAAGAGAGTAGGCGCAAGAGTACTTCAAGCTTCTACAAGCGAAGTCTACGGCGATCCCGAGATTCACCCGCAAAACGAAGAATACTGGGGGAGGGTCAATCCCATCGGACCTCGAGCTTGCTACGACGAGGGAAAGCGTTGCGCCGAAACCCTCTTCTTCAATTACCACGCTCAACACGGAGTCCCCATCCGAGTAGCACGCATCTTCAATACCTACGGGCCGCAGATGCAACCAGACGACGGGCGCGTGGTTTCTAACTTCGTCGTCCAGGCTCTGAAGGGCGAGTCGCTGACCATCTTCGGTGAGGGGAGCCAAACGCGCTCTTTTTGCTTCGTGAGCGATCTGGTCGACGGACTTCTCACCCTGATGGGTTCGGGCGAAGTCGGCCCCATCAACTTGGGCAACCCCCACGAAATCACCATGCTGGAACTGGCTGAGCGCATCATTCGCCTCACCGGCTCGAACTCGACCATCGTACGGCGTCCCCTTCCGCAGGATGATCCTGTTCGGCGTTGCCCGGACATATCCAGGGCGCAAGCCCTGGGCTGGGCACCAAAAGTCGACATCGAAACCGGTCTGAGCGCTACCATCGAATACTTTAGAAAACTTCTGGCCGACTGAGACTCTGGACCACTCAGCCGCCCCACCACCACCGAGCATCAAACGGTAGAGTCATCGGGAACGTCACGGGCCGGGTCCAGCCTGCCCGACGATGCCACCGGTTTCGGCATCCAAAATGACCCTGCCGACATCTCGGTCCAAGCCCACTTGAGCCAAGTGAGGAGAGCTCTTGCAAGCCAAAGGGCCCAAGCCAGCATGAAAGCGCGCCAAAACCAGATCGACAAACTGAGCACCCAGGTCGAAGCAATGCCGCCAGCACTCCGGTCAGAGAACCAAACCAAGTGCGAGCGATAACTGCCCGCACCCTCGACATCCATATCTGGCGAACTCACCAAGCCCTGATAAACCGAGCCGGTCAACACGAGCAAAAATACTAACGTGTATCCGATCAAGCTGAGCTGAAGAAAGTTGAACCTAAAACGGCCAATCTTGGGCCACGAACTTCGGCAGCCGACGGCAAAGAACCAGCCCGCCACAATGATCGCCACGAATGAGGGAACCTGGGTCAACCCCAAGCCCAGGAGAAGCCACTGCCAGCTCGAAAGCGGCGCAAATGGCAAACGAGGGAGGAGGAACGCGGCAGCTACGATCAGGACTAAGTAGCCCCACAGCAGGATCGCTGGTCCCTGAGCGGGGCCTCCCGCTGCAATCAACCAACGTCGTTCGGGCAAATCGATGGTTGTCCTGAAGTTGACGCCCGCAGCCCCAACGTTCACCTCGGGAGAACGGAAAAATGCACTCAAGCCGGTGTTTTCGCGCCAGGTCACTTTGATGTGGCGTTGACCGGGACCCAATGCGATCCGCACCTTTCCCTCTTCCGCCTTTACGGCCTGGGCCTTTCCGTCGACGGTAACAACGTCTAGTTTGCTGCCGCCTGGGATCTTGACAGAATGCACCGTGGCACGACTGGTGCGGACCATCATCTCGAGTTCGCCTCGAGTCATTCGGACTCCCGGCTGCAAATGAAGAGTCGCCTTTTCGACCGTAAGAAAACTACCCGGAGCAGACGCGGGTTGGCTCGCCTCGATAAGCAACTTTTCACCCGGCCACGGGTGATAGGTCCAAACCTGGTGCCCCTGATTCATATGTGAGGTCGCCACGACGCCCCTGGCATTACAATGCCAGACAACACCACAGGAGAGCTCCCACGTCTCCGTCAAAGGGGCACTCTCCGGGGCACGAAGTTCGAGCTTTAAGCTCCCTTTTGATGGGAGACTCAGGCTCGATTCCAACAGCCGGGATGTTTCCTCTCGCGGAAAGGGAACGATGGCGAATCCATCCTTTGTTTCGACACCAGGTGTCGTCAGGCTTTCTCCGGGGAGAAGGCGGAGACGAAGAACAGAAGGGCTAGCCGCATCGCTCAACCGCTGGATGCGAGTAGTCACCTTCCCCGACACCCCGAGGAAGATGGCTCTTCGGACCTGGAAAAACGGAGAAACCGCAACTTGAGCCTCACCCCGCGACTCATCGTTTTGTTGAGGACGCCTAGGAGCTTTCCGCTGGATCGTCAGGGTTCCTCCCTCAACTCGCCTCAGATCATTGACGCCTAAAACGCTCCACCCCTCCGCCTGGATCGAAACACTCTGGGGAGCTGTACCGACGTCAAGGGTCGTCCTGTCGTGCGCAAGTTTCGCTCGAAGGACGACTCGATGAACACCTCGGTTAAGACGCAAATAGTAGGCCCCGTCTTCCTCGAGTCGGAGGGCTGAAGAAGGCTCGCCGTCCACTTCGACTTGGGGGGCCAGAAAGATCTCGGCGGGACCGGGTAACTTATAGGGCGAATCGGTTGCGGCATGAACCTCCGCTGTCACCTTCAACTCCTCCCCGAGATCAAGGCTCAACGAGGAAACAGACAGGCAATCTGGTGTACAGAGTGGAGCAGCCCGCAAGCGTTGTTTGAGTTCTTGAAGTCGAGCATCTGATGGCTGCTGAGCCTCGGCGGGAAGCGTGAAAAGTAGAGGAGTAAGCAGAAACACCGAACTCGCCACAATCGCCTTTTGGACTGTTCGTACCGAGCCAGCGGACGATGCGGGGGGATGAACCTTCCTCCAAACGAACCAACCCAAAACAAAGAGCGATAGCAGACGCAAGAAAGTCAGTCCCTTTTGGATCGCTGGCGATAACAAGAACAGACGAAAAGAATGATCCGCGACAACTGGCCCAGACCAAGATAGCTGCCAACTTCTCCCTGTCGCCTCAGGAATGCCCGGTCCCGTCTGCACAATCGCATCCGCCTTGAACTTTTTCTGGTCAGAATAGGAACTTATCGAGCGACGCAGCGATGCATCGTTGGACAACTTCTTCTTCACTGGGACAGGTACGATAACGCGAGATCGCTTCGGCTGACTCTCCTGAGCTCGACCACCAATCTGACTCTTGCTTTGAGCGCCCGCCTTATGCTCCTCCGCGACCTCTTCTTCTTCCATCGGGGCAGCAGGAGGCGCCTTGGCTTTGGACATAAGGGCCTCATCGGTCGCGACCAGCGCCTCAAAGTCGTCTTTGTAGCTCGCTCCCAAATGTGGGTATAGCGAGGAGCGCACCTGATTCACGGCAAAGGCGACCCCCGCAATCAGGAGGACAAAAGCAGTTCCATAAAACCCCCTACGCATCCACGCTTGGAGTCGACCTGCTCCGAGCACCCCGCTCAGGGTGGCAAATACGACAAGAGGCAACCAAAGGTATTCTGGCGAACCGGGTTCGCCATGGGAGAGAATCAACGCAAACGCACCAAGTATACCACCAGCGGGATGCACAAGCTTCGCCAGAGCCAAGGCCATCACAAGAACATAGAAGACAGAAAACAAATCCCAACGGGATAGCCACGTCCCCGAGGCATCGTCGACACCTGTAGCGGTGAGCAGCTCCCAACCGGGCGGAAGCCGAACGATGGCAGAGAGTCGGTCCACATCCTGCTTCCACCCCACGGCTACCATGCGC
This sequence comes from Polyangiaceae bacterium, assembly GCA_050300635.1. Taxonomy (GTDB): domain Bacteria; phylum Myxococcota_A; class Polyangia; order Polyangiales; family Polyangiaceae; genus NIC37A-2. Next base: position 33,423 of record JBNKYC010000027.1, read on the forward strand.
GGTTTGCGGTTGACCCGGGAGACCGAAACCAAATCAAGCTTCTGCTCTCGGATCTCCACACCTCGCCCCGTTCCTCCCTCCATCGGCAGAGTGATCACCTGATTGTCGCCGCCCAGGACCACCTGGCCAAGCTGACCGTCCTCCAGCTCAAGACGAAAACCCTGGTTCATTTCGCCCGAAACGGTGTCCCGAACCGTAAACATACTGCCGTCTTCGTCCAGCCAATACTCACGACGGAGTTCGATGCGATTGCTCGGGACTTGCTCCTGTCCACGACGTGTCGTCGAAAACAAGAGCCCATCCTGCGGGCCCACGAGGTAGGCGCTATCGGTTCGAAAGTCCTGGGGCAACTCCGTTCGAGAGGCATCAATCCCCGGTGCACCCGAGACCTCCACTGAGCGCAAAGCTGTGTTGGGTTGGAAAGTCCAGACTTCCTGCCTGGGCCAGGGCTGTTCTCTTTCCTTGTTCTTCAGCTCGTGAAGCACGCCGACTGATCGGGCTGAGATCCGGACTTCGTGGCGACCCGCCACAACTTGCACCCGAAGAGAACCACTCGCTTCAAGAGCCACGGCCAGATCGCCCTCAACGCTCAGAGGAACTGTCCCATCAAGAAGCGGGGTATCGAAGACGACCTCCCTCGAACGACCAGCTACACGAAAAACAAGCAGCGTATCGATCATCGCAGCGACGTCGTCACGCACCCGACGATACACTTGAAGCTCAACGCTTTCTGGTTCTCCGCTTTTTTGGTTTGCACCCAAACCGTTGAGCCAGACGCTCCCCGCTTCTCGTTTGACCAACTCGATGACTTTTCCCTCCACTTGGAGATCAACCAGCGCGGTATGAACACCCACCTTCAGGGTTTCTGGAAGGCGACCCCAGTCGAAGGAGCCCGCGATCTCGTGCCCCCCTCGCACAAGCTCCACCGCGGGCGCACCATCCCTTTCAACAACCGGCACGGACGCCCCATCTACGCGCACCTCTTGCGGCCAAGCCCCCGGACCGCCTGGCAAAGTGACGAAAACCCGCGCGCCGACGAACACCTCTTGCTTGAACGTTCCTCCCGTCTCTTCAAGACTCAACGAGAGCAATCCGGGCCAGAGACAGGCTGGTCCCCCGCTCAGCTGGGTGCAAGCTTCCTCGCCCACCGAATCCATAACCCAGGGAACCCAGGGACGTAAGGATGGGGGCAGCTCATCGACATTAAGCCGTTGAGCCCAAGCCGTGGGACCGAGCAGCCAAGCCACCAGGAGAAAACGAAAAACCAAAAACCGTCGTCGCCACACCGAATTCACGCCAGCATCACCCTTCTTCGCCTCATGCTCGTCCATCCACCGGACAGATGCACGCTCTGTTCGGTTTCAGCTGAGGCTACTACGCATGAGAGGACGGATTCGGTCTAGCTCTTCTTCCCCCAGGTCGAAACAGAGGCAAAGGACGTCCCAAACGCCCCTCATCGAACTACACAATGGGCGCCATCGCAGGGGTTCACTGAAAGCGGAGGTCAGCAGCTGGCGGCGATGCCATTCCTCCTCCAATATGAAAGCTGGGGTGAGGTGGCTGGTTGTAGGCTGTGTTCTGCCAGGAGATAGCTGCTCTATACTGAGGATCGTGCATCAAGGTGTAAATTCGGCGCTCTGTGAGATAAGTCGTTGTATAAACACGTAGCGCACTGTTATCTGCTTCGCGCCAAACGACTTCTTCGCGCCAGTCGCCGAAGAGATCCGCGCTCAGCGTAGGAGTTGACTTCGTCCCGTTGTTGGACGCGCAACTGCCACAACTCAAGAGCTCACCGCCACCGTACTTAGTGATCGCCGTGCCATCTTCGAGCTCACGCGATTCATCTCCGTCCCACCAAATCACGAAGTTGATAGGCAAACCCGGGCTGGGATTGAGCACCTGCCCGCTTTGAGCGCTCATAAGACCTACCCCAGAACTAGCCCAAAACTCAGCGCCCGGATTGCTCGGATCAATATCTGCAGCCACGCCACGTCCGACGTCGGCATCCGAGATGCTACCCTGGTGAATCATCTCACACGTCGCGGCATCTCTGAGTGACCACAGCGGACGATCTTTGTACTCGTGAGGCATAAACACTTCGAGGCCGGGACGCGAAGGGATGAGATCGCTGACATGGAGGGCATCACCGTGATTGAGCTCCGTCGAGCACATCCCCCGACCATCATGATCGACGGTAATTGCGCCGTAGATAATTTCTTGCCCCGGATCAGAATCCACATTCGCGACGCTCAAGCTATGCGCCCCCTGTCCGTTCCACTCGGGGCCTCCCTGCTGATTGCCGTCGAACTTCCAGAGCTGCGAAATAGCCCCCTCACGAAAGTTCCAAGCCGTAAGCGTAGTGCGAGTGTAGTACCCACGAGCCATGACGAAACTCGGAAGACCGGAGTCGTCCAGGTAGGCCGCCGTAGCCAAGAAGCGATCCACTCGATTGCCATAGTCGTCGCCCCAAGATTCGACGTCGCCGCGGGCGACATCAAAATCGACGGTCTGCAGTTCGGCGCCATCTAAACCGTCAAAGACGGTGAGGTACTCAGGACCAGAGAGAACGTAGCCGGCACCGTTCCGATAAACAGCCGAGTGATCGGTGTTTGCAGCTGGTCCGCTTGAGAGGAAGCTTCCCGAGCCATCGCGAGTTCCAGGGGCCGTCTTGACGGCCATTTCCGAACCGCCATCGCCATCGAAGTCAGCAACGACAAACTGGGTGTAGTGGGCTCCAGCTCGAATATTCGGCCCCAAGTTGATGCGCCAAAGGCGAGTGCCATTCAGCTTCAAGCAATCAATGTAGACGTCTCCGGTTACACCGTCTTGTGAATTATCCTTCGCATTGTCGGGGTCCCATTTGAGGAAGATCTCATATTCCCCGTCCCCGTCCACGTCGCCAGCACTGCCGTCGTTGGCGCTATAGCCGGCACCAGGCGACTCAAGAGGGATGCGTAGATAGTCTTGAGACCAGGGAACGATTGCGCGGGATGGCTTACCTTCTGCCCCTTGATAGACGAGACGCACCTCGTAGGTCGAGCCAGCGCCCCCGTCCGCATCAAGATAGTTGGTACTGTCTTCGACCGTCGCAACCAAGGTCCCATCCCTGTAGAGAGCATAGGCGATGCTCTCAGGGTTTTCCTTCATGTACTCATGGCCCAACATGCGCCAGCTCAAGAAGACCCCCTGATTGGTTTCAACCCCCACCAAACCGCGATTTAAATCTTCCATCCGGTAAAAACCACTAGGTGTAGGAAGGACCGCACCTGAGGCACGGCCACCAGTTCCGTCAGCGCCCCCACCTCCGCTCCCCAAAATGAGCCCGCCACTGCCCATCGCCGACGTCTCGCCCCCAGTAGCTCCGGTCTGTCCACCCGCCGAGGTGAGGCCTCCCCCGCTACCCAAACCGGCGCCGCCGCTCGAACTCGAAGTAAAGCCCCCCGACCCGGAGAAGCAGTTGTCAACGCCGCATTCATCCGTGCCCACCGGCTCTGACTTGCACGCTACAAAGGCAAGCACCGAGGCCGCAATGGAGAGCAAAGAAAGGAACCTGGGAGGTGACCCTTGGGTAGGACGATGCATGGATGGAAAGACCTTGAATTCTGAAAGGACCAAATGGGCAAAGCAGAGCGCGAAACTCTAAGACTCCTGCAACATGCAGGTCTACTCGGCGTTGCGACACAAGGCGGAAACCGGTCAAAGATCCAACCAGGACACTCCATTTTCTTTCTAAAGTAAAAAATTGCTATCAAATTTAAAAAGCGAAGCTTGGATGGTCAACCTCGCAACTCTTTCAGCAAGAAGCATGTTCACCTCGGCCACCTGAATTTGACACAGCAGACACCCGACGGAAATACGAGGTAAGGCTCCCCTCACAAGAGCATCATCTCCTTTCGCTTTGCTTGGCGAAGTCCTTGACACAAGCCCCTCGGCCCAGCCCTACTCAACCCATGAGCGAGATTCATTTCGTCGGCGGAGAAAAGGGCGGTGTTGGAAAAAGCGTGTTCTGTCGAGTCCTCGCTCAGTACTGCATCGACAAAGAAGTCCCCTTTGCCGGTATCGATGCCGACACCTCCCATGGCGCCCTACTGCGTTACTATTCCGAATATTCTCAGCCGGTCGACTTGGAGCAATTCGAGAGCGCAGATCAAATCATGGACCGAGCACTGGGCGGTGAACGCAAGGTCCTCGTCGACCTTCCCGCCCAAAGTGCTCGTCTGCTCAAGCGTTGGTTCGACTCGGGCGCGGTGCTTGAATTCGCCAAAGAAATGGGCGTTCAACTCTTCTTTTGGCACGTCAGCGATGGAGGCTTCGATTCGATCAACGAACTCGAGAGAGCCATTTCAGATCTTGGAGATCATGTCACCCTGGTGGTTGTAAAGAACCGAGGGCGGTCCCTGGACTTTTCACAGTTCGAAGAATCGGACGTTCTTCGTCGGCTCTATACAAAGGGGGGCCGCATAGCTGAATTACCCGCCTTACACGCGGCCACAATGTACAAGATCGATCGCAAGGGCTCGAGCTTCTGGGCCGCAGCACACAGCGAAGAGGGCGATTTGAGCCTTTCGCCCATGGAGCGGCAACGGACACGTCTCTGGCTCAAGCAGGCCTACGCCGAAATCGAAAAGGCACTCTAGAGCTACGATCACTTAGAAAAGAGCGGTTTCGAAGCTCTCCCCAAGAAAGTGAGGTCGGCTTCGAAACCGCGCTCGACCCTCTCTGTCTCCGCACTTTTCTCTTCCCATTTGTGCCGCGACCCTTCCTGAACACCGAGCCGTCTCTCAACGTTGACAGACCAAGAAGCCTTCGCCCGTTCTCGTAGGCCGAGGACTAGGACCAGAGTCAGATCAGGAGCGTAGGTACGCAGCGCTTGAAAAACCGCCTCACAAACAAGCAGATTAGAGTGAATATCCGCGGAAAGCGCGACTCGCTTTGCCCTCAAACCGCATCTAAAATGCGCTGCTTGGCGTTTTGCGCAGCTTCGCTCCGGACCAAAGTGTCGCGGATCACCGTATGAAGACCGAATGACTCTCTTTCCTCAGGGGTGACCCTCTCCAAGAGACCGGAAATGACCCGATTTACATAGTCTTGAACCACATCGGGATAGGTGGCGTACTCCTCCACGCGCCTCAAGATTGAATAACCCAAGGTAGGAATCATGTTCCCTAACGCCACATCATCGTCCACATAGGAAATTCGATTGTCATTGGCGACGAAGTTGGAAGGGTGCACGTCAAGAACAATCCCCGAACGTACCGCCAGCTCGATGCTCTTCAGGATCGCTTCAGCATAAAGAGACAATGCTTCGCCCAACCCAACCCGCTCTTGTCCGACTACTGCGGTTTGCATCAAATAGCGCAACGTGGGAAGCCAAGGGGTTGTCGTCCAGATCCAGTAGTCGTCCTCAGAACCACCGTGCAGTGAGATCACCGTCTCGTCCGGAATCAACTCTCCAAGCATGGTCTTGGAACGCGCCAAGGCCAATAGACGAGCCCGTCCTTCCTCAGGATCTCTCGTACTGCGACGACGGGAGGTCTTCAAACAATACTTTCCTGCTTGGAAGACCATCGTATCAGTCCCGCCACTGCCATCGCCGTACCCCGGATTGCCGTTGAGATCTTTACGAAAAACGGCTCGTTCGTTCTCGATCCGTCGCAGCACAGAAAGCCCCTCGGCCGGCCAGAAGTGACCACTTTGCACCTCGGCATTCGGCAGAGGTGGAAGCCCCTTGGCTACCTTTCCGTCTGCGTCCAGCACGGGCTTTCGACCGGAAGGCATCTTAGTATTGAGCATCGTATCGTGCGAAGGATTCTGGAGCATCGCAACGGGAGAGTAAGGCGTATCGGCGTCAAGAGCCTCCAGTTCTGAGCGCATCGCCTCGGCATCGTACTCCTTGAACTCGAAGGCCTTGCGTCCACCACTAAGGAGTCGCTCTTGCACACGAGTCGAAGCCGCTCGCATGACGAGGACCGCAGTTTCACGCACCCCAATGCCTTGAGTCGCCACCGCCTGCACCACCCTGATCTCCGGCGCAAGGCCCAAGGCTTCACGCACCTCAGCCTCATTGTAGCAGTCCTCGATATCACTCTTATTCAATTGTACGACAACCGAACCATCCATCTCGGGACGCTGCGCGAGACGTTCCCGAGTGACCGCCCACATTTGTGCAGCTTCTTCAAGACTGTTACGGGTAGCGTCAACGACGAAGGCAACAGCATCAGCCATATCGAGTAGCGCAAAGCGGCGACGCACCAGAACCCGCTGCCCGGGAACAGTAAGAAACACCGATCGAAGGCCAGCTCCGGCAACGATCCCACTGTCAACTTGAAGCCAGTCGAAGAAGGTCGTTCGCTCTGCCAGTTCTCCCGGAGAAATCATCTCCGAGCGTCTACTCATCGAGAAGATGTCGCAAAGCGCGCGCAGATTGCTTGTTTTGCCTGCGCGCGCCGGACCGTCGTACACAATGCGTACGACGTACTTATTCTCGCCTTCGTCAAAAAAGGCCACGTTCTGTTCCTTACCGAGCCGCCGTCAACGCACTGATCCGGCCGCCCTCCGAGGTTAATTATGCGGCTGCTTCGACAGTAGCTAACTGCCCTCGTGCCTTCGTCAGCACCATACCCATGTTCGCCGAGACACGCGACACCACCACCAAGACCAGATCGCTGTTCGCCTTGCAGCGCTGAAAAAGGTGGAGAAGGTTGTCCGACAGAATCACAATTTCTTGAAAGTAATGATGACCATCGTCCGCTACGCCACGCGTCTTTTTAAACAGTTGCTCAATCGCAGCCACGTTTTGCCCTTGGTAGAGCTCTCCGGTAGCTGCAGCCACCAAGTCGAGAACCTCTTGCGGGTGACTGTCGACCGTCTTGGCCCCCAGCAGCATTCCCGTCTTCATATCAACAAGACCACAAGCCACGCACTCTGGAACAATGCGTTGTACGTCGTTAAGGGCACTATCTAGACTCATTTTTTTCTCCTCGGTTTCTTATGTTTGAGATTAAGGAACGTAAGGTTCCACGGATGGAATCGAGGACTTTACTTGAGCCCACCCCATACCAATATTCGTCGTCTTCTTAGTAACGAGCATCATCACCGCCTTGCCCCCCTTGAGCGTCTTGGCAAAGTGATAGTTGTTCGCGCTCGTTACGTGCAGTTCCTGAAAGTAGTGGGCGCCATCATCTGGCTGCCCCCGGTGCGAACGCACCATTTGTTCGATGCGTCCGACATTGGCACCACGGAAGAGGTCCATAGTGGCGGCAGCGACGACTTCATTGAGCGTTGATGTATATTGCGCCGAGTTATGAATTCCGAGAAGCATTCCGGTATCGAGGTCCACCACACCACAAGCGAGAGCTCCATCGACACTTGAAACTACATCACGACACGCGTCGTCAATCTTCCCCATCTCTCGTTTCCTCCGTAATCGTCGTGACCTTGTCCGGTGACTCTAGAGCGAACTACTGCAAGCCACAGACCACCGCCTTGTGGTCAATATTATGGTTTACCCAGAACAGCTTTGCTCTGCACAAAGTCGGATATGGTGTCGAACTTCGCCACAGGATCGGCGAGCTCCGTTTGACCCTGGCGCATCTCGTCAAAAAGGAAGGGCTCCATACTCACCCAGCAGACTTGAGTCGCCCGTCTTTCTGCAAAAATTGATAGAATTCGCTAACAAAATCTAACTGCTCCTGGCTTTGGATGTATTTATTATTCACTCGACGCACGCGTTCGATCGCCGCAACCGCGTTGTCCCCCCCGTAGATCCCCATACAGGCGAGCAGCGTCCCCGTTCGTCCCAATCCGGCACGACAATGGAAAACAGTGGCTTCGCCGAGCTTGAGCCATCGCGCAACACGTCCACAAAGACGCAAGCACTCTTCAATCTCTGGAATACTCATGTCCGCGATAGGAAAGTGGAGACCGTGCATTCCGAGAGCTATCAAGCGATCTTGAGGAAAGGGCTTTTCGGTCAGATTGACGAGGTGTCGAACGCCGAGTGCCGCGAGCCCTTTGAGATCCGATTCTTCTTTTTGAAGAAGCCCAGGCCACTGTGTGCCCCCCAAGAGATCCTCTTGAATCCAATGGAACCCACCAGGTCGACGAATCTTCTCGTAGGCGGTAGGCGCCCAAGAAGGGCGAACTGGCCTTGACGAAGGCGAAGATGGCGAGGACTCACCTTTTTGATGCGCCGCCCACTCTGGATCTTGTTCTTCCTCAGAAGGCCAGCAGTTGCCCGTCGCTCGGTAGCGTCGCCCCAGTTCCGTCTGGGGTTGTTCAAAGAAGGCGGCCGCCGGTCCAGACTCAACAGAAGTTCCGTCGACAAGGAGCACCACGTGGTCCGCTAAATGCCTGGCTACACTTTGGTTGTGGGTAATGAACACCAGCGACATCCGTTCACGGATGAACAGCAAGTAGTCCATCAATTCACCGCGCATTTCTTCTTCAACGTCTCGGAGTGGTTCATCCGCAAGCAGGCATTCCGTACCCCCGCTGCCCAGGCGCGCCAACGCAAGCATTCTCTGCTCAGCGAGGGGAAGACTCGTTACGGGATGGGAAAGTCTCTCCGAGAGCCGATCCCAGAGTTGAAATTCGGACAGAACTTCGTGCGCAAGGTCCATCTTGTCCCCAGCGCTGAGTTGCCGATCCTCACGCACCCCCGCGATGGCGTTTTCAAGAACGGTGGCGGTAAACAGTCGAGCTTTTTGCTGAAGCAGAGCGAACCTCCTGTGCACCAGCTCAGCTGGGAGTTCGCGCAGAAGATCCTTACCCTGGTAGTAGACCGCCCCATGAACCCAAAACGAAGGGCGCAGGTCATTCCAACGCCCAAGGGTTCTAAGAAGCGTGCTCTTTCCCACTCCTGAGGGGCCCAAGAGCGCCAGAGCACTCCTTCGCGGGATCTGAAAACTGACCCGACGGCACACGACGTGCTCTTCGAAGCCAGCGCTTAGGTTGGCGACATTCGCCAATACATCGTCTCCCATGATCAAGAGTAGCCCTGCAATTGGCGTTCCGAAGATCGACCGATCCGAACCTCCCATCATTGACCCCAAGCACTAACACCCCTTCCACAAGATTCACCTCTTTTGAGCCCCCTCAAGCGAGCGTAGATTCAGATGTGGGACAAAGACACGATAGGGCAACGCTCGGGTCGAGCTTGGGACGCGCTGTCGCTCTTGCCGGAGCCGCCCGTCGATTCAAAAATGTTGCGGGCTCGGCCAACGACGGTAAACACCAACGACGGCAGGCGCGGAGAGCGTTGGCCGATGTTCTCGGCTCGATGAGGGGGATGCCCATGAAGGTAGGGCAACTCCTAGCCACCGGTAATGATGAGGACCCCTTGCAAGAGCTCGTGGATGGCATTGAACCTCTACCTCTTGAGAGGGCCCAACTGGCCCTTGCGGCAAGTCTTTCCCCGGTTTTGCTCGAAGAACTCAAAGATTTGCAACCTGCCTTTCACGCCGCGTCCATCGGCCAAGTTCACCGTGCCTGGAGGAAAAGCGACGATAAGCCTCTAGCTGTCAAGATACAGTACCCAGACATCGCCCAGGCCGTACGCAGCGAGATGCGCATGTTGGGCTGGGTGCCGAAGATGGGCCCGGTTTCGAACTACTCCTTTGATCTCAATGACTACAAACGAGTCCTTTCGGAGAACTTCGAGAGAGAGCTCGACTACCTAGGAGAAGCCCAAAGGCAAACGAAGTTCCGCGAGAACGTCCGAGTGGATGGTCTCGTCGTTCCAAAAGTCATCAGTGAGCTCTGCACCAACCGTGTCCTGGTCCAAGATTACGTACCTGGGCTAAAAACGACCGAGGCAGGGAAGCTACCCAAAAGCACTCGACTGAAGATCGCACGCACCCTACTACAGACGCTCTTCCACGGCGTATTCAAGAGCGGTCTCGTGCACGGAGATCCGCACCCCGGAAACTATCGCTATACCCAAAGCGGAGAAGTCATTGTCTATGACTTCGGCTGTGTCGTCGAAATCCCCGAGCAAAAACGGCTGGCACTGCTATCGCTGATCCTTCGCCTCCGAGAAAACGCTCCCTACGACCCTCTAAGCGCCTTCGTGGCTTTGGGGTTTGACGAGGAAAAGCTGACTTCGCTCGCAGAACAGTTGCCCAGTCTCGCACAGATTCTCTTTGCCCCCTTTATTCGCGACGAGCCATTTGATCCAAGAGCTTGGCGGCTCAAGCAACAATTTGACGAGCTCCTCGAAGAGAAGAAATGGTGGTTTCGATCGGCTGGCCCCGCCCAACTCTTTCTGCTGATGCGTGCCTTCCAGGGGGTGATCGAGCACCTGGAGGTCCTCGACGTGCGTTTGCCGTGGTGGGCTCTTTTGCAACATGTCCTCAGTGAAGGCGAACTAAATCGAGCTCGCAACTACGAGGCCCCACGTCTCAAAGGCTACAACCTCCGCTGCACCGAGGGGCTGCGCGCCCTTCGAGTTCATCTCGATAGACCGAAAGGCGCCATCGACCTCAGCTTTCCTCCTCAGACAGCAAGACATCTAAGCGAGATGGTGCCGGAAGATAGCCTCGACGAGGGCGATCTCCATCGGCTACGCGAAGCTGAGCAGAATCTCAGCCGAGGAACCCTACGCGCAGGGCTCTTACTCGAAGGCAAGTCGTCCAAGGGGAGCTACCGCATCTGGCTTGAGTAACGTCCCCTTGGCTCACGCTGCCCCAGCGCGTCGATTCGAACCGGGACCAACAATGGAGTTTGACTGAGAGACCGCAGACTGCACATAGGCATCATCGAGAGCTGTCGGAAAACGTGTCTTGCGGACCGCCTGCAGACGAGGCCCGAAGTAGTCGATGTAGTCTTGGGTCCAGTGATCCCACGCTAACGCCGCATCATCGCGATTCTTTCGATAAAAATCAGACAAATCGCTGAGAAGAATGTGGGCCTCGACGGGGATATCCGTGGAAACCAGCTCCGAAGGACTGTGCTCGACAAAGGGGTCTACGTAGAGCCGAACCCGAGATAGGGCGGCCACTTCTTGGTCGACAATAGGAGCATCCAAGATCAGATCGACACGGTCGCGGAATCGCTTGTTACCTGGAACCACACGCCCAATGCTCAATGTGACCGACTCGAACCGATCACCATTTTGCTCCATTTCCTGGAAGAACAAAAATCCCATCAGATCTTTGCTCTTCATCAGTTCGTCGAGGAACTTACGACGTGAAGGGTCCAGTTGCGGAAACACCAACCGGGAAAGCTCCTCCATTGGAGACAAAAATGGCTCCATCCTGGGGCCCATCTTGAAGGTGGCAAAGGTTCGAACACCGTACTTGTTGTGTTTACGCGACCAGCCCATCCTACGGCTTTGTCGGTAAGCCTCGAGTCCCTGCATCAGCAAGCGGAGAAACCGGGGCGGGCGACTCCTTTTGCTGAGCGCCCGCAGGGCCACCTCGTACTGAGTTTCGCTTTCGATTCTCGAGCTTGCTTCGTGCGCGGAGTCCATAAAATTCTCATACGGCTAACTCATACCAATCATAAGCCCCACGCTAAGACCACCCTTGCACGCCCGCTCGGCCCTCCGCTAAAAAAGCGCCATGCAGGGTCACCCTCTTGGGTTCATACATGGCGTCGACGATCTCAACGCCACCGTTCGCTTTCTCGCAGAGCACCTTAGTCTGCCCGTGGTCACCCAGACCGAGGAGGCCGCAGTCTTGGACAATGGTTCGGTCTCGATCCGTCTCGTGCGGGGCCTCAACACTCCGAGACCCGTTGCTCTAGATGTGACAACTCGCGATCTTGAGGTAACAGCAAGTGCTTTGGGCAAGGTAGAGGGGTGTCGCAGTCGGCCCGCCGAGTGGCTCACCCCGACACGCAAGGTCATCGTGGTTTCAACCCCGTTCGGTATCGATCTCTACGTGGGTCGCGATTTTGATGAGGACGAGCTGGGCATCAAAGGGGATATTCCCACGGAGCTCGAGTGGGAGGCCGACGCTCTGGAAACGATACAAACTCTTGCGACGCACGTCCCTGTCGCGTTCCGACAAAAAGTACGCGAAAAAACCGCCCGCCGGGCAGAAGCTCTCACCGTCGAGGCAGGTTTTTTGGAGGTGACCCGTCACTTCGCCGTCGCGGCTCTGATCGAAGTCACTCCCTATTTTCAACTTGAGCGCCTCCGATCGCAGCTCGAGGCTAATGGTCTGAATCCGTCCCAGTTCGCGCCGCACTTTGAACGCTAAGTCGGCCGGACCGCAGCTTGGATTGGCGTGGCTCTTGGAGCCGAAAAGTGCCAATCACCGCATCGATCGAGCCAAGCATCGCTTCCCCGAACTTCTCTCGAATCGAGGAAAAATAAACGTCCCGTACCCCCTCTGGAAGAGGGAACTGGGTCACGACCTGGGCGAGCGCCGAGGCCGAATCTGTCACCACGGCGGGACTCAATGCGAGCAAGAAGCGCGCACTCGGCCCAAGAACCGCCAAGTCAGATAAACCACAGGCAATCGTTCCTTCTGGCTGCGCGCGAAGAGAATAGAGGCCAAACAGGGCGTCGACGAAATAACCCAGGATTTCCAGCGTTCTTCGCTCGTTCCCTGTTCTCACCGCGTAACCCAGGTGATCGTATACCGATGCCGGATCTTGGCTCACTCGCCAAAGCCAGGCCCCCTCCTCGGAACGAGCGACACACCAAACGAGACGAGGAACACACAACGAACCAAGCTGGATACTAGTACGAGCACGACGCAACAGCTGCCCCTTGGCATCGTCCGAGCTGGCATAAACTTGCTTGGGACAGGTCGACAAATACCAGGGGCCAGCTTGGTGCTCCAAGACGCCATCGCAAATTCGAACATGATCTCGCTTCGGATAAAGGGCCCGACGCATATAATCTCGCCCCTGATTCGCAGGCCAGATCATTCCGCTCGAAGTGTTTTCTACTGGTTGAGCCGGCTGGATGTCCTCAATCGGGAGCTCGGCAATGCGCGACCAACGCAAGTTCTCGGCCGGTTGGGCCACGAAAGAAGGCGCCGGATTGGTATTGCGTTTCTCTTTCGGTTCTTCGACCGGAGGTGGCGCAAGCGATTCTGCGTCAAGGATGACTTCCAGAGGTGAGCGCCCGTCTTCTTGCTCGTGCTCTATGATCTTGTGGTGCAGCTCGTCTGCGGTGGGAACCTCGGTCGGGAGGCTGTCAATTCCGTGAACTATAATGTGATCCTGAACGCGATCGGCGGCATCACGGATCGCAAGAACAGCCGTTTCTTTTACGCCGATATCGGCACTCGCCTGCGCCGCCAAGACTGCCACTTCGTCAGGGATCTGAAGGCGGGTCCGAAGCGCTTGTGGAGAGATAGCACCGGGCAAGTCCGTCTTGTTCAGCTGAACCACCAAAGGAGGACGCTGCTCCATCTTGGATAGCCTCGCCTGAAGAGATCTGTACGATGCATCGACTTCGTTTTGCGATTCGGCATCAGCCGGACAGACGAAGACGACGACATCCGCCAACCCCAAAAGAAGGTTTCGCCGGCGCGCAAGGACGCGTTGCCCAGGAACGGTGATGAAGTGACAGCTCAGTCGCCGTCCCGAGACCAGTCCGGTATCCACCTTGAGCCAATCGAGAAACTTGGTTCGCTCTCCATCGCTGCCGGGCGAATACATGTCGGAGCGACGCCGGTCCGTGAAGGCTCCCATAAGTTGTTTTACGTTGGTCGTTTTGCCCGACATAGCAGGCCCGTCGTACACGACGTGCACAACGATACGCTGACTCTCCGGATCAAGGGCCGCCATAGTCTACCTGCGACTGACACCCATGAGCACGCGAGCGAGCGTCTTGCCGCTGGGACAAATGGCCGCAAACATCAAGTCTCCGTCCTGCCAGAGAGCGATCGATCGACCAAAGGCATCGCTCAAAGAAACAAGGCGGACCTGGTCGTTTCCTCCGACAGCATGGCTGATATCAATGGCACTACTGGCCCATTGAGAAATATTGGCCAGGTCAACCACTTCCAGGGACATCCGCTCAACCAGACCAATGGCCACTGGCGCGGCGCCCAAACCCCGACTGAAGACCACACCGCTCACTTCAGGAGGTAGCAGTTCCTTGAGGCGATTCGTCGCCCGAACCGCTGCATCCACATCACGCAGGGCGCCAAGGGCAACCAAGATCTCAGCTCCCGAAAAACTGTACTGCGCGTTGTAGCCTTGGTTCTTATGCTTCAAAAACAGCACGGAGGCCCGGGGTGCGGCGAGCACACTGATCGCTTCAGCCGTTTGCTGGCGAAGAGCCTTGCGAAGTCCGGTGGTTGAGACCAACCCCCGAGCCACAAGAGCCTCACCAAAAGGTTGCCCCGACTCCTGACATCCGCGGAACACCTCCTCAACCACCGAAGCAGGGGGGGGAGGTTGCTCTTGGTGGCGCAAGATCTCCACCATCCGACGCTTCAACCCTCTGGCGACAGCCCAGCAGATCCTCCCCCTTTCGAGGAGGATCGCTCCCGATTTACCCTCCGCCCCTTCGAAAACAACGGCTCCCGTCGCATCGTGGCCCAACTCGTCCACCCGAACCAAAACGTCTGCGATGCGTTGCAGAGAACCGTTTTTTCCGGGTGACGACTCAGGAATGCAACAGGGGATACTGGATGTCTTGGGTCTCGACTGCGAAATCGCTCCGGCCTCGACAGATCGCACGGGCTGCGTCATGTCGTTGCCCTTTCTACGGTCGTGGCTGATCGTCTGAGCTCCGCGGCGCAAAGCCCGGGATTCGCTTTACGGTCAGCTACAAGTACCAAGACGATTCGCCCCCCCGAGATACGACGGAAAAACTGAAGTGTCGTTGCTCCCACAGCACGAAACTCGCCGTCACTGAGCTGTGGCGAGGTATCCGCTGGGTTCAACGAGGCGTCGAGTTCACTCAAGGCTGAACTACCGAAGAGGGACTGGGCCACCGCCACACATCCTTGGGAAAACTCTAGACCCACCGTAGAGTACAATCCCAAAACCACACCGGTCGATAGCTCGACAACAGCAGCGGCCAAAGTCTGCTCAACTCGTTCGATGAGTTGTTGACAGGCCCCGTCCAATAAACCACGCACGGGTGGGACAGTCGGACAACGAGTGGTTTCCGGGATCGTGGAGATACGCTTCTCGGGTGGCAGAGAGTCAAGCAACGAGCCAAAGCCGAAGGGATCTTCTTCTTGCCCCGCCGAAGGACCGACCTTCGGCTCCCTCTCGGATTCGTCGACTTCTCTGAGCATATCTAGAAGGAGCGACTGAAACCCACGCGAAATGGTCACTTCCACGTTTCTAACGGGCAAAGTCGCCATGGATCCCCCTTTAAGAAGCAAAATTTCCCGTAGCGCGTCCTCTCCCGTGTACTCACCTAGGCTCGCGTTGATGACTTCACCTTCATAGAAGTGAACCCACCCTGAGCAGCCGATCTGAACAGCAACCGAGCGTCGTGCGTAATGGAAAACCTGAAACAGGTCCACGAGTGACATTCCGTGAACTCGACCATGAAATCCTTCGCCGCAGTCAGCGGCGTGCTCGACCGCGGTAGAGAGTTCTTCATCCGAAAAGGGCTCGTGAAGGATCCGCACAGCGCCCATGCGTTCGGCCTCTTCGCACGAATCACCAGAGCTGTTTCCGCTTGTCAGGATAGCCGGGACACCCCAACCTGCCTTCTCAGTATGCCGAAGCAGAGAAAGGCCCAGCTCCTCCGTGAGCTCAGAAATCACTACGTCAATGCCTTCCTTCTGGAGCTGACTCACCGCTTCCGGAACAGTCGAAACAGCATAGATTTCGAACCCCTTGGTACCCAGGGAAGCCGTGATCGCGTCAGCCCTCGACCCCTCGCCCACCATCAGAACTCGACTCATGGGCCCTCCCTCAAGGGAGCGCGGGGGAGAACGAGCTGAAGGGATGGCCCCTCTCCCTCCAAAATCTCGCCCCCCAGCTCCGTCGCCAACATGTTCACCGTGTGCACTTTCTGCGTTTGCGTGCGAAACTCGGGATCCGACCCGCCACCATCCTCAACCACGCTCCCACAGATCTGGAACGGCTGGCCCCAGGGAAGGTGAACCCCGGTTTCATGGTCTGAAGGCAACTTTCCAATTGAGACGACCACATGCCCCGCCTTCGAGGAAGCGACAGCTTCGGCAATCACCACTTCTTGTGCCCCGGAGACGTCGGCCAGCTCAAAAACGACCTCGGCGATCAGGTGCACCGCAACGACGAGATCCGTAAATAGATAGGAGTCTTCAGTAGAGGGAACTACTTTCACGCGCAGGGTCGGGCGCCTAAGGCGACAGATCTGCTGACTCAATTCAACTACACCCGACAAGGGTAAGACTTCGAAGGATCGCCCACGAACAAAGCGCTGCATACGTCTCACCCAAGCCGCAATCTCTTCGGTGCTCGCACGGAGGTCGCGACGAGCAGCCGCCGCCTGTGGTTCCTCATCCCCGCCCTGCACACCCAAGAGGTTGGCCCCGTAGATCAGGCGAGCAATCGGCGCCCGCAACGCAATGAGGGTCGCCTCCGCCAGATGAGTCATTCCCACAAGCCGCTCCCGATAGACCGCAGCCAAAGACGAGCTGAACGCCTCTTCTTTTCGCTCATCGAGCGCCTGAGCCTCCTCAATCACCAAAGCTTCCCCCTGAAGACAACAAGCAACCTTTGGGCCATGCAAATTCGGTGGGTCGAATGCGTTGTATCGATGACTATTGCCATCATCCCATGCCGGATTCCGTACGAATCGACGTCATCCGTCACCAGCATCCGCACCGCTGTCGGATCCCTGCGCCTAAGTCCAACCTTCCAGGGCGAATTTCGCCCCCCGGGAAGTCTACGACCCCGACTCGCGTTTCTGCGATGAGAGCGGGGCTATTCCGAACTTCTTCAGTCGATCTCTGAGCGTCGAACGCGGAATGCCCAAAGTCCGAGCAGCCCGGCTCAAATTGCCTCGACTCTGCTCGTAAACCTCCGTGATGACGTACTGCTCAAGCTCCGGGAGAGAAGCGAAGGCGGCCCCTTTTCCAACCAGAGCCAAGCCGCTGCTCGGAGAACCGAGCACGGACGGCGCCGTGGCGGAATACTCATCTGTAGACGGCACGCCTTGAGTCAATGCAGCAGCCCCACTGACCACTCCCTCGCGCTCGGACGACAACGGCTCGGAAGGTTCAACGGCCCTGCCCTCTCGACTCTGAGGTAGAGAACTCGAGTCGCCTGCTTGCGGCAGCTCAATCGATGCGGGAGCTGGAACAACGTCTCTCGACGCCTCGTTCTCGGGGGACGGAGACGACAGAGAAGCCCCTCTGGACCCGAGAGCAAGTTTGATGTCCACCCTACGTATGACCCCCTGATAAGCTGAAACGGCGGCGTTTTCGATCACACCGCGGAGCTCACGAACGTTGCCCGGCCAGCCGTACTCCTTGAGCAAAGCCGACGCTTCAGGAGAAATCTTCATGGTCGGCCGACCATGAAACCGACAGAACTCACGAAGGAAAGCGTTTGCGAGCAAGAGAACATCCTCCCGTCTTTCCCGTAAAGCCGGCGTATCGAGGGCAAATCCGGCAAGACGATAATAGAGATCTGGACGAAACGTTTCGCGTGCCTGAGTCAGAGTACGATTGGTCGCAGCTATGATTCGAGCTTCGAGGGGCAACTCACGATTGCCTCCAACGGGGCGGAAGGCTCGAGTTTCGAGGACGCGCAACAGCTTCGGTTGCATCAAAGTGGGAAGCTCCCCCACCTCATCCAGAAAAAATGTACCCGAAGCGGCTTCTTCGAGCAGACCGGTCCGGCGTGTCTTGGCGCCGGTGAACGCGCCAGCACAATGACCAAAAAATTCCGACTCGAAGAGGTTCTCGGGGATCGCCGCGCAATTGAGGCTCACGAACGGGGCCTCCGGACAAGTCAACTCGTGGATGGCTCGAGCAACCAACTCTTTGCCCGTTCCGGTCTCCCCACACACGAGCACCGACATCAAAGGAAACTCAGCAACTCTGAGCACTTGTTCCCTGAGGGTTTGAATCTTGTTCGAACCGCCAAGCAGGCGCCCCAAACCAACGTGGCAGCGCTGCAAAGTCACCGACTCGGGCTCGCCTCGTCGTCGACGCAAAAGCCGCTGAGTCCAGTCAAGCAGGACTGAAGGGGCCACCGGCTTTTCAAACACCTCCTGCACTTGCTGCTCTGCAGCCCAGACGGCAGTCAGCGAACTCGTACTCTCGGTGTGGACGATGAGTTCAGGGGCTGGCTCACGCTGTTGCAGAGAGCGAAGCAAGTCCACACCGTCCTGACCTTCCAATCCCATCAAGATCACCGCAGGCGCGAGTCGCTCTAGGGCACGACGCGCATCCGAAAGAGACTCAGCTGCGAGGGCATGAGCCCCGCTCGACTCCATCACGCGAGCAATGGCCCGTGCAACAGCAGGATGCTCATCGACGACCAATATCGTTTCTGAAGAAAACGCGGAGCGACTTGAACTAGCGGAAGGAGAAGACACTGAGTTGTGGTTACCTCGGGGTGACGTGTTGGACTGTTGATTCGGTTGAAGTTGAGACTGACAAAGTCTTCCACTTTTGAGCGCCTCGTGTCTAGGCTCCTCTTTTTGCCTTCACAAATGAGGCTAGTGGTGAAACAGCAAGCGAGCCCTCGTTAGAAGGCAGGAAGAAACAACGAGCAGAGCCTTTGCTCAGTGGAGCTCAATGGGCGGGAGCGATTATGCCCCTCGTGCAATGACCGGACCGAAACGGCTCGCAAGAAGGTGGCGAAATCTGACAGTCGAGCCGATATCCCTTGGACGAAAGGCGGGGCCTCGTTCCATCTAGCAGTACTACGGCCTGCGGATTCCGTCAGTTTAGGGCAATGGCACGTTCAGAACGCCTCTGATAAGTCACTCAAAGACGGTAGGAAAGAGCGAGGGTCCCAGCCAGCAAGGGGCGCCCCCACCTTAGCTCCGCCTGCTCCGCCGACGAACGGAGAATCGGAGCATCAATGAGCGCGCCTCCTCTGAGCTGTATCGTCCCCCCCCACCCACTCGACCAGTAGTGCCCCAAGAGGGCGTCTCCTTGTACCGTCCAAGTTCGATGGACAACATGCGCCTCATTGTCCCGATCGACCAACATCCGAAAACGCGAGCTGTGAATTCCAGCCGCTAGACCCAGATGGCATTCCCAGACCGGGCCACAGGGTACGTTGACGCCTGGCCTGAAGAGAACCGACCACGAAGTCATGCTTACTTCGGCATGCCCCAAGTCCGCTCGCGCGGAAAAGGGCTCGACTTGGGCAATCAACCCCAAGGAGGCTCCCCTTAACACGAGCATCCCGCGTGCCTCAGCACCGATCGCGAACGCTTTGACCTGGGGGAAGAACTCGACCGATGGTCCTAGGGACAACAATCCCCGGAGTTCCGACAAAGAGCGCCTACGGGTTGAGGACGGTACCTCTGGTACCTCTGCAACTGATTTGCGCACCTCTCCTCGGGTCGCCCGCTCTGCCACGATCCCGAACTGCGTAAACTTGCGAAGTCGAGGAGAAATCCTTTCTTCTTCGATTTCGCCACTACGTAAGGACTGAAGAAGGACAGCTCGCAGCGA
This sequence comes from Polyangiaceae bacterium, assembly GCA_050300635.1. GTDB lineage: Bacteria > Myxococcota_A > Polyangia > Polyangiales > Polyangiaceae > NIC37A-2. The sequence continues at coordinate 52,976 of JBNKYC010000027.1, forward strand.
CTCCACCGCACGAACAGCGATGACCTCCGCGGTAATCACCCGCTGGTTGAGATCAACCATTTGAATCATGGTTCCTCCCGAGGCGACCGAAGTCGAGCGGATCTCAAGCCCCGCTTCAGTCATCGAAAACTCGATTCCTCCCAGTTCGACGTTATCGTTGCGACACAACTCAGGCGCTACTGAAAACCCCGCGGCCCGCAGTTCAGCCCGGACGCGCACCAACGATTCCCGTAGCAACTCTCCGGGTTCCTGGGGAGCGCAAGTCTCAACATCGGCGGCCCGCACCTGCCTCGACGGCAAAAAGATCAACAAGAACAAGCAGAGGCAGCTCGCCGAATGCACGGCTACCCAAAAAGGACCTCGCCAGAACAACGAGCCCATCCGAAAGCTGCTCCGCATAAAGGCCGATGGGCTTTGTATCAGCGCTCTGAGACCTTGCCGCTCAACTGTCGGGCCGTCGCCGCAAAAGGTCCCTGAGGAAAGCGTCGAAGATACTGCTGCGCGACGCGTACAGTGGCCCGCGCATCGCCACTTTTCTGGATCAGTTGCAACTTCCGTCCCCACGCTTCCTGGGCGTAGACCCCACCGGGGCTCGTTCGCAAGTAGCGTTCATAACGAGCGAGGGCAGAAGAGGAACGCCCGCGCTGCTCATCGAGACGACCTAGAAAAAAGAGTGCATTCTTCCCAGAAAGAGTTGACGAAAAGCGGGAAGACATCTGCCCCCACACCCGTTCGGCCAAGGCCAAGCGATCACTATAGCGAGCCGCCTGCGCCAGCTCCTGGAGCTGACTGACGGACCCTTGGACTAATAGTCGGTCTACGCCGTAGTCGTCGGCAATACGAACGATCTCCGAAAAACGCCCCTGCGTCGCCAACTGACGAAAATCGCTTGGCCCCAGAAGGGACGCTTGACCCTCGGATGCCGTACCCAAAGACGGGGAAGCCCGAGACCTAGAAACCTCACGTGTTTTGGCTTCGTTCGCCTCGGGAACCCCTTCCACCTTCTGCCCTTTCGGTGAGTTCCCCAAGCGAGCGTCGGAGGGCGATTCGTCCGGCACCCGATCCAAACCAGTCGCTTCATGACTCTGACCGCCGGCTTCCCAATGCAAGGACTCGCCACCGCGAACCATCTTGCTCTCGCCGTCAGCCCCAACGACCTCAACCACGCCAGAGCGCATCTTCAGATCGAGGCTCTCACCCTCAGGCTCGTAGCTCAATCGAAACGCCGTACCGATCACTTTGACCAGATAAGGCCCTGCAAAAAACCGATAGTTCGTATCCTCTTGATGGACGACTTCGGCATCGAGAACCCCCTGCGCCAAACGGGCCGTCACCCCCCCATTTTCGAGCGTCGCCAAACGCAGCGTCGTATGGGGCTGGAGATTGAGCTGACTCCGATCAGAAAGACGAATCCCAACCGGATCGCTCTCACTCGCGACAAGACCGCCCCGCCTGCTCGGATCGGCCCCAACAACCGTCCCATCTACTTCGAAACTGATTCGGTTCGCGTCGAGCTCCGATGCCCAATCGCCATCGCGGAACCCTCGTCCGAAGTAAAACACTCCAAAGAGGACCGCTGCACACGCTACAACCGCACCCAACATGCGGGGGGGAGCGAAGCGCAACCGACCTCGAGCGGCCGGACCGATCGATGAGCTCACCGATTGGCCCTGCTGCTGAGCCTCGATCTTCTCCCAAATTCCATCCGCCAAGACTTCTTTCGCCTGCGGGGTCACCCCCGAACGAAGGGCTACGTGCTCATGGGCCAGCAAGCGGTAGACGGCGCCGATCTCGGTGTCGGAAATGGGGTTCCGCTCTCTCGGCTCTGCTTGAAAGTTGCTTCTCATGGAATCCTTCGCCATGACTCAAGCCCGCTCCTCGTTGACGACCGAACCGGCGTCGACCTCAGGCGCCTTCTTGTCCGTTGTATCCTGACCTCGATTTCCCTTGTCGAACAAGTTGAGCCCCCCTGCTCTTTCTCGAATAAATTCTGACAAGAGCGGATTCGAGTTCACGCGGCGGCGAATCCTTTCGTTCGCCCTCTTCAATCGCCGCTTCGCCGTCGAGAGGGAGACCGAAAGGTTCTTGGCCGCCTCTTGCAAGGGCAGCTCCTCCAGGACATGGAGGACGAAAATAAGCCGTTCTTCGTGATCCAATCCCTCGAGAATGCGATGCAACTGTAGGAGAGCTGCCTTGGCTTTCGGGTCATCGACGCTGGGGGTACGTTCGGCGATCTCTTGACCCTCATCTCGAAGAAAAAAGAGATTGAAACGCTTTCTGCGTCGAAACTCCCTGCGGGCGGTATTCATCGTCACCGATACGATGTAGCTCCTCAATCCCCCTGCCGAGCGTATGTTACGTGCGCTTTCGAAGAGGCCCACAAACACCTCGGCAACCAAGTCGTCAACATCGGATTGCGGGCCCATTGACTTGATCAACAATCCGCGGACCAGCCCCAAATACTCTTCAACGAGTTCTCGCTTCCAATCTCCTGTGCCGAGCTGAATTGCCGCAAAAAGTCGCTCGTCTCTTACAGGAACTGGCGCAGGTGGGGGGTTCATCGATTCAGGTGCGGAGAAAGCAAGCCGTGGAAAATTCTGCTCAGAGCCCACCGATGACGAGGGTGCGGCCGTCGAACGTCCGAGTTTTGATGTTGCCACATCGTAAGAAGCGAGGGAAGTCGGACTCGCCCTGACCGAGCTTTCGGGTTCCCGTGAAGGCTCCTCCCGTGAAGGCTCCGGCCTGGGGACACCTTTGCCTGAAGGCAAGTTCAGGATGCGCTTTTGGTGCGGACTCGTCTGGGTCATCACTTTCCAATCATTGACGATCACTCGTCTCTCCTAAGCAGTGTCGCTGGCACCAGCTTCAGTTCAAGTTTTCGCATCTCCTCTGCTAGAGTGAGCTCGGATGTCTTGCCATGGCGCCATATTGTGTCTGTCTGCCACCGTCAGCGTCGCTTGTTCGCACACCATCTACGACTTCTTCCCTGATGAAGGTAACGGTGAGGCTCCGGGATCCGGCGGCGATTGCTCTTCGGGGGAGTGCACGACCAGCGGCACTGGTGGAGACTCCGGCGAAACCACGACTGACACCGGCACCGGCGGGGGAGCCAGCACGGCAACGGGAGGCACCCAAGGCTCGGGGGGCAACTCTGACTCCGAGGAGACGGCGGGAGTCGAAACAGGAGCCACCACAGACTCCCTGTATGAACCTGCCAGTTGTCTTTCCGATCTGTTTCCAAACAGCCCCCCTCTGTTTAGCCTGCGCTTCGTCGACTCTGGCAACTGTATTGCTCAAGGTGAAGAAGTCGCGTTGCAGCCGGACATCACCGGCAACTCAATCGTGACGAAGGAATGCACACAAGAAGACGACGAACATTGGGTTATTCTACCTTTTCCGTATGCCCGCGCCTACCGCAACCAATCTTCTAACATGAACCTGGAGGTGCGTTTTGCTTCACCGGAGGCAGGAACTCCCGTCGTCTTATTCGCCCCACACGGGTCTTACAACCAGCGCTTCGCGCGGCTCGACGAAAATGACGACGGGTTCTTGCTGTCAGCAAGACACATTATCGAGGCGATGTGCCTGACCGAGGTCGATGGCGCTGTTGAAATTTGGCCGTGCAACCCTGCGGGGCCTGGTCAGCGTATCGAACTCGTTGCCTGCTCCAGCTTCGATACCGGCACAGAGTAGTGACTACTTTTTCTTCTTGCTCTTCTTGATTCCACCCCAAGAAAGCTCTCCTACCGAGATATCCCCGGTACGATAGCGGATGAGGCGCTTAAAACTGCCACGTTGTTCTCCCCCGATCAGGAACAACATTTCATGGGGACCAGGTCGGTGAAGATTGGCCACCCACTGGCCACTCGACACCCAAGCGAGCCCCTGAACCTGCGCGGGAGAAAGACGAGCGATAAACATGCCGCACTTAGCAGCTCGAGGTCCTTTCGGACCGCGACCGCATAGAGCGATCAGATGCAGTTCTTCGTTCGCGATAGGGCGCCAGAGCCAAACTCGCTCGCGCCTAATCGTCCCCCCTTGCTGAAGAGCGGCGCGCGCTTCCTCGGGCAGAGCATCAATGAGGCTCTTTTCGACCTCCGCTTCGAAACGGGCACGAGGAATGAGGCCAGGAGAGAACTTGCGCTCAAGTTCAATATTCGTCTCATTTTTCTTCCCAGCGCAGCAACGAAATCCGATAGTCCCCGAGCGCGCATTCGCGTTCTTAGGCTCCAGGTTGGCGCATCGTCCGGCCACTTCGCCGTCGCGCGCGTTGCCCCCCCGTAGGACAACCTCTCCCTTCTCGAAACCTCGACCGTACTGGTCTGCAGTCCACTCAAAAGGCCCGCCATGCATGTCGTGAACGCCAAAATCACTCTGGCACCCGACAAGGTACCCGCTCGGTACAAGCGCGACGGGACGGCCTGTCCGACAAGTCTCCTCCCGGTAGGCCTCGCCGTACTCATAGGTTCGATTATCCGGCCCCTTACACGCCCGCTCCCATTCGAACTCCGTACACAGGCGCTTGCCCTTCTCTGCACATAAAGCCGCCGCCTCGGATTGCGAAACGCTCGTAACTGGAATGGCGCCTTCTTCGTTTGGGAAGGCAAACTGATCAATAAAGTAGCCATCCAACATCACCTGTTCGCCGGGAAGCTCCCGGTCCGCCCGCCGCGGACGCCGATCCGGAGGCGTGCCTACAACCAAGGCGCCAGGTGGGATGTAGACCATGCCCGCACGGGGCTTTGGACGATCGATCGGAGGACCAAGCGGCAGTCCAGATTCCGACCTCTCTTCATCTGGGACGCGACTTGGAGAAGGAGAAGCTTCTTGATGCTTGGCGCCCCCTATTTGACCTTCCACCCACGTCTGAAGACGCGAATATGTATCGCAGCCCAATAGCCCGAACAAAGCAATATTCACCACCCCAAGAAGGGCTAGTTGTTGGTGCCTCATTTCAATCAGCGTCTTTGGGCGTTCTTAATGATATATCACGAAGCCCTAACTCTTTCATCTTGAGTTGCAGCCCCTTGCGAGACAACTTCAGTACACGCGCGGTATGAGTAACATTGCCATTCATTTGTTCGAGAGCTCGGTAAATCAGTTGACGCTCCAGTTGATTTACCGCGGCACGCACTTGTTCTTTGAGTCCGACTTCGGCCTCTGTACCCGATTCCTGAGCCGCGCCCCGAACCTCGAGAAGTTCGTTCGGTAAGTGCTCCGCGAAAATGCGTTCCCCATCAGCAAAGAGCACCGCACGCTCGAGCACATTCTCCAACTCACGAATATTTCCAGGCCACGCATAGGCCGTCAGTAGCGATAAGGCATCCGACGATATCCCCGTGAGCTGCTTTCCGAGCCGTTGATTGTATTTTTCGATAAAGTGGTCGACAAGGAGAGGAATATCGCCAACGCGCTCGCGCAATGCGGGGAGACGAACACCCACTACGTTCAAACGATAAAAGAGATCTTCTCGAAAAGTCCCGGCGTCGATCTGCTTCTTGAGGTCGGTGTTCGTGGCCGCCACCAAGCGTACGTCCACTTTGAGAGTTCGCACCCCTCCTACCCTTTCAAACTCGGCCTCTTGAAGGGCTCGTAGCAGCTTGACCTGCGTTTCTAGAGGAATCGATCCGATTTCGTCCAGGAAGAGGGTCCCGCCGCTTGCCAGCTCAAACCGCCCCGGTTTCGAAGCAACCGCTCCCGTGAAAGCCCCTCTCTCGTGCCCGAAGAATTCGCTCTCGATGAGCTCACGAGGAATAGCTGCGCAATTCACTTTGATGAAGGGTCGCTCTTTTCTCGACGATGATTCGTGCAGAGCACGAGCGACTAACTCCTTGCCTGTTCCACTTTCGCCAGTGACTAAAACGGTCGTGGGCGAATCTGCAACACGCTCAATGACCGAATAGACTTCGCCTATTGCGGCGCTCTGGCCAATGATTCCGTATCGGCAGTTCAGGTCGCCCTGAGCTGACGTTGCATCGCGGGCGGAGAGATCTTGCGTGCGCAGGGCTTTGCGGACAATCAGTCGCAGCTCGCTTTGATCGAAAGGCTTGGTAATGTAATCGAATGCCCCTGTCTTGAGCGCCTCTACGGCATTGTCCACCGTTCCGTGAGCGGTGATCATGATGACGGGAAGGTGTGGATGAAGTGCTAGGGCATGACGAAGCAGTGCCATGCCGTCCATGACCGGCATCTTCAAATCGCAGATTAATAGATCGATATGGTTGTCCGAAAGGACGTTCATCGCCTCCCCGCCGTCCCCAACGAGATGGACTTCGTGCCCATCGCGCGCCAGTTGCGCGCCAAGAACGCGACGGAGATTCGGCTCGTCATCCGCGATCAAGATTTGCTTTTTGTCACCGATCATGAGTCTTCTTTTCTCGAGGTTGTCGAATTTCGAAACCGAGCAGAAGGAGAGAGTCTCCTGAGCGTGAGCTAGCTCTTCTCCCAAAAATTCGCCGCCCGGTCGGAACGGTCCTCTCCAAGGAGGGGCCCGAACCATACTGGAAACAATGGAGCCATGCGCGCCCCCTGCAAAACAGGCAACATTTCTGCCTGTTTTTGCCTTTTTTCACAAAAGTCGTTTATCGAATTGAAGCTCAGGCAAAAAATCGGCGAGCTCCCTTGGGCCATCGGGCGGCGAGCCCTATGCTAAGTCAGCACTGAAACTTGAATACGGGTATGGGACTGAACCTGGATATCTTCTTAAGTTCGCTGAGAGCTGACGCACGGCGCAGAGTCAAGCGAAACACACGAAAAATCGGCAAGGCGGGCGTACTCCCGATCATTGTGCTTTGTGGGTGCCTTCCGCCCCAGATGGCCCAGGCGGACGAACTCACCAGCTACCCCCCTTGTACCGAGGAACCCAGCGCGAGCGACGTCGACGCTGCCAAAGGAGTGTTTCAGGCGGGCCGCATCTCTTTTGAAGAAGGCGATTACGACCGAACGATTCTGTACTGGGAGGATGCGTTCCGGCGTGATTGTACGGCCGTGAAACTCTTGCTCAATGTTGCCCGAGCCTACGAACTCAAAGGCGACCTGGAGCGCGCCGTCCTTGCACTTCGGACGTACTTGCAGCGCGATTCGGAGATCCAAGATCGCGCAGCAGTAGAGAAACGGCTCGTCAAACTTACATCGAGACTCGAAGAAGAGCGCAAAGAAGCTTCCGCTCCGAAAGAAGAAGAAGAAAGCAAGCCAAACGCTACCGTGCCCCCAGCGAAAGCGGCAAAACCCAAACCCACAGAAGCATCGCGCCCCCTTTGGCCTGTCGTCACTACAGCCGCAGGAGTAGCGGGCCTTGCTGTCGGGGCCACCTTTGCAGCTTTGGGACAGAAGGCCGTCAACAACGAACGCGACCGGATCGCCTTGGGCGTGAGCGATGCCAGCGGACGGCATTGCAGCCGAAAGGGCCGCAAGTGGGAGTGCCCGTCTCCAGAGCTCCAACAGCTGTTGACCGAAGCTCTCGACGACAGTGACGAACTCAAGCGTTCCAAGACAGAGCGCACAGTTGGTCTCGCGGTCGTGGGCGGTGGGGCCATCATCACCGGCATAGGTGCCTACTTCTGGTATACGTTGTGGAAGAAAAGCGACCGACCCGAGGCGACCGCTGTCCTACCCGTCGTCACTTCGAGCTATCAGGGGCTTTCGATCTCGGGTCGCTTTTGAGCGAGCCAGAGGCTTCCTCGGCCGAAGCGGCTTCGTCGGCTGAAGAGGCTTCGTCGGCTGAAGCGGGGTGGGGCTTCGGCTCAAGAGGCAGGGGAGTCTCACTCGACGAACCTCCACAAGCGGCGAGGCTCGAGCATACAAACATCAAAAACAGTACCTCGGAGAAAGACGGTTTCATGGCAAATAGGAGACTCCTCTGGGAAAGCGATTGCATCGCCGAAGGTTGCCAGAAGCCTACGTAATATCCAAACCTCGCCGTTGCGTGCGTGAGGAGTTCGTCTACAAACAGGATGAATGATAGGTCGTCTTCAAGGTCAGGTGGTGCATGACGAGGCGACCGGCTCCCTCATCCTCGATGTGAACGGAGTCGGTTATGAGTTACTCTGCCCCATCGGCACGGTTGGGCGATGCCGAACGGGTGGAGAGCCAGCAAACGAAATCGCTCTCTTCGTGCACACCAACTTGCGCCAAGATGCCCTTGAGCTGTTCGGCTTCGCGTCCTTGTCTGAACGAGCCGCATTTAGGCAACTGACATCGGTCCCCAACGTTGGTCCCAAGTTGGCGCTTGCAGTGCTCAATGTGCTGCCCGCGGCTGAACTTGCACAGGTCATCGACGCAGAAGATAAGGTGCGTCTCTCGAAAGTTCCGGGAGTCGGAAAGAAGACCGCGGAGCGACTGGTACTCGAACTCAGAGGCAAGTTGCCTGCCGCAGCCCAGGCCGAAGCTGGGTCGAATAGCTCTCCAAGTCCCCCGAGTGGGGGCCCGAGCAGCGACAAACTCATCGCAGCCCTCACGGGGCTGGGCTACCGCGCTGCAGAGGCGGAACGCGCGGCCAAGGCACTGATGCAAGAACCAGATCTGAGCGAGGACTTATCGACTCTTTTACGTAAGGCTTTGAAATTTCTATCCGGCTGAGCGGGTTTTCGGATGCCGGGGTACGGAAGTGTGGCTCTCAATCTGCCTTTGTTGGGCGAAAAGCGCAGTTCTGTTGACCGAGTGGCAGGGGCAGCGATAATCCAGCGGTTCCAATACGTTGCCTGACGGCACCGAGGTTTGGGGAAATGCCTTGAACTCAGTGCCGAGATTGTCTCGACCTCTGGAGGGTCATCCGTGATCAAATGCGCTAAGTGCAGCAAAGAAAATCAAGACCACTACAAGTTCTGCTTGGGCTGTGGTTCTGAACTTCCCAAGGACGCTCCCAAGCAGTTCCAGGCCGAAAGTCTTCCGCCCAAGATGGCAGCGCACGTAGCAGCAGAGAAGCAAACTGCTGCGGAACCGATTCCTGCAGCGGATCCGGCGCCGGTCATCGTCCAGCCAGCGCCTGCTGCGGAAGAACCGCCAGCAGCAGCCGGCTGCCCTCAATGTGGCCACGAAAACGGACCAGGAAACCGGTTCTGTGCCGCTTGTGGATACAAGCTCGGAGGTGCGGCACCTGCAGTTGCTGCCGCCACCGCTACGCCCGCCGCAGCCTCCAATGGGGTTCAGGTTTCACTCACGGCACTGAGAGCCGATGGAAGCGAAGCCGGCATCTATCAATTGCCCGCATCCCCCACAGTGACGGTCGGTCGAGATACGGGAACCATCTTCGCCGGAGACAGCTATCTCAGTCCCCGCCACGCGACATTCACGTTGCGAGGAAACGAGATCACCGTGCGCGACGAAGGCAGTCTCAATGGGGTCTATGTCAAACTGACACCACGCGAGCCCTTCCTATTAGAACCCGGAGCGGTCTTCCGGATCGGCCAAGAAATCGTGCGCTATGAAGCACTTTCCAGCGAACCCAAGGTAGACGGCGTCGAAAAATTCGGCAGTCCCGCCAAGGGCATCGTGGGTCGCCTAGCGTTGGTCATCGGCCGGGATACGACAGGCAATGCCTTTCCTATCCCCGCTCGAGGGCTGCACCTGGGTCGAGAGCGCGGTGACATCCTGTTTTCGGAGGATGGTTATGTCTCGGGCCTTCATTGCCAGGTCGCACCAGGCGAGGACGGCAAGGTCTATCTAACAGATGTCGGCTCATCGAACGGGACTTTCGTCCGCGTTCGAGAAAACCACCCCCTCGCATCCGGTGACATTCTACTCATGGGCCAGCAGGTTTTTCGGCTCGATGTCGCCTGAGGTCCTTCGATGACCACCCGAGGGACGGACGCCATCATCGTAGTGGCGGCCGTCATCGAAGACGATGGACGTTACCTCATCACGAGGAGACGTCCGTCCGCCGTGTTGCCGCTCTTGTGGGAGTTTCCCGGGGGCAAAGTCGAGCCCAATGAGAACGACCAAACGGCCCTAGCACGAGAAGTCATGCATCGCCTGGGAGTCCAGATCGAGGTAGCCGAGCTTATCAACACTGTCCGTCACGGCTACGAGCGGTACAATGTCGAACTTCATCTCTATGCCTGCAAGATCACCTCTGGTCACCCCCAGTCCCGCAACGTGCATGAATTTCGTTGGGTCGAAAGTGGCGAGTTTGATTCCCTCCAGTTTACCCCCGCCGACGAGCGTTCGATGAGCCTGCTCTTGGGCATCAACTAGTGCTGTGACCACTTAGAAATGAGCGGTTTCGAAGCTCTCCCCAAGAAAGTGAGGTCGGCTTCGCAACCGCGCTCGGCCCTCTCTGTCTCCGCACTTTTCTCTTCCCATTTGTGCTGCGACCCTTCCTGAAAACCGAGCCGTCTCTCA
>JBNKYC010000028.1:0-182974 GCA_050300635.1 Polyangiaceae bacterium
CTCCGAAAGCTAAGCCCGCTCCGAAAGCTAAGCCCGCTCCGAAAGCTAAGCCCGCTCCGAAAGCTAAGCCCGCTCCGAAAGCTAAGCCCGCTCCGAAAGCTAAGCCCGCTCCGAAAGCGCCTTCCCGACTCAAAAAGCCCCCCCCTTCCCGCTTCGGACGACGACTCAAACGCGCGGACGCCGAGCGTGCTGCCGCGCGGGTGGAAGAACGAATTGCCGCCGAGAAACAAAAGGCACGGCAGGCCATCCTCGACAAAAAGAATGAGATCAAGAGGGCGGCCGCCGAGAAAAAACGCAAGGAACGCGACAAGATCGCTAAAAAAAGGGCGAGAGAACGAGAGAAAGTCGCTCAACGTAAGGCTGCTGAGCGCGCCGAGCGCCTCGCGGAGCGCGAGAATTTGCTCGCCGAAAAGCTCAAGATACGACGAGCTGCCGAGAAGAAGCGCGCTCAACTAAAGGCACAAAAAGAGCGAGTTCGAGCGCGAGCGGCCGCACAAAGGGAGCAGCAGCGACTAGAGCGAGTGCGCGAACGTGAAGCTGCACTGGCAAGAAGGGCTGCGGAGGCCGCTCGTAAGAAATCGATACGGGAAGAAGCCGCCCGGCTACGTGCAGGGAAGAAGGAGCAGGCGGCTCGACTCCGCGCCGAGCTTGCTCGGAAGAAAGAAGCCGAAAAACAACGCGCCGCAGAAGAAAAGCTACGCCTCAAAGAACTGGCCGCTCAAAAGAAGGCTGAAGAGCTCGAAGAGAAGAAGAGGCTCAAGGAGCAAGCTGCCCTACAAAAAGCCAAGCAAAAGGAAGAGGCCGCCCGAAAGAAAGAGGCCGAAAAGGCCGTCGCTCAGATTCTCAAGCTGGAACGCCAGCGCCAGACCGAAAAATGGGGAGCTCCTGTACACGAGCTGGTCGACGCCCTTGTGCTCGCCTTGAGGCATCGAGCTGATGTCGATCTCGAAGTCACCCAGAGCGATCCCGGTAAGGATAACGACTCGTTGATCGAGGCTTCGATGGTCTTGCGACCCGCCGCGCTTTTGTGGCTCGAAGAGAAGGGCATCTTCGCCCTGAGTTGGGGAATCAAAGGACAGGTCGCTTGCGGTCATTTGGACGTCGATCCACAGGCCATCACAGAAGAGGCCTTCGATGCCCAGATCGTCACCGCTCTGCAAGCGGGATTTTTGCTTCCAGGTGAGACAACCTCGACCACCGAGAAAGTCCTCGCCTGCTCGGCGTCGCCCCGTACCTCAAAAGCTGAACTTGCAACAATCCTTGAGTCGCGCGGGATCGCAAGAAAGCACGCCGAACTGCTCAGAAAACTCCTGGGCAACAAAGCAGGACTCCTTGTCGAGGCCAGCGCAACAGCGGAAGGACTGCGCCGAGCGGAGATCCTCCGCAAGGCCGATAGCAAAGGCGCCGACCGGGTAAACACCCAGCTGGTGTTCACCCTCAATCGGGGTCCGCGCCTCGAAAAAATCGATTTCGACGAGCTCTGCGTGGACCACCAATCCTTCCTCGCCTCGGGCGGAGGGGGAGAGGAGTTCGAAGTCCTTGTCGTGGACGGGTTACCGGAAGCTGAATATCAAGATCCCGCAAAGGTGCCCGGGCAACTGTCTCTTGCGATAGAAAATCTCAGCGGTTTGAAACTGGGCGGACGCGATCTCGCCTACAGCAACCTGTGCGGCATTTTCGCCGAACGTGCGAACTGGAACAAAGTCGACCTACGCGGCAGTTGCCTCCGTTACGCACACCTGGAAGAGGCCAAACTGGCCGGGGCCAATCTCCGGGGCAGCGACTTCAGCCATGCACGGCTGGCTGGAGCCGACTTTCGCAAGGCGAACCTCACGGGAACGAACTTCGAAAACGCGGATTTGACGGGGGCCAACTTCGCCGGGGCTACCACAGCCGGGACAAAGTTCGGCGGTGCTATCGTGCGAGGGATCAAGTACTGAACTCACCCACGCTGGTCGTGAGATGTATTCTAGGCAAGGCAACTCAACTGCCTCGCTAACGCAGTGGCGTTCGAGCCCCGCATCAGTTAGGGAAGAAGCTATGGCATCAACCAAATTCAAAGGCAATCCGGTGAGCACCAACGGCACCCTCCCCGAGGTGGGCAGCCAGGCTCCTGACTTCACCTTGGTCGGAGCAGACCTCTCCGAGAAGTCCCTCAGTGACTTCGCTGGTCAGACCATCGTTCTCACCGTAAACCCCAGCTATGATACAGGGATCTGTCAGGCTGCCGCTCGACGTTTCAACTCGGAGCTGAGCAAGAAGGACGGTGTCACCGTTCTGATGATCAGCGCCGATCTTCCCTTCGCTCAGAAGCGTTTCTGCACGGCCGAGGGCATCGAAGGTATCGTTCCGCTCTCCACTTTCCGCTCCAGCTTCGCTGAAGACTATGGTCTACAGCTCGTCGACGGGCCTCTCAAAGGGGTCACAGCACGCGCCGTCTTGATCGTCGACGGCAGCGGAAAGGTCACCTACTCGGAACTCGTAGACGAAATCACGACAGAGCCCAACTACGAAGCAGCGCTTTCCGCTCTCGGCTGAGACTAGTGCTACGACCCCTTAGAAATGAGCGGTTTCGAAGCTCTCCCCAAGAAAGTGAGGTCGGCTTCGAAACCGCGCTCGGCCCTCTCTGTCTCCGCACTTTTCTCTTCTCATTTGTGCCGCGACCCTTCCTGAAAACCGAGCCGTCTCTCAACGCTGACAGACCAAGAAGCGCTCAAATCTAAACGCTCGCAGCACTAGACAAGCCTTGCTCGAAAAAGGCGCCCTTCGAGGGAACTCGTTGGGCGCTTTCTTGTTGCACGCATCTCGCCACCCTTCGGGGTATGACATGCGCTGTAGCTCAGGATCGACCTACAATTCGCCGTTTTCGAAGGCCCGCTTGTCTTCGTTTATCGAGGCGACGATGCGCACATGATTGATGAGGCTCCACTCGCTTTGGTATTCACCAGCCCCGCTGCTGCCGTTCATGATCGCGGCGCCGCTCAGCATAGGTGAGAAAGTAGTGAATCGAGGGATTCTTGAGTCAGAGGCTTCGCATAGGCGCGCACGCCATCCCGTTGTAGAAACCGGTCCACGTCCTGAATCGTCGCTCCGCCCGTGACAAACACAAGCTTTTGAAGCTGGTCAGGCATTTCGTTTTGTACCGTTTCGAAGACGTCGCGCCCCGAGACACCAGGCATCATCACATCACATAACACTAGATCCACAGGAGGGCCTTCGAGCAAACGATCTATCGCAGCTTGCCCCCCGTTGGCGGTTTCGGCCCCGCCGAGTTGACGGGCGATGGCTCGAGCGACCGCGGGGTCATCGTCCACGACTAAGATACGCGGGTGCGGCGACTTATCCCTCGAGTTCGGGGCGATCGAGGCCGGCCGAGACAGAGGAAGCTCGGTCTCGAACTCGTCCGAAGCGAGCGTAGGCAGCACGATACGCGCGGTGGTACCCTTTCCCTCCTCGCTTTCGAACTCGAGATGTCCCCCCAAAGCGTCGACAATACCGCGAACGACGAACAGCCCTAGACCCGTCCCCCCCTCTCCGTGGCGTGTCGAAAAGTAGGGCTCTCCAAGACGAGGCAACATTTCGGTACTGATTCCGATACCGTTGTCGATCACCTCCAGTTTCATGGTCTGATCGTCGATCGCATCAACTACGAGCTTGAGCCGCGGGCGCTCGCGTTCAGCCTTTCGCAAAGCTATTCCTGCATTCAAAATCAAATTGATCAATACCTGCCTCAGTCGAACGGGATCGGCTTGTACTCGCAAGGTCGCATCAAGAACGCGCTCGATCTGAGTTCCCAGGGGTAGGTCGCGACTGACCAACTTGAGAGAAGCCTCAAGACTCTTGACCACGTCCACCCTTTTTCGTTCTTCGGCCATCGGGCGAGCGTAGGCGCGCAAGTCAGCAACTACGCGCTGGATCTGCTCGGTTCCCACCAGGGTGTCCTCGAGAAGCTCAACCGCGTCGCCCGGCAACTGCCCAGCCTTGATGCCATGAGCCAACACGGCAACGTTGGTCTGAATATAGGTCAGTGGATTGTTGATCTCATGCCCCACCCCCGCCGCCAATTGTCCTAAAGCGGCTTGACGCTCAGCGACCACCAGGGCTTCTCGCGCCTGATCGCGCTCTTCCGTCCGCCGAGAAACCTCAATCTGAAGCTCACTTCTGGCTGCTTCGAGTCGATGAGCATCGTCAACGACGCGGTGAATCGTCTCGATCAACAGTGCAACACTTACGGCCAAGAACCCCAAGTCAGGCATGAAAGGCAAAGCCGCCCAACCCAGGCCCACGGCGGCTTCCAGAAGGGCAGAGACGAATAAGAACGAAAACGCCACCACCCTCAGCCGCGCGTAGGCCACTCCTGCCTTCATATCCGCGTAAAAGCGTCGAAACGTCATTGCTAAAACGCCAACAACCCAGGCCATGGTGAGCTGCCCGTAAACAGTCACATTCAAAGGGCGGTATGAAATCCCCATCCATGGGACCTCAAGAACCAAGTTCGAAGGACGAGTAGTCAAAGAAGGAAACAGCGCCAAAGTTCCCAGGAGGATAGTGATGCCGGCAATCCATTTTTTGGACCGAGGTAGATCGCCCAGGGGCCTTTTCGACGAACCATGGGCGAGGGCTAACCAGGCCACAGCGTGCAAAGAGGCGAAGAAGAACTCAAACACTCCGGTCAGTCGAGCCACCTCATCGGACATCGTATTGAGGGAAAACAACACGTCGATGACCGCGTAGCCTGCCCCGGTGAAGGCAATCAAAGAATACAGCCGAACGCTTCGCCAACCTGGTGCGCCAGAAATAACCACCAGGAGACTGCCCATTGCCCAAAGTAGGAGCGAGGCGGCAAACGAAAGAAGAGTCCCGATATTCACGCTTGTCTCAGAACGAACGACCCCTCCAGAACAATCTGAATCGCCACGGGAACGACAGAGCCCAAAAACCGCGTACTGAGGCACAAATTGCGCTCGTAAAGCAGTATGGCTCTGAGACCCCTTTCGCTTGGACCTCATGGCAGTCCGTGGCATTGTTTTTTTGCCTTGCTCTCCTTTGCATTAAAGAAACGTGCTCCGAGGCGCACTTTGCGGTCCCTCGGGCTCCTCATCGGGTCCGTCGTATACGTTCATGGATGCGGCGACTTGACTGTTCTGATCGCGAGCAACCCGAGCTCTGCTTCGGGAGGAAACGACGGTTGGGGCGGATCGATGGATGTGAATATGGGCTCCACATCGGATATCGGCCGTGGGGGTGAGGTCGCTGTAGAAGCTCCAAATGAAATGACCCTAACGACAGACGAGTCAGGAGGAGGAGAAGGAGAAGGTGAAGGTGGCTCGACAGGCACAGGACAAACCGATGTTCCCCCCGAGCCAGAACTCGGTCCCCCCGTTTTTTCCGTCCCGATCTTGGTGGACGGCATCAATGACCCTGACTTCAAAGACCAGGATCCTTCGCTGCCAGCGGACCAACTTGAGATATTCTTCTTTTCCAATCGCCTGGGGTCTCCCGATCTTTTCCGCTCCACCCGAGCCAGTATCGTAAGTCCCTGGACGCCCCCTGTCCCCGTGGAAGAACTCAACGATCCTGGGACGGCCGAATTCAACCCCGCGATCTCAGCCGACGGTCTTCGAATCTGGTTTTGTTCCTCTCGTGAACCCGCCGCTGGAATTTGGTATAGCGACCGCCCTTCCCGGCTCGAGAACTTTGATGCTCCTACTTCCGTCATGGTAGAGCGTCTCTTGGACGAAAACACGGTGATCGGCCCGACGCTCACGCCCGATTTCTTGCGGATGATCGTCTCGATCGGAGCGGGCGAGACGCGTGACCTTTACGAGCTTTCGCGACCCAATCTGATGGCGGAATGGTCCTCGCCCAAGCCGCTCATAGGCATCAACAGTGAGCTCGCGGACAGCACTCCCTTCATGTACGACGGCGGTCACCAGATCCTCTTCGAAAGCGGTAGAAGTGGATTCGGAGACCTGTTTTGGGCTTTCCGCGAGGACCTGAGCGCCGAAGTCAATCGCGTCGAGGCGCTCACCGCCCTCAATGACCCCAATGAGTACGAATCCCATCCGCACCTAACCCCGGACGGAAGGAACATCTACTTTGGTTCGAGTCGAAGTGGTGGAACAGATATCTACATCGCACGCTTACGGGAGAGCAACCTGCCTTAGTCGAAAGTCAGACCCAGACCCAAGCGAGGACGCACGGGATAGGTCGCAAGGAACAGCTCTCTCTGACCGTCTCGCTCCACCTCTAACTTGAGGGGTTTGAGACTGAAATCCGCCCCCACGCTGACGCCTAACCTCCACCCCTTCCGGAGCAAAAACGAAAATTCTCCCCCCAAACTCGCTACGAAAACCAACTCGGAGCGCCGCGCTCCTACTGACCAGGCGTCAGGACTCGCTTCGGCCGACAGCCAGACGTTTTCGATGCCCCCACCCAGACTCAGGCCCGCGCCGAACCTCCCGCCTGCGCTAAAAACCATGATCTGAGCATCTCCTCGGACGTGAAGGTAACTCAGACGCAGTTGCAACTCTTGTCGTCTCTCCGAAGCTGGAATCGCAAAAAAGCCGACCAAACCCAAACGAAGTGACCGCGCCGAGTTCCCACGCTGAAGACTCACTCGAGCCAAGGGGCCATGCATCAACCCAATCGCAGTCGAATGCAGAACCCCCTGATACCCGACAAGAGCAGCGCCAGTCCACTTGCTCCCCAGGGCTCTTTCCGGAACCTGTTCGTTTTGGGCGTCCCAGTCGTTAACCGACCGAGGAGGCTCGCTCTGCGTCGAGGCCACCTCTGGAAGAAGTCGAGACGACTCGTTCGTCTCTTCGAGAAGGCCGTGGGCTTGAGCGCGCGTCAGCGAGTCCACGCTACCTTGAGCGAGAGCCAGCAAGGACCAGCGAATAGCCTGGGCCAACGCCTCCCGGTCCATTTCATCCAACCCCTCCGAAAGGCGAAGGTGCCGAATAAGAAAACGGTTGCTGCCCGGATCCGCAAAGTAGAGGTCGACTTGCCCCGCATCGGGTGTCACCACCCACACATGCATCTGTCGATCGACGGGAGCCGACACCCCGTACCAATCCCGCGGAGAAAACTTCCGAACCTGATCAAAAGTAAAGTCGAAATCGCTAGACACTCCGATGATCTCGGCAAGCTCCCGTCGACTCAGCTCTTGTCCGACTAGGTGCACCCTGACAGAAGAAGTCGCCCGACTGTCCTCAAGCTCCAGAGCTTGGGCGAACACGGAACGCGCCCCAAAGCCGCCCCCAACAACAAGAGCGATAACAAGCTGCCGCAGCAATAACTCAATCGGCCAAATTCTGCCTAGCCTGAGCCGAATAAACCGAGTTCGGATATCGGCGCAGGAGCTCTTTCCATGTCTTGGTTTCTTCTGCACCGCGTCCCAAAACCTTCAACGCTTGAGCTTTACCAAAGAGAGCTTCGGCGGCCAAACGTCCTCCACCCTGAGCCAAGTAGGCGTCAAACTGCAACAAAGCAGCATGAGCCTGGCCGCTTTCAAGATAGACACCAGCCAAAGAAACATAGGACTGCCGAGCCTGCGGCGACGCCGGATATCGCCTCTGCAGCTTTCGGTAACGCCGCACCGCTTTGTCGGTGTCGCCGGTACGCCGCGCGCTATTAGCCCACTTGTAGAGCTCCGCTGAGGTTTCTTCTAGCTCGTCACGCACAGCAACGGGCAAACGGACCGGCCTGTCGTCGCGCGAAACCCACGAAACGGAGGCGGGCAGGTCTGCTCGCTCTGCGGCGTGGCGCGGCTCCCGGGCCGGAAAGCTCAAATCCACCCGTTCTGCTTCATCAACGGTCTCCAGCGAAGGCGTAGGCTCACCCTTGTTCGTGGCGGCAGAGCCCTTCGTGGCGGCAGGGCGCACCTGTGCTTGAACAACAAGAGCTGTGCCGTTTTTTGTGGGCGGCTCCTGTTCGACCCAGAACCCCGCCTGAAAACCAACCGCGGCGGCAGCTACGCCCCCAAAGAACAACGCAGCAGCAAAGAACGGGATCACCCGACGACGACCGCTCAAGAAGCGGCGCAGACGGTGCTCCGACCACCCAAAGACCCCCGCTTCCGCTCTCGCGACCGAAGCTCCGTTGCCCCCCGAAACTGCTCGCGAGGCGACTCTGACCACCAAGGCAAGGTCTCCCGTTTGGGCTAGGCCCACCGGATCGAAATCAGTCGCCACCTGACTCACCAAAGAGCAACTGGTGCAGTAATCCAGATGGGCAGCTAGGGCGAGCTTCTCTTGGTCGGTTGCGAGCCCCCGTCGCACGCGCTGAAGCAGCTCTCCTCGGCACCCGCTCATGACTCCCCCTCTCGCAGTAACTGACAAAGAGCATCATCCTCGTCCAGGGCGCGACGCAACGCCTTCTTTCCTAGTTTGAGACGACTCCACACGGTATTCGACGACACATCAACCAGGGTCGCAATTTCGTCAACCGTATACCCCAGCATAAAATGCATCGCCAAAGCTTCCGCGATGGGCTCAGACAGTTGTCCAAGCAATCGACGAACGATCCGACGGCGTTCCCGAGATACGGCGTCCTCCAGGGGGGAGCGCGTTTGCTGGCGCGTGTCCGCTGGGTCATCGAGCGCAACCGAAAGATCACCCACCCGGTCACGGACTGCAAAGTGGCGGCGCGCGTGCAAGGCCCGCCGTAGGGCGACCTGGTTCGCAAAATGCCCAACGCTGCACTCGGCTCTGAAGGACTTGAGGCTCTTGAGCAAGCCAAGCACGGCATCCTGCGTCACATCCTCGACGTCAGGATGGTAGGCGCCCAGAACCTTTCGAACCGTCCGCAGCATACCTCCCCCCAACTCCATGATCAGAGCGGTAGTCGCCTCCGGCTCCCCAGCGGCGGCGCGTTCCGCCAACTCGCTCAGGGGGTCATTGAGTCGTCGTGGGCTGGGCGAGGCCTCAGTCTGCTCTCGGGCGAGTTTCACCACAGGTGCAATCATAGCCTCACCGCTCCGAGAGTCACGGAACAAAAAGCAGGCTCTTGGCTCGTATTGCGCCGAGAAGGGATCGGTACTTCCGACCGGGGAAAAAATGGAAAGGTTCACAGAAAAGCACCCGGATAGAAGGTTGCCGCTCGCCCCGGCGATCGGTCATCGAGGGTGTTATTTTCTAAGAGCCGTACATTTCCCAACAAGCCCCTGATCCTCACCCACCGCCTGAGCTCAGTTCAAGGCCGCTTCGAGAGTTCTCGCAAAATATCACGACGACTGACTTGCCCCACAACGACCCCGTCTTCAACCACGGGCAGGCGACGAACAGAATGTCGAGCAAAGAGCTCTACCATCGCGAAAACTTCTTCCTCAGGACTCACACTGACTATGTTTCGACTCATCATTTCCGAAACAGAGCGATCGGTTTCGTAGTCAGAGTGGTCGTAGCTCCCACTTGCCAAGGTTCTCAGGCAATCGATTTCCGAAATCATGCCCAGCAGTCGCATCTCGTCATCCACGACAGGGCCGCCCGAAATATTGCACTTCAGGAGCACCCCCATAACGTGTTTCACCGTTTGCTCGGGATGAAAGGTGATTACTTTGGTAGCCATGCAATCCCGAGCCACGAGGGGCCGTTCAAAATGCCTAGGCCGACCGCTTTCCATGGCCCGAGCGATGCTTTCGTTGATGGTATCCATACTTCCCCCTGAAGACGGCCCGACCGGGCTCCTCTTCTCCCAAGAGTGGGCCCGCTATCGTTTCCTTTCAAGTCTGAACGCGACAACGCTGACCTCCTGCATTCAGACTTGAACGAAAGCGACTCTAAACAAGACTGACTCAAGCAAGCCACTTCCGGGCTACCTTCCCCAAAAAAACAAACGGCAAAAGCGCATCCACACAAAAACATAACACTACCGCCTTGACCGTGACTCAAGCTCACACCATAAGCGACAGTAGGGGAATGTGGGTCATGACGTGACCTCACTTCGTCCGCCAGCCACCGAGCAGACAGAAAACAGCGGAGCCGTCTTGTCTCTGTCACGAAAAAAGAAGGTAGATCATGTCAAACATCAGAGCGATTATCGAAGAAAAGGGCCGAAACACTCACACAATTGGCGCAACGAACACCGTTTTCGAGGCGGTATGCAAGATGGTCCATCATAACCTTGGAGCACTTGTCGTGGTCGAATCAGGTCAGGTCATCGGTATCATCACCGAGCGCGACTATCTGCGTAAAGTCGCAGTCGAAGGTCGCTCCTCCAAGTCGACCTTCGTGGCAGAAATCATGACGAAAGATCCCATCTGCATTCGACCCAATGTCAACGCCAACCATTGCCTCAAGTTGATGGCCGACCATAGCATTCGCCACATCCCGGTATTGGAGGAAGGCACTCTGATCGGGGTGATCGCCGTACGCGACATCGTCAATCACCTGGCCCGAGAAAAAGACCAGACCATTGACGAACTCACCCACTATATTCAGGGGTCCTACGCCTAGCACTGCGACCGTCTAAATTTGAGCGTTTCTTGTTCTGTCAGCGTTGAGAGCCAGCTCGGTTTTCAGGAAGGGTCGCGGCACAAATGGGAGGAGAAAAGTGCGGAGACAGAGAGGGCCGAGCGCGGTTTCGAAGCCGACCTCACTTTCTTGGGGAGTGCTTCGAAACCGCTCATTTCTCAGTGGTCGTAGCACTAGGTCTACCCAGTAGAAATCCGTGGGCGTTTTCCGCCGCCACGGATCACCCGAGTCTGGCAGGTCGAACGGCGGCGAGAACCAACACCCCTCCCTCCGCTCGATCTGCGTCATCGCACTAAACTGAGCCAGCAAAGGGCCGTCCGTCAATGCAATGACCAGTGCGCGGTTGTGGACGATATGGGGGGCGTTCTTCGGCTTGGGGTTCCCTACAATCGCCCTCTCCATCCGGATTGCTGAGCGAGGAGGGGCCGCCACCTACCAACTGCTCCTGGAAGACCCGCTGCTTTGGATCATCTTGACGGCCCCCTTCTTCCTCGGTGCCTTCGCCTGGGTAGGCGGCCGTCAGAATGACAAAGTGAGGAAGTTTTCTGCCCATCTGGAGCTCATTGTTCAAGAAAGAACCAAAGAGCTCGAGCAACGCAATCACGAGATGAGGCTCGTCCTCGACAACGTCAATCTCGGGCTGGCGACAATCTCCAAAGACGGGACCTTGAGCAACGAACGCTCAGCCAAATTTGCTCAATGGTTTCCGACGGTAGACGAATCAAGCTCATTTCACGCTACCCTGGCAGCAAACGACAACGACACCGAGGCAATGCTCTCGCTCGGGTGGGAAGGTCTCACTGATGGATTTCTACCTCTCGACGTCGCACTCTCACAGATCCCCACGCGCCTCAACCGGGAAGGGCGACACTACGAGCTCGACTTTCGACTGATTACGAGGCACTCCGAGTTCGAGGGTGCTCTGCTGATTGCCAGCGACGTGACGGAAGAAATCGAGCGACGAACTCAGGAAGCGAAAGACCGCCAACTCCTTGCGGTATTCGAATCGGTGATGCAAGACCGCAACGGATTCATCGGCTTCTTCAATGAAACTGACAAATTGGTCCGCGCACTTTGTTGCGATGGCCTCAACGAGAAGACCATCAAGAGATACCTGCACACGGTGAAGGGCAATTGCGCGATCTATCAGATCAACACCGTCGCCGACCTCTGCCACACGATGGAAGGCGCTTGTGCAGAAGAAACACGAAGCCCCAACGAGACAGAACTGCAAACGCTTCGACAAACCTGGAAGGACTTCGCTTCGACCCTTCGACACTTCGTTGGCGAGACACACGAAAAAATCGTCGAAGTCAGGCTTTCCGAGCTTGAATCGATCGCTCAGACGGTCATCGATCGTCGACCGCAAAGCGAGGTCCTAGGCCGCCTTTTCGACCTTCGCTTAGAACCTGCTCGAAGTCGCCTTATTCGAATTTCACACCAAATACAGCGCGTCGCTAGCATGGCAGGGAAACCCGCACCTCAGATCGAAATCAACGATGACGGGGTGAGACTTCCGGTCGACGACTGGGAAGACTTTTGGGCTTCGCTCGTGCATGTCGTACGCAACGCCATCGACCATGGGATCGAAATGCCGGAGGAACGATTAGAACGGGGCAAGCCCAAGGAAGGGAAGTTGATCCTCGACGCGAGTGCAACGCACAAAGAGATCACAATCGGGATCCGAGACGACGGGCGAGGTATCGACTGGAAACGACTCGCCGAAAAAGGAAGAAGGGCGGGGCTCAAAACAGATCGACAGAGTGACTTGCGAGAACTCCTGTTCTCGGACGGTATATCCACGACCTCCCAGGTGACCGAAATCTCGGGGCGTGGAGTAGGAATGTCGGCGGTCCGATGCGCCTGTGAGCAACTGGGAGGAACAATCGTTGTTCAGTCCGAGCCACAACGCGGGGCCAGCTTTCGCTTCGTGATTCCCCGCCGCGAGGATGAGCTCAGTCTCACTTCATGGCGCTCGGCCGCCCGACCCAGCGTTTTGTGCGGTGAATAGGCAGTTTCGCCGTTGAAGGCCTCAGCGATCAGGAAAGAGCACCCGGATGCGCCGAAGTTGGGGAGCGATCAGAAGCCGCCGTCCCTGCCCTCGACCCTTGCTTCTTAAGCCAGAAATGAGCCTTGGTGAGCTCAGTAAAGATCTGCACTGTGACCCCTCGGCGAGCGTAGGCCTCAACAAGTCGAGTCATGTTCGTGTTACCAAGAGTTTCGGTGGGAGGAAGCAGTGCCCAGTACTTCCAGCCCGCGGCGATGGCACGCGGCGCCCAATACTGATCGCCCCACTCGTGATGCGAGCGAGGCAATGCGCCGCCCTCGCGGTCGTCCGACAACCACTTTTCACCTTTACTCGAGCGAAGCACTTCAAGCCCCTTGAGAAGCACCTTCTCAAGGATTTCCTTTCCCGGGTATTGATGCATCTGATGGAAGACAATGTTGTCGTGGGGCAGATACCAAAGGGACATCCTGGTGGTTTCGATGACCGGTTCACGCTGCATAGAGTGCAGTGTACCAAACTCCGTAGCTCGACCAATCAATAATGGCCGCGAGACTTGATATTTTCTGCAACTCCTGCGCACACGAGACCACCCCACACCACCCGCCTCGGCGAAGTGCCGAGAAACGGCTTCTTGCTAGATGAGAACACTTTGCGCTCTCATCCCACATGAAACGACTCGGTTAGACACGCCCTTCCGTCTCACTACTAGTGCTACGACCCCTTAGAAATGAGCGGTTTCGAAGATCTCCCCAAGATAGTGAGGTCGGCTTCGAAACCGCGCTCGCCCCTCTCGGTCTCCGCACTTTTCTCTTCCCATTTGTGCCGCGACCCTTCCTGAAAATCGAGCCGTCTCTCAACGCTGACAGACCAAGAAGCGCTCAAATTGAAACGGTCGCAGCACTAGTGCAGGCGTTCAATCCCCGGGATCCGCAGCAGGTTGGTCCTCAAAGAGAGCCCGTCGAATCACCTCAACCCAGGTCCCTTCCTGAACCTTCATGCAGCGGTAACGCCCCCCATCGTCCCAGAGCGCCCAAGCGAACCCGCGTCTCTCGGCTTCACGTCGAACCAGACGAAGGTAGTTTTCTCGGGAAACCGCATCGGCGAAATCGATGGCACCGAACTCTCCCAGATAAACGGGGATCTTGCTCTTCTCTGCAAATGCGGTCGCATACTCGAACTCGCGGGACACTGTAGAAGGCGAAGAGGGGTTAGCCGAAATCGGCTGGCCATTGTACCGTCGGAGCCAATCCCTCGTCCAGTCGATTTGCGCCGCCGCATCGACTGGGGAAATGGGCTCTTGGGGGGGACCAGGGAAGAGCACGCCCAGGGTTTGATACTCAGGTCCCATCCAATCCGCACCTTGGTGGGTAAACAGGATGGGCTGGTACATGTGAAACGACGCCACCAGATGTGGGTCATCTGGTAGCAGCAGAGTCCCCAAATGAACGGCAGCTGCCCAAAAGAAACTATCGACGATCAATGTTCGTGTAGGGTTCGTCTCACGGATCGCTGAGACCAACGTAGCGACCAAACGATTGTACTTGGCGGGCTTTAGGTTGTTGTTGGGTTCGTTGAGCAGTTCGAAGATCACCGTCTCGGGTAGCCCCTGATATCTTTGGGCGATCTGCCGCCACATCGCCTCGATACGTTCGGCATGGGCGTCCGGCTCCACCATGATTTCCTCGTAGTGGTGAAGATCGATAACGATACTCAGCTCATGGGCCGTCGCTCGCTCGATAGCCCAGTCAATCTGCCGGAAGAACTCCTCGTCGATGGTGTAAGGGCTCTCGACTTCCGCGTGGGCGCTGAACCGCACTGGTAGACGGATGTGATCCAAGCCGGCAGCTTGAGCCATCGAAAAGTGTTCTTCCTGGGGAGTCACCCCCCACTCTCCCAGCGAAGGAGCATCGAACCCGTTGCCAAGATTGATTCCACGCTTCAAACCCTGCATCGAGGGAGCGATATATCGGGGTGGTTTGGAAAACTCGATGCGCAGGGGCCGAGCACGTTCGTTTGCAGCCCGCCCCATCTCTTCTTGGGGAGATGTCGCTATCTCAGCCACTTCGGTCTCGGGAGTCGCAGGGTTCGTCGTCGATGAGGCCCGACAGCCGACAGCGGCGAAAAAAACGCCTGCGATAAACCCCAGTTGCATGCTTTGCATCAGCCAAAGCTTGGCCATTTCGGTACGGGAGACAAGCTCATCGTTCCCGATTACTTCTCATGATGGATTGTCAGCCTTGCAAACGGCTCGCGCCATTCGTTCGCGGGAGAGATTCTCGAAAGGTGTGCTGGTCGACTGCGCTCGCCTCAGATAAGAGGTCACCATGAGGGTAGCTGTCATAGGGGGAAGTGTCGCGGGCCTTCTCGCCGCACGAGCGGTACACGGGGTTTCTGAAGAAGTCGTTATCTTCGAAAGAGATCCTACCTCGGACGCACCTGTCTTGCGCAAGTCCGCGCCCCAGTCGGCGCACGCCCACGTCTTGCTCGCCCGGGGAGCGGAGCTGCTCTCCGACTGGTTCCCGGGTTATTTGATCGCATCGCTCACGACGGCGGCCTGAGCATCGATATGAGCCAACAGAACAATTGGTTTCATTTCGGCAGCTGGAAGCTGCGGATCGATGCCCGTGTGCCTGTACGATTCCAAAGTCGCCTTCTGCTCGAGCATGAAATCCGAGCTGATGTTCTCAAGCTCAATAAAGTCACCTTGCGCACATCCCCAGTCACCAAGGTGGATTGGAGTGGAAACCACCCAAGGGTCTTGGACAAGAAGGGTACTTTCGAGGACTTTGATTTGCTCATCGACGCATCAGGGAGAGGCTCGCGCATGCCAGCTTGGTTGCAGGAATCAGGCTACCTCACCCCTGAAGTGGAAGAGGTCGAGGTAGGAGTGACCTACACCTCAGCCCTGTACCGTCCACGCAATCCACGGGACTACCAAGCTCTGCTCATCTACCCCGATCCCCCCCACGGACGGCGAGCCGGTGGAGTATTGCCCGTGGAAGGGGGAAACGCCCTGGTCTCGCTCTTCGGCTGGTGTGGTGAGCACGCTCAAGTCAGCGATGAAGGTATGCTAGAGTTTGCCAGCACGCTGCCCCAACCAGAGATCGCCGACTTCTTGCAAGACGCGGAACGCCTGAGAGAATTCGCGGTTTTCCGTTACAAGTCTGCCCGCCGACTTCGCTATGATAAGCTCCGGCGCTTCCCACCAGCCACCTGTGTGTTGGGTGATGCCCTTTGTTCTGTCGATCCAGTCTTTGGACAGGGGATGACCTTGGCCGCGCTCCAAGCCCAACTCCTGGAATCCATCCTGAAGAAGGCCTCCGATCCCAGCGAAGCAGCTCGACAATTTCGCAAAGACTCATTTGAAGAAACAAAGACCGCTTGGCTGCTCTCCACCGGTGAAGACTTTCGCTACCCACAAGTTCGAGGCAAACGCCCCTTTGGACTCGGGGTAACGCACTGGTACACCGCAAAGGTCCATCAGCTCGCCGGAAGCGATCCAGACGTCTACCGACGCTTCGCCCGCGTCATGAATCTTTTGAGTGGACCAGAAGCGCTCTTCCATCCCCGAATCGTCACCAAGGTGCTTCGAGCCTCACTCCTCCCTCCGAAACGAGTACTCACACGCCCTACCCGCGATTCGGGCACATGACTCTTCCGTCGTGATAAAAAGGCCGCTGCTTTCCCCCTCCTGCCCCCGACGCGAGACACTTTGTCTCACCCGCACAAAGACGGTCGATAGCTACCCGATGTAGTTCCCTATCATAGCACTCACAACTAGAAGACGGTTGTCGAATTGTTCGGTCAACTGGCCGAACCAGCAAACCTTCTGCTCCAACTACCCACATCCGCCCAGATGGGCGCAACGATGAGGGACGAAACTTTGGCGCCGAGTAGACAACTCGAACAAGTTTCTAAGTCATCTGCGCCTCTTTGGTGCAGCTCATTGGACAAGGTTCTGATACGCTTGCGCCGTTGCTGTCGCAGGGGGGTGGACAGTGTTCAAATCTCATGACCAATCCCGAAGCAAAACTTTCGACACCGCTTCTCGTCGTTGATGACCGCTCCGACGTACTGCAAGCACTCGTCCGCTATTTTGAACTGGACTTCGAGAACGTGCTGGCAGCTCAATCTCCAATTGAGGCCGAGGCGCTTCTTTCCCGCCACAAACCGCACTTTCTCCTCTGCGATTATTGGCTCGGAGAAAACTACCCTCCGTCCACTGACTTGCTACCGGGATGGAGACGAGACAACCCCTGTCTGAAACGCGTAGTCTTGATGACCGGCACGAAATCGAGCTCAATCCCGCCCTGCTCCGCTGTGGACGACGTCTTTGCCAAGCCCCTGCGCTTGTCAAAAATGGTGGAGTACTTTCGACGCTTCGCCGTCTCAACGACGCTCGACCAGCCTCGCTTGTCCACGAGCGCGTGAGCCCCCAAGCGACAAGGGTGCTCGATTCGTTCTATCGCCGCCGCCCGTCATTTCGCCTCCCGAGGCAGGCTTATTCGGCGGCGAGGGGCAGTCGTGACTTGAGCCAGCGCTGAAGTTGCAACTCAAGCGGCTCTGATGAGCTATTGAGTTCGAGAATCATACGAGCGTGAATCAAGGCCGCTTCTTCGGGCGAGCAGTCGTAGTCAACGTCTCCCTCATCTCGAGTAAAATCGCGCGCCTTCACCAATGCGCCGTCTTGAAAGGCCGTACCGGAAGTCCGGAGCAACATCAGACGAGAACACTTGACGACCGCTCGCAGTGCTCGCGGCTCGAATCGGGCCACATAAGAAAGGGCGACAGCATTGGCAACGTACTCTTCGTGCCAAGAGTCCGAACTGAGCAATCCAACCCGATCCCGCCAGGCGTGGACCAGCTCGTGGGCAACGACAAACGGAACGCATTTTTCTAGTTCTTCTCGGACGCTCGGGTGATCGCCCAAAAGTCGCTCGTGGAAGGGAAGAACCTCTTCCGGAAGCTGATCCATATCGCTGAAGTAGATCGCTGTTTCGTCGGGTCGGTACAAGAAGATGGGCATATGCCAGGGAACAAAACGCGGTAACGCTTCTCCTTCGACGAAACGCGTTCGCTGAGCAAAATCCTGCGCTGAACGATGCACGACCTGAGCGTAACTTCCCTCTAGGTTGACCCGCACCTCGTTTTCGATCGGCTCAGGCAGATACAAGGCGCCGGCCAATTGATCGACGATGGATGTGAGCAACTTCACATAAGGCCCCACGGCTTCGCCTTCACGGAGCAAGGAGTAGATCCTCTTTCTATGAGATTCTACGGCGAGAGCGCACTGGTCGAAGACGCCGGCCCCCTCAAGTAGGCTACAAATTTGATCGCGCGCGTCTTGTCCTTCCCGAAGGAAGGACATCATAAGCTTCGTAGAGGCATGAGTCGCGCGCTCGAAAAAGCAGGCGAGCGGGTAGGTTGCCGTCTGCGCCCGCAAGTCCACGCTTTCTTCATCCGCAACCAGATCGCGAATATCGTCGATCACCTGCACCGCGGCCGCCAGTTCCTCCCCCACACAAAAGAAGCGCCTGCGGGCCTCGTCCGAAGCCCCCGCCGAAAGGGCCGCAACTTCACAGAGTAACGCGAGCGAAGAGGTCTTTCCGCGATGAATGGCTTCGACCTCTGCTCGAGACACTGGACCAAGGTCTGTAGTGAGATCTCGATGCTGCGCTCCGACTGCCACGAGGGACACACGATTGAAGAGTCGCAAGTAGAGCTGTCGCCTCCGCTGAGAGGGCTCTGTCTCTGATGCTTCACCTAAGGCGTCTAGAGCTAGCGAAAGAAGACTGAGCGCCGAATTAATTGCGACCGCAGGGCCCGCGTCGGCATGAGGCTTCCCAACAAGATCCTCGTCTTGCACGTCATCGAACAAGTCAGCCGAAGCAATGTAGAAAGCAACAAAGCGCGCTACCTGAAGACTCAGGCTGGATCTGCGGCCGCCGCAAATCCGATAAACGGCATAGAACAGTCCAAGAGGCTGTCCCCAGTCATCCACATCGCTGTGGGCATAGAGGTACCTCATGGTGGCGTTGAGCAGCTCTTTTTGATGATGACAAAAAGAGCCCGACGATATCGCAACCAGACAGTCGGCTCTCACCTGGCCGACGAACTGCGCGAGCGAAAGCTGGCGATTCATGGGGGATCAAGATCGAGTCGCCCCCCCTCCTCGTTCCGGGCGACTCTCAGCTTGGACTCGGTTCAGGCTGTGGCGAAGCCCTGGGCCGAACGCAATTGGCCAGGCTTGTTCGCCTTCTTAGACGTCAGACTGAGACGAGCTTTCAATTCGTTCACTTGATGAGCTTGGGGGGTTTTAGCTTTCATAAGTACCTTCAATGCAGATGGGGTTTGGGGGATCGCAAAACCGACGGAAGGAGACCTTCCTTGGGGAAGCCGGATTTTGCGTTGGAAGCCTCTGTTCGTATGCAGCGAAACCATCTTGTCAGGAACACTGCTACCTCGACTCCACATTGGCTACACTGTGACCGAACGACCGACTGGGCCAACTTTTTTCGGACCGATTTTCGTCTATTTTTTCATCACAGAACGAAACGGCCCAATTTTCAGACAAAACTGAGAAAGCACTCACGATTGGCCGACCGGCCGACCTCTTTCCCCGACGCCAGCGAACCCGAAGCTTGGGGGAAGAAGAGTGTCAATCGGGGTGGCCCGCTCGGAGCGAACCGCTAAGCCAGCTGATGTACGAGAGGTTTCAGTTCTGACTCGCCCAGGCCCTGCGCTGGAAAACGAATGAGGAAACAGGCCCCCCCTAAAGGGGATTCGTCTGCCACACAGATCGTACCGCCCATGAGCTCAACGTAGCGACGAATGAGATACAACCCCAGTCCGCTCCCCCCGGGCTTGTCACTCAAGGCGAAACTATCGAACAGCCCGGCGCGCTTGTCCTCCTGGATGCCCTTGCCATCATCACAGACCAACATACGAACCGCCCCCCCGGAAGCGTCTCCGCTCAATCGACATTGGACTTGCTTGGCGCCAGCCTGAACAGCGTTGCGAACGAGATTGAGCAGAATCACTTTGAGATGCTCTGAATTGCCGCGCACCTCAAACTCCCGCTCACCCTCCACAGCTAGTCGCACCTCGCGCTCCCCAGCAGCAAGCTCACGGAGGGTTTTTCTGAGCAAGAAAGTGCCAGTGCCCCCCGATGAACGCCCCCTTAAATCTTCGATCGTCTTGCGTAGCAACTCGGATTGCCCTCGTTGAGCATTCTGTGCCTCTATCAGGGCGTCAGCTGGCGCACTCGAAAGGTTACCAGCGGCCTCGACGAACTCCAAGTTGGCGGCAATGGCCGTCTGATAATTGCGCAACTCGTGAAGAAAGTGTCCCAGAGTGAGTAAGGTCGTCGTCAAAGCCGCCTGGACGCTTTCGTCAGCCAGCTTGTCGGCGGCCCCCAAAGCCTGTTCGAGACGCACTTGCCGAAGTCGATCAGCCCTTTTAACCCTCGTCTCCTGAGAAACCAGGTGCATCATGGCGAGACTGGCAAGGAGCACCAGGGCGACTGGAAGGCCCGGTTGAACGAAAGCGATTATCGCGAGAATGGGCAGGCTCATCGACAGAGAAAACAGCAAAGTGAGCGCATAATCCCGAGCCGGAAAAGATACGATCATCAAGCCGTGGACCACCGCCAGAGCGATCCCCGTTGCCTCACTCGCCCCGGCGGCCGCAAGGGCAATACCGGAAGAATAACAAGTGTTGTCGAACAGAGTTGCGAGCGTGCCCACCAGACCGCGACACCGACGCCTCCATGCCAGATAGGTCAGCGTGCCCCCTACGGCCACCAGAGCGCAAGCTTCCCAGGGATAGACGAGCTGTGTGATTTGTGCCAGCGGAGGAACGAGCGCCAACGCCAGAATGGCAACTATTGGTCCCCCAGCGGATCCCACAATCAATGCCGGATTCGAATTGCTCATCAATTCGTCCGGATCGGCCGAAGCCCTGAACTCGCGCCAGGCGTTTAGAAACCAACTCCAAGTCACAGAAGAAGAGTACCAGCCCAAAAGTCGGAGCCCAGACGAACCAGAGAAGAGGGTTTTCTCGCCACCATGAGAACTTCGACCGGACACCGGTTTATTCACCTGAGTCAAAGTACCGCAATGCGTTTTTCAGGCCCCGGTGCTCCAGCTGTCGAACTCTCTCTCTCGTCACGTTCATCGTTTCGCCGAGCTGCTCGGCGGTAAGCGCCCCTTGCTCAGCCAAGTCGAGGGCACAACTGTTGCGCATCTCTTCGACTTCTAGATCCGGGAAGTTAAACTTGATCGACCCCGTCCGCGGTGAGACATCCAGATACAAGTGGTAACGACACGAAACGAAAGGACACGGGCGAGGAACGTCGGCACACTGCCCGCGTTGGGTCGGGCGAAGGGTATCGAGGTTCACCTCGAAATGTGAGTCGGCGTCGGTCACTACAAGGAGAGAGGCCGCCACTGATCGCGAACGGACCGAGCGTTTCCGTCGTGAGCGTCGCTGATCTCTTGTAGCCCTAATCCCGCTTTCGGGTTCGGCCTCGGGGAACTCCTCCACTCCCCTATCTATCCCTACTGACCAAGAGTCTTGGGCAGGTTCGGGCAAGCTCTCACCAGCATTAGAGGAGGAGGAGGAGGCTGAGCGATTACTTATCGATGAACGAGAAGGCGAAGGTTGGCTATCAGCGGCGCTCGACTGGTGCATCATTTGGGCAGGGACTTTGGCGAAGAGATTGTGTCTTGGGAAGCAAGAGAAGGTGTCTTAGACTCGTCTTTAAAAAAATTGACCCTTTTTCTTCCGCCGCGCCTATCAAAAGACTCCCCATTCACAGTCACACTAAAAACCCTCCACCTTACAATATTACTAAAAAGTTACAGTTTGCAATGAAGCAGACTAGTACTGCGACCGTTTAAATTTGAGGACTTCTTGGTCTGTCAGCGTTGAGAGACGGCTCGGTTTTCAGGAAGGGTCGCGGCACAAATGGGAAGAGAAAAGTGCGGAGACAGAGAGAGACGGCTCGGTTTCGAAGCCGACCTCACTTTCTTGGGGAGAGCTTCGAAACCGCTCTTTTCTAAGTGGTCGTAGCACTAGTACACATCTCGGCACACTTCGATACTTCTCCCCCGATCGCTCATGCTAGCTTCCCGCCCCATGCGCCTTCCCTCACAAACAACTATCATTTCAACCCTGGCGGGGGCCGCTTTTTGGGGCGGATGCACCACTCAACCGGACCAGGACGTTGCGTACCAGGAGTTCGACCTGTCAGACCAAGGAGCTGGGTCCGGAGGTGCTCCTGCGGCCCCAGACGATTCGTTCGATATCATGACCCCCGAGGATCCCCCGGAGATGATCTACCGGGGAGAAGACTGCGACAAGGGCCTAGAGCTCACCATTCGCGACTTCAACTCTGATCACCCCGACATGCAAGAACACGGTGGGGGATGGGGTGACATCGGCTGCGGCATGGTAGAAGAAGAACTCTTCGTTGGAGACGATGGCGCTCGTTCACCCATCTTTCAGGCGGGAAACGGCACCGGCCAGCGTACGATCGAAAACGGAGAAATCATCTGCGCGCCTTGGGACGGGGGACAGCCCGAATTTGAGGAAATCAGCGGACCGGACTCTTTCTACCAGTGGTACTCAGACGTGGATGGAATCAACCAGAGTTTTGTCCACGAAATTGAGCTTAAGTTGCTCGATGAGGAAGGCGACGTCTACTACTTCGACAGCAACGAACTCAAAGACAAGGCCTTCTTTCCCGCCGACGGGCAGGGCTTCGACGAAGTCACCGAGGGCCACAACTATCACTTTACAACAGAGGCACATGCCCTGTTTACCTACAAGCGACACGACGTCTTCACCTTCAGTGGAGACGACGACATGTGGATCTTCGTCAACGAAAAGCTTGCTCTTGATCTGGGCGGACTACACGGACCACTCAGCGCCACGATCGACTTTGACCGTGAGGCAGAGCGCCTCGGGATCATCCCGGGCGAAGTCTACAACATGGATATCTTCCACGCCGAAAGACACACTTGGGATTCCAACTTCCGAATCGAGACGAATATCGCTTGTTTCACCAAGGTAGAGGTCCCGGGCGTCATCATTCGCTAGTCCACCCCATCGTCGAACAGAAGGCGGGCTGACCCCAAGCCCTTGATCCTGAGGGTCGATTGGTCCTAGCTAGAGCGTGAGTTACGAAAAGCTAGTCCGCCACTTTCGACGCATCGGACATTTCGAAGAGCTGAACGCCATCGTTCAGTGGGACCAGGCAGTGAACATGCAGCCGGCCGCCGGCCCTCGTCGAGCTGAGGCCGTAGCGGCCCTATCCCGCGTGCTCCACGAATGGATCAGTGAGCCGATCGTGTTTGACTGGATACAAGAAGCGCAATCCAAGAAAGAAGAGCTCGACCCTTGGCAGAAGTGTAACCTCAAGGAAATCGCCCGTCGCCACCGTCACGCCACGGCACTGCCCGCAGATCTGGTAGAAGCAACAACACGAGCATCCAACACGAGTGAGCAAGCCTGGCGCCGACTTCGCGCAGAAAACGACTTCGCTTCTTTTGCTCCCTACCTAGAAACCGTCGTTGCTCGACAGAGGGAGTGCGCGCAGGGACTGGGACAAGCTCTCGAGTTGGACCCCTATGATGCCCTCCTGGATACTTTCGAACCGGGAATGCGAGCCTCCATAGTGGATCTAGCGTTTGCCCCCTTGCGCGACTTCATCCCCGGCTTCATTGACGAAGTCATCGAGGACCAGGCGCGCCGCGAAGTAGTGATACCACAGGGCCCGTTTTCGATCAGTGCCCAACAGACGTTTTGTCGCCGGATGATGGACGCCGCTGGTTTGGATCTTGAACGTGCCCGCATCGACGAGAGTCACCATCCTTTTTGCGGCGGTGTTCCAGACGACGTCCGTATCACCAATCGCTACCGCGAGGACGACTTCCTCTCCGGGCTCATGGGAGTGATTCACGAATCTGGTCACGGAAAGTACGAGCAAGGACTACCAACTCAGTACCTAGAACAACCGGTAGGGAAGGCTCGCGGAATGGTTGTCCACGAAAGCCAAAGCCTGCTGCTTGAAATGCAGGTCAGCCGCGGCCCCCATTTCGTTGAGTTCTTGGCAGGAGAAATCCCCCGCTTTTTCCCAGACCAGGTAAAGGAACAACCCCACGCCTACTCGGTCTCTAATCTCCAGCGCCTGCAAACACGTGTAGAACGGGGCCTAATTCGAGTGGATGCCGACGAGGTGACTTACCCCGCCCACGTCATGGTCCGTTACGATCTCGAGCGCGCGCTCATTTTCGGAGACCTCAAAGTCACAGAACTTCCCGAGGCCTGGAACGAGAAGATGAAGCAGTACCTCGGTATCAGCACCCTGGGCAACGACAAGGACGGTTGCCTCCAAGACGTACACTGGCCGGCGGGAGCATTTGGGTATTTTCCCCTCTACACCCTGGGCGCGTTGGTCGCCGCCCAGCTCTTTCATGCGGTGCAATCGGCGTATCCCGATCTGGCCGCGGATCTGCAAAAAGGCGACTTGCGACGGCTCGACAGATGGCTGAAAGACAAGGTGTGGAGCCGAGGAAGCAGCCTCGATTTGACGGAAATGCTCACTCGAGCGACGGGCAAGGGGCTGGACCCACAGTTCTTCATCGCGCACCTCAAGGCGCGCTACACAGGTTCGTGACCTACGTGGGACAGACCTCGCTCAGTCCACTTGAGATCGCGTCAAACCGCAAGCGACTGCCACGCCATCGCGATAATGGAGCCAAGACTTGAGGCAGGTTTCCATATGTCGAACGACATCGCTTCGTTCCTCGGGCGGAATGTGATCCAACATCACGCGCCAGGCGACGGCTCGATGTTCGCCTTCTACCTGCCGGTGGGCTCGCGTCAGTGCCAAAGCCTCAACCGGTAAGCCATAATGGAGCACCAACGGGTGCTCGCTGAGGGGAGGCGCAGGGCGCCGCGGAACATCTGGGTCAAGTTCCCCTCGTTCGTGGGGAGTACCTTCCAAGAACAAGGTGCTGACCGCCGCGGCAACGGCCCAGCCGCGGTGTTGAGTCAGATCATCTAACGTGGCACGATACATGCGCGCCTCAGGCAATAACTGGACGTCATGAAATCGAGACAAGTCCATGTTGAGGGCCTCGGGCAGTAGGAGAAACAACTCGGGGTGGGGACGACCTGCCGCAATACCCCCTGTCTCCTCCTCGTAGACGTTTTCAATGAGCTCACGGCGTACTTCCGCAATCGGACATTGAACATACGCGCGAGCAACCAGCACAGGGAAATCTCGAACGTAAGATCCAAACTCGTTTTCTAGGTGGAGATGCAGAAGATCGGGCAAGACTTTTCCAGAAGTAAACAAGGGCCACGCCCAGTGCACCTTGCGCTCCATGACCGAAAGCAGGGCTTCCCGAAATTCGTCTCTCTCCATGATTTATAGTGTAACCCTTGAAGCACGAGAAACACGATCCCTTCCGCTAACCTGGTCGCGTTTCAGGTAAGTGATACAAATTGGAAGACTTGCGCGACGAGCTAACGGTCCATTGGCTCTTGTCTTTCAGAGGGCATTCTCAACGGAGCTCATTCGCAACTGACCGGTGCTCAATAGCTGAACAGCTGCTTCCTGATCGGCCCCACAGCCTGCCAGATAAAGACGATCGCCGACTTGGAGCACCTCTTCTCCTGTTGGGCTGCGCGCTTCCCCGTTTTCACCCTTGAGAGCCAGCACGCTAGCTCCCGTCTGGGACCGAAGTTGGAGTTCCGCGAGAGTCTGGCCCACTGACGCATCGCCCGAACTGAGCTGATACTCGCGCATTTGGGACGACAAGGCGAAGGGCATCTGAGTCTCCCTTTCGCCCTCGGTTTGCCCCTGTTCGGCGATCGCAGCGATGAGTAAGGCGCCCCCCGACATCATCTCCGTCTCAACCTCGCCCGCCCGACGCCAAACGATCACCAAGGTGGCGAGCAAGGCCATCAAAAATCCGCCCCACACGTAGCCTGCTCCCACGACCGGCGCGAGCATGGCTGCCCCGATCAGACCGCTCGCCGAAAGCACGGCAAGAAACAATGCACCCTGGAAAAAGCTCCGGCCGTGGGATTGTTTGTCTAGAAAGACCCGAGCGGCGAGCTTGCGCGCGAGCTTGCGCGCGGTAATCGCAAGCAAAACGAAGATGGGCAAAACTGAAAGCCCCAGAGCAAGGGAAGCCAAGCTGTGGACCAACTGCTGTCCCCAATGAAAATGTCGATAGAGATAGATCTCGATGTCCCTCTGCCAAACCCGAAACGCCATCACGATGAGTGCCGCAAGGAGCAAATCAAAAAGCACCGCCCGGACGAGCGTCGTCACTCCCCTGCCCTTCTCCGGCTGCCGGGCGAAAATGCCGTCCCACCAGCTCTCATAGACCCATAGCAAACGACGCATGCGTCCAGGCAGGAGTAACTCCACGCCCGAGGTAATAGGACCGGCAAATCGCAGCAATAGGGCCGTCGTAAAGGTGCTCAGAACCGCCACTGTAACCAAGATCGGCTGAAGTTCTTGACCAACAACATAAGCTTGCCGGCCAATCTCCGCCAAAATGAAAGCAAACTCTCCGACTTGACCCAGCGCAAGACCAGCGGCGACCGAGCGACGGAGGCCCGTGCCCGACAACAACCCGCCGAAGAGAACAGAAGCAAACTGGAGGGAGATCACCACCCCGAGGACCAACAAGGAGGTAGGCAAATGTTTTATGGCCAAGGCAGGGTCGACCGTCATTCCGATCGAAACGAAGAACACGGCCGCGAATACGTCGCGTACAGCCGCCGTGGCGTGCTCGACCTTTTGCCCCAGCCCGGATTCGGCCACGAGTACACCGGCCAAAAAAGCTCCGAGCGCGGCCGAATAACCAAGTTTTTCGGCTAACAGAGCCAAGGAAAAGCACAACCCGATCGCTCCCACGACCAACGTTTCCAAGCTTTTGGTGCGTGCTAAAAGTCGCACGGCTCGAGGAACCACGAACATTCCCACAACGACGATGCTGACGAGAACAGCGAGTAACCTCCCCAAGAGGACCAAAACATGACCGAAAGAGGCATGGGCGCCCTGGCTCAGAGCCGTCATGATGGCAATGAGAGCGATTGCAGCAACGTCCTGCAGGACGAGCACGCCCAACACTGAAGCCCTTACGTCCTCGGCCACAGGTCGTTGCTCGAAGATCTTGCTGACCGCCATCGTCGAGGAGATGCACAAGCATGCCCCCAAAAACAACGATCCAATTTCGGTCCACCCCAGAAATTGCCCAAGCAAATACCCTCCAAAATAGAGAGCGCTGATCTCGACCAAACCCGTTAGACCCGAAACGGGCAAAACTTTGAAGAACTTGCTCAGTCGAAACTCAAGTCCAACCGCAAACATCACGAGCACCACGCCAAACTCCGAGAGCGCATGCACGCGCTTCGGGTCGGCGAAGAGAGGTACGGGCAAGTAAGGCCCGACGAGCAGCCCTGCAAAGAGGTATCCCAAGATACTCGGCTGCTTCAGCAGTCTAAACACCAACCCCGTGATCGCTGCCACGCCGAGCACGATCGCGAGATCTGTGACGAAGCTATCGTGGTGCATCGCAAGCGATGCTAGCTCGCTTTGGACGCTCGTCGAGGTTCAATCCACAAGCAAATCGGCAAGGGAAGCCTTTGCCACCCCGCGGGATGTGGAACGCGCTGTAGCTCCGTTTCAAGAACAAAACCCCGGAGTCCACACCCCGTAGGCCTGCAACATGACCAATGCGAAGCCCGATGAGCTAACGGCAAACGCCAGAGACTGGGGAAAAACACTCGTCAGGAGCATGTTACCCACTAAAACGAGCAGCGGCATCGGCTGAAGCGAAACGCAACCTTGCTGCGACCAGCTCGAAATCAACCAAGCCGTCACCACGACCTGGAGCGCTCCAAGGAAAAACCCAGTGAGACGCACACCGGACACCGCGGGGATCACCCCAGAAAGCCAGCGCCGCAAGCCGTATGCAAAGAGGAAGATGCTCCCAAAAATGAAGGCAGCTTTGAGTTCGGCCGCGAAACTCATCAGTCCAATCACCAAGGCTCCAACCGTGAAGAACGGAACTTCAAACGGGACGGGAGCGTGGTTTTCTTCTGGCTCTTCCAAGTCCGGGGTATCCCAGGGCGCCGCGGCAGCAGTTTGCTCAGAGTCGGCCGGCTCAGCGCGATAGGCGGACATCAGTCGCACATCGTTCTCGCGCGCGACGGGGAGGGCTTCGTTTTGCTTCCGCAAAGAGGGTGAAGCAACGACGTCGGTTTCCCAACCGATCGGCCTCGGCACAACAGGAGCAGGCTCTTCGAGCGGTTCAGGCGGCGGGGGCGGCGGGCGAAACCAGCCGCTGATGGTTCCCTCCACTCGGCCGTAACTCTCGTCGCCATGACGGGCAGGTTGCGAAAACTCAACCTCACTCACGAGCACTTGGTGGAGGGCGGCACGAACAGTGGCCCCAATCTGGAGCGCGTCAACAAGGTAGGCCCGAGGAATGTGATCCTGAAAGAAGCGTCTACCGCGAGGCTCGTGATGGAAGGTTGGTTCCGGAGAAGAACCAAGCTCACGCCCCTCGTGCTCAGGAGAAAGCTCGACTGACGCTTCTACTTCGGTCTCTGGGTTCTCATCATCGACAGGGGTCGGAGGAGGCACAACCAAGTCCTTTAGCTCTAGGTCTGAGACAATCGCCTCGTAGACTTCGATCTTAAAATGCTCGGCATCTTGATAGGGAGCGAGGGAGCTGGGTTGCGTGCGCAACCCACGATAATGACCTTCAAAACGACCAGAAAACCACTGCTTCATGATTGACCTCCCTCGTCCGATTCGGACGGACCGACGGGCCCACCCCGATCATGAGGCGCACCCGAGGCGAGCCTTGTTTTGCCTGGAGCATTAAGGGGAAAGGGCCAGGGTTGGCGATAGCTCGAGTAAGAAGAAAGTTGCTCCACAATCGCTCGTTCGGTCTCTTCGTAGGAGGCTCGCATCTGAAATACCGCCCGACGGTGTCGCACGCGCTCGTACGCCAAGACAGAGTCCGCTAGCACCACTCGTCCCCACGCCGCCGGGCTCAACACGAGACCAACGAAAAGAAGTGTCCACATCACCGCGCCCTCTGGCGCACCCCAAAGCAACTTCAAGCGAAGCACCACAAACTCACAGGATTTGAGCTCCTCCAAGAAGACATCCCTCCGCGTCCCCCCCGGCTCGATGTCTTTGATCTGCTCTTGGGCAGCGAGATGGGCCGCAATCAGGTTGGCTCGATGGGACTCCACAGCTTGCTCGACGCGAGGAGGAGCGTGGAGCAACTGAGCTGGCTGGGACATCATCAGGGCCAAAGAGCCGATCAATAGAGGAGGCCAATACGAAGGACGATAGGATCGCCGAAACGGATGCTCTGGTGCAGTTCCACTCCCAGAGTGAACCAAACGCAGCAGATTGAGCACCAAGAAAGAGGCTGCCCCAGCGCCTCCACAGGCCAATAGCAGTGAGTGTTCGATCAACCAGAGCGTCAGACCAACCGGAAACCCCAGCAGCACGCAAGAGAAAATCCACGCCTGACACAGGGCGTCCAAGGATCGCCGGTGCTTTTCCCGCAGTCGAACAAGCAAACTTGGGTCGTAGCCGAGCGCCACAGCGGCCCCGTGAACCTGCACGCGCGACATTTAGGCCTCTTCACCCTCGGTAGCGCTGGACGAGACCCCTGAGGGCCCCTTCGCCTTTCGGATCTCCTCTTTCGCTGCATTGAGCGAAGCGATCACCTGATGGTAGGTGTCCACCCGCACTTCCTCGTTGGTGTCAGTCAGGTAGATCTGAGCGTCTAGCTCGATTCCCAAGCGCGCGGTGGCCAAACGCTTAGCATTCTCCAGTTGATAGTCGTAGCTGCCCCGAATGAGCATCATCTTGAAGAAAATGGGGCCCGTCTCGACCGCCAAAAGGAGCAACATGATGGCCAAAGGAACGAAGCCGCCGATCTCGTGAGAGATATGAATGCGTTTAAGCAGGCCATCGAGATGTCTCGATTGGCGTAGGTTGCTCGCTTTCGCCTTCTTGAGTTCTTGAGACAGGTCCTCTACCTCTGCTTTCCAGCTGGCGATGTCGGCAGCCATCACTGCCTCTTTTTCGCCCCAAGTCTTGCGGTCTCGCGTCAACTCTTCCTCAAGCTTATCCAAGGTTTCTTTCTTGTCGCGCCAAGCAGGACCACGACCTGCAATACCGCTCCCCGTCTTCCCTTCGGCTTCGAGCTCAAGCTGCCGGCGCTGCGCATTGATCTCCAGACGGCGCTTTTCGAAGTAAGTCGACTTCTTGTCGAGAGTTTCTTGGGCGCGGTCAATGCGCGTAGTTAGCTCCTCTTTGCGCGCAGACACTCGCTGCTCGGATGCGCGGTTCAGCTCAGCAAGATACTCGTTCTGCTCGAGTTCAAGTTGGGCGTCGATTTCCGGCTTGAGAATACGGATCTCGAGCGGAGCAGAGATACAAACCCCGATAATGACCGCCATGAGCAGGCGCGGCAAAGATTGAAACAGTTCAGTCCAAGTGATCTTTTCGGTGCCGTCTCCCTTTCCGGTACTAGAAACGATGAAGCGGTCGATGTTGAAGATGACGAGGGCCCAGATCAGCCCGCCAAAGGCTGAGAAGATCGCCGTCGGCAGGTGGGTGCTCGCCACCAGCGCAGTCTCTGTCTTGGGGCTAAACACCGTGTAGAAGGCATACGAAGCCGACACAAAAGCCAGGGCCGTCGTCGCAATCACGATCCCACCGATGCTTTGGTACTTCACCCAGTCGGAAGCTGGACAACTCCGGAGCAGAGATTCATCCGCCCCGGCGCTGAACCAGAGAAAGCGCGTGAACGCAGAGGGGGCGGGTTGGGCTTCGGCGGGACCAGTCTTTTCGCCCTGCGGCGGCTGAGATGCATCTTCACTCATGAACGGTACTCCTTGATACACCACCGGTCCCTGCAAACCAGTGGCCCCGAAACGAGGCACCAAAGTAGACGCCGGAGCCCCCTCCGTCGCAATGCCTGTTGGTTTCCAATTTGGTTTTTCCACCTTACCCGCTCGCCAAGGGATCCGAGTCGATGTAGAAATCTCGTATTGAACTGCCGTTGGCGTTCGGGAGGAAGGTCTAGTTCAGTGCTTGATCAATTTTTCTTTTACGCCTCGGTAGGAGGCGGCACTCTTTTCATCATTCAGTTGATCCTGCTCTTCATCGGAGGGGGCGTCGACGTGGATATCGATCTCGACACAGATCTGGACGGCGGCGATATGGGCCACGCTGGAGCCGACGCGAGCTTCAAGGTGCTCTCCCTGCAGGGCATCACAACCTTCGTCATGATGTTCGGCCTCACAGGGATGGCGATGCGCAACGACGAACAAGCGTCGCCAACGATTGCTCTCTTCGTCGCAGTTGCCGTAGGAGCGTTTTCGACGTGGGTGATCGGTCGAATCTTCTTGTTCTTCACTCGACTGCAGTCCACCGGCACTCTCAACATGAAAACGGCTCAAGGAGCCACTGGCCAGGTCTATCTCAGTATTCAAGAAGACAAGCCGGGTAAGGTGACCGTTACGGTAGGTAACCGTTCGCTCACCTTGGATGCCATTTGCGAATCGGGACAATCACTATCCACCGGTACGCCCATCAAGGTCGTACGGGTCATTTCGGATACCACAGTATCAGTGGAGAGGAACTAAACATGTTGGATCAGGTAGAAGGAGACATGGGCACATGGGCCCTCGTACTCATCGCTGGAATCAGCGTCGTCGTGATGATGATTCTGTTTTTGGCGGGGCGCTACAAGCGTTGCCCCTCAGACAAGATCTTGGTCGTCTACGGTAAGGTAGGTGAAGGCCAGAGCTCGCACTGCATTCACGGAGGAGGCGCGCTCATTTGGCCCCTCATCCAGGACTATCAGTATCTTTCGCTGACGCCGATGACGATCAGCATCGACCTGAAGAACGCCCTGTCGATGCAGAACATTCGCATCAACGTGCCCAGCACTTTTACAGTGGGTGTGAGCACGGCGGGCAGCATCA
Organism: Polyangiaceae bacterium; assembly: GCA_050300635.1. GTDB lineage: Bacteria > Myxococcota_A > Polyangia > Polyangiales > Polyangiaceae > NIC37A-2. The sequence continues at coordinate 31,534 of JBNKYC010000028.1, forward strand.
TGAACAATGCCGCCGAGCGTCTCCTTGGGCTCGCTGCGGCTACCATCGAAGACATGGCCCGGGAAATCATCTTCGGCCAGCTTCGACTCACGGTGGCGTCCCTGACCATCGAGCAGATCAACCAAGACCGTGAAAGCTTCCTTGACTCAATCCGCAAGAATGTGGAGCCGGAGCTCAACAAGATTGGTCTTTACCTGATCAACGTCAACATCACCGACATCACCGACTCCTCCGACTACATCGAAAGCATCGGTAAGAAGGCGGCAGCAGAAGCCATCAACCGGGCCCTGGTGGACGTCAGCGTTCAGGAAAAGATCGGCGCCATCGGAAAGAGCGAGGCTCACCGCGAACAGGTGGTCGTCGTCGCACAAAACGACGCCGAAGCGATCAAAGGGCAAAAACAGGCGCAGGCCGAACAACGCATCTACGTTCAGCAGCAAGAAACCAAAGCTTCGATCGGTGAGGCCGAGGCCTACCGCGACAAAGAAATCGCAGTGGCACAAAACCAAGCCGACGCCGAAAAAGGGCGCAAGGCCGCAGAAGCCGATCAGCGTATCTACGTACAACAGCGAGAAAGCGAAGCCGTCGGAGGGGAGAACCTCTCGCGAGCCGAGATCGCCAAGAGCAACGCGGAACTTTCCGTTCGTGAGGCCGAAGCTCGCCAACGTTCCGGCTTGGCTGATCGCGCCGCAGAAGTCGAAATCCAAAAGGCCCAGGCGAAGGCCGAGGCCGAACGTCTCAACGCAGCCGAAGTCGTCCGTCAAGAAATCGACAAGCGCAAGGCCGAAATCTTGGCCGCCGCAGATGCCGAACAGGCCCGCTTGCGGGCGGCCGGTGAAGCTGACGCCGTGCTGGCGAAGTATAAGGCCGAGGCAGAGGGTGTACAAAAGGTGCTCGAAGGCAAAGCCCAGGGTTATGAAGCTCTGGTCAAGAGCTGCGCCGGCGACTCGCAAGCCGCGGCCACACTACTCATGATCGAAAAGATCGAAGAGATGGTGAAAGTTCAGACCGAAGCGATTCGTAACCTCAAGATCGAAAAGGTCACCGTCTGGGACGGCGGAGGTGGCGACGGAACCTCGTCCACTGCCAATTTCGCCTCCAACCTCATCAAGTCCCTACCCCCTCTGCACGAAGTCGCCAAGATGGCGGGCGTCAAGCTACCCGAATACCTGGGGGACGCGTCAGCGCAAGCTCCAGTACCGCCGCAGACGCCGCCCGTGGAGCCTCCGTCGACTGCACCAGCCGAAAGCGGCCCCGCCTCATAAAAAACTCATCAGCATTGACACAAACCCAAAAAAGCGGATGCCACCTTTGGAGCATCCGCTTTTTTTATACGAGTAGGACTCAAGGAGCCGGACGTTCGAGTTCCTCCATCAGCCAAGTAAAGGCCGGACGAGCGTTTCCGTTGCGAATCAAGCCACTGTGGTCGACCCAAGTTCGGCCATACACCCAGCCCCAAACCGTGACACCGTGGATCCACTCTGTCTCCATAAAGAAGGGGAAGTGTTCCTTGTATTTGTTCAACTGAGCCGTGTCGTCATTGAGGTCGATATCGTACTCGGTGATGTAAACGGGCAGTCCCGTTTCGGTATGCATCTTGGTGAGCATTTCCTTCATCGCGGCCGTGCTGTTTCCGTTGCTCAGAGCGTGGCTCTGAGCTCCTAAGGCATGGACAGGAGCTCCGGCAGCAAGCACGGTCTTGGCGATGTCGATGAAGTGATCGCTCTGATCACGGTACTCGATGTTGTTGTAGTCGTTGAGGATCAAAATTGCGTCGGGACAGTACTCGTGCGCCCACTTGAAGGAGTTGACGATCCAAGTCCAACTTTGATCGGCAGTGCCTCCTCCGATGGCGTTGGCGTAGCTCGGTTCGGTATGAGGCGGGGGTTCGTTGACCACGTCGATCAGCTTCGTCTCGGGATAGCGCTCGCAAAAGGTCTTCATCCAGGTCTTGACGTCGCTCTCCGAAAGGGCCCCGCTCGGCTGCTGTGACCCCCAAACAAAGGCGTGCTGCTTGAAGATGATGCCCTTCTTCTGGGTGTAGTCGTAGATGTTGTCGAGGGTGTCCCAGTTCGGTTCCGAGAAAGCATCCTTCTGAACCACACCCCACTTACCCGCGTTTTCTGGCGTGATCTGATCCCAATGATCCGAAAACACGCGTCCCTCCGTGTCGACAGAGCCGGGCCAACCGGTAGTAATATTGCCGACAAACTTGGGAAGAACGGATGGCTCGCCCCCGCTTCCCCCGCTGCCGGGCACGTCGACATTCCCTGTGCCACCAGTGCCCTGAAAGCTCCCGTCATCGATACGAAAGGTCATTGAATCAAAATCAACGAAATCCAAGTCGCCCATCTCGACTCGAATGGCCTGTACACCTGCTTCGAGCCTGAAGGGCCCCACGGTTACCCGCTCGACCTGCCCCCAGTCTCCCACCTCGGGAACCGCCATTGCTGCGCTGAGGGGAGTGCCGCACTGAGACAGGCTCAGAGTTCGACCTGGATCAACCGCCCCCGCGTTGACCTCAACCACGAAATTGCCGGCTTGAGTGACATTGACCGTGTAGTCGAGCCACTCTCCGGCCGTCATCCAGCCAACGGCAAAACCATCCCCCATCTCTTTCACATCGACTGACTCGTCCATGCGGAAGGTGGCCCCCTCATTTTCGTCCGTTGAGTCCATGTACGACCCTGGATCAAAGAGCTCAGCCTCCACGGTTCCAGGCAGACTGACCGGCTGCCCTTCGTAGGCCCGGCTCGCCAAAGAAGGACAACTCGGCGGCGTAACGACACCGTCGCCACCGCTGCCCGTCCGGCCGCCCCCTGAAGCGGCTCCGAGTCCAGAAGTCGAGCCCTGTCCGTCCAAAGCAGTGCCCCCACCACTGGAGGCAAGCCCAGCATCACCACCGGACTGAGCGGCCCCGTCCCCCAGCTGGACACCATCCGCGCCAGGCGGATCCCCCGCATCAGCCGCACACCCCGCAAGTAGCAAGGTCGCGACCAGATGACCTGGATGAAGTCGGAAACCAGAAAAAAGAGGGGATAGGCTGGCGCGCGTCATGGCGTTTTCTCCTTGCTGTCGAAAGGCGTCGACCGCGCCACGACAAGCGCGGGCGTCGGCACACCTTTTTCTAACAAACACAGCTTCGTAGGCCAGGGGCATCAGGCAGCCTTAGTAGGATGAATTTTTCAATGAGTTCAAGAAGTTAGAATATTTTGCGTCACCCAATCGCGCAACATCTGCACCCTCCAACGGCTACTCCGCAAGTCGGACGCATTCATGACAATAGGCTCGCTCTGCTCACCCTTTCGAGCAAAGAAAGCCCGAAGATTTCGGCTAACCCTTGATACGTCAATACAGCCGGATAGCTGCTTTCGACATGAACCACCGAGAGAAATCGACCTGAGGAAGCCGCATCCTCTGCGCCCTTCCTCGACGCAAATTCAGCGGGAGCCCAGGCACCGTGAGTGGAATATTTCAATGTTTATTCAAATAGACCGGATCGCAGAAGAGGGAAAAAACGTCGCCCCTTAGAATTTATTTTGTTTCCTGAGTAGCACGTGCGCGTTGGCTCGCCCCCCGTAGACTCTCCCGAGTTCCTGCTTCAGATATCTATGCGTGGGGGGAGAACTCGGACCCCTGTCCAATTTACACTCTGAGTGGGATAGTTCGGGCGTGAATCCCCTATCCTACCCACAGCCAATACGACGCTGCATGGTAGCTCTCCCCACCCGTCTCGAGCCCCATCGAGGCGATGTTGCACACTCCGCTTCCACGAATGGCGCACTTTGGCGGCATTGTGGCGCGCCCGTGGCATCGCTTTGCAAACCGGTCTACCTTGTCGGGGATTCCGCCTCATGAATTCGCGACTTTTGATCGACGCGATCGTCCGCCAGTCAATGGTGCTTATCGCTCAGCTTTCCACTGTGGACGGAGTTCGCTCTCCCCTGTCCCACGTCGCGGACGAGGTTTTCGTCAACTTGGTCCGCGAACTCGAAGCACAAGGGCTCGGCAAGAAGGTCATTGCCGATATGTTCGGCCTCGCCCTGCGCTCCTACCGACAGAAAGTGCAGCGTCTCAGTGAGTCCATTACGACTCGAGGTGTCACTCTCTGGGGAGCGATCCACAACTTTGTGGAAGAAAACGAGTCGGCAACCCGGGCGGATATCCTCAAGCGCTTCAAGTACGACGAAGAGCGTACCATTCGCGGGATCCTCAACGATCTTGTCGAAAGCGGATTGGTGATGCGAGTCGGACGAGGGACCGATGCACAATACCGAGTGGCCACCGCCGAAGAGCTCGAAGACCTCGGCATGATCGCCAACGGCGACTCGCCCGAGACCGACCAGGCGCTCGTTTGGCTACATGTCTGTCGTGAAGGGCCAGTCACCGAAGCAAAGCTGGATGAGCTGTTGCCCGTCGAAACGGACACCATCAAAGAAGCTCTCCAGCAGCTTGTGGCTCAAGACCGAATTCGACTTCTGACTGACCCAAACGGCGGAGAGACTTACACCACCGAGCAATGTCTCATCCCAGTGGGCGAATCTGCCGGTTGGGAAGCATCCGTCATCGACCATCATCGAGCGGTGCTGACTGGACTCGCCGCCAAGCTTGTGGGCGGCCCCCATCGTTCCACCGCCGAGGACGAAATCGGTGGTACAACGCTTTCCTTCGACTTGTGGAAGGGACACCCCTTAGAAGGCGAAGTCCGCCAGCTCCTCAAAGACACGCGAAAGCGCATCATCACCTTGTGGGAGGCAGTCGAAGCTCATAACAATAGCCAACCCCACAAGGTCGACTATAACGTTACTTTTTATTGCGGTCAGTACGTCACCGAAGATGAGGAAGACTAGCGATGTTCGCTGTCGAAAACCTGATGTTCCCCACTCAATTCACTCTGTCGCTCAGACGCGCCGCTTTGCCTGCCTGGGCTTGTTTGGCGCTTGCTTGCGCTCCCCCGTCAGAGCAACCGAGCGCCGGCACCCAAACGAATTGGCTCCAAACCTGTGAAACCCACGAGGAGTGCGGTTTGGGCAATGCCTGTTTGTGCGGCAGCTGCACGCGAATTGTCGAAAACGATCCTACCGTCTGCGACGATCTTCCTGGGGCGACGGCTGTGCAGAGCGACCACCCGGGCGCAATCGCTCTGTGCGGAGGCCAGATGGCACCGGTCAGAACCATGTGCCTCGCTCGTTGTTCGGACGAGTCGTGCCCCGAAGGCTCAAACTGCCAGGCGGGAGTCTGCACCCCCGGTCGCGAACCGACCATGAGCGCCGCCGTCGATGTATCAACCCTCAAGCAAGAACTCATCGGCTTTGGTGGCGTGATTTCCTACAACGACTTCGACATCACCACCTTTTCCAACAAGAGCGAGCTCTTGGATGCCATGTTCAAGGACACGGGCCTGAACATGATTCGACTCCGCAATGCTTATGCGGCGGACGAGTCCTTTGATATCTCTGCACAGGTCGAGATCTACGAGGCTGCACAAGAGCGACTCAAAGACGGAGTGATGATCATTCTAAGCTCATCCAGTCCCCCACCATCGCTCAAGCAAAACGGCAACATCTTCTGCGAGGGCAACCCAGATACCTGCACCCTCACGCGAGACGACAAAGGGAACTTCGACTACGCGGCGCTAGGCAATCACTTTCGAGGCAGTCTACAGGCCTACGCCGATGCCGACGTCGGCATCGATTTCTTGAGTATTCAAAACGACCCGAACTACGTGCCGCCGACCGGCGCCATGATCGAGACCTGCCGCTTCCTTCCCCAAGAAGGAACTATGGAGATCACGGTTGGCGGAAAGCACATCGACATGGAGTACCCGGGCTATCGCGAAGCATTGGACGCTACCCTCGAAGCCATCGCCGATCTTCCCGATCTCCCCAAGATCGCAGGGCCAGAAGCTACTGGCGTTCGCTCTAGCGCGGACTTTATCTCAGCCCTCGACCTAGAGAACATTGATGCTCTCGCACACCACATGTACGGACTCGACCCATTTGATCCGGATCTCGAAGCTGTAGCCGATCTAAGAAAGGCTCGCGAGCGCAGCGGACTCCCGCTCATGCAGACGGAAATGGGCGATGACGGACTTGAGACCGCCTTGTTGATCCAGGAAGCCCTGGTCGACCTTGGCTCGTCAGCCTACCTGCAAACGACCTACGTGGCACCAGCTGGACTCAGCACCCCGGACACCACTGCACTCATTGCGCTGAACGAAGACGGTAGCATCGATCTACAAGAGCCCTACCATGCGATGCTGCACTACTCGCGCTTCACTGGGCCAGGGTGGCAACGAGTTGAAGTCGAAGTGGATAGGGCCAGCGTTCGAACTTCGGCTTGGAAGTCTCCTGACGATTCGAAGCTCACGGTGATCCTCGTCAATCCCCAAAACGTAGAAGAGGTCGTCGAACTTGATCTAGGAGACAAAGCTGAAGACGACCAACTGCGCGGAGAAATCACGCGTACGGTTTTCGGTGCCGAGGAGCAGTCTGCGCCTTTGGGAAGCGTGCTGCTGAGTCGGGGCGTTCTTCTTCCCGCTGAGTCGATCGTGACAATCTCGCTCGACCTCTAGTGCTGCGACCGTTTAAATCTGAGCGCTTCTTGGTCTGTCCGCGTTGAGAGACAGCTCGGTTTTCAGGAAGAGTCGCGGCACAAATGGGAAGAGAAAAGTGCGGAGACAGAGAGGGACGAGCGCGGTTGCGAAGCCGACCTCACTTTCTTGGGGAGAGCTTCGAAACCGCTCATTTCTAAGTGGTCGCAGCACTAGAGTGTACATCTCACACCCAGTAGAAGCTCCGACACCGCCTACCTCGCCAGCCTGCGAGTTATGAGATGCGCAGTAAGCAGAACAACGCCCCAATTTCTGCACAGGGGGGGTATTTCTCGCACTTATTTTCAATAAAAGTCCAAGATTGCGGTAAATCCGCTCGTACGCCAGGAGTAGAGTCAATCGGATCGACATACACGGACCCGACGGGAGGAAGATTTCCGCCACCCTAGCAGCTAATTCTTCTCGTATCACGGAACCATTCTCGCAATTTTCTCTATTTCGTTCGGTCTTTCCTTGAGCACCCAATCCGACGCGTGATAGTTATTTGTAAGAATGAACGAATACAAAGTCCTACGCCGAGCTGCGCCTCGCCCTTCGTACGGGCAGGGTGCAACAGAACAGCCCAGCCGCATGAGCTGCCGCCGTCTGCAAGTAGGTCGTAACCTGCTTGCATGCGGGGTTTCGCTCAGCGCCTTCCTCTTGGGGTGCAGCCCTCCTTCTGACGAGTCGTACCAGAACGGTCTGACAGGATCAGGAGCCGACAGCGGAGCAACCAGTGGAGTGACCACTGCGAGTGGAAGCGGCACGGAAGGTACGGCGACCGGAGAAGGAACGACAACCACGGAAGGCACCTCCACCGGCGGAGACGGGGACTCATCCTGCTCAGACGAAGGCTTGTACGTGGGCCGGGCCCCCGTACGCCGCCTGACGCGCACGGAATATAACAATAGCATCGAATCAGTTCTTCTCGACGACTCGAAGCCCGGCAACGACCTTCCGGCAGAGGAACTCGGCAACGGCTTCAGCAACGACGCGGATAAACAGCCCGTAGCGCCCCTTCTCGCCGAAAAGTATGCTTCCAATGCCGGAAAGGTCGCCCAAGCGGCCATCAACAATCCTGCTTTCATGAACCGCGTCGCCCCGTGTTTCGCCACGGTGAATCCGGGCAACGAAGAAAGCTGCGCCCGCACCTTCATCGAGAATTTTGGCCAAGACGCCTATCGTCGTCCCCTTGAGACGGCCGAAGTCGACGACCTACTCGCTCTGCAAAAGGAAGTGCAAGCACTCACCGATTACAAAGACAGCCTCGCAGCCGTGATCGAAGGTGTGCTCCAAGGGCCAGACTTTCTCTACCGGGTCGAATTCGGCGACCCAACATCGGCCGAGGGCGGTCGGGTGCGCATCACCGGCTACGAAATGGCGACTCGTCTCTCCTACTTTTTCTGGGGAGCTCCTCCCGACGATGAGCTCATGGCCGCGGCTGCAAGTGGCCAGTTGAGCACCAACGAGCAGGTCCTGGCCCAGGCAACCCGACTGCTTAACCACGACAATTCGCGCACCGCGATTCGAAACTTCTTTGCCAAGTTGTTGCCGATCGAAGGGCTCACAGATCTCGCGCGCGACAAGACCCAGTTCCCCACCTTCTCACCGAAGATTGGCTCTTTGATGAGAAAGGAAACTGAAGCCTTCCTGGAGCACGAGATCTTTGAGGGACCAGGCGACTGGGTATCGGTTTTGACCTCGCCCTATACCTTCGTCAACGAAGAACTCGCCAACTACTACGGCATCGAAACCGACATCAACGGAAACCCCATCGTCGGTGAAGAATTCGTCCAGGCATACCACAACCCCGAGCAGCGCATGGGTCTACTCACCCAAGGCAGTATCCTGACCGGAACGACGGTGACCAACTACACCAATCCGGTTCGTCGCGGTATCTTCTTGCTCCACCACATCATGTGCGTCGCGCTTCCGAATCCACCAGACGGTCTCAACGTGACTCCGCCCGAACCGAGTTCTGGCCTGACCGGGCGGGAGCGCTACTCAAAGCACAGCTCGCAGCCGCTCTGCGCCAACTGTCACAAGGTGATGGACCCACCAGGTTTCGCTCTTGAGAACTACGACGCCGTCGGCTTGTGGCGTGACCAAGAGAACGGCGTGACCATCGACGCATCCGGCGAACTAAAAGTACTACCGGCTCCCTTCAATGGCCCACTTGAGCTAGTGCAGCAAGTGGCTGAGAACGAAATGACACAAGCCTGCTTCGCTGAACATTGGCTCACTTACTCCGCGGGGCGCAGTCTCGATTCAGGCGACGATTGCCTCGTCCAGAAGCTGGAGCACCAGTTCTTCGAGTCCGGTTACAACATCAAGGAACTACTCTTGCAGATCTCCCAGACTGACGCCTTTCTCTACCGCCCCGCTCAGGAGACCCTCTAAAATGAAGTCTTTTCGCCTCAGTCGTCGAACCATGTTGCGTGGTGCCGGAAGCATCGCGATCGGCTTACCTTGGCTGGAAGCCATGGGTGAGTCGGGCTCGGCCCACGCCCAGGATGGTCTCGCCAAACGATTCATTGCTGTCTATCAGCCGGGCGGCGCGCCCTTGAATCTCTGGCATCCCGGTGGTGGTGGCGGTCCCCTGACCTTGAGTAGCATTCTCTCGCCCCTCGAGAGCGTGAAAAGCAAGATCAACATCCTTTCCGGCGTGGACATGAAATGCGCCCAGGGTGAGCAGCACCAAGCAGGCATCTGCGGACTGTTGACCGGCCGCGCCCAAGGTCAACCCGGCACCTACGTCGACGGTCCTTCCCTCGACCAGGTCATCGCAAAGACTGCTTCGGCAGACAAACCGCGAGCCAGTCTCGAAATGGCCATCCGCTGGGCCACGGGCAAGTCCCACGGCGACCTGCACCCAATCAACTCGCTGAACTTCGCTGACGACGGCAGAGCGAGCGTCATCCCTCCCCGCATTAATCCGGTGGAAATCTTCAAGGCGCTCTTTGGTGGCTTGGAGCCCAGTCAGGAAGGCCCTTCGAGTGACTTGCTGCGCACGAAGTCGATCCTCGACTTCGTTGATCGGCGCTACGACACACTCTCGAAGAAGCTGGGCGCCACTGATCGGGCAAAGTTGGAAGAACACCTGACGCGCATCCGCGAAATGGAAGGGACGCTCGAAGGGCTCGGGGACATCAACAGCGAAACTTGTACTGCGCCGGCCGAAGTCGATACCTCGGACTACGACCCTACCGCAGGCAAGTTCTCAGACGACATCGGCTCCGTCAAAGACACTCAATCAGATGCCGCCATCCCCAAAGTGGGTCGCTTCATGATGGATATGATGGTCACGGCCATGGCCTGCGACATAACTTCTGTCGGTACGCTGCAATGGTCAGACACAGAAGCCAAGCACACCTTCCCCTGGCTCGACCTTACTGAGCACCACCACTACTATCAACATGATGGTGGTTTTCGTGAAGGCGAGTGCGCCAAAATTGGCAAGTGGTATGCCGAAATGCACGCCTACTTGCTCGCGGCTATGGATGCCGTTGACATGGGTGGACACACGCTTTTGGACGAGAGCGTCGTCTTCGTCGGCTCTGAGATTTCGCAACCCCAATTCCACAGCAAGGACAACATGCCCTTTATCGTCGCCGGTGGCGGTGGCGGTATGGTGGGAGGACGACACATCACCTACCAAGGGCGCTCACACAATGAGCTACTCACTGCGATCCATCGATTGTTCGATCCGCAGGCTCCGAACTTTGGTGACACCCGCTTCGGCCAGAACGCAATTACCGAGCTCACCGGCTGAAGAGCCCACGCCACACCTAAGACCAAAAAGGCCGCCCAAGAGGCGGCCTTTTTCTTTTGTCGAGGAAACAATCAGACGATGAAAGGAGGGGAGCGTTCTTTGCGGCAGACCTCCTTTCATCTTCTGAAAAAGCCCCCCTACTCTTGCGCTTCCACTTTGGTCACGTCAAAGAAGAGCCACTGCCCTTTCTTGCCGTCTTGAGTTGAAAGGGGCTGCATGAAGCCTTCGGGTGGGGGCATGGCCGAGCTGACTTCGTCGACGACTAGTGCACCGTCTGTACCCGTCCCCGAGTTCTGGGGGCGGACCGTTTCGGCGTTGTTCTTGATTTGAATGCAGTTCGAATCGTAGGCGATAAAGCTCACTTTACCTCCTGCGGGGACAGGGATCGTCATCTGGTTGTCGACTCGAAACACCTCGTGTCCCTCACCCGTTGCGTCGCGAGCATTGAGGAAATAGTTGTTTCCATCTTGGTCCGGCGCGGGAACCCCTTCGACAGCGGGTTCGACTCGCAATGCGTACACGTTGTAGCCGCCGTTGGGATCATAGGAGCCACCCTCGTAAAGAAAGTCACCCATGCTCTGTTCGTTCGAGGTGCCTCCTTGGCGGCGCGTACCGCCGTTGTAACCATGGCGCAGTTCGACGACCCCGTAAACCTGAACGGTCACGTCATAAATCGTGCCCTGCTCACCGCTCACGTTGAACTCCTCGACAGCGTTCAATGGGGTGTTTCCGCCACACGCTGCAATGTCGCATTCGTAAGAGGGGCTTTGTCCCTCTTTGCAATGACCTTCGTAGAGGTGACCGTCGAGGTCGCCCACGATGCTCGCAGGATCAAGGGGTCCGGCGTCCATACCACCGCTCCCGCTCATCTCGCCCCCCGACCCCATGGCGCTGCCCCCAGCCGCAGGCGCACCGCCGCTCGCCATAACCATGGCGCCGCCAGCGGATGAACCGATAGCGCCCCCAGCCGCGGTGGCACCACCGCTCATCATGCCCGCGCCACCACTCGCGGCAGAGGCGCCACCGCTACCTACTGATGCACCTGCACCCGTGGTGCCCGACGTATCCGGATCGGAGGGCTCACCTTCGGAGCAAGCCACGAACAGGGGGAGCGCGAAAAGGCCCAGCAGCGCACCCGAAGCGCGCCCATAACCAAAGGACTTCAATGTAAACCTCTATCTTCAACTGTTGTGCATCGGCCGTCTGCCAACACCTTCCCCAAGCCCCCGCGCGAGTAGCCATACAGCCTACAAAAACGAGACACAGCTGACTCTGCACGACAGCCCCCATTCGTCACCCTGCCGATGCAAACCGGGGATCGAAAGGAGGCAGCCCAAGCGACAGAGCACCCACCACAAACGAGAGACACCGCGTCGTGCTGAGAACCCAAACGCTCAGCAAGCAAGCCTTGCGCGTTTTTCTCTTGCTCACGGGGGAGGAAGATATTCACGCTCGATACTTATGCCGGAACTCTCGTTTTCTACAGGGGAGATTCTCAGCCCACTTCCCTGGAGCTCGACCGCCTGGCTAGAATTGGAGCTCAATCAAACGGATTTTGGCCAGAAAGAAGGAAAACCCGCATCAATCCGCCGATGCTAGACCCAGACTCGCGCTCGGGCTTCTGTAAAAACGCGGTGTACAGCGCGGTCACCGGAAAATCTTGATTTATTTCAATTTTCTACCACCAAAAGAATATCATCCCCGAGCCACTCCTCATGCTTTATTCCGCTGAGTAGAATTTTTCATCGCTTGGGGGACATGCTCAACGTCTGGGTTCGCCAATAGGAAGGCGTTACCATCCCATTACATTTAGTGTCTTTCGCGAGCCGCAAGCCCAGATGAAGCAGGCGGCTCCTTTTGCCTTCCGGACCACTACTCATGCGCCAACTTACCCCAACTCGTCTCTTCAGCTCGCTCACTTCAGGGGCCTGTGCAACAGCTTGGCTCCTTTCGGCTCAGCCTGCGGCGGCAGACAACCCCATCATCCAAACCGTCTATACGGCGGATCCCGCACCCATGGTCCATGAGGACACCGTCTATTTGTGTACAAGTCACGATGACGATGTAACGGTGGACAACTTCTTCACCATGAACGACTGGTACGTCTTCTCGTCGAAAGACATGGTGAATTGGACAAACCACGGCACCCCCCTGAGCTGGGAAACCTTCTCCTGGGCAACGGCCAACAAATCGTGGGCCCCCCACTGCATCGCGCGCGACGGGAAGTTCTACTTTTATGTACCCGTGGGCGACAAAATCGGAGTCGCTGTCTCCGATAGTCCGACTGGGCCCTTCGTCGATGCCATCGGCTCACCTCTGCTATCAGACTATCGCTATATCGATCCGACAGTATTCATCGACGACGACGGACAAGCCTACCTTTACCTAGGTAACCCCAAGCTTTGGTACGTCAAACTCAATGATGACATGATTTCCCTGGATGGGACTATTCAGGAAATCCCCATGACGGCCGATGCCTTCGGCGCACGTCGAGGGGGCGCAACAGGAGACCGCCCATCAAGTTACGAAGAAGGTCCGTGGTTCTACAAGCGCATGGATCAATATTACATGGTCTATCCGACAGGAGAGCTCCCCGAGCATATCGCCTATTCGACGAGTTCCGGACCCACGGGCCCTTGGTCTTACGGCGGCGAAATCATGAGCAGCACGACAGGACACGCCTTCACCAATCATCCCGGCGTCATCGACTTCAAGGGGCACTCCTACTTCTTTTATCACACTCAAGAACTCCCCGGCGGCGGCGGCTTCAAGCGGTCGAGTGCCATCGAAGAGTTCACCTACAACGCGGACGGTTCCTTTCCTACGATCGAAAAGACCAGGGAAGGCGTTACCGAGTCGGTCGAACCCTTGATCCCCTACTACCGAGTCGAAGGCGAAACGATGGCCTGGGAAGAAGGAATCGAAGTTGAGGATTGCTCGGAAGGAGGCCGCAATGTCACCGACATCGATAACGGTGACTATATCAAGGTCGAGTCGGTCGACTTCTTGACCGGGGCTCTGTCTTTCGAGGCCTCTGTTGCTAGCAACGGCTCTGGCGGCGAGCTCGAGCTCCACCTGGACGGTGTCGACGGGACTCTGATCGGAAGTTGCACGGTCTCGAACACCGGCGGAGCGCAAAGCTGGGATACCGTGAGTTGTGACGTCAGCGGAGCAGAGGGCTTGCACGATCTTTTCCTCGTCTTCAAAGGTGGCGGGGGCTCACTCTTTAACCTCGACTGGTATCAGTTCGAACCCAAAGACCCCCTGCCTCCCATGGGCACCGGAGGTGCTAGCGGCATGGGTGCTGGCGGCAGCGCCATGGTGGGTGCCGGCGGTGGTAGTTCGGCGGGCGGAGCAACAGGCATGCCCGGCGCTGGTGGTTCCGCCACCGGAGGAGCGACCGGAGCAGGAGCGGCTGGCGGCGGGACGGGCGTGCCCGGAACCGGCGGCGGAATGGTTGGGTCCATGACAGGCGGCGATGGTTATGGTGCGATGAACGGTTCGGGAGATCCTGGCTCCGGTTCGGGCAACAGCAAAGGCGGTTGTTCGATCTCTTCAGGAGCGGGCCACACTCGGAGCACCTTCCCTCTGGGACTTCTCCTCGTAGGCGGCGCAGCGGCAGGGTGGCGCCTGCTGACACAACGTCGGGAGCGAGCAGCGGCTCGTCTACCCCGCCATTGAATTGAGAGCTTTGACGGTTCACAAGAAAGCCGGCGTCGAACGAGACGCTGGCTTTTTTATAAACTGGAGAAACCCCAACCCACCGGTTCCCTCCTCATTTCGCACGTCGGCCATTCTGTCGAAACAACAAGTTTCCTCCCTAGACCGATGAGTGAACCTTTATTTTTACTCATATTTTAACCACACCATCATCATGCACCGAAGGTAGAACCTTAGAGGCTTTCGTTAGGATATCGCCACTACGGAGCTCTCAGTTCTCTTCTACTTGCTGCGAAAATTGAGAGTAGAGGGGGATAATTTCCTCCACTCGTACCAGACGAACACTTTGCGTAGATTGAAGTACAGTGGCGCTCGTACGAAGGGCCCACCCCCATGCAGCATGACTTCACATCTAAAAAAGCTAACCGTTGGGAGCGCCTTCGTTCTCGCCAGTCCCCTTCTCCTCGCTTGTTCTGGGTCAAACCTCCCGTCTGAGGGGACGAACGGAACGGGCACCACGAATGGCGTAGGAACCTCGGCCGACTCGGACGGGATGACCGGTATCGACACAGGCGGCGAAACGGGGGGAACAGGCCAAACCACCGGTAATTCCGACGAGCCTCCGCCGCCCTACGAGCCACACGAAGGCATGCTCCGGCGCCTCACCCGGCCGCAGTTCGTCAACGCCATGCGCGATATTTTTAACGCGGAAATCGAACCGAGCGAACTTGACGCGGACAACTACAGCGGTCACTTCGCCGTCGTCGGCGCCTCAGAGGTGGAGACGTCCCCCCGCGGAGTCGAGCAGTACAGCGCCGCAGTTGAATCGTCTGTTGACGCTATCTTCTCCAACCCCACTGCTAGTGCTGAGTTTGTGGGTTGCACTCCGGCTGATCTGAGTGACAGCTGCGTAAGTGAGTTCGTTCAGAGCCTAGGCCGTCGTGCCTGGAGACGGCCTCTTGAGCCCGACGAAGTAAACCAGATCTTGGCCGTGGCCGAGGTCGCAAGCACCGAACTCGAGAGTGTAAACGAAGGGCTGCGCTGGGCGACCGTGGCTCTTTTCTCTTCACCCTACTTCATCTACCGACCCGAGCTCGGCTCTCCGGCTGCTGATGGCTCCCTCAGGATCAATGGATTCGAGATGGCTTCGCGTTTAGCCTTCTTGATCTGGAACAGTCTTCCCGATGACGCCCTACTCGACGAAGCGGCTGCAGGGATGTTGGACACTCCCCAGGGAGTGCAGGCCGCCGCCGCCCGACTCCTGAGCGAATCGCCGGGCAGAGCCTCCATCGGCGCTTTCGCTGAAGACTACCTCCGCTTGGACCGAGTCCTGACTCAGGCCAAAGACTCCAATCTCTACCCTGAATACAACGAAGCCCTACAGAAGGGCATGATTCAGGACATGCGCCAAACTTGGGAACTCGTCACCATCGACGAAGACCAGAGCGCCATGAGCCTGTTTTCGACCAACAAGGTCGTCGCCAATGCCGAGCTCGCTGAACTCTACGGGCTCGACCCGACGGGACTCGACTCGAATACCTTCAAAGAGTTTACTCTACCGGACGATCATCCACGTAAGGGGATCTTGGCCAAGTCAGGATTTCTCTCCCAGTATGCGAACCAGCAAGAAGGCTCGCCTACGCTGCGTGGCAAGTTCATTCGTGAAGCTATCATGTGTACGCTCGTTCCTGCCCCTCCGAACGGTGTAGCTTTGGATCTGGTCGAATCCACTGAGGATATGCCCATGACGAAGCGGCAACGCATGGAGGCGCACGCCACGAATCCTGTCTGCTCGAGCTGTCACGGTTTCATGGATCCGATGGGACTGCCTTTCGAAAGCTTCGATGCCATCGGCAAATATCGCACCACCGATAGTGGACTCCCCATTGACCCCAGTGGTGAACTCGACGGCACGCCCGTCGCCAACCCTGCCGAACTTGGCCAGGTCATGAGCGAAAACGAAACCGTCGCCGAATGTCTCGTGCGCAGGTACTATTCCTACGCGGTGGGCCATGAGGATCGCGACGTGGACGAACTAGTCATTCGCGCGTTGAACCAGTCCTTTCACGACTCGGGATTCCGACTCAAGCAACTCATTCTCGACCTCGTCGCTACCGAAGCATTCGCGGCCGTCGCACCTCAAATCGACTGAACCCCTTCGGCTTCCCACTTTTTTCTTGCACGCACCCTGCCTGGACCTCAACCAACATGAAAAAGCTTGATCGACGTACTGTACTTCGCGGAATGCTCACCACTGGCGCTACCGCCACGATTGGTTTGCCTCTGCTCGACATCATGCTCAACCAGAACGGCACTGCCTTGGCCCAGGATGAGCCGCTCATGCCCGTCTACGCCACGTGGTTCTTCGGCAACGGCACCCTACCGAACTTGTGGAATCCACAAAACACCGGAGTCGGGGCAGAGTGGGCACTGAGTAGCCAGCTTGCCGAGCTTACCGATCTCAAATCCTACCTCACGGTCATCTCCGGCCTGGAAGGAAATCTCGTCGTCCCCGGTTTCGAGCATCCCACAGGTTCGGCTGGCGCCACCACGGCTGCTCCTTTGAACGGGACGGCAGTCACAGCGCCGTCGATTGACCAGATCGTAGCTGACCACATCTCCGACGGCTCCCCCTTTCGCTCTCTTGAAGTCGGTGTAACCCCGGCAACGCCCGGTGGTCCACAGGACTCACTGCATACTGTTTCTCACAACGGTCCCAATTCGCGCAACGACTCAGAATACGACCCCCGAACCGTATTTTCGCGTGTCTTTGGCGGCTTCGAAGTGCCAGACGAAACAGGCGATGCTGAGGCTCGAGCCGCCAAGATGACTCGAGTTCATAAGAGCGTGCTGGACTCCATTCGTGCGGACGGTACTCGCCTTCAGCAGAAGTTGGGCGCAAAAGACAAACAGCGCCTCGAAGCCCACCTCGAATCGATTCGAGCCATCGAGCGACGACTTCAAGACGGCGGCATGACTACCCCGTCCATGTCCTGCACGGTGCCTGCCAATCCCAACGTAGGTGGAGACCAAAGGAGCGAAGCGCCCCCAGATGTCAATAACGCGATGGCCGAACTCACAGCTCTTGCTTTGGCCTGCGAACGTACTCGAGTCGCCACCTTTACCTTCAGCCTCCCGGCAGCCCATGTCTATTATCGACATCTCGGCCAGAACATGGACGACGACTTTCATGACACGATCTGCCACAGCGATCCCGGAACGCCCAGCGACCAACCTCGTGTGGACATCGGCGTCCAATACACGATGAAGTGCCTGAACACGTTTCTATCCCACCTGAAGAACACCCCGCATGGTGCGGGCAACCTATTGGATGCTGCCCTCGTCTACGTCACCTCGGACACCGCCTGGGGTAAAGTTCATGACAAGGTCGACTGGCCCGTGCTGTTGGCTGGAAAGGCTGGGGGGCGCATCCGCGGCGACGAGCACCATCAGTTCAAGGGAGAAAGCCTCAGTCGCGCGCTGCTCACGGTAGCCCAAATCATGGGCGCACCCGTGACTGAGATCGGACGCGACAACGGACATACCAACGCCACCCTCCCTGGCATCATCGTTTGAGCAACCGGCTGGTCGGCCGCTAGCTTCATCACCGATCCGAATCAAACTTCCTGACCCGTGCGCTGCGGCTCACGGTACTTGCAGAGAGGATGGGGATACTCGCGATTCTTGTTTCGAGAGGATTCTCCATCCTGCTTAGGAAAGGAAGCATGCATGTCGGACTACCCGCGGAATCGCAACCGGATTCCGAGACACGAAAACCCCAGCTCTGCGCTGACCGGGTTAATTCAGCTGGGAAGCTATCTTTCCTTCATGGGAATTTGCCTAGCGGCGTGTGCTCCCCTTGACGACCCTTCAAGTGAAAACAACGCTGGAGAAGGCGGCGAAAGCGGCGTGGACTCGGGAGCCAGCTCTGGCGAAAGCAGCACCGGGAACTCAAAAGACATCGAAAACGTCGGGCCGGGCCAAGCTGAGCTCAAGTGCGACGAGAACGCTCCTCTGACAGAAACTCCCCTGTTCAAGCTATCCACGGCCCAATACAAGAACACGATCGGTGACCTGCTTCACTTGTACTCGCTCGATTCTCTGAGCGACTCCCTCCAGGCCGACCTGGATCGTATCCCCGCAGATAGCCAAGGCGACTCGTTCCGTCGCCTCGACGAGCGTATCGCCATCGAGCACGTGCAAGGCTTCTTCGACGTCGGTGTCGACCTCGCAGACGCTCTCCTCGCCTCGCCCACTCACCTAGAGTCAGTAGCAGGAACTTGCGCGAGTGCGACTGCCCTAAGTCCCGAATGCTGGGAGGACTTCAAAGAAGGTTTTTTGACGCGCGCACTGCGCCACCCCCTTTCCGAAGCCGAGTCAGAACTCTTCGACGCGCTTTTCACCGACGACAAAACGGGACCTCAAGTGATTCACGACGCGATCGTCGTGGGCTTGTCCTCGCCCAGGTTCGTCTACCAAGTCGAAGTCGATGGAAGTCCTCTAACAGACGAGAGCGTACTTCAGCTCGACGCTTACGAGCTGGCTTCTCGGCTTTCTTACACCTTCTGGCAGACCTTGCCCGATGACGAACTCTTCTCGGCCGCTGCTGACGGCAGTCTTCTCGATGAACAAACCTACGCCGACCAGCTTGCTCGGATTTGGGAGGATCCACGCACAGCGGACACCGTCAAGCAGTTCTGGAACGAATGGTTGCGACTAGAGAAGTTCACGGGTTTCGAGACGACGCGCCCAGGCTTTGCCGCCCTCACCGAGGGGGAGTCTTTCGGGCAAGAAGGCCATGATTATTACGGCGACATGATGCAGGAGGTTTTCGATCTGACCCACCACTTCGTGTTCAAACAACCGAGCACTCTTCATGAGCTACTCACGACCAATATCTCGGTCACAGCCTCAAATGATCTGGCCGCTCTCTATCAGGTGGCTCCCTACGAGGGCGATGGGGATCATCCCCTGCTCGAAAACCGCGCGGGCCTGCTCCAGCGAGGAGCGCTCTTAGTCTCGAACCTGGAGCAAACCAACCCCTTCCACCGTGGAGCGCTCATTCGCCGCAACATCCTCTGCGGCACCCTGGCCCAGCCCAACCCCAACGATCTCCCCGCCGGCTCCCTCGATCCGCCGCCGATCGATGAGGCTCAAACCACAAGGGAGCGGTTTCAAGCCAAGATCGAGGGCAACGGTCTATGTGAAAATTGTCATGCGGCTTTCACCGACATCGGTTTCGTCTTGGAGTCCTTTGATGCAGTCGGACGCTTTCGAACAAAAGAAAGGGTGTTCGATGAACAAACCGGGGAGCTCCTGGCAGAACTCGACATCGATACCTCGGCCGAGATTCTACTCACGGCTCGAAGTGGAGCACCTGTAGCCAACGCTCAAGAAATGAACGCCCTCTTCGCCGAAAGCGGCGTCGTCGAGGCCTGTCTCGCCGAAAACTACTTTCAATACTTCCTTCGCCGGGCCATGGATTCATCTTCATTGGATCAATGTGTTGTTGATGACATGGCAAAAGCACTGGCTGACGAGAACGAGGGCCTTGCCGGCGCCTTCAAGCGCCTCGCCGAACTTCCCACCTTCTTTACACGAAAGGTTGGTCAGCCATGATCCGACTCAATCAGCTCAAGCCGATCGCAGGACGAAACGCACCACGGGGTGCTCGCATCGACCCAGTTTCAAGGCGTTTGTTCTTGGGAGGAGCAACGACTCTAGTCGCCCTTCCCTTTCTTGAATCGCTCGCTCCACGCTCAGTGGCGGCACAATCCAAAGGCGATCCCAAGCGTTTCATTTGCATGAAGAGCTTCAGTACACAGCTCATCAAGAGCTGGTATCCCGCTTTTTCTGGAGGCGGCTACCAGCTCCATGACGCCGTCCACGGCGGCAACAAAGCGGACGGAACAACGCTACTCACCGCCCCCCTCGGAGGGGGCCCCTACACCCAGGCTCCCCTGAGAGATCTCGAAACCGAAAGCGGAATTTCATCCATCCTAGGCCCCAGCCTGAACCCCTTCTTGGACAAACTCACGCTGATTCGAGGCTTGGACTTCCTCCCCTCGGTGAACCACAACTACGGGGGTCTGCTTGGCAACTTCGCTTCGTGCACGGCGGCGACACCCTGTGACGCGGACGCACTCGCGTCTGTACCGACGATCGATCAGGTGCTGGCCTATTCGTCCAAGTTCTATCAAAACGTGCCTGCCCTTCGAGCGCTCCATATCTCTCAGGGAGTCGAGGATGCCATGAGTTACTCCAACTTTGGACAGGCGGGTGCGGCAGTCGAACAGCTCAAGACCCGAACGAACCCTCTAGACGTTTGGTCCGACCTCTTCTCAACTCTCATGGTCAGCGATGAGAACACAAACCCGATGGTGGCCGACCCGAATGCGCTGCTCGTCGACCACGTCATGGAGCAATACCGAGAGCTCAAAACCAGTACGCGTCTGTCAAAAGACGACAAGGACAAGTTAGACGCCCATCTCAACTTGCTCGCTGAAGTCGAAGCTCGACTCGATCCCTCGGGGGGCACCAACTTCTCTTGCGTAAAACCCGTCGAACCAGAATCACTCGCGAACAACTCTGGCACCGATCCCGGGGATATTTCCACCAAGTGGGACTTGTTCCTCGATCTCGTGGTCCTAGGACTGAGTTGCGATCGAACCCGTATTGTAACGATGGGCGTTCATAAAGCCCTCGGACCAGGTCCCGACCCAAACGATTCTACTCTTGCCGGCCACTACCACTCTGAAGATGCAAGCGGGGGCACATGGCACGGTCTCGCTCACGATTGGTCCAACGAAAACGCTCGACGAATGCTCGCTGGTATCAATGCTTGGATCACCGAAAATGTCTTTGCAAAGCTCATCGAGAAGATGGAGGGCGTTACCGAGTCGGACGGTTCCACATTGCTGGACAACTCGCTTGTCTACTGGGGTAACGAACTCGGCTTCAACCATATCGCCCATAGCGTTCCCTGCCTCCTAGCAGGTGGCGCGGGCGGAGCCTTGAGCACGGGGCGTTACCTGGACTACATCGACTGGGAGGGGAAGTCCTACTTCGCGCAAGAAGACGGCAACGTGATCAAAGGGATCCCGCACAATCGCTTCCTCGTGTCGGTCCTCCAAGCCATGGGACTCTCACCGGCAGACTACGAAATCGACGGTCAGCCCGGCTACGGCTCGACGAGTGTCAACGGACGAGACGGTACCCTCTGGCCCATCGACTACGATCTCAGCAAAGTCGGTGAGCCCTTACCGGGTTTGGCCAGCTAGGGTCAGGCTCGTCAGCCCAGGAGATTGTGTTTGGCAATGGCGTACAGAGCGCGAAAACCGTCCTTTACGCCGATTTTCTTCCCCTCGGCATAGGTACGTCCGTAGTAGGATACACCGACTTCGTAGATGCGGCACTTGGTCTTGGCAATCTTCGCCACGACCTCGGGTTCGAAGCCGAAACCGTTCTCGGTTAAGGTCATGCTCCGAATCAGGTCGGTTCGAATCACCTTGTATCCGCACTCCATGTCGGTGAGATTGAGGTCGGTCATGAAGTTCGAAAGTAGGGTGAGAAAGCGATTGCCCACCATGTGCCAAAAGTAAACGACACGATGGGCACCAGCACCTGCAAAGCGAGAGCCCAACACAACATCGGCTCGACCCGCCAAAATCGGGGCGAGGAGCTTGCCATACTCGTCGGGTGAATACTCAAGATCCGCATCCTGAACGAGCACGTAGTCTCCGGTCATTTCTGCAAATCCAGACCTGAGAGCGGCACCCTTGCCCTGATTCTTCTGACGCTTGTAGATGTCGATCTGATCTCTCAGTTCCTGCTGACAAATCACATCCGTTCCATCCGTCGAGCCGTCGTCAATCACAATGACTTCGAACTCCACTCCTTCAACTTTCACCGAGCGAACGGTTTGGACCACCTCAGTAATCGTGGCCGCTTCATTGAAGACGGGAATGATGATCGAAAGCCTGAGATTCTTCTTTTCCATGGTGCGTCGTCGAGGGAGCAAATTCGAAAGAGCCAACTTCTCGACTTGACTCGAACGCGCCGGCAAAACGACGCTCCGACTTGAAGCCGAGGCCCAGGGACCGCTAGCGTCAGCTCGGCCTCAAGACAAGCACTCGGTCCGTTTTAGATCAGACAAAGGGCCTCCCCTCGCATGTGTCCTCGAAAAGAGCTCGACGTGACTCCGCCCATTTCTCAAAAAGCATCTAACCAATTCGCAGATCTTGCAGCCGCCGTGGGGGCCTTGGTGGCATCGGTCTTGATGACCTGGCCGTTGGCGGTCCGATCCTGGGACCACGTCCTTGAGGCCATCTACTACTGGGACGCCTACTGCAACACGATGATCTTGGGGAGCCGGGTAGACGCAGCCCTGGGGCAAGGCCCCCTCAATCTTTGGGAAAACTACTTCTTCGCGCCCCTGCCTCGAACCATCGTCTTCAACGAAAACCACTTTGGTCTATCGCTGCTCTTTGCTCCCTTCTATCTGATCAGCCAAAACCCGCTCTGGGCCTACAACGTGGTGCTCCTGCTCTCCCTTGCGAGCTCAGTATTCTTCACTTACCTGCTTGTGCGGCGTCTCACGGGTAGTGGTTTAAGCGCCTTTTTGGCAGGGATCACCTTCGCCTTCTGTCCCTACGTTTTCTTCGAGATAGGACGCATTCAGTTGGTCGCAACCCAGTGGATCCCGGCCCTTTTCTTGTTCCTGCATCGTATCGCCGACAAGCGACGTTCCCGAGACATCGTAGGGTTCTGGCTCGTCTATTTGCTCCAAGTCGGCACCTGCCTCTACTACGCAATGTTTCTGGTCCCCTTGCTGGGAATCGCCTCTTTCGTGTTGCTGACCAAGCAAGGTCTGGATCGTGCCCTGCTCCTGCGCTTCGTCGGCGGAGCAATCATCACAGGTGCGATTGCCCTTGCTATGGTCTATCCCTACTTCGCAGCTCGCCATGATTTTTCCCTGGAGCGCGCCCTCGATTTTGCGGCGAGCTACGACGGTCGCCTTGAGTTCTTTACCAACGTACACCCGACCAACCGCACCCTCACGGGACTCCACCATACCGCCCAGTACCGAGGCGCCTACGAAGAGATAGCCTTCCCTGGATTCACCGTTGGCTCACTGGCAACAGTGGCTATCGGTCACTTTTTTTTGACCTGGAGGCGAAAACAAGAACGACTCATTCACGTCGGTGCGCGGTGGCTTGGCCTCCTGATCCTGTCGGCGCTCTGCATGCTGATGAGCCACAGCATGTTGGTCGGGCTCGTCGTCTTTGGCTTGGGTTTCTCGGCCTTGGGTGCGCGTCCTCAAAGCTGGGGACCAAGAAAGCTCTATCTCGGACTAGCGGCATGCGCTCTTCTGATGTTTTTGGGCCTCTATCCGTTGGACTTCAAGGGTCAACCCGTTCATGGCTTGTACTACTATTTTCATACCTACTTCCCCGGCTTCAACGGGATCCGAAAAGTAAGTCGCCAAGCCATCATGGTCACATTCGCTCTCTGTGTACTGAGCGGTTTTGGTGGCCAATGGGTGCTCAACCGGTTTCGCGAGGCAAGAGTTCGATTCCTGGTGTTTTCCGGGCTCTTGATCTTCGCTGTTTTCGAGCTGCGCACCTTTCCTCATCCGCTGAAGAAGGCATGGGCGGCCGAAACGGTCCCGGACGCTTTTGCTTTCATGAGGGAACTGCCTGAAGAAGACATCGTGGCTTCCATACCCCAAGATAGGGGTCAGTCGGTTTTCCGTGGTGACGCTGGAATGGCCTACCACGACTACCTTTCACTCTATCACAAGCACAAGTTCGCCAACGGACAATCAAGCTATCTTCCTCAGGTCACAGATCTTGTCCGGCGCAGCCTGCAGCATCTGCCGGACCCAGGTGCCATTCGCATGCTCGATCTGGTTGGGGTACGTCACCTCTATGTGCACGGTGCCGATCTCCCCGGGCGACAGCTCACATTGATTCAAGACTTAAACCGACAATCCGGTCTCTTTCGCCCGGTCTTTCAACAGGGAACCGACGCCGTCTTTTCTCTCAAATTCGACAAGGGCGACAAAACGCGCGAGTTCGTTTTCGAACCCGAGCTCCCTTCCGGAGCGCGTGCCATCCCCCGAGAGGCC
Source organism: Polyangiaceae bacterium (assembly GCA_050300635.1). Taxonomy (GTDB): domain Bacteria; phylum Myxococcota_A; class Polyangia; order Polyangiales; family Polyangiaceae; genus NIC37A-2. Next base: position 55,687 of record JBNKYC010000028.1, read on the forward strand.
CTGCGCCCGATGAGCTCACTCGAACAACCGCGATTGCGCTTCGCCATTGACGGCAGCCTCGACACCCATTGGTCAACGCGTCGCCCTCAGAAGCGGGGACACTTCTTTCAGCTCAAGTTGGACCGACTCCGTCCCTTGACGGCCCTCGAAATCCGCAACCCTAAGCGAGAGATGTATCTGCCTCTTTCTTACAAGCTCAGCGTGAAAGGGGCCGACGACCATTGGCGGACAGTGCTACACGAACCCCAACTGCGACTTTTTCATGGCCAGGTGTATTCCCCTAAGGGCTTTGTCTATCGCCTGGTCTTGCCCGAGGTGACCGAAGCCAAGCAGATCCGCCTGACCATCGACGCTCCCCTTCCCGGCTACGACTTCGTGATCCACGAAATCCAGCTTTTTGAGGCCAAATAGAAGTAGATATATTCACGAAATAAATAACACGAATTATATTTCCGGAATAGATACACCGGTAACTTGGTTTGTGAGCTGATGGAACAAAAGGCCATTGCGATCAGATACTTGGAGAGACTCGCTCCGGCCCTACCGCCGTCTCGAATTTCTACAACGATAGAACATTTAAGCAACAGCAAAATTGAAGCATTAGTCGCCGTCGGGGCAGAGCGCCTCGGACTCCGGCTACACGAAACGCACGGCCCCCTTCGTGCCCTCTTCGAAGTCCCCACTGTGCAAGCAGCCCTCGAGCTCGGCGAGGTGCCGCGCATCATCTATCGCGACAAAGGCGGACAGCTCAACGTCTACCAACACCTCAGAAGCCGGCCGGTAGAGCAAGCGGAACTAGCAGACCTCGAAAGTAAACGGTTCCTGATCCCCACAACTCGACTTCACCTCGATCCGATTCGGAACAAGAAGCGTATGGGGCGGGTCTGGGCGTACCTCCTTAAAGAACGTTCCCTGCTGCAGGCGGTCATCACCTATGCGGTTTTTGTCGAGCTGCTCTATCTGACCATCCCGCTAACCATTCAAGTGCTGATCAATACGATCAGCTTCGGCTTTGTCAGTCAACAACTCATCCTCCTCACCCTGCTCTTGTTAGGAGCTTTAATGGGCGCCGCAGCACTCCGTGTTTTTCAAATGGTGATGCTCGAGCATCTCAGCAGGAGATTCATGAGCCACGTGTTCAATGATTTCTCGGAGCGACTCGCCCCCAAAAACTCGAAGGCTCGACAGCTTCAGCCCGTGTACCGATTCTTCGAGGTAGTCGCAGTCGACAAGGCCGTTTTCGCTTTTGGTCTCGACATCCTCACTTTGGTTCTTCAGCTCGTTGCTGCATCTTTGTTGCTGGCCTTCTACCACCCCACGTTATTGGCATTCACTATCGTCATGGTGCTGAGTTCTTGGCTGGTTTTGAGACTTCCTTTCGACCGAGGAGTCGACGCAAGTTTGGCCGAGTCGAACGCAAAATATGCCTTGGCCGAGTACCTGGAAGGAGACCACCTGAATGAGGTCGGTCGAGTCGCCAGAGTGGGAACCTGGATGGAAGCCCGCCGACAAGGGTTTCGGGTCAGCCTCGGGCAGCAGATTGGCCTCCTTGCCGTTCAAGTGCTCCTCAGTACCGCTCTGCTTCTCATCGGAGGACGTCTGGTACTCCAGGGAGAACTCACCTTGGGTCAGCTCGTCGCGGCCGAACTCGTCGCTGGAACGGCCCTCATGTCCCTCAACAAAATCGGCAAGCAACTCCCCAAGATCTACGATCTGGTCACCTCCTTCGAGAAACTGGGCAAGCTAGTCGACCTTCCGCTCGACGAACCTGGCGAGAGCAAGGCAGAATCATGAAAGAGCGTTCACCCATACCGCTTTCGTTGCTCGGGCTTCAGGGACCGGAGCCGGCTCCTCGTTGGCCTCTGATCGCAAGTAGGTGGCTTACGATCATCGCCCTGCTCGCAGTTCCGGCTCTTCTCTTCGTCCCCTTTCAGCAAACCGTCGCCGGCTCCGGTCGAGTCGTCGCCTATTCGCCAACCGAGCGCCAACAGCACATCGAAGCCCCGGTATCTGGACGAATCGTCCGCTGGCACGTCGTCGAGGGGAGCCGCGTCCAGGCAGGAGACCCCATTGTAGACCTGGTAGATATTGATCCCTTCTACCTTGATAGAATCGAACAACGCGTCGTCGCGGACAAGGACCGTATCGAAGCCGCAGTGGAGCGACTTGAGCTCTACCGCACCCAAACCGTTGCCTACGAAAAAGCGCGGGACAAAAAAGTCGAGGCCCTGCGGCTCAAGGTCAAAATGGCCGAACAAAAGCTAGCGGCCTCGAAGCAGAAGCTGCAGATCGCCGAAGCTGCGGCAAAGACGGCACGAGCCAATCTGAAGCGACAAAAGCAACTTCACGAAAAGGGAATCGTTTCGGACCGTCAGATCGAAGTTCTTGAGCTCGATCTGACGAAGGCAGAAGCCGAGTGGAGTCTGGGACAGGCGGGAGTTTCCGAAGCCCAAGCCAGCCTTTTTGCCCAAGAAGCCGAAGTCATTCGCGCCCAAGCAGAAGGAAACGCAAAGGTCGCGACCGCCCGCGCCGAGATGCACAAGGCAGACTCCGAACGAGCCTACGCACGCTCGGATCTCACCAAACTCGAAGGGGAACGTGCTCGACAGCTATCTCAGACCGTGGTCGCCCCTGTCGATGCCACCGTGGTTGCGATCGACGGTAACCTCGGCGGCGGAGTCGTCAAGGCGGGACAGCACCTGGCCCGGCTAGTCCCCAACACGAAGTCACGAGCTGTGGAGATGTTTGTGGTGGGCAATGATGCGCCCCTCATTCGCGCGGGAAGCAAGGTCCGCGTTCAGTTCGAGGGTTGGCCGGCAGTGCAGTTCGTGGGCTGGCCAAGTATCGCCGTTGGCACATTTGGTGGAGAGGTAAGCTTCGTCGATCCGGCCGCAACCGACGACCACGGCCGAGTGCGAGTCCTCGTCCAACCTGATCCCGATTCGTTCCCCTGGCCCGATGCAGAAACCCTCAGGCAAAAGGTACGGGCCAAGGCCTGGGTCATGCTGCAAGAAGTCTCACTCGGCTGGGAGCTCTGGAGGCGTATCAATGGTTTTCCGCCCGCTCTCTTGAACAAAGCTGAGTCAGTGGAGAAGGACAAGTCTGCTCTCCTCGACGAAGCGAAGGAGAAGAAATGAGCCGCCGCTACTGGTCCCCATATCTTGTCGGGTGCTGCCTCCTTACGCTCTTCCTGTTCGTGCCTAAGATCAGCACCGCCCAGGAGCAACCTGAGGGAGCATCCGAGCGCCCCGATTCGACCGCGCCGCTCACGCTGGAGAGATTCCTTGAGCATGTAGTCGAACGCCACCCCAAAGTAAGCGCCGCGCGTTTCAACTCCGCCCAAGCCGACGCGGGCATCACTGCGGCACGCGGTGCCTTCGACCTCAAGGTCGAAGCAAGTGCTCAGCACTACCCAGTCGGCACCTACAACAAGAGTCGCTACGAAGTAGGGGCAAAACAGCCGACAACGGTGTGGGGAAGCGAACTATGGCTCAAGTATCGAAACGGTTGGAACCATCCCTCCTATGATGGGGACTTCGTAACGACCGAACTCGGCCAGATCAGTGCCGGAGTTCTTGTCCCACTTCTAAGGGACGGTCTGATCGACGAGCGACGACTCGAGTTGGTTCGTCGCAAGATCGAAAGAGAAATCGCCGAGTATGAGCAGAAACAAACGACAATCGACGTTTTAGCCGACGCAGCCAGTCTGTGGTGGAAGTGGGCGATCTTGGGTCAAAAATGCGAGGTCTATCGGCGCCTCGTTCGCCAGGCCGAACAACGTGCCACCTTCTTGGGGGAGCAAGTACGCGTCGGGGCTCTGGCTCAAATCGAGACCATCGACAACAAACGTCTCATTCTTTCGCGACGGGCCAAACTCAATGAGTTGTCTTTGCAACTTCGCCAAACTGCCCTCAAGATGGGTCTATATCGTCGACTACCGAACGGCACCGCACAGCCCGCCTCAGCGTTCGAGCGTCCTGAGCTCAATCGCAAATATCCCGCCGCCGCAGCGAGGACTCGTTCTTGGGAAAAGGACATTGAAAGCGTCCCCACCGCCCTCGCCTTCGAATCGGCCCTCAGACTCCTCGATCAAGAAGTCCGAGCAGCTAACAATCAACAACTTCCACGACTCGACCTCAAAGTCGGGGTAAGCCACGGAGCTGGTCAGGTCCGTTATTACTCTCCCACGGGGTACGTCCCACGTGAGACGGCCGTGGGCGGCTCCCTGACTTTTGGACTCGACGTACAAAGGCGAAAAACTCGAGGAAAAACGGCAGCTCTTCAGCACAAGAAGAGGGCTTTGAAGCAAAAATATGAGCTCTTCAAGGACACAACGAGAGTCGATCTTGCCGCCTTGGCCCAAGCCATCGAAATGCAAAGGCAGATTGCCATGCAGAACCACGAAGCGACCCAGCTCGCTCAGAAGCTGGTCGAAGCAGAGACCGCCAGTCTGGAAGTCGGACAGTCCACCATCATGAATCTCAATATCCGGGAGCAGGCTGTACTCAACGCGGGGCTCGCAGAACTCGAAGCCCTCTTGGAGTTTCATCTAGCGAGCATTGAACTACAAAGACTGAGAGGAAAGAGCTCCCCGGAGGATTACTACCCCATCGCCGAAACAACAAAAGAGGACAAGCCATGAACCAGAACGTGAGCGAGGCTCCTCAGTTCAACTTCTTGAGCAATCACGCTCATGTCCTCGTGTGTCTCCATCGAACGCCCGACATTCGAATGAAGGATATTGCCCAACTAGTAGGAATCACGGAGCGAGGGGTGCAACGCATTCTAGGAGAGCTCGAACAAGCCAACATCATCGTTCGAAGGAGAACAGGGCGCAGAAACCACTATGAAATCGTCTATCAAGCAGGGCTGCGGCACCCGCTTGAGGAACGCACCACCATACAGGAGCTTCTAGTGACTCTGGAGCGGGGCTCTTCGGACTAAGCGGCTCCGCTGACTCCTGCCTCACTCCTCTGGAGGAGCGAAGGCGGAGCGCGTGCTGGTTGTGAGGTGTATTCTCGGCCCGCCGAGACGAGGCTCCACGCTGTAGCCCCCTATTCCGGAACAACGCAACTGAAGCCTGTGCAAGTGTTATAACCTGCACAGGTATGTTCGGTAAAAGCACCAGTATCCGAGTCGTAGGAAAAGCCCGGGCCTGTGACGCGGCCGCCACAGTGGGGATGAACCTCCACCACCCCATCCACCTCGTCACATAGAGCGGTGAATTCTTCTTGGCTTAGATCGGAAACGGTCTTCGTGCTCAAAACCCCCATTGCGGCCGGTTCGCCCCCAGCCCCGCCGGGATCCCCAGAGCTCGCCGTCGTCGTGGCATCGCTTCCCGAGCCAACGCCTCCACCCGAATCACTTCCGTTCGAGGTATCTTCCAACCCAGCCGAATCGCCATCGGGCGCCGTATCCGGATCGCTACCCGAGCCATCTCCCGCCCCGGACGAAGCCGAAGAGCCGCTCGTGGTTTCGGACTCCCCGGCCTCCTCTTCGGACGAGTCCGTGCCGGTACAGGCAAGTTGACAAGACGTGAGAAGCCCAAGCATAGCTGCTCGAGCAAAGAGTGGAAGGCGCTGTTGTTCGGACACGAGCATGGCTTAGCACAAAACCCGCGTCCGACCTTTGAGAGACTCGTTATTGGGACGACAAGAGCCCCATCGTTGGCTCCCCGACGAAAATCATGCCAGCACTTCTTGCAGAAGCTCGTTGCCTCCTGCGAAGGTGGACGAGTCTACTCCCACGGCCTCCATCAAACTTCGCAGGAGACGAGGGTGACCAACGCCACCGGCGTCGAGATACTCGCCCTGCTTCAATGTTCCAGCTGGACTTCCCGCGATGATCACGGGGAGGTTGAAGTGTCCTCCTATCGGACCAATCGACACGTCCGTGCTCCAGTAGGCAAAGGCGCTGTCGAAAAGCGCCCCTTGGGGAGTGCTGAGCTCCGAGAAATGATCCAACATCGAATTGAACGTCTTCATGCGGATGCGATCAATCTGGGCGTGCATTTCGGCGGCGCCCTCGATGGGGCTCCCGTAAGCGCCGTCCGAGCTCACGCGGTGACTGATCCAATGAAAGGATGGGGTTTCTTCTCCGTTCAGGACGTACCTCGTGGAGTCTCCCCCGCCATCCCCCCATTGAAGGGTTGCAACTCGCGCGAGATTGCAAGAAAACGCGACCCCGGCGAGCATCATATGCAAGCGCGCCAAGTCCTCAGTGTGTCCATCCTTTCCGATGGTCTGGATTTCCTCCCTTGGCAGAGTCGACCAACCGCACTCGTTCTTCATGAGCTCGACCTCTGCGTCGCGAATGGAGGTGAGGTGCTTGTCCAGGCGATAACGATCCTCCTGACTCAGCTTCGAATCAGAAAGCAATACGGATAGCTCCCCCCGCACCAGATCGTTCACGCTCTTCCGCCGCTGGTAGAGTTCCTCAAGTGCTGCGGAGGGTCCACCCGTGTTTGAGTCCGAAAGTCCTGTCAAGTTGCCATAGACCTCTGCTGGATCCTTTTCTCCGGCATGCAGCATGCCCGCAGCAGAAAACGAAATGCGGTCATCCACGTACCCTGCTCTTGGTCCGGCGTATAAGAGCAAGGGATCTTGCTGCCACGCTTGGGCGATCACCCAGTCCACAGACGGGCCACGGCTCGTTGCCGCGATGGTGCTCGAATCGGTCGGCAACAGGCCTGTAAGAGCCTGCACGCGGCCCCTCACATGTGAATCCATGTTGACGACTCCCTCATGTTGCAGCCCCGACACGATCAGAAGTCGTTCGGCGTGCTCAGCCAAGATCCCGGTGCAACGTTCGGCACTGTCCGCCTCCATCTGGCTCGAAGACAACGCGCCGACCTTCGTCGGCCAGAAACGTTCCGGTTCATCGTCGTAGGCTTGGGCCACACCGTTGGCTGCACAAATGAAGAAGGCAAAACGGGGGCTCTCATCTTGAGCAAATGCCGAGCGTTCCGGAAGCCCCTCCAAGAAAGGCAGAGCAAGCGCCGCACCACCCGTACCGGTCAAGAACGCTCGACGATTCACAGTAGGACGCCGCTTTCGACCACCCGATGCATCTTGCTTTATTCTGTTCATGAAGGCCCTCCTTACCCCCCTGGGGCGCCTCGCAGTCGAGCAGATTTAGCACTGGTACACCTGGGCAACAACGGCTGTCGCCAGTCCATCACACCCCCGCCAAAGAAATCGAGAGGACGAAGTGCTAGGGTGCGAAAATCACCTTATGACTCTCCTTTTCGCTCTCATCGGCCTCATTTTTGCCGGCGCCCGCGGTCTCATTGTGGGCGCCATCTTAGGATACCTCTTTGGCAGCGCCATTCGACTCCTTCTCAAACGAGGTTTGTCCAAGATTCAGACGCAGTTCATCGAATCGACCTTCGCCGTAGTGGGCGCAATTTGCAAAGCTGACGGAATTGTTACGCCTGACGAGATCCAATTCGCAGAGGGCCTCTTCGAACGTTTCCATCTGGGGTCCGAGCAACGACGTCTCGCGAAGGATGCCTTTCGACGAGGAAAGGATCCCGACTTCGATCTGGAAGGAGAAGTGGACCGCTTTGCACGAGTGGCTCGGGGTAGCCATGCCCTCTTCCAAATGTTTCTTCGGGTTCAACTCATGGCCGTCGTTGCCGACGGCAAGGTCCATCCCGCTGAAAAGGATATGTTCCTACGGGTGGCCCGGCGCCTTGGGTTGTCTGAGCTCGAAATCGCCCAACTACTTGCCGTCTTGAACGCAGCCGAAGCAGGCGCTGGTCGTTGGTCCCCTGGCGCCGACTCGCGACCGCCCCCGCTGCACGCGCTCGATGAGGCCTATGCGACCCTAGGGGTTCCGAGGGACGTCAGCGACGCGGAACTAAAGAAGACCTACCATAAATTGATTCGGGAAAATCACCCCGACCGGCTTGCGGCTAAAGGGCTACCCGAAAACATGCGAGGCCTCGCGGAAGAACGTACCCGTGAAATCAACGCGGCCTATGATCTCATCAAGAAGTCACGAGATCTGACCTAAAGGCCCAGGCCTCGCCCTTCTCTGAGGCCCCAGATCGAATCTAGCTATTCTTCCAGTGATCCAAAAAGTCGGAAACCGTCCATGGGTGTTCCCACATCCATTTTCCGATCTCGTTGAGACGTTTTTCGATAGTCGTAGCGCTGGCGTCGAACTCATCGTCGAGTTCTTCTGGAGCATAGATGGTGATGCTCGCGCCCTGTTCTTCCCAGTCGAGTAGGCGCTCTACATCAGAAATCAGCACGTTTTCATTGGTCATGATATTGAACGCGCGTAGCCCCACTTCGACGATATCGTTCATCTTGGAGCGCGGGACCGCTTTGAGGCGAAGAGGAGGATTACAGAGCACGACATCGATATGGTCCCAGCTCGAAGGGTCGGGGATCATGGGCACGACGTGCTTCACCCCTCCGTCATAACACCAGCGTTTTTCTCCCTCGCTCTGTACATAAACTCGATGAGTCTGCATCAGCACAGGTTGGGCTGAGCTGGCGATGATCGAGTCAATGAAATCCTCATCGCCCGAAAAAACCTTCGCCGAAAGATCGTGGTAGCGATCCTCCTGAAAGTCGGTCACTCCCACCGTGAACTCAACACTGGGCAAGAGCTGAGAAATCGAAATGTTCGCCTCTAACTTCTTCCGTAGGGGCCTCAGGGTCATGATACCAGGGGGACAAAGCCAGCCCGGAAACAAGTTGTTGATCAGACGCGGTTTCATAAACGAACCGGTACCATCGATCGACTCCCAAATCGTTCGAAGCTGAGGCAGTTGGTCAGAGGCGAACATCGATCCATTGACAGAACCGACCGAAACACCAGCTACATGTCCGTAGGATGTGACCCCATGCAAAGCGGAAAGTTGCTCCAAGGGATAGACCTGGTCCGCCCCCAAAGCGGTCCCCCCTGCCAATACTAATGCGCGCGCCATCGTGCTTGCTCCTCCACTACCCGCCGGAAGCGTCCCCCGCGGCGGCGCGAGGCTAACATGAGCCGGCGGCTGAGTCGCAAGTCGGCAGCAGAAGAAAGTACATCTTCTCAGCAAAAGACAATGCCCAAAGGCTCACACCCAGCGGCAGGGACAAGCGGGGCCCTCGACTTCTGCTTCAGGAGACCTGCACGCTCTCCCGAGAAACCAGACCGCTCTGCCCCTGCCGTCCGCGCTTGCCTTGGGACTCCAAAACGTTGATGCGGGCAGAGGGCAGGCAATCCGGGGACGACTACGGCATCGTCAATACGAATGGGGGATGTAAAAGCAATTTGAAAGCCGGCCAAGAGATTGCCCAGGGCGCGTTGAGAATTGCGCGAGAACGGATGCGAAGGTGATGACCACGACCAACCTCAACTCCTGGCATGACGAGCAGGTTTCACCCGAGTCTCGATATAGATTCAACTCAAACCCGGTCTCATCGTGGACAAGTGCCAACTATGGACAAGAGAGCTCTGTTTCTTTGGCCAAACCCGCCGTTGGACATCGCTGAGGATCAGAGATGTCCAACGCATCCCGCGTCCTTTTCCGGGCCGGGGAGCTCGGGATGAAAGACAGCTATGAGAAAAACAGCCTTTCAGCGGTTCGCATCACTCTCGATGGGACTGGGTCTACTTTCAATGGTTTCCCAGAGCTTTGCTCAGGATAATGGCTTCGCCATCAATCGCTTCGACCCATCCGAGCGGGGCAGCGACTGGTTCGCATTGGAAAGTCTCGATTTGAGGGGGCATGGGAGATTCGCGGTAGGCGTTGTCGGGGACTGGGCTAAAAAACCGCTGGTTGCCTACGACGCCGAAGGCGATGAAGTCGCCGCCCTGATCGAAAACCAAGTTTACGGTCATTGGGGAGCCAGCGCGGTCTTCTGGGATCGAGTTCGAGTTGGCATGAACCTCCCGATTCTCTTCTTTCAAAATGGCGACAATATAGAAGTAGCGGGGGTGGCCTATGATTCGCCGGGACAAGCTGCCGCGGGCGATCTTCGATTAGGAAGCGATGTTCGGATCGTAGGTGAGTATGGCTCCCCTGCGACCTTGGCAGCAGGGGTTTTCGTGCATATGCCGACAGGAAGCCAGAACCAGTTTTCTGGCGACGGCACGGTGCGCGTTGTTCCTCGCTTGACCCTGGCCGGCGCTATTGACGCCTTTACTTACGCGCTCAAGACCGGGATCAATATTCGTCTCCACGATGAAGACTTCGCGACAGAGGCGGTCGGAAGCGAATGGACAGTGGCTGCCGCAGCCGGAGCTCGCCTTCTGGACAAGCGTCTCACCATTGGCCCTGAAATCTGGTTTTCGACGGTCATCGCCGACGGAAGCCGGGGTTTCTTCAAGAAGGGGAGCACACCCCTTGAAGGCATTTTTGGCGCCCACTACCAACTCAACGACTGGAAGCTGGGTGCGGGCTTCGGCCCCGGTTTCACTCAGGGTCTTGGCTCCCCTCAAATGCGCACCGTCCTTTCTTTAGAATGGTTTCCGCAGCTCGAAGAATCCGCCCCCGCCGCTCCCCCTCCCCCACCCCAGGATCACGACCGCGATGGCATATCGGATCGGGACGATGCATGCCCGCATAGATCCGGAGTCAGGCAAGACGATCCGAGCGAAAATGGCTGCCCGCTGCCACCAGACATCGACCAGGATGGTGTTTACGACAGTCTAGACGCCTGTCCTAACGAGTTCGGGGAACCCAGTTCCGATCCTCAAAAGAACGGATGTCCCCCTCTCCAGGACCAAGACGGAGACGGTCTCTTGGATGACGAGGATGCCTGCCCAGCACAAGTAGGACCAAAGAACGAAGACCCAGAGCAGAATGGCTGCCCACTAGTCGATACGGACGACGACCAAATCGTCGACGAAGAGGACGCATGTCCTGCACAAGCGGGACCTCCCAATGAGGACCCAAAGAAGAACGGATGCCCTGAAGTGCGCATCGACGCCGGCCAAATCAAGATTCTACAGAGGATTGAGTTCGAAACGGGCAAGGCCACAGTTCGCGAGGAAAGCGAAGGCATCCTCAGAGCGGTGCATCAAGTCCTCAGCGAACACCCCGAAATCACGAAGATGGACATCGAGGGACACACCGACAATCGGGGCAGTGCTTGGCTGAATAAGAAGCTCAGCTCCGAACGAGCCCTCGCTGTTCTCTCTTGGCTCGCAGAGCATGGAATCGACCGCCAGCGCCTGAGCTCAAGCGGTTTCGGCTCAGAAAAACCGATCGATTCGAACGAAACCGAAGAGGGACGGCAGAACAACCGAAGGGTCGAGTTCCACATCGAAAGCAAAGAAGACCCCACCGACGAAGCGGGAGACGAATCAAAATGAGCGATTTTCTTCAATCTCCTTTCTCTCGCCTGGCCTCTATCACCCAGCGAGCTCCCCTGGCAGGACTGACATTCACGCTAGTCCTTATGCAAAGTGGTTGTGCCCGGGAAGAAGCTGGACCAAACATCCGTCAAGTCGCCCAAAAGGCGGACTTCGCTGCGGCCGATTGGGTTCCTTTGGAGCAAGGTGATGGCAAGATAGGAGACCCAAGTAACGATGGAGCCAACAACGCTCGAGAGGTCGTCGGTGAACCCGGGTTCCCCGCTGTCTACGCGTATGCCGACGGTGTCGACTTCGGCCTGAGGCTCCGCCTCGACAACGACCCCCGCAACGGCAGCAAAATGCGCGCGTACGGTTGGGGCATTCTGATTGATACCGACCAGGACTTCACTGCCTACGAGTTCAGCTTCATGCTCGACGGCACAGGAAACCCGCAACGAGTCGTCTTCGCCCAAAATACCTCACCAGGAACGGTGGGCTCCCCCAACGACACCGCCGAAACCGAGCTTTTCTCGGAAGCTCTGGACTTAGGAGTGGACGGCAACGTCGCCGTCGCCTTGGCCGATAGTTACTACAACGGGGACGCTGATTATTTTCTCGACATCGCGATGCCGCTGTCAGTGCTCGAAGACGCCGGCATCTCATTGACTACACCAGTGCAGTTCATTGCGGGAACGTCCAGTAGCGCCAACTCGCTCTCCGTCGATCTAGCCGGTACCTCATCGCCTCCTGGCAATGGAACCCTTGCCGCGGCTGCGTCGGATCCAACCATGCTCGACGGCTCCGATGCCGACCCTGACGGCGACGGTGTCCTTAACCCCGTCGATGCGGACAACGACAATGATGGCATACCGGATCGCAAAGAAAACCAGTATGGAGTCGATCCGGACCGGGATGCCGACGGGGACGGCATCCCCAACTGGCAAGACGCATCGGCAAACGGTACGACCACGTCACCCGCGTGCACGGACACCGATTCGAATGGGATCTGCGACACAATCGACCCTGGTTTCGATTTCGACGGCGACGGCATTGCCAACCACAACGACCTGGATGCCGACAATGACGGCATCCCCGACGTGCTCGAGGCAGGGCATGGGGCCCTCGACGCCAACGTAGATGGCATGGTCGACGGCAACGTGGGCGAAAATGGCCTGGTAGACAGTCTGGAAACAAGTCCCGACTCGGGGACGCTCAACTACATCCCGACGGACACCGATGCTGACTCTGCGCCAGATTTCCTAGACTTGGACAGCGACGCCGATGGGCTCTTCGATTTGAACGAAATCGCTCAGGGCGCTTTGGACATAAACAATGACGGCAAGATCGACACCTCTACCGAAGATGCCGACCGAGACGGGATCTTGGCTCCTGCCGATGGAGATGAAGCCGTTTTTGGGTTTCCTAGCTTCGACGTCAGTCTTCTGGATAGCGATGCTGACGGCATCCCAGCACCCTACGATCCAGTGATCGGTGGAGCCAACGACAGCGATGGCGACGGAAGCGATGATCTCGCCGAATGTCCGGGAAGTTGGCCTTGTCCCGACACGGACCTCGACGCCCAACCCGACTACATGGACTCCTCCGCAGACGTCGACGCCGATGGGGACGGGGTATTTGACACGGAGGACTCCAATGACGGCGACCCCACTGTCTGCCGAGATATCGACGGAGATGGCTGCGATGACTGCGCAATCACCGGGGCAGATGGAAGCGGTGGAGACGTAGACAACGATGGACTCGACACCGACGGCGACGGCATTTGTGACCTCACCGACGACGACCTCGACAACGACGGCGTCGAAAACGCAGCCGATGGCGACCCGCTCGATCCGCAGGTCTGCAAAGACACCGATGGCGACTCGTGTGACGACTGTTCGACAACAGGCAGCAACTCGAGCGGAGGCGACGCCCAAAACGACGGAACAGACACCGATGGGGATGGCCTTTGCGATCTTACCGACGATGACATCGACGACGACGGGGTGGACAACGTTTCGGACGACGACCCGAGCAACCCGAACATCTGTGCGGATGAGGATGGGGACTCATGTGACGACTGCGCGATCACCGGCGCCGACAAAAGCGGAGGCAACACGGACAACGACGGAACCGACACCGATGGCGACGGCCTTTGCGATGCCAGCGATGACGACATCGACGACGACGGCATAACCAACAACAACGATAGTGATCCCAACGACCCGACCGTCTGCAAAGACGAAGATGGCGACGGCTGCGACGATTGCGCAATCACCGGCGGAAACCGCAGTGGAGGTGACACCCAAAACGACGGAACCGACCTTGACGGCGACGGTATTTGCGACGTCACTGACAGCGATCGCGATGACGATGGCGTATTGAACAACAGCGACTCGGACCCTGACGATCCCTTTGTGTGCAGGGACGTCGACGGGGACTCGTGTGACGACTGCACGGTCACCGGCGCCGACAAGAGCGGAGGCAATACGAGCAATGACGGAACGGATTCGGACAGCGACGGAATTTGCGATACCACCGATGACGACATCGATGGCGACGGTGTAAGTAACCTCTCTGACAGTGACCCCAATGATCCTCTGGTCTGCAAGGACACAGACGGCGACAGCTGCGACGATTGCAGCCTCACCGGCGGAAACGGCAGCGGAGGTGATACGCTCAGCGACGGCGATGACTTAGACGGCGACGGCATCTGCGACCTCACCGACGACGACCTCGACGGCGACGGCGTCAAAAACGGAGAGGACGATGCCCCTGCCGACCCGACCAGCTGTCAGGACAAAGACGGTGACTTGTGCAACGACTGCACGATCACCACGAATAACGCCTCGGGAGGCGACCCCGGAAACGACGGGGCCGATTGGAACAACGACGGCATCTGCGACGTCTCCACCGATACCGATGGAGATGGTGTCTTTGACCCGGTCGACGTCGACGACGACAACGACGGTATCCTGGACAGCGATGAAGGCATCGACGACCTCGACGGGGACGGTGTTCCCAACCAATACGATCTCGACGCTGATGGTGACGGTATTTTCGATATTCTTGAGGATGGAGCGGAGTTTGAAGATGCCGACGGGGACGGGCGAATTGATGACGCGACCGACAGCGACGGGGATGGTCTTGCGGATGAGGCCGATACAGGACCGAATGACCCACAGTCCACGGAATCCTTAGCCGAATTGAGCGACGACGACGGAGACGCCGCTGCCAACTTTCTCGATCCTGACAGTGACAATGATGGTGCCCCCGACTCAACCGAAGGACACGACGCCGATCACGACGGAATCCCGGATGTCGAGGCGCTGAACCAAGACATAGATGGTGACGGGATCGACGACGCCTTCGACATCGACCAAGACGGTAGCCCGGCTCTGCTTCCGGATTTCGACGCCGATGGTGCGCAGGACTATCGAGACTCCGATGACGACGGAGACGGTGTCCATAGTAATTACGAAGATCTCAACGAAAACGACCTTCTCTATGACGACGACACCGACAACGATGGTCTTCCCAACTATCTGGATCCAGACGACGACGGAGACGGTATCACCACTGACCAAGAAGAAGCGGATCCAAACGGAGACGGCAACCCAGAAGACGCCCAGCGCTCCGTGAACGAGGAGCTCCCCGACTTTCTCAACCCCAATCAGAAGACAGATCCACAACCCGGATCAGGAGGCAGCGGATCAGGAGACAGCGGTTCGGGAGACAGCGGTTCGGGAGGCAGCGGCGCCGACGGCAACTCTCCCGAGATGGGCGGCAAGAGTATGGGCGGCAACAACGACGGTAAGAGTGACGAGGACGGCAGCGGTGGGTCCGAAGTCAATCCACCGGTCCCCTCCCCGGGAACCCGGATCGGGGGCGGTGGCTTCGGTTGCAGCACCACATCTCCGAGCAGACAGCTTTCTTGGATAGCTTGGTTGTTCGCGCTGGCTGGACTGTGTCTGTTCCGCAAACGGATCCCTCGAGGTGAAGGCTAAAATAAATCTCACAACCAACAGAAGCTCCGCCACCGCTCGCCCAAGGAGTGACGCAGGCGTCGGCGGAGCCTTGTCTCGTGGCCTCTAAGACCAAGCGAGCGACTCAGACTTGGGCACCTCGTGGGAGAATGATAGAACTCCCGCGCCCATGGACGCACTGGAACTTGAGGAAGAAGTACGCAAGCTTCGGCACGAAAACAGCCTCCTTCGCGATCGCCTCGAAGGCATCGAAGAAAGAAGCGAAAAGGCAGACAAAGCAAGAAAAAGGCTCTTGGGTGGCGGTTTCCGCATTCTCATCCCCCTTTTGGACAGGCAAAGAGTCGTGCGCAACTTCGGCTCACTCGCACAAACCCTCAGCGCATAC
This sequence comes from Polyangiaceae bacterium, assembly GCA_050300635.1. GTDB lineage: Bacteria > Myxococcota_A > Polyangia > Polyangiales > Polyangiaceae > NIC37A-2. The sequence goes on from JBNKYC010000028.1 coordinate 71,353, forward strand.
TCAGGCGCCCCCTCTGGATGGCCTTCCCGAGAAGAGGTCCTGCTCTCGACGCGTGAGTTTCTTGAGTCAGTCGTCCGCTTCATGATCCGACGGCGCGCGTTCTTGATGCTCTTTTCACTCGTCGCCACATTGATTCCCGCCATACAAATCTGGCTCGTCTTCCAGCAAAACGAGATCATCAAGAACCAAAACGAGTTCGCGGAAGTACAGGTTTTCGACATCGTGTCGCGCTCGATGACAGAAGGCGACCGCAATGCCCGCATCATGACCGGAGCTTTGCTCGCCAACGCTGAGCTCTCGTTTCTGAGCAACGTCATGGAAGAAGCTTTCGACAAGAACTCGTTTTCCCTCTACCGCCGCGAGGGACTCGACGCGGCGGCCCGGCGAGCAAAAGATACCGCCTTTCGAGGGAACTTGATTCGTGCGGCAGTGCGCATCGCCGAAAAGAAGCTCTCCCAAGGAGAAGCGCCAGACGAGCTTCTTCGTCAGGTTCGGCCCATGTACCGAAAGATCCTTCAAGAAAGCGAGTACCGATTGGCCGAGGTGATCCGCACTGGAAGAGACGAAGAGGGATTGCCTGGAGAACTCCTGGAGGATGTCGATACCTACATTTCTCAATTGGGCGAGCTACTCAAGGTATATGGCCGCCTGGCACGCACCGCAGGCCACGAAGATGAGTACTACGCCGACATTTTGGGGCTCATCGCCCGCATGTCGAAGCTAAGCTCCCTGAACGAAAGTACCTTCGCCAGTACTTATCGCATCGTCATGCAGGACTTCCTTTTTGAAGTCGCCGATAACATCTCGCTCTCGACCGGCCATTTTCAACTGGGCTCACGAGAACCCAACGCGGTCTTGAAGCAGGGGCTAGGGAAGCTCAAGAAGAAGTACGGCGACCAAGCCATCAACTTCAAGCAGTTTCAGGCTCAGGTTTCTAGCAACTAAATCGGCTCATGATCTGTAGAACCACACACCTCGCCCTAGCACTACTCCTCACCTCGGCCTGTGCCGCGGCTCCCCAGCCCGAGAGCCCGACGCCCCAGCCACAACCAAGCAAGACGCAGCCCCCCCAAAGCCCGGAAGTTAAACAAGAGTCGAAAGACGTAACGCCAGAAGCGCCACCGCCTTCTCCCCCTCCTTTCTCGTTTGAGGCAGAAGCCACAGAGCCCACGGAGGAACAGGCCTATCTCTCGGCAAGGCGACGACTTCTCGTCGCCGTAACGAGCGATGACCGGTACAGCGAACCTGGGCCATTTAGCGATGCCTTCGCGCTGGTCGTCCACATGAAAGCTCAGGACCATCTCGAGCTATCCAGGGACAACGGCGGAATATCCGTCAAACTTGCTCTCGAAGCCGAACGCTTACTGCCTACTTTCGAGCGACTTCTACAGGCGACAAAGGAAGTCAAACTCGAACAGATTCCTCAGGAGCTACGGCCGGAGGTGCTCAGTTTTCGTTCCTCCGTGGAGCAGGCACGCTTGTGCTCTCGCGCGAAAGAGGTTCTCAATGAATTCGAGTGCGTCGTATCTTCTTCCACGAAGGAAAAAAAAGCTCTCAACCTCGCCTTAAAAAAGGTGCGCCTCATGCCAGTCTGGGTGGATGGGATCCCAGCAAGCGACAAGAGATTTTTGCGACCGCTGCTTGTCCAGGCAGAGTGGGTAAACCAGGGGAAGAGTACGCCTATTTCGGACTTGCCCATCGCGGTTGCCTACGAAGGGGAACAGAAGTCCCTGATGTTCCAAACCGACGCGCAAGGCTTGCTCAGTTACGAGCCCCCGGAAGAAGCAGGTATCGAAGGCGAGTTTCAACTCAGCCTCGATCTGCCCTGGATATTGGGAGAAACAAGCGAGGAGTTTCATCAGGTCAGGTGCAAGACGGGGGCCCGTAAGGTGAGTTTTGAGCGAGCCGCGGTCATCCCCGAAAACGAAAAGACGCCCTCCTGGGTAACAGCCGAACACCTGAAGAAACAAGTCGATAGCTTGCTCAGCAGCGCGCCCTCGATCAAGCGTAGCACTCTTCGATCCGTGTCCCGATCCTCAGGAAAGCGTCAACTGAAGCAGGTTCAAAAGCTCGCAGATGAATGGAAGGGTCAGCTCGATACCATCGTGCTCGTCGACGCAGAAAGCGAGTTCGCCAGCCGCATGGGAACCCACCGCGTATGGTTCGAGGCCCGGGGACGCGCACGCGTGGTCGATGCGTGGACGGGCAAAACCCGATTCGAAATCAGCGGCGTCGCCACCGAGTCAGGAGTTGGGGAAACGCGGGCCGAAAGAGCCGCTGAACAAGCCCTCGCTCGTGACTTGGCCAAACGGCTCAAAGAAAAGCTCCGCGAAAAAAAGTAGGCACTCGTTCATGAAAATCGCCCTCTGCAGTGATGAACCCTATTCGGTTCATCAGACCATTCGACAAGAAGTGCTTGCACGGGGACACGAGTGCCGCACCTTTGGGGCTTTCGAATCGGGACAAGAACAACCCTGGGCACAGGTAGCCGCCCAAGCGGCCCAGGCCGTGGCATCAGGAGACTGTGAGCAAGGGATCTTCTTGTGTTGGTCGGGGACTGGGATCTCCATGGCAGCCAATAAAGTAGCAGGCATCCGTGCGGCGCTCTGCTTCGACCCCCCGACAGCTCGTGCTGCTCGGCAATGGAATGATGCAAACGTTCTTTGCCTCTCTAATCGAACTCTTTCGGACGACGTGGCTCGGGAGATACTCGAGAGCTGGTTCGAATCCGAACCACTGCCTTCTGGACAGGAGGGGATCCGTATCTTGAAGGAACTCGACCTCAGCACACGACCTTAGCCGAGCCTCTTTCGACCCAATCTTCCATCTTGGAGTTCATGTAAGAAAGGGCAGCGGATCGCTCGCATTTTCGACGACGCCTTCTGAATGGACCTTCTCGTAGCTTTCTTCGATGAAATCATAGCCGTACCCACCCGCCCCATTGTACTCGATGTCTTGGAACTCGCTCGAGCCCATCCCGAGGGAGGTCATGACTTGCGCCAGCCATTGGGAGTACAATAGCCCCGAGCTTCCGATATCGTTGCTCCATCGGTTCACTATCCCTTCGGGACCAAGCTTGCGGTAGTCGCAGTAGTTGCCCGTCTTAAGCGTCCCGGCTGAGCCTCCAAAAGTGACGACCGGCGCTGAGCGTGACTCGTGAGTTACTTCGCCCGACTCCTGAGTCCATTGCACAATGGCGCTGTCCAATATCGATCCTCCCTGCCCGTCATCGACATCTAGTTTGTCGACCAAATCCAAAACCGCATGCTCAAAGGCCTTCTGGTTCGCTTCTTGAAGCAGGGCTTGAGGTTCGTCCGAACTCCACTGATGAGCGACATCTTGGTGCCAATCACCAGCATAGGGAACGAACTCGGATTCTTTGACCTTGACCACCGCGATTCGCGAGGTCCCACATAGAAAGGCCGCGACGATTACGTCATTCACGGCAGAATAGTAGGTAACGGGATCGCTCTCGATGTCATCGCCTGGGCGAATGGCATCGCCGCACGACGCACGACGAATCGAGCCTGCCTCAAGGCGACGCTGAAGTTCAAAAAGGCGGTCCATATGGTCGTCAAGTCGCTGGCGATCTTCAGAACTCAGACGAGCGTTGGACTCACGCAGGCTCTGGTAACTTTCAAGCACTCGGTCCACAACCGGAGGACGGGGCGCCGGACCACTCGGATCGGCCTCAGGAATGAAGACCCGCTCGAACATCGCAAGCGGATCCGTCCCGGTCACCTCTTGAATCGTTCCCGAACGAGTGGACGGGGTGGACCAGTTCCAACTCAGTCGACCTCTACGCCCCAAGACCATGGATCTTTCCTTGACCGCTGACAAATCAGAGTAAAAGGAGGGCGACCAAGCGAGCAACTGGTCGATGGTCGGCATTGAAAACATCTGTGCATCGGCGCCGTCCGCTCCGTTTCCGTCGTTGCGTGCGAAGTTCCCTAAATGTCCTCCGGTGTGATGGGCAATATAGAAGGGGATATCGAGACCTCGCAGGACGTTCATTCGCTCCACGATCCGATCCGTCATTTTGTCACTCGGGCCCGTCAAGATGGTGGAGACCCCTGCGCGCCCATCAAGGTCCGAACGAACCAAAGAGCCGTGGCGAATGTCGTGTCCCGAATAGAGAGCTTCTTCGCGGGTGAGAAGAGCCTCGTCAGGGAACATCGCGGTTTCGAAAACCCCGCCATGATCCGTTGCGAAAGCCACGAAACGACGCTCGGCCCCCATGTCCTGAGCGCGCACATCACGAGGGAGAAGCGAGCGCAAGAGCGGAAGGCCCAGAGCAAACCCACCTGAGCCAATCAGGAGTTGACGACGTGAAAGCAGGCGGACAGACATCAGTTGGCCTCCCCTGTGCTTGGACTAAAGCTGCGTCTTCGGAACGCATCGCTGAGCGCAACGCTGCGAAGCATGTCTGCGACACTGCCCCCCTCAGCAAGGGCCGCCCGTAACTGCTCGAGGACGCACCCATCAGAAATCACCCCTTCCCATCTTCCGAAGGTAAAACGAAAGTAGTGTCGGGCTAAACAAGCCTCGGCTTTGCCACTCGATGCGATGGTCTCCATGAGCTGGACTGCCCCGCTCACTCTCGTCTCATCACCCTTGGTCACCTGAGGAACAGAACTGGTATCAATCGACTTGTAGCCCGCCAGAGCTCCGTCTTCGTCAAAAAGCATCTGCTCTGTCCGAATACGTCCCAATCCATCGAAGCCCTCGGTCGCAAATCCGAGTGGGTTGATGATCCGCGCATGACAATTGGCGCAGCTTGTTCCGTCGGCTTCGGTCAGAGCTTCCACGACCTCCCGGGTCGTCAGATCCGAATTCAACTCAGGTAGTTCCGCATTGGCCCCCGGGGGCGGAGGAGGAACCACGTCGCAAAGAATATTGGTACGGATAAAAAGTCCCTTCATGATAGGTCTCGTATTGGGCGTACCTGTCGCAAGAAAGGCCGCCCGCGAGAGAAGACCGATTCGTTCGGACTCCATATCGGGCGGTGGGTCGCTCCCGTCCCAAGGAGACACGCCATAGATGGCAGCGAGCTCATCACCGCGCGCAAACGAATACGGCGTCAATAGAGCAGCCTCTAAGCCTTCCGGGTGGTCCCAAGTGTAGTAGTTCAAAAGAGCGATAGTTTCGTCGATCATCGACTGCCTCAAGTCAGGGGATGGCAGATGTTCTCCGGCAAAAGTCTGGAAGATGCCCGCCTCGTTGTTCCGATCCAATTGGGGCAGGTCTTCGAGTTTCAGCCACTCTCGAAAGAAGTCATCGATGGTCTGTCGAGTACGCATATCAACGAAGAGCCGCTCGACTTGTCCCTCGTACACCTCGTCTTCAAGAAGTTCTCCGCTGTCAGCCAAGTCCAGGAGTTCCTGATCCGGCATGGTGTTCCAAAAATGGTACGAAAGTCGGGACGCCAACTCATAAGGAGCCAATTCAAAGGTCCCTTCTGTCTGGTCGACGGCGTCCCCTCCTTGCTCGATCAAATACAGAAACTGGGGTGCGTTCAGAAGGCCCGTGACCACATCGGCAATACCTGCCGGGTCGACGGCATCACTGGCTCCATGAAAGTTGCGATAGAATTCTACTTCTGACGACTCAAGAGGCCGCCGAAACGCCAGGCCGCCGAAACGAGCAACAAAAACGTCGAGGCAATCATTCACCTCAGTCTCACCGACGGCATCAGTTTGGCAATCACCCAGAAGCTGCGACAAACGCTCGGGTGTCGAAAGAGCCGCCGCCGCGGCCCGACCGATCTCGTACCACGAATCGACATGTGACTGTTGAACCGCCTGGTCGAGGCGGCGATAACTGCCATGGAGGTCTTCGGGCAGTTTGAAACGCTGCTCTTCCAAGAGCCCAAGTACGGCGGGCTGAATCTCGTCCCAAACGCTATCGATTTCGCTCTCATCATTGAGCAGCGCGCCCAGCAGATCACGCAGCGTCTGGCGATATTGAAAAGCACTAAGACGTCGAAGGGGTGGGCTCTTTCCGGACAACTCGGGATCACAACTGAACGTGGTCGGCGCAACGAAGGGCATCTCGTCCTGGGACGCGCGCGGGCCAGGCCCTTCCTCGGCATCACCGTCGCCACTCGACTCAGCTCCGCCCAGCGAGCTCCCCGTATCAATAGCTCCGGAGTCTGCGCCCTCCTTGTCGTGAGCCGAGCAAGCGCAAGCCTCCAAGAACGCAAAACCCACACCGATCGCCAGCTCTCTCCCGCGGCAGGTCCACTCAAAAGCCACCATGTTCGTAGGACCCTCGACCCACGAAGAAAGGGTCAGAAAAAGCACCTGCTTCGACAAAGATAGACCTACTTGAGATCTTCAGGGGGCCTGAATTGCCATCAGAGGAGCAAAACGGTCGCGGCGATCAGCATCTCCCACCCCCAGGCGGCCGTCGAGGTTTTCTCCGGCGCATCGCACTTCGGATGCCGTCGTCAGACAGGTATGGAATCTGCCCACAGCTACTAGAAGGGCTCCATCGGTATTGGGGACCAGTTGAAACTCGAGCTGATCGTCCGTTCCCGTCCCGAGGGCACCTTCTGCACCTCGCCCGGAACAGGCCAAACCTTCGTCGAGGATGACACAAGCGTGGAAGGTCTCCAGGGAAACACCTGCCACCCCCTCGGCAAGAACAAGTGTAGGAAGGTCGCGTGCCATGCGATCCCCCAGGCCTAGCTGAGCGTGAGAATTATCACCCCAGCACTCGAGACGCCCGCCGACTCTCAAACCGCAGGTCGAGTTCTGACCGGCACTTATAGCAACCCAGTCCGAGTTTGTTCCCACTCGTTCAAGGACGCGGATCTGATCGGGCGCGGCATCGCCCAGACCCAGCTCATTTTTAGCATTGCGCCCCCAACAGTACAGCGACCCATCGTCGCGAATCGCGCAGGTATGGCCCTGCCCCGCTCCGACGGAGGAAAACGCCCACCCCGAAGCCACCTGAAGTGGAATGGATGAAGCAGGGCCGGGGGCAGGAAAGGGATCATCCTGGGCTAATTGGCCTTCGGCGTTAGCCCCCCAACAATAGAGTCGACCATCCGTGAGAAGCGCGCAGGAGTGGTCGTGCCCAGCCTCTATCAGTCGGGCTCCAAGGGGCAAGTCCACCGGAACGAATTCGCTCGAATCGTCAAACGAGCCATTGCCCAGTTGGCCAGAAGAACCATCCCCCGAGCAAAGAACTGACCCCTCTTCAAGGAGGGCACAAGTGTGACGGGCTCCCGAGCTGACCTGCACGACCGCATCAATCATCGGGACCTTAGTCGGTACAAGCCGACTGGAGAACGCCCCGTTGCCCAAAGCTCCGTCCCCGCCTTCACCGAAACAGACAAGCTGACCCTCCGTGACGAGGCACGAATGGGAGTCTCCTAGACTCAGGGAGCTCGTCGTACCCTCGAAGGGCATCGATGGAGGACTTCCGCCCGAGGCGCTCATCGCCCCCCCAGCTCCACCGCTCGAGTCCGAAGGGAAGGGACTGTCACCGGTCTCAACCAAGGCTCCGCCGCTGGCATCGACCTTGCTGGAACCTTCACCTCCCCCCAATGAAGCAGAAGCACCGCCCATCGATGCGTCGGCCCCCCCATCCGACGTCGACTCGGTCCGTCGAATCAACACGTTTCCCGAACGTCCACAAGCCGCAAATCCCATGGAGAACACGAGAGCGAGGAGGATCACTCGTTTGAGGTCGGCACGTCTTACCGTCAAAACCGACCTCCCCCGGAAAGCACACACCAGCCCCCCCAACCTCGTGTCGAGGCAACAGTTTGACCATCGGCTTCGGCCACGAGTGAAAGCAACGATAAGTCTACACCAGCCTGGAGCTCCCAAGAGCTCGCGCCGACGTCGAGCGAAGAAAAAAGCCCCGTGCGAGCCGTCATCCAAGGACCGCTCAGATGACCCCCCTTGTAGCCGGCACCCGGCCGCCCCTCGAAACGCAAAGCGGCAAACTGCCCCCCGAGCAGCGGTCCCCACGACCAACGTGAAAGGGGCAACAGATCGATAGAGACAGAAGCACCACCGCCCCAAGCCCGTCCCGTCACTTCGCTGTCGTTTTCATGAGCTCGGGGAGCAAGAGCAAGGAAGTGGCCATAGGCGGCCAGACGCAACCGATTCGAGCGCAGTTGGACTCCCAGTTGTCCTCCAAAAAACTCACTCTTTCCTGGCGCGATTCGAAGGCTCGGCCCCAGGAAGACCCCCCAATGCCTGTCCGCCTCTGTAGGGACGAGAGCCGCCACGCCAGGGTCTGGTTCGGCAGCCCTCGAACGCGAGGTAGCCTGCCGCCCCTTTTCGACTTCCTCCAGCTCAAGCTCGGCCCAACTTGCTCTAAGTAACTCATCGGCGGCCAACGCCACCGCGAGGTCGTGACCGTCCGGGGGTAACGCTCCGAGATCGATCACCCGAACTAGCTTCTTGTTCGTTAAGGTATCGTCGACCTCAAGCCTGATCTTGCCCTCGCCCGCAGCCGAAAAACAGACGCGAGCATCCGAGCGCGCAGCGTTCTCTTCACCCTCGATGACGACGGATATCGGCGAGGACGAGACCCCTGCCTGAAGATCGGCACCGATCCGCTCAAGGGATCCCTCCTTCAAGTGTGGAGCTCGGCACAGGGACACCGTCCGCGGCCTCCGACTTGACGAACTCGAGGCCTCCTCGGGCATCGACTCCGCAGCCCAAACACTCGTCGAGGCCAATAAACTCAAGGTGAAGGGCAAGCCTGCCGCAAACCAGAGCGATGCACCCCCTTGGGGTAAGCGCGTTCGTATGATTCTCGTGCTTTGATGCATGCTTTGACTTGACCAGACCGAGCATAGGCTCGGGCTATCCGGGCCAGAACATCCTCGCGGAAACTCGCGCCCGGGGAAAGACTCAAGGCCCGCCGAAACGCCGACAGCGCACGCCCAGGACGTCCCAAGCTATCCATTTCTAGTCGACCGAGTTCGAAAGCCGCTAGGCCCGCTCTGGGATCGGATGAGTAGAGCTTCAAAAACCGCCTAAATACAGAAGCCGCCTGCGCAGCATCACCGGCCCGGCGCGCCACATTCGCCTCTTCGAACAAAAGCTGAGCCGGATCCGCAGGAGTGACTCTATTGGCACGCCCAGTAGGAACATCCGCATCGGCTACCTCGTCAACAGAGATACCCCGCCTCGACGCCCCCGGGCTCGCGGTGTCCACAGAGTCTTCCGATGTTGACGCCGAACCGACTTCCTTCGACACGAGCTCCTCGGTTGCGTTCTTCAGCAGGCTATCCTCTGCCTCACTCGGGCTGTCACCCAGGTCCCTCGTCGTCGGTACAACCCCACGAACCGCTTCAACGCGCTCCTCACTGGACCAACTTTGACCTGCCAAAAGCCGGCGCAGCAGCTGGTCTCGCCCGCGACGCCAGACCTCAACGACACCACGTTCCACCCGAACCTCTACTTTGGAAGTCTCGTTTTCGACGCTGCGATGAACCGCAAACTTCGTCCCAACGACTCGTACTTCCACCTCCCCGGCAAAAACGGAAAAGCGACGCCTTGGTCGCTTCGAGACCTCGCAAGCTACCTGGCCACGGTCCAACTCCAGTTCAACTCGACTGGCATTGTTCGTGCGCAAACGAACCGTGGAAGAAGCAGAAAGCGACAGCTCCGACCCTTCATCGAGGGATAGCTCCATCGGAGCGACGTCCGTACGGAGAATTGCTCCTTGTTCTAGCTGAGAGCCAGAAATCTCGATGAGTCCGCTCAAGGGGATCGCCAGTAAAAGAAGCACTGCCGCAGCGACCAATCCCCCCATCCAAGGCGACAACGTCTTTCGGGACGATGCGGGTAGCCCCCGCTCCACTCCCCGCCAGATACGATGAACGCGTTCATCGTCCAATCCGCCATGCCAGCGGTTGTCAGAAGCGTTGCTCGAAATAGGTTGGGAATTCATAACGAAGCTCCTCTTTCTTGAAAGCGAAGCAACCTTGATTCGGCCCGTCGCAAACGTCGCTTGACGGTCGAGGCACTCGCAGCCGTCCTTTCGGCTATTTCGTTGATCTCCATCCCTTCCACCCTGCGCAGCAATACGGCAACCCGTTCGTCCGCGGGAAAACGCTCAAGCAGCAAATACAGTTGCTTCAACTCGATGAGCACTTCGCCTTCATGATAGGGAAGTGAAAAATCGTCGAAATCCACATGGGCGCGCCGCGCCAGACCCAATCGAACCCGAAGCTGGTGCCTCCTCATGCGCTTGGATGCTGTTCGGACGACAATCGATCCCAACCAGCTCCCAAAGGCTTTTGGCTCTTTAAGCGAATCAAGACGAGTGAATGCCAGAATAAAGACATCTTGAACGAGGTCGTCCACATCGGCCGGAGAGGTCGCTAGTAGCCGTTGTGCCAGCCCGGCGGCCCTGCGCACATGACGACGAAAAAGTTGTTCCTGGGCCAATCGATCCCCTTGGCGTGCCGAGAGCACCAAATCGGCGTCCTCAGGTTGCAGCTCCCCCTCGCGCGACGGCGAGGACGCTGGCTGAAGAGGGAATAGACGGACGACGCTCACCTTGCTGCTCCTGTATTCAAAGTACCGGGAGCCCACCATGGTGGTTCATAAATCTGGACCATCAGGAGTGTCCAAAGGGTCCTAGGATAGTGAGCCAGGGAACCCATTTTTCTATCCTATTGATATTGCTAAGTTCTTGCACAAGGGAAGGCTTCGGGCCCCGAGAGAATCGCTCGTCGAATCCTTCGGACACAGGTTTGACATCTGACTCAGGGTCGACTGAGGGGGACACGTCGACGACCGCAAATGCAGGTGGCTCGTCGGGCGACGATCCTTGGGGGACAGCCGGCGCACCGGAGGACGCTTCCGCGGGCAGAGGTTCGGGTGCGAACGACGGTGGAGCTTCCCTGGCCGAGCAAGAAAACGAGCGTCCCTTGATCGATGTCTTTGTCGCCCAAGGCCACGCCGGACGAACTCTTCTTTCCTGTGATGGTGGTCACACTTGGGTAGGAGAAAACGCGACGATTCAAAGCTTCAGGAACGTGGCCAACCGAGACCTACGCTGCTGGAGCGAAAACCTCGACCCCAACCCCGACCCTGAGGTCGACGGAGAAGCGGCCGAATCTTTCGAACTCGACTGCGATCACCAGCTCGACCCGGGCCGCGGTATCGCCTTTGGAGGAGGTATGTTTCTGGCAACTTTCGGGTGGGGAGAACCGGGCCGAGTCGTCACCAGCTACAACGGAGCATTCTGGGAAGTCGTACTGCGAGACACCACCTTCGGGGGAGTTGCTTACGCACAAGGCCACTGGATCCTCGGAGGACGCAATACACAACGCTCCGTCGACGGTGGCCGCAGCTTTGAGGCGCCTCAAGATAGCGGCCTGGAAGGCTGGAATGTTCGACGCGTAGGTCAAACTTCCGGTTTTGGAGAGCGGGTGATCTTCGTCGGCGAAGCTGGCGATGCGGTCATCTCAAAAGACGGAGGAAGCTCCTACGAAAAACCGGCGAGCTTTCCAGTAGCCTGCGGGGCGAGTATCCAAACCGAGGGCGGCATTGTCTCTAGCGACAAGGTTTGGCTTGTGATCGGAGGAGATGGCAGCGTGTGTCGCTCCACCGACGGCGGTGAGCATTGGGAACATCAAAGCTTGGGGACCAATCTCAGTTCCCATGCAGTGTGGACCGGTGAGCTATTCATGGTGTGGGGAGGAGGCTTCGTTTACCAAAGTTCAGATGGGATCGACTGGAACGCTATCCCCGTCGAACCGAGCTGGAACATCGGACCAGTCGCCGCCGATAGTCAGGGCCGACTCGTAGCAGTGAAGGGAGGTTGGAACGTATGGTACGAAGACCAAGCGTTTTATCGGAGCGACGACGGAGTGCGCTGGAGCGAAGCCGAAAGCTACTCGGGCGGACATCCGATTCGAGCCATTTCCTCGGGGAAGATCCCTCTACCTCAAGTCTGCGACAAGTAGTCGCCCCTACGGCTCTACCGTGACGGTCCCCTCATCGAGGGCTATCTCATAATAGCCGTGAGGGTCCCAAACCACTGATTTTCCGTTTTGCGTTAGGGTTCCACCGTCGACAACCACTCGGAGGTATTTGCCCTCGGGGAACTTGTCGGGAAGCTGCCAAGTCCAGGTCTTTGCGTCGCCGGCCGTGGTCGTCATAGCCGAACTCAAAGCCTTCTGTCCTAGCCAGTAGGCGCCAATGTCCTCCAGGGTGCCGATCCAGATATCCTTGGACTTGGCGTATTCGACAGCAGCCTTCCATGCGTCAAAAGGCACCGGCTGGTAGGCACCATCATTGTGTCCTTGAAAGCCGTGGATCACGTAAATCACCCAACCGCCCTGGCTGAGCGCTGAATCGATATTGCTGTTGAAAGCGGCCGTTTGCTGTCCGGTAGCAGGGATATAACAATTGAGCTGAAAGGGGTTGCTGTTGCCGTTGGGTTGGACTGGCTGAGCCGGTCCAACACCTCGATTGAGAAACAATCGTCCCTTTACCTGATCTGTACACGCAGAATCTCCGTTGGGGGCAGCCAAAGTCGTTGGGGCTTCACCGAAGGTCTGCGTAATGGCGCTGGTTGCCGTATCAATACCGTCGGTGGTGCATTTATGCTCGGTGGTATGATTGGCTATCTCGTGTCCTTTGGCGTGAGCGTCCTTCCAAACTTGGTCATCGATCCCCCAATTACTCACGAGAAAGAAGGTGAAAGGCACGTCGAGAGCCATCATCCCCTCGAACTCTGACTTCTGGGATTGAGTGTTGTCATCGAAGGAGTAGGTCACTGCTCCCGTGAACCCGGCCCAATCGAGAACCTCAATATCGCTGGGAGTACCTGAAGGACGTGGGAGATCGGCTGACTCATCGGGAGCTGGCCACCCCGAAGGGCCGGGGCCAACCTCACCGTCCCCTCCGCCAGTACCTTGCCCCGTCGTTCCACCAGTACCAAGGCTACCAGATCCGCCGCTCGCGACGCCCACCTGACTACCCCCGGAACCCTGGTTTGACGAACCGCCCGACGACGAACCACCGCCCGAACCGCTGAGTCCCGTGGTATCCCCACCGGTGGCAGTGGTATCTCCGCCTGTCAGTCCGCCGCTCGCGCCCGCTACATCACCGGTAGTGATCGACCCATCTCCCGTCGTGGTGCCCTCCCCCGTTGTACTGGCGTCGCCTACCGGCGCACCGTCACTCGAACAGGCGACTACACCAAGAAGCACCGGAGCCATCCACGCGTATTTATTCATCGTAACTTTTCTTTCGGAACTTTCGAAAACCAACCCAGAGCCCGAACCACCTGTGTCGTATCGAAAGGGAGAATACGAAAGAACAGGCCTCAGCAAAACGGCGAAGCTATCGAGCAGGGCTCCTAGGCGGCAGAATTTTGATAGCATGTAGGTTGAGAAAGTGTCGAACGAAAGCACCGAAACGCAGGTCGAAAGCGTTCTCGCCTTCGCAGATCTTGTCGAACTCTCTCGTTCTTGTCTCGCCTTACTCCAGGGCTGTTAGTTTCCAATACTTTGAGCCTCGTCAAGCGAGGGAGGTAGTTGCCACTTCCGACAAAAAGGGAAACCTATGATGCCCCCAATACGGCCCCTGAAAGCGCTCTCAAGGCCCGTAGTCCGACGCTCGGCGCTTTGTGCTAAGTCAGGCCCCCATGGCCCGGCCGTTGCGCGAACCCCTAGTGCACTTCTTCGTAATAGGGGCGCTTTTGTTCTTCGTCGAAAGTCGACGAAGAACAGAAGCGCGCGTGGTGGAAGTCAGCTCAGCATTGAAGCAGGATCTCAAAAGGCGCTTCGAGGACACTCAAGGCCGCAAACCAAGCCCATCCGAGCTCAGCGCCGAAGTCGAGCAATGGAAGAAAGAAGAGGCGATTTACCGCGAAGCATTGCGCGAAGGCGCAGCCGAACGAGATCCGACAGTTCGTGGCGTGCTCGTCGAAAGTCAGAGGGCCCAAGCCGAACTCCGGGTTCGTCTCCCCCCTCCCTCCTCAATACAACTACAAAGATGGCTCGAAGAGCACGCGGACAAATACCGACGCCCCCTGAAACATCGCTTCGAATTCATCGAATGTCTCACCGAAGACAAGACAGCACCTAAGAGCCCTGACCTTCTCCCCTGTAAGCTCCTTCTCGAAGAGCTAGGACAGGGCGTCTCTTCCCGAGAATTGGGTGTCGCCGTGTCGGCGAGTCATCTGAGCGAGGAACAGCTCAAAAGCCGCCTCCCCGCTCCACTTGCCAACAAAATTATCACAACCCACTCTTCTCATTGGCAGTCCGTAAGAGCAGACGATATCGGCAAAGGCTGGCTTGTTCACCTCCAAGAAAGGACCGGTGGTCTTCCCCCGCTGAGCGAAGTCCGCTCCCAAGTCGAGGACGACTTCCGAATCGAAGAAAAGAACAAAGCCACCTGGCAGATTCTGCAGCAAACCGTCGACCTCTACGAGTTTCGGGATGTCCCCTAGATGAAACGCTGGATTCTGCTCTTATTCGTTTGTCTCGGCGTTTTCGTTTGGGCCCCGACCAGCTCGGCCCACGCTCTCGACGATGCAAAGCTACGGCTCGAAGAAGTCGAGGCCAACACCTTTGTGCTCGACTTCGAAGCTGGTTCACCTTCCCTGCACCGAGAACTCGAGACCCCGGTGGTCCTTCCCCCGGGATGCAAAATGGATGGAGCTTTCGTTCGTTGTGGAGCACTCGGCCTGGCCGGAACGCTCCGCTTTCCCTGGCTCAGGGGGACGACGACAAGACTTTTCGTCGAGTTGTCCTATCTCGATGGTTCACGAGAACTCGCCCTCTCTACGAGCTCTCACCCCGAATTGACCGTCTATCCCGAGCGCGGCGCGGGGTTGTTCGGCCAACTCAAAGTCGCCACCGATTACCTCGTCCTCGGGGTCGAACACATCCTAGGCGGCATCGATCACCTCTTCTTCGTCATCGCGCTTTCGATCTTGGTTCAAAGACGCAAGACGTTGCTCGTCGCAGTGACCGCTTTTACCGTCGCCCACAGCCTGACATTGGCCTTGACGGCCTTAGGTTGGGCGCGTGTCCCCACCGCTTCGGTGGAAGCCCTCATCGCCCTTTCCGTCGTACTCATGTGCGCCGAAGGTCTCAAGAGACATCAATCGAGCTCTTGGCTCAAACGCCTCCCTTGGCTTTCGGCTCTGCTCTTTGGTCTGCTCCACGGCTTGGGCTTCGCCTCGGCGCTACTCGAAATCGGCCTACCCAAAAACTACGTGCCGATTTCGCTACTGAGTTTCAATCTCGGGGTAGAGGCAGGCCAACTTGGGGTCATCGCCCTCTTCGAACTAGCGCGCACACTCAATCGCAGATGGCCCATCGCCCCAAGGTGGGTTTCGGGCCTCACCCTTTATCTCATGGGAAGCTGGGCCGCTTTTTGGACGATAGAGCGGGTGCTTTCGGTGGTTCTTTGACGAGAGCAACGCTGCGAGCGGAAAGCCTGCTTGCCGAGCGCGCTTGCGGCGGCGCCCATCACCCCCCGGGCCAATCACAGACGATCGAAGAGCCAGCAATCGGCTAATGAACAAACGACAGCTCCGTTTTTGCACCGAAACGGACCGACGTCGGCACACTTGATATCATCGAAGCTCGCACCTAACATACCGCACACTAACCCATCTTCGCAGTCCAGCTGGCACTTTTGTACTCCAGCACAGTCGACGACACAGTTACCCTCCCCTGCACAACGCGTCTCACAATAAGAGGAGTCAGAGCAGTCAACCGCACAATCGCCGTAGCCCAAACACTGCACCTCCAGCCCTGTGCCCGCCACTTCATTCGTGATTGCGCAGGTCGACCCCCCGCTACAATCCACTTCCATACGGCTGCCGTTTTCGTCTTCACCGCCTATGGAGCACGACTTTTGGCATTCTACGCTACAGGGCGACTCCAGGCAGTGGCCCTGGCACCACTCAGGATGACCGACCTCGCACACGCATGCCGGCGAACAGTCGAGCTCTTGCTGATGACCCTGGCCTCCCCAAGAGGGTCGACCACCCATCCCGACTTCCCCATCCCCACCAAAGGCGCCGCTGCCTTGACCAGGGTCTCCACCGCTTGGCTCGATGTCACCCGTTTCCATCGAAGAAGCCCCCCCCGACGACGGTTCCCCATCGCCGTCACCAGACGATCGGGGTTCAGATGTTGAGCCACTCGACTCACCGGAGCTCTCCGCCGAATCCCCATCGCCCACTTGGACGGAATCACCCTCGAGTTTCAGGCCGATGTGACCGCACGCACCAACGACGCTGAAAAGCAAAAGTAGAGAAAAGCGTCGAAGAACACGGGGGCGAAGCATAAGAAGGACCAAT
Source organism: Polyangiaceae bacterium (assembly GCA_050300635.1). Lineage (GTDB taxonomy): Bacteria > Myxococcota_A > Polyangia > Polyangiales > Polyangiaceae > NIC37A-2. The sequence continues at coordinate 87,661 of JBNKYC010000028.1, forward strand.
CCAGGTGGAACGTTGGCCACTCGGCCGAAGACGGCAAACAAAAAGGCGAATTTGACCAGATTTACCTCGAGTTTTGTAGCAAATTGTAAGACATTGTCCTACATTAAACGGCGCCACCCTTGGCGACTCTCCTCGCGCGCTCACTCTGCCGGACGGCGTTTTCGAAGATAGAAGAAGCCCCTTCCGCTCGGGCGACTCAAGTACTCTCCCTTGTCCTTGGCCATACCTTCAATGAGGGCCCCCAAGGGCTCTGAGCCAGGCGCGCCAGCCAATGTGTCGAACAAGAAGAGGCGCGTCCAGTTCCAATTGATGTCGAGTTGTGCAGCATAAGCGGCACCTGCGTGGCGCACGCCTTGAGCTAATACTTCGGCTTCAGTCTCGCTTCCCACGCCAAAAAACAAGGTGCGCCCATCTGCACTCACGCCCACGACTGATCGACGGCGCGTCTTCCTGTCCTTGATTTGCCCGGCCCAGAGTCGGCGGTCTCTTTTTTTAAGACGCGGATGAACTTGGTTTTCGTACACCAAGCAGGGCGGAGTTTGACGGTAGGCAAGAATTTGATCTGAAAGATGATGTAACTCGGGCCACGGACCTATCTTGACCGTTCCGTCTTTCATCACAGCTACCGTACACGCGTCATCGCGAGGAGGGATGAGCTGGGTCTGCGAACTGTACATGCCCCAACGACCGTGACGCGGCTGAAACCCCCCATTGAAAACCGCCACCAAGTCGGCACGATGAGCTTCGGGGACCAATCCCGAAAAAGCTTCGAGCTCAGGATGCTCAACATCGAGCACATCCTGCTTCCCCGGAACATGAGCCACCCGAAGATGCCTCAAGTCGAAAGCAGCCAAAGTGAGAGTCTGAAAGCGGCTCGCCTCGTGAGGGTGAAGAGCCAAGCGTCGAACGAACTCTCGTCCGAAGTCGGCCGGGGTCTCCTCCGAAGCCCGAGAAAGCGGTGCGTCTTTTGTGTGGCCCAAGAAGAAGTCGACGAAGAGGCCATCCCCTTCCTGCGCGGAACGAGGAAAAGGTGCCCCAGGGTCGGTCGGAGGATACGCGGCGTGAGGAAAGAGGAGGGGCGGCTTCGGTGCTAAAGCGGGTGCCGAGGCAGCTGCAGATGCGAGGGCACCGGTCTCAGAGTGGTCACTCAAATCGAGCTCGGTGGTCTCTTGGTTCACCAAGGTCACAGAAGACCTTCGTGGTCCAGAAGGATCATGGCTCTGCCGCTGAGTCGGCTCCCGTGCGGGGCGCGATTCGGTACAAGAAAAAAAGAGAATCGAAAGAACCCATGCACTCGCCATCCTCATGAACGCCATTGAATCAAAGAGATGAAGTGGAGAAAATCATTGCACTGACATGCGAAGGAAACAGGGCAAGCACAAATCGAGATACCGCGACCTACTTCGCATAACTGGCCCAACTAACGACAAGCATGAGACATCGGAGATGTATTCAAGTCTCCATTTGGCTGTGAAAATCCAAGCTCATAGATTTATCACAGGCTTTGCTCACTTTCTGCCCGCTCGTGTGAGAAAATATGACGCATTGAGTTCGCTACTGGTACTACTGTAACAACGGCTCCGTTTAGGTGAGGAGGGACCACCTCTCATCTTGAGTCGCTACGCGTACTCCCCTACCCAGCAGCCACACCGAAACTAGAGAGTGATTATGAAAACCTATCAACTCCATCTGAGCATCCTCGCGCCCTTGAGCCTCGCCACTTTCGTGGGCTGTACAGATGGGCCCTCAGAGGGAGCTCAGGAAAGCAATACCGGCCAAACAGCCGGCAGCGGGACAACAACCACGTCTTCATCTTCTAGCTCCAACGATACGGGGGACATCGAACTGACCACCGGATCGGGTGCCTCGACGGGGGTCGACACGACCGGTGGCGGGGCCATGCCAGGCAACGGCGGCCTCCAACCCCTAGCAGCCGAGCAAATTACGGCCATCAAGGACGGAGCCTGCTCGGGTGTCACCGCAGCTGCCGAGCCCATTCCTCCCGTCATCCAACTGGTGGTCGACACGAGCGGTTCGATGCGCGACGCAGTCGCTGATGGCGAACGAACGAGCAAGTGGGACGCTGCCCGTCCCGCCCTCCTGGCCGCCCTTGACGGGCTTGCCGACGAGGTCGCTGTGGGGCTGCAGCTCTTCCCGACGGCCAGCCCTCCGGGCACAGGGGGAGGCGGCTTCGGCCGCCCAATCGGCGGTGGCAACGGCACGGCATCCGAGACCTACGCCTGCGTAAGCGACGACGGCCACGTGCCCATTGCCCCCCTCGATGCCGCTCAGCGCATGGCGCTCGAACAAATGATGAACCGCGCTGGACTCTTCCACGGTACACCGACCCATGACGCGTATCGCAATTCGGTAGAGAACGGCCTCAAGGCCTATGACGGCCCAGGAGATCGTTTCGTGGTCCTAATGACAGATGGGGCACCTACGATTTCGCTTGAATGCATGGGAGACGGATATCTCGAGGTCGACGCTGCCCCGCTCTTGGCCGAAGTGACGGCCGCCGCTAGCGCTGGGATCGGCACCTTCGCCATTGGTGCTCCTGGTTCCGAAAACACCCGGGTGCGCGACCCCGCAGACCCCAACAACAACAATGCCTGGGTTGAGAAGGACTTCCGTCCATTCCTTTCTGAAATCGCCCAGATCGGCGGCACCGCTCCGGAGGGTTGCACGCATACCGGACCAAACTACTGCCACTTTGACATGACTCAGTCTCCTGACTTCAGCACCGCCCTCGCTGATGGCTTGGCGGCTATCTCAGATCAGGTCAAGAGCACGTGCATCTTCGCCGCTCCAAACGAAGTGGGGCTCGACCTCAATGCCACCAGCGTGATCATCGAACGCTCCGACGGTTCCGCTGTCTTGGCACTCAACGACGAGGACGGAGTAGATTGTCAAGAGGGCTGGATCTGGAATACGGCCGGAGAAATCGAACTCTGCCCCGCCACCTGCGCATCGGTCGAATCCGACCCTGGAGCCGTTGTGTCCGTCTCCTTGGGTTGCGAAGAGTTGATCCGCTAACGAACAGCGGTAAGCACGCGGCTTCAACAAAGAGAGCCGCGCTCCGAGACAGCTTGGTCGCAAAAACGATCAAGTCCCGCTCTGATTTGTTCGAGGTAACCAGCCTCGCGCACGACTTCCTCGTATCCGGGCACGACGCCGACCCACTTTCCAAGGCGACAGTTCGGCTGCTGCGTTAGGTACATCGTCGCAAGGCCCATCAGCGCAGGGCCATCCATCCCGGCGGTGGTGACCCCCATCTGCCCCACCAGGTGATAGTCTCGCCTAAGCACCTCAAAGAGGTACAGCTGTGCTCGTCGCATGTTCGCCCCAGAAAACAGCGGCAACTTCCAGAACAAGGTCAAATCCAGAGCCCCCTCGGGGACTGGTCCTCCGCGCAGCGCATCCCCTATCAAAATGGGGACCAATCCACGCTGCAAAGCGAAACCGCAAAGCGTCTCGACCTCGACGTACTCCGAATTACGCATCGAATCATGAGCGCCGTACCGCAGCCAAATCAGAACCTTCGGCTCGGGGCTCGCATCCTGGAGCTCTTGAGCGACCCAATCCTCAACCTCCTTCAGAGCTTCATCACCCAAAAAGGCGGCACGGAGGCGCTGCTGGGCACCTTTCGGGTCGAGACGAAAGGCCTGAGCTACCAGATCGGGTAGGGCTTTATTAGCTCGCGGGCGACTTCGATACGGAACAATGCAGCGCCCGAGCCCCGCCTGACGCAAAAACAACGCCGCTTGTTCAGATTGGGCTTGGTTGGGCTCGATTTGTATCTGCACTCGACCCAAAACGGCAGCCGCGGCCAAATACCAACCTTCACCGAAAGAAAACCTGGAATCAGCATGGAAGGTATAAGCTCGATTGCGCTCCTGGATCAGGCGTCGAGCCTCCTGGGCGCTTTGTTCCGCCTGGCGTGCCGAACGCTGGGCCCGAGGCGTGGCTAGTTCTGCGGCCAAAACAGAAGCCTTCCGCGCGCAGCTCTCCGCGTGCTGCACGATCTCGCTCACGCGCTCCCAGCCATCCTCACAGTCCGCTTCTGTGGGCGCCCTCTGCGAGCCGCGGGCGATCTGTCCTGCCCCATACCGCGCGTCCTCGGCGCTCGCCGCCCAAGCTTGGATCAAGACCCACCGTGCCCGATCGCTCTGGGCCGCCGGGATCTCGGGGGATCCAGCCTGCGTGAGCACCCGGGCTAGCAGCTCGCGATACTTCTCACGCCCGCCCCCCAGATCGGGAAGTGACCGCATCCGCAGGGCCTGCTCCAAAATCCGTTCGCTCTGCTCGATCGAAAAACGGGTGGGCAAAGCCGAATCAGGGCCAGACGCGTAGTTCACCGGCCCTGCTTATCAGACTCCCTCACCAGGTCGAGCCACTACGGCTGATCAAAAAAGAACGCCCGATTCGAAGACTCTCGAACCGGGCGCCCTCACAAAGCGATCGACTTCAGCGCACGTAACGATTGACGATGTTCTCGTAGAGTTCCTGCTGACCGCTCGTCAACGGTGGCTCGCCGCCCTTGTTCCCGACTTCGGCGAGTTGCTCCAAAGACAGTTTGCCCGCCTCAAACTCGGCGCCCTTGCCGCTATCAAAGGTCGCGTAACGTTCGGCGCGCATCTTCTCCAAGGGTGACTTTGCAATCAGATCGTCGGCAATCAAGAGAGCACGGGCAAAAACGTCCATGCCACCGATGTGACCGTGGAAGGTATCGTTCAGATCGGTCGAGTTGCGGCGACGTTTGGCGTCGAAGTTCACTCCGCCTCCACCCCATCCGCCCGTGCGCAACAAAACGAGCATCATCTCGACGGTCTCGTTGATGTTGTAGGGGAACTGATCGGTATCCCACTGGTTCTGGTAGTCGCCTCGGTTGGCATCAATGCTGCCGAGCATGCCCGCGTCAGCAGCCACCTGCATCTCGTGCTCCATCGTATGACCCGCCAATGTTGCATGGTTCGTCTCGAGGTTGAGCTTAAAATCTTTGTCGAGTCCGTGCTCGCGCAAGAAACCGATCACCGTGGCCGAATCGAAATCGTACTGATGCTTGCTTGGCTCCATCGGCTTGGGCTCGACGAAAAAGGTGCCCTTAAAGCCCTGGGCGCGCGCATAGTCGCGGGCCATGGTCAAGAAGCGACCAAAGTGATCGAGTTCGCGCTTCATGTTGGTGTTGAGCAGGCTCATGTAGCCCTCACGACCGCCCCAAAATACATAGTTCTCACCGTCCAAGGCGATTGTGGCGTCGATCGCATCTTTGAGCTGAGCCCCAGCGTGAGCCACCACGTTGAAGTCGGGGTTGGTGGACGCACCGTTCATGTAACGGGGATTCGAAAACAAGTTCGCCGTACCCCAAAGGAGCCTCACCCCCGACTGGGCCTGCTTCTGCTTGGAGTACTCAACAGCGTCCATAAGGCGCTTCGAGCTCTCCGCACGGCTAGCGCCTTCCTCGGCCATGTCGACATCGTGAAAGCAATAGTACGGAACCCCAAGCTTGGTGATGAACTCAAAGGCGGCGTCCAGCTTCATCTTGGCGCGCGACTGCGCATCCTTGCCTTCGTCCCAGGGAAAGTTGAGCGGGCCGGGACCGAAAGGGTCGTGCCCCTTGCCGCAGAAGGTGTGCCAATAACAGACGGCGAAGCGAAAGTGCTCCTTCATCGTTTTTCCGGCCACTACCTTGTTTTCGTCGTACCACTTAAAAGAAAAGGGGTTGTCCGACTCTGGTCCCTCGTAGGCAATCTTGCTGACCCCGGGGAAGTACTCTTTGTCGCCAATCACAACGCTCATAACCAACTTATCTCACTTTTTTCTAGAAAAACGGGCAAACCCGGTTCGCGCATCATGGTGCCCTTTTTCGGTTCCGAATTCGAAGAACTGCGAACTTTGGACGAAGCGACGGCCTGGACATCGTGCCTGGACCAATGTCGGCGCGGGTTTGTCAATGAGCTGGGATTGTAGGCAAAGCGATCGCCGAATCCACCCAAGCTGCTGCCTTAAATCAGGAATCGTACAGCGAGCGCAAAACCTGCGAACTGAAATCGGCACATTTGACAACCTACGGAGCAAAAACCGAGAGATGGAGCAAAAAGCGCAAGCTCTCGGCTCTTTCGGGGGTCAGCTCCGTTGCGAGTTGATCCCCGACGACCCGTCTCGTCCCACCCCAACTCGACTGGGCGCTGGGCGAGTCGATTGCCTCCGTCTAGCGGATCCTCACGGTCTTGCTCACCGTGACGTGCTCACCAGTGAACGCAGCGATCCGTACGCTTCTGAATTGAGCCGCGAGGCAGCTCCCCGTGGGCGTCCCGGCGAAGGGCGCTCCCGAAACGAGGGCCTGGGTCACACGGCCGCTCGGTGCAAAAGTGACAGTGACCTTAGCGCGACCAGAAGACTCACCTTCTGCCAGGCAACTCCCGGAAGCTATCGAGGCCGCAGAGACCAGAGCGCCTGAGGCAAGCGATGGACTGAAGGGCGCCGGCACAAGCGACAGCTCTTCCTCAATGGCGCCGATCTCGGTGACATCTTCAGTCTTCGGTCCCACCTCAGGGTCGTTCGCGTTGGCTTCGTTCGAGGCGGAGGGGCTGAGTGAAGGCACACTCACTTGGGGCACGGGGGCCAAGTCCGACTTGCTTTTTCGACGGACCAATGGAGGACTGTCCTGTACCGCTCGGGGAGCAGGTTCATCGAGCAGTTCCTCCAAGTGAACCGCTTCGACTCCAGGTGCAGGCGGGATCGGCGACTCGACTCGTGCGCTGAGTTGAGCGTGTTCGCCCGCTAGAGGAAGCTCGGCCCGCGCAAACGATGCCGCCCCCTTGGTTGGTGCCAGCCGGCCCCCGTCCACGTCAACGGCTTCTCCGTCGCCGGCTCCAAGCAGCGACCAACTGGGTGCGTCGAGCTTCAGCTGGTTTGCCCCAAGGGCAGTACCTAGGGCGAGACCCAATGAAGCCGCCACCGCCCAAGAACTGAACGACGACGTCGCCTTCGGTCGCAGGCTGGTCAATACGGGCACTTCGGAATGTCGTTCGGAGCCGGGATGCTCGCTCGGCACCGGTACAGAAGTGGGGCCGGCCTGAGAGAGGGGACGAGCGCTGAGCAAAGTTCGCGGGGGAGGCGGGACTTTGCCTCGGACGTGCGCGGAGGGCGGTGTCGGAATCGGCGGCAACCGAGACGACGCAACCAACGCCGGGCTGACCGGCCGGGTAGAAGGCGAGCGCAAGAGATCAGCAGCGGAAGGGGGAAAGGCTTCATGAACGGCCGGCTTCTGCTCCCGACCTCTCTTGAGTGGCGGCCGTGGTGTATTGAGGCGATTGCGGCGAGCCAACTCGCTCTCCTGACTCGACGAATGGACCAGCAAAGCTGATGGGTACAAGGAGGCGAATGTGGCGTCTCGCGTATTGAGAGGGCGATCGTCAATGCCCTCTTCAGACTCCTGGACCAGCTCATCGCTGGATTCGATCTGAAACCCTCCCTGAAGGACACGCAGCTCCTCGTGGCGGGCGTCAAACACGATCCTGTTGCCGCAGCCTTGGCAACTCACCCTGCCAGTGCGACCGGCAATATGAGTCAAAACGCCTCGGCCCAAGCTCATCGAACGTTCACAGGATTCACAGACAATCTCAACAACCTTCATTTCGTTTCCCCCCCCCAAATGGTGGTAGGTGTGAGCGATATCAGCGCTCTCACCTACGTCTCAAGATATGAGATCACCGTGGTCATTTAGCAATGAACAAATTGATGAAAGCGTTAACCAACCCGCTTTCATCACCGTGGAAACACTTACAAATAACCCCAGTTCATAAAACAGAGAACCCCTCCCCACCCACGCCACCCTCGGCTCAAACAGTGACCTACACGTGAGCGGCCGACTGCCGTCAGGCGTCCCTACATGAGACGCGACGGCCTCCTCCCGCACCCGAACGCGCTGCCCCCTTTCCCATCAGGGGGACGGAGCCGCGGTTTTTTTTACCCAAGGAGGAGCGCCTGGTCGGGGATGAATCCCCGTCACCCCTTGCACCAGGGGCCGGTAAGGGCTGCTCGGGTACTTCTCGATGAAGGACCTCGTCCGAGTTCGGGCCTCCTCCATCTTGCCGGTATCGACAAGCAGGGTCACGATCTTAGCATGACGAGCTTCAGCGGGCCGACCTTCATCGGGATACCACTCTTGCCCGGCCAGAGCGTAACTGAGCGCCACCGCCTTGTCTTCTCGCTCTAGACGCTCTAGCTCCTGCCAATACTCCTCAGGAGAAGTCGGGCGCACCCACTCTGGCACCGATCTCGACTCCCCCTTGGACTCGACAGGCTTGGGCTGCCCAGGCGACTCAGACGCCCGCGTTTCTTCTTCCTGCCGAGCAACTGCAGCCGAAGGAATGGACGTCCGCTCATCATACGACCTCTCTTTCTCGGGAACTTCACTCGACTTCGGCGCTTTGGACGAAGTCAGCATAAAGGTGAGGGCCGCCCCGAGGGGGATCAGCAATCCAAGGAGCGCAACACGCGGAAGACTCTGGCTCATGCCTGGTACACTCTGAGTCAGAAAGCTTGGCTCAATAACTGACCGAACAACCCTTGTCCGCAGCGAAGGTCGCTATCAGGTTCAAGTCGAGACCTACGGTGCCAGGTCGCGCCACGCAACCATCGAAATACTGCCACGGCCAGGCGCCAGCGTAACCAGCATCGTACCAAGCGTTCATTACAGCCGAAAAGGACGGATCCGGTGAATCGAAAGGACCATCAAGCAAGTAGAACTCACCCATCACTACCGGTTTGTCTGGGTAGCCGAGATCAGCCGGTGGCGTGGTGTAGGGCCACCATTCGTTGACCCAGGCATAGATATGCGGCTGGTTGAATTCCAGATCGGTGATGTCATCGAAGGCCCAAGCCCACTTTGCCGCGGCCCACCCCACGCTGCGGAGGGCGTTCGGGGTGGCCGTCTTCAGGGCCGCCAAAGAGGCAACAATGAAAGCCTTCATGTCCTTGAGCTCCACCGCTTCGAGCTCCGAATTGGGCGTAAAGTCTTCGCCTTGAGCCATGGGTCCCAAGCTGGCCACCGCCCACTCCGGTTCGTTGATCACATCCCAGCCCAAGACACGCGAAGTGTAGGGGCTGTCTGCTACCGCCTGAGCGATGGGAGTGACGACGTGTTCGACGAGCGCCGTACGTCCCGCTTCGGAGGAAACGAGCGACGAAATCCCGATCACCTCGACGCCCCCCTCTTCGGTCCGATCGGGGCGAAAGTTGTCGAAAGAAAAGATGGTGGGCACTAGGTAAAGATCGTTGTGCTGAGCCAGTTCCAAGGCAAGCTGTATGTCGATGACGGCCTGATCACTCATACCCACGGGCACACCGTCGACGTCCAGCTCGACGCCGTCTCCACGGAAGTCCGGAAACATCCACCATCGGATCACACTCGCCCCATTGGCCTTCATATTGGCCAAGTCCTGGTTGTAGACGTCGGGACTTGTGGAAATCCCCCCGAGGCTCCAGGCGGAAAGCCCTCCGAAGTCGGTCGCAAAGTCGCGCCAGGCGTAGTTCATACCCAAAGCAAATCGGTCTTTGCACGTGTGGACGAGTCCGCCAAACGCGCACTCATCCGCTGGGGCACTCTCACAAGACAATGGGGGCGCCTGGCCAGCATCCTCGCTCAAGTCGGGGGCGTCGCCTTGAGCGCCGCAATCCGCTCCTGGCAGATCCCCGCAACGACCGCAGGATAGATCACAAAAATCCTCCATCCATGACTCCCCGCATTTGCCCCAACCGGCCTGTTCTTCACAGGTGTAATTGCCGTCAGGAGCAACATCCGTGCACTCCTCGGAGTCCGTTTCCCCAGTGCTGGTATCCATACCGGTGTTGCCCGTGCTTCCCGAATCTGTGTCGATGCCGCTGGTGGTCGTGCCCGTCGTCGAGCCCGTCGTCATCCCGCCCATCGTGCCCGTCGTCGAGCCGCCCTCGGTCGTCGTGCCGCCCTCGGTCGTCGTGCCGGTCGTCATCCCGCCCTCGGTCGTCGAACCATTGTCCGTGTTGGTCCCGGCGGTAGTTGTTCCCGTTCCGGTCGTTCCGCCGCTCGTATCGGGAAGGTCGGAGTCTGGCCCCCCAGCGCAAGCAAAGACCGAGGCCAAACTGCCGGCGAGAAGAAAAGAGGAAGAGGCGATGGTCCGCAGGTTCGATTTCATAGTAATGACAGGAAAGGGAGGCGTTATTGGCTACCAGAATCCATTGACCTCGACCAGGATTTCGCGGTTCTTGCTCAAGATCGGACTACAAAAAGACGCGTTCAGTTTCAAAAATTGCCCTCATAGCCGGGTTGCACGGCGCGTCCTCTGCTGGAGCTAGCCGGGGGGGCCACCGAACGCAGGGCGAACAGCCGAGATTGATAGGCGGAGTACTCCATCGGTTTTGCAATGAAGAAACCTTGGGCGTAGTCGCACCCAGAAAGACGGAGGAACTCGAGCTGCTCCCGTGTTTCGATCCCTTCGGCAACAAGGCTGAGGCCAAGCCCCTGACCCATAGCAATGATGGCCCGAGTGATCCCGTTGTCGCGAGAGTTTTCCGGAATATTCGTAACAAAAGAACGGTCGATCTTTAGAGTACTCGCGGGAAAGTCCCGGAGGTAACTCAAACTCGAATACCCGGTCCCAAAATCGTCAATGGCGACCCGCACCCCTAAATCAATCAACTTGGCCAGGGTTTGGGCGCAGCGTTGGGGTTCATCAAGAAGAGTGCTTTCGACAACTTCAACCCCGAGCGCATGTGCCCCTAGGCCGTGTTCCATGAGCTTCCTCTGCACGAAGTCGACGAAGCAAGGGTCTTTAATATGCGCGGCGGGCACGTTCACGTTGACGTAAAGACGACGCCCACCCGGAATCTGCCATGATGCCGCCTGCCGGCAAGCGCGCTCGATGACCCACTTGCTAAAGGGAATGGCGAGACCCACGTCCTCGGCGACGGCCAAAAATCGCGCCGGGGACAAGAGTCCTCGTTCAGGGTGCCGCCATCGGATGAGAGCTTCCGCACCGACGTCTCGGTCTGAGGCAAGCTCAATGATGGGTTGATACCAAAGCTCAAGTTCATCTTGCTCAAGCGCCAAACGTAGACGCGCGTCGAGCGTGAGTTTTTCGATGGCCTGACGATGCATTCCTCGATGAAATATTTCATATTGGGAACGACCTTTGACCTTAGCCCGGTACATGGCCGTATCCGCATCCCGCAGCAGATCAAGCGCTGATGCTCCATCCACATCCCCTTGGGTAACCCCAATACTCGCCGTAACGAAGATAGTCTGCCCCTGCAGAATAAAGGGTAACTTTAGACGCTCCTGGATGCGCTCCACGACGGCGACCACTTGTTCTTCGTCGCTGACACCTGGTAGGGCAACCACGAATTCGTCCCCCCCTGGACGGGCGACAAGACTGGGCGCCCCTGCATCCGACGTTTCGCTGAATCCAGCGATTTCGGCCGAGAGACGCTCTGCGATCTGAATCAACAGTTGGTCACCCACGAGATGCCCCAAGCTGTCGTTCACTTTTTTGAAATCGTCCAGATCGATAAAGAGGAGGGCGAATGCACCCTGCCCCTCTGAAGAACGCAAACGTTCGACCGAGTCAAGCAGAGTGCTCCGATTGGCCAACCCCGTCAGAGAGTCGAGTTCTGCGCCAGCACGTAGCTCTCGTTCAGCAGAGGCTCGATCCAAGGCGGCACCCAACTGGACAGCCCAATCACCAGGCGTGCCCACGTACTCAAGATGTTCGAAAGCGAGAGGAGCAACAACAGCTAGCAAACCATGATCTTCCCCCTTGGCGCGCACAACCGCCGCAATCGAAACAAGGGCCCCCTCACGATAGGCGATCTCGAGTAGTTGCCGAGGTGGAAAGAGCACGGGTGAAATCGGCTTATCGCTCATTGATGGAGCCACAGAGCCTAGCTCTGCCGTGTATTCGCCTGTGAGTCGAAGCACAGCCGGCCCTCGTTCCACAGGCGGCGGACGGTGCGTCGATTGCTCGGAAACCGGGTGATAGTCGTCCGCAGAAACTGCCCAAAGTGCGCAACAAGCCGCCTGGGGCTCACTCCACCTGATCCAGCTGAGATCATGCGAGGGATCGACTCCAGTATGAGACAGAGCATTCGACAGACGGTAAGCAGCCTCGGTGACGGACTCGTAGTGTGCCACCATGACCCGCTCCTTCCTTTGCCACTCGTGCATAAGCGCTACCCGCAGGTCACGAAGGATCCCCCCGACACGCTGAATTCCTTCACCGCCCCAAGCTCCAAGTGCCACCTCAAGCAGCTCCATGATGCGAACTGTGCTTTCGGCGTCTCGGTTGTGCGCCAAGAAGCCGGACCACCAGCTTCCCCGGACCGTCCCCCGATCAAGCTCGCCGCGGGCGGCGGCATCAATCGCCTCCGCGATGGTTTGAGCGTGGGGCCATTGTTCAAGACTGACCGAGTCGGGACGGTGACGCCCAGCGAATCTAAGCAACTCTTGTGTGAGAGCGTCCTTTCGAGACTGTTGCGTCCGACTAAATAGAGGCGGCTGACTCTTGGAAACGAGACACCCACAAGAGCGTCTCAAGATGGGATGAGTAGGAACTCGGACCAGTGAACGTGGAGAGCGCTTGGCTCGAATAGCTTCGACCAGCTCGTGGACCGCGCGGCCCGCGGCTTCGAAAAAACTTTGCCGGACAGTGGTTAAAGGGGGTTGAGCAAATTGCGCAGCATCTGCATCGTCGAAGCCCGAAATCGCAAAGTCGCGGGGAACCTCCAGCCCACTTTCGCTCAGAAAACTCATTGCACCGAGAGCAAGTCGGTCGGTCGCAGCCACCAAAGCGGACACTCGCTGGGCTCCGCTCAATTGCAACAGCTCGGCGGCTACCACCCGACCGTCGTTTTCTTTGTGGTGAGGAGTCTCAAACACCAAGTCTTCGCTCACCGTTAGGCCGGCAGCCTCCATCGCCTCTCGGTAGCCGCACAACCGTTCTGCGACATCCACGTGTTTGAGGTCTCCAGCAAAGGCGATGCGCTGGTGACCATGTTCGATCAAGTGGCGAGTAACAAACCGAGCCCCACCGATATTGTCGGGCAGGACAAGAGAAGCTGATTCGATATCCGGTTTGGAATGAACATGAACAATCGGCTGCTCCTTTGAGCGGAGGCAGGCCAACAAATCGGGATCTTGAAACTCATTAATCGCCAACCAGCCATCGATCCATCCACTCGAAAGCACCTCACCGTCCTTGAGGAGCTGGAGCCGCGTGGTCTCAAAGGCAATGGCAACTGCCCCCAATTGACGAACAGCGCTAAGAATACCGTTCATCACCTTTCCGTAATAGAAACCTCCTGTTTGAGGGGTGAGCACACCGATAACGATTGGGGTAAACTGATTGCGCATTTCGAAAAGATAGAGCACCAGAGGCACGCCGCGCCCATCGACGCCCATCGCCCAGCAACTCTCTACCAATCGTATCAGGCACGAGATAAAAGCGCACCACCTCACCTTCTCGTTCGAGCGCCACAGTCGCGCTTTCGATGGTAGGGCTTCCATGCGCCGGCACGTCCCAAAAGACGCTACCCAGCCACGTGACCCGCTCTTCCTCGAATCTGCTACGAGCACACACATGAGACGAAAGCGCGCAGCTCCCCTGACTCACCGCGCGCACCAACCCTTCTGATTGCGACGAAAGCTCAACCCCTCGTCACAAGAGCGCGCTCCTGCCAAACTGGACCCACCCACCGGTCCCCCTCTCCCGGTCGTCCCCTCACCCACCTAGGAAGACCAGCGCTTGAACAAAAGCTCCACAGATCCGCCTTTGGAGAACTCCAACGAAGACGGCAATCGAGCCCAAGATGCGGCGATAGACTCAAGTCACAAGAGTGCAAGCGAACTCTCCCAAGCCGACTTAATGAGCCTGCCAGGCGCCCGGCGACCTGGTGAGCTGGCCATGAGAGAAAGAAGCTCCTGGTCAGGCTCATCTATCGACGAAGACGCCCCCGACCCCCTGCTCAATACTACCTTGCACGACACTTATCACGTCACTCGAGTCCTGGGGGAAGGAGGAATGGGCCGCGTCTACGAAGCACAACACACCCGCATCTCAACCAAGCGCTACGCGATCAAAGTTCTTCACCCCGAATACTCAATGGACGCCGCCATAACAATCCGCTTCCAACGCGAAGCCGAGGCAGCGGCGACCATCGAGCACGACGGCATCGTGGGCACCTATGACGTCGGCAAGACACCACAGGGGTGGCCCTACATGGTCTGCGAATACCTGGCCGGCCAGGACCTTAACGACTACCTCAAAGTGAAAAGGACCTTGCCGGCCCAAACCTTGGTTCACATCGGCAAGCAGCTCTGTGCGGCGCTGAGCTCTGCGCACCGACGCGGTGTGATTCACCGCGACCTCAAGCCCCACAACGTCTTCATCTTGGATGAAGGACGAGGACAAACGCAAAACCACGACTCGGATACCCCTGCGCCCTTCCCCTCCATCAAGATTCTCGATTTTGGCCTATCTCGTTTCGTAGAAAACGAGAGCGAGCTCACCAAGGCCGGCATCATTCTTGGCACGCCGGGTTACATGGCCCCAGAACAAGCCCACGGGAAGGATACGGACCTTCGAACGGATATTTACGGCATAGGAGCCCTACTTTTCGCTATGGCGACGGGACAGCCCCCCTTCAAGGCCGATACACCTCAACTGACGGTGCTGGCGGTCATGGGAGGAGAACCCCCAAGACCACGGGCTCTTTCGCCTCAGCTACCCATCGACTTGGAAATCATCATCCAAAAGGCGATGGCGCGCAATCCCCAGGAACGTTACCAAAGTGCAGGAGAGATGGAGGCCGCTCTTTCAGAGCTCCATGGCATGACGAGCCGGCTCGACCGACGAACCCTGACGGCGCCAAGTCTCGTCCCTCCCCGAGCCCAGCTCCTTTCTTTTCTGATTATCGGCTCATGCATGTTGCTCCTCTTCCTGGGTACGCTTGCTCTGGGCTTGTTGGAGCTCAGGGGCATCTCCGCAGGAAACTTCACGCCGTCCGTGCTCGAAGGTCTGCTGCTCACTCTCATTTTCGTACTCTCGCTTTTTCCCGTCTTGTGGGGTCTACGTCGTTTCAAACAAGCGATCTGGAGCAACAGCGCCAAAGTAGCCGCACTGATTCCCGCCGTACGAGCGCCCGTACTGGCCGGCGCCGCGAGCTACGGGGTTTCAGCGCTCCTCGTGCGCTCTGTTGCCGCGGCACTCAGTATCTGGACCAAGAACCATGAGGCGCTCACCCTCACCTCGGCAGCTTCGGTCTACGTCGTTCTAGCCGTCAACGGGGTGTTGGGATTGCTGGTCGCCCTCCTGCACCGATGGTTCGAAAGGTTCAATCATCTCTACCTTAGAAGCGCGGCCCGGCTGGGACTGGTCTCGGGAGCCTTGACCGCAGGCCTACTTCTCTTGGCGCTCCCCTTGGCCGGCCCAAGGAGCGCGCCGGCTCAACCTGAACGCTCAGCCTCGGCCTTCGCACGCGCCAAACCCAAGACGGCGTCCAAGGAACCTCCGCCGCCGTCTGACCGCAGCCGCGACAAGATGACTTCAAAAGCCCCCGACGCCCTCGCAAAAAAAGAAGCAGGAACGAGGGGAGACGATCGAGGGATCGAGCCTGCCCCAGAAGAAGAACTAGCGATCGCCAAAGAGGAGGGCGCCGACGCGCTCGAAATCCTGGCCAAGAAGCACCCCGACGATAGCAAACTACTCAAGGCTTTAGTGATGGCTCACGCCAGTCGAGCAGACACCCTCGTTCGCTCGGTAAAAACCATATCGCACCTGCTCGAAGTCGACCCCTCATACAAAGAAGACAGCGAGGTCGCCTTCATCCTGCGCAAAGCTCTACTCTCTCGAAGCAAAGCCCATGGAGCCGCAGCAACGGTCGTTACCGAGCGACTCGCTGACGAAGGCGCCGAATTCATGTACGAGCTGATGGCAGACAACCCCAAACAGGTTTCACGTCTACGTGGGATTTTTCAGACTTTGCGCAAGCAGAAGAACGCCTCACCAAGGGTACTCATTGCCTACGATCTTCGCTACGCAGGCAGCTGTAAAGCGCGACTCCCGCTACTTTCGCGCGCAGAAAAGTACGGAGACAAGAGGAGCCTCCAACAGTTGCTTGGCCTAGCGACCGCTCCCAAGCGATGCGGATGGGGGCGCACCTGTTATCCCCCGTGTCGCTCCGAAGCTGCCGCCTTCAGGAAGAGCGCCCGCATCATCGAACGCCGACTCGACCGCGCGCCCTAGGCCTCGTCTTCGATAGCTCTTCTGACTCCACCTACCTACCCGTCAACAACCAGCGCTCAGCTGCAAGTTGAGACTGAAATGGTTTCACCTTTCTTACCGGCGAGGCCAAATTTCTCATCCGAATCGCTGCCGCCAAGTTCGGAGATTCGTTGAGCAAGGCCATGCGCTTGAGCAGTCCACATTCATCGACCCACTTCCAAATGCGCTCATTCGCCTCGCGAGTGCCACTTTGGTGGCGGCGACCGTCCACCAAGACGTCACCAATCTTGGCCACTTTCAGAAGGTGCTCCAGCCCCCGACAGTAATTGTCGGCATCCTTGATCGAATCGAATCGGTGGGTCACCGCCTTGATCCACCGGGCCTGAACTTCGAGCTCGACCGCTAAACCACTTCCAGCGTCTAGGGGCACAGCAATCTTGCGTCGTCGCGTTCTTTCCATCACTGGGGCAGGTGGGAGGATAGCAGTCCCTGCAAAAATCCGCCCCCTCAAAGGGAGCCCGCGAGGTATCCGGGCAACCCCGCCTGCACCGCCCCCCAAGTCATGTCGAAATTGCTGCTGTTTTCGTCCGTCTCTTTCTACTTCGCCGCTCGCGGGATAGCCAAAGAGAGATGACTCAACGCCTCCGTTCCCCACTCGTGCTTGCCCTCGCCGCGTCGACACCCCTGCTCCTGCTCGGCGCCTGCGAGCGGAGTGCGTCTAAGCGCCAGGACGACAGAGAAAATTCCGGGGATGGCGGTGCGAAAATGAGCTCATCTGGTGGCCAGGGATCGGGAGGAAAGCCCAGCGATACAACAACTGAAGAGACGAATCCCGAGCCTGCCCTCCCTTCCGCACGTGGTTTTGACTGTCGCAATCCCAACGGGAGCGTCCCCGCCCTCCAAGCCACCCCAATCTCCCGCGGACAACTGGCTGAACCGATCGATCTCACTTTCGAACCGAACGCATCTAAAAATCGCCTCTTCGTTCTGGAACGAGGGGGGCGAGTTCGCATCCTGGAAGACGGGCAGCTACTGGCAAAGCCCTTCCTCGACATCTCCACCAAGGTCGCCTCCGAGGGCGAGCAGGGACTGCTCGGCATGGCATTTCATCCCGACTACGCCGAAAATGGGCTCCTCTACCTACACTACAGCAATGGAACCGATGATTCCGGTGACACGATCATCGAAGAATACAAGGTCAGCACGGATGCAAATATCGCCGACGAAGGAAGCGCTCGTTTGCTGTTGAAGATCGAACAACCCTACAACAATCACAATGGGGGCTCGATCAACTTCGGAGCAGACAACCTCCTCTACATCGCCCTCGGGGATGGCGGCTCGGGAGGAGATCCCCAACAACGAGGGCAGGATCTCACCACTCTGCTGGGCAAGATCTTGCGCATCGACCCGACGCAAAGCGAAGAGCTCCCTTACACCATCCCCCAAGGCAACCTGAAGGACAGCCAAAACGAAGCCGCACCCGAAATCTGGGACTACGGCGTTCGTAATCCCTTCCGGACCTCTTTCGACGGCTGCACCGGAGACTTCTACATCGCCGATGTCGGTCAAGACGAGCTCGAAGAGCTGAACGTCGAACCACGAGGCAAAGGGGGAAGAAACTACGGTTGGAACGTCATGGAGGGCAAGGCTTGCTACCCACCCGATGCGGAATGCGACAGCCAACCTTTTACGGCGCCCGTTTGGGACTACGGACGCTCAAGCGGTAAATCGATCACCGGTGGAGCTGTCTATCGCGGGGCAGGTATTCCAGCCCTGCGCGGGACCTACTTCTTCGCTGATTATTCGAGTGGGACAATCTGGTCGACGCGGTGGGACCCCCAAAGGTCCGAAGTCTCGACTCCAGTCAGTCAAACCGTAGATCTGAGCAACGTGCAGCGAGTGGTGGCCATTTCGAATGGAGCCGACGGGGAACTCTACTTCGTCTCGTTGCTTGGCGACGTTTTCAAGCTTGAGGCCGCCGAGTAAAATGACAGTCTGCCGCCTGCTGTAGCGCCCTTCAAACGCCGCCCGGCGAAGCCACCCCTTCTCCTACGTGCCACCATACAAAAAAGGAAAGCCCCGCCGGCCGATGACCGCGGGGCTTTCTCTACCCGTCGATGGGTAGCTACATCGTGTCCTAGAGCCAGAAGCTGAAGTAGGTGTAGATACCAATCACAAGGACGACAACTCCGATGCTCGCTGCCACGTCGAGCGCACCCCAGCTTTCGCCTTCATCCGCAACTTCGACGCTACCGTAAGTTAGGCCCTTGATCTGCTCATCGGGCTGTTGAGGTGCCGAAAGCGAAGCGCCCACGACAATCGCGACGCTGATCAAGAACAGCCATCCTGAAGCGTAGAGGAAGTTGAGTTCGCCAATTGCGCCCAAGATCCCGCCGCTCGAAATCACGCCGGCGCCCCACATGGCTTGCACCGTGAGTTTGGTCATACCGATAACGAAGCCAACGCTCAGCCCCCACAATGCACCGCGAGAGTTAATACGCTTGAAGAAAAGTCCAAGCAGGAACACAGCCGTAATGGGCGGCGCTAGGTAGCCCTGTACGCTCTGCAAGTACTGGTAAAGACCGCCGCCGGAGATGTACTTCATGACGGGGATCCAGATGAGCCCCAAAACGACCACGACAACAGTGGCAACACGACCGACAAAGACGAGCTGCTTCTCAGGAGCGCCGGGACGCAGCTTCTCGTAGATGTCGACCGTAAACAGGGTCGCACTGGAGTTGAAAAGTGAAGCAAGTGAACTCATCAGCGCCGAAAGAACGCCGGCCACGACGATGCCGCGCAGGCCCGCAGGAAGCAGGTGAGCCACCATCGTGGGGAAGACCATATCGCCGTTGACGTTGCCGTCGGCATCCGAGGGAATAGCGATGAGACCGCGTTGGTTCAAAGCGTAGCCGATCATGCCAGGCACCAAGAAGATAAAGACCGGCAAAACCTTCAGAAAACCACCAAAGATGGCACCACGACGCGCGTCGTTGAGAGTCTTTGCGGCCAAGGTGCGCTGTACGATGTACTGGTCGGTACACCAGTACCAAATACCGATGATCGGTGAAGCGATCATCACGCCCAACCAAGGAAACTCGGGGTCTTCGAGAGGACGCCAAAGAGCGAAGGTGTCGGCCTTTTCGCCGATGATGTTCTTCAACTCGCCCCAGCCTCCAAGCTCCGAAAGGCCGAAGATGGTGATGAAGAGCGAACCGAAGAGCAAGAGACCGGTTTGGGCGACCTCGGTATAAACGACCGCGCGAAAACCACCGAAGACGGTGTAGATGCCAGTGAGCACAACTGTCGTAATGGCGCCGACGAGAAAGGCGTTCTCGGGTGTACCAAAGGTATCAGGAAGCAAAGTCTGGAAGACGAGAGCACCGGCGAATACGGTGACCGATACCTTGGTAAAGACATAGGCAACCAAGGACACGCACGAGAGCACGAGCCGAGTGCTCGAGTTGAAGCGTCGCTCCAAGAACTCGGGCATCGTGAACACGCCCGAGCGGTAATAAAAGGGCACAAAGACCCAGCCCAACAAGAGCATAATCCACGCGTGTAGCTCCCAGTGAGCCATTGCCATACCGGTGGTAGCGCCATTGCCGGCCAGACCGACAATGTGCTCGGAACCAATGTTCGAAGCGAGCAATGAAGTACCGACGACGAACCAGCCGATGTCTCGACCAGCCAAGAAGTAATCCGCCGAGGTATCTACCTTCTTCGACGATTTCCACACGATGCCTATAAGCAACGCGAAGTAGGCTCCTACTACGAGCCAATCGATGGTTTGCATATTTGGGTCTCCGAAAATGAGAGTGGTACTTTCAGGTGTCCTGTTCAGCCGCCTGATTCGGCTGTCGCGATCTTGGTCCGCGAAAAAACTTCGCTCTTTGAAGCACGCTGTGCTTCAAGGCCGACTCAGTGAAGCCACGAGTGCCGGGACGCACTTGAGGCCCTTGAACCGGTATGGGCCGCGCGCAGTCTGCTCGCGAGCGCCAATGCGAGCAAGACCATAAAAGGAACCATGGGCGGCGTCCTCTCATGAACTGCCGTTCGACACGCACATCCAGAAGCCTCCGATTCACCATCCGACTTGCGGGCCGGATTCAGGGTGACGAGAGACACTCCGAATCGCGGAAGCTGAAATGAGAGAAGCGCTTCTCCTCCTTCAACTTCGATAAACTGCTCTTCAGCAAACTCCAGATGATGGGCTGCTTCCTCGAGCGCTGCTCGTTGCTCATCCGATGGACTCACTGGTTTGCCCTGCGCTTCCCAGACAGAAAAGGCATCGCCATGCTCGTCGTCGACTCTTTGATGCCGCACGACGGCTCTTCCCTCAAACTCGGGAGGGAGCGCTAGCCGAAGTTGAACTTGTGACGGCACGGCCTCATCGCTGAGCACATCGTGATAATTCCAAACTAGCACGCGCACCGTCTCTCCATCCATGGCGGCCAAACCGTCAATGTCGGGTTGATCTCGAACTTTTGATTGAATCATTTGCTCGACAGAAAGAGCGCCGCTGCTCACAAGCGGCAAGCGAGCTCCACGGAGCTGAGAAATCAGCCTAAATGCGTTGAGCACAGGCATGGGGATCCCGTTCGTCGAAAGCGCCCGATAACCAGCAAAGTACTCTGATCCAGGAAAGGTAAACGCCCAAGTAAGAAGACCTTCGAGATTGATGCCCATCGCTTCGGCCTGATCGATGGTGTGCTTCATCATCGCAACCTCATACGCCCCGTAGGCGCTCGAATTGCGATAGCCAAAGTGGCGCGCCGTATTGGCCGAACAAGCAGCACAACCATCGGGATCGGCTTCGGTAATATGCACGGGAAGCGAGCGAAAAGCCTCGGATGCAGCAATTGATTCAAACCCGGCGCGGTGTAAGTCGAGTTGCTTACCCAAGTCCATCACCACCTCACGATCAATGTAGGTCGTGCCGCCCTTGGCGTGAAAGCTCACCATATCCAGGCGCGTCCCCACTTCTCCAGTCACGGCGTTCGTCCCGCTTTCGCAATGAGCTAAGAAAGCCGAAAGAAAGCCCTCGGTAGGGCGAGCCACCGCGGGGCCGCCCAAAACAGCATCGGGCAACACAGAATGCAGGGCGGCTTCCGTGAAGTCGTAAAGGCGCGCGTACTCTTCAAAAGTGCCTTTCCAATAGGCGATGTCGGGTTCGTTCCAGAGTTCCCATATCCAATTCGTCTGGGTTCCGTCGTAGCGCTCACTCGCGTGCTCCGCATAGGCCCTCACGAGTTCACCCCATTTTTCGTAATCATTGGGGGGATAAAAAGCGCCGCCGTCAATCACGTAGGTGCTCGAGTTCTCGTATGGCTCGGGCTGAGTGGAGAGCGACTTCGGCATAAAGCCGAACTGAAACATCGGGTAGACGCCTGCATCCAACGCCGCATCCATGATCGAATCGATAATCGAATAATCATAAATGGGATTGGATTGTGCATCCTCGGTGTAGATATTCGTCGACCCCCACTTGAGTTTTGCCGTACCGTCCCCTGTGTTGAAGAGAAAGTGACTGCGCACCCGTACCGGATCGGGAGCGTGCATTGCGGCGAGATCAGAAAGAAGCTCCACCGCCTCCGGGTGAGTCGTGTAGTTCGACTCGTCGTAGCCAAAATAGGCCCAAACCGGCTTAAGCGGCGGAGCAAGATTTGTGGCGTCGACGTCGATGGTCACTGAGGGATCCGTTTGAGCCTGGACCGGAGAGCTCAGGCTCAGGCTCAAGAGGAAGATGTGATGAAGGGGCAGATTGAAGCGCGACACAAGTTTAGGACAGGACCTTAACGGCTTCGCGTTCGATCAAGAGTCCTTGCCTGTGTCGCTCGAAGAAAACTTTAAAGCCGTCTACATCGACTGGGTTGGGAGCTACGGCTTCCCCCATGCTACCGGCGATCTTGGAGTCAAGGTACTCAGGCAGGGACGCGGCGTTGTCTCCCTCGAGCATATAGGCCGCCAAAACAGCCATACCCCAGGCGCCACCTTCTCCCGCGGTGGCAGGAACGCTAACAGGCACATTGAGAGCTGCTGCCATCATGCGCTGACCTGTGTCACCACCTTTGAAGAAGCCTCCGTGACCGCGGATCTCCTCAATCACTACGCCTTCTTTTTCGGTGAGAATGTTCACGCCCGAACGCATCGCGCAGAGCGAAGAAAAGTACATGGACCGCATGAAGTTGGGCAACGTCAACTTGGAGTCCTGACTTCGGGCGAAAAGAGGTCGCCCTTCGTTGAATCCAGTTATGTGCTCTCCCGATACATAATTGATCGAGAGCAGTCCTCCGGCGTCAGCATCCGCTTGCAAAGCCTGAGGCAGCAGGGTTCCGTAGAGGTGATCGACACTCACGTCGGCGCCGAGTGCTTGGGCAGCCTGAGCAAAGAGAGACACCCAGGCGTCCAGATCGGAAGAGCCGTTGTTGGAGTGGGCCATGGCTACTGGCTTGCCATGAGGCGTTGTGACGATGTCGATTTCTTCGTGTACATGAGAGAGGTTCTTCTCGAGCACAATCATCGCAAACACCGAAGTGCCCGCCGATACGTTTCCTGAACGCGGTCGGACGGCATTGGTCGCCACCATGCCCGTTCCAGCGTCACCTTCAGGGGGACACAGCGGCACACCAGCCTTCAAACCACCGCTCGGATCCAGAAGACGTGCGCCCGACTCACTAAGCCGCCCCGCCTCTCGCCCGGCCGACAGCACCTCGGGCAAGATGTCGCGAAGCTTCCATCCTAGATTCTTAGGAGCGACCAGAGCATCAAACTTGTCGAGACGCTGTTGGTCGAAGTCTCCTGTGTTCGGATCGATGGGGAACATGCCCGAGGCCTCCCCCACCCCCATCTTTCGTTCACCGGTCAACTTGAAGTGAACGTAACCCGCCAGGGTAGTGAGATGTTTGATTTGCCCCACATGCGGCTGAGCCTCCAGAATCGACTGGTGCAAATGAGCAATGCTCCAACGCTGCGGCACCGCAAAGTCGAGCACCTTGGTCAGTTCGGAGCAGGCATCACCGGTAATATTGTTGCGCCAAGTCCGAAAAGGAACAAGCAACTCGTCCTTCGCATCCAAGGCCACGTAGCCATGCATCATGCCGCTCACCCCCAGAGCGGCGACGTGCTCAAGATCGACAGAGTAACGCTCTTTGACGTCAGAGACCAAAGAGGCAAAACAAGATGAAAGCCCCGCCCAGACCTCTTTCATGTCGTAGGTCCAAACCCCATCTTTGAGCTGATTTTCCCAAGCGTGCGCACCCGAAGCAAGGGGCGTGGTATCGGGGGCGATCAGAGATGCTTTGATTCGAGTCGAGCCCATCTCGATGCCAAGGACGGCACGACCCGATCGAATGAGCTCAATTGCGTTATCCTGGTTTTCTTTCACAGAGGCCTCCTAGGCGCGCCCCGCGGGGCGCCCGCTGTCGTTCTTGAATTGAGTCTTGTCGAATTCAGTCCCAGAGGGGACACGGCTACTTTTGGCCGTAATAAGCGTTCTTACCGTGCTTCCGCTCGAAATGCTTATGAATCAAGCTCGGCGGCAAGGGGCTGGCGTTCGGGTCGAGCGCTTGGGTCACGAAGGCCATCTTGGCTAACTCTTCCAAGACGGCTGCATTATAGACGGCCTTCTCTGGAGTCTTACCCCAGGCGAAGGGCGCATGCCCCGCAACGAGGACCATCGGGGTGTGGAGAGGGTTGCGATCTTTGAAACAGTCGAGGATCTGGTTTCCCGTCTCGATCTCGTAGTCGCGCTCAACAGCGGCATCGCTCATCACCTCTGTACAAGGAACATCCTCGGCCAAATGGTCGGCATGAGTGGTGCCGTAGATCGGAATAGCACGCCGCGCTTGAGCCCAGCCCGTCGCATAGGTCGAGTGCGTGTGAACCACCCCACCAATGCCCTTCCAGTTACGGTAGAGCACCAGGTGGGTCGGGGTGTCCGAAGAGGGGCGCATGGTGCCCTCGACGGTCTTGCCCTCGAGATCGATGACCACCAAGTCATCAACCTTGAGCTCGTCGTAGGGCACGCCGCTTGGCTTGATGGCCATGACTCCCCGTTCGGCATCAAAAGCAGAGACGTTACCAAATGTATAAATGGCCAGACCGCGCTTGGGGATTTCTTGATTGGCAGCCCAAGCTCTTTCTTTCAACTCACGATAAGGGGAGCTCATCTTCTCAACGTCCAAACTTGTAAGCGAGGTCGTTCCAGCGCAGCTCGTTACGCAAAGTGCGCAGATCCAAGTCGGCTCCAAGACGAATCACTTCGATCCCTGCCATTGAGGCGAAGTCTTCCCACTCCTCAAAAGTCACGGCCTGACAGAAGGCGGAGTGATGACCACCTCCTGCTTCGATCCAGCCCTGAGCGCCGCGTTTAAAGTCGGGTCGAGGCACCCAAAGAGCTCGCGCGGTCGGCAACTTCGGCATCTTGTGCTCGGCGGCGACCACATCGAGTTCGGCCACAATCATACGCATCCGACCACCGATATCGAGCAGAGTGGCGTTGACTGCTGGACCCGCCTGCGTGTCGAAAACCAGACGGGGCAAGTCGGCGCGACGACCAATATTCAGTTCGTGGACTTCGAGGCTAGGACGCCCTTCGGCGATCGAAGGACAAACCTCAATCATATGAGCTCCAAGAATGCGCTCCTGCCCTTTGACCATGTGATAGGTGTAATCTTCGATGAAGGAAACTCCCCCAGCGCGCTCGCCGGTCATCACTTTGCCCAAGCGAACGAGAGCGGCTGTCTTCCAATCACCCTCCGCTCCGAAACCGTACCCCTGAGCCATGAGCCGTTGACAGGCAAACCCCGGCAACTGGGCCAATCCATGGAGATCCTCGAAGGTCGTTGTAAATGCCCCAAAACCACCCTCTTTCAGGAAGGCCGCCATGGCGATTTCTTGACGGGCCGCATAACGCAGCGCCTCATGCTTGTCTCCGCCCTTCTTCAGGGCCGCGCTCAGGATGTAGCTTTCTTCGTACTCGCCAATCAGGCTGTCCACCTGGGCGTCTGTCACCTCGGCAATCGGACCAACCAAATCGCCCACGCCATAACCGTTGACGGACCAACCGAGCTGAATTTGTGCCTCGACGCGATCACCGCCAGTCACGGCCACCTCGCGCATATTCATCCCACCGAAGCGAGCAACCTTGAGCTGTCGTGACTCATGCATCGCCAGGGCGCTTCGTCCCCAACCGGCAAGTTCATCGACAACATCGGCGTCTTTCCAGTGGCCGACCACCACTTTTCGATTCATGCGCAAACGAGCCACAATGAACCCGTACTCACGGTCACCGTGCGCCGCCTGATTGAGATTCATGAAGTCCATGTCGATCTCAGCCCAGGGCAGCTCACTGTTGAACTGCGTATGGAGGTGAGCCAAAGGCTTCTGCAGGCGAGAAAGGCCGCCAATCCACATCTTGGCGGGCGAGAATGTGTGCATCCAGGTGATCACGCCCACGCAGTTCGGATCAGAGTTGGCCTGGAGGCAGATTTGAGTGATAGCGTCGGGGCCCGTTAAGATCGGCTTCCACGTCACCTGCGCCGGCATCTTCCCCGTCGCATCCAGACTTTTTGCAATTTGCTCCGAGTTGGATGCAACTTGCTTCAATGTTTCTTCACCATAGAGGTGCTGACTTCCCGTCAGGAACCAAATTTCTCGCTTATTTTGATCGGCCACGCTTGTCATCGCCCGTACTTTGAAGGTTGAGGCTTGGGCGCAATGATGCCCAAGAATGTAGCAATTGTGAACGCTCACATTTATTCTGTCAAGGCGCTGTAGTATCTATTCGACGTGTCCGGAACCGATGACAAGCCACGCCCTGCGGTGATGGCAGACGTGGCCCGTCTTGCGGGGGTCTCACACCAAACAGTTTCCCGCGTGCTTCACGACAGCCCCCACGTCCGCGGCGAAACACGCGATCGCGTATTGGCGGCAATTCGACAGCTGGACTACCGGCCCAATTCCATGGCCCGCGCCCTGGCCACCGGTCGTTCAAAAACTTTGGGCGTGGTGAGCTCGGATACGACCCAATACGGTCCGGCGTCCACGGTGTACGGGATCGAGCAAGCGGCTCACGAGGCAGGCTACTCCATCAACGTATCCAGTCTCCGCTCGATCAATCGTGGAACCGTGCTCGATGCCCTCGAGCAGCTCCGCGACCAAGGTGTGGACGGCGTCGCCATCATCGCGCCCCATCGCGCAGGTGTGGATGCTCTACGTCATATTGGTCCAGCCTTCCCCACGGTTGCCGTCGAAGCAGGGCAAAACTCGGCCATTCCCTCGGCCATGGTGGATCAACGTGCCGGAGCAGCGGCCGCCACGCGTCATTTACTCAGTTTGGGACACAAGACGGTACATCACCTCGGTGGGCCCCCAGACTGGCAAGAGGCCGAGGAGCGCATCATCGGCTGGAAGCACTCTCTCGAAGCGGCCGGGGCACCGGTGCCTGAACTGATCCGTGGGGACTGGACTCCTCGTTCGGGTTACGAACTCGGTGAAACCCTGCTTACTCTCAAAGATCTCACCGCGGTGTTCGTCGCCAACGATCAGATGGCCCTCGGCTTTCTGCGACGCCTCCATGAAGCTGGACGCTCTGTTCCGAAAGACATCAGCATCGTCGGCTTCGATGATATCCCCGAGGCCGCCTACTTCACCCCGCCACTTACAACGGTACGGCAGGATTTCGCAGAACTCGGCCGACGATGCGTGCACATTCTCTTGGCACGCATCGATGGTGAGCGCCAAGCCACACGAGTCGTTGTTCCCCCCGAACTAGTCGTGCGCGACTCGACTGTCGCAATGAAACTTTGAGCTCTTTTTACCCTCATCTGTACCAAGAAACGAGGACCGTTCTCTCCGTGTGCGGCTCAACCGACTGTTGCCGAAGCCAGGATAGACAATCAGGACCTTGCTCGACACGCGATGTTTCACCTTTCGGCCCGGGGCGACCCATAGGCCCCCCCCAGGAATTGCCTCGTGTTCGCTGGTGCTCCCCACCACCGCTCTTTGGAATGACCTTCCGTCTCACTGCCTCTGGCTGGTAGCGATCCGCAAACAATTGCTCACGAATCCCGGGCCAGCTCTCGTGCAGATATCCGGGGAGCCCTTCCACCGTCATCCCGTCCACGCCGGGACTACCCTTATTTCTCTTCGCTGGGCCCTCGGGGCTTCACCCCTGCCTCCCAGCGGCAGCTCCAGTTGCCTGAACATCTGAGGCGCTTTGCTCACTCGACTCCCGAAGGTGGCGCCCATGCTGGGCGCACCAAACAAAAAGCGACCACTCCTTAGGAGCGGTCGCTTTTAACTTCGTTACTTCGAAGTGAGCAGATAATTAGAAGCTGATATCTGCCTGGAACTTGATGACATCCATGTCTGGCTTGGATCCCGCGTACTGGGTTCCTTGAATGATATTGCTGCCTGCAACCAGGGGCAGACCCCAGGGCCACTGGCCTGCAAGCACCATCTTGTCGCCGTAACGGTAGCGCGAGTACTGGATGTAAATGCGCTCGCCAGACATGAAGTCCGAGTAGAAGGAAACCCGGCCAGTAATCGCCGAGAAGATGTATCCGGGATTGTTCATGTCGTAGTTCACCTCGTCCCAGCGAGCCATAACACCCAACCACTTCCAGGGGTTGTACTCGATGTCGGCACCGTACTTGAACTGAGAAATCTTGTTCTGGTTGATGGAGCGCGCCTTACCCTCTGGGGGGTCGGGGCGATCCAAGGTGGCGTCCACCAATAGCCCAAAGACATTGAGAGTCACCTCGGGGACCGTGCCCTTTTCTTGGCCCAAGACGTTGGACAGAGTGTTTTCGTAAAGGAAACCCAAGTTGAACAAGGTGCCGCTCCCGGTACTGTCGGGCGGGCTACCGCTCCAGGCCAAGTAGTTGGTAGCGAGGCCCACCGGACTCAAGCCGTGGACCATTTCCACGCCCGCGGTGCCCAAAGCCCAACCATTTTTTATCGTCACATAAGAGGGCGATACCCAGGCGCTACCAGCGCGGGGAAACGAAACCTTGGCCTCGGCGCCCAAGGTCATCAACTTAGCCTCGCGAGCATTCTTGTAGGCCTTTTCGCCGGACGCACCGTCGAGAATCAAAGGGTCTCGCGTCCACTGCATATTGTTATGCAAGCCAACCTCAACCCAATCGCCGTAGTTGAACTGCAGGTGAGCGTAGTGCAAAAGATTGAGCCCGACCTTCGAGGCGTAGAAGGGAGGAGAGAGGTAGTTGAAGCTACCGTCGCGGCCGGTACCAAAACCTTGAACCACGGTGGTGGTGAAATCCTCAGTGAAGGGGATCGTCAACTTGAGCTGCTCGCCCAGCTGGCGATACATACCCAAGGTATAGGTGTCGTACTTTTCTAAATAGCCGAAGCGCGGCCACCAGCTACCACCCGAAAGCGCGACATTGGGCTTGATTGCCCCCATATCGATGTCCGTATCCAGGGTAAGGTAGGCAATACCCGGAGCCCACGCCGCATCCGGGTTTCGGAAACCGCTAGCCGCCAGCCAATAACCCATCCAGCCCACCGTCGCCTTCACGTGCTCCCGCTCGGCGTTGACCATGAGCTCGACCCAGTCTTGTTCTTGCAGGCGGGTATAGGCAAAGGAGAAGTAGTTCGCGTCTACCGTACGGTTCGGGCCATAAGAAACCTGCATGTGGGTTTCCCCGTTCGGGTCCGTCGGATCCGGGCGCGGACTGAGACCCAACGCCATGGGCGCGCGAAAGTAGCCGCTCATGGAGAAGTCCCAGTTCTTCAGCTCACTCTTGGCCTCGACCTTGTCTCCCGATTTGCCCTCCTTGTCGCCCTGAGCATCGGGAAGGCCTGAGCCTCCAACTGCAAGCGATGCCGAAACTTCACCACCCGTGGAGGCTTCGGCATCCGCCTCACCCTCAGAGCCCACGAGCTCTTCAGGCTCGTTTTCTTCTTCTACTGCGCTCTCCTGCTCGGTCGATGGATCAACATCGTCCCCGTAAGCAGCAGAATCTTCGGAACCATACGCGGCATCCGAACCAGTATCCGAGTTGTCTTCGTATTCTTGTGCAAGGGCAGGAGTCGCTAGAACCGACACTCCTGACGCGAGCAACACTTGCAATTTTCGCAGCATGGCTTGGCTTCTCGTGTCGCGACGAATACTGGGAGGTCAAAAACGACCAATCCACGCCGCGCTCGGCTATGTTATAGGTAATTGATTGTGAACGCTAACATTTGGGGTGTCAACCCACTTGTGAGCGAATCGAGAGTCCCAACTCAAGGTTCGGAAGGGTTGCATAACTCGGGTTGCAACCTGGAGTCCAGCGTCACATCCCCGCTTTCTTTACGGGCCTCCCACGGCAGAGAAGCCCGCATGGATCTGGGAGCTTGCGCTCTTACTCTACGCCATACTTAGCGTCAGCAATCGCGACCTGAAGCTCCTTGACGGTATCAAAGCTCGCCGCGCCGAGGGCAATGACGCCTTCGTAGAAGCGGCCGCCATCGCCGTCACTGTTGTCGCCACCGATGCCCAGGATGACCGAACCTTGCTTTTGCATCGGAACGTAACCAGGCTTTTCGGGACGAATGCCGTCATACATCTCTGTGATTTCGGTCGACGTGGCGTCACCTCCGTAGAGAGCAAAGCGACCGTCACCGTTGTTCTTGTCTTGAGTATCTCCAACGACGACCGCAGTGACGAAGTCGAACTCAAGAGGGGTATTCGTCGAGATATTGCGGTCCTGGCCGTTTTCCCAACCGGGGAAGAGGCCGTTTTCCATATCCGCCATGACCCAGGGGCCCACATCGTTGCCACTACCTCGGCCCCAGATCACCCCAGCGCCAAAATAGACCGTTTCCATCGTACCGTTGCCGTCGTTGTTCTGGGTGGTCTCGGCGTTACCGTAGTCAAAACAGCAGCCGTTGATCAAGTCGTGCTGGCTGGTGATCATGTACTGCGTCTGCGGTTCGTCATCAATGGGTACGCCAGAAGGAAAGACCTCGGGGTAGGTGCAGTCGTTACACGCTGCTCGGTACCCTTGGCCCGGGCGGAACTTCATCCCAAAGACAGAGTGCCCGTTTATAGCCGTAGGCAACGACTTACCGCTCACTGGGTTGGCCCAGGTAGACTTGGCGCTGCCCGGAGGGGCCACAGTCAGGTGGTTTCCGTAGCCGGACTGATCATAGATAATGCTGAACTCACAGAGGCCGGAACAAAACTCGCGATGGGCGTCGCCGTCAGCGTATCCATCCTTGGCCATGATATCCATGGTCGTTGTCCCGTCGTCCAACTGATAGAGCGGCCCCGCGTAGCCCGGCACGATCAAACGCACCGTACTGTGGGCAGAAACACATTCATGCCCCGCCGTGTCTAGAACTTCGCATGGAAGTTTGGCCGTACTGGGCATTCCCCCACCGCTCGACGAGCTCATGTCGGTGGTCGTGCCATCCGTCGTTCCGGCACTTGTTCCGTCGGTAGTACTATCTTCGGTCGTGGTTGAAGAACCGGTCGTCGTGCTTTTACCACCGCTCGTCGAACCGGTGCTGTCCATCGCATTGGGCATCGAGTAATCGCCACAGGCCACAGCAAAACCGGCGAGGGTCGAAAGGCAAGAAACGGAAAAAAGCAGTGTATTTCTGGTATTTCTCTTCATGAGGACATCTCCGCTCAGGGGCTCGTCCCCCCTGGTCGGTTCAAACAAAGTTCTAATTCAATGGGTGGACAGGTTGTTTCATGTTAACGCACACACGGCACGAAAACCAGTGTCTTGGGTGATCTTAAGAGGGGCGCGCCCGATTACAGCATTTTAGCCCTGCGGGGGGAGCCCTCCCGCCCCCCTCAGCCGGTAAGTTGTACCCTCCACGAATCTTCAAAAATTGCTCTCCTAGCGGTGTATTTTGCGCTAAATGAGCAGTGCGGTCCAGTACAAATTGCTATCCTTTTTTAACTGCACCGTTGGCGCCTTCGTTTCACCAAGAGGGCGGTCAAGCGGCTCTGGTTCTGTTACAGGAACAAATCAAGAACTAACACTTGACAGTCAAGATGTGAGCGTTCACACTCACTTCCCATTCCTAAACCCTTTCTACAAATACCCCGCTTCGTGACTTCTGGAGGCTGAACATGATGGTCTATCGTCCCGCGCTTGTGATTGCTGCATCGGCACTCACCTTTGTTGCCTGTACTGGCAATGATCCCGACAACTCAACCAACGAAATGACCGCCGGCACGACCGATGGCTCGACCACAGGCGTTGATGGTGCGGGTGGTGGAGCCGTCGGTAGCGGCGGCAGTGGTGGGCCCGCTGGTGCGGGCGGTGGAACCGTCGGTAGCGGCGGCAGTGCGGGTGGCGTTGGCTCGGGCGGCGGCAGTGCGGGTGGCGATGGCTCAGGCGGAGCTGCGAGTGGCACCATCGAAGACGGCCCTTGTGATGTCGCTGGCGATGCCGGGCACGAGTGCGTGGCGGCTTATAGCCTCATCCGGCGCATCCAAAGCGACTACGAAGGGCCTCTGTACCAGCTGCGCGTAGGCAGCAGTGAGTACAACATCGGCGGAGAGCGCGTCACCAACGTGGAGGAGGCGGTTGACAAGACCAACGGCTCCCTGGTGATCCCCTATCAAACGACTCCTGAACCTGGGATGCTCGTAGATGTACCCCAGACGGCTAGCGGCTTCGCTGATGACTCCATCTTCACAAGCAACTGCCCCATCGGCACCACCTGCACTGTCTCATTGATCTACGATCAGTCAGGCAAAGGCAACGATCTCCCCGTGGCAAAAGGCGGCTTGCACAATGGCGGAGATTTCGCCGGGCTGGACGATTTTGAAACAGTGATGAACTCAAAAGCCGCTCTCAAAGTGGGTGGCCACGATGTGCACTCACTCTACATGGATTCACGTCAAGGCTATCGCCTAACCAGTCCAGGCACTGATGTTCCCTTGGGCACCGAGGCGGAAGGCATGTACATGCTCGCGGATGGAACTCACGCAGGGGGGGCCTGCTGTTGGGACTTCGGCAACGTGACACCCGACCCCGCCAGTTACGCGGAAATGAACACCCTCTTCCTCGGTACGGGATATTGGGGCAAAGGCAATGGACAGCCCCCTTGGTACGGCGCCGATTTCGAGGCCGGTGTTTGGATGGGAGGGTCATCTCCTAGCGACCCGGGCTGGGGTGGTCTGAGCGACTCGAATCCGAACGGTAACCCCAACAGCCCATCGATGCGCGATGCGCAGTTTGCCATCGGCTTCCTCAAGACCAATAGCAACGCTCCGAACTACACCTATGCCCTGTCGATGGCAGACTTGAAAGATGCAAGTCTGACCCTTGCCTACGAGGGTGATTATCCCAAGGATCATCCGCCCGGACACAAGGGTGCCATCGTGATTGGCGTCGGCGGCGACAACAGCAATAACTCTTTCGGGACCTTCTACGAAGGTGCCGTTTACAAGGGTTATCCAGACGCGGCTGTCGAACAAGCTATCATGGATAATATTAAGACGGTTGGATACGGTCAGTAAGAGCGCTACAAATTAAAGTATGAAACAGCAATCCTTATTGATTCAGCTTGGATGTGGTGCAATCGGCCTCGGTCTTCCTTTGCTCGGGTGCAGCGGGTACGAGGAAGACCCAGCGGTCGAGCAGATGATGACCACTACGGGTGACGCGAGTAGTGGTGCCAGCGATGGCACCACCGGTGATGCCACTACCGGTGATGCCACTACCGGTGACATCACTGGCAGCGGTGGTGCAGCGACCGACACGAGCGGCGATACCGGCTCTGGAGCAACAGACAGTGGCTCTGGCGGGGCGGCAGTTCAGGTCGAAATTCCTCCGGCCTCATGCGAAAACGTGACCGCGTGCGGTGGCAACGTCGAGGGCGTTTGGTTCGCTCACGATAGCGCTACCTGCCTCCCTGTCACCGGCAAGGCCAATTTGCAGTCTTTCGGGATTGGTTGTTCAGAGGGCGATGTCACTGGTGAGCTCAAAGTGAGCGGCAACTGGACGCTGAGTGCCGACGGCATGATTTCTGACAACACGACGACTGTGGGTGACATGGAGCTCAAGCTCGGCCCGGAATGTCGTGATGTTTCGGGAACGGTGGTCACTTGCGACGGAGTCACGTTACCGCTGGCTTCGATTGGTCTAGATGATCTGGCCTGCGTGGATGATCCAGACAGCTCTGATGGAGAAAAGAATGGCTGCATTTGCACCGGCAAGGTCAGCCAATCAGGGGGCGCCGGCTATATCACCTACGATGCCACAACGGCCGGAATCTACAGCATTGAAGGCAATGCCATTACGACAACTGAAATCAGGAACGTGGATTACTCCTACTGTGTCGACGGTGAGTTCCTGCACGCCACCCCGACGACCAAACCCGAGGCCCTCGGCACGACTTCTGGAACGATCATCTTCCAGCGACAACACCAGTGAGCTTTAGGCCGAAAGTCGGATCAACGGGTGAAGCAAAAGCTTCACCCGTTTTTCTTTTGGGGGGTCATCGCTGAGGGGGCGAAAAGCGAGTCCTCCCGTGATGGATAACGTCAAAGCCATCCGCTACGGCAATGAGCAATCCAGTGTTTGGACTCCCCTCTTCTTTATTGCCACAATCGGGTGGTGGAGGAGTTGAAGCAGGACGGCGCAGACCCAAGTACGGGACCGACTGCACCCGGAAAGGCTCCGTCTGAACCCGAAGAAGCCCTCGATCCAAACCGACCCAGCGTGGTCCTCGTGGCTTCGGAACACCTGGCCCCCGTCTTCTTTGCCGTGCTCTTTCTCGGATCTATCGCCGCCCTGGCCTACGTCTTGCGGGGATTCGTGACGGATATGGTACTCGCCTTCATCCTCGTCGGGACTTTTCGGAGCAGCTACGAGAGGCTTGTTCCCAAGATCGGTGGCAACAAATGGGTCGCCTCAGCCCTGGTCACGCTGCTCGCCTTGGTGCTCATTATCGCCCCCGTTGTCGGAATCGTTTACACCCTGGCCCTCGAGATCAAAGACGTCTACGGCGTCGCCTCGACCTCTCTCGGCTCCAAGTTGATCGACAACATGGTTACCTGGGCCGAAACCGCCGGCCTTCCTGCCAGCAAGGCGATGGTCATGAGTTATGCGAAGCAACTGGCCACCTCGGTTCAGGATGTGATTGTCAGTGCCGGCAGCAGCGTATTTACTAACATTCTGTCGATATCAGTACACCTGGCGACGGTCCTCGTCGTTCTCTTCTACCTGTTGGTCGATGGCGACCGACTGAAACAGTTCATGTACGACCTCTCGCCTCTTCCAGACGAGGAAGACGCACTCATCGTCGAAACCTTCAAACGAGTATCCAAGGGCGTCCTCGTCGGCAATGGTCTAGGGAGCTTGATTCAGGGGGTGCTTGGAGGCGCAGCTTTTTGGCTCGCAGAGCTCCCCTCGCCGGTGCTCTGGGGCACGGTCATGACCGTCTTCGCCTTCCTTCCTTTGGTTGGCATCACGATTGTGGTCGTTCCTGCGACCGTCGTCTTGTACATGCAGGGACAAGCAACGGAGGCCTTCGTCTTCGCCAGCTTCTGCACGGTGCAGGGGCTCGTGGTCGAAAACGTCATCAAGACCAAGATGATGGGTTCAGCCATGCGCGTTCACGACCTGCTCATCTTCATGAGCGTGCTGGGTGGCATCGCCTCCTTTGGGCTGATCGGGCTGCTCTACGGCCCATTGATCGCGATGTTGTTTTTGACTCTTCACGACCTCTACGAACGGGTTTATCGCCCCTTGCTTGCTGAGCACTGGCGCGTGAGTCGAGGATAAAAAAGACGAACCCCGTTTCTATTTCGGGGCTCGTCTTTTATGGATTGTTTGGGCCTTCTTATTTTGCGGCGGACGCGGTCGAAGAAGCCGATTTGGCTGCCTGAGCAGGAGCCTTGGGTGCCGGAGGTAGTTCGCCCTTTTTGGCTTCTTCCTTCTCAACCGTGAACTTGTGCACCATAGTGTGAGAGTATTCTTCGCCGGGCTTGAGAATCACTTCGTTTCGCCAGGCGGGCACATTCACACTGTTGGGGATCTTCTGGCTTTCTAGGCAAAGACCAGAGTACTGGGGATAGGCATAACCGCCTTTGCCTTTGAGCGAACCGTCGAGAAAGTTCCCAGAGTAAAACTGCAAACCGGGCTGATCAGCACTCAAGGTAAGAACCCGCCCTGTACCGGGATGCTTCAACTTGGCGATGGGCCGGAGCTCGTTGGCTTCGCCGTTGATGACCCAGTTGTGGTCGAAACCGATTGGATCCCCTCCCGCTGCCTTGAGGTCTTTACCGATCAGTTTGGGCTCGGTAAAATCGAAGGGAGTGCCTTTCACTGCTTTCACTTGACCATTGGGTATGAGCCCGGGGGCTGGCGTGTACTTGTCGGCGTGAATGGTCAGTTCATGATCTTGGATCGTGCCAGAATCATGGCCTGCGAGGTTCCAGTACGAATGGTGCGCCATGTTGACGAGGGTCGTCTTGTCGGTAGTGGCCTTCATTTCCACTTTGAGTTCGTTGTCGTTTGTTAGGGTATAAACAACGGCCGCCTCGACCGTGCCCGGATAGCCTTCTTCGCCATCGGGGGACGTGTATTTAAAGACAATTTGCGGCCCGTCTTCGGTATCTTTGGCGTCGGCGGACCAAACGACTTTGTCCCAGCCTTTCTCGCCGCCGTGGAGATGATTTTCCCCATCATTGGCAGCGAGCTTGTATTGTTTGCCTTCGAGCTTGAAAGTCGCCTTGCCGATGCGGTTGGCCACGCGCCCAATCGTCGCGCCGAAGTAAGGCGTCTTCTCTACATAGGCCGCGAGCGAATCGTAACCTTGAACGATGTCGCCCAGCTTACCGTCCGCGTCAGGAACGGAAAGCTCGGTGATGATTGCGCCGTAGTTGATGGCCTTGAGGACCAAGCCGTTCTTGTTGGTCAGCGTATAAAGTGTGATGGCTTTACCATCGTGCTCGCCATAGGCTTCTGAGGCGACGGCAGCCGCAGCTTCTGGCTGAACGGGAGCGGCTTGTTCAGGCGCCGGAGCCGGCTCCGAAGGGGCTTCTGCAGGTTGGGGTTCTTCGACAGGCTGTTGTGTCGCCCCGCCCCCGCAAGCTACAGCACCGGACGCGACCAACGCGAGTACTCCCCAAGTGACCCATGACTTCCCTCTTCCCATGCTTTTTAACCTCATGGTCGACCTCGTAGCGTCCCAGCTAGCCGATGAAAATAGTGCTTGCCGTGGCCAAAGGGGAGAATAAATACGCATCCCACCTTTGCAATTTTACAATCCAACGACCCCGAGGATGCGAAAAAAGTGGCTGTCCATCAGAGGAGCGGTCCGAGCTTCGGAGGTAAAGAAGGTAGTATTTGAAGGACAACGCCCTTCAGGCTATTGCGCGGCCGGTGTAATATTTTGAGGACTCGCCTTGGAGCTCGTCCCTGTTCACTCAACTCGCTCGACACTGGTCTTTAGCGACCGACGGTAGAGCACTTGCTTAGGGGCTTCCCGAACTTTCGACTATCAGCCCCTCCCCTCGAGGAAACCAATATCCTTCATGCAGAATCAAGTTCGCCCCCTCTACTTGAGTATTCTTTGTGTCACCGTTGCGCTGGTCGCTTGCAATACCATCCGCGGCAACGCTACCCCCGAGGACACGGGAAGCGGAGGCAAGGGCGGCGAGTCGACGACGAGCTCATCCGGTGATGGGGACGCATCAGGCGACGGCGACATGACCTCGGGCAGCATGGGAGACGGCGACATGACTTCCGGTGGCGGCGATGAGACGTCGGGAGACGGCGATATGACCACCGGTGAACCCGCCGAACCCGAGCCAGAAGGCTGCTACCAGGACGGTGAAACCTGCGTACCCTGGACCAACTGCAAGCCCGGCGAATGGGTCGAAAGCGTCGGTACCGACAGAGAAGATCAAAAGTGTACTCCCTGCGGCGCGGGCACTTTCAGCGACGACTACAACTCTGAAGAATGCTCTCCCTGCACAAGGGGTTTTTCCACAGAAGGGGCCGACGAATGCACCCCGTGGACCGCCTGTGACTGGGACCAGGTGCTCAAGACCGAGGGCGACGCACAAACGGATACGACCTGTGATCCGGGCGCCTTCTTTCGAGAGTTTGATTCGGAAGCGAGTGATCGGGGACTCGCCGTCGCCGTGGATGCTGACGAGAACGTTTATGTCCTGGGATCAACGAATGCCGATCCGGAGGACCTCGACGTAGACACCTGCGACCAAGGCTCGTGCCGCACCTCCAGCTACGTGATCAAGTACAACGCCCAAGGCGAGCAGCAGTGGATACACTTTTTGACAAGCAACGAAGGAGTGGAAGCACGAGACGTTGCCGTCGACAGCCAAGGCGATGTCTATATCGGGGGATTCACCGAAGGAGATCTGGTCGGAAAAAATCAGGGAAGTACTGATGGTTTCTTGATCAAAATGGATGGCAACCAAAACGTGCTTTGGTCAAAACCACTAGCCACCACAGAGTCCGATACGGTCGAGGGACTTTTCATCGACAAAAATGATCGGGTCTATGCCGCCGGAGGAACAAGGGGCATTCTCGACAGCGAAGGGGCCCATTTCGGTGAAAACGACATGTTCGTCTCGATCTTCAATCCGGACGGCTCGCTCGTTTCTTCCCATCAATTCGGCGACGAACAAGACGAGTTGGCGAGCGCAGTAGCGGTCGACGGTGATGGTCTCGTGTACTTGGCCGGAAAGACCTACAGCCAGCCTTTCCATTACCAATACCTAGCCGACGGCAGCATCGCCGGGATCCCCGTCATCATCTTTGATCCAACCGATAGTCCTATCAACCCCTTCGCGCACCTGCTCAGCTTCAGCGACCTTTTTCAATCGTGGAGCAGTACCATCGTCCCCCTCGGAGGAGGAGATTTCATGCTTGGAGGCTTCGGCACAACCGGCAAGGGAGGCACCTCCTACGTAGGGCTCTACGACATCAATGGCTCATTGAAGTGGGACGAATTAATCGAGTTTCCGAGTGGGCTCGGTGCCGCTTTCAAAGATTTGGTCCCGACTGACGATGGCGAATTTTTGGTCATCAACGACAATGACAACTACTCGGGGACGTCGGGGATGAGGGACGTGATCGTACACAAGATCGATGCCACCGGGGCTATCCTTTGGTCTGAACCCTTCGGGACCGAAGACCTCGGCAACTCAGCCCTGTACAGTGACGAGAGCGGGCGCTCGGCTCTTGGCCCCCGAGGGCACCTCTACGTTCCCACTAGCAGCCTGGGCAGCTTCTCCTCGGACGGATCCACCCACGAAAACAACGGGCAGGCCGTCATTCGCGTCGACGTCGCGGCTCTCGATCAAAAGCACCTCTAACACCTCTCCCCCCCTCGCGACGCGCTCTTTTTCGTCGCGAGGCTTCCGGACATGCCCCCAGCCCAAGACTCAGCGCCCCGTGCTCCTCTACACCGAAACCGCTGGGTGCTGGTGTCTCTTCCGCTCTTGGGCGCTGGCCTGTTTTTTGGGGGTATGACTGAGGAGAGCTGGACGGAACGTCTGTTTCTCGACACCAGCTACTACCTGCTCAGCGCGATGATCGCCTGTTGGTTGGGTAGCTACCTCTATGCGGCTCGAGATTGCACGGCCGGGACCGGACGGCGCTGGTTACGCGACAACTGGCCAGGTCTTCTCATCGCTGGGTGCGTAACTCTGATCGCCTCAGTCGCCATCGAACCAGCACTCCGAGTCCTTTCGGACGAAGCCAACCTGGTTGGGATCTCGAAGAACCTCTTCAGTATGAAGAGCCCCACCTATACGGTTTCTGGTAAATACTACTATGATACCTACTGGGATGTCGGCTTGCGCATCGACCAGCGCCCCTTGGCGTTTCCCTTCTTCGTCAGTCTGTTCCACACCGCTTTAGGCTATCAGGTCGAAAACGCCTTCATCTTCAACCTATGTATTTTACCAGTCTACGTTCTTCTTGCGTATCGTCTGGGAAAGACACTTTTTGGCGAGGTGGGAGGTCTACTTGCGGCTTTTTTTTCAGTCGCCCACCCCATCGTCTTGATTTCGGCACGCTCCGGCGGATTCGACTTCTTGGCTCTCTTCTTCGCGTTGCTCGTTCTCGATAGTGCGCGTGGTTTTCTCCAACGACCGAACGCCGACCGCCTGGCGATCCTGTGGATGAATCTCTGCGTATTTGCTTCGATTCGCTACGAGTCGGCGCTTTTTTGCGTATCTTTGCTGATTCTGCTGTGCGCTTTTCGAAGACTCTCATGGAGCCTCCTGGCAGAGCGAGGCTTCCTTCTTGCCCTGACCCCGGCCTTCCTGCTGCCGCGCCTCTGGCTCTCGGTACTCAAAGGCAACGTGCCCCCACAAGAGCCAGGAGCCGTGACCTTCAGTATCGGGCACTTTGCAAATAACCTGGCCGAATACTTTGCCCCCCTCACCCGCCCGAGCGGCCCCCCAAGCACTCATTCTTCGGTGTTGATTGCCCTCGGATGCCTTGGTGCCATTTGGGGGATCTATCGAACGGCGCAAGAGACACGGACCAAAGACTGGACCGATCCCAAACTGCAGTTCACACTCCTAGCAACGGCTTGGGTCTGTTTGCAGGTGCTGATCGTATTTCCCTATGTTTGGGGGCGAGCGCAGTGGCCATCGGCGGCGCGTCTCCTGCTCGGCGTTGACCTCTTCTTCTCCTTCGCTGCCGCCGGTCTGCTTGCCACACTCTTGAAGAAGAGCCATCAATTGGTTCCCCTCATGCTTGCCTGCGCTCTGCTCGTGAGCCAACTGCCCATCGCGGTGCGTCATCCCATGATGAACCGCCTCACTCAGACGCGAGAAAGCGCCGAAACTTGGCGTTTTTTCGCCCAATTACCGAGCAAGCGCGTCATTGTGGTCACTGATCGCCCCAATCACTTCGCCATCATGAACTACGGGGCAATGTCCTTCCAAGAAGCGAAAAGCGACGAGCACCTCTTTACCGCCCTCGATCGAGGGCTCTTTCAAGCCGTTTATGTGATTCAAAGAGTCCGCCTCTCGAGCGGTAAGCCCTATCCCGGCTACGACCTCTGGACAGAGCGCCCCAGCACCACCGTCCACCAGTTTCAGAACGATGCAGATCTGTTGATCCGAGTTTCTCGTTTCGAACGTCAGCCATCCATTCTATGAATGGGTGGCATCGGTAGCTTCTCGCGAACTCGGTATGGGGCCGGTAGCCAGAGGTCGTGCCGAGTGAAGACGCCGTCGCAAAGAAGGGTACGTTTACCGCGCAAGAACCCAGGAACGATTCGTTGCACGAATC
Source organism: Polyangiaceae bacterium (assembly GCA_050300635.1). GTDB lineage: Bacteria > Myxococcota_A > Polyangia > Polyangiales > Polyangiaceae > NIC37A-2. Next base: position 128,180 of record JBNKYC010000028.1, read on the forward strand.
CCACCGCAAGATACCTCAACCAACGACTGGCACGGTATCATCACATCAGAGACGAGCAACTCATCCGACGGCGAGTCGCACAACTGCTCGAAGGCAAGTGCCTCCATCACGCTTCGTCGAAGCGAGCCAATATCCTATAGTTCAAAGCCACATGAACCTCACCGACACCATCGGACGCACAGAGCTGATCGAGCTCGATACAAAAAGCGAAAGCTCAGAGGTCCACCTTTACGGCAAGCTGGAAGGAAACAACCCGGCGGGAAGTGTAAAGGACCGTCCTGCCCTTTCCATGATTCTACGCGCCGAAGAGCGAGGTGAACTCAGGCCCGGGATGAGCCTCATCGAGCCCACGAGCGGCAATACCGGCATCGCCCTCGCGATGGTCGCCGCGGCCCGCGGCTATCCTATCGAACTCGTGATGCCCGAAACAGCAACGGCCGAGCGTGTGAAAATCATGCGAGCCTACGGCGCGCAAGTAACTCTCACCCCCGGAAAAGCGGGCATGGAAGGTGCTATCGATGTTGCGAGGGAAAAGTTAGCTTCGGGCGATTACATCATGCTGGACCAGTTCAACAATCCAGACAATCCGCGGGCGCACTACGAGACCACCGGACCGGAGATCTGGAAGGACACGAATGGCAAGGTCACGCACTTCGTATCGGCTATGGGAACGACGGGAACGATCATGGGCGTTTCTCGCTATCTGAAGGAGCAAAACCCCGCGGTTAAAATCGTCGGGGTCCAGCCCGCCGACGGGGCGCAAATTCCTGGGATCCGTCGCTGGCCGCAAAAGTATCTCCCCGGAATTTTCGAAAAGAATCGAGTGGATGAACTACTGGACGTGAGTCAACACGACGCCGAAAACACCTGCAGAGCTTTGGCAAAACAAGGGGTCTTTGTAGGAGTCAGCGCCGCAGGGGCCGTGCATGTGGCACGCCGACTGGCCGCTTCTCTCGACACGGGAACCATCGTCACAATCCTTTGTGACCGCGGCGACCGCTACTTGTCATCAACACTCTTCGACAACCCGAGCCCCTGAGATCCCTGTTATGTCAGAACCAATGAAAATCAGTCTCAAAAAGGTAGGTGCTTGTGCTTTTGAGCTCGACGACGGTCGGGGACATCGAGTCACGATCGATGGCCCAGCCAAGCTCGGTGGTCTCGACGCCGGACCTCGACCGATGGAGATGTTTCTCTCGGCTCTTGCGAGCTGCAGTGCGGTGGATGTGGTCATGATCCTCAACCAGCAAAAGCAACCGCTTCGCGACCTCCATATCTTGGTCGAGGGCGAGCGGGCCGATGCTGTACCGGCCGTTTTTACCCGGATCGTCCTGAAGTTCGTCGCCTACGGAAACGTAGCCGAGAACAAGATGAACCGTGCAGTACAGCTCTCGGTCGAAAAGTATTGCTCAGTGGCAAAAATGCTCAACGAACAGGTTATCGTCGAGCACGAAAGCCAAGTAGTCGTGACCCCCAATTAGCGAGCAGAAGCACCACCGCCGCTCACCCAAAGGAGTGAGGCCAGCGTCGGCAAAAAAAATGCAGCGCGACCGGACACAAAGCGCAAGATCGACACAGCACTCGGGAATTTGTAGAGCGCGATGTGGGCGTCTTGGCTACCCTTGCTGGCAACTCGTCACTACGAGGCCCTAGGAGCACGACATCTCGGACTCGACTCGACTGAGCCCCTTCGGAAACTGAGCCCCTTCGGAAGCAGCCTATTCCCTCGCCTCGGACCAGTCCGAGAACTTTGGTCTGTTACCGAAAACAACCCTCGGAAAACCTTCTATGAAATTCGCTTCGACTTCATCCAGCACCCCCAGTTCCAAGTTTGGGGGTTCGCTCTTGCTTGCACTCACGGCGGCGCTGACCGCCGCGGCCGGATGCAGCAGTACTGGTAGCCCTTCACAGTGGGACGGAGCCACCGGTGGAACTACCACCAGCAGTAGTACCACCGGTGGAACTACCACCAGCGGGACCACCGCCAGCGCCGGAGCGGGCGGCGGTTCGATAATTGGGGCAGGCGCGGCAAGCTCGGTCGGTTCAGGCGGCGCAAGCGGTGGTGGTCTCGCCTCAGGAGGTAGCGGCGTGCTGGGTTCAGCCGGTGGCGGCCCCGGAGCAGGTGGAGGAGCAAACACGGGCAATTCTGGCGGGATGGCGAACCAGATGATGGGGGCCGGGGGCACTCCCCCCTGCGAAGACGTCGAGCCCCCACCCGACCCGGAATGGCCAGGAGCGACGTGCGAAAACTGGTCCAACGAGACCACTGCCTGCGGCGAAGACTGGTTCAAGGACTACTGCGACGTGAGTTGTGGTCGCTGTGTTCCCGAGGACGGAAGCGGCCCTCCGATGCCTCCCGATTGCTCGGGGGAGAACCTCCCCAACGTGAGCGGCGGAAACGGTCATGCTTCGCGTTACTGGGACTGCTGCCAGACCCACTGCGGGCAACAATCGGGACAAGGATGCAACCAGGATGGGTCCCCCACCGGCGGGAACCAAAGCGCTTGCACCGGTGGCCATGTCTATGCGTGTTACAGCGAGGCTCCTCACGCCGTTTCTGAGTGTCTTGCCTACGGGCACGTGGCCCGCGCTCAGGCCAACTGCGGCGGCTGCTACCGAATCCAATTCACAGGAGAAGGCCATTACAGCGCGAATGACATCGGCTCCAAATTGATCCAAGGCAAGCAGATGATCGTCAAGGTGAGCAACACCGGCGTGGATGTCGCTGGTGATCAGATGGACCTCATGATCCCCGGCGGCGGTGTCGGCATCTACAACGCCTGCTCCAATCAGTGGGGCACCAACGACTTAGGTGAACAATACGGAGGGTTTCTTTCGTCCTGCGCGAAACAACACATGACCCACTCCGCCAAGAAGGATTGCGTGCGCCAAAACTGTATGAAGCTCCCGGCAGGAGATGCGCGCGATGGCTGTCTGTGGTTCGTGGATTGGTTCCAAATCGCCGACAACCCCAAGTTCACCTCAGAGCCGACGAACTGCCCCTTCTGATCCGAGTTGTTGCGGACTCAATCATGATCAAGCCTGCCGCCCGAGGACGGTGGGCTTGGTTCCGTACAATCCATCGGAACAAAGCCCGATTCGACGATTCAACTTGCGCTCATCGACGCGCGCGGTTGGCAATATGGACGGCACGCCCGAGGGCGTGGTCTGCAGCGTCATGAACGGCTTCGCTCAGGGTGGGGTGCGCGTGCACGGTCAGCGCCAAGTCTTCAAGGGTTGTTCCGGTTTCTAGGGCCAGCGCTATCTCGGCAATCAACTCACTCGCCTCGGCCCCAACAATCGTTGCACCAACCACATAGCCATTGCGCGCCACAAGCTTGACGAAACCTTCGCCCTGCCCGCGCGCGTGAGCACGCCCCGAAGCTGAGAATGGAAAACGTCCGACTTGAATTTCTCCCCCTCGACTCTTCGCTTCCTTTTCGCTCAGACCCACGGTGGCCACCTCGGGATGGGTAAAAACGGCAGCCGGCATGGCGCGGAAATCACACGCCGAACCGTCTCCCTCAATCGCGCCCGCCACCACATTGGCGTGAGCGTAGGCACGGTGGGCCAGATACGGAGGCCCGATCATATCCCCCAGAGCGAAAATGCCAGGGACCTTGGTCCGACATTTCTCGTCAACAACCACGTGACCCGCAGCATCAAGTTCGACACCGATCGCTTGTAGACCAAGGCCCTGAGTATTGGGCACAAAGCCCGTCGCCACCAGCAGATCTGAGGCGAACAACGTCGATTTCTCACCATCCCTGGACTGCACAACCACTTCTAATCCAGAAGATGTCGAGCGAGATTCTAGAGCTCGCGTTTCGGTCAAGACCTGCGCTCCTGCTTTCTCGAGCTGACGTCGGACAACGCGTACGGCGTCGCAGTCGACTCCAGGAAGCAACTTGGGCCCCAGTTCGACCACAGTGAGTTGAGCCCCCAGCATCTGATAGGCGCTGCCCAGCTCGAGACCAATGACCCCGCCTCCCAATACGATGAGATGTTGAGGCACTCGCTCGAGGAAGACTGCGCTTTGGGCCGAGTGAATCGACACCCCGTCTGGCTCGAACCCAGCAAGGGACCGAGGACGCGCGCCTGTCGCCAACACGATGGCTTGTTCTGCACGACATACACCCTGGCCACCTTCCATTTGAACAACAACGGTGCTCGCATCCTGAAGTCGTGCCGTCCCCCGTATCAAACGCACACCGTTGTGCTCAAGCAGGGACGCCACCGACCGTGTGTGATGAGTCACGATCGAATGAGTTCTCGTGGCGACCCGCATCATGTCCAGCTCCACTCCACCAACCTGGATCCCGAACTTCTCGGCGCCACGGATGGCATCGTAGTGCTCCGCTGTTGAAATGAGCGCCTTGGAAGGAATGCATCCCCAGTTCAGACATACTCCGCCGACCTCGCCTTTTTCGATGCAGAAAGTCCTGAGTCCAGCTTGAGCCAAACGAATGGCTACCGAATACCCGCCTGGCCCAGCTCCAACCACGATAACGTCTGCTACTTCTTCCATTTTCTCAACCTTTCGTTCACGAGCCCCCAAAAGAGACCGATCGGTCTCTTTTGGGCAAAAAAAAGCAAGCTCTCCCGGATCGAGTCAGCGCTCTACGCACCCCATTCGTCGATCCACCCTCGTAGGTGCCGAACCGCATGATTCATAGGAGCCAACGTGCCCTGAATCTTCGCAAGCATCACGGCACCCTCCAAAGACGCGACCAAAACCGCACTTGCCGAAGCGGGCGCTACCTGAGGACCAAACTCTCCGCTCCGTTTGCCCTGCTGGATCAGATCGGCAACTACCTTAAGCAGCCCCTTCGTCACCTCCTGAGCCCGCTCGCGCAAGGGTGGGTAGGCATCATCAGCTTCCACCGCGGCGTTGAGAAGAGGACATCCTCCAGGCACCGGAGGATCAATCGGAAGGCTCGCATAGACCCCAATCAGAGCCAACAGCTTGTCACGCGCACCCGATGCAACTCCCATCTTCTGGCGAAATCGTTCCTCCATCTTCGCAACAGCAAAGTCGAAGGCCTGCAAGGAGAGATCATTTTTATTCTCGAAGTGGCGATAGATCCCGCCCTTCTTCAAGCCGGTGGCGGCCATCACCTCAGAAATCGAGGTCGCTCGATAACCACCTTCGTTGAACAAGGCAGCTGCCCGCTCGAGAACTTGCTGTTTGGTACGTTCGCCTTTCAAAAGAGACCTCTCGGTCTCTTTTGAAACAAGCGGCTCATGAGGTCAAGGGGAGCTTGAGATTTCCGTGCTCAAAACTCTTGAAGGGAAACGTAGTCAAAGCACATTCCATAATACGAAACCTCGTCCTCAGCCGGTATTTCGAAGTGAAAATCGAGGGCCGCCTGAGCATCCGATTCGGTCGCGACAAACTCGTGAAAGTAGGTTTTCAACCCAGAACCATCCGCCAGGGAGAAAGGAAATTCGAACGGAAACACCCTGACCTTGCCCTCTCCGTAGCCGACGATGGTGTAAGTGATGCGATACGTCTTGCCTGCTACGATGGGAAAGAACTTGCTCAAGTTGTTAGGGTATTGAACGTGAACATCGGTAGGTTCGGGGTTCTCGTTGTAGCCGCAGTAAAGGTCTCCGGTCGTGACACGGAGGGAGTTCTCTTGGGGCGAGTAAACCCAGTCCTGCGCGTCGTTGAGAAAATGGGGGTTGCCGATCAACTCTTTGCCCATCGCCCCGCCGGAACCATCCACTCCGCCGGAACCATTCACTCCGCCGGAGCTAGTGCCCCCTGAAGGATCCCCTCCTGCTCCAACTCCCCCAGTAGAGGCAGCTCCGCCGGCTGAGTCGCCTCCGGAGGGAGCGCCTCCACTCGAATCTTGAGAATCGCGCGCCCCTCCTGCTCCATCGACAACGCCGCCGCCACCCGACGCTTCGTCTCCCCCTGAGGTTCCTGGTTCTTCGACCGCATCCCCTTGCCCTCCGGTAGCCGGACTTGGTTCTTTGCCCGCCCCCATATCCTCGCTGCCCTTGTCGGTGTGGCCGGGCTGCCCCCCCAACCCCACGCTGAGAGTCCCGTCATCGACACAGAAGTTGCTCAAACAGACCAGGCCCTCGTTGCAGGTTCCGTTGCCAAAGCAGCTCCCCCCCTCATCGCCCTCCGCCGGGCCGCCGCAGCCTTCGAGCAGAAGTGGTCCAAAAAGCGCTAGTGCGGCTACGGCTAAGAGGCGATGGTTCCGGACTGGCAAGCTCTTGCGCTGAAGACCAGGATTACCGGGCGAAGGAGTGGGCGAGGAAGACAAGGTCACACCTCGCATGTTTCCTGATTGTGGTGACAGAAACAAGGCGTCGGATGGGGTCAGCAAAAAGTTTTACCCATTGGGGGCCGAAGAACTCACCTGGTCAGCAGCGCCACCTCCTGCGATTCATCAACTAGAGCTGCACGGCGCCGGTTGGTGTCCTTTTTCCCTCACTGCCCCGAAAACGACCATGACCTTCATGCCTCTTCACTCGCTCTCCTCGCGTCTCACCCGCCCCTCAGCCTCTCTCGCAGGCTTGATTCTTCTCTGCTTGGGGGCGGCATGCAGCCAAAGCCCCGGGCCGGAAGACTCCCAGCAAGGGCAGATGTCCTCCGGGGGTACGACCGAGCAAGGCATGAGCGGCGGCGGCAGTGGAACTCCAGGCACGGGCGGGAACAATGGAGGAGGTGGCGGCATCTCGGCCAGTGGCGGCGCGTCCGCAGGCACGAGCGGCGGTGCGTCATCGGGAAGCTCAACTGGCAGCGGCGGCGATCAGATGGGCGCAACTGGAGGAAGCGGAGGAGATGAGCCATGGGAAGGGCCTTGGCCTCCTTCGGAAACCTATTCGAACCCAATCCTTTGGCAGGATATCGCTGATCCCGAAGTGATCCGCGTCGGTGACGTCTTTTATTATACGGGTTCGAATATGCATCATTCGCCCGGGGCCCCCATTCTCCGCTCCTACGACCTAGTGAATTGGGAGTTTGCAGGACACGCCATCCCCTCGCTGGACTTCGGCGCGGACTACAGGCTCGAAGGGAACAGGCGCGCCTACATCGGCGGAGACTGGGCCTCAAGCTTGCGCTTTCGAGAGAGCGATCAGAAGTTCTACTTCTTGGCGTGCATCCGCACCGGTACAACTCACATTTGGACAGCCGATCAAGTCGAAGGCCCATGGACCCGGGGGCCTGGTCTGCCCTGCTACTACGACGCCGGCATGATGTTCGACGACGACGACAAGATCTACGTCGCCTATGGTCACGGCGATATCAGCGTGGCCGAACTCAACGCCGACGGCACAGCCCAGGTTCGCGCCCAACAAGTCTTCACCACTCCGGGCAATATCGGAACACTCGAAGGCTCCCGTATGTACCGACGCGGGGACTACTACTACATTTGGGCCACACGTCCGGCCAACGGCCAGTACGTATTGCGCTCCGACTCGCCGTTTGGCCCCTACGAGGTCAAAGAGTTCCTCCTCAACCTCCAAGGACCAGTCCAAGGAGCGGGTGTGCCGCACCAAGGAGGGCTCGTCGAAACTCAGAAGGGTGATTGGTACTACATGGGCTTCATCGACGCCTTCCCCGGTGCCCGCATGCCCGTATTGGCACCCATCACTTGGGAGGATGATTGGCCGGTGCTGACAAAAGTGGACGGCATTTGGGGGAAGGAATACCCCTTCCCGGACGTCCCTCGTCCACCTCGTTTGATGCCGCCACACACGGGAACAGACGACTTTTCTACAGAAACGCTAGCCCACGCTTGGGAATGGAATCATGAGCCCGATCACAGCAAGTGGTCCTCAGGAAGCGGCCTCACTCTCGAGACGGCGTCGGTCACCGACGATCTCTACCAGGCTCGCAATACGCTGACTCGGCGCATCATCGGGCCGAAGTCCACCGCCACCATCGAGCTCGACTTTTCGGCGATGGCAGATGGCGATGTCGCCGGGCTCTCTATCTTTAGACACACCGCCGGTTATATCGGAGTGAAAAAGTCGGGGGCTTCCGCTCGGCTCGTCATGGTCAACGGAGTCGAGCTCAACGTTTCTCAGTGGACGACCAAGAGCACAGGCAACGAGGTGGACGGCCTCGATCTAAACGGCGACAAGATCTGGTTGCGCGCCACCGCCGATATCACTCCCGGTCCCAATCGCGAGGCCCATTTCTTTTACAGCACCGATGGCACTCAGTTCATGCCTCTGGGCGACGCTCATGTTCTCAGCAGCGATTGGCAGTTTTTCATCGGCTACCGTTTCGCGATCTTCAATTTTGCGACCAAGGCCGCAGGCGGCTCCGTCACCGTCGACTCCTTCACACTGGAAATGGCGGACTAGTGCTACGACCACCTAGAAATGAGCGGTTTCGAAGCTCTCCCCACAAATTTAAACGGTCGCAGCGCTAGGCCAAGCCGTATCATCTGCCGCAGCTCTCGATCACTAGGTCCCCAGGCCGCTGAACGAGAGCCTGCTCGGCTGCTCATCCACGAAGCCGCCAAGGCGGAGCGCACGATCTTCACCCAGGGGCTCGGCTCCGCTATGAGCTCCTCGTGGGCAAGCAAACGTTCGGCCATGGCGATCCCAACTTGGATGAGGCCTTAGTCAAGCTGCACGATGAGGCTGAACAAAGTGGGCAGGCGCTCTACCTCGACCCGCAGTTGGGACTTTGGGTGCAAACCCGCGCCACGCTGGCCGAAAAACAAAACTGCTGCGGCAATGGCTGCCGTCACTGCCCCTACGATCGACAAGAGCAAAGAGCCGCAGGTCGAGCAGTGCTTCGGCCCTGAGTTATGTCCGAGACAACTTTCGACAAGAAATTCGGCGAGGAGTTTCTCAGCGCGGTTCCGACCACACCCGGGGTCTATCGCTATCTCGATGATCAAGGGCAGGTGATCTATGTGGGCAAGGCCAAAAACCTGAAACGTCGCCTTCAGAACTATCGAAACGCCAGCCGCAAGAAGGCACATCGAAAGATGCGGCGAATCGTGAAACAGGCACATGCGCTCGTCTACGAAACGGTTGCGACCGAGACCGAAGCCCTGCTCGTTGAAAATCGACTCATCGCGGAACTCAAACCACGATTGAACGTCGATGGGGCGTTTTCCTTCCTTTATCCCAGTCTGGGAACGGCTCAGCGCGAACGGCAGACCTTGCTCTGCATGACGACAGACCCGGAGATGTATCGCAGTTTGTCCCTCGATTGGTACGGCGCCTTTCGCTCCAGGAGCCGTACCAAAATAGCTTTCGAATCCCTCGTCAGCTTGCTTTCCCTGTTGGGCCATCTGGAACCTCGCTCAGCGCTGCCCGCCCACCAGAGCCTCCGAGGTTCTCGGCTTGTTGGCCTGAGGCGAGTCCCGCCTGAACTGATCGAGAGTCTTCCCACCTTCCTTGCGGGTCAAGATAGCTGCTTTTTGAGAACCTTGGCCCAACAACTTCTCAACAAACCCCGCGCCCGCCGAGAGGCCGCCGACGTCGAGGAGCATCTTTTGATCCTGCGCGCCTTCTTCCAAAATGATGCGGTAAAACTGAATCAGGCGCTGCGCAAGCTCGCCCAGCCCGGCTCCTATGTTCCAGCCGAACAGCGAGACGCTCTCTTTATCCATGCCCGCTGAGGAGTGCGCGGGGCTTTTGCAAGAGCGTCTAGGTTCGGCCAACATGCAGACTCTGATGAGATCCCCTGAACGAGAGGTAGAGACAATGAAGGCCGGGCGCAGACAATTCATGCAAACCATTGCTTCCACCTCAGTCGCTCCGATGCTGAGCTGCAGTGGCTCATCCGACGAGCCACGCCCAAAAGGCTCCGGCGGCGGAAGCGGAGCTGGCACTGCGTCGGGGGGCGCAGGTTCGACCGGGAGCGGAGGCAACTCACAAGCAAACGGGGGAGCAACCGAGAACGGCACCGGCGGCGGAAACGAAGGCGCTGCCCCCCTGAGCTCTCCCCTGGGCGTCGCGCTTCTGGGTCTTGGGAACTACGCAAGCAACCTCCTGGCCCCCGCCTTGACGCTCACTCAGCACTGCAAGCTCGTTGGCATCATCACGGGCACGCCATCCAAAGTCGCAGAGTGGCAGTCAGAGTACGGCATCGAAGACAAGAACGTCTACAACTACGACAATATGGGCAATTTGATAGACAACCCTGATATCGACGTTGTCTATGTGGTGACCCCAAACCACGTCCATGCTGAGTTCGCCATCAAGGTTGCCCGAGCCAAGAAACATGTTTGGCTCGAAAAGCCCATGGCCATGACGACGGAAGAATGCCAAAGCATTATCGACGCCTGCAACGAAAACGGGGTCAAGTTGGCGATTGGGTATCGCATGCAGCATGAGCCCAATACGAAGACCGTCATCGAGTATGCTTCGAGTCAACCATTTGGGGCGATCGAACGAATCGAAGCTCTGTCTGGTTTTTCGGGCTTCAATGGAGGCAACAACGATGTTTGGCGCCTCAAGGCCGAAATGGGAGGCGGCGCTCTCTTTGATATGGGCGTCTACAGCATCAATGCTGCACGTTACGCGACGGGTGAAGAACCAGTGCGTGTATTGAGCGCCACCCAAGGCACCAATCGGCCCGAGATCTTCACTGAGGTCGACGAGTGGTTCGAGTTCGAGCTCGAGTTTCCTTCAGGCGTGGTGGCTCACTGTAAGACGAGTTTCGGAGAGAACCTCAACCTGTTGGATGTGCAGTGCACAAGTGGCAGCTACAAGCTTGAGCCCATGCAATCGTACACCGGGGTCAGGGGCGAACGCAGCGACGGCGTGCAATTGGACCTCCAAGTCGACAACCAACAGGCTCGACAAATGGACGATGACGCTCTCTCTCTCATTGAGGGACGGCCCATGATGGTGCCTGGAGAAGAAGGGCTACGCGATGTACGGATCGTCCAGGCGCTCTTTTCTGCAGCCCAAAACGGCGCACCGGTGGACCTCGAGTGACAGGCACAGTCTCGTGACTCCGAAGCTCAGGGCCGTGGCACAACCCAAGGCACACTCGAAGCCAGGGTGGACGAGACCTGGACGATCACTCTCGACGACGCTTTTCGACTCTTGGGCTTTCCCTCTTTCTGCGGAAGCCGATGCAATCAACGAACTAACTTGACAGAACTTCCAGCTGCTATCCGGCTCAAGTTGGCTCCCTGGTCATCGCTGGCCGTCGGGTCGGCGTGCTCCCCGCCTTCTTGATGCGCTTGATTGCCGTGCTTGGAACAAAGGCTCGCCCCAGGGGCAGGCCTTTGTCTATGCTGTCATCCAGCGAAGTGCGCCATGAGTAGAGATCGATATCCGCGGAAAACCTTGGCCGACCTGGCCCAAGAAGGAGAGATGTCTCGTCCCCCAGCCTCCATCTCGCCCCAGGCGCACCGGCTCGGACAGATGCGACGAAGCTCGGTTCCTCCCCCAGCTGAACCCGAAGTCGTCGAAGCCGTTGCTGATCTGTTGGTAGCAGCGGCTATGGCCGACGGTGGAGTGGATCGCAAAGAACGACAAGCCCTCTTCAAGCTACTCAAAGATTTCATGGATGTGGCGTCTTTGCCCAGTTGGCTTGAGCAACGACTCCTTGAGTTCGATGAAACTAGCTTTCGGTTGAAAGAATCAGCTGCGCGGCTCGCCGCATTGACGCAAGAACAAAAACGTCACGTTCTCGAGATGGTCCGGATGTTGTGCGACGCCAACGACGCCTACGATCTAGAAGAAGAACGCTTTCTTCTCAGCCTAGCCGTCGCCCTCGGCTTAGAGCGAGAAGAAATCGCCGACTTGGTTCTTCATGCCTCCCCCTCTCTTCATGGTCCGGTCAAACGAGGACTCGACCTGGCGTTTTCTGCGGTTTTTCTCGCTCTTTGTTGGCCTCTGCTTCTCGGCATCGGAACCCTTGTTCGCTTGAGCTCCCCGGGACCAGCCCTCTTCGCCCAAGACCGTTTCGGCAAAGACGGTCGCCCCATTCGCGTCTTCAAGTTTCGTTCGATGCGCGTGACCGAAAACGGCGCGACGGTCAAACAGGCGACTCAAGGCGACGCGAGAGTCACCCCGTTTGGAGCATTCATACGGCGGACCTCCCTCGACGAGTTGCCCCAGTTCATCAATGTGCTGCGAGGAGAGATGTCAGTTGTCGGCCCACGCCCGCACGCCATCGCTCACAACGAATACTACCGGACACGAATCCTCGAATACATGTTGAGACACAAGGTCAAACCCGGCATCACCGGGCTAGCTCAGGTCAACGGCTGGCGTGGGGAAACGGATACTTTAGACAAGATGATTCATCGAGTGGCTCACGATCTTGAGTACATCCAAAATCAGAGCTTGATGCTTGATCTAAAAATCATCTGGAAAACGGTTTTCGGGCGAGATGTCCGAAAAAACGCGCACTGAGTTGCGGCGGGAGGCCCTCCGAACCGGCGCAGACCCCAAACGAACACAGTCGACTTGGCTAGCGAATCGCAACCGTAGCAAAATCATCCAGTCACAAAGCAGATAGACGAAAGTGCTCACACTTAGCTCACTCTACACCTGAGTTTCAAACCAACGTTCTGACTAAAAACAGAGCGCCTCAATTCACGGGAGGACATTTTTGTCCTTCGCGTCTTGGCAAAAGTAGAGTCATGATGGGGACGCTATGATCTACCGCACCTCCCTCTCACTCCTTTCCCTAACAGCCGCCCTCGCGTGCTCCTCAATTGAAGGAACATCAAAGAACATGAACACATCGGGGAACTCGACGGGAGACACGTCGGACACGGACGAGGGGTCCACCGGCGACGCGACGACCGGCGGCGACAATACGGGCAGCGGCGGTACCTTTGCGCAAGGAACCGGCGGCAACATGGTGGGCATGGGCGCAGGAGGAACACCCCTCGGTGGTGATGGCGACGCATCCGGAGGAGCCCAAGGTGGTGACGGTGATGGTACAGGTGGAGGCGAAGACGGCGGCGGAGGACCGAAAATGTCAGCCGGATGTGGGGCTGGAGATCATCCGACGACGAGTCGCTACACGATAGAAGTGAACGGCAAAATGCGCGAATACGAGCTTGACGTACCCGACGACTACGACTCATCCAAACCCTACCCCCTCATCTTCGGCCTCCATTGGAGGGGCGGCAACTCGCGCGACGTGCTCAACAACGGGTACTATGGCCTGAAAGCACGCGCCAATGGTGGAATGATCTTCGCCTCACCCGAAGGGCTGGTGCCAGGGGGAACCTCAGGCTGGGCCAATGAAGGAGGCGAAGACGTCGAACTGATCGAAAAAATGCTCGATCGTTTCGAAGAAGAGCTTTGCATCGACACCGCCCACGTCTTCGCCACCGGCTTCAGTTTTGGTGGTATGTTTTCTAACGCCATTGGCTGCGCCCTGGCCGATCGCTTCACGGCGGTGGCGCCCTATGCCGGATCTTTGTGGAGTGGATGCGAGAGCAGCTCCACCCCCATCGCTTACCTGGGAACACACGGAGTACAGGATTCGGTAGTTTCGATCGATGCAGGGAGAGAGGCGCGTGACGAGTTCCTTAGTCGAAACGGATGCTCCAGCGACAGCAGTCCCCTAGGGTCTAATGGTTGCATGGAGTACAGCGGGTGTACCAAGCCCCTGGTGTGGTGCGAATATAGTGGAGACCACGGCTGGCCTATGTTTTCCGACGAAGAAGTGTGGGACTTTTTCTCTCGCTTCTGATTCGGTTGAGCTCCAGCCCTGACCCTTGCTCCCAAGTTCGGACGAGCTAGACGTCTTTCTTCGTCCTGTGAAGCGATGGGGCAGTGTGATATCGAAGCAATGTGCATCGCCGACCGCTGCTTTTGTCCGCTTTCGCTTCGGTTGCCGCCGTCTCGGGATGCGGCAGCGCCAACTCGTCCGGAAGCGGTCGACGCCTCAACTTCTCGAAGCTCAAGCGCCTAGCTATTCAAGTCAGCTACTCGGGCGGAGCGCGCCCCAAGGAAAATCTGGGAGAAGTTCCCGTTTGGGACGTCTTCCTAGCGCAACTCCACGCCCTGCTTGAAGACTGCACTTTCGAGCTCCAGCAAGACCTGGTCGACTTCGGCCAGGTTCCGGCCTTGCACAAGAGAGAAGACTTGGTTGAGTTCAGTAGAAGAACTCGAGTGGTGGATAGCTACTGGTCCGGCCGACACCTTCATATCCTGTTCGTCAGTGGACAGCTCGACCCGAGCGTCGGCGTTCTCGAATCCCTCGCCCTCGCCCTTCCGGACGAAGCGGTCATCGTTGTCTTCGTAGACCCGAAGGGCGAGCTTCCCAGCGGAGCGCTGGCTCTGCAGCAGCAGCTGAGTCTGGCTCACGAAGTGGGACATCTGATGGGGCTCGTCAATCGCGACGTCCCTATGAGGCACAACCACGAAGATCCAGAAAACAGCGGGCACTGCAGCGAGGACGATTGCGTCATGCGGCCCTTCGCGACAGCGCCTCGAGACACAATCGACGCGCTGTCCTCGGGTACGGTACCGCTCCTCTTTGGCAAAGAATGCTTGCTCGATCTGCGATCTTACTACGAGCGAACTTGAGCCACCCTCCCCTGGCAGCCGAACAGACCCCCATCAGTGGTCCAGATTCTACAGCGCATCTCATCACCCAAAGGGTGGCGAGATGCGAGCGTCGGCAGAGCTTCTGTTGGTTGTGAGAGGTATTCTAGCCCCGCGGCGCTACGCCGAAAAAAAGAACCGAAAATCTTACTTCGTCTGAAACCTCCCGGTTGAGCGCCCCGTAGCCCACACCAGACGCCAATTGGCCTCGATCTAGGAGTAGAGAAAATGAAGAATGCAACAATAGTCGCTAGTGCCGTTCTCGGTTTGTTCGCCACGGTGGGCTGCGCCGCAGACGGTGACTCAGAAACCGCCGAAAAAAGCCAGGATTTAGTTCAATGCGTCGGCATCAATGAGTGTGCCGGAACCAGTGAATGCGCCAGCGAAGGAGGAAACTCCTGCGAAGGTATGAACGAATGCAAGGGCATGGGTTGGATCACAACGACCCGCTCCATGTGTGAAGACGAAAACGGAATGATCCTCGAGAGTTGAGTTTCTAACCGGAAGAACCACCCATGATCCATGAATCAAGACGTGCAGGTTTCGGCCTGCGCGTTGGACACTACGATGACATCTTGAACAGCCCCCTCGAAGCGGACTGCGCCGAGATCGTCACTGAAAATTTCATGGGTCGAGGGGGGCGACCGTCGGCCGTCTTGAGGCGAGCCCAAGAGCAAGTCCCCCTTATTTTGCACGGAGTCGGGATGTCATTAGGTGCCCTCGATCCCCTGGATACGGAGTATTTGAGGGGATTGGGGCAGCTTATCTCACAGACGGATCCTCTCTTCGTATCGGACCATCTCTGTTTTTCGAGCGTCGACGGACAGCGAGCCTATGATCTTTGGCCGCTTCCCTACACCGAAGAAGCGCTCCAGCATGTAAGCGCCCGTATTGCGGAAGTCCAAGACCGGCTCGGACGCCAAATCGCCATCGAAAACGTATCCAGTTACATCAGCTACCAAGACAGCGAGCTTCAAGAGCACGAGTTCTTGAAGGCTGTCGTCGAAGAGGCCGATTGCCTTTGTTTGTTGGATATCAACAACGTCTTCGTCAGCTCGCGCAATCACGGCTTCGACCCCAAAGAATACATCAAGACGATCCCTCCCGAGCGCGTGGCCTACTACCACCTGGCGGGGCACAGTGACATGGGCACGCACCTACTCGACGATCACGGCTCGCCCGTACCAGATGCCGTTTGGGAGCTCTACGACTACGCGATCACTAGTCTCGGTCCACGCACATCGATCATCGAATGGGATTCGAGGCTACCCAGCATGGAACGTCTCGTTCAAGAGGCCAAATCGGCGCGCCAAGCCTTGCAACAGCACGAGCCGACTCGCCCCTTTGACCACAATCTTGCGGCAGGAGCTCTTGGATGAGACTCCAGGAAAGCCACCGCTTATTTTGGCAAGCAGCACGACGAACAGCCCCCCCCGAGGCCATCGAGTCCTGCTTTTGCGCGGCAGGTCGGCGCAGCCCCCTCGCGGCTATGGAGGTCTACGCGGGGGCGTACTTCATCCGTCAACTCAAAGCCATCAAGGAGTTCCTCCCCCAAACGGCGGCCCTCTTGTCTGATGACTTCGACAAGCTCGGGCGCAAATACATTCTTGAGCACCCCGGGCAGCGGGCCGCACTGGAAACCTTTCCTCAACAGTTTTCTACCTTTCTTTGCCAAGAGCATCGCCTGTTCGAGTCCGAGGTGGCCGAGTTAGAAATCGCGCGGGCCCAAACGCTCCTTGCAGGCGAAGATCCGCCCCCTCTTGCACCAGAGCACTTCGGACAGCTCACCCCCGATAGCCGACTCAAACTGATAGCGGCTCATCGCTTTTGTCACGTCTCGAGAAAAGCCTATCGTCGCTTCTTAAGCCGCCCCGCACCTGAACCAGAAGAGGGACCAGAACAAAAAATTCATATCCTCCTCCATCGCCGGGGCTACGCCGTCTGCACTCGAAGCCTCGATGACGACGAACTGCGGGCGCTGTCATCCCTTACAGCCCCCCGCACCGTGCTCGAAATATGCGCCAACTTCTGCGACGTATCTGATGCGGTCAATCGAGCCCACAAGTTCATTAGCCTACTGCTGCAAAACGAGCTCCTCATCCAAAGCAAGTCATGACACCCAACCTCCTTCAATCAATGTTTCGTCGCTCGCAACTGCTTCCCCTGGCCCTCATCGCCGGAGCCTGTGCTGGCGCGGAACCCGAATCGAGCTCGGGCGACCTTGTTCCAGGAGCTACCATGCAACCGGGCGACAACTGCAGGAGCTGCCACGGCGGGCCCTCGAGTCCCTATCCCGAGGCCCCCGAATGGGGCGTAGCGGGAACCGTGTTCGAAGGACCAACCAGCGACGTTGGTGTTGCAGGGGTCATTGTCGAAATCGTCGACGCCAGTGGTAAGTTGGTCGAGCTGACCACAAACTCTGTAGGCAATTTTTATACGCCTCAGTCCTTCGAAACTCCGTACTTCGTCACTCTGAAGAAGGACGGTGTACAGGTGACCATGCCAACACCTCCCCCTTCTGGAGGGTGCAACGCCTGCCACAATCAACCGGCTGTCGGTGACGCTCCCGGTCGCCTCTATTTGCCTGAGATGGGGCATTACGAGAGCAAGGCGGTCTGCGACGAGGAACACACCGTCGTGGTCGGCGCAACGAACTTCGATTGCGCTCCCTATCGCTGCGCCCCAGCTTCAGACACTGACGGAGCTCACTGCCTCGGTTCCTGTAGTTCGGACGACGACTGCACGACCAGCTGCGTCGAGGGCCGCTGTAGCCAAGAGTAATCAGGGGGCCGAATCGGCCCTCGCTGCCAAGCACAGGCACGATCCCTCGAGTTCGTAGGGATAACCGGGCCAGAACTCGGACTTGATGCCGGAGCTAGCGGCACAACTTATTTTTGAGGGCTTTGACACTGCAATATGTGGCCAGTTTGCACACATCGTAGCTGGTACGGCACTTCTTCATCTCGTCTTTTTCGCAATCCCCGCACACTTCCGTCTTGGACGGTCCTCCGCAGCCGACAACGAAGAGGACAAGGATGAGGTAGGCAGAGAGTTTCGAGGTTCTGGACATGGCTTGGGGCGAGTAGCGCGAGCCTTTATCTCACGATCTCGTCGTCCTGCCATCATTTTCTGCGCTGGAAGCCCGATGCGGCCATCTGAACCAGCTTCCAGTACGGGGGGTAGTAGCCCTGCTTCTCTCGCAGTAGCTCAGCCCGTTTTCTCAGTTTTTGAACACGAGCATCGTGCAGCGCGCTCAGCCGACGCACCCGAAGAGCAACTGTCGCGCTCATGCCCTCTGGAATGGGCCCAACTCCCCCCGCCCAGTTGAGTACCACGCTATAGGCCTTCATAAGTCGGACCACTGGCAGCAAAATCCACTGGTGCTCGAGTTCTTGCCCCTGATCCGCTTCGTCAAGCATCGCGTCGATCACCGCATTGGCAAGATGAGCTTCACGCAAACTCTGTTGATCCAACCACTCAGCCACGACTTGAACTTGGGGGTCGTATTCGAGATCAGCAGGACCATGGGTTTCTAAGTAGCGTACCCCTAGAGCCCCCATCCAACGAGCAAGCCCCGTTCGAGCGAAACTCGAATAAAAAGTCCACAGATGGACGCCCTCATCTCGGTAGTTCGTCGAGACCACCTCTGAACAGAACTGACGACTCGCGTCCTCGAAGTTCATTGTGAAGTCGTACGGAATATGTCTGCTCAGAACGGCTTCGCGCGCCCGCTCGGCCACCCGATGGGGCAGAAGTTCGTCTTTCTGCAAAGCCGGATGCTCGGGATGCAAACGCAGGACCAAAATCCGCAGCTTCTGGTCTTGGATGTACTCGGCCAGAGTGGATATAACCACTCCCCGCTCGATGTGGGCTTCGATGATCGTCGCCTCGGCGGTGTCTTCATCCACGTGCACGAGCGCCGCGTGGGAGAAGTTACCAGGATGCTCGTTACCCCGAGCGATATAGGCCGAAGTCGGCGCCCCTCCCCTCGAGAGCAGAATATCGCCGCTATGGATGCGCACCCCGTAGACCTCGGTCGAGGGGGTCTTTGAAGGGACCGTAGGCAGCTGACTCAGTGCTGGCATGACGCCTTCGCCCACCTGCAACGACAACTCTTCCACGGCTGCACGCGATCCATAGAGCAGTCGATAGAGCCGATCCTGGGCGGACGACGAGCTTCCCCAACCTCGAGAAAGCTCTTTGACCCCTCCTCGCAGGTCTTCCCGCAATTGCAGCAGATCCTGAAGGAGCGGCGGACAGGTGCCCAGCACACTGCTCAGGTCAAAGAAGTCGTTTTCCAGACTCGTCCAGCCCTCATCATCAACCGAGGCTCGACGCTCCAATAAAGCGTTCAAGCGGCGACGCGCCTTCGCAAGGCGCTCGCCAGCATCGTCTGGACAGGTCGAACTTTCGAGAAACTGTTTCTCGAGGCGACGAAATCGTTCCTCGTCCTCCCAAACGAAACCCGTCTTGAGCGCCCCCTTCATGGCGGGCGGAGACGGCTCGGGCCAGAACGACAGAATAAGGGCGGCGCCGAGACCCGCGGACAAAAAGGCGCGCTTCTTGTTCACAGAGCCCAGGGGGGCGCGTTTCGTTTTCAAAAAAGACACGTCTCGGGGCAACCTTTCCTTCACAGGGTCAAAGGCTACGGCTCTTCATCAGAAGTCTGCTGCAAGGCAGACTCTATTGCCCGCACCAGGGTACTGTGTCCGTAGGGCTTTTTCAAAAACACCACCCCATCGGTTCGGACGTCACCTCGCACTAATTGTTCACGAGTAAACCCCGATGACAGAATCAAAGGCATTCGTGGATCGAGGGCACGAATTTTTTCGCAGCACTCAACGCCTCCCATTTTCGGCATGATGACGTCCAAGATGACCAGTCCGATCTGCTCGCGTTTCGAGCGAAATAGTTCGAGCGCTTCGGCACCGTCGCTGGCCACAAGCACATCAAACCCCAGACTCAAGAGCCGCTCAGCGGTCGCATTGCGTAAGAACAACTCGTCATCTACCAACAATACCGTACCGCTCATCAAGGACGCGCTTCTTGAAGGAGCCCTTTCGCTCTTTTCACTTGGGGCACCGACAATAGGTAGATCGATCAAGAATCGGGCCCCACCCGCGCCTTCAGAATCCACACGAATGGCTCCTCGATGGGCCTCCACCGCTCCGTAGACGGCGGCGAGTCCTAGGCCCGTCCCCGCCCCAGACTCTTTGGTGGTAAAGAAGGGTTCAAAGATACGATCGCGGAGCTCGACAGGTATGCCCGGACCAGTGTCTTCGACCACGATCTGTACATAAGTCCCGGGTCGTAGACGGAAGCGGCTCTCGGCGCAAAAAGCTCGATCTATCTCCACTTGCTGGGTTCGGATACGCAATGTGCCCCCTTGGGGCATCGCGTCGCGAGCATTGAGACCCAGGTTGAGAAGCGCCAGCTCGAGCTCGGAGGCGTCGCCCCGCACGTGATGAAAAGGCGCATCGCAGTCGATCTCGAGATCGACCCGAGGGTCCAGACCGCGACGAAGGAGAGGTGCTACATTCTCGACCGCGTCGTGCACGCTGAAGACTTCTTCTCGCTGATTGCCGCGACGAGAAAAGGCGAGCAGCTTGTTGGTCAGATCCGCGGCACGTTCGGAGGTCCTCAGCACTTCTCCGAGCAGCTGTTTGTCGACGCTCGAAACGGCGCGTCTCTCCAAAAGCTCGGCAGCCCCAATGATCCCACCTAGGAGATTGTTGAAATCGTGGGCGATGCCCCCTGCCAGTTCGCCAATCGATTCAAGTCGTTTGCGATGCTGAGCGGCTTCCTCTTCTGCTTTGCGTGAGGTGACATCCTCGAAGGTGCCCACGATGCCGACAACCTCGCCGTCAGCGTTGCGCAAAGGGATCTTGTTCGTATCCAGCCAGGCCTCTTTGCCGTCCGACTGCTTCTGAGGTTCAAGGATATGGAACTCGGGCTGTCCGGATTCCATCACGCGCCGGTCCACCATTCTGAACCATTCCGCCTCTTCCTTCTTCCATGCAAGGTCATGGTCGGTCTTGCCCACGATCTCCTTTGCCGATGAGCACCCCGCCACCTTCGCGAACTTTTCGTTGCATCCCAGAAAGACCGAATCTCGGTTCTTCCAGAAAATAAACTGGGGCAGATGGTCAACGGCCCTTTGGAGCCAACTCTGAAGCTCTTCTGGAGTCTGGGGCAACCGAGGAGATTTCAATGCCTTACTATCTCGCTCCAAGCGCCCTGAGGCAAGGAAGCGAACGTTGTGGCCTCACCTTGCTATTGGACTTCGCTCGCTCCAGGGTCCATCGCGAGCGACACTCACCTTCTTGGCTCAAGTCGATGCCAACTCCAGAAGTTCGTCGACCTCCCAGTGATCGTCAGCATGAGTGCCGTACTTAACACCGCGAAGCCGACCATCTTCATCGATCAGAAAGTCCGCGGGTAGTCCAAGCCTGCCACCGCGCGCATCCAAGGGATTGCTTGGAGCGGTCATCATCCCCCGCATTGCCGCCACGACCGCCGCCGGATGCATCATCGCCCCCCAACCACCAGAACCGACGCCGTATTGGGCGTAGACGCCCTTCTGTGGGTCGGGAATGATCACAAAAGGCAGGTCAGCGTGATACTTGCTCAGCTCCTCAGCCGAGGCGTGGAATAAGGCAATCACCTCAATTTTTGCCGCAGCAATTTCTTCGTGGCGACGCGCAAAGGAGCGCAAGTGCAAGCTGCATATCGGACAGCCTGCGAAACGACGAAACTGAAGATGAATCCTTGTCGTTCCAGGAACAGAAACTGGATCTCCCGAAAGGGAAATGGAGGAAAACTCGGGGGCAAGCTGGCCCACTTCGAGCCGCGGCGCGAGGTGCTTCATCGGCCTAACATGCCGCTTCTCTTTTAATGGTTCCAATTCATATTCTTCACTTTTATCATGGTTTATAACCATGACCCAGCTGCCCTTGGACCCTAGCTCGTTGCTCGCCCTCAGCTGTTTACTGTCGGAACGCCACGTGACCCGGGCTGCGAAAAAGTTCGGCATCACTCAGAGTTCCATGAGCCATCGTCTCAAGGACTTGCGGGCAGCCTTTGGCGACGAGCTGCTCGTTCGAGATGGAAGACAAATGGTTTTGACCCCGATGGCAGAAAACATACGTCTACCCCTGGAGCGCGCCCTTTTGGACCTAGCCCACGCCGTCACCCCGAAACGCCCGTTCAACCCGAAAGAGGCGCGCTTCGCCGCTCGTCTAGCACTCCCGGACCTCCTCGCGCCCTTTCTTCCCGAGCTAACCGTTCGTCTCGCGCGTTCGGCTCCCCACCTTCGCCTTGAGATTGCCCCCATCCTTGGCAACCCCAACGATTTCGCTCGCAAAGAAGAACGTGGACTCGTGATCGCCCCCACACGTTTTGCTGAGGACGACATGAAGCTACTTTCTCTGGGAAAAATGGAGTTTGGGGTAGTCGTACGCAAAGGGCACCCGCTCTCTAAGAAGAATCTCACCCTCAAACGCTGGCTGACCTCTCCGCAGGTAGTCGTGGGGATAGGGCATCCCGCTCACAACCAAATCACGAGCGCTCTACAAGAACGCAACCTCACTCGCGACGTACGCCTCACCGTGCCGAGCTTCCTCAGCGCCTTCGTCGCCGTCGCCGACTCGGACCTGGTCATGAACGCGCCGCTTCCGCTCGCCCAGTCCGTCACGGAAAGGTTAAATCTCATCGCCTTACCTCTCCCCCTCAAAATGCCTCCCATTTCCCTAGGGCTCTTCTGGCACAGGCGGCTTCAAAACGATGCCGCCCATAGCTGGTGGCGCAAGGAAGTGCTGAATTATTTTTCGACAGCGCTGGATAAAGGCAGCTGTATCCGCTGAGGAACCTTTGGCCTTCCCTGCTCGAAGTTCAACGAATCACCACTTCGACTTCGTCGTCTTCGATCACAAAACACTCATTGGGCGGCGCCACCCAGTTGATGATATTGTACCAAAATTGTTTAGACTGATAGAGAGTCTGCACCGTGTGGAAGAACCCCGCGCCGTCACCCGCAGTTGGCTGCCAACAGACGTTGTTCTCGTTCATATTGGTGTCGTCAGGAGGACCGGGGTCTTCCCATTGATTCTTGAAGATCACCCACTCGTCGCCCCACGCGAAAACGCGCCCCTTTTGGTTGACTTCCTTCGCCACGGCGATCGGTTGTTTCGACATGGGGTCCGTCGCCACAACGGTGGCGTCTTCCGGCGCGTTAACGCCGAAGCCAATGAATGCCCCAACGTAGTCCAGATTGGTCGTAAGGTTTTCAAACGGGCTCTCGAGGGGCTCAAAACGAATGGACGTAGTGATTTGAGCATCCCTATTTTGGGGTGAGCTGAGGCACTTGCTACGATCGGTATTCAGATCATCTTTGTAATAGACAGGAACCTGCCCTTGACCGCCCTCAGCCGCGATCGTGCTCGTATAGCTTACACCTGAAAACTCAATCAATTGGCTCGACGAGGCGGCTTCGGCCGCATTACTGACAAATCCGGTCAGCGTGATGATTCCACCTCCACTTTCTTGAGACCAAGATGCCACCGCGGCCTTTTCGTCTGCCGAGAAACTCCACTGGCTCACATTGGCGACGACAAGAATGTCGTACTGATTGAGGAACTCGGCGTTCAGGGTCGGCTTTGTGGAAATCATGTCCACCACCGCGGAGCCACCGCTATTGCCCGTCAACCAATCCACAAAAGGTCCGGCGTCCTTGTTGGCAGCACCGCTCTCAAGGCTACCCAGGAGCGCTAGCTTCAAGCAGGTGCAACTACCTGCATCATCACAGACCTGGCTACGCAGAGGAAGTTCTCGTGTATCGGATGGGTCCACGACGCCTGTCGTCCCGCTCCCGGTCGTAAGGTCGATCCTTCCGCTGTCGGCCGTCATCGAGTCACCCGAACCTGAGCTAACTACGGAAGAGGTGGCCGTGGTCTCGTCCTGTCCCTCTGGAGAGGGTGCTGGCGAGCAGGCAGTCGCGACAACAAAAGGAGCGACGATCAAAGGATTGAAAGCAAAAAATAAGCTCTTCATTGGAAAAACCTCTGGTCTAAAACAAGCAAAGCGCTGGGGTAGGGCTTCGTGCCATCCCGAGCATGAAAACAAGAACCAGCCCCCCGCTCAGAGGGCGCGCTCGGCGACTTCTCGGGCGATAGCCAAAAACACCGCCGTCCCCAAGGCTGGAAGAAAACCGCGAATATCAAAGCGAGAACTGAGGGCTCCCGTGATCTTCAACACAATCGCAGCAGTGACCAGGCTGGTGACGAAATGAAACATGAAGCCGACACCCAAGGTGACGACTCCTAGAATGCCGAAAATGAGCTGACTGAAAAAGAACGAAAAGAGCGCATAAATTGCCGCGATCCACATGGCGTCTCCAAAGTCGCCCTTGAGTCGAACGCCGTCAAAAAGCCGGGCGGCAAAAAACAAAGCCGCCGCCGAAAGAACCCAGGAAACCAACAATGAGATCATGAGCGTGATCTCATGGCAGAGATCGATGCAGGCGCAAGTGCAGAAAAAGAGAAAAGAGGGCCCTCGGCCACGCCAACTCAGTCTTTTCGCAAAAGGGACGCCATCATCGAGTCCAGCTCGGAAGGGGAGCGCTTCTGCTGAGCCAAGCTCAAACAGACCTTGCCCAACAGTCGATACGCATCAACTAACTCTTCATCCAGCGCCGAGAGTGCTCTAAGCTGCGCTTCGACGACAAGAACATCGCCCCGCGCGATGGGTCCAGAAAGGGCATTCATCGGTCCAAGCCTCAGATTATTGTCGACGGTCTGCTCGAGTATCGGACGAAGCAGACGAGTCGCTTCCGAACGACTGATCCCCGATGCCGCAAAACAACGCAGACTGAGCTCCAAGAGCCCCGTCAAATAGTTGCAGGCAAAAACTGACCCTGCATGATAGACGGACTTCTTCTCGGCCGTGATGCTCAAGGTCGGGCAGCCAATCCGAGCGAAGGCCTCCTTTAAAACAGGCAAGGCCGAGCCGTCTCCTTCTAGTGCGACTGAGCAGCCAGCAAGCGACCGCAGGGACGTCATCGGATCCGCGAAACTGTGAACCGGATGGGCACTGGCTAGAAGCGCCGAATCGCAAGAGGCCAGCGCTCTCGAACTGAGACTTCCACTGCAATGAAAGACAATAGGAGCTGGACCCGACGCTTCTTCAAGGCGACGAGCCAGACGCAGCGCGACGGTCTCGATCTGGTCGTCAGGAGTCGCAATCAGCCAGGACGCAGCGTCGGGCATGCCCTCGATCTCACTCGCGACCCGACCGGCCCCAATGAACTCAACAGCCGAACGAGTACTTGCCGACCTTCGATTGCAGACGCTCTCCACCCGAAAGCAACCTACTTCGTGCCACAATCTTCCCAGTGTTTTCCCCAGGTTGCCCGCACCAATGATATTCAAGGAAATTGGAGCCATGTGTTCACCTATAGCCTGAACTCGCGCAGGGAGGCATGTTGAGACCTCACCGTTTTCTTCTAAAGGCGGGTCGAGCCAAACACCAAGACGGCTTCTCAGTCGAAGAAAGTCGCTTCGGGCCCCTGAGCGAAGCTGTACTCGATGGCTGCCTTCGACAGAGCGACGTCGTAGATGCGAAATTCATCGATCGAACCATTCAAAAACGCGTCGGCTTCGAATAGCGAACGGCCGAGATAGCAGTGGATATCATTCACGTCCGTGAGGCTCTTAGTAAAAGCTATCCCGCTTTGAAAAGCTGTATCGACATAAAGCCCAAAGAGTCCGTTCGTTTCGTCCGCCACCAAGACCAGGTGATACTGCCTACCGACAGTGATCGGAGTCACCGCTCGAGTTCCAGCTTCTTCTCCGTTTCCTGACAAGGAGAACCCGGTTCCCGGCTTGAGGTTCGTCGTATTCGCAGCAACAAATAGATAACTATGACCAACCCCGTCCACAGAGTCACCACAGTCAAACAGTCGCTGGTAATCGTCTGTTCCTTCGAGTGTAAACCAGAACTCGAAAGAGGCATCATGGAGTGAAGAGAGGGTACCTTGTGGAAGGGAAACGTATTTTCCACTCCCATCAAGGGCAAGAAGCCCATCGCTCAGACTCCCCTCGGAGAGCACCCCGTTCTTGTTGCCGACCACGTCCGTGACCTCGGATGAACTTCCGTCGAAACTATAGCGGTGAACGATACCTTGCTTCAGCGCGCCGCACGCATCGTCTTCGGCCGCGCTCACCCCACAACCGCACTCGCCCGGCTCGGTCTTGGTCGGCTCGTTGGGGCAGAGGTCGATGCAGTCCGGGGTCCCTCCCGGAAAGCAACTTTCGCTTCCCCCTAAAGAGCTCTCGTTCCCGTTGCCCCCACTAGAGACTCCGCCGGTTGCGCCACCTGATCCCGCCCCGCCGTCCGATACCGAGTACTCGCCACTGCCCGGGCTGCCACCGTTAACCTCGTGGACAACAACACCACTGTCACTCGAGCCGCTAGAGGTCTCGTCATCAGGAGCTCCCGTAGCGGGGCCCCCTCGTGCATCGCCAATGAGCTCATCGTCGTAAATCGAGCAGCGGCAGGCCCATCCTGCAGCCAGGGCGCAGTAGAGGACCGTTGCTCTTCGGGCGAAGCGGGACCGCATGAGTTACGGTGTAGTACGGTTCGTCTCTATTTTGTACCGCCCTCTTGTTTTTCGGCGGGTAGAAGAAGGCAGTCAGTGCCTGCTCGAAAATGGCGACGCCAAGCCCCTATTGTTTTGGGCGCAGTCAACTTCAAGCTCTCATCTTACTTGCGCCGCACGCGTCGGCGCAAAAGGCTCGCCAGGAAGAGGAAGCCGACGAACCAACTCGTCTTCGCTGGTCGGGGATGCGAAGGGGTCGAACGATAGAGCTGACACCCGGCTGAAGGTTGCTCTGGGGCACCCTCTGGACTGCCCGGGTCATCCGAGGGGTCATCCGAGGGGTCCTCCGTTGCTCCTCCGGGCGAGGACTCTTTCGGATCGCCACTCGTCGTTTCATCCTGGGCGAGGGTAGGCCCCTCGCCGACCTCTCCTGCCTCTCGACACTCTCCAGCAGCGCAGACCTGACCTTCGGGGCAGAGGTCCCCCTCGTCGACCTCACCATCACAATCGTCGTCAAATAGGTTACAGCTCTCCTGGATAGGCTGTCCGGGTGTGCAATCTTCGATATGGCAGCTGCGGCTTTCCCGAGCGCACCAGCCTTCCCCACAGATCGGTCTGAGGCGCTCATCAACGCGTCCGTCGCAGTTCTCATCGAAGACGCCGTCGCAGACTTCTTCTGCTCCGGGATGAATGTTCGAGTCCCTAGGTCGACAGTCGCCCGGCTCCGCAGCGTACCCTTCATAGGGCAGGCAGCCCATCACCATGTCGCCCGAAAGGTACTCGTCCGACGAGTAATAGCCGTCTCCGTCGGCATCGGGAAAAAGGGGGATGGGTTCGGCGTTTTCGTCGATCTCTCCGTCACAATCGTCGTCCCGACGATTACACAGTTCCACCGCACCAGGATACACCGCTTCCCGGTAGTTCTCGCAGTCGCCCCCTACAGCCGCGAACTCGTCGGGGGGGGTTCCCGCACAAAAAATCTGCGTCCAATCGTCGTCGCCATATCCGTCGCGATCACCATCAAAGTAGAAGACCTGCGGCTCACAACCATAGACGATATCGACCTCCATGCTGACCCCTTCGTCGCCACCGAAGTTACGGTTTCCGTTGGCCGAAACCGAAGCCGCCGTAAGGCGCAACGCGCCGGGGGTCGAGGGCACATTGAACAGTGCTGTAAATCGCACCTCTCCATTTTGGAACTCTTTGGGGCTGGTATGAAGAAGACCGGTAGAAATTGAACCTAACCCCGGGCCCGCTTCGAGGTCAGCTTTTGCCAAAATAGCGATACCTGCAACAGCCGCGTCCGGATCTTGTACAGTGAACACAAGCTCAGCTTGGGTTCCCAACTGCAACTCACCGTAGTCCAAGCTGATTGAAGAGTTTTGAGTCGCGCCATGGCACCCCGTACAATCGGGAGCATCAATCCCACGACTCCGCGCCGCGGCCCCTACGGCAAACGACAGGAGTACCCCAGGAGCCGCCAGTAAAATCAATCGACAGAGAGGGCGAGGGGGACATTGACGAGGGGGACATTGACGAGGGGAAAGAGCATGCATGGTCGGGGGAGTGACGCGAGCCACCTCAAGCGGGTGCACTCTTGCAGAGAAGTCGAGGCTCGGCCCGGGTGGGAGGGCGTTTTCTCGCCGCTTGGTCAGTTTTTGTACGGGCGGGCTTCACAATTTCAATCAGAGGAAGTACGCGCGCTCCCTTGACATCGACCGAGCCCAACTTTGTCGTCCCCCCTCGCCTCACCTGGGCAGCCACACCACCGGAAACGAATACTCGCCTCCCTCTGCACCTTGCTGACACTCACACTTCGCCCATCACCCTCCGCTCCTCACGGCGAGATCGAGCCACACCCCACTGGCTCACTTGGCGCAGCGACCCAAGCAATGGTCAGCAGCGGTATGTGATCGCGGCTGTATTGGACAACCCAAGCAGGTCAAGGTGTTCGCTTGGAATAGGCAAGAGTTTCACGCCGGAGGGTCAGAGACAGGAGACAAAAGCGAAACCTTTGCAGCCTCTTGGATAAAAACTTGCCTGCCCCACAGTCGGGGCCTAGACCAGAAACGTCATGAGTACGCACGTCCTCGTGCTGAATTGCGGATCCTCTTCTCTGAAGTTTGCTCTTCTTGATCCTCGCCGCAGCCAGCGACTCCTGAGCGGCACAGTCGAACGGTTGGGCTCCCAGGAGGCCAACCTAAAACACAGCCAATGCCCCACCACACAGCTCCTCCCAGGAGTCGACCATCGATCGGCACTTCAGGCCGTCTTCGAAGTTCTGGAGCGGGAAGGCCTTCTGCAAGGAGTGGGCGCAGTCGGACATCGAGTGGTCCACGGCGGCGAACAGTTCAGCAAGCCGACGCTGCTTAGCGCAGCCATCCTGGAGAAAATCAAGGGTCTGAACCATTTGGCCCCCCTACACAATCCCGTCAATATCTTGGGTATCGAGGCTGCCCAAAGCGCCCTGCCCCATCTTCCTCAAGTCGCCGTCTTCGATACCGCCTTCCATCAGTCCATGCCCGAGGAAGCGTACCGCTACGCGGTTCCTGACGACTGGTATGAGCAGCATGGCGTGCGACGTTACGGCTTTCACGGTACCTCCCATCGCTACGTTGCCGAAGAATGCGCCCGGCGCTTGGAGCGCCCCTTGAACGAACTCGCTCTACTCACAGCCCACCTAGGAGCGGGCTGCAGTGCAACGGCGATCTGGCAGGGGCAAAGTGTGGACACCACAATGGGAATGACTCCCTTGTCCGGTCTCATCATGGCGACCCGTTCCGGAGACCTCGACCCAGGCGTGGTGCTCTATATGAGCAAACGATTGGAGGGGGGAGTGGACGCCGTCGACTCGACCCTCAACCGCAAGTCGGGCCTGCAAGGGCTGTCGGGCAGCTCGAGTGATATGCGCACGCTCCTTTCGGAAGAAGCAGGGGGCAGCCGCACGGCAGCTCGCGCAGTACAAGCCTTTTGTTACCGTGCAGCATCATCCCTGGCAGCCTTAGCCGTCGCCCTCCCCCGCCTCGACGCCCTGGTTTTCACCGGAGGGATCGGAGAGCACTCCGCCCCTGTGCGCGGGCGCATTGTCGATAGGCTCTGGCAATTGGGCGTTCGGCTCGATGAAGATCGCAACGGCGCGCACGGCAAAACCAGCTCGGGCCGCATTGATAGCGACCTCACCCCCGAGTCCCCCAGGATCTATGTGATCCCGACAGATGAGGAACAAATGATCGCGAGCGAAACGCTCGCTGCTCTCACTTGATATTGCAATATGTCACGAACACTACTCTTGGTTGCCATTGGGCACGAAGTGGGTCTCACCTCGGCCAGCCTTGGTCTAGTCCGCGCCTTCGACCGTGCCGGAGAACCCGTCACCTTTGCCAAACCCATCGCTCAGCTGCGCCCCGGTTACGTAGGGCCAGAGCGCTCGCGCGCCCTATTGGAACTGACCACGTTACTTCGTCCGCCGGCTTCGATTCAATTGGAGGAGGCGTCCGAGCTACTGGCTCAGGGAGGCGAGCAGCTCCTCTTGGAAAAGGTGGTGGCCCGCGTCAATCGTGTCCGCGAGGCGGATTCTCACCACGGGCAGGTCCCCGTCGTGATCCTGGAAGGACTCATCTCCACCGAAGAAGTGAGTTTTGCCGAGCGAGTCAACGCCTTAGTAGCGCGCGCCCTCGACGCCGAACTCGTCCTGGTTGGAGCCCCCGAACACAACGACCCGAAAGAGACCGCTCAAAAATTCGCCCTTGCCGCACGAGCCTATAGCAATTCGCCGATTGCTGGCTGCATCTTGAACAAAGTCACCGAGCCGAAAGGCGAGGGCACACCGGCTACCGATTTTCGGTCCCAGGCTGGGGCGTACCTCCAAGCTTTTGAGAAAGCTCAGCTGCCCTTGGTGGGGACTATTCCGCTCCGTCGCGAGCTCCAAGCGCTGCGTCTATCCGACGTCGTCGAGCGGTTGGGTGCGACCGTGCTGCGCTCGGGCGACCTCAGCCGGCGCGTGCTCAACGTTACCGTAGGAGCCAAAGCCGTGCCCGGCGTCCTCTGTGGCCTGAAAACGGGAAACCTCGTGATCGTACCGACCGACCGCCATGACGTGATCATGGCGGCGGCTCTCAAGGTGCTCCGTGGCCAAGCCTTAAGTGGTCTTCTATTGACTGGGACGACCCCAGTCTCACCAGAGGTGCTCGATGTCTGTGAACGCGCCGTCGACGCCGGCCTCGCCATCCTCCAGCTCGAAGAAAACACTCTCCCGGTCGCCCTCAAGGTCATGCAGCTCGACCAGGAAGTTCCTGTGGACGACCGCGAACGAGCCGAACTCGTAATGAACACCGTTGCCAGTTTCGTCGACGAGGCGTGGCTCCACCAGTCCTGCATTCCCTCCCGTCCACGCCGACTGTCTCCCCCAGCGTTCCGCTATCGTCTCATTCAACGGGCCAAGGCAGCAAAAAAACGCATCGTCCTGCCAGAGGGCGAAGAGCCGCGCACCATCGCAGCCGCCGTCGCCTGCCAAAGACGCGGTATTGCCCATTGCGTGCTCCTGGGCGATGCGCGACGCATTCACAATGAAGCAGCCGATCAGGGCCTGGTGATCCCGTCCCATTTGGAGATCGTATCCCCCCTCGAAGAAGGGCATCGCTACGAGGCAGCTCTCGTCGACAAACGCAAACACAAGGGCATGACCGTGGAAGAGGCGAATCAGGCTCTGCAAGACGAGCTCGTCCTCGGAACAATGATGCTCGCCGAAGGGCACGTCGACGGCTTAGTCGCCGGAGCCATCCACACGACTTCGGACACCGTGCGTCCGGCCCTTCAAGTAATCAAGACGGCCCCCGGAACCAATCTCGTCTCTTCGGTGTTTTTCATGTGCCTCCCCGATCAGGTGCTCGTCTACGGAGATTGCGCAGTCAACCCCGACCCCTCTGCCGAGCAACTGGCGGAAATTGCGATTCAATCGGCCGAAAGCGCCTCGGCTTTCGGCATCGAGCCGCGTATCGCGCTGATCAGCTATTCGACAGGAACGAGTGGCTCGGGAGTCGACGTTGAGAAAGTAGCTCGAGCCACAGCGCTTGCTCAAAAACGCCGTCCCGATCTCCTCATCGACGGCCCCCTTCAATACGACGCAGCCGTCATGCCCGACGTGGCCAAGACAAAAGCCCCGGGCAGCCCTGTTGCTGGGCGCGCAACCGTCTTGGTGTTTCCCGACCTCAATACCGGCAACACCACCTACAAAGCTGTCCAACGTTCGGCCCAGGTGGTGAGCATGGGGCCGATGCTGCAGGGACTCAATCGCCCCGTCAATGACCTGTCCCGTGGCTGCCTCGTTGAGGACATCGTCTATACCATCGCGCTGACAGCTATTCAGGCTGAGCAACGCGAGAAGCAGCTCGCACCCGCAACGGGACAACCGGTTCCCCGGTGACAGCTCACTCTCTTAGAAGTGGAGCGCTCAAAAAATAGCCCAAACCTGGTGACGCAAGACTTCTAGGGCCCTGGAGGACAAGGCTTCGAGGTCGTTCTTCGAGATCGGAAAAATCCACGCGAGATTGCTTGATGGGCGAATTCGGCCCCTCGTTCATAACTCAGGGCTCTGTCCCAAGGAAAGATTGAGGTACGACGAGGCGCCCCTAGTGGAGTAAGCTCGTTATGACTCAAGCATCAGCCCTTTCCTCGCCCACGACCTTATGCCTCGTCGCCCCCATAGATGGTGTCGTGGTTCCTCTCGAAGCTCTTCCTGATCCGGTATTTGCTCAGAAGATGCTGGGCGACGGTCTGGCGATCGACCCCACCGGCAGCACCGTGGTCGCTCCCTGCGCGGGCGAGGTCACGCAGCTCCACCGGGCTCATCATGCGCTCACCATCCGCACCTCACAAGGAGTGTCCGTCCTTGTCCACATCGGACTCGATACGGTGCGAATGGGGGGCGAGGGATTCGCTCCTCGGGTAAAAGAAGGCGACCGAGTCGAAGCCGGACAGACTCTCATCCAGTTCGACCTCGATTTGGTGGCACAAAAGGCAACCAGCGCATCGGTCGAAGTGGTAGTCACAGAAGGGGCAACGACCCTGTCCTTCAAAAAAGACAAGGGCATCGTCATCGCCGGACAGGATGAGGTTGTTCGCCTTTGTCCATCCTCCCCCCCGCTTTCAGGAGTCGACTGGAGCGCTCCCGAGGGACACCCCGTGAGCGCTCCGGCTGTCATCCGCAATCCGAACGGCATGCACGCTCGCCCAGCAGCTACCCTGGTTCAAGAAGTCAAACGCTTCGACGCGATGATTCAACTAGGAAAGAACGGGCGTTACGTGAGCGCTTCCTCCGTCACCGAGATCATGAGTCTCGACCTGGCTCGGGGTGACGAGATCGAAGTGCGGGCCACAGGAACGGCGGCGCAAGCCGCGGTGGACGCCGTCTGCGCCGCCATTTTCGCTGGCCTGGGTGAAGACCCCGAAGCACAAAGCGCCGAGCAGGAGGAGCGTTATGTGCCCAGTCAAGAAGGAATGCTGGGGGGGATCCCCGCAGCACCCGGTCTGGCGATCGGAAAGGTTCACCTACGTCGTCTCGAGTACCCACTCTTCCCGTACCGGGGGAGCGCACCGGAGGCAGAACTTGCCACCCTCGATACCGCTCTGGGTAGCTCGGAGCAAGATCTACGTCAGGCCGAAACATTGTTTCTGGCTCGCGGCGAGAACGAAAAGGCCCAAATCTTCGCCGCCCATCGCGAACTCTTGCAAGACGCCGAAGTAGCTCGGGATGCCCACGCAGGGATTAAGGAGGGGCTGTCGGCGGCTCAAAGCTTCTTTGATGCCATGCAAAAGCGCATCGATCAGTTGGGCACGCTCAAGAGTCCCATCCTCAGGCAACGCGCCACAGACATGAAAGATGTGACACAGCGCGTTCTCTACGCGATCGTCAACGAACCTTTGCCCTCTATTGAGCTAGAAGAAGACACAGTCCTTGCCTGCGACGACCTCACGCCCTCGACTTTGGCGACCTTACCGACGGGGTCGATCCGCGCCCTGGTCACTGAAGTCGGCGGAGCCACCTCGCACGCAGCCATCATCGCTCGCTCGATGGGGGTCCCCTATGTCGCATCCCTCGGCGAGACCTATCAAAAACTCGAAGAAGGGCAGCTCCTCATCGTAGATGGCACAGCGGGCGCTGTGACTCCGGATCCGAGCGAGAACCAGCTGAACGCTGCTCGCAAAGAAATCGCGCGTCTGGACGACGTAGCTCGGCGACAGCAGAGCCTGGCACACGAGGCCGCGTACACGCGATGTGGCCGCCCCATCGAAGTGGCCGTCAATATTGGCAGCCTCAAGGACGCCCAGGCTGGAGACGAAAAGGGCTGCGACGGAGTTGGTCTTCTTCGCTCAGAGTTCTTGTTCATGGGACGCCGAGACGCCCCGAGCGAGGAGGAGCAGGCGCAAGAATACGTGGCCATCGCCAAAACCATGGGCCAAAAGCGCCCTTTGGTGGTGCGTACCCTGGACGTCGGAGGCGACAAGCCGCTTCCCTATATTCCCCTCGACGAAGAAGAAAATCCCTTCCTCGGGGTGCGAGGCGTGCGGGTCGCCTTCAAGTATCCCGAGATCTTGCGGGCGCAAGTTCGAGCCGCCCTCAGGGCCGCCCCGCACTGCCGGCTCCACCTCATGTTCCCTATGGTCGCCAACCGCGACGAGTTCCTCTGGGCGCAAGAGCTCGTCCGAGCAGAAATCAAGAGTTTGGGCGTCAGCGATCAAGTATCGATCGGCGTCATGGTCGAAGTACCTTCGGCCGCTCTGAACGCGCGCTGGTTGGCCCAGGAGGTAGACTTCTTCTCGATCGGAACGAACGATCTCACCCAGTACACCTTAGCGATGGATCGCGGCCATCCCGAACTTTCGGCGCAGGCCGATGCCTTCGATCCCGCCGTCCTCAGGCTGATCGAAATGACAGCGGCTGCCGCTCACGCTGAAGGAAAGTGGGTGGGTGTCTGCGGTGGTCTCGCGGCAGAAACCCTTGCGACCCCCCTGCTCATTGGCCTGGGCATCGATGAGCTCAGCGTTCCCGCTCCTTCTATCCCCGAGCTCAAAGCCCAGATTCGCAACCTAAGCGTAGACGAGTGCCGCGCTGTGGCAGAAGGGGCGTTGGCTCAACCTTCCGCCGAGAAGGTACGCGCACTGCTCTCCTCCTTCGTCGGCGTCTGAAGGCAGACGCTCGCTCGACTGCTCCACGCTCCCTTTATCCATTCAGTTGGTCAATCACTAGAAAGAACTCTACTTCATGTCTCAGTTTTCAGGTGCTTTTGCTCTGTTGCAAAAGGTAGGCAAGTCTCTGATGCTCCCGGTTTCGGTGCTCCCCGTCGCGGGCATCTTGCTCGGTGTCGGCAACGCCATGGCCAAGTCCGAGGTCCCCTTTATACAGATGGTCGGCTCGTTCATGGAGCAAGGGGGCGGCGCCGTTTTTGGAGCCATGCCCATCCTATTTGCGATAGGAGTTGGTCTCGGTCTCACGAAATACGAAGGCGCCGCAGCCCTGGCGGCGAGCGTCGGCTACGTAGTGTTGCTTGGCACATTGGGAGTCCTGGCCAAGGGGCTTTCCGGAGGAGCGATCCCCGCCCTGTCGGTCGACCCCAAGTTGATCAAACCGATCATGGGTATCGAGTCTCTGGATACCGGTGTGTTCGGTGGCATCATGATCGGAGCCGTCGCCGCCTGGATCTACAACCGCTACTATAAGGTACGCCTACCGCCTTATCTGGGATTTTTTTCGGGTAAGCGCTTGGTCCCCATTTTGACCTCCTTCGCTGCGATGGGCCTGGCTCTTTGTTTGAGCGTCGTCTGGCCCCCCATTGCACGTGGTATCGCAACCGTTTCCGAGTGGGCGGCTCATGAGAATCCCGAAGCCGCCTTCACCATCTATGGCGTCGTCGAGCGATCGCTCATTCCCTTCGGTCTGCACCATATTTGGAACAGCCCTTTCTTCTTCGAGGTGGGCGAATTCGTCGACTCGGCTGGCGAAGTCGTGCGCGGCGAGATCCCTCGCTATCTCAAGGGCGATCCGAGCGCCGGCAACCTGGCGGGAGGGTATTTGTTTAAGATGTGGGGGCTACCTGCAGCCGCCCTGGCTATGTGGCATTGCGCTCGTCCCGAGGAGCGAGCACGCGTCGGTGGTCTGATGATGTCCGCCGCCCTCACCTCCTTCTTGACCGGGATCACCGAACCCCTGGAGTTCGCCTTCTTGTTTGTGGCTCCCCGTCTCTACGCTGTCCACGCCCTACTTTGTGGAGCGGCGTTTTTT
Source organism: Polyangiaceae bacterium (assembly GCA_050300635.1). Taxonomy (GTDB): domain Bacteria; phylum Myxococcota_A; class Polyangia; order Polyangiales; family Polyangiaceae; genus NIC37A-2. Next base: position 163,564 of record JBNKYC010000028.1, read on the forward strand.
ACCTGCATTGAGCTGGGCATCAAACACGGCACCACCTTTTCTCACGGTTTGATTGACTTCGTCTCGATCTATTCTCAGTCGACAAACGCCCTGCTCCTGCTCGTGATCGGACCGCTTTGGGGTCTGATCTATTACGGAACCTTCCGTCTCTTGATCACCAAGTTTGATCTCAAGACACCCGGACGTGAAGACGAGAGCGAAGCAGCTGTGGTAGCGCCCTCTCAATCAGAAGGTTCGATGTCCGCCGAACTCGTGGCCGCATTCGGTGGATCAGAAAACCTAGTTGCTCTCGACGCCTGCATCACCCGCCTACGCATCGAAGTCCGCGACACCGCCCTGGTGAACAAGGCGCGTCTCAAAGAACTCGGATCAAGCGGAACGGTCATGATCGGGACAGGAGTACAGTCGATCTTTGGCCCCCTCTCCGAGAACTACAAGACGGACATGGAGGAGTATCTTCGAGCAGGAGGCAAAGGGGCGGTGCCGTCACCCACTGCGACATCCATGCCTGCTCCCAGTGCCCAACAATCCGCCACTGCGAAAACGACAGCCCCACCGCAAAGCGACATCAACATCAATGCTTTGCTTTCCGGGCTTGGGGGCAAGAGCAATATCGAGCAACTGGAGGCCTGCGCGACGACCCGTCTCCGGCTCACCGTCAAGGACGGCACTGCAATCGATCTTGCCGGGCTCAAAGGAGCCGGAGTGCTAGCCGCAGTGCAGGTCACAGGCCAACTCCTGCACTTGATTGTCGGGATGCAGGCACAGGCCGTCGCCAAAGAACTCAAGGTCGCCAGCACCTGAATCCGAGCAAGCCCCCTGTCGCTCGTCGATAGGGGGTCAGCTTCCGTCGCATGGATAAGCAAGAGCCCCGAGGGGCAGCACCTGCCCGAGGGGCAACACCTAAATGGGCAGTTGACCGATGGAACGCAGGGCTTCAATGTACCCAAACATGAGCGATCGACTTATCCAGATCAGTTCCGACTTCTACAACCTACGCGGGACCTTGAAAGTACTCGGGCTCAACGTCGGAACCCAAATGTCACTAGCGCGCTTGAGCAGCGGAGACTTCGTACTGCTCGACAGTTACGCTCCGGACGAAGGCATCAAGACCCAGATCGAAGGTCTCACCGACGGCGGAAAGAAGATCAAGGCTATCTTGAATTTGCACCCCTTCCACACCCTACACGTGCGAGCAGTGGCCCAGTGGCTCCCTCACGCAAAGCTGTACGGAACCTCACGCCATAAAGCGAAGTTTCCCGAGTTGGCTTGGCAAGAGCTACGCACTGAAGACCCTCAGATGAACGAGCTCTTCGGACCAGACTTGAAGTTCAGCGTTCCGCGAGGAGTCGACTTCGTCCCGAGTAACCCCAACCTGCATTTCGCATCAGTGCTCGCCTTTCACCATTCGTCTAACACCCTACACGTTGACGATACCCTGACCTGGTCGCATCTGCCCATCCTCAAGGGACTTCAGTTTCACCCTAGTTTGTCCCAGGTGTTGCAACGACGCGCCAGCGCGGTCGACGAATTTTCCAGTTGGCTCGATGAACTCATCGAAAGATGTCGCTCAGTAGAGCATCTCTGCACGGCTCACCTGAGCCCCCTTCCTCCCGGACGAGCTGAGGGCGTTCTGATCCACCAGCTTGTTGAGATGGCGCGAAACAAAGTAGAAAAAAAACTACAAAAACATCGCTCACGTTTCGGCTAAAACAACAACGGCGCACGGACGTCGAATCAACCACGGGAAAAGGCTCCGCCGACGCCCGTCCCACTCCTGCTGGGAACGGACGCAGAGTTGCGACTGCTTGTTAGACGTACCCTGAGCAGGGCGGCGCTTCACCATCTACTGAATGAAGTTCACCACCGCGCCGGGAAACAGACCAGCGATAACGAGCAAGCCAAGCACAAAAGTATGCATCACGATTTCGAGCGAACCGAGATCGCGCTCACCGGGTCGATGTGGACCCGCGGCGAATAAACCAAAGTACATCCTCATCACAGTAATGCCATTGAGAGCAGTAACGGCGATGAGACCAAGCGCAAGAATCGGGTGCTCGGTCACCGACCCCTGCACGAGCAGGTCCTCTGCAACGAACCCCAAGGTGAGCGGGCTACCGACCGTTGCTAACCCCAAGAAGAGAGTAGCGCTCGCCAACCGGGGGACCTGCTCGGGCTGACCGGAGCTGATCCCTAAAGTGAGCTCACCACGACGAGCTGCGAGAGCGGAAAGAGCCAAGAGAAAGGCACTGCTTCCCAGGGAAAGCACAAACCACATCAGCACGGCGCCAGACCAGCCAACCCGTGAGGCGTTTTCTAGGCCGAAGGCCACAAGGCCCGTCTGGCTCATGACCAAGTAGGCCGCCGCACGCCGAGCCTTGACCTGTCCCAGAGCCAACACCGCGGCAAAAAGGGCCGAAACTGCCCCAACCCCGGCCGTAAAGTGAGCCAGCCCCTCACCCAGATGCGCCTGAAGAAGCTCCAGATGAGCATAGACGCCAAGCTGCGGCGAGACAAAGGCCACGACCAGCCCCAGCGGAGCTCTCTCTACGAAACGAACAAACCAACCATGGAGAGGAAGCACGGCCTCGCGCGCCGCAAAAGACACAACGAGGGGTAGTGCTGCCAAACTAGAACGCCCGACAGAAATAAAGTAGACGCCAACAGCAAACATCAGAGCACTAGGGATCTGGTAGATGGCGAAGAGTCGGGCCTCGCGTCGGAGTTTTTCTATCTTGGTGAGCTGAAAGTGAGTCAAGCCAGCCGAAGCGGCCCAACACAAGGCGAGCACGATTGGATGCTGCACAGTCAGGAACACATTACCGACTGCTATCAAACGCAAGATCGTGGCAAACGAGCGCCGGCCATGCGAATGAAGAGGACTGAGACCGACCGCAACGAGTCCAATCAAGCCGTTGCAAAGCGCCGCCAGAAGAATGTGCCGACCACTGGAAAGCCAAGCCCCGGAAGGCGCGTCGAGCGAGCCTCGAGCGAAAAGCAGGGGCAAGAGGTTCAAGCCTAAAGCCAAGATGGAAACGAAGACACTTCTTCGTTGAGCGACTTTGCGTGACATCGCTCGACTCACGAAGAAGGAACCAAGCACCAGGACCAGACTCGATCCGGTCGAGATCCAGGTGTTCACGACTCAACCTCCGCAGTTTCTAACCTTTCAGGTCGCGGAGGGGGCTCTTGCGAGGAGCTCGTTCCGACGAGGAAATCGGCCCACCGCTCTTGCAGAGCGTCGATATCGCGGCTCCATCTCATGACGGGATGAACAATGCGGTCGTGTAACAAAGCGTCCAAGAACCCCCGCTCCAGAGCCCCTCGATAGAACCACAGCTGCGCGGACCGAGGAAGGAGCCTTTCCAAGTGTTGTCCAAGGCGGGGCAGTGGCTTTCCCACTCGACGCTCGAAACGAAAGTAGTCGGAAACGATACTGGGCGAACGCAAGATCTGCAGACAACGCAAAGCTGCGTGGCCGGCAATGTGGATCAAGGCAATGTAGCGAGCACCCAAACCGATCTCAACGAAGATGATCCCGACTTGCACCATCGTCGCATAGGCGAGCCGGCTTTTGATGTCCGTCTGCACTCGTCCCACCGTTGTGCCGTGGAACGCGGAAAGCGCCCCCACGAAAACTACCGCACCAGAAACAACTGGTGAAGCATCAAGAATACTCGCCGAACGAAGCAACAGGTAGGGCCCGAGGTGAACAGAAATCGCCCCATAGAAGAGCGCGCTCGACGGGGTCGGCCCCTCCATCGCTCGCGGCAACCAACCTCCAAAAGGAACCTGTCCCGCCTTGCCCAGGGTCGCCCAAAGGATCAAGAGCCCTACAATGAGCGTGTCTTTCGCTTGGGCTGGTACGTAGATAGTCCACCACGGAGTCTCCCCAGCGGGTGCCGTCGTAGCCCCTACTGTGTGATGGAGCCAGACCGCTGCCGCCAAAAACCCGAAGTCGCAAATGCGATAGGTAACGTAAGCGCGCATAGCATGACGCACTGGCCCCGACCGCTGGTGAAAGAAAGCGATAAGCAGCGTCGACGAAAGGCCGACGAGCTCCCAACCAAAGAAGGCGAAGTCGAGGCCGCTGGCAAAAACAACAAGGAGGGTGGCGGAACCGAAAAGACACAGAAGGAGATAGAAGCGCAAGTAGCCCGTCTCACGGTGCAAGTAGCGCCGAGAGAACGCTCCGGTGATAAACAAGAGACCGCTCGTAAGTAGACTAAACGGAACCGAAAGATGATCGGCAACGAGCTGGATATGAAACTCATAATGCCCGATGCTGAACCACTGCCCGAGGTGGAAAGTGACCTCATGCTGTCCTCTGACCATCATCAATCCCATCAGGACCACGGTGGCGACAAAAGACCCCCCGAAGGACCAGCTGGCCGTTTTGGAGATGAAGCTCTCTTTGGGAAGCCGCTTGAACCAAGAGCGAACAGCAAGCAGGGCGGCAGCGAAGAAGGGCGGAGCAACCGCGGAAAGAACGAGCCAGGATTCCAGTTGTTGATTCATGCCGCACCCTCCCGAAATGAAGCGCGAACGGGCAAGAAAGGAAGTCTTTCTCGTTCTTCACGGTAGACGTCTAACGAGGAGGCCACAGATGATTGTTTCCCCTCCTGCTCAGGCAGTAGTACGAAACAGCCATCTTGGTAGCGACTGAAACTCGGCACTTTCGGCTCGAAACACAAGAGATGGATCCATCCCCCATCGGCCAGTCCTTTGAGTCGCGGTTGCTCTGCTAGGATCCGAAGCAGGACCTCGGGAGTTGACTCGACGATGGCGATAAGCCGGGTTGGCTCGTGGAGCTCGATCATTTGTCTGTACAGGCCGGTTCGCAAATCGGAGGCATGACCATCCATGACGCCCAAAAGACCGGAAACATTGTGAGGCAACTTGGAACCGGCGCCATAGACTTGATTGTCCACTGTGCCAAAAAAGTATTCCAAGTTGATTCCCATCCCGACCGGAAGCGACCCCAAAAGGACTTGAGTCAAAATCGCCCCGCTCTCGTCACCTTCGGGATCGTAGGAAGTCAAAAATGCACGCTGGTCAAGAAACAACCCTCGGGTCAACTCACGGCGCCCCACAACGCAGCATGAGTTCTTCGCATGGTTGTACTCCGGACGGGCTTCGGAAAGGTCGACTGCGCGACGCTCAACGATGGCTTTTGCCTGCCTAGGGGAAAGATCTAGGGGCACCTGTCCAAAGAGTCGGCAGCGCTCGTGTGCGTTGTTGCGGCTTGCCTGCTCGAGGGCCGCCTGAGCGCGGAGCAAAGCCTCCTCCGCAGCCTCCCCCAGATCGTCGTGGTCATAGAGAGAGACATCATCACTGCAGGTGTCGTGCATTCCCGGAACAAAACGAGTTTGGTCGGGGATTTCGATCCCTCGCTCGGAAAGTAGGGCGCGCACCTTTGGACGATTGGCCATCTGAGCGATCACTCGAGCGTTGGGCCCTCCGCACCCGCCCGCCGTCGCGCCACACCCGTAAGCCGCCAAATGGGGATTGTTGACGCTCGAAGAACCATGACCGATGACTAAAACCAGGGGAGAGAATCCACTTTTTAGGCCCATTTGAGTGAGCATCGACTCAACGAGCTGAGCCATTTCTTCATCGGTATAGCCTTCAAAAAGCGAGTCTTCTTCGCTGAAGTGATCGTGTTGCCCCGAGTCCCGTTCGACGTGCAAACGCGTCTTCGGTTCGGCGCTCTTCTTCTTGAAATGAAACCAACGAGGAAACAAAACAGCCAAGACCAACGGGATCACCGAAAGAAGCCCCATCACCGAGAGCAAATACCCCCGCACCATGGTCGTCGATCCAACGTGAAGGCCGTATCCCGAGCCGAGGCCAGCTTCGGCGACATCCTCAAGGGCAATCTCCCGCACGACATGTGTAGGACGAACCACTGCCGGGCACAGATCGCGGGGACGAATGTCAAACGCGGAATAGTAGCGCATCGCTACACCGAAAAACCCAGGAAAGGAATAGGTCTGCACCCCGGGATCGACCTCTTCGAGATGACGCCGATAGGACTCTTCTCGATCATCGATGCAGAACACCGCCTGAAAGGCCACCTGCGGCGTTTGACGCTCCTGCAACCAGCGCTGATGACCCAACATGGCCGAGGTGACTTCATGCAAATGGTGTCGCTCAAAAGCCAACTGAAGCAATCTTCCCCTCAGTTTGGCCCCCAGCTCGTTGTTCCAGCGGAGCCACTTTTCGCAATGGCTCCGCTTTCGAAACATTTCGACGGGCAACTTGAGAATCTGAGCCATCACGTAGGATTCGTGAACCTGACTGTAGTCGGGGCGCTCCCGGCTCTTTTCGGTGCCTTCTAGAGCCGCCCAATCCACCCTGGACAGCTGTGGGTCCTGATCCCGCATCGAAGAGCTGAGCGCTTGAACCTCCAGAGTAAGAGCCACGGCCAAAAAATCGACCAGCCGCGCCGGCAAACGCTCGGTCGGCGCTTTGTCGGGCTCGACCTCGAAGCGACGAAACATCCCGGCCCACCCGGGCAAAGCGAGAAGGGTTTCGCGTACATACTGTTCCCATTGCGCCTTGGGGACCTGCAGCTTGCGGAGAGCTAAAACGCAAGCCTCTTCCGCCGAAAACTCATCGCGAAACTGAACTTCCAGGACATCCTTGAGCCCATCCAAAAACGGATCTAAGGCGCCAAGAGACTGGCGATAAAGAGCCACGAACGCTCGATAAAAGCCGTGCTCCCGTCCGGGCATCGTCCAATAGGCAACGCCTTGATCCAGATAGGCTGCGGCAAGACGGATTAAGAGGGGATGCACGTAGGCATCGGCATCGACCCCATAACGATGGCGAAGAAGCTCCGTTCGTCTGATGGCTGGGGGTGATGGCGGATCCATCACGAGCGCTGACCGCGCAGCATAGAGACTGTTCCAAAGTTCTTCCCGTTGCCCTCTACTGATTGCGGTCCGACTCACCTCCCCAAGAGCGGGCGCACCGTTTCTGGGAGAGATCGGCTCAAATGCCCCCGAAACGAACAAACCGGATCCGTAGTCGTCACGGAAGAGTCTGTCCTCGCTCAACAAGAAGCGCACCGCGTTTTCATCGATGGCGGGAGGCAAAGTCTTGAGCCGAGCCACGACGAAGTCCTCGTACTTGAGATCGCCCCAACGTTCCGCCCTGCGCTCTGGGCTCAAGTGTTCCTCCACTACGGCGCGAAGATCTTCCTCGTCTATTGCACCCTTTTCGAGAAGACCACGAAAAAGGTCTTCTGATGGATAGGGGCTGGCTCCAAACAGCTCTGCTGCCCTTTCGACCCCATCCAAAAAGGACGAATCTTCAAAGGCATGCAAGGTGTTGTGATGAACAAAGGCATGAATCGGAGCCTGCTCCGGAAGAAAGTGGGCGACCTGCTCTACGGCAGTGCGAAGAAGACGCACAGAGGCTTCACCTCCGACAACTCTTTCGTTCATGCTATGTTCTTCCGACGAGTTGAGAAAGGATGCGGTGAAACGGGGCGGTGGCCATCCATCCCCACGAACTCGAGTCGGGTGTGAGTCCACTCATTCGAGATAGCCCGCACTCGGCTCAAGAAGGTGTGATCGATGAGAGAAGTGTCGCTCATGTCGATTTCGACGACTTCGATCTCTTCGTTGACTTGATCCAGAGCCCGCTTCACTTTGAGCAAAATCGAAAAAGTAGCCGCCCCATGCAACTTGAGGAGAAGTCGATTCTGTTCGCGACTCGCCTCGACAGATGAGCCCCAAAGGGTTCGAACAGATGCCCCACGAGCCCAATGGAGCGTGACCTTGAGCGCTAGCCCAACGCCCACCCCAATGAGCAAGTCCGTCGCCAAAGTCATCACCAGAGTCGTCGTAAAGAGCAGCAACTGATCACGCCCAAGGGCCTTGGCATGTATGAGCTCGCCAGGAGAAGCCAAGCGCGACCCGGTAAAGACCAGCATCGCTGCCAGAGCCGCCAAGGGGATCTGGTGGAGGACCGAAGGAATCAAACCGACCGCCGCGAGCAGAAGGGCTCCGTGCGCGAAATTCGAGCGAGCCGAGCGCGCTCCGGCATCGATATTCGCCTTGCTACGCACGATCTCAGAAATCATGGGCAAGCCACCGATCATTCCACAAATTAAGTTCCCCACGCCCACCCCCAAAAGGTCTTTATTGAGATTGGACGCTGACTTGCGAGGATCCAGAGAGTCAACGGCCAACACGCTCAAGACCGACTCGATGGATCCGACCAACGCAAACATAATGATGTACTTGATAGAAGCACCCGTAAAGACGACGCTAAAATCAGGAAAGGTGATTCCATCCAAGATGGACGCCGGTAGACTCACCAAGTACTCCGGCCCAACGTGAAAATCGTGCGCGAACATTCTATAGTTGTGCGCGTGGTCCATGTCGAAGAACAGCCCCAGTGGTACGGCGAATAACAGTACGAAGACTTGAGCTGGCACCATCTTGACCAAGGACAGCTTGATGAATGGGTGCAAAAAGAGGATCAACAGAGACCCAGCGCCGATGATCGCGATTTCCGCGTTCGCGTGCATCAGGCTGTGAGGAAGCTCGGCGATGAGCTCAAGGGGCTCATTCGCCGAGGGTTTCACCCCCAAGGCGACATGAGACTGCTTGGCCATGATGATGATCCCGATGGCAGCCAGCATGCCGTGAACAACAGAGGGAGACATGGCAATGCCGACGGTCGCTGTACGCACGAGGGCCAAAATGATCTGCAAGGCAGCCGCCGCGACCCCCACGGCCAGGGCACGCCGGTAGCCGAGCTGCAGGTCACCCCCGCCCAGCTCTTGTACGCAACCCAGGGCGATCACGATCAATCCGGCGGCCGGACCTTTGATCGTTAAACGTGAACTACCTAGAAAGCTTACAACCACTCCGCCCACAATGGCGGTCAGGACCCCCGCAATGGGGGGAAAGGCGCTGGCCATAGCTATGCCGAGGCAGAGGGGCAACGCGATAAGGAAAACAAGAAAGCCGGATCGAAGATCGGCGGCCCAGCCAGGATTCTGGTCAGTAGATTGGGTATTCACGTAAATAGGGTCCGTACGGTCGCAAAGCTCACAGAGCTCGCGGAAAAACATTGGAATGCTCTTGCTCATCGAAGGGAGGACAAGAACGAGAGGCGAACGTTCAAGTGCGAACGACGCGGGGACAGCGCTGAGCGAGCCGAGACGCAGAGTCAACCGGCTTTCAACGTCTAAAAATGTGCAGAGTCCTCAACCCAGACTAGGCGGCGCGCGCGCAAAATTACCCCGAGCCCGATCACGCAGGACGGGCACGTCGCGTTCGGTCGAAGGGCGAAAGCGAACGCGGGGCTCGAATACGCTTTCGGTGCGATACGCCTGGAGGCGGGGCATCGTCTCGATCTCGTCTTCGAGTTCGTCGAAAGCATCCCCGACTTCTTCGCGCTGGTCTTCTGATTCGAAAGCTTCAGCGGCAGCAATAGGCATGCCCTCAGCGCCCGTACCATCGGTCCAGGCGGCGCCAGACCAGCTCGTCGACTCCTCAGCCGAAAGAGGGCTCAGGACGACAAAAACAAGCACGAGCAACGAAGCCAGCAGACGCGAACCAAGCTTGCCCCCCAATGACGCCCAGAACTGGGGTGGTCTGTTATGGGAGGCGCGGGTCAGCATAAGCGAGCTGAGTCTGCGCCGGAAAAGGAGGCTGTCAAGGAGACTTTTGTACCCCCACGCTCCGCACCCCCAATAGGCACAAAAATTGCTTACCCAGGTCAGTTGCATTCCTTTCGAGCCGTGCGAGCAGTTGCTCGAGACGGCAACGGGTGTCAATTTCGCCCGGCCAGGAGGAACCACAGCTTCTGAACGGATCGATTGCTCATGTTTCCCCTTTGTTTGTTCTCTCGCTCCGCCCTCTTCCCCTGTCTACTTGGTGTCAGCCTGACCGCCGGGTGTGGAAACGACTCAAGGGCTCCCTCTGGACGAGGAGAAGAAGAAAACGCGGCGGGAGGCTTCTCGTCAGGCGGTCAAAGCGCCTCAGGCGGGCGTACAGAAAACTCGACACTCTCAAGCGGGGGATCCAAAGCGAGTGGGGGCACGGACGGCCTCGGCTCGGGCGGCCTCGGCTCGGGCGGCACACCAGAGAACCTAGGGGGCATGGGAGGCGAGCCCGCCAGCGGAGGAGCAGGCAGCGAAGGCTCAGTTGAACCAGAAGTCATCCCCTGCGTTCCCCTCGATGCTCTTCCCCCTGCGCCCCAATGTCCGATAGGCCCCTTCCCCGCAAAGCCTCTGCTTGAGGGAGTCGAAGAAGAACTCTTGTGCACCAAGTCGAGTGAGGTGGAGTGGGCTGAAGGGCCGATCTGGAGTTCGACCCAAGAGACTCTTTACTTCTCCAACTTCGACGAAACCGACGTGGACGGCTTCTTCAACGGCAGTCTCATGAAGTACCACAAAGAATCGGGTTGCCAGGAACTCTACTCACAAGTGGGAACGAACGGCCTGGCCTGGGGACCGGAAGGAACCCTGGTTGTTGGAAGACAGAGCAACCGCACTCTCAGTCGCCTGGAGTTGGACAGCGGTGAACTCTGCTCACTGGCAGACACTTTCAAGGGGAAGCGCCTCAGTTCTCCCAATGATGTAGCGGTGCGCTCCGACGGCAATATCTACTTTAGTGATCCAGCCTGGAACTTGGGAGCGAGAGACGAGGAGCTCCCGCAAGCTCTCTACCAGATCGCCCCCTCAGGAGAGCTGCTCTTGGTCTCTGTCTATGACCAACTCAGACCCAACGGAGTCAGTCTTTCGCCGGATGAGACACGTCTCTACGTCGCCATCACGGGCTCTATCCAGGTCTTCGACGTGAGTGAGGTGGGGCAACTCTCCAATGAACGACGTTTCGTCAACGATGTCGAAGTAGACGGCATGGCGATTGATTGTGCGGGAAACGTCTACGCGTCCAGTGGGCAAATCTTCTCGCCACAAGGCGAGAAGATCGGCGAGTTTTGGGGAGGGACCAATCTCGCGTTCGGCGGTCCCGACGCGCAGACGCTCTTCATCACTGGGCATAGGCGACTCACTTCGCTCAGGGTTGCGATTCCTGGGCTTTCCTACTGATTTATCCACCCGGGACGCCTGAGCCGAATTGGGATAAGATGGGCCTTGGCGCAACTCCCTTTTTCGGCTCGCGGACTCGATCAGCGCGCTTCGTCCGAGAGAAACAACTCATAGCTCAAGACACATCCCACCTCCCACGGAGGGGATCGATATGTATAAACGATCTTGTATGGCTCCTTTTCGCTTTTCGGCCAGATTGTTCCGGCTTTCCTACCTGTCATGCTCGTGCTTCTTCGCCCCCGCCCTGCTGGGATGTTCTTCCTCGAGGATCCCAGACGAAGGACCGGTCTCGTGGAACAAGTTTTCTTCCCTGCTCCCTAAGGTAGTTTGCGACCGCGTTCTTGAATGTGACTGTCCAATGGACAAGCGCGGAGGTACCGACAAGAAACACTGCAAAAACTCAGTCGAGCGTTATCTGAATCGTCTCTCCCCGATGGACAACGACGGAACGAAGTTCGATGGTGACCTGGCCTGGCAATGCCTGGATGCAGCCGAAAAATCGGACTGTACCCATGCTGCATGGCTGCCATTTTGTGAGCGGGTCCTGCAACCAATGTTCGAGGAGGGGGAGAGTTGCGAAAGTGACTATCAGTGCAAAGGCGTTTGGGAACAACAGGCCTACTGTGACGACGCCGGCACGTGCAAAGCTGGCCAACGCGACTTCACCCGCAAGCAAGGAGAATCATGTCGTTACACACTAGCCCCCAAGGGCATCGCCACCGGAACCGATTACCCAGACGGCGCCCCCCCACCCGAACCAGGAGTGTGCCTGCTGAGCGACGGACTCCGGTGCGAACGAGGAGAGTGTGTCCCGGTGGTCGAAGAAGGCGGGCCGTGCGTGCCCCTACTCGACTGCGCGCTGGGTACTTATTGCGCCGATGGCGTCTGTGCCCCTGAACTCACACCAGGAGATCAGTGCCCCCGTGAATTCGACTTCGCCTGTGGATTCGAGAGCTACTGCAACGAGCAACGGGTGTGCGTGAAACAGAATTTGGACGGCGAGGTTTGCTCCGAGAACAGTCAGTGTGCGAGCCATTCTTGCTCCCCCTTCGGGACCTGCGTGCCGACGGCGCAGGAAACGGTCTGCGAACATTTTTTCGATATCGAAATCGGTGACTGAGAGGCAAGCCCCTTGGTTGCTGGCGTAGGACTCCGGGACAACTAGTGCGTTACCCCGGAGCATCGAGCCTTCTCCGATGCATCAGTAGTTGGCTAGGCCAAACAAGGAACTGCCTGGCCAGGTGAGACTGTCTCAAAACTGACTGAGAAAGTCCCACACCTCTTCCGGCATCCACGAGCCGTTTTGGCCGGCATCGCTCGGAGAGGGCGTGTGTCCCCCATCGTAGGGGCAAAAACGCACTGGAGCCGTGTCGGGACAGCCGGAGTAGTCGGAACACAAATGCCCTCCACCCGGGGGTTCAGCCAGAGTTTCCACCGTGCATCCGTTCTTGGTCGCGAAAATGTCAGCCGTCATCGTCTGCCCAAGTTGGCTTTCTTGTTCGCCCAGGGACGTCATATAGGCAACAGGCTCACATTCGCCCGGCAGAGCAACCCCACCAGGAGAATGGGCAACAACTGCTCGAAATACTCCGGGTCGGGAGCAGGCTAGGGCGTTACTCATGGCAGCCCCTTGGCTAAATCCCTCAAGGAAAACCCGATTTTTGTCAATACAGAGATCGGCTTCGAGGGCACTGAGCACGTCGTCAGCGTAGACCTTATCCGGTTCGGCCGACCAAAATCCGCCAACCGCCTCCATCGCCACAAAGATGGTCGGCCCGTCAACAAGATTCGGCAAACCAAAAAAGCCGCCGCCGAAGACTTCGTTCGCGTTGCCCGTCGCGCCATGAAGGCCGAGGATAAGCCGATGCGGCGTTGTTTCATCGTAATCTGCAGGGAGGCGCAGCACGAAGCGGCGCGTCGTTCCCGAACTCATGAGTTCGTTGTATTTGAGCATGCCCCCTGGCGAATCCGTCAGGGTAGCAGGACTGCCGCACCCGGCGCTAGGCGCCGTTTCATCGTCCGGGTTACCATCGAGTCCCCCGGACCCCGTCGCCCCGGTGCCGGAGTCGGAAGCGCCACCGGTGCTGGGCGCTCCTCCCGAAGCGGGTGCGCCACCAGCGCTCGGAGCCCCGCCGCTCGACGCCCCTCCCACCGAAGCTGTGGTCCCTCCAGCCGCCATACCGGAACTTCCTCCGCTTGATGCTCCAGGTGTCCCTCCCGTATTCATCGCGGCGCCTCCCGCACCCGCCGCATCGGGGCCCGAGGAGGGCTCGGCCGAGCTGCAGCCGAAAGACTCCAAGCACATGAGAGTGAGGATTGTGAGAGGCGCAGGACGAAATCGAATCATAGCGCTCGAAGTCTACCCCCCTCTTCCCCTCAAAAAAGAGCAAGCGCGCATATGTTTCCTCAAGATCGACCACCCGAGATAGGGTCCCGGTAAGCTTCAATGCTGCGGAGGCATGAAACGTCCCCCCCTTTCAAGCAGTCGAGAGTTCCATAAGCTAGTCACTCCGGGGCAGAATCAACTCCGCGCCACCCGCAAGTCTCCGTTTCTTCTGGCGCTCTGCCTCCACTCACTGGCGCGTAAACACAATACAGCCCCCCAAGGATTCACTATCTCGGAGTAGCCACCGCAACTAGGGTCTCCTCCTGTGATCACTCAGGCACCAAGATCAGGACCGGAGACTTCTTCGAATGGAGGGGCACGGCTAGGGGAGATCTTCTTATCCCTGCTCGCTTTTGCCCTAGGGCTGGCCTTCTCCTGGTACCACGGTTTCCAGACGCGAGACCTGGTGTGGGGGCTCTGGATCAGTAGTTTGATCGTGGGATACCTGACCATTTTGGTCGGATTACCGTGTTACGTTCTGCTTCCCCCCTCAAATCCAAAAGCCGTCGCGGAACGCGCCGCGCTTCAGGGTCTCGTAGGCAAAGAAAGCACCCCCGACGCCCCTGCCTCTCCAGCAGCTGGCAAGAAGAAGCACACCCCCATGACTTGGTTCGTGTTGCTCTTCACCATTGGCCTCACGACCTTTCATTTCTGCTCCTTTCATTCCGGTCATGCGGAGATACTCAATCACTTCTTCCCGCTCGATGCAGAAGTCGACCCTGATTTCATCAAGGCATTTACCAGTCCTCCCCTGCTTTGGAAGAAGACCGCCCAGTACGTCCTTCCGGCCTATGGAGCCTTCGTGCTTCCCGCGCTCATCGCCGAACGAGGAGCCTTTCTCACGGCAGCTCATCCTTTGCTCTCACGCTACCGTGCATTTGACCGACTCAAGATCGAAGCCCCCAAATCAGACCAGTCTTATATGGTGATGCCCTATCGGAACGTGATGAAGATGCAGCTTACGATCTTCGGACTCGCGATGGCTTCCCACTTTTCATTCGATTCGGTGCCCATCTATGCGCTCATCTATGCTCTCTACTTCTTTCCGTGGGGTAGGTTTCGCCAGAGTCAGAAAGCGGAACCTGAGAAGTGAGCCGAAGCGAACTGATGTAAAGCGGGCTCGACAAAGTTGCCGAGCCCACTGAAGCTACCCCTCTTGCTGGGACTTGCAATAGCATGTCCCAGCAAACGGTAACAAACTACACACGCTAAACATGTCAAACGCAGGCTTTTCCTAGGTCGAGCCTTCGCCCCGATAGGGGTGAGGCCTAGGAAAGGCCGCTCCGTACTATTGCAAGCGGCTGTAGTTGGCCAGATGCTTTTGCTCCGAAGGTCGCCGACGCTTTCGCACGAGGAGCAGCCCCATCAGGAGCGACGGGAATACCCAAGCGATGCCCCGCCCTTGAGTGCCGGCGCCGCGGATCCGACACGCGCATCCTTCGAGATCTCCAGCGAGCGCCTCACCGTCGGCAGACCCCGGCCCGTGAACCCCAGCTCCAGAGTCGACGCCCGTTCCAACGGAGGCCCCCATGCCAAGACTTGCGCCCGTCCCCGAAGCCGCCCCAGAGCCGAGACTCGCCCCCGCTCCAAGAGTTCCTCCGACACCAGCGCCACTGGCCCCGGCTCCGCTTAGGCCGCCACTGCCAAGACCGTCGTTGCCCGGACCGCCACCTGTTCCTGGCGCTGCTCCTGTGCCCGTCGAGCCACCGGCGCCGGACGCGCCACCAGAACCAGTAGTCACGCTCTCTTCCACTGCGAGAACGAAGCTCGTTACGCTCTTTTCGGGCAGAGAAAATGCGAAGGACAGGTCCGTTGCATCGACAGCAAGTGCAGCTTGAGCCTCGAGGGCAACGTTATCCGAAGTGACCCAAGGGATCGCTTGGTCAACCGTACCTCCCAACCCACCTTGAAGAGAGAACGACTGCGAAGAAGCGGCGGCATTTTCGTTGATCGCCACGATGACCAATCGTCCTTCCCCCCGGAAGGCACTCACCATCACACCTGCGGCCGGTTGTGCCGTAGCTCCGAGTCGAGTGAAACCCGGTCGAACGAACTTAGAAAAGTTACCCATCACATAAGCCCGGCGAAACTTCTCGCCGTTCTGAATGAGAGCAGGGTTTTGGCGGTTGATATCCTCTTCGTAGTCTTCGGTGACCGCGGTGAGGTTCCACCAGTTCCATGCACTCATCCCAAGCTCCGTGATGTGCTGGTGCATCATCTTCACCATGCTCAGCGCTGAGTTCATCGACGGATCTGGATAATCCCGCGGGTCGAAGTTTTCTTGCGAGATCTCTGTTTGCCAAAACAAAAGATCGTTGTCGGCGGGAACGGTCCAGCTGTCGGGAAAGCCCTCCTCATTGTACGGGTGGGTAGAAATCCCATCGAGATACTTCATCGCTTCCGTGTCGGCGACGAGCGCTTGGGCAAATCCATCGAGGTTCTTCAGATGGGCCGTGTCGGGAGCGACGATCATCGTCGAAAGCCCGCGCGACTCAAACTCGGGCCCCAGGTGTTGGCCGATGAAGGTGACCATTTCCTCGGGGGTCCAAAGACATCCGTCCCACGATGCCTCCCAATCGGGTTCGTTCTGGGGTGTCAAAGCCAAGAGTCCGATCCCTTCTTCCTCCATGTACTCGACGAAGTCGGCGAGATAGTCCGCAAAGTCGGGAAAGTGCTCGCTCTTGAGGTGAGCCATTGGCTGGGCGCTCAAACCGTCGTCCCACTCCCCCGAGTTGGTAAAGTTGGTCTTCCACATCGGCGGGGGAGTCCATGGCGCAGCCCATACGCTGGCCCCAAGAGCGTACGCCTTTTTCGCCGTTTCTATTTCCTCGGTGATGACCTTGCCGTCTTCGTCACGCTCGTGATGAATCCTAACGCGGAGCAACGACAGCCCGATGCCATCGTCTTCCGAAAAAAGAAAGTCGGCGTCCTCTTGGCTGATGTCCTTCGAAAAGAAGGCTGAGGACGCGCCAAATCCGTCCATAACCTGATGCATTTCGTCCACCTGCACCACCACGTCCGCCAGCGCCTCCGACGGGATGAGCAAACTGACCCCGAGAATCGCTCCCGAGCCAAAAAGGCTCTTTCGAGCGCGACCCCCATTTGTCACCTCACAAATAACTCTTCTACTTGTCGTACCCGTCATCGCTATCCCCACACTCATCTATTTATCCGACCGCACCCTACAAGGGTTGCGCAACGAAATGTAGAGACCGGAACATCTCATGTTTGGTGCACGACTTGATCGAAGCATCGATTATGAGAGACGCTGCCGATTCAGCCTCTTGGCCGGACGCTCATCAGAGCAAGAAAGGCCAGCACAACAGTAAGACTAGAATTAGAAGAGCCAGCATTGGCTACCCATGTGCAATGCCTTTTGTTTCTCGCCCTACGAAAGACAAAGTACCGCGTCTACCCCCCCCCAGCAAACCATCAATCAAACCCTGTCCGATTGATACCGATCTGTTAGAACCATACAAACAGAAAGCCCGCCGAGTTTTCCTGGGCGACTGTCCACGGGTCAGCACGAGAGACGGCGTGGGCGACTCCAGTCGATACCGAGCCGCTCGCCCAGCTCTTAAACCGACTGACTCGCAGTACGAATCGGGGCGTTTCGCCCTTCTCATACAAGGCGGAGACATTCTCAGACATGTCTCAGACGATGAGTTTTTCTACAGCTGCACGAATGAATCATCGAAGGTAAGGGCTCAAGGAATATTCCGTAGAAGTCAAGGCGTCGGCATGCGATAGTATCGGCATGAAAACCCCTCTTATTACAGCGGTCACCTCTGGTTTGAGCAACACGCACGAGCAGTACCGACGATCTCAGGTTCGCTTTTCCATCGCTTGTCTTCTGTCCGTCCTCGTCGGTTGTTCCTCGGGAACCGATGGGGAGGAAGACCCCATGGACACAGATACCGCTGGGACCACGAGCGGCGACAGCGAAACCAGCGGGACAGACACCACCGGCCCAATAGAGACGGGACTCCCGGAAAGCTATGAATTGCCCGTCGTGGCATGGCCCGGTGATTCGTGCGTGAGTCAGGTCGACACTTTATTGGGCCAAATGACATTGGAGCAGAAGGCCGCTCAGATGGTCATGGGCCAATACCAAGATGTGACGAGTGCCGATGTCTCTGGCGAAGTGACGGGCACCGTCTTCGCGTCGGGGTCGGCCCTTCCTGGCGCCAGTAGCCCCGCTGACTGGGCCGACTTGATTGACGGCTACATTACGGCGAGCGAGAGCACGCCCAACGGTATCCCCATCCTGTTTGGTGTTGACGCCGTCCACGGAAACAGCAAAGCCGCCGGGGCGGTGATCTTTCCCCATAACATTGGGCTCGGAGCGACGCGCAACCCCGAACTGGTAGAACGGATCGGCGAAATCACCGCCTTCGAAATGGCGGCTACAGGGGCCACCTGGACTTTTGCCCCAGTACTGAGCGTGGCTCACGACAAGCGCTGGGGACGGACCTACGAGAGCTACAGCGAAAACCCAGACGTTGTGGCGGTACTCGGAGCGGCCCAGGTCGTGGGTCTGCAAGGACGAGGCGGGCTCGGCACCGGCACGCCGGGTGTGATCGCCTGCGCGAAGCATTTCGCGGGCGACGGACAGTCGACCTACGGAACATCCCGGAAAGCCCCCTATGGCTCGACGCCCGGCGGTCTCGTGGATCGCGCCGATGTCCGTGTGGATGAGGCTACGATGCGCAAGTATGGGGTGGCTCCTTACATTCCGGCCATCGAGGCCGGACTCGGTTCGGTAATGGTAGCAGACACCAGCTGGAACGGAGTCAACATGACGGGTCACGAACAACTCATCACAACGATTCTCAAAGATGAGCTGGGCTTCGAAGGTTTCGTGACCACCGACTGGGACGCGGCTATGCCCAGCCAAGAAGGACCAGGCGTTGTGGCCGCCATCAATGCTGGAGTGGATATGCTCATGGCGGCAACCGACTGGACTTCGCAACGCGCCGAAATCATCGCGGCAGCAGGCGATACCATCAGTCAGGAGCGCATCGACGATGCCGTGCGCCGCGTCCTTACCGTTAAATGCGAAGCTGGACTCTTCGGTTGGAGCCGAGATGCGTCTCAGCTCGCGGAAGTCGGTTCGGAAGATCACCGCGCCGTTGGTCGACAGGCAGTCCGCGAGTCGCTCGTTCTCCTCAAGCACGAGGGCGGTGTGCTCCCGCTTGCCAAAGAGAGCAACGTTTGGGTCGCTGGTAGCGGTGCCGACGTACTGGAGCGCCAGACCGGTGGATGGACGATCAGCTGGCAGGACGGCGGGGCCATGACAGAAGGGACAACAATCTCTCAAGGCATCGCAGAGGTGGCCAATGTCGTACCAACCGTCGCCGAAGCCGACGTCGCCATTGT
This sequence comes from Polyangiaceae bacterium, assembly GCA_050300635.1. Classification (GTDB taxonomy): domain Bacteria; phylum Myxococcota_A; class Polyangia; order Polyangiales; family Polyangiaceae; genus NIC37A-2. The sequence goes on from JBNKYC010000028.1 coordinate 182,406, forward strand.
CGTGCTCAGCGAGCCCCCCTACGCCGAGTGGCGCGGCGACGTTTCGTCGCTCGATACGCTCCCCCCCGAAGATTTCGCGCTCTTGAGCGAAGCCAAGGAAGCGGGCAAACCGGTCGTTGCTCTCGTTGTCAGCGGGCGACCGGTTCTCATCACGGATCATTTGGACAAGGCCGACGCCTGGATCGCCGCATGGCTACCAGGAACCGAGGGAGATGGCGTAGCCGAGGTCCTGTTTGGCGATCACAACTTCACCGGCAAACTCGGTCACAGCTGGCCGAAGAGCGAGGATCAAGCCACCATGAAAGCTGGCGATCCAGGTTTTACCCCGCTGTTCCCCTACGGCCACGGACTCACCTACTGAGGAGCGTCTAGTGCTACGACCACTGAGAAATGAGCGGTTTCGAAGCTCTCCCCAAGAAAGTGAGGTTGGCTTCGAAACCGCGCTCGCCCCTCTCTGTCTCCGCACTTTTCTCTTCCCATTTGTGCCGCGACCCTTCCTGAAAACCGAGCCGTCTCTCAACGCTGACTGACCAAGAAGCGCTCAAATTGAAACGCTCGCAGCACTAGTG
>JBNKYC010000029.1:0-6235 GCA_050300635.1 Polyangiaceae bacterium
ACGAAACTTCGCCACCAGTCCCGGCAGCCATGCGCAGTGAGGAATCAACTGCAGCGCGCAAGAGACTCGAACGCCCTGAGCCCGAGCGGCGAAATCAAAACGACGCGAGCAGTCTTGAGACCTCACGAAAACGCTCCGGTCCCTGCGCGGGAAGTCACAGAAAAAGCCGTACGAAGTTTACACCGTGAACATTCAAGCATCACACCTCCCGCGCGCGATGAAGAGCCGCGAATGAAGCGGCGCTCGCAAACCGGCTCGACCCAAAGCGTCGACAGTCTTGAAAACACCTGGACCCGAAGTGCGTGGCAACCGAATGAACACTTTCAAAGTCCTTTTCGACGCGTCAAACCTATCCGACCGCAACGACCTTCCATCCGAACGTTGCCTCGCAGTACGGCTGAGTTTTGCCGAATGAAAAGGCGGTGAGTTTGCCACGCACGAGAGCACCATCGAGCAAACCGAAAGGCTCAGCAGCCTCGAAAACGCATCGCTCCAAAGCGCGCGGCAGCGAAAACAACAACGCTCTTCAAGAGCCATCAATCAGCAGAGACTCAGCGACTCGGCATAACCCAACCATCGAACAACGCGTCAACTCAGCAAAGTCTGTCGAGCAAAATGGCTAGCTCGTCAAAGCGCGCGATCTGATCTGCGCCGCGTTCAAACTCGGGCCGGTATAACGACTTGCCATTCTGCTGCCGCGCAAGGCGCTCCAGGTTACACCGAGCGGCCGCCACGACCAAAGGGAGTGAAAGGGCGGCGGCCGGACGACGAGCTTCCAGCGAAGCGGAAGCCTCAACGACCGCGGGCCGCAGAAATGGCTCGTTGGGGTGCGATGTCGCCTAGGCGTTGGCCATCTCGACTACTTCTCCAATGAGCACGCCTGATCATGATGCTTAGGCTTTTACCCGCCGCCTCTCGTGCTCACACACGGCGGTCCGCTTGTGTGTACGAGCGCCGTGGCTTGTAATCCGCTCGCCTTCGATCGAAAGTGAGACAAATGCCGTCCCTTCCGCAGAGACTCGAGAGCATGGGCTTGATGGTCATGGTGACAGGGGTCTCGGCATGTGACTTGCGTGAACCTGCAAGAGATGAAGGAAGACGGCAGGAGCCGCGCGCAAAAGAGATGCCTGCCACGCCGGTCCAATCAACGAGACCACAGAAGGCGCAACGAGCTCCCCGTCCGACGGTTTATGTTGAAGGCGGAACGTACCAGAACGACCTGCGTGGCTATTCCAGCCCGCCTATTCACCCGTCGGTCGGAATTGCTTCAAGAACGATCACAATCCCAGCGCTCGAAGTGGACCTAAACGAGGTAACCGTCGCCGAATACGCAGCCTGCGTGAAAGCCGGACGATGCTCTCGTTCACAGAAGGTCAGTAAGCACTGCAACGACGAGGCAAAACCGGACCACCCAATCAACTGCGTCTCCTTCGCGCAGGCGCAGGCCTATTGTTCCTACGAGGGAAAGAGACTGCTCACCGACCGGGAATGGGCGGCGCTGAATGTCATTGACTCGCACGAGGCGCGGGAACAAACGATCATGCATTCGTGCGTTACCGCCGACAGCACGTCGTTCTGCCGACGTCAGTTCGATACGCCCCCGGGAACCTGCCCCGTTGGCAGCCACGCCCCCCAGCCGGACTCGAAGGGTCCCCACGACCTTGTCGGCAACGTCGCTGAATGGACGGATGGGAAGTTTTGTTCGCACGGGGCGCGTTGGTGCAGTTCGAAGGTGGTTAGCGGACTACCGTGGTGTGCAACGATCCACGACCCCACCACAAGGCGATGGCTGGGGCCCGACGCGAAGGGACCGGAAAGCATGACGGCGAACGCCGACTGGATCGGAATCCGGTGTGCGAAGACCGCCAAAGAGTGAACGTAGTTTCAAACGAAGCAGGCTGACGAACACGACGAACTAACCTTGGTGAGCGTTTGAACCTCCAAAGGTTCGAAGCTTGCACCGTTGGTTGCAGCAGGAGGTCAGCCCAACGACTTGCGCTTCTGCAGCCGCATCAAACACAAGCGCAGAAATGATAGGCCCGCTCCCCCCATGGGGGAAGAGAGCGGGCGACGGCCTGGCGTCGAAGCGAAAACGGTCACTGTCTGCGGCCTGCAGCAAGCGCTTGTTAGGCAGTTGTGCCCGGGCTATCTGTCTACCAACCATCGCGTAGGACTCCACGACCAGGTCAATCGTATTTCTGGCGGACTCGGCCAGCCGAGAGCTTTTTGTAGCTCTGAAGAAACCCGAGTTCGCGCCCATTCGTGCCCGTCGAGCACATCCAACACATAAAGCACATCGTGCGCCGTCTGGAGATGAGACCAGACGTCGTCAGAGTCGACTTTGGCGCCTGCATGGGCGATCTTGTTTCGAGCTTCCGCCAACTTCTGAGTCTTCGCCCAAAGATTGCGTAGGCCGTCCCAATAGTCCTTTGCTGGACCTTCGCCGTGGATTTCATAGAGATAATGGCGCAAAAGCTTGTGAATGGGCGGGCTGGGAAGATTTTGCATCAGCCACTCGGTATGGGGACGATGTCGACTGATATGATCCTTAGCGCCGACCTCAACCGCCGTGGCGCTCATCAGCAGAGCACTCCGAAATGAGCCGTACGACGCCAAGGCGTGGGCTTCGCGAAGGAGCTCATGAGCTACCGGCTCTTCCGAACTCTTGTCGGGCCAAAGTTTGGCAAGCAATTCTCGATGATGCGGCTCCCAGCCGATAGCCCAATAGAGCATGCGATCATCGGATCCGACCTGTGGCCTTGCCACGGGAGCATAGTCCTGACTGGTCACCCCCCAATACAACTCCGGTTCCCTCTCGTAGAGCACGTGGGAAGAGTTGCCGTCTTGTGACCATCTCAGGAGACGAAGGAAACGTTGCTGGTCTTCTAGCAGTTCGCGGGACATTCGGTCCACGAGTTCGCGTAGCCTCGTTGGGTACACGTCGTACGGCACCTGTTCTCGTCTGCATAACTTGCCGTCATCGGCGATCCTCATCTCGCCGCTCAAATAGAATGGCGGTGAGATCGGTGAATCCTTCAGTCGGACGTACCTGTACTCGGAGAGCCCTTTGATAAATTCAGCCAAGTCGGCCTCGACCTCTATGGTACGGCTCAGTCGGCACTCAAGGACTCCTCCCTGGACGCCTTGGGGAAGCTTTGACCTGATGCTGATGGCCAAGGGCGGCGAATCAGAAAAAAACTCAAGGGCTTCAGAGCGCGAGCGGTTGAAGCGAAAGTCTCGAAGCTCGGAGAGTAGCAGGAAGGAAATGGACTCTCTTGATTCGCTCCCAGCATTTGCTCTGACATCAGTCATGCATACACGTTCTTCTTATATTTTACGATACCATTGCTGATGATACAAACTGCCTAACGACTTGCGCTTCTGCAGCCGCATCAAACGCAAACAAAGAAACGATAGGCCCGCTCCCCCCAAGGGGGAAGAGAGCGGGCGACGACCTTGCGTCGTAGCCGAAACCTTCCCGTGTGCGGCCTGCAGCAAACGCCTGTTAGGCACCGCGCCCTAGTCGTTGGCGATAAGCTCAATGGTGTGCCCATCGGGATCGCGGAGGACAATGCTTTGGTGGTCGGCAGCAAGTCGCTCACCACCCGTTCGCAGTGCCCGCTCATCCGCTCTTTCGGGATCGTTGATGTAAAGACCGAGTCGCAAGCCTGAGGTAGATTTGTTGCGCAGGGGATAGAGCTCTAGGACCACCCCGGCGAGATTCATTGAATAATGCATTGGACCGGGCGGATGAGTTTCAGCGGTCAGCTGGAAGCCCAGAGCTTCGAACCATGCACGAGAGGTCTCTAGGCTGGAGCACCTAAGAACAACGTAAGCGATACTATTCATGAGGGAACTCGGCGTGAGGTTGGTTGGATTCGATTGGCCCACAACCAGTCGAGGAGTTCGGAGGTGGTCGTCCCAATACGGCAAGTTTGGTCGGGGCCTGCTGTGTCGATGAGGAAGTACTCCTGCGTCCTTGCGTCCAGCACGATATATGCAGCACCATCAGCGTGATAAGAAAGGGCAAGATAGCTTTCCGGCAACAGCGCGGGCTCCGCGTCGGCACCGTACATAGCAAAAAGGGCTGGTTGCCATTCCTCAAGCGAGGCAAGACCTTCGTAGGACCGTCCACTTTCGTCGGCCCACAGGTGGACGCCATCGAAGTGAGTGAGTAGTTCGACAATGTCCTTGGGAAGCCTGTGCTCGGGCCACTTCTTCTGCCATTCAAGTACAGCACCAGGGGAAGCAGGTGGGCCGAGCACGTGGCGATATACCGTTTTCTTGAGCTTACCTGTTGGCTGCAGCTGATGGAGGTAGTGGTTCAGCATCAATGGAGCGTTCGGCAGTTCGGCTCGCGCAAACTGTGGGCGTGTTATCTCTAGAGGCGCTTCAGTTGCGACGAGTGCTTTGAATTCCGCGGGTTGCATAGCGGGAGTAGTTGAGCGAGTTTGGGCGATACGGACTGGCTTCACCGGGATGGTTCATGGCGCATCACGCACCAAACGTACGTCGGCATCGAGAGCGGAGCGAGAGCGACTAGAAACGAAAGCCATAGACTTCGCCGGATTGTACCAAGGCTTTGGCGCCGAAGAGCGTCTGCGATGAGGTAGATGAGTAGGGCTGCCGCGCCCAAGGTGGCGAGTCCGTGGAGAATAAGGAATGAGGGGCTGGGACGCAGGGTAGCTATGGCCTGGAAGTCGTGACGTTCAAGCGCGAGTTGCATCTTGCGAACGCGGGGAATCAACCACGCTAGGAAGCCAAGGCAGTAGAAAAACCAAAGTGAGCTACCTATTCCTGTAACCAATAGTTTGCGTTTCAAAAGTACGACCGTGTGCCTAACATCTCGCGATTCGGCTGCCGCATCAAACGTTAGCCGAAGAAACAGTAGGCCCGCTTCCCCGCAGGGGAAAGAGCGCGGGTCGTCGACCTAGCGTCGAAACGAAAACCTCGCCGTATGCGGCCAGCCGCAATCGCTTGTTGGGGAGCAACCTACCCAAGCGGCAGAATCCGCACTCGTGACTTTTGCGGGTCGACCGTGAGCAATGCACCAGACTCAAGTGCTTCGCAGTGTTGTCGAAGTGCACTCAATACAAGTTGGCCGATCGCCTCGGGTGACGTGTCTTGAGCACGGACTTGCAAGACGCTCGGGCCGCGGGCTCGTGTGTGAGCCAACAGAGCGCCGAAATCGAGATCGTGAGTGAACACGACCATCCCGTTCGACTGTGCATACCCGAAAAGCTCTGAATCAGGCGCAGTGGCAGGGCCGAGCTCGCTCCAATGGACGGCATCGATTCCGGCATCGCGCAACCAAACGACCCAGCGGGGGGTCAGATTCATGTCGAGAAGAAGCTTCACGACGCAGTGAGAGGTAACTCGTGCTCTTCGGTTCTCCAGGCGGCGTAGGCCAAAGCGGCACGGATGTCGTCCTCCTCAAGATAGGGAAAGTCCGTGAGAATGTCGTGGTGCGACTTCCCGGTGGCGAGGAGGCCGACGACCGTTCCGACGGTCACGCGCATGCCCCTGAGGCAAGGCTTGCCACCCATGACTTCAGGTGAGTGCGTCACACGCGCAAGCAGGTCGTCCATTCGTTTAGTGTATCAGAGTTGCTTGTCCGGTCGAGCTGAAGCCGTGGAACGCAAATCATTTCGCGGGGATAGGCGAAGGTAGCGTGATGGATGTCTCCGGTCGAACATCATACCAGAGCGCCGCAGGATGGAGACGAACCGGGACGATGACTGTCGCTTCCAACCGATGTTTGGCGAGGCGGTGATAGCCATCAACAATGACCCAACGCTCGTTTCGTAGAAAGAGTTCGAGGGCGTAGCCCAGCGACGCAGCGCAGATTCGCGCCCAACGTCGCGGATAGACGGAGGGTTCCGCAAGGACTCGGCGCGGCGCAAGGTCGAACCGTGGCTCGCCAGAGACAGTTGACCAAACGGTTAGGTCGAGGTGCCAGTCCAGCTCAGACAACGACAGCGACGTTACTGGCGTTTGCAAGGCCCACACCTTTGCTGTCTCCCAGCGCGTCTCGAAAAATACTTCCTGCAGGTGAGATGGGAGTTGGACGTACTGCATTTTCTGATGTCTCCCCAACGCCCCGCCGTTGTGCCGCGGCCTGAGGCCTTCCCAGAATAGCAAGACCGGCGCTCATCCCCAAAGGGGAGGAGAGAGCGCCGAAAGACAACCTTTTTGCATGGAAGCAGCCTAAACAGCGGCCGTCGGTCACAAACGG
>JBNKYC010000030.1:0-97916 GCA_050300635.1 Polyangiaceae bacterium
GCGGCGGCCTTTTTGGCAGCTTCGGCCTTCTTCTTCTCGAGAGCGGCCTTCTTGGCGGCGGCCTTTTTGGCAGCTTCGGCCTTCTTCTTCTCGAGAGCGGCCTTCTTGGCGGCGGCCTTCTTGGCAGCTTCGGCCTTCTTCTTCTCGAGAGCGGCCTTTTTGGCAGCTTCGGCCTTCTTCTTTTCGAGAGCGGCCTTCTTGGCGGCGGCCTTCTTAGCGGCGGCTAGTTGTGCGGCAGCCTTCTTGGCAGCGGCCTTTTCAGCGGCAGCCTTCTTGGCAGCGGCTTTCTTTTCTTCTGCTGCTTTTTTGGCTTCCGCTTTGCGTCGGGCCGCTTCTTCGGCGGCCTTCTTCTTGGCCAAGGCGCGTTCCTCTGCAGCTTTCTGAGCAGCGAGTCGTTTCGCCTCAGCTTTTTCGGCGGCGGCCTTTTGAGCAGCGGCCTTCTTTTCTGCTGCTTCTTTGGCGGCAGCGGCCTTCTTTTCTTCGGCTATCTTCGCTGCTTCGGCCTTCTTCTCTTCAGCCTCACGAGCGGCAGCGGCTTTCTTTTCTTCGGCCTCCCTCGCTGCGGCCTCTTTGGCTGCAGCTTCTTCGGCGACGACTAGCTCTTCTGGGGTCTTTTCTGTTGGAGGCATGGCCTTCTTGACGCCCGGATGATCTTCCTGGCCCTCGGTTGTTTTGGGGGCGTTTTCCTCTTCTTCGTTCACTTCGTCTTCCTTGGTGCGGCGAGCTGACTCGGGTGCTTGGTCCTCGTCCTCGTGGGGGCCTTCCGTATGTTCGGGGCGCCCGAGGCTTCCCTGGGTGCGTTGCTCCAGGGTGGTTTTGACTACCTCGCTCAACTTCGTGAATTGAAATGGCTTGTCGAGGTAGGCGTCCGCTCCATACAGAGGGGACGTGATTTCGTTGAGAGTGTCACCGATCCCGGTGAGCATCACCACGCCAGTATGGGCGAGGGAAACGGCTTCGCGGATCTTTCGGCAGACTTCCCAGCCGCTCATTCCGGGCATCATGACGTCGAGTACGACGGCATCAGGAAGCTGCTGACAGGCAATATTCCAGGCCTCGTCGCCATCTGAGGCTTCGAGTACTTGATAACCTTGTGTGCGCAGATGGTTAGCTACGAGGGCGAGGGTACTTGGCTCATCGTCTGCGACCAGAACGACGGGGGTTTCGTTTTTTGCCATATGTTTCGAAAATCCAGGGTCTACTCAAAGCAAACTACAATTTGAGTGACGTTATTGACGCCGGGTTGGACCATTTGGTCAAGTTTCAGGCTCATAAACATGAAACTTTTGGTGTCGCTGCGGGTGGCTGCTTACACAAGCGGGCCTTTCCGGAAGGGATCGACTCATCCAAAACTCACCCAAAGTGCATCGACAACCCCGGATTTGTCGTTGATTCGCTTTGTGGTGCTGGGACCGAGCATCCAAGCGAGCTTAGGGTTAGACTCGAATCGTGGTGAGTCCGGTGGGGATCCGAGAAACCGTCAGCTCTGAGCCGAAGGAGCTGTCTGAAGTGGCCGCTCGGATGAACTCGAGCGTGGGGCGGGTGCTTGCCAAGATGAGGCTGCAAACCGCCATTTTCGTCGTGCTCGGTCGGGTTCCACGTCTGCTTCTTGTTCTTTGCGTCTTGGCCCTTGGTTTGAGATGGGGCTCGGGCGGAGCGTCCCTGTTTTGGGCGGCCTCCGGTTTGGGCCTTCTCATCATCGCTCTATTGGTCTGGCGCGCGCTCCGACCGCTCAACGCCATGCAGGCAGCTCTGTTGGTCGACCGGCATTTCGGCTTTGAAGGCCGATTTGCCACTGCATACGAATTTTCTAACAGAGACGGAGAGGTTCCCAGCGGATTCGCTCACTTGGTGCTCAGTCAGGGGGCCCGCTTGTTTCCCTTTTCTGCCGGAGACGCTCAGAGGATCGTTCTTCCTCCGACAGGACTACAGAGCTTGGCCCTCGGCGGCTTACTCGCGGTGATCGTGTATTTTCCGGCTATCTCGCCTGAGACCCTTGTTCAGGAGAAAGATGTGGCGCCTGCCCCCGTTGAAGCGGCTCTCTCCGGGGACGATGCGGAGCTTCTTCAGGAGCGGGTCGACAAACTCAAGGCTCAGGTCCGGACAGACGAAGCCAGGCGTTTCTCAGAGGAGTTGAATCAACTGGTGATTCAGTTGACTGACGGTAAGCTTTCGCGCTCAGAAGGCTTTAGACAGGCGGCTGCTCTCGAGGCGCAGCTCGAGAAGAAGAGCCGAGAGGCAGAGGCGTTGGCTCGGGGATTGGCTCAACGCGGCGAGATCCTACAGAAGCGGGGTATGACCGAGGGGGCCGGGAGGGCGCTGACTGAGCAACGCCTTCTGGACGCCAAAGAAGCGCTCAAGAAACTCGCCGAGAGACTCCAGGCCGGGACTGACCCACTGAGCGCCCAAGAACTCGATGAGTTGCGCCAATCCTTGGAAGAAGTGCGCAAGCAGCAAGAAGAGGAGGCAGCCCAGCAGAAGGCTGAAGAGAGTGCGGCCGCTCAGGCGCGCTCGGCGTTGGAGAAGCGGCGAGAGGAGCTCGAAGCAAGGAAGAAGAGCGGGAAGGCGAGCAGCGATGAACTGAGGGAGCTTGCCGAAACGGAGCGCCAACTCAAGCGACTTTCCCGAAAGCGCAAGCAAGAGCAGGCGGCGGCGCAAAAGCTGAGCGAGCTGGACAAGAAGCTGGCCGAAGCGGCGCGCTCTTTGGCCGAAGAAAGAAAAAAGAGCGGTGAGTTTCTCCAAGAGGCGGCACAAAAGGTGGGCGAAGCTTCTGCGCAGCAGCTGACCGATGAGGAAAAAAAGGAACTGATCGAGCAGCTAGAGGCGCTCAAGGAGAGGTTGCGCAAACAAAAAAAGGACGGGGCTCAGGCCGAACGCATGCGGAAGTTTCAGGAGCGAGCTCGCGGCGGTCGACCTCAAGGGGGCGAAAGGAAGGGCGAAGGCCAAAAGCGCCCGGGCAGGCGCCAAGTGAGCCTTTCTCCCGGTGGCGCTCCCATTGGAAAACCCGGTGACCAGCCCGGCTCAAGTCCTTCGGAAGATGGCGCTCAAAAGCGAGGCCAGTCTGCAGGCAAGGAGGCCGGCCATGCCCATGATGAGCGGCTTGATGGCGAGGCAAGTCGACTTCCCCAAAAGGGATATCAGGACAAAGCGGCTGCGGGACAAGACAATGGTCAAGGCCCGAGTGCGAGCGAAACGATAGCGAGCGCGGCTGAGCGTGGCTTTGTGTCGGGCTCCTATCAAAAGCTTTATCACGAGTATCAGACCGTGGCAGAAGAAGTGATGGAGAAGGATCGTATCCCTCCGGGACGCCGCTCTCACGTAGAGCGGTACTTTGAACTGATTCGTCCACGCGAAACGAACTAAACATTCAGGAAGAGTAACAGGGATCAAGGATGGTAGACGCCGATGGGGCTCAGCAGAAGCTGGACGACTTGCTTGCGCATGTCGACAAACTGACAACGAGCATCAGAGAAGTCATTGTTGGACACTCCGAAGTCGTCGACGGGGTCATTACTTGCATGTTAGCGGGCTCCCACGCCTTGCTTGAAGGAGTGCCCGGTCTGGGTAAGACGATGTTGGTGCGTACTTTGTCCGAGGCGGTCGATCTGCCCTTTGCGCGGATTCAATTCACTCCGGACCTCATGCCGGCGGACATTATCGGGACGACCGTCGTCGAGGAGACCTCTACCGGCGGTCAGCGTTTCGAGTTCAAGAAAGGGCCGGTTTTTGCGCCCCTCGTTTTGGCTGACGAGATCAACCGAGCGACCCCCAAGACTCAGAGTGCCCTTTTGGAGGCCATGCAAGAGCACCGCGTGACGGTGGGCGGTACGACCCACGAACTTGGCCAACCTTACTTCGTTTTGGCTACGCAAAACCCGCTCGAGATGGAAGGGACCTACCCCCTTCCGGAAGCGCAACTCGATCGATTTTTCTTTAAGCTCAAGGTGCCTTTTCCGAGTCGCGAGGAGCTGCACGAAATCATCAACAGAACGACCTTCGAAACCACCCCTCGGGCGCAGAAGGTACTCGGTGCGGAGGATATCTTGCGTTTGAGCAGCACCGTTCGACAGGTGCCCGTCGCCGAACACGTTCAGGATTATGTGGTTCGCTTGCTTCGGGCGACGCACCCTGACTTGGACGGTGCCACGGATATGGTGCGTCGATACGTCGCCACCGGGGGCTCTCCCCGTGGTGCCCAGGCGATGCTCTTGGCTTCGAAGATCCGAGCTTTGATGAGCGGTCGAATCGCCGCCTCGATTGACGATGTTCGAGCTGTGGCGACCCCGGCACTGCGTCACCGCATTTTACTCAACTTTGAGGGAGAGGCCGAGTCGATCACTACCGATGCGGTCATCGCTGAGTTGATCGAAGATTTGGCCGAAGCTGCCAGCTAAGGGCGATCGTGGGCCTTTTTTCGCGTGTCTTCGGGCTTTCAAGCCCCTCTTCATCGAAGGATGGGGAGGGGGCGGTCACTTTTGATCTCTTCGACGAAGAGTTCTTGCGAAGGCTCCAGTCGCTTTCCTTGATGGCTCGACGCTCCACGGCTGGGGCGCGACGGGGTGAACGAAGAAGTCGAAAGAAGGGCGGTGGGGTCGAGTTTGCTGATCATCGCAATTACGTGCCGGGCGACGATATCCGCTTCTTGGATTTGGGTGTGTACCAGCGTTTCGGCAAGCTTCTGTTGCGCCTGTTCGAGGAAGAAGAAGATCTGAGTCTGTTCTTTCTTGTGGATGATTCGGCCTCGATGGGCATGTTCGCTTCGGCGAAGCTCAATCAGGCCGTGAAGGTGACCGCCGCCTTGAGTTATATTGGTTTGTCGGGTCTTGACCGGGTGAGTATCTGTACCTTGTCCGACCAGATCACCGGGCGAATGCCTCCCACCCGGGGCAAACAACGGGTCTTTCGCGTTCTTAAGTTCTTGTCTCAAGTGCGGGCTCACGGACGGACCGACCTGGCGGTAGCGGCACGGGCTTTTGTCGCCCAAAACAAGCGTCGAGGCTTGGTCGTATTGCTGAGCGATTTATTCGATCCCGCAGGCTTCGAGGCGGGCATCAATGTGCTTCGCTTCAACAAGTTTGAGCCTGTCGTTTTACACTTGACCGACGCCAGGGACGAAGGCGGTCCCCTTGTCGGTGACTTGCAGATCGTGGATGTAGAAACCGGTCAGAGTCGTCAGGTGTCCATGACCGAATCTTTACACCAGCGCGTGGCTGAGGCCCATCGAGCGCGCAAGGAGTCGATCAGTCGCTTTTGTGGCTCGAGAGGAGTCCCCTACTTCGAGGTCGACGTGCGCGTCCCCTTCGACGAAGTGGTGCTCTCGGTCTTGCGTACAGGGGGACTGCTCCGTTGAACGGCTGGACCTTCGCGCTTGTCGATACGAGCACTCTTTTTATCGCCTTGGGGGTCGCGGCACTTCTGACGACGGCTCTCTATCTACTGAGGCTCAAACGTCGTCCTCAGGTCGTTCCTTTCATCGAGCTTTGGCAGACCCTTCTGCTCGACAAGAAGGCGGCTGCGCTCCGTTCCCAGCTCAAGCGCTTGATTTCGCTTCTCTTGTCGCTTCTCTTGGTCGCGCTCCTGGTGCTCGCCTTTGCCGATCCTCGCTCTCCGGGAGAGCGTCGAGGCCGGCACCTGGTGGTTCTCATCGATGCGGGGCTCAGCATGAGCCGCGGTGAGGGCCGATGCCTCGAGTCGGCAAAAGGCAAAGTGCACTCTTGGTTTGAGAGTTTGGGATCAGGCGATGAGATGTTGCTAGTAGAGATGGGGGCTCGTCCACGACCGCTCGACGCTTTTTCGTCCGAACCGTCGCAGTTGGAAGCCGCCCTGGCGTCTATTCGTCCCCTTGATGTGCGTCCTGATCTTGGAGCGTCGCTTTCGTTGGCACGTGACGTCCTTTCTTCGCAGTCGTCACCGGAAATCATCGTTGTGAGCGACAGTGCGTTGCAGCAGAGTGCCCCCGTGATTTCGCTGGGAGAGATGCCCCCCTTGCGCTTTGTGAACGTGAGCGATGCGTGTGTTGACTCTCCCCTTGCGGAAGAAAGCCTGACGAAGGTGACCCCCAACCTGGGCATTGATGTTTTCTCTGCCCGCCGCTATCCGCTGGCGGGAGACCGTTTCGAAGTCCTGCTCAGTGTCTTCAACGAGGGCGACGAGCCCGTCGATGCGGAAATAAGCATCTACTCAGTAGATAAACAGGGCGCCCGAGGTCCTCTGGTGGAGTTGGTGAAGCGCGAACTCTTGCCGGACGTTCCCCAGGTGCTCACTTTCAGTAACTTGGGACGTGCGGAAAGTGGCCTCATTGCAGAAATCAAAGGGAGTGACGCGCAGGTTGAAGCGGACGTTTCGGACAACTGGGCCCTTGCCGTGCTTTCTCAGCGTTTGCCGGTTCGGGTGTTGGTTGTCGGCGAACTCGATACCTTTTTGGAAGCTGCGCTTCTGATCGAAGAGAGCCTCATCGTCAAACAAATCGAGGCGTCTTCCTATCCTCCCAGCGAGGAGTTTGATGTCACCCTTTTCAATGGGGTGACGTCGCCCCGCGACCCGCGCACGGGTGGCGCGGTTTATCTAGGACTCGATGAAGAGGCTGTTGCCCCCGGGGCGGTTTCTGACTTTCCCTTGCTGGTGGATGAGTCGATATCGATGTTTGGCTTTGACACTTGGGACAAAAAATCCCCCGTCTTTCAGTTGATCGATCCCTACGATATTCAGGTCCTTTCTGGGGTTTCCTTCGAAACTAGCGAAGGCGAGACTATTTTGGGTCGCAGCGCCGGTCGAGCGATCTTGGTCGCGGGTAAGACAGATGAGGGTGACTATCTGGCTTTAGGTTTCCGTCCGAAGAAGAGCGACTTCGTTTTACGGCCGGCTTGGCCGTTGTTTGTGATCAACCTGATTGATACTCTGCATCCTCGCGGTCGGGGCGAAGTGCTTTCTTCGGGAGAAGCCTCGACCGAACTCAGGGTTCCGGTGGCCGATCGCACAGCGACGACTGCGGAGGTGACGGGACCGTTGCTCTTCGGACGTGAGCCGCAGAAACGAACGGTACCAGTTGTCGACGGTTATGCGGTTGTCTACAGCCAGCAAGCAGGATTCTTTGACGTCGTTACTCAGGGGGCGAGCACCCGTGTTGCTTTTAGCCCACAACATAAGTCCAAGGCGGTCTCTGGGACGCCAGTTCGGCCGCAAGGGAAGCTGGGTGGGTACGAAACGAGCGAACCCCAGAATATGGAACCCAGGCCGAACTTTGACCCCTGGTTTTGGCTGCTTGCTGTTGTCTTTGCCGTCTCTTTCTTCGAGTGGTGGAGCTACCACCGGAGGTGGACTGTATGAATCCACAGCGATGGTTGCCTCGATCCCTTGGGGAGCTGAGTTGGGAGCATACAGAGATGTTTCTGCTTCTGCTCTTGCTTCCTACCCTGTTGATCGGTTTGCGTTTTTCGCGCACGGGTCTCAGTCGAGGACAGCAGCTCTTGTCCCTGCTCCTCAGAGCGGGATTCTTCCTTTGTCTGGTACTGGGGATGGGACGGCCTCTGCGAGAAATTCCCTCCAAGAAGATTTGTCAGCTCGCTATTTTCGACGTTTCCCAATCGATCAGCGCGGAGGATTTAAACCGAGCTCGTGAGGCACTCAAAGTCGATGCTCGGGCCTTGAAGAAAGGGGATGAGCTTCATGTCTTGGCTTTTGCCGAATCAGTGCGCGAAGTGCCGCTGTCCCGCGGCGAAGACGAAAAATGGGTGATTCCACCCGTTGAGACATTCAAGAAAGGTCAGAAGGGCATCGGAACGAATCTCAAGTTGGCTTTGGAGCGGGGGCTTTCCTACGTCGGTTCGGATTGTCACAACCGATTTCATCTCTTCAGCGATGGGATCGAGACGAGGGAGGACGCCTGGGTGGTGGCGCCCGCCCTGCTTGAAAAGGGGGTGAAGGTTCAGGTGACTGCCCTCGATCAGGCTGACGCTCAGGACGTCGCCGTAGTTGCTGTCACGGGCGATGCGGAGGTGCGCGTGGGCGACCCCTTCTTCGTGCGGGTGCAACTCGAGGCGTCTCAAGCTGCCCGAGGTAAACTGAGATTGTACCAGGGCGAGATGTTAAACGGCCTCGATGGGGTGAAGTCTGTTGAGCTGCCCCTTGGTACGTCTTCGTTTTCGTTTCAGAGTGTGGTGCGAACGGGAGGAGAGGTGAGCTATCGTGCCGAGTATGTTCCCGAAACAAAAGACGTTTATGAGGAGAACAATCAGTTCCTCATGTCGATGGATGTGCCAGGCCCAATTCGGGTTCTCGTTGTAGATCGTCGACCTGATCAGATTTCTCACCTTGTTGATGCTTTGGTCGCCGCCCAGTTCGACGTAGACGTGCGGGGGCCTTCGGCTTTTCCTCGCGCGCTTTCGGAAATCAATCAGTTCGAGTTCGTTGTGCTTTCTGATCTGGGTCGCGAGCATTTGAGCCGTGGTGGTGAAGCCCTCGTCGAGAGTTACGTACGGGGTGGAGGGGGGCTCCTGGTTGCGGGGGGAGAGGCCGGGTATGGCCCTGGAGGTTGGCAAGGATCCCGCCTGGAGAAGATCCTGCCCGTGCGCATGGACGCAAAAAAAGAGCGCGAAATGCCCGGAGTGGCCATGTCGCTGGTGATCGACCGTTCGGGGTCGATGACTGGTCTTCCGCTCTCCATGGCCAAGGAGGCCTGTATCGCCACTCTTGGGGTGCTTTCGCCCACCGATTTGATCGAGGTCATCGCTTTTGACTCGCGTCCGACGAGTTATGTGCCCCTGCAACCAGCACGTTATCGTTTTCGTATCGAAGAAGCGGTGGCACGCATTCAACCCGGGGGCGGCACCGAAATCTTCAATAGCCTCGATCTTGCCTACCAGAGCCTTTCGGCCGTTGAGGCGCGTCGCAAGCACATCATCTTGCTTACCGATGGCAACGCGTCCAGCGATGGGATCTACGAACTTGCCTCGACGGCTTTCGCAGAGGGGATCACCATTAGCGCAGTGGGGTTGGGTGGAGGAACCAATCAGTCTTTGTTGACCATGATTTCCGAAACCGGGGGCGGGCGCTTTATCGAGTCCAACGATCCGACTCGTCTCCCTCGCATTTTTACTCGCGAAACCGAGTTGATCTCGACGAAGTCCACCCTGCAAGATTGGTTTCCCCTCAGTGTGGCCAAGCCCGCCGAGTTTCTAAACGGAGTGGGCATCGAGGGAGCCCCCTTCTTGCGAGGATATACCTCAACTCAGCTAGCCCAGCCGCCCTCGGAAGCGATTTTGCTGAGCGATCGGGGCGAACCGATTCTCGCACGTCGACCCCTAGGGCTTGGTTGGAGTCTCGCCTGGACGAGTGATTTGAAGGCGCGCTGGGCCACCGACTTCCTCCGTTTTCGCCACTTCGGCAAGTTGATGGGCCAGCTGATCCGCAAGCATCAAAAGTCCGACCATACAGAAATCAGGCCGATGACCGTGGCCTTACGTGGTGACGAAGTGGTCGCGCGGGTAGAAGCCTACGACGCGGACGAAAACTTCGAGAACAACTTGCAATCGATTCTCGTTGGGACTCGCCATGGTCCTCGCAGCGACGAAGACCAGAAGAGTGAGCTGAGCACTTCCTTCCGGGCCGTTGCACCTGGTCTGTACGAAGCCATTTTACCCTTGCCTGAACCGGGGGCCTATTCTCTCAAGGCAGAGCATCATCGAGTCTCGGATGACGGTACCTTGTGTCCGGCAGGCGTCAGTTTCGATTCGATTTCCTTGCCCTATCCCGAGGAGTACCGCGATCTCACCCCGCGTCCGAAGCGCTTGGAGGCGCTCGCCCGACTTACACTGACCGGAGCTTCCCCGGAAGCGCTGTCAGGGACGGCTGATTCGAAAGTGACGATGCGCCAGGGTCGACAGCAAGATTTCATTCTCGTGGCTATCTTGTTGTTCTTCTTGGATCTCCTCGTGCGACGCGTTCGCATCTTTGATCGGGGATTCCGTCGTGACTCCGCGGGCCTGGTCGAATCCTGAACTTGTCAGTTAAGAGTTGAGCCCATGATCCGTTGTGACGTTCAGACTTATGCATTCCCCAGATCGACTGTCGCTGATCGGCCCTGAATCCAAGGGTGCAGCCCTCCTCCCTGAAGATGAACTTCGACAGTTCCTCGAAGATGCGATTGTTCGTGCTCAAGAAGCCGGCAGTTTATGCGGACTCGTTTCTGTCCATTTGGTGGACTCTGAAGGGCGACCGCTGATTTCGGATGACCAACATCAAGCAGCTCAAATGGTGAGCCAACTCATGCGCCAAGCGGATGCCGTCGGAGTCATGAGTGATGGCTCACTTGCGATAGTTTTGCATGAGCTCGAGCGACGAGGAGACGCCCATGTAATGGTAGACCGCCTCGAATCGTTCGCGCGATCGGCAGGGCTGCCTTGGACTTTGGTTATCGGTGTCGGCGTTTATCCTCTGAGTGGCAATAGTCCAAGTGCGCTCTTTGATGCTTGTCGTCGTGATTTGGAAGGGGCAATGACCTCGGAAACCTGGGAACACTTGATTCCCCGAGACACACTTTTGACACGCACCGCGGGTTAGACTCCAAGCCTTCTTCCGGGGTGCGGGCCCAGCTCCCCAGTAGCGGGTGAATCTGAGCTCGTAGTTGGTATGGCACCGAAAAAAAGCGCTACTTCTCAAGACTGCCTCGCCAACTAGAGCTCCAGCTGGCTCTTGCTATGGTCCGCCCCGCCATGGCTTTCGATCTCAGTGAGCAGTCCCCCCTTCTTTTTGAACTCAAGGCTCGCGGGCTGCTCCATCAGTGTACCAATCTCGAAGAGCTCGCGGAGCATCTGAAGACTCCTCGCAGGGTCTACGCCGGCTTTGACCCAACCAAGGATTCCCTGACCATTGGGAACCTCGTGAGTATTTTGTTACTGCGTCGGTTCCAGTTGGCGGGTCACACGCCGGTAGTGGTCATGGGTGGAGGAACCGGCCTCATCGGCGATCCGAGTGGCAAGGACGCTGAGCGTCAGCTCATGACGCGCGAGCGTATCAATGAACACGTTTTTGGTCAGAAGAAGATCTTCGAGCGCTTGCTTTCCTTCGACGGGTCTTCGGCCGCTCAGATTGAGAACAATGCGGATTGGATCGACAAGCTGAGCTTCGTCGACGTTCTGCGTGACGTTGGTAAACACTTCTCGGTGAACATGATGATCCAGAAGGATTCGGTGAAGACGCGTTTAACCGAACGTGACCAAGGCATCAGCTACACCGAGTTTAGCTACATGATCTTGCAGGCCTACGACTTTTCTTGGCTTTTCGCTCAGCGGGGAGTGACGGTCGAAGTCGGTGGTTCTGATCAATGGGGAAATATCGTGGCGGGGGTCGATCTCACTCGCCGTGTGCATCAGAAGGAAGTCTTCGGATTGACGACTCCTTTGATCACCAAAAAGGACGGCGGTAAGTTTGGCAAGACCGAGTCCGGAGCAATTTGGCTGACGCCGGACAGAACGAGTAGCTACGCTTTTTATCAGTTTTGGGTGAATGCTGCGGATGAGGACCTCGACAACTTCTTGCGGGTGTTTTCCTTCAAACCCGTCAGCGAAATTGAAGCGCTTCTGGCCGAACATACTCGAAACCCGGGGGCCCGTTTGGCGCAAAAGGCTCTGGCCGAAGAACTAACGCTTCTTTTGCATGGCGAAACCGGCCTTCAAGAGGCACAAGCGGCTACGGAAGCGCTCTTTTCTGGAAACGTGGCACAGCTTTCGGCATCTTTGATCGACGAAGCTTTTGCTGGCGCTCCTCGCGCCGAGCTCCCCTCGTCTCGTTTCGAGCCCGCCCTCTCCGTGGCGGAACTGCTCGTGGAGACGGGCGTTTGTAAGAGTAAACGAGAGGCGAGACAATTTTTGAACAGTGGCGCCATTAGTATCAACGGGGAGCGTGTCGGCGAGGACTATCAACTCAGCCGAGACCAACTGCTTCACGGTCACTATGCCCTGATCCGTCGAGGCAAGAAGACCTGGCACGTGGTGCAGGTTATTCCCTCTGAGTCCTCCTGACGAAGGGGCTTTGCCCAGTCCAAGATGCCTATCGGGCCCCTTCGTGGTGACTCGGGACGCTCAAACACAATTCTTCTTCGTTTTTTCGCGAGCCTCTTGGTCAATCGCGTACAATATGATGCAGTGGAAGCGTGAGTTATGCACGTTTGCGCTCCCGACTCTACTCGGGTCGGCCTCTGATTTTGGACTCCGATGTCGCGGCTTCCTTGGGGGCCAGGGGTTGTGAACTGGATGGGCCTGGCAGCCTAGGGGCGGCCTTGCATCGCAGTGAAGATGCAGTGAGGCAGCACCACCTGGCCGAGCTTCAGTGTCGAGTTGATGTGTTATCTGCTCTGACCGCCGAAACAACGCCTCGTGCTTTGGCCGAGTCGGGGATGGAGCACCGTTCGGCGCGGCTCACCGGGCGTGCCCTCGATGTTTTGGCCGAAATCGCCGAAGAGTCACAACGTCCGGTGGCGGTCGCCGGGGTATTGGGTGCCGATCAGTTGACTGCGACCCACCGAGAACGTTTCGAGGAAGAAATGGCGGAGCACGCAGCCCGCATCGCGGTGGGTGGAGCCGAGCTGATCATCGCTCGAGCGACCGGCTCGCGGTTGGATTTGATTTTCGCCGTTGCAGCGGCCGCGGCTCAGGAGCTCCCCGTTTGGGCTGTTCTCGATCCTTTCTTGGCAGAGCCGGACTTTGATGAGTTGCTGAGCGCGCTGGTGGATGCTGGAGCCGAGGCAGTTCTGTTTGAGGTGACGTCGGTCGATCAAGGTCTCCGCCTTCTGCAAATGGCCGAGGCATCGTCGTTTGAGATCGTACCCGGTGCGCTCTTGTCCGGAGCCCAAGATGCGATTCGCGGTTTCCCCTGTGAACTGAGCGACGGTTGGGTAGATCGAGCCGTCGAGCTGACGGACGCGGGGGCCCGTATCGTTGGAGGTGGCGCTGGTACGACCGAGGAGCACACCCGGGCCCTTTCGATTCGATTGGGTTATTTGCACCCCTCGATCGCGCCGAGCAGTCGACCTAAATCAGGCTGATTTTCGACCGTTTTTGCCCACCGTTGGACCTTTGATCTTGCGGGCTGGGCGCGCGGATTTGTCGTGCTAGGAAGCGGGAACCGGCCGCCTCGACGCGGAGTCGTCCCTCGCTCGAGTGCGATGGTGGCCGATCAGAAAGAAGAGTTGACTCAAAGTCCATGGTAGAGCCCTTAAAGTTTGATGACTTGGTGAGTGTCTTCGTCGAGGCCGAAACCTCTCCGGCCGCGTACCGCATCGGCGCCGAAAGTGAGAAGTTTGGTGTGCACGAAGAGAGCGGCGCAGCTCTTTGTTATCAGGGAAACTTCTCGGTCTGCGAGGTAGTGCGCTTCCTCTGTGCAGAGCACGGGTGGTCGGAGGTGCGTGAAGTCGAAGGCGGGCCTGTCTTGGGCGCGAGACGTGGCGGCGCGAGTGTCACTTTGGAACCAGGTGCTCAGTTTGAGCTGAGCGGGGACGCCCTAGACGACCTGCATCAGGTTTGTGCCGAAGCGAAGCAGCATCTCGAGGAGATCGCTCCGATTTCTCAGCGCTTGAAGATCGCTTGGTTGGCGACGGGCTTCCACCCCTTGGCTCGCTTGGACGAGCTCCCTTGGGTTCCTAAAATGCGTTATCCGATCATGAAGAGATACCTTCCTGAGCAAGGCTCAGGGGGGCTCGACATGATGCAACGAACTTGTACGACCCAAGGCAACTTCGATTGGTCCGATGAGAGAGACGGGCTGCGCAAGTTGCGCCTAGCTCTCAAGTTATCGCCCTTAATGCAGGCCTGGTTTTCCAATGCTCCCTTCCGTGAGAAAGAGGCGGGACGATTGCTCAGCCATCGGGGCGTTGTCTGGCAAAACATGGACCCTTCCAGGAGCGGCTTAATTCGAGCGCTCATGGGCTCGGAGCCTCTGAGCTACGAAAGTTACGTGCATTGGTCCCTTGAGGCGGGCATGTTTTTGTTCAAGCGAAACGGCAAGATCATCGAAAACACCGGACAGAGTTTCGCGGACTTCATGGCTCATGGGTTCCGGGGTGAGCAAGCTTGTTTGGATGATTATCGCCTGCACTTGACCACGCTCTTTCCAGAAGTGCGCCTCAAGAATACCTTGGAGGTGCGGAGTGTGGATGCGCTTCCTCCCGCCCTAGCACTTTCTTCTTTGGCTCTTTGGACTGGCTTGCTCTATGACCAGGCGGCTCTCGATGCGGCCGAGCAAGTCGTCTTGCCGTGGACTTATGAAGAGCTTGAAGCGGCTCGCCCCGCAATGTGTCAAAGAGCATTGGACGTTGAGTACTGCGGGCGCTCGGCTTACGCGTGGGCGGAGCAGGTGCTGGAAATCGCCGACCGTGGCCTAGAAAACAGGGCTCGCGTGAACAATGAGGGGCAAAGCGAAGCTGTTTATCTCCAGCCTGCTCGTGAGATATTAGAGAGTCGTTGTGTCCCCGCCGAGCGAGCCCTTGAGCGCTATCGAGCGACGGGCAGTTTCATCGAGGCATCTCGCATCGATCTGCCCTGAGGTGAGCGTCGCCAGTACGGCGCCATCTCGTTGTTACGCGAGCTTCACTTGGAGCTTGTATTGATTCGAGCTTGTTACCGCGGGCCTTCTTCTTCCCACTAACGTGGGGCCACCTGCTCAAGGCAGGGTGGTCAAGAAAGAAGGAACTGTGATGAAGGCAACTTGGAGCGAACGACTCGCTCGTTCGGGCGTGATTATATCGATTTTGTCGGCAGTCAGTGGCTGCTCTGTCACTGATGGAAGTCCGGGAGAATCGGGAGAAAACGGGGCGCCTGGTCAAGCTGGCGAGGATGGAAAGTCGGGCTCTGAAGGCAAGGCTGGCGCCTTGGGGGCAGATGGAAAGAGCGGTAAATCGGGCCCGCAGGGCGTCCAGGGCGAAGCTGGAGAGGTCGGACAAAAAGGGGCAGACGGGCAAGACGTCGTGCCCCCTTTGTATCGCCTTCCTCCCAATGGTCATGCTCTGCAGGTTCTGTCGAGCATCAAAACGGGTGGCTTCGACGAAGGAGCATCAGAGATCGTGGACTATCATCCTGAGACGAGAAGGGTGTTCGTCGTCAACGCTGCTCTTGCGCAAGTACAAGTTCTCGAGCTTGACGGCTTTGGTCTGCTGAGTGCCAGCGGGGAGGTCCTTGATCCTGCCTCCGACCTGAATGGGTTTGATGCAGGGGGGGTCAATAGTGTGAGCGTTTTCGGAAACCTGGTCGCGGTTGCGGTAGAAAACGGCTCCAAGGTGATGGCTGGTCAGGTGGCTCTTTATGATGCCAAGAACTTGTCCTTCATTAGTGCAGTGGATGTGGGGACTCTGCCCGACATGCTCGCCTTCTCTCCGGATGGGTCTTCGATTTTGGTGGCCAATGAAGGAGAGCAGGTCCGCGTTGTCGAGGGAAAGGCAGAAGAATTCAAAGTTATCACCGATCCGGCGGGGTCGATCAGTGTTATCGATCTGTCTGCGGGCGCCGACTCTCCTACCGTGAGTTCTATCGACTTTCAGGCGTTTGATGGGCGTTTGAAGGAGTTTCAGGCCAAGGGTCTGCGCTACATTCCAGGGGAGCTCGCCACAGATAGCAGCGAGGATACGCCGAGGAAGCTAAGTCAGGACCTAGAACCAGAGTACATCAGCTTTTCGCCGGATGGTCGAAAGGCGATGGTGACCTTGCAAGAAAACAATGCTCTGGCGGTGGTCGATCTCCAGTCGGATCCACCTCAAGTCATTGATCTTCGACCCCTCGGGGTGAAGGACTTCAGTCGAGACCTGCCGACGCTCGAAAATATTGTCGTTCCCGATGCGGCTCGACCAGTCCTTCTCAGCGACGTTGCGACGAGCAGCGGGTCACAAGACCTACTCTTGGGAGGTCTTTCGGGACTTTACTTCGAGGGAGAGGAAGATGACGTCTATTCGTTCGTGACCGTTGCCGATCGCGGTCCTCAGCTCGATCGTACAGAGCTATTTGACGGACATGAGGGAGAAGAAAGACCCCACCTGATGGGCGATAGCTACCAGGCCAAGATCTATCGCTATGAAATCGATGCCAGCGATGAGGAGGAGCCCGAAGTTCTTGGGCTTCCGAAGGAGATCCCTCTTTTTCACGATAGCGATGGTGACGATAGCTGTACGCCAGTTCGCGGACTTGCCAATGACGATGACCTAGATGCAGGAGAGTTTGCGGTCGATCTTCAGGGCAACCCCCTTGGGTTCAACCCCCTCGACGGGGACTTCGAAGGTGTGGCCATCGATCCTGATGGGAACGGGTATTGGCTCGTCGATGAGTATCGACCGGCGATCTATTTCTTCTCTCTCGAAACTAGCGGTTGCTCGAGTGAGGCCCATGGTCTTCTTCGCTATCGGTTGGTGCCTGAGGGGACGCAAGCAGCAGCGGGGCAAGCCCTCAGTGTCTGGGATAACCAGCTTGACGTGGCGGGAGAAACCCTGCCCGGACGCTACTTGAACAGACGGGCCAATCGAGGGTTCGAAGCGGTGGCTATCGATCCCGATGCCGAGGTTCTTTACGCATTCATTCAATCGCCTCTGGACTATGAGGGAGCCCGTAAACGGGACGTGATCCGAATCGTCGCCCTCGATATCGATAAGGCGAGCGGCACTTTTGGACAACCGATTGCTGAACACCTCTACTTTCTTGAAGGGTCCGAGCTGGGGAGCTCAAGTGACAAGATCGGAGACGCAGTCTTCGACCGATCTACGGGTAAACTCTTCGTGATCGAGCGTGACAGCTCCTTTGGAGATCAGGGCAATAAGTGGGTTTTCGAGCTGGACTTGCGAGGTGCGGACAACACCCTGAGCGTGGACGATTCAGGCGCTCCCTTCGAAACACTCGAAATTGATGAACTAATATCGACCTACGGTGTTCGTCCCGTCGGGAAAAGGAAGATCACCAATCTGCCCGCTCTCGGATACACCGCTGGAGACAAACCGGAAGGACTGGCATTGATCGACGAAGGGGCGCTCTCGGGATCTCTTGTCGTGATCAATGACAACGACTTTGGTTTGGAGCCCTCCCTCGATGCCGGCAAGGTGTCGTTTTCTACCGAGTACGAAAAACTGGTTTTTGGTCTCATTCGCTTCAACCAAAAAAATGGGCTTGATGCGTCGAATAAAGATGACGCGATTCGCATCTCCCATCATCCCGTCTTTGGGATGTACATGCCCGATTCGATCGCTTCCTATCAAACGGGTGAGCAGACCTATTATGTGACGGCGAACGAAGGCGACAGTCGTGACTATGACGAGGCTAGAGTTCGCTCTTTGGATGAAGGCTCGGGCCTGGATGCCTCCTTTGGCAAGGTTTCCGACGAAGACTTCGGCCGCCTCAAAATGTCGGTCTATGACGGCGACGTCGACCACGACGGCGATATCGACATGATTCATTGTTACGGGGCCCGTTCGCTGAGCATTTGGGATAGCCTAGGAAACTTGGTTTGGGACAGTGGCTCTTTGATCGAAGAAGCGACTTCGGTCTTGGGAGATAATTTCAACTCCACAAATGATGAAAACATGAGCTTCGATGACCGCAGTGACGACAAGGGCCCCGAGCCCGAAGGAGTCGTCTTGGGGCAGATCGGAAAACGTTGGTTTGCCTTCTTGGGGCTGGAAAGGGTGGGAGGGATCATGGTTTTTGATATCACCGACCCTCGAAAGCCGAGCTACGTGGACTACGTGACCAGCCGTTTTTTTTCGTCGAGTGTGGAACTAGGGCTAGCGGGTGATTTGGGCCCGGAAGGACTCAAGTTCGTGCCCCAAGAGCAGAGTCCGACCGGCATGCCTCTCTTGATCGTGGGTCATGAGGTGAGCGGAACGACGACGGTTTTCCAGATCGACCTCTAACCCTTTGGCGTTCGCCGACTGGGGCGGCTATACCTCCAACCGGAAATGAGGTCGCCCCAAAAGATCATCCTCGGGATCGCTTTCGTGAGTGGTCTGTTTGCCGCCGGGTTGGCTGCAGCGGCTCACTACTTTCATAGCGAACTGGCGCGTGCTCAGGCGGCCGACAGCTTTCTCGACTTCTTCGGTGCTTTCGTCTTAGCTTGGGTGGTGGCGGTTGCGCGCCGCCCCAAGGACGACAACCACCCTTGGGGGCATGCTCGAGCCGAACCGCTTGGAGCACTTGGGGTGGCGATGCTGGCCGCGATGCTGGCACTTCAGGTGGCTCAAGGAGCCTTTGAGGCGCTTGTGGGGCGGAGTCAGGTCGTGCTCGATAGTCTTCTGCTTCAAGTATTTGCGGCGAAGGTGGTGTTCAAAGGAACGGCCTTCGTGCTTTCGCGTCGGTCGTCGGGCCCTGCGCTCGAGGCTTTGGCCGTTGATGCTCAAAACGACATTTTGGTCGGCTTGATCTCTGTTGTCGGCTACTTGGGCATGTTGGGAGGGTATCAGTCTCTTGATGCTCTACTGGCCATTCCCGTCGCTGCTTGGATTGGCTGGTCGGGTTTGAGCTTGGCTCGCGAGAATATTGATCTTCTGATGGGGTTGGCCCCGGCCCCAGAGCGACAAGACGAGCTGCTCAGATTAGCTCAGGGGGTGGAGGGTGTCGTTGAGGCTCACGATCTGCGTGCCCATCACCTGGGAGTGCAGCTCTCCATTCACCTGCATGTCGCCGTTGATCCGACGATCTCGCTTCAAGAAGCTCACGACATTGGCGAACGCGTTCGAATCCTCATTGAAGGGGAGGAGGACGTGCTCGATTGTTCGATTCACCTTGATCCGGCCGAAGCCGGTCAAGGCCTGTCCAAAGTCAAAGACTGAGCGAAGAATCGAGGAGAGCTACGAAACTCTTGGCGGGCTCGGGGGTTCGAGAGCCGTCCATCACCAAGGGTGTGGCGCTTAGAGGGGCCCGCTTGGTTGTCTGGGGCGCTACTAGTGCGGGCTCGGCTGATGCCTGGGCTGCTGGAGCAGCAGCGGGTACAGGTGCGGGCGCGGATGCCGTAGGCTTGTTCAGGGTAGGTTCATCCAGTTCGAGGCCGGAGTCCCCTTCACCTTCATCAAGATCTACGGTTTGTCCCAACTGTTCCATCGTGGGTAAGGCCGAGCCTATGCCTGCCGAAGTGGTTGGTTCGTTGATTAACTCGGGTGTGCCGTCTGTGGGCTTCGCAGCTTGTGCGGCCGTCTCCTCCACGCTGAGTGAATCGGGGGCCTCCAGATCCGAGGCGTCGAGTTCAGGAACATCGAGCTCAATGATGGTGTCATTGGCTCCGGCCGATGCTGGGGGCGCCACGGAGGGAGAGTCGAGTTCGAGCTCATTCCCCACGGCCCGCAGCGGCCGGGGCTCCTGAGCTCGGGCGTGCACTCGATCCAAGAGAGCTTCTAACTTGGCGATCCGTGCGTTCATGCTGCCCCCCGATGCAGTTGTTCGATGACCTGTCCGAGACCGGCTCCACCTTGAACCATGGTTTTCACTTTGTTTTCGGTTTGAGGCGCGACCACCAGGTAAGACGTTTTTGTACCGGACTCGAAGGAAACGAGAGCCGTGTCTCGACCCAACGCTCGTTGTAATGCTGCCCGCAGCAGCTGACCTACGAGCTCGCTGGCGGTTTTAGGGTGATCAGAGACGCTCAAGACTAAGGCTTTACCCCATTGCTCGATGCTCAAATCTCCTAGACCGATGAGGGCTAGATGCCCTCCTAGATGGGAGGCCCAGAGTTCCAGCGATGCGTGGGTTCCGCCTTTTTCGAGACGTTCGAAAATGCGGCGTCCCAGGTCGCTGCCTAGTGACTGAGCGAAGTCCTTCTGCGCTTCGGGACCTGCCTGTTCACAAAGGCGGAGTAAGGCCGCTGCAGGCAGATTGACGCGGGCGTTTCCCTCGTCGTCACGCAAAGTGCCTTGGTTCAGATCGAACACGAGAGCTCGACTGGGATCAAATTCGGTGGTCATAACTTACTCAGCAGGCGAGGGGTCGAGGACGAGCAGGAGCGCTCCTCCCTCTTCGATCAGCGTCCGCTCCGTTTGATTAATTATCTGGAGGGGGCGAAAACCGAATTCGCTCGTGGCAGTATAGGCGGGTGAGCCGTGAACCTGTCAAATCTGCTGCAGATTTTCCGTCTCCACCTTTCGATCGTGTGGGCTTCTGTGGGCGAGGTGGGCGCGACTTCAGCAAGGAGTTCGCGAAGCGAGCGGAAGAGAGGGGCAGAGCGAGGGCGCAAATATGTATCCTCGGTTTTATTCTGACTATGGCCTGGGCTCCTTCTGGAGGGGCTCAAACGCGCGATAAAGACAGCGGACCCTCGTTGCTCTTCGGGGGAGCCGTCCAGCCGCGCAAGCCTCCTATCCGTCTCGACCCCGTGCTGCCTCGAGGTGAGCCCCGTTCTGATTTTGGCGCGGCGCCACCCGAAGATACGACTTGTTCGCTCAAGAGACCGGTTTGCGTGTCTTCATCATTTGGCCCCGGGGCGTTGGCCCGGATGGAGCGAGCCTACGAGGAACAGGTCTATGGGCTTTCTCTCTCGCGAGGTAGCTACTCGTTCCAATTTCCACTGCATTTGAAGAAGAGTGCTTCTGCGCTTTCTGTGCAGGTCATACGCGTACCTTCTCGCGGATTCGATCGTGGCAGCGCTTGGTGCCAGTCCGCCCATGCGGGGCCGAGTCAGGCGCGTCGCTGTGTGGCCGAGGCGCTGGTCGCCTCCAAGGCACCCGCCGTGGCTTCGTGGTTGCGGGGCGGCTGGGCGGCGGGATTGGCCGCTGAATTGGGCGCTGCACCAGAAGTGAGAGAGGCCCTTCAGCAGAGTGCCGCGGAACCTCAGGTCGGGGTGCTGACTTCGAGCCGTGCCTATCACGATCCTCGGGTCGAGCGCCTTAGCTCGGCCCCCTCGCTGCGCCCGGTGTCTGTGCTTCGTTCGGCTCGTTTCTTCGCCTATCTCGACCGTCGTTCCGAGGCCCCTCTTTTTCATGCCGGCTACTTGTCGTTGTTGCTTGCCGCAAGTCGTTCCGGGGCGGGGGCGCCGCGTTGGGATGCGGAGCCTGATTTGATGGATGTGGTGGCGGCAACTTTGGAGGGAGACGCTTCGGCAATTGCTGGGCTGCTGGACGATTTCGCCGCTTTTTCGTGGCATGATCCCCTGGCCCCGTTTCGGGCGGGAGTCGCGACTCCCTTTCCTGGGATGGTGGATTGGGACGTTGCGGGGGAGAGCCTACCTCGGAGCCTTGTTCTTCCTCGAGCGATGGAGCCGACGGGCAGTAGTTACGTTCGTTTGACTCTATCCTCCGAGCAGCGAAATCGGCTGATTGCCATGCAGACCCATTGTGAGTCTCCGGTGAGTTATGTTTGGTCGGTGACTCGCTTGGACGAGCAAGGCAGAGAGCTCGCGCGGTTACCCATTGGCTACAAGGAGCGAGGAACGAGCGTTGAGGCGCGGGTGGAGCCGATGGAAGGTGTGAGCCAGCTGATCTTCATCGGAACCAATGTGGGCGGAGTCGATCTGGCGCACCCTTTCGACCCAGACCACGAGCCCCACGAGGCGCACGGCTGTCGAATCTATCTCAGTGTGCTCGACGACGAAAACTAGTGCTACGACCACTTTGAAATGAGCGGTTTCGAAGCACTCCCGGCGCAGCTCACCTGTAAGGAGTGATGTGAGCTCGTAGGGGGTGATGCGCGCGTCGGCGCATGAGTCGGGCGACCATGATCAAAGGGAGCACCAGCAGTTTGCCCCAGGGATAGGTGAGACGCTGGGGGAGGGTGCGCAGGGCACAGGTCCCCCCGGTGAGGGCGTAGCCCGCGTCGGCTCGGACGGGGTCGAGGTCTATTTGTAGTTCTTGCTCGTGCAGAACTTGACCGTCGAGTTCGATCAGAATCTGGAGTTTTTGACCGGCGCTGCCCCGCTCGGCCGAAACATGCACAGAGAACAATCCAGGGCCTTCGTCCGTTAGTTTCGCCTGTCCTGGACCGTGGACTTGAATGCTGAGGGCATCGGCGCTGACCGCTCTGGGCCGGCCGTCGGCGTCGCGCAGCAGCAGACTCCCGTACAAGGGGGCAAGGGGGTGGGGGCGAAGAAACGAGTCCGCCCAAACGAGGTAAGATCGAGTCTGATCCACGAGTGGCGCCTGCTCGACACTGGGGGGCGTCTGTTGATCCGCATCCTGAGCAAGTAGGGCCCCTTCGATGTCGAGCTGTCCGCTTCCCCACCCGTCGGCGCGCCCCGACTCGCCTAGGGGCGCGGCGCCGGCCATGAGGTAGCGTTTGACTTCCTCCATGGTCAGTGCGGGTTCGCGCTGAAATAGAAGGGCGATAGCCCCCGAAACCATAGGAGCGGCCATCGACGTTCCACTAGCGATGGCGTGTTGGTCGTCGATTACGAAGCAAGACTGTCCCGTGGGGCAAATGCCCTCGCCCTTGAACTGGCTCGCTCGGGCGTGCCCTCCTCGCGGGTCGGCATCTTGTGCCATCGCGGCGATGACGCCATCACCAGGAGCGACGAGTTCAGGTTTGAGCTGACCCAATTGATTAGGTCCACGACTGCTAAAGGCGCTCAATCCAGATGGGGTTTCCTCGAAGCTGATGAGCTGACCGTCCACATCTGTCCAGGTGTCCCGATTGAAGCTAGCTCCCACCGAGATCAGGTCGGTGTGAGTGCCTGGGATTTGAATCGTTCCCAGACTACGCGCCCGGGGGAGCAGAGGTCCGAGTCCACTGAGTCCATAGGCGGCAGCGCCTGTACCACTTACCCAGAGGCGAGCTGTTCCCGAGCCACGCAGGGCGATCTCGAACTTTCTCTGGGAGGAGAAGCTACCGACGAAACCAACCACTATGTTTTCTTGAGGGATGTCCAGATTGGTTTCGTTGGCGGTTCCGTTGAGGACAATCACATCATAGCTGTCGTCGTCGTCCCAACTCGAGGAGCTTATGGCTCCGCTTTCTCCCGGGCGAATCCATTCGCTTAAACGATCGCCGGGAAGCACCACGGCCGCATCGAGCTCGTCTCCTGGGTGACTGGCGATCCATAGGTAGATCCCGCCGCTCAAGGTCACATCTCTCGAGGCGTGTTGAAGCACTGGAACTCGAAGTTCGGCGGCGCTCGTGACGGCGAACTCGGCATGAGAACCGAAGTCCTCCCACTCCTCAGGTAAAATTCCCTCATGGAGCGCCCCACTGTTCCCGGAGGCGACGACGAGGGCGCGTCCAGGCCCTTTTGCGAGTCCCGCGAGCCCCTCTTCCAGGGCTGAGTCTCCGCGGTGTGAACCGAAGTTCGAGCCCAGACTGATGTTGACGACTGCCGGTTTTCCGTCTGCGTTTGCCTGGTCGAAAACGAACTGAGTACCCGTCAGGATGCGACTGTCGTAGACCCCCCCGCCTTCATCAGAGGCACCTACAACGATGAGATCGGCTTCGGGGGCAATGCCCGGATAGAGCTCGTCTCGGCCGGCAGCGATGGAAGCGATGTGCGTGCCGTGACCGATTCGGTCTTTGGGGAGCTCGTTTTTGGCCCCCTCATCGAGGAGGTGATCGATCTCATCTGCCGAGTAGACTGCGCAGGGGTCACTCCCCTCGCACCCGTAGCGTGCTTCCAATTCTTTGTGCGATCCCCGGGGGTGTTGTCCGTATAGGAGCATCCACTTGATGCGGGTCTTGCCGTTTTCGTCTCGTAGCGCGGGATGGTGGACGTCGGCGCCCGTATCGACAATGCCCACGACGGCTCCCTTTCCTTTGAGTCCAAAGGTGCTGGCGGCGCGGTCCGCTTTGACTTGCTCGTTGACGCGGGAAAGTTGAATCGAGCGCTTGGGGCTGAGGGTAGCTCTTCCCTGGCTGGAAAGGGCCGAAAGCTCCTTCTGTTCGGCGTCGATGACGTACAAGCGGTCAATGATATGTCGGGCGCCAGGAGGAGGGGGGTTCCCTTTCTCGAGTCGGAGCAAAAGAGGGACTTGGGGAGCCTTTGATCCGTCGAACAGTGCGTTGCTACCGAAGGCACGTCTCCCTTTGTCTGGGAGCTGAGCAAGGGCAGCGCCCCACTGGGCAGCAGGGAGCTCTGCTCTTGCGAGCTCTGGTGGAAGAATCAACCAAGCAGCGACAAGCAGCGATCTTGTACGCAGCGAACGCTTCGTACCGGTTTGAACTTGAGAGCCAAGACGAACTTGGGGCTCGACTTTCATGATCTTTCCGAAAGCAGGCGCTGAATCAAAGCCTCAGTTGCTGCAAGACGTTCACTCGAATAGCCCACTACTGCGTCACGTACGATCCCGTCGGCGTCGATGATGAAAAGGGTGGGGATCTGAGAGGCCATATAGGTGCGGGTGATCTCCTGATCGGGGTCGCTACCCAAGGGGTATTCCATCTGTGCGCGCCGAGCGACTTCGAGTCCGACTTGAGGCAAGTCTACGGTGATCCCCACGACTTGTGCGCCTTGCGCCAAGTAGCTCTTGTGCCAAGCGTCCAAAGTAGGACCCATGATGCGACAGACCTGGCAGAAACTGGCCCAGAACTCCAAAATGACGACTTGTCCACGGAGCTGTTTGAGAGAGGAGACTTCTCCTTGGAAGGCCACCATACCCGAGATCTCCGGGGCAGGTCGCCCGACAAAGGCGAGACGAAGCCTATCTTCGAATTCGGGCATCTTCTCAACTCGGATCTTGAGGAGATGCGTTTGGCCTGCACGCTCGATCAAAAGTGCCGGGGTGGATGCCTCGCTCTGGGCGCGAACTGCCGCGCTGACTTCCCTGGGACTGTTTAGAGCTTGGGAATCCAGAGAAAGGATTATATCTCCTTCTTGGAGCTGGGCGGACTCCGCCGGGGACCCAGGGAGCACTCTTGCGATCCGCACCCCGGGAAGTTGTGGCTGCCGAGCTCGAAGTTCGACGCCCAACCAAGGGTGAGCCTTGCGTGGATGGAGGAGCTCTACCTGAGGCAGCTTCTTCGTCTTTGCCTTGCTTCCTCGGGTGAGCTCCTGGCTTGATCTGTCCAAATGCTCCGGCGTGGAGGAGGGTGCCTCGGAGGGCGGGGTTGCCGTCTGCGGAAGGGATGTTGGCTTCTGAGGTTGGCAATTGACGCCGAGCCAGGCGAAGAGAACAAGGCCGAGGGCTTTCCTGTGGCGCAAGGTACGTGTGGGGGGCTGAAAAAGGGGAGGGCGAGGCATGAGCGAGGAAGTAGATTGGAAGATAACAGAATCCTCGGCGCCATCACCTGAAGTTCCCTAGCCCGCAGGATTGGTCTGTCATTATCGACATGCGATTCGGAATAGAATCTGCCCCTGCTCCGTTGACACAAAGAGCGACAAGCTCCTGGGTAGTGCTCTGCGGTTTCTCTTCAACCTCTCCTCCATTCTGTCTCTCCCTACCCAGGAGCTGTTGCGCTCGCTTTCGAACATCTTTCGGATCTCCTGGCGTTTTGTTTCGAGCGACAAAAAGCAGAAGCCCGGCGGGGAAGCCGGGCTCTGGGAGTTTTAGCAAGCAAAACCTAATCAACGCCCTGGTGTTCGGATCCCAGGATGGCAGACGCCTTGTTGATGGGAGCAGTTGAGAAGTAAGAAATTCAGTTTAAGATAAAATTTTACGTTTAAGTGAAATAGATAAGCGTAGGCGTTGAAACCAGAAGGAAAAGAAAGTCAGTGCTCAATAAGGAGAGAAAGTAAAAGCAAGGAAGCGCGAAAATTTTAAGCTAAGGGAGCCGCCCAAACTGGCTGAGGAACAACCGGGTCTGCTCACCCGGTTCGTCCACCATTAAGCAGGGAGTATGCCAAGGCTTGGGATCTCGCGGCTGTGCCCTTTAAGCGAAGAAAATGAAACGGCTTTCTCATTTCTTGTCACTTTGCGTACGAAGTCTCCGGCTCTAGCTCCGGACATCCATGTCCGGCTCCTCCGGAGCAGTGCGACATTTTTTCATAGCCGGGGGGAGCTGACCGCCCCCCCATGGGTTCAGCCCCTTATGGCCAGCGGGCGATAGACCACACGAATTACTTGGTTTTTCCCGTTTTTCTTTAATGAGGCGGGTGAAATGAAGAGGAAGGATTCGTCACCCAAGAAGAGGATATTGTCTCCGGGGTGCTCGACTTTCTCCATTTTGACCGTGGCCATCAGATCCTGGGTATGAAGTGACTCATCCGTGGCGAACAACCGGTCCGCTTGCACGAGTTCGCAGGCCAACAGCTGTAACGACGAATATGTTTTTCCGAAGAGCAGGCCCACGTTGAAGGTGCACGCTCCGACCGGGACGATCAGCGAATAACAGCCATCATGGGTGGCTCGCGCGGGGACAGGAGTGAGTGCCTCTTGGTCACCCCGAACCGCGAGTACGAAAACGTCCTGGACGCGTTGGGTTAAGTCTGTCGAATTGATGTCGAGTCCGAGGCGGCGCTGCACGAAGAGGGTGAGAGCGAGTTCGATTCCGGCGCTGCGCAGCTCGTAGGGGTAGTTCATGCGCACCCCACTCTGGTTTTCTTTCATGAAGAAGAGACCGCGGTGTCGTAAACCCGTGAGACCTGCTTCACGATCGAAGAGTTGCAACGCGTCTTCGGTTCCCAAGCCCAAGTCCAAAGAAAAGCCGTCGAGGTAATCTAGTTCACTTTGAGTGGGGAGGAAGAGCAAGCGAGCAATACTACCGGAGGCGGCATACCTGAGCTGGGTCAACGTTGGATGGTCCCCGACTTGGTCGAAGAAGGCAGCTGCATCTTTGGCGAATTGAATACACTGTTCTTGGACAGGGCGTACCCGCTCGAACTGCTCTTGCGTTACAATGGCATCAGCAAAAATGGGGTCGCCCTCCTCGCTGAAGTCGACCACGGAAGCGACTTGCGCCGTACACATGTCTTCGAGCACTGCGACATAGGGAATCACCGTGGCGATGGCTCGCTCGTCGCAAAAATCGGCATCCAACATACCGACCCGGTTTTCGTGCCAACCAACAACGCTGGGCGCCATCATGTAGCAGCCGCGAATATCGACTTGTCGTTCTTTTCGGAAGACCGATGAAAGGCATCGTTGAGCTGTCCCTTCGTATCCCAGGTCAACGAAGAGCAAGGTATCGCCCTCTTGCAGGCGTATCTGCTTTTCGAGGTAGCGAAAGTAGCGCTGTCGGAACCGGGCGGCTTCTTCGAAGATGCTTTGAAGCACCTGAGGTTTGGTGATCTGTTTAACGAATTCGAGCTCTTTTCGAGAAGCCTTTTGTGTGGCTCTCAAGATCACCTTTCGGAACTTCTCGGGAACCAAGAGCTGCTTGAGCATGGCCTCCCAGCGCTTCGAGCCCGCAGAACGACCCAAGTAGTCCATAACGGCCTTCTGATCCGAGAAGGAGCAGGCATAGGCAACGAAACGGCTGATGCTGATGAGGTGGGTTTCTTCCTCGGGGTAAAGTGCGTCGTGAACTTGATGGGGCAAAAAGCCATCACGGAGAAGAAAGACGGGTTTGACCGTTCGCCCTTGGGCTCTGTGCTCTTCGATGGTCTTTTGAATGAATCGAGCAAAACCATAGAGGATCGGTCCGCACCCCAAGTAACCCAACGCATGGGCTCCCGTGTGCGGCTGCGGCTGATGGGCGAGCAGTCCGTGGTAGATGCTCCATAAGGCGTGATCTCGTCGGGTCTCAGGATGCATGAGCAGGCAGCCATCGGTCGCTAGTCTCAAGTGCTCTTCGACGCCTTCTTCGTACTGCCGCAGCCGCACCCCCAAGAGACCAGCGTGCTTGGCGGCGGCCAAGTCGGCGATAGGATTGTCGCCGAGGTGAAGGAGTCGGCTTGGTTTTTCACGGAGCGCCTCCAGTACATCTCCGAAAAGCCCCCCGGATTTGGACCTCCCCGTCACATTCGAACAAAACACCCGGTCGATGGCCCGGTAAGCGGGCGCGGGCAGGCGGTCGCTCAAGAGGGCTTGCAGCTCTGCCTCACTCAAATAGGTGTCACTGACGATGATCACGCGCAGACCCTTGGCCTTGGCGGCGAGTAAGAGCTCGACGATGGGAGGAAAGGCAAAACAAGCCTGCTTTTCGGCTTCGAGCTCCGCCTGGCACAGCTCTTCAATCTCAGTCTCGCTGGCTCGGGGAGCAGCCTGTCGATAGATGGAGGCCAGGTCGACTTCGGACTTGAACTTTTCGACCAACTTCTGATTGCGACAGAGACCCTCGGATGAAATCCGAAGTCGGGCATTGAGATGATGCTTTTTGTAGATCGGGCTTTGCTCTAGGTCATAAAACACATCCACGGGCGTGCGCGTCTTGCGCCAGAGCAGAGTGTCGAAACAGTCGAGCGAAAGCGTCGAGATAGACGGTGCCAAGGCATCAAGGAGCTGCTGAACTTGCCAAGGTGCGACTTCTTCCGAAATGCTCTGCTGATGGGCCGGTGGGCTCCCTTCGGTGGAGAGAGAGAGCGTTTTGGGGGCCGATGGTGTCGAGGCACTTTTCAGACTGAGCATGAGATGGGTGCAGCCGAGGGGTGAGACTCGGGCGATACCCATCAGGCAAGATGAAGGCCAACCCGATGCTTCGCCGTGCATCCGCTTCGGGAATGCTGTTTTGTGAAAGCTCGCGGGCGAGCTGTGACCGCGGGTTCGGTTCCTTTCGTGTTGAGCCAGCTCTAATGTGTCAATGACCTGGCGTTGCCAAGCTCATGGCGGCGCCTCTTCTTTTTTGGGCAGCTTCATATGCCGGTCGAGCCATTGGATCATTTCAGAACTGGCATGCAAAACTGTGCGTCGGCCTCGAAACTGATGACCTTCGTAGGGGAAGGAAACGTAGCGACTCTTGATGCCGTTGCCGGCTAGAGCGGCGTAGAAGCGCTCCGATTGAAAAGCCGGGGTACCTGGATTGTCGTCATCCTGGCCGTGCAACAGAAGGAGCGAACCCTGAATCTGGTCAGCGAAGAAGAAGGGTGAAAGATTCAAATAGGCTTCAGTGTTTTGCCAGAAGGTGCGCGTCTGCTTTTGAAACCCGAAGGGTGTCAGTGTCCTGTTGTAGGCCCCGCTGATGGCGATCCCGGTTTTGAATAAATTAGTATGAGCCATCAAGTTGGCCACGGCGAAGGCGCCATAGCTTCGTCCAATGACAGCAATGTTGTCTCTTTCGGAGATGCCGAGTTCGACAAGATAGTTGATAGCCGCCTCGGCGCTCTCGGCTAGCTGCGGCAAGTAGTCGTCGCGCCCAGAAGTGACTTCGCCCACGATGGGCATCGAAGGCGTGTCGACGAGCGCATAGCCTTGGGTCAACAGAGCGAAGCGGGAGGGGCCATGCACGCTGAAGTAGCGTCGAGGATCTTCGCTGAGGCGGGAGGCCTGCTCTTCGTCGCTGAAGTCTCGCGGGTAGATCCAAAAGACCGTTGGCAGCCGCCGGCCGGGGCGAAAATTGGCAGGGAGATAGAGCATGGCGGACAAAAGAACCGAGTCTGCTCGTCGGTAGAAGATTTGTTGGCGCGTCACCCCGGCGAGTTCCAGGAAGGGAGGCGCTGGATGGGTGACTGCGCGGCGCTTTCCTTTTTCGGATACGACGAGATAGGGAGGGATCGACGGTGTTTCGGTTTTGATGAGTAGATCGCGGTCGTTGGGATCGAGGACGGCAAAGACAGAGGCGTGCTCGCTCGAGAGACTACGCCAGATAGGCCGCTTCACTTGGGTGTGACTGTCCCATTCGCTGAGACGGTCGTAGATTTCGTCCTGACTTACCTCTTCGCTGTGAAAGTAGAATCTTCCTTTGTTTTCTAGGATGCGGCCGCGATCACCGTGGGTGCGGAAGGCTTGACTCAAGTCGCCGATAGTCTCGTCTGCTGTGCCTTCGGCGATCTTTTTGGTGCCGTGTTGGAGCAGATAGCTCACCCAACCGCGGGCGTGGGAGTCGACCAGGTAGAGGTTCCCAGAGCTCGTGAAGCCCCAAGATTTGACTCGAGCAAAGTCATCTCCAATGGTTTCTTCTGAGTTTTTGAAGGGAAAGCTTCGTGCCACCAAAGCGTCACTGTCGCTGCCGATTTCACGAGCCGAACGGTAGAGGTAGAGCAGGCGCGCGGGGTGCCCCGGATCCCACCCAGGTGAGCGTGGGCCCCAGGGCACCGAAGTGCTGATGCTTGCCTCGTCCCCGCTGCTGACTTCCAAGATCACTTCCCCCGACTCGACGTCATGGATCGTGAGCAACTTGGCGAAGCGCGAGGCGGGCAAAAAACGGGGGTAGGGACGCTCGATGCGTTCTGTGACCAAAAAGCGTCGATCGGGCGAGAGACTTGCGGAAGAGATCAGGCCGGGACCGGGCAAGTCGACCATCTGATCGTCCTTGAGTTGGTACCGAAACAGTTGAGCACCTCCGAAATGTTCGAGGAGCAGATCGTCGTTGCTGTCGCGTAGGAGATTGCTGTAGGTGAAGGCGGCTCCCGCGCCGTCGACAAGCTCTTGGATGTTGGGTTTGACCTCAACCTGTGGTGGCTTGCCTGCGTACTGAGGCCGCACGCACATGAGTTCTTCCTCGGAAAGGAAGTTGCACGGTTCGGTCCAGATGGCGCTGAGTGGTCCTGTGGGAAGAATCCGAAGAGCGCCACTGGAGGTATCGACGATGCCTACCTGGGTTTGATCGGAATAGACCAAGGAAACGGCCAGTTGAGATCCCGAAGGTGAGAAAAATGCGTTTTCGATCAGTGCCCCCTCGGGGGCCGGGACTTCGATACGCAGCTCGGGCTCATTGATGTGACTGATTACCAGGCGCGTGAAGAGGGGCTTGATGCCTCGGGTGCGGTTTTCGGGATCGATGCGGAACCCAGCGAGTCCGAGCCGAGGACGCGAAAGTTGCGCCATCGGCACGAGTGGCTGTTCATAGAGCCGGACCAATCGAGCGGAGGGCCCGTGGAGTACGACGACCGGCTCGTGTTCTCTTTGAAGAAGTCGAGCTACTTCTTCAGGCGGTTCGCTGTACTCGCTCCTCGAGACGAAGGACCCACGCGGAGGCAAGGGCTTCCATGGGGGCGGCTGCGGAGGTGCTGGGGGATCGCTTCCAACCAGATAGGTGGCGATCTGTTTGCGTGGCCTTTCGGGCAGACGAGCAGGGCCGCACCCTGCGGTGAAGGCGAGCAAAAAGATGAGGAATTGGGTCGAAAGACAGCTCCCGGTCGCGGGGAATTTCATGAGGCTCTCGATTGAACAACGACCAAGGCGAAGGAGAGTTGACCGGTTGGTAAACTCTGGGTTTCTGAATGCACTGGAAAACTTCCCCCCAGCTATCGTCTCCACTTCGTTTTTGGCACGCAGCCACTCCGAGCGCCATGGATAAGCCTCTCTTCCTATTGAAACCCAAGGCGCCCAAGTTCAACCTGAGCAGGTGGACGATGAGGTTTTCCTCCTAGCATACGGTTCTCTCATGCACGGCGAAGTGCACGGGCACTATCTGGTCGACGCTTTTCGTGTTGGTCATGCTCGTACCGCCGTCGGGTTTCGCCTGGTGGATCTAGGTCAGTTTCCTGCCCTCATCCTTGGGGGAGACGCGAGGGTAGAAGGCGAGCTGTACTCGGTGAGCCGAGAGTGTTTGCGCAAGCTCGATGAATTGAAGGAGAACGGAAGGCTTTTTCATCGACGCGCCGTGGAGCTTGAGGATGGCAGGAAGGCGCAGGCCTATTTCATGGACGAGGACAAGCTCAGGGGACGGCGACGTCTGCGCTGTAGTGACTGGCGAAAACGGTTCGAGCGGCCCAGTCTTGGCCTGGGTGCACGGCGTTGAGAATCACCAGAATCCTCAAGCGCACTTGCGCCAGAGTCACGACCCAAATCGCTCTATGAAGTCATTTCTGATCGGAAGTCAGCGAGTTCACACCCTCTAGGCCAAGATCGAGCTCGGGGTAGTGGCGAAATAGCCCATCCAGATTGAACGGTAGCCTGCGGTCGCTTTGGAGGTAGCGGGCCAAAGCGGGCCGCTCGCGCACTCGGGCGCAGAGATCGAAGAGCAAAGGGAGCTCTTCCCTCAGGTCCTGCAGAGTCTTGGGAAAGGCGTAGTTCAGCCCTTCGATGAGCTGAAACAGCATCAGATCGACGTAACTATGAGCCCTTTCGCATAGAAAGGGCCCACCGCTTTGGGCCAAGATGGTTTCGAAAAAACCAAGGAGTTCGCCCAGACGAGTTTCACAGAAAACATGGGCGACACGGAGGGCAACGTCTTTTTGGTCTTCGTAATAGAGCTTACTGCTGACCGGGTGATGAACGTTGTGTGTTTCGTCGGCAACATCACAAATGGTTAATGCAATACCAAGAGCGTGGGCGCGTTTCAGAGCATCCGTTGAAACGAGACCGTGGCGTTCTGCTAGATGGGCGCAGATGTTAGCTGTTTGTCCCAAGGCGTGATAGCTGTTGTTTTCGTCAGGGATCTCGACGATGGGTACGGCAAAACTAGAAAACCCTGGATCTTTGGCCCGTACTTTTCCGAGAAGCAAAGGAATGCCACCGCCCTCTTCTCTTGGGAGTCGCGCTACATCCACATAGGGGGCTTGTACGTCTTCAAGCACCATGCGCACGAATTCTCCTCGCCCCTGGATCATGGGCCAATAGTGGAGTCGGTAGGGGAGCGGAGTGGTCAAAGTCACCCGAGAGGTGTAGCCACACTGTGCGCCGATCACGAGCCCCGTCAGCTGGTGCTCTTCAGTTTTTTGTGCGACCCGGTGCAAGAAAGCCCTCGGAGTTGTTTTCCCCAAGCGCCGCTTGGACGTCTCTTTCAGGTGACGCTTCTCCTTGGACGAACAGCGATACTGCCCAATCTAGCCGATGGCGCTTGATGCTTGGGGCCGTCGACTTTATCGGTAGCTTCTAGCTATGCCTTCAACGCCGCCCCGAGAACTTGGAGCCGAGCTGCAGACCCGAACCGGATACTGGATCGGTCCTGAATTCGCTCAAGGAATCAACGGGAAGCGTCTGCTGGTCTTGGCCGAAGCCATACCGGAAGAGGCGAGTGCTTTTCGTGTGGGACGAGGGCTGACGGCGGACTCGGTGGCGGGGTACATCAAGGGAGAGGTTAAACATCGAGGGTTGACGGATTTGGCCCGTCTTGTGCTTGGAGTTGCTGCGGAACGATCAGAATGTGCCGACTTCTTTGTACGGACGGCATTGGTGAACTTGCCGGAAACAACGAGCGGAAAGCGGGGCGTGGCCACCGAGACGGATTTTAAAGGGGTGACCTCACGAGTAGCGGAGATTGTAGAAGCTCTTCGACCGCAACTCGTCTTGGTTTTCGGACAGCGGCTCTTCGATCAGGCGCAGGCGGCTTCCTGCTTCGAGGGAACCGATGTACCTGTTGTGTGGCCAGCGACCCACCCTTTGGTAGAAGGCTTCGCCTTTCGCGAGCATCTCGATGAGACTCGTTCCTTGCGCGAGTGTTTCGCTCTCTCCTAGAGGGGCGAGCGCGGTTTCGAAGCCGACCTCACTTTCTTGGGGAGAGCTTCGAAACTGCTCATTTCTAAGTGCTCGTAGCACGAGTGCTCTTCTTCTTCGGGTCACCGGATGGTTGAGCTAGCGTCGGAAGTCCGGATCGCCCTGCTTTTTGAGAGCGGCCTATTGGGGCGTGGGTCGATTGGGTCGGGGCTTTATTGGGCGAGCATCTGTGAACGACTCTGTCCGTTTACCTCGAAGGTGATGCCAGCCATGCTCACCTTGCCCTTGGTATTGTCATCAATTTCGCTGCCCACCTCCAAGCGGGTGACCCAGTAGTCGCCGGGGATTTGGCGATTTTGGAGCAGGTAATCAATGAAGGGTTTCACGTCGAGGGTGCCATTGAAGTTTTGGTTGGGACCAGTGTCGTCGCGGAACTGGAAGTAGCGCCAGCCATCGGCCCACTGATCTCGCTGTACCCATAAGGTGTAGTTCTTGCCCGCTGATGCCACCTGGTCGCCCGTTCCCGAGCCACCTTCTTGGGAGCCATCCTCACCAGGTGCCGAAGGCCAGCGTCCACCTTCCCAGCCCCAAAAGGTCATGAGTTCGGCGTAGACTTCGGGATCGGGGTCGGTCAGAGGGTTCTTCTTGCTCACCCAAAACTCGAAGGTGATGTTCCATTTGTTGGCTGACTCGAGCATTACATTGAGATTCTCAACGCTCACGGATGCCGAGGTGATGTCCTTCATCTGGATGGGCATCAAAGTCGTTGAAGAGAAGTTGGGTGAAGTGGCGAGGTGGTTCCAGCCTTGTCCGTCAACAATGCCGAAGGGGTGCACCCCGAACTCGACCTGTGGGAAGTCTGGTTTGGAGCCTTCGCCTCCGCAGGCGCCTCGATCGAATGTCCAGCCGAAAGCACCACTCTGTTCGACGAAAACGCTGAAGGCGCTATTTGAGCAACCTAGATCTTCCGAGCCCCAGTTGTTGTTTAGGATGCGAATGTCGCCCATCTTGAGGTAATCTTGGTTCGCTGAGCTCGAATCACCGAGTTTGGCGTCAGTCTTTCCGTTTTGGTCTGTGCCGTCACCCATGGTCGAACCGCCGGAGCCAACGTCAAAGTTGCCACCTGAGCCGACGGTCGAGCCTCCTCCAGAGTTGCCCAAAATTCCTGAATTGCCACCTGAGTTTCCGCCGGTGGTATTGCCGCCGGTCGTAGTTCCGTCACCGTCGCTCGCCGTATCCAAGTCGGTGCTTGTGTCCATGCCCGCTCCGCCACCCGAGCCGACGTTCCCCGTGGTCGTGCCTTGGTTGCCTGTGGTCCCGGTTGTTCCTCCTGGTAGTTCGTCGCCGCCGCTGCAGGCGGCGCTTAGGGCAAAGGAGGAAAGGGCAAGGAGTGCTGACGTGCGCAAGATGTGCTTCGACATAACGGTGCCCCTAAGTACCACGGAATAGGGGCGCAGATCTTCTGAGATCTGGGCGCCGCCAAGTCAAATTGTAGTGAATTTTGCGTTTTTGCCTATTTGGCTCATCACGAATAGTCACAAAGATCAAACAGGTAAGAATCTTTGAGTCACAGAATAATGCAGGATTGACTACGACGCGGTCTCGTTCCTAGGGCGATTCACAAGTTCCTGCCGCGCAGGTTTCGCCGTCTTCGCAGTTGTCACTGCAGTCGATGGTGCCGCCACAGCCGTCACTCTGCGTTGCTGAGCAGGTCCCGGCAGAGCAAGTGGCGGGCGAGCAGCACATATCATCCATTGCATCACAGACTTCATTCGTGCCGCAGTTGTCGCTGCAGTCGATGGTTGAGGAGCAACCGTCGTCTTCCGCGGAGCCACAATGGCCCGATAGTTCTGGCGAGTCGCAGGTCAGGGGCGTGCATTTGCAGGGACAGGTAATGGTGTCTCCACACCCATCGTTGACCTTTCCGCACTCGTCGTTGTCGATGTCTTTACAAGTCTTCGGGGTGCAGCAAC
The DNA here is from genome assembly GCA_050300635.1 of Polyangiaceae bacterium. Lineage (GTDB taxonomy): Bacteria > Myxococcota_A > Polyangia > Polyangiales > Polyangiaceae > NIC37A-2. The sequence goes on from JBNKYC010000030.1 coordinate 35,251, forward strand.
TTTGCTCTAAACAAATGGCACTGCTCCCACAACTTTCGGAGCAATCAATGGTGCCCCCACACCCGTCGCTTTGACTGGCACGGCATGATCCGGGGAAGTCGTCACACGTCTTCGGGGTGCAGCAGCTCCCCCCGGTGCAGACTTCGCCGCTTGCGCAACTACTGGAGCAATCGATGGCGCCGCCGCAGCCGTTGCTCTGGCTGGTCTTGCATGAGCCTGGAAAGTCCTCGCAAGCATCCGGCGTGCAACAACTCCCCGCGTCGCACACGTCCCCACCACTGCAGCTCTTTGAACAATCGATGGTGCCGCCGCAGCCGTCACTTTGTTTGCTCTTGCAGCTGCCAGAAAAATCAGCGCAAGTTTTGGGTCGGCAGCAGCTGCCCTGATTGCAGACCTGGTTGGAGTTGCAGTTGCCCAAACAGTTGAGGGTGCCGCCACAGTCGTTGCTCAGCTCAACGCCACACTGCCCGGGGTAGTCGGCGCAGGTGAGGGGTTTGCAGCCACAGACGTTGTCGATCCCAGCGCCACCACAGGTCGCCGGTGCTTTGCAGCCCCCGCAATCGAGTAGCTGGCCGCAGGGTTCGCGGACTTCGCCGCAGTTCTTGCCAAGAGCGCTACAAGTAGTTGGAGGGCAGCCGCATTGATTGGCCTTTCCTGTTCCGCCACAAGTCGTAGGTAGTCCGCAATCGCCGCAGTCGAGGACCTTGCCGCATCCGTCACCAGCATAGCCGCACCCGGCTCCCAAATCTTCGCAGGTCTTGGGGTCGCAGGGTTTGTCGCTGCATTGGCCAGCGACATCGCCTCCGCAATATTGTCCAGTCGGACAATCACCGCAGGTCAGGACGCTTCCGCAGCCGTCGGGGATTTGTCCGCACACTGCGCCCTGCTCTTCGCAGGTGGTGGGTGTGCAGGCGCATTGTCCCTCGACGCACTCGAAGTTGGCAGGACAACCACCGCAGTCGACTGTTTCTCCGCAGTTGTTGACCGTGGTGCCGCAACCGACCCCAAGATCTGAGCACTGCAAGGCTGTGCAGCCGCACAGGTTGGAAACGCCGAGGCCGCCACAGGTACCGCCTTCGGTTTCGCAGTTACCGCAAGAAAGGATGGCGTTACATCCATCAGAAATCTCGCCGCATTGAGCGTTTGCCGTCTCGCAAGTCAGGGGAGTGCACGCTTGAGTTCCACATAGATTGACGCCGCCGCCGCCGCAAAATTCTGGGTCTGTGCAGGTGCCGCAGTCGAGGATGTTGCCACAACCATCGGCCACCATCCCGCAGTTGGCTCCGAAGTCGGCGCAGGTCGCGGGGATGCAGGTGGTGCCGCCTCCCCCCCCTCCCGAACCGCTAGGCAGGGTATCCGTGGTTGATGTGGTCGAGCTATCAGTGGAGCTGTCTTGCTGCGCTCCTGTGGACTCTTTGTAGTCGCTAAAGTCGTACTTGCTCGATAAGGCGCAACCGACGGTGGCTACGGCGACTGTGAGAATAATATGTCTGATGCGAATCATGAGAAGCCGTCGGGGGGAGTCAGATCGTTAGAAGGTGCCAGAGAGTTGCAGTCCGTTGCCGACGTACCTGAGGGCAAGGGCCGCATCTTCAGGGGGGGAGGTAGGTTGCGTGCTTCTCTGGGCGGAGGTGGCGCTGTCGGTCGGGGCTGATTTGGTCTTCTTGGGAAGTGTAAACAGGAGCACGCCTCCCGTTGCCAATCCGACGCCCCCTGCGATCCACCCGATCATGTTGACGGCGAGCAGAGTGCGCACTCGGGAGAGTTCTTGGGCGCCCGCCGGATCACAATAACCTCCGGGGCAGCGGTTCAAGACTTTTTGCCTTTGCTGAGGAAGCAGCGCACCGGTGACGACGGCGGTAGCGACCCCCGCGACCCCTAGAGAAAGTCCTGCAATGCCCCCGGCGAGATGGGCTCTGCGGGCGCCACCGCCTTGAGACCGGGTGTTGTTGCTCAAGGGGGGGCCGGGAGAGACCACGAGCTCTTCGCTTTGGCCCACTTCAAGCGAGATTGTATAGGTCTTGGGCTCGTGGTGTTTGCTTTTGACGACGATGACATGCTCACCAGGATCTGCCGGTAGGGAAAGCCCAAGGCTTGCAGTTCCCAAAGTGACACCGTCCCTTTCGATGATGAGGTCGGAGGTGGTGCCTTCTTCGACGACGATGCGAAGATGAGCAATTCTCGACTCCAGAGAATCGAGTTGGGCGCGGGCGAAAGGCACGCGGTCGTCATCTTCTTCCATCAAATCGAGGGCCTGGTGCCAGCGCTCCCATGAGGCGGCGAGGTGGCCGCGCTTCTCTTCACAGGTTGCCAGATTGAGCACGGTGCCGACGGCCGGATCGAGGGCGAAACTCTCGTCGAAATACTGACACGCTTCGTCAAGGTCACCCTGGGCCATGGCATCACGACCGCGTTGGAACAGGGTCTCAGCCGCCGCTGCATCAGTGCCCTGGGCCCTGGCGCTGAGGGGACTCATGGTGAGCAAAGCAATCAGCAATAGCCGAATGATTCTCAAGGGCATCAGCGCCTCCGGGCGAGGGGGTCGATGGGGATTTCAATGGTTTCTGGGAGCGTCTCCACTGCGGGGGCCGGATCTTTCTTGGGTACTTTCTTAGGGAGTTGAGTCGGCCGGGGAGCTTTTCGTGTTGGTTGACCTTTCGGCTCGTTCTCGTCTGCTTCTGGCTCTTGTTGGGAGAGCTCTTGTTCGGGGAGATCGCTCAGTTCGACGCCCTGGGCCGCCACCCGTTTGGCCTGCGCTTCTGTGTCTGCGCTTTGGTCAACGCCTTCTTTTCGGAGCGCGGAGGCCGGATCGACTTGGTCTTTCGAGGGAGAGGCGGTCTGAGCGACGTTTGTTGGGTGAGCATTATCCGCTCCGTCGCCCGACACCCAGAAAGCCACTACCGCCAAGAGCAATACGGCAAAAGCACCGATCGCCGCCTTTTGACCGTTGGTGAGGTAGGCCCAATGAAAGCGCCGGAGGCCCGGAATTTTGGGGAAGATGACCTGGCGATAGGTGGAGCGGTCCGTGCTGAGGAGGTTCGACTCACCCGCCCATGTGCGCGTGAGTTCTGCTTCGTTGATGAGCGTCCTCAGGCCCCGACTGAAGCGGGTGTTGACTGCCTGGATCGCTTCCTTCATTTCGGCAGCATTTTCGAATCGATCCCGCTTGTCGAAGGCGATAGCGCGATTGATGATTCGAGCGGTGAAAGGCGGTACATGCGGCGCCACCTTGGCGATGTCTTCTGCTTGGCGGGTCATCACTTTGAGCAGCAGCTCGTTCGTGGTTTCCGCTTCATGGATGGCACGTCCTGTCAGCATGGCGTACATCGTCGCGCCTACGGCGAAGATATCTGCGCGAGCATCGATTTCTTCCCAACGGCCTCTGGCCTGTTCTGGACACATGAACGCGGGGGTGCCCATGGTGGAGCCGACCTGAGTCTTGTGCGAACCGGGCTCTTCTCCCGCGACTTTGGAAATGCCGAAGTCCAGCAGTTTGACTTCGCCTTCCTTTGTTAAATAGACATTCTCGGGCTTGATGTCGCGATGCAGGACGCCCGAGCTATGGGCAGCCTCCAAGATGTCGAGGAGGCGCTCGGTAATGGCGCACACTTCTTCCACTGACATGGCGCGTCCACACTTCTCCCAGCGTGCCTGCAGCGACTGGCCATCGAGGAAATCCATGACCATATAGGGCGTGCCATCCCGAAGGATACCGTCGTCGAGGACGGGCACGGCCCCCTTGTGGTTGACTCGATTGGCAGCCCGCGCTTCCAGTGAGAAACGTCGTCGCACTTCTTCGTTGTGACAATATTGTTCGTGGAGAACCTTAATTGCGACGCGCCGATGTGTGTGCTGATGCACCGCGTAATAAACCGTGGCCATGCCTCCGATACCCAGCACCTGCTCGACGCTCCACTTACCGTCGATGAGCATGCCTACGCGCGCCATCGAGCGCTCGACTTCATCTGTTGGATAGGCTGCGGTTTCCAAGGGGGTGGTCTCGGGTAAGTTGGCTCGTTCGAGTCGAAACTCTGCCGGCAGTCTTACAGAAGGCACGCATGTAGGCCTATCGTTTTTTTACCCAAGGGCCGGATTTTTTTTAACACCAACGCCTGAGGGAGAGCGGCATGGGCGAGGTTCCGCGCACATTGAAATTTCAGCCCAAGGGGGAGGAGATGTACCCCGCACGATTGAGGTCAGGGATGACCCTCATCGCCCTGCTTCGAAGGTGGCGGATAGTCTGCTTCCCAGTCGTCGGCGCGGTTGTCGACCGCTACGGACCGCACTGGGACGCCCAAATAGATACCAATGCCCATAGTGAATTGGTAGCTTATGCGCACGGCGTCCCACAGCAACCCGGCGCCGACGCGAGGGGCAATCTTAAACATATCACAAACGTTGTAGCTACCTTGGAGCTCGCCGCTCAACTGGCCACCCCAAACGGCGTACTCATTGTAAAAGTCTTTCGCGTCGGTCACGGACCAGACGGGGCCGAGTCGCACTTTGCCGTTGAGCCCCACCTTGAACAAGTCGACTCCGCGCGTCAAGGTGAGGTGTGGGTAAAAGAACTGGATCGCGAAGGTGTTTTCTCGATCTTGATTGGCGTTCTTGCGTAGACCTACCAAATCGATCGGTTCCCAACTCATGCCGACCCCGTAAAGCCAGTAAGACCCGAATTCGTAGGAACCCATGTACTTTCCCCGGAAGATGCCGACTTCGCCGATGATACGTTGGCCGCGAGCCATGAGTCCCAAACGGTCGCTGAAGAGCACGTCGTAGCCCGCCTCGGTATAGATGCCGGCTCCCGTATTGGCGGCGACGATGGCCAGAGCCGCGAGAGCGCTCATATCGAACCATCCTTGCTTGAGTCAAAATAGGAAAACATGTCGGACTCTTGAACGTCGAATCGGTAGCGTTCGATTTTGTCGGAGTTCTTGTCCCCCGCGAACCAACCGACGACCGTCAACTCGTCGTCGACGAGTTCAAGAGCCCAGATCAAACGAGCGAAACGTCCTGCAGCACCGCTGTTGCAATAGGCGAACCCCGCATCAGAAAAACGCCAGTCTCTAATTTCGTGGGAGTGCCCCAGGGCCAGGCGAACGTTGAGGTTCCATTTTTGCATGCCTTGGACCAAGTCCCACTCGTCGAGATGCCGGTACTTGAAGAACTGCTGACCGGACATGGCACTGTCGATCATGCGACCTGGGCGGGCCAAACCCGAGCGCACGCTGGCCTTCCAATCCGAGGCGCCGTACTCCCAGGCGATGGGGTGCCCAAAGAGGGATTCCCAAGCAGCAGCCCACTTTTCGTCGTCCTTCTCAGCGTTCGCCAAGAGTGCGTTCATGAAGTTGGCCATTGCACCCGAGTTGGGCGGGTGCGTTGAGAGGCGATTGGGAAAGCCACCGTCGATCATTTGTTTGCCTTCGGCGGGAGACCAGGTGCGGTCGGGCCCCTGATAGAAGACACCCAGACACTCTGAGATCACTTCGCCGTAGAAGGGAGCCACTTTGGGGTTGGTTGCGGCATCGAACTGATGGCCGTGCATCACCACTGTTGGGTGCTCTGTACCGGCAATCAATACATCGTAGGGCACCAAGTGGTCGTAGACACCGTCGAATTCTTGGAGCTGGTAATCGTGGTTTCCGGCGAGACGAATGAGTTGATTCGTTAGGTGGAGCTGCTTGAGCGTATTGTAGTAGTGACGATTGGCGGGTTCGGAGAGGATTTGAAAGAGCTGCTCTCGTCGGTAAACCCCGCGCTCTTGTCGCATCGCCGCCTCCAATACGAGGGGGTTTTCTCGAAAGTAGCGCAGCAGAGTCGTGGGGTTGTATGTAGTATCGCCGAGCCGCCGAAAGATGTGGTCGTAAGCCTCGCGAGTCTTGTTGGGATCGAGGATGACTAAGTCTTCCACGTCGCCGTTTTCTACCACGGTGAACCCTGCTTCACCGTAGTGGTTGAGTAGTTTCACATAGGGGTCACGGTTGGCTCGCCACACGCCAGCTTGTCGATGTTCGGAGGGCAGGATGTGGTGATCCGAAAAGATGACCATCTTTTCTTTGGACTTGCGCGCCACCCTTCGATAGCCGCGCTTGTTGACGTAGTAGCCGTCGAGAACCTTTTGTAGGTTTCGGAGCCCTTCGAAAATCACCTGGTCGCGGCGTGGAAACGCCTTGAGACCGCGGAATGCGTCTTGCATCCCGAAGAGATCGTTAAAGAGATCGTCATCGCCATTGAGCTTGTAGCGCTCGGCCATTTTGCGCGAAATGCTTCGCGATGTCCCATAAATGATACCGCCGGCCTCGGCTGTGCGCGAGGCGGTTGACCACCCGAGGGTCGCTAGCGATGCGAGTAAGTTGCGTCGATTCATCCCTGCTCTCTTCCCGAAGCACGTCCGGCTCTTCTAGCAGCATGAGCGCTTTGAGGGCAAGCGCATGTATGGTGGGCCGAGCTGCTTTCGAGCGGTTTGGGCGACCAGTCAGACGTGACCAAGACGGACCGCGGGTTGTGACATTTTGTTCATATGTGACCATCCTTTGCCGCTCCCGAAACAAAGGCCAGTTTGATGTTAGGAGCAGGTCCTTGCCCGTCCTTGCCTGTTACCTCATGATAGAAGCACGCGGTTGGTGCCAAGTTGGTACCGCGCAATTCGGAGGTGGAAAGAAGATGGTCAATAAGTCGATAGCTCAGGTGGCTATGCTCGGTGCCATAACGCTTCTTGGTCTGGGCGGTTGCAATAACGTTTTCGAGCGCATCGATTGTCAAACGATCTGCGAAAGTCACAAGGATTGCGAAGATTCGAGCATCAAGGTCGATGAGTGCGCAGACGACTGTTTCGACGCAATCAATGGTCATCGGGACTTGGAAGACGATGCCCACGATTGTGCTCATTGCATCGACGACTTCAACAACCGAACGTGTTCCGAAGTGAGGGACGATTGTTCGGAATGTGATGCTGTTCTTGCGTCGTTCATGGGCGGCGCTTCGGGCATGTGAGTCTCATGTTGCTAGCCTCGACTCACTTCGACCCTAGGAGCCAGATGCCCTCATCGGGACCCTCTTCGACGATGTAGATGATCCCGGGCGTGGGTAGGGTCAAGAGGACGTATTGTTTGACCGAGGTTGCGATTTTTCGGGTTTCGTCGAGCTCGGGATAATAGGACCAGAGTTCCTGGTCGTCACCTTTCACGTAGAGGGCAGCATGAGGCTCCTGTGACATCGTGCTGCTGCCCGACCAGATGTCCTTCGCCTTGGGTTGATGGTGTGCCACGACTCGTCGGTCTTCGAACTCCAGGACTTGTAGGCTGCCCCGCCCGGCTTCGACCTGAGTGACGAAAGACTGGCTGGTGCGGCGACGAGACGAGGCGAACCATGAGCCCAGGGTATCCACGCCCAAAAATTTGCTTGGCTCGTTGAGCGGCGCCACGCGCTGGACCAAGTTGTTTTGTTCTCCGGTGGTGTGATCCAGACAATCGAGATCAACGAGCCCATCCTTGGGGGCCGTTTCCACCAAGTACTGCGGGCAGTAGATGCTGGTGCCCATCCTATGCACGTCATCCAAGAGGGGGATCAATTCGTAGTGGGGTTCTTCGGCGTTTATTTGGAGCCGACTCAGGGTTCCGGCTTGGCCGTCGTATTCAGAAAGGACGAGGTGGGTTTCGCCGAAGCGGTCGGTGAGTCGTCGAGCGCTTTGAGCCAAGGGTTCAAAAGTGGGTAGATCGGCGCCGGGCTCGGTGACGCGAAAGTCGGCCAGAGTGTAGTAGTCGCGCTCGTCCGCTCCTGGTTCGAGCGAAATCGCGATGAGCGCTTCTCTGCCGTACAGCTGAGAGATCTCTACGATGGGGCCCAGATCCTCGGGGACCGGGTGCTGGTAGAGCTCACCTGTGGCCCAGTCGACGTTCATCAAGAAACGATGACCTGACGCGCAGGGGGTTTCCACCACCTGGTGGAAGGCAGGGGACCCCTCGGGCGTCAGCAAGCAGGCGTCGTTGATGACTTGTTTTTCTAGACCTCGAAAGAACACACCTTCACTGGTCTGTATGACCACTTCGCCTATGGCGGCTCCCAGGGCAAAGCTTTCGACTGATTCGGCAACGATACGGACATCATCAGGATTGCCTGATGCGAGACTGGAAAGGTTGCCGTTTTTTTGCAGGATCCGGGTAAAGTACTCATCGGTTTGGTAGTCGATGACATTTTCGACTTCATCCAAGCGCTTTATCTCGCCAACATCAATGAAGACCAAGGTCCTGTCGCTTTGCATGTACGTGTCCACGCAGCGCTCTGCGGTACATGAGCGATCTACCACTATGGCCTCTTCGATAGCAGGCATGACTTCTTTGCAATCGGTGTCGATGAAGCGAAAGGTGCGCTGCCCCTCGGCGTCAGCGTGGGTTTGTGTGCGGACGACTAGGGGACTATTGAAGCTGGTCAATTGCTCGAACTCGTCGGCTTGCCCGGCGTCGCAGGGCTCCTCGTCTGATCGACCTTGGATCAAGGCATGGGGATCGTCTTCATCGGTGATGACGACAAGGTGAGGCTCCTCGTATTGGGAAGCGACCAACGCGGCTCGCCTGTAAGAACCTTTCATGAGCCGAGTGGCTTCTCTGTCAAAGCGTGTCTTTTCGCCGTCGAATAAGGTCTCGCTGACATCTCGAAAGCCGTCGCCGAGACTGCAGCTGGCGGTGGCTGTCGCGGCGATGATCACAGCGCATCTCATAAGCCGAAGGGTGGCGAGATGCGCGCAACAAGACACAGATACATCGAACCAACTACGTGAAAAGGCTTCGTCGCTGCTCGGCTCACTCCTCTGGGCGAGGGGCGGCGGAGCTTCTGGTGGGTGTGAGATGTATGATAGACCCAGGCGCCGCATCTTTCGAGGGTACCTTGCGATTGACGGTCTGGCCATCTTACATGGCGATCAGGCCCAGGATGAGGGCAACCACCACCAAGGTGACGGCAAGCACGAGGTAGTGATTTGACGCTCCCCCCGAGCTTGCAGCTGCCGCGTTCCAATGTTGCTCACGTCGCGCGATCTCGGCCTCGTTCTTCTCCGCCGGGCTCGGTGACGCGAAAGTCGGCCAGAGTGTAGTAGTCGCGCTCGTCCGCTCCTGGTTCGAGCGAAGTCGCGATGAGCGCTTCTCTGCTGTACAGCTGAGAGATCATAAACGAGCTGCGAAGTCCTTGTTGTTTATGATGGTTTTGGTGCACCATGCTGCCCAACACATGAAGCGACGATGCTTAAGTAATCCATACAGGTGACGTCCTAATCCCGGGAAAGGGGGGTCTCAGCGTGAAAGAGCGGCTGCGACCGACGGGGAACGATGCATAGAGGAGCGAGCTTCGGGTTGAGTTGTGCAGTATTTCTGGCCACAAGTGGTGTTGCAGCCCAGGATCAGGAGACTGAGACAGCAAGCCCAGATGCAGAGACGCCGACCCGCGACGATTCAGGAGCGGACGAGCAAGCACCTGCCGACCCTGAGTCGAATGGCGAAAGCGGAGAGCCTCTGCGGGACCAGACAACTGAGACGAACGAAGCCTCCGCCGAGCCCGAGGAAGCCTCAGAGGCACCCAATGAGACTGTGGCCGACGACGCTCTCGTCGACGACGCTCTTGTCGACGATGCGGAGAATCCGGCAGAACTAGAGGTTCAAGCTGAGGCCAAGGTAGGCGATCCGTCGGCTGCAAGCGAGAAATCGGCAGCCGGCCAGGATGCAGTAGCCGGATGGGGCGATCTTTCCGAGTTCAAGGCGACGGACGAGTCTCCCCTCTTTCAAACGCGGCTCTACGGGTTCATTAACGCCTACGTTGAGAAAGTGGCAAAAACGCCCTATCGCGACGCCGCTGACGAAACGGCCTACGAGGTCAATCCGTATGAATGGGACGTCCTTAACTTCAACGTTATGCTCCAAGGTTCGGTGAAGGGACGTTACAAGTACTTCTTCAACCTGGTTGGCAACGGAGCTGGGAGCAATACGGATGACACAAGTATCGACCTGCGCAACGCCTGGGTCGAGATGCCTATCATCAACGACTACCTCAACGTGCGAGCTGGCAAGACTTATCGTCGATTTGGATTGTACAACGAAATCTTGGACGCTGTGCCAACCTTCATTGGCATCGAACCCCCCGAGCTTTTCGATAAAGACCATTTGATGCTCACGCGCACCACGAACTTCATGGTGCACGGAGCAGCGGCGACCAATGCCTTTACGGTCAACTATTCGGCCACGACTGGCAACGACGAACGCAATATGGACACGGTTCCCTTGGGAGCCGATCTCAATGTTGAGTTCGGGACCTGGCTCAAGTTCGGCTCCTCATTTTATTATTCGGGCCCCAACGCTCGCCCCTCCCGCGGTGTAGGTGATGGCTCCCCCCGCGGCGGCGTGCTGAACTGGATGGAGAAAGACGAATATACAGTAACCGGCGCCTACGTAGAACTACATCCAGCGTCGCTGATTCTACAGGCCGCCTACTGGAACGCTCATCATGATGCAGTCCGTGACCCTGACTCGGTCATGTTACTCGCTGACGGCAGTCTCAATCAGAGACAACGAAGCCGCTTCTTCGAGGGAGGAGACCCCACAGCAGGTGTACGCACTAAAGCTGTGTACAATGTGAGAACTTTTTACACGCGTATCGGTTATGAATTTTCGATAGGAACATCGAGCACCCTGACACCGTATGGACAATTCGATTACTTCAATAACGAAGAAACCATTCGGGACAAGGACTTGGGAGGAGACAACGAGGCCGGGCTAGCTGACAATGGTCAGTTCTTCAAATACACGCTCGGTGCCGTTATTCGCCCAATCCAGCAAGTAGCGCTCAAGTTGGACGTGAGCGCTCATCAACAACGATTCAACGGCGAAACCGTGATCTATCCCGAGGGTCGCTGCTCGCTTTCGTACTTCTGGGAGCTCTGAAATAGACTCATGACTTTTTTCAAAACCGTATCTCGTCGCAACATCCTTGCTCTACCCGCTGCGCTCGCTCTGCCCACGGTGATCGGTGTGACAAAGAACGCCGAAGCAGGAAACGGTGTCGTGCTCCTGCTCAATGCTCGCAACCCGACTTCATCCGTGGGTCGAGGCGAAACCAAGAACATATTCACCGGGAAAACTTCGTTTTGGCACGGAGTGGTTCCGGTCAAGCTATTCAGTCGTCCTACCGATAGCGAAGCAGCCAAGGCCTTCTTTCAACCAGTGCTCGGTATGTCTGCTCAGTCTTTTATCCAGCATTGGAACAAGTTGCAGCTGGCTGGAAAGGGTGTTGCACCGCCACAGGTGGCACAGGCAAAAGATTTGGCGAAGAAAGTCGCTCAAGTTCCTGGCGGGATTGGGTTCGTTCTGGCTTCCGAGGCATGGGACATCGATGGGGTTAAGATCATCGATTTAAAGTAGTGTAGGGAGACGAAAGATCGTGGCAGGCGAGCGGGTAGTATCCCTAAAAGACGTGAGACTTGGCGTTAAAACCAAGTTGTTCGGAATGATCATTGGCACCGCAGCTATCGCCTTGATTGCCGCATGCTTAACCTTCGTCGTTTACGACCGAAACTCCTACTCGGCAGCGAAAGAGTCGACCTTGACGGTGCTCACGGACGCAGTCGCCAATGCTGCCTTCGGTCCGGTGGCTTTTCAGGACCCAGAATCAGCAAAGTATGTGCTTCGTACCATTGCTTCCGAAGATTCCGCTCTTGCGGCGGCGATCTATCTTGAAGACGGCAAGCAACTCGTCGAATGGGCTAAGGAGGGCCACCACACCGGCCTTTCCGATCAGTTCAAAGGCGTTCAAGCCGGCGACGGTAAGGAACTGACTCTCGCTCGGGCCATCGAAAAGGACGGTAAGAAAGTCGGCCATATCGTGACGGTCTTTTCGAAGCGCGACGTCGAGTTGCGTACGAAGAACTTTCTAAAACTCGCGGCGCAAGTGTTAGTCGGTGCAATCTTGCTGGCGACCCTGGTGGTCGTGGCGTTGCACCGAACTTTCACCGGACCTGTGCTTCGTCTCTCGGAGGCCGCAGCGCGGGTCCAGCATGAAGAGCGCTTCGACATTCGAGTCGCGCCGTCGAGTAACGATGAGTTTGGTGTGCTGACCAGCGCATTCAACTCGATGCTTGCAGCAGTAGAACACCGAGATGCGGAGCTTTCTGCGCATCGAGAAGGGCTCGAACGAACGGTCAAGGAGCGGACTGCCGATCTCGACCGAAAGAACCAAGCTATGCGTCTCGTTCTCGATACCGTCGATCAGGGCTTGGTTACTTTGGATCTGAGCGGGAACATGGAGCAAGAACGCTCAGCACAGTTCGACCGTTGGTTTGGTTCAGATCCCGAGGCGAATCACTTTGCGAAAGCGGTCGAGCAAGAGGTGTCTGGGTTCTTCGACCGTTTCGATATCGCTTATGAACAGTTGGCCGACGGATTCATGCCCCAAGACGTTGCGCTCGGACAGTTGCCACAGCTCATGGTATCCAGCGAAGGTCGAAGTTTCGAGATTCAGTACCGTCCCATCGAACACGAAGGACAGCTAAATCGTGTGCTGGCTATCATTACCGATGTGACCGATCAGCTTGCCCGGCAACAAGCAGAACGTGAGCAGAAGCAGGTGATTGCGATGTTCGAACACATTGCCAAAGACCGAGCTGGCTTCATCGAGTTCGTTACCGATGTCGACGAAATGGTCAAACGGGTGGTCGATGGTAAGTGGGTCGACCGAGCCGATGCGCTGCGCCTGCTGCACACGATCAAAGGCAACTCGGCCCTCTTTGACTTGATGACGGTAAGTGAATGTTGTCACGATATCGAATCTGCTTGCTTTGAAAGCGAAGCTCTTCCGTCGGACGACCACCGACGAATACTGGCGGAAACGTGGGGCAAGGTTGCGCAAAGCGCACGCGAACTTCTGGGCGACGTCAGTAGTAGTCTTGTGGTTGACCTCTACGACTACGAAGAGATTCTCGCGGCGACTCGGGCGGACGACCCGACCTCGCGCCTGACCAGGATGGTGGAACGCCTTTGTTATGAGGCCGTGGGCCCCAAGTTTGCCCGATTCGAAACGCAAACACGACGTCTAGCCCGGCGTCTGGGTGTCGATAACCTGGAGTTCGAGTCCGATGCTAGGGGCGTTCGTCTTCCGGAGGGTTGGGGTTGGCTGTGGAGTCTGGTCCCCCACCTTTTGCGTAACGCAGTCGACCACGGGCTCGGCGAGCGAAAGGCCGAGTCGACCCCGCCACGAATCACCCTGAGAGCAGAAGCCGATGAAGACAGGCTCCTCCTTACCATTGCGGACAACGGTCGCGGGCTCGACTGGGATCAGTTGCGCAAGATGGCAAAAGAAAAAGGACTGCCCCACGCGACTAAGAACGACCTCGTCCGTGTTTTGTTCAAAGACGAAGTGACGACCAAAGCAAGCGCGACGGACGTATCGGGACGGGGCGTTGGTCTTTCCGCCGTCGCGATTGAGGTCAAACGACGAGGCGGTCGAATCGAGGTCGCCAGCGAAAAAGGCCGTGGTACGACGTTTACGATCAGCATTCCGTTCAAGAACAGCCCCGTTCTCACTGATCGAGCAAGCATTCAGGCCCGGAGTCAGCTGCCGCTCCAAGTCGGTCAGACTTCGATCCGCGCCGCTAACGGCTGAGGTCTGGGCGCTTTGCAGTTTGAGGGTGGTCAGACAGAGGTGGGTGTCTGATCCCTGTCCGAATCCCTCACGGCTGTCGCGGTCGGGACGAGGGTGACAAGGCTCCTCGGTGGAAGGGTCCGATGACCCGTGTGTAGGTCGGGTATTCGGTCGAGGCGCAAGTCGTGGTAGTTTGCGCTGCTATGTCTGGACCACGACCTATCAATTCGCCTCAGACCCTTTTCCCTTTTCGCTCGTTCTTGCGAAGGGCCTGGCTGTTCCTTGCTCTTGTTCCGGGGTGTGGTGGCTCTTCTTCTGCCGCTTGCAGCGGCGATGTCGAGATTCGCTGTAGCTGCGACGATGGTTCCCAGGGCGTCCTTGCCTGCGAGGATGGAGCTTTGGGGGCGTGCGAGTGCAGCGAGCCCGAAGAAGGTGTCTGTCGTAGCGATGCGCAGTGCGACGATGGTTCGTTTTGTAATGGCGTTGAAGTTTGCAACCCGATGCACGACGACGCCGACGAACACGGTTGTGTTTTGGCCGAAGTGACGCCCTTTTGCGACGATGGCGTCAGGTGCACGATCGATTCATGCAGTGTTCGAGAAAATCGTTGTGTGTTTGCTGCGCCGGACGAGGACGAAGACGGCCACGGTGATGCCAATTGCGAGTCAAAAGAGGGACAGCAGTTGGGCGACGACTGTGATGATGACGATCCGGAGCGTTATCCAGGCAACTTCGAGATCTGTGACGAGGATGGTGTCGATGAAGACTGTGACGAGACGACCTTTGGCCTCCGCGATCAGGATGGTGACGGTGCTATCGACGCCAAATGCTGCAACGGGGACAACTGCGGCGATGATTGCAACGACAAGAACATTGCCCAGCGTCCTCTGCAACCGGAGTTCTGCGATGATATCGACAACAACTGTGACGGGAAGGTCGACAACGATACTGTTGAGGTTCCCTGGTACGTGGACATCGATGGAGACGGATTTGGTTCAGAAGACGAAGAGCCGATCGAATCGTGTGTGCCTATCAAGGACCGGTCGCTTCTCTCCACGGATTGCAATGACGAGCTGCCCCAGCGTCACCCCGCGCAGCTCGAGATATGCGACTTGTCGGACAACAATTGCAACGGGCTTGCCGACGAGGGCCCGGATTGTGGTGTCCCTACTGGGTTTCCCGTCGTCCCCGGTGGTGGGGGGCTGACGCCAGGCGGTTCGGGGGGGAGCTCCGCGGGAAGCGGCTCTGGAGGCTCCGGAGGGGACGCTGGCTCCGGGGGAAGTGGCTCTGGAGGGGATGCTGGCTCCGGAGGTTCCGTAGGCACGACCACGGACATCACCTGTGATAGTCGCGATCTCGATGGTGCTGTCGAATGGAGCGCCAGTCCCAGCGGACGCGTTGACTGGTCCGGAATCATTCACTTGACGAAGTCGATTACGATAGGTTCGGGAGCTCATCTGGTGATCGAGGAGGGGACACTGGTGATCGTCGATCCTGGGGTGCGCGTGGGCGTCAATGGTACCGGACGTATTCAAGCGGACGGGACGGAAGATGATCCCGTCAAGTTTTGTGGAAAGGAGGGCACCCCTGGATACTGGCAAGGGCTCTATCTGCTCGGCGCTGACCCACAGAGCAAACTCACTTGGACGCTGGTAGCCGACGCTGGCGACGGGACCTTGGCCGGGGCGGTCGAGAGTCGTGCGCCGGTCACGATTGATCACCTACGTGTCGAGAACTCGGGGGACGTCGGTGTTTCGGCCTACCAGTGGGGCTTTGGAAGTAGTCACCTGACTGTCATCAACAATGCCGGGCCTGGACTGGAGATCAACTCGGCGGAAGCCTTGGCCGACTTACCACAAGGGGGAACCTTTGACGGAAACGAAGAAGACGTCGTGCGTATTGTCGTCGGCGCCTGGAACGTGCCCATCACGTTGCACAATCTGGGCGTTCCCTATCAAATCAAGCAAAGCATCAATCAGTCCGCGGGAGCTGATCTCGTCGTCGAACCAGGGGTCGAGTTCGAGATGGAGCAAGATACTGACTTCGACTTTGGCTGGAACAATTCGATTGTTCGTACGGTGCTCAGCGGAACCGAGGAACAGCCCATCGTTTTTTCAGGCCGAGAGCAACAACCAGGTTTCTGGTCTGGTCTCGACTTTCACGGCAACCTCGAAGCAGGCTCCAAGGTCGAGCACGTCGAGGTTCGTGATGCTGGCGGCTCAGAACCTGCGGTAGAGCTGCGCGCTGCGATCCCTATCGACAACCTCGCGTTGACGGAAAACGAGCAGGGGCTCCACGTAGCTTCTGCCGGATTTGCGGCGACATCAAAGGGCATCTCCATCTCGAATTCGACGGGAGTTCCGCTTGCCTTGCACGGCAATGCACTGGTGACGCTTCCGCCTGATACGCTTCTTTCAGGTCACGATAATCACGATAGCGCACGCATTGAAATCGACACGGGGACGCACATCAGCACATCGGGGACCGTTCCTGCTTTGCATTTGCCCTACTACGCCGCGGATGAGCTGCGTATAACCGGTACGGCTGAGGTGAACCTGGCTTCAGGTGTCCACATCGACTTCAATAAAGGGGAGTTTCTTGTTGGGTGGAACAGCAACGCGCCGACGATTCATATCAATGGGACATTGGAAGAGCCGGTGGTTTTCGACCATATTTTACAACAGTCGGGGGGCTGGTTTGGGTTGCGGCTGGGGCCCAACGTTGTCGATACGTCGACCATCGACTTTCTCGAAATTCGCAACGCTGGCGGTGGCACGGTGCCGACCGGTGCCCTCGTGATGAGCATGAACCCTGCTTTGCCAGCGGATCATCTCAAGAACAGCTCGTCGATTAACTCTGCCTCGAACGACCTTTACATCTCAAGCAAGGACACGACGCAAGACTATTCGGGCAACGGAAACTCGTTTCCGCTGATCGCTCCTTGATGCAACTTGGGTCGAGTCTCGAAAAACTCCAACCCCGAACGCTTCAGTTGTTCAGCTAGAATAGTTTGGGGTGGTTAACATTCTCCCCACGCGTCCGGAAAAGTGCCACCCTTCTCCAAAATCTTCTCAGATTAGGTCGAATTTGTGTAAATTTTTGATCTGAAGGCTGACAATGCCCCTATCATGTCCTCGTGTGAAGCCCGCAGTCTGAGCGGTAGCCGCAACGTTGTCAGAGGAGAAATACATGCCGAGCAAGGGAGATACTGCAAGATTCTGGGCCTTTGGGACGACGATGGTCGTTGCAAGCCAGCTCGCCGCATTGGGGTGTGCAGGCTCAGAGCAGTCTGGAGTCGAGGGGCAAGAGACATCTTCATCCGGGGGGCAAGAGACGGGCGCTATGGGAGGACCCACGGGGTCGACCGACACGCCGGAAAGCAGTACGGGACAGGAGACAGCAGGTACCCCAGACGGCGTACCTGCCGTGGATGAGCCAAGCCCAGCCTATATACGGCGGCTGACTCACCGGGAGTACGACAACACAATCGCTCATCTCTTCCCCGCCCTTGGACTCAAGTTGGAGCCGACTTTCGAAGCCGATCTTGCTCAGGATGGTTTCACGAACAACGCGGCCGCGCAGAACGTGAGTCCGACACTCACCGAGCAATACGTGGTGGCGGCCGAGACGGTCAGCGAAGCGGTGGTCAAGGACCTCGATGGCTTGCTGGCTTGTGATGCGGCGCTGCTTGAAGAATCTGCGTGCGTGCAAGCTTTCATCGACGACTTTGGTTCCCATGCCTGGCGACGTCCTTTGGAAGAGTCGGAAAAGACGAAAGCGTTCAAACTTTTCTCCGATGTCCGGGCCGAAGCAGAGTTGGACATCGCTGTCCGGGCGCTCATTGAGTATTTTCTCATTGCTCCCCACTTCATCTATCTGCTTGAGCCGATCCCAGCGGGTGGACAACCTGGGGCGGTGGCTCCCCTCACTGCATGGGAACTCGCCACGCGCTTGTCCTATTTTTTGCTCGGTTCGATGCCTGATGACGCACTTTTCGCAGCGGCGGCTTCGGGGGAGCTTGCGACGGCCGAAGGAGTCGCAGCACAAGCTCGGCGTTTGCTCGCCCTGGATGCTGCCCGTGAGCGCATCGGTTTGTTTTACGAAGAATGGCTCCGCTTGCGGAACATAGACCGCCTCAAGAAAGATCCGGTGATGTTCCCTGACTTCGATCTGAGCATTGGCCCTCTAATGCGAGACCAAGTGAAGCTCTTTGCTCAGTCTATCATTCTTGACCAGAACGGCTCAGCCAAGGACCTTTTGACTTCGTCGTCCACGTTCTTGAGCCCGGAACTCGCCCCGTACTATGGAACGTCGGTGGCGGGGGAGGCCGGCGCATTTCTGCAAGAGTCCGTCGCGCTCGATCCCAGCCAGCGCGCTGGACTCTTGACCCATGTCGCTGTTTTGGCCACCTTGGCTCACAACAACCAGACCGACCCGGTACACCGTGGTAAGTTCGTGAGGAACGGAATCTTGTGCGAAGACGTTCTGCCTCCGCCACCCGGCGTAGTCATCAGTATTCCTGAGGTCGAGCCTGGTACATCCACGCGCGAACGGTTTCGGATACACCAAGAAAATCCCGTCTGTCGAAAGTGTCATGAATTTATGGATCCTATCGGTTTGGGCTTCGAGAATTATGATGCGGTGGGTCAGTGGCGCATCGAGGACGCCGGGCAGCCCATTGATGCGTCGGGAGAAGTCGTAGGGACCGATGTGGAAGGAACCTTCAATGGCGCAGTAGAGCTGGCAAACCAACTCGCCGAAAGCGACCAAGTCATGGAGTGCATGACAAGGACGTGGTTGCGCTTTGCGCTGGGACGCTCCGAGACGGCCGGCGACGAGGGTGCCATTCAAGCCGCAGGCGCAGAGTTTGAAAGCAGCGGTTACGTTATGAAGGAGTTGTTGGTCGCACTCACGCGCACCAACACCTTTCGCCAGCATAGAGTGCTCGACCCGAACGTGAGCGCATTTGATAAGGAGATGCCATGAAATTGCAAAGGATGAGCCGTCGAACGATGCTGCATGGTGCGGCGGGTATTACAGTTGCCCTGCCTTTCCTCGATGCGATGCGTCCCCGCACGACGATGGCACAGAGCACAAATCCCGTTCCTACTCGCTTTGGCGTATTTTTCTCGCCGTGCGGTGCCATCATGAACAACTGGAAACCGACGGGTGGAGAAACCGACTTTCAGTTGAGCCCGACGTTGCAGCCCTTGGCTGAGCACCGTGATGACCTGGTCGTGCTAAGCGGAATCAACAATGAGACCTCTTACATGCAGTTCGGTAACGATCACGACCTAGCGATGGCGCATATGCTCACGGCGACGCGCATGGAGATCAACCAGCTCGGCCGTGCCAATCATATCACTAACGGAACTGTCGGTGGACCTTCAATCGATCAGGCCATAGCGAATGCTATCGGCGGAGAAACCAAACTCAGGTCTTTGGAGCTCGGCGTAGAATCCACCACCACGGGGCTTGAACCGATGGTGGTGCGCATGAGTTATGGCGGTCCGGATGACCCGCGCACGCCCTTGGATGACCCGCAGCAGGCTTTTACGCGCCTGTTTGGGGATACCGCGGCCGCGCAGGACGAGATCGAAGCGCTCGCACGCCGTAGGGCTTCGGTGCTTGATGCGGTGCTCGACGAATTCAATTCTGTCGACGCAAAACTGGGCTACGATGACCGTCAGCGCCTTCAGCGTCACGCCCAGGCGATCCGAGATCTAGAAAATCAACTCAATGTTGTCTCGTCGACCAGGGACGTGTGCCAACAGCCAGTGCGTCCGACCGTCACCGCAGAGTTGGTGGACTGCCTGACCAATGAGCTCGAGGCCGAAAAGATACATGCCAAGTGCTTGGTTAGTTTTGCAGAGGTAGGTAAGGCACAGATGGATCTGATGGTCCTCGCTTTTGCTTGTGACCTCAGTCGTGTTGTATCGTTTCAGTGGTCGACCGCCGAAAGCACCACCTTGCATTCAGATCTGGGTGTCGTTGGTGAGCATCATCGGATGTCCCACGATTTGGGAACGTTCAGCAACGACTTGTCGGGATTGGACAAGTGGTACAATCAACAGTTTGCCTATCTCCTTTCGGAGATGAAGAAGATCGATGAAGGGGAGGGCACCCTGCTTGATAATTCAATGATCTTCTACCCGAACGAGCTGTCGCAGGCTCAAATCCACGACCGCAGGGATCTACCCTATTTGGTGGCAGGCAAAGCCGGAGGCAAGCTGACGACGGGCAGATACCTCAAGTACAATGGTGCCCCCCACAACCAGTTGTTTGCCTCCTTTTTGAATATGTACGGCGTCGATGCGCAGGGTTTCGGAGAACCCGACTATTCCGGCACTCTGAGCGGCTTCGCCTAACGAGGGATGACGGGCCACGGCACGTAAGAAGGACAAGAAGCGCCCTCGAAAGGTGCGTGCTCAGAGGTCTTCGGCAGACAAGAATATCGCGGCACTTTCCTCACTTGAGGCTAAGCGACGACCATTTGAGCCTTTGCTCAAGCGGGTTGTGGAAGCCGTGCTACATCAGCAAGGACCCAAGGCTGCTTCTCCCTCATCAATTGTCGAGGTGGGGAGCGGACTTGGGCAGCTTCGGTCGCTCCTGCCCGAGGCCGTCCTCGATGCGGTTACACACACGGAGATTTCGGCAAAACTGGCGAAAGGTTTTGCGCAACGGTACCCCGACGCGAGGGTCCTAACTGCGGACGCGATGGCTTTGCCTTTTGACTCAGGCAGTGTCGACGCGCTGCTTGCCTTGTGCGTTTTCGATTCACTCAACCAGCCCGAGCTGGCGCGAGACGAGATTCGGCGAGTATTGGCGCCCGGGGGCGTCTTTGTGCACTTCCTCGATGCGGCCACGAACGTTGAGCCTATTTTTAGCCAGCTGGTGACCGCCGAACGCCTACCCTTGCCGAATTTTTTTGCGGATACGAGCGTGCTCCAGCCGGCGCTCCTCGAGATGGATGGGCTTCATCGGTTCCTTCATCCCTACATCGATTTGCTCAGCGTGCCGATTCGACACTACACCGAACTCGTGGACGTTCTAGCCCGGGCCAAGCACCCGATGAAGGATATGCTGGAACGTTATGCTCGGCCCTTTCTCGTTCGACCCTTCGAATCGCGCTCGGCTGCACGGGCATTCGTGGCTTTGACCGGTAGTGCCAACAACAGTCGCCCGCTCAATCAGGCGCTGACGAGTTTGGTCTCCACCCTGAGCGCGCCGCAGTACTCTTCTCACTTCGCGTTCGACCTCAAACCTCACTCGACTCTGACCTACTTTCAACAGCGTCTCGAACAGATCTTCAGCGAGCAAAGGGGTTTTTTGCGACGTATGTCGAATGTCGTCTATGCACGAGATTTCGAGCGTAATGATCGCGATCCGCTTCGAGCTCACCTGCTGCGTGTTGGCATCGTAAAAAGTGCACAGGACTGGCCCGTCCCCTTGGGTACTTCCGCTGATGCTCTGCATCCGCAGGCCGCTCCCGAGGTAGAATCAGGCTTGAATGCAAGTACCCACGTGCTGCGTGAAGCCGCCGTATATTGTTTCGTTGCCGAAAAGGTGTCGGACGTCGGGCCCTAGAATACGTCGGGCCCTAGAATACTTCTGGCAACCAGCAGAAGCACCGCCGCAGCTCACTTGCAAGAGTGCGGCAAGCCTTTCTTACTGGTCGGTGGCTTCGTAGCCGCGCCACACCCAGATCAGGGCGTCTGCCAGGGTCGCACTGCGGACACCTCCGTCGCAATGACCTGCGCCGCGTCCAAAGACATAGCGATAGTGGTATGATTTTTCGGCGAGTGCATCGGCGGTGCGCTCGTTGGCCATCACCCAGTTGTGATGGGTCGACTCGTCGTCGTTGGCGCGGAGGTCATTTTCGTTGACGTTGATGAAGATGCGCAGAGGTTTTCTCTCGGAGTTCGCGATGAGTTCGATGCCCGAATGATAGTCCCATGCGCCATTCGGATACATTTCCCGCTCAGGGGCGTCGTAATCTTGCTGATCGACGAGCGTGCTTGAATAGGAAATAATGCGAGCGAACAGGTCGGGACGAAACCATCCCATCGTTATCCCTGCGACACCCCCAGAGCTGCATCCGAGCGCCGCGCGACCGGAGGGATTAGTCGTGAAGCTGAGGTTGGGATAGGCGGCGCGGACATTGGGATCGTTTACGACTGCAGGCAAAACTTCTTCATCGATGAAGCGCGCGTAGCGGCCCGACATGGTGTCGTACTCCAGACCGCGCTCGCTGCCCTGGGCGTCGTTGCCGCCATTTTGTACGGCTATGGCAATAAAGGGTGGCAACCGACGTGCTGGGTCATCAGAAATAGTCAGGTTGTCGAGCGCATTTTGGACCATACCGATTTCGCCGGGCCCATCTTGAATGACGAGGAGCGGAGCCGGAGTGCCATCTTGATATTGTGCTGGCACGTAGACGACGATCGACCGCTCGCTGTTGACCGGCTTGTTCGGGTCCAAGGTGCTGTCTTTGCCGTCAAAGATCTTGCTGTCCGCAAGGGCCATCGAAAACTCGAATCGTTGTCCCTTCGGAGCTCCGAGATCTCCGAGCTCTGGCTGTCGGGCGTAGTTGGGCCCGACCTCGTGGTTGCCGTCCCCTTCTGTTCCGGCGTCGGGCAAGGGAGTGAGTCCTGCTTCTGTGGTCTCGCCGCCGGTGCCAGTTGCACCGCCGGTACCCGTCGCGCCACCGGTGCCAGTCTCGCCGCCGGTGCCAGTTGCGCCGCCGGTACCCGTCGCGCCACCGGTCCCCTCCATACCTGTCGTTTCGTCACCGGATGTGCCGGTGACGCCGCTTGAGTCGCCCGTAGTGCTGTCGGAGGACGTGTCGGTCGTCATCGGCTGTTGAGGCGTCCCACCTGAACCCCCTGTCGCATTCATTGAGATGTCCGAGGTGCTTGCTTTTTCACCAGTGCAAGCGCTGAGGAGCCCGGGAGCCATGCTACCGACAACCAACCAGATTAAGCTCTTTTGATGTGCACTATACTTCATTTCTACCCAGCTATGGCCCGCGAGATTTGACGCACGAAAGGCGCTCCGTAGGACGAGAGTGTTCGTCCGCAACGACACCCGCCGAAGGCGGAGGCGAACTTGGCGCGACTTTGAGTGGTCGATCCCGTATTTGAGAAGATGGCGTTTATTGAGAGAATGCAAAGACGAGGGTAAGCGCCTCCCGTGACGCGAAAGTTCTCGTTTAGGTGGAATGTTGCCGGGCGCGCGTTGCCCCTCCTACGGCCCGGGGGGCCGCCCGTAAGCAAGAGAAACGATTGGGAGGTAGAGTGATTTTATGAACGAAAAGGCACGTTTGCATCTCATCGTCGGACCTGTCGGGGCCGGTAAGAGCACTTTCGCCCGCCGAATGATGGTAAGTCGGCGCGCGACTTTTCTCGACCTCGATACATGGATGGTCCGACTCTATGGTGAAGACCCTCGCCCTAGTGCTGCGACCGTTTCAATTTGAGCGCTTCTTGGTCTGTCAGCGTTGAGAGACGGCTCGGGTTTCAGGAAGGGTCGCGGCACAAATGGGAAGAGAAAAGTGCGGAGACAGAGAGGGGCGAGCGCGGTTTCGAAGCCGACCTCACTATCTTGGGGAGAGCTTCGAAATCGCTCATTTCTAAGTGGTCGTAGCACTAGTGAAAACGTGCTCGTCTGGTATCTCGAACGACGACAGCGAGTTCGCGCGCTGCTTTGGGATACTACTTTGGATATTATGGCCACCGGCGCCGATGTTCTTCTCGAACTGGGTCTAGTGTCGCAAGCGGAACGCGAGGTGTTCTACGCACGGGCGCGGGAGGAGGACCTCAACATGAGCGTCTACTGTGTGGATGCTCCGAGAGACGTGCGTCGCCGCCGCGTCGCCCAACGCAACGCCTCCGGTGACGACTACGTTCAGATCGTGCCGGCAGAGTTCTTTGAGCGCGCGTCCGACGCATGGGAGGCTCCGTCAGAAGTTGAGCGAAGCCTTGTTTCGATGATCGATATCTGAGTGTTTTGAACCGGTGCTTGCCTCTCTCGGATGCGAGTGACGGGCACTCCGAGTCGGCCTCTGTCTACTCGTCAAGTAGCCCAGTCTGGGCAAGGCCTGCGCCCGCATTGGAGGGCGAGGACGGCCGTCGAGGGGCACGCCCGGTTCTGGTCGCACAGAGCTTTCCACTTTCTTTTCCTACGTACATAGCTGAATCCGCCAGTTCGAGGAGTTGTCGTGCATTTGTGGCATCGAATGGAGCCAAGGCGTAGCCGATGGTCACGCCGATATGCGCGGTTTGGTGGGAGAGTTCGAAAGGCTTGGTGATGGGACGGAGCAACTTCTCACCGAGTTCTTGTGCGGCTGACTCATTTTGCAGAGCTTTGGCGATGACTAAAAATTCGTCACCACCCAGGCGCGCGATTACATCCGTGCTGCGGACCGTATTTGTTAGACGCCGGGATACTTCGACCAGGAGCTCGTCTCCTACAGCATGACCGTATTGGTCGTTGACCTGCTTGAATCCGTCGAGATCGAGCATATAAAGCCCGAGCAGCTTGCCCTCCCGTGCACTTTCGAGCTCTGCTTTGATGATGGGCAGCAGACTTCGCCGGTTGGGAAGGCCTGTCAGCGCGTCCGTGTGAGCCATGACGCGCAAGCTGTCTCGCTCAAGTTGAGCCCGTTGAGCAGCCATTTGCATGGCCTTGGTCCTCAGTCCCAAAACCCGCATGAACACGAGCATGTCGACTGTGGCTCCGAACTGGAAAGAATGCAGGGTCCAAAAGTTGGCGTCGAGCCGGCCCTTGATGACCTCGATCAACACGGCCGTCGTGACGAAGTAGATGGCCCAGGCCAACAAGAAATAGCCCCCCACCGAATCTCCCATTCTTGTACGACGAAAGGCTCCTGGTAGCCCAAGTAGGGCTGGCGCCAACCCCAGAGTGGAGACGATGGTGGTGACCTGATTGATATCGAGCCAATCGATCACGTAACACAGTGAGAAAGCAACCATGAGGGCCGCTCCCGATTTCATCAATTTGCTCAGCCACCGTGGGATATGGGCAGCCAAGGCATGCTCAATGAAGAGGAACGAACCAGTGGCGGCGATCATCGCCGAGAGGCCCCCCGCATGCACTTCCATCCATTTGTTGCCAGCCCAGATGTATTGGGCGCCAACGCCAAACTGCAGCAGGTTGAACATCAGGCTGCCCGAAATCAAGATGGCATACTTGACGAACAGGTGCTCTTTCAGGCTCAACCATTGCGCGAGGCTGTAGATGAGTAGGCAGAGCGAAAGGCCAACCAACAGTCCTTGCAGCATTTGCTCGTTGAGTGCCTTTTTGTGAAACGCGCTCGGTTTCATCAAGCTCATCGGCAGGATCATCGAGCCTTCGTTTTTGACCCGGAGATAGATCGCATAGTTGGCGTCGGGGCGCAGACTGATAGGGTAAGTAATAGCGCGACTGTCCATGGGCTTTTCGGCCCGAGGAACGAGGTTACCCAGCTTCGCTTTTTGCTCGATGACTCCGCCGGAGACGACGTAGGCGTCGATATTGTTAACCACGGGGTAGTCGAAGTCGAGCATCCACTCACCGTCGGTTTGGGCAGATGTAGAAAGGGGAA
This sequence comes from Polyangiaceae bacterium, assembly GCA_050300635.1. Taxonomy (GTDB): domain Bacteria; phylum Myxococcota_A; class Polyangia; order Polyangiales; family Polyangiaceae; genus NIC37A-2. The sequence goes on from JBNKYC010000030.1 coordinate 60,473, forward strand.
CGCGCAGCCAAACGGCTTCTTGTCTCATGCCCAATGTCCCGTAGGCAGTGCTCGGCTTGGTGAAGCGAGGCTTCGTCTCGATGATCTGCTCAATCGAGAGTTGCTCGCTTTTGCCTTCGTAAACGGTGACATACGGCCAAAGCTCTACCTCGTCTCGACTATCCTCGATCACGAGCCGGGACTCGTCGGCGAGAGTAGGAGCAGAGAAGAAGAGCAAACAGAGGCCGATTAAGGCGCGTATGCTCCGAAGTAGACGAAAGTCGACGGGCTTCAGGACCTTTCTCCTTCGCTGTGGCCTGGAGTGGGCAGCCTGACTGCGTGCGTGGTGAACCTGCGTTCGAGCGAGTCGAGCCAAGCGGGTGCTTTGGGGTCCCTTTTCCAGCTGGTCACTGTTTGATTGATCTGTCCAAGGAGGCGACTGGGCAATTTGAGAGGGCGAGTCTCATCGAGCAGGATGTGCGTCATGAAGTGATATCCCAGGACGCGAGTGAGCATGCGGGTGATCGAAAATTCGGGCAGAACGAAGCGCACTGCGCTGTCGATCGCACGAGTCAGGGCAAGGAAGGCGAAAAAGGTAGCGTGGGCGACAAGTGAAACGCGGTCCTCGACACCAATCATTCTCGCTTGTTCTGCTCCACACAAATATCGTGTCATGAGAGCGGGAAACGGTTTTAGGATTCGCAAGGGGATGGATGCCTCCATGGCGCGCATGAGGGCGCGTCCTAAGTTGGGGCGCGGGTCGGGGCCTTGATGCTCGAGACGATGGGGCGCCTGCATTTGTCCGAAGAGTGCCTCTGCCTCTTCCATCGTATTGGCCATCAATTCACGTCGGATTCCCAGCACGTGACCAACCACGTTCCACGTGTGTAGGACGGCGATTTCGTCATCTGGAGCGAGTCCCAGGCCCAGCTTGCGCAGGCTGCGCAAGAAGACGTAGCTGAAGGTGAGGAGTGTATAAGCAAGTTCTTCCTGGTTGCAGGGAACACCGAGAGCACCCATGTCCCAGCCGCGAGCAAATAGCGACTCGTGAAGATGAGCGTCGCCAGAGATCTCGTTGGGTTCGACTCTTCGTTCGCCATTATTGTCGTCGAGCTCCGCCAGGGCTTGCGTTGGGCTATTGCGCAAGATCAAATGACGTATGGTAGCGTGAATGAGGCGTACTTTGAGGATCTGCGCGACGCCGCTCCCCTTGGGATCTCGCAGACCACCGTGCATCATGACCGGGAAGATCATCGCGGCGGTGGAACGCACTCGGTGTTCGGTGTGCTCCTCGAGTTGACCGGCAACATGCAGTACCTCCGACAGTTTGGGGAGGACATAACACTCTGGCAAACTCGAGCAGAACAGAATCGTACAGGAGAGCGCACCGTAGTCCCAGAACAGGACTTCTGCCCGTTCGAGCTTTTTCGAATCCGCCCAACTCGGAAGCTCATGTCCGACACTTAGGTACTTGCGCACCTGTGCGACGGTTTCGTCCGAAAGCCCCGTCGGTTCGTTGGGCCAACCAAGCAATGCCTGGTTGTTATCCCAGGTGGCCAGCTGACGATTCATGAGAGCGATCTCTTTGAAAGCTTCTGCTCTTGCGCCTTGTCCACTCGCCAGTGCATGCGGAGCGAGGATGCTCGAGACGGTATTGTCGGCGAGGGGGTCGGCCCGAAACGAAAGAGCGGAAAGTCGAGCCTCGCTTACTTTGCTTCGGGGACGTGCGGAGACGCGCGCCTGCTGCCAGCGAACCAAGCCGAAAATGGCAGATGAAAGCGGGATGCCCATCGCGAAGGCCGCTATCGTTCGTGTCTCGACGGGATGGCCTTCCATCATCTGAAAGACCATCGAGCCGCCGTAGATCGAAACGGGAACGAGGGCATCGCCCACTTTGATGGTCGACTTACTGGGAGAAGGAAGGGACTGAGTCGCCCAACGAAAGCCCATGACGATGGCGAAAGAGACAGTCATCCAACCGGCGAATCCCTGCAATGTCTCCCCAAACCAAAGACCATCGGTTTCGGTCATGATCCAGGCACGAAGCACGTAGACCATGTAAGGGTCTGCCGCCAAGTCGTAGGCGGTGACCAAAGCGGCAGCTAGAAACGAAAGAAAAACGGCTTCCGAGAGGGATGAGCTTTTTCGGGCTGGTCGATGAAGGGCGATCAGGTTGGCCAGAACGACGCCGACGTAGCACAAGGCAAACCACATCAGGGGTATGACCGCCGGGACTTTCCCCAGGCGATAACCCAACACATTCGTGTAGGTATAGCTACCAAAGAACCAACCACGGGACGCACCCATTTGTTCGGCGAACCAGCCAACGGATACGGCGATGAGTACGAAGCGAAATGCTGCTCGTGTACCGAAGAGTCGTGTGGCGCTGCTCCAGCAGACGGCGAACATAGAAACGGAAGCTGTCACGAGAGCGATGGTGGTATCGCTATGACTGCGCCACGCCATCGACAGCAAGAAGACCGCCAGCATGAGATAGGTAAACCGAGGTGCCGAAACTTCGACAAACTTCACATATGACTTGGACATGTGGATTTCGAGTTGGACCGACTCATCGGCGGACGCGAACCGAATCCTACGGATGAATCCGTAGAGCGTCGAGGTGCCACGTTGACCACCTGCACCTACTCTGGCGACCGCTGCATTCAGAGCACAATTGCGCGTGTCTCGAATGGTGTCGGCTATCTTATCAAGGCACTACTATACCGCCGGCACTCACCGCCATTGCCGTTGAAACGAGGAAGAGGCGACGGGCGTACCCAAGGCGGCGTGTCGTTTGGTCATCCTCGGCCTCTTGCTCCCACGTGCGGGTTCTGAAAGATTAGCCGCAATGACTGAACGCTATGAAGGGGAGTGCCTTTGCGGGCAAGTGCGCTATCGGGTCGAAGGTATGGCTCCTCGCGCCTTCTTTTTTTGTCACTGCAGTCGGTGCCGGAAAGAATCAGGCAGCGCGCACTGTGCCAACCTATTTTTGAGCGAAGGCGCTCTTTCGTGGCTGCGGGGACAGGACCAAGTTCGTTTGTTCGAGCTCGAGGGGACGCGCAAGGCTCGCAACTTTTGCACCAACTGTGGTTGCCCACTACCTCGCGTGAACAAGAGCGGAGGAGTCGTTCTTCCTGCTGGGGGGCTCGAGATAAGTCCGCCTCTCAAGGCTACGGCGCACCTGTTTTGCGACAGTCAGGCGGAGTGGGATGGGCAAGTCGTCGAAGCGCCGCGCTTCGGAGGCCTGCCTGGGTAGCTAGCCTCGCTTCCCCTGCAGCACACGCCAGTCCGCAAGCCGAGCGCCGCTGACTCTCGTGCTTCGCCTTGCCTTCTTGGCCGAGGCCCATACGCCTGTGCTGGCTACCTAGCGCATCCACTTCGTCAAGCGGCCCTCCGATAGTTGTGATGAAGTCCGTTGAGAACTGGGAAGGCGACAACCTGGGCGAATGGAGTCGAGATTTCTTCTGAGGCCGGAGCTGGGACTGTCTGCTGGATCCCTAGATGGGGTCGTGGCGTGTTGAAGTACGCGACGTACTCGCGGAGTAGATGGCTGATCTCGTCGACGGAGGCGACAAATTCAAGTCTTGCTCGCGGCGATTTCCTAACGATTCTGTGAGGGATGAGCCAGATAACCAGGACAGCCTTCATTCGCTGGCGCTTGAGCACTATCGCAAGGGGGCCGGCCTTGAGCTGACCCCCAAGCCATCTTGTGAAACGCTGGCGTCAGCTGGCAGCGCCGAAAATTATGGCTCGCCGTAAACGATGCCACGACCCGCGGTGCTCATGTACACCCTTCCGAACACGTTCATGTCGCCGACGATGAATTGGCCGTTGCCGGGGCCTCCATACTGATGCTCGTCGTCATTGACTCGCTTCCAGGAAACGCCAGCGTCCGTCGATCGATAGATGCCGACCGGTCCGCCGTCTGCAACGCCCCAGATGAATACGGTAGGGAAGCTTTTGCCCGCGTCCGGTTTGCCAAAGCCCACGGCATCCGCGCGTTGAACGCTGGCCACGGGGGAGAAGGTGCTGCCGGAGTCCACCGTACGCGTGAGGCCGTTTCCGCGGAGCGGGACCCAGATGTCACCTTCGATTCCTGGAACGGCGCGTACCTTCGTGGCGCCATCGCCACCGGGAGTTGAGACCTGCGAAAAGGAGGCGCCGCCATCGGTGCTGAGGTAGAAGGAGCCGCCGCTGGGGTTGTAGGCGTAAAACTTGCTCGAATTGACCGAGTCACCGATCACGGGCGCGTTGACGCTGAGGCCGGTTACAGGCGTCCACATTGAGCCGTCGTTGGTCGTGCGGTAGGTCGTGCTTGAAGAATCAGGTGTCCACAGGATGACGGTGCCGTCAGCGGAGAGCGCCACGGTGCCTTGTTCACCATCGCCCGTCAGTGGGACTTCCGTCCAATTCGCGCCGTAATCAGTCGTCTTGTACATGGCGCTGCCGACACGAACCATCGTGCTCGGCGCCGCCCCCGCGAGTGCCATGGCTCTTGTGGTGCCCATGGACGGGTTGTGGCGACCGGTGGGAGGGGAGACCTCGACGTCGGTCGTCACGAAGCCATCGTAGTCTCCCATGACGTTGGCGAATCCGTGGCCAGGAATGCTGACGGCTTCGAGCGCCACGGTTTCTTCCAACCCCTTCGTCATGAACTTCCAGGTCGATTGAGAGGCGTTGAGATCAGACGTGGCGAAGATACCGTTGCCCGAGGTGATGAAGACGCGATTGCCGTTGTTGGGGTCGAAGGTCGCCGTGCCCGCCCAGTGAATCGAGTGGTTTTCGATCCAGGGCATTCCATTGGTGTCCATCGTCGGCTTGTCCGCGCCGACGATGTCCGTCCAGGAAGAGCCGCCGTTTGTGCTCACGTAGATGTGATCGCCATAACCCCACGGAGTCTGCCAGTACTTGTTGATGGTCGTGGCAACCAAGTGGTTAGGATCCGTGGCGTCTGCGGAAATTCCACTGAACCCCGCTTCGACGCCTGCGGGTGTGACGTTCGTCCACCCTCCCCCGGTAGTGTCGTATTTCCAGATCGAACCGGCGTCCACGGGCTCTGTCCCGGAGCCGTTTCCGTGGGGACCCGCTCCGTTCGCGTAGGTCACGTAGAGCATGCCGTTCGAGGCGAGTGCCGCGCGCTGAGGCATTTGGGTCGTGGGGGGCGAATTGGGTACCTCTCCCCAGGTCGCGCCACCATCCGTGCTCGCGTAGAAGTTCGGTGCCCCGAGCCGCGAAACACCAGCGAAGATGCGCTGGGTTGCAGAGCCCTCCGAGCTGGACGCCTTGTCGAACACGACGAGGGAAATACCATTGTCGTTGCTCGTAGTGGTGACGGGGAAGCTCGAAACGATGCTCCAGCTGGCGCCGTAGTCGGTGCTCTTGAAGAGGCCATCGCGACGGGTGCCGCAAAGAAGCGTGCTGGTTAGGTTTGGATCGATAGCGAGGCGTTCGCCGTTTTGCCGCCCCATGCCGTTTCCGTGGGCCTTGAACTGCGAAGTCACATCAGTGATGGTGAAGGTGTCGCCTTTGTCGGTGGAGCGGAGAATCGCGGTCTTGCCGTTGTTGAAGTAGTCCGTGCCCACCAAGGCGTAGACGCGGTCAGCATCCTGTGGGTCCAAGGCAAGGGATTCCACCCCCAAGAAGCCGACCTGATCTTCTGACACCCAATCGGTGAGGGGGCTCCAAGAGCTCGTTCCTTCGTTCCAGCGAAACAGGCCGCCGACATCCGTGCGCGCAAAGAACAGGTTTTCCTCGGCCAAACTCGCGATAACAGCCGACACAAAGCCGCCGCCACCCAGCGCCACCGTCTTCCACGTGTATGCGTCTTTGTTTGCGCCACCACCACCACCACCAGTGCCCGACTCCGCGCCGCCGGTGCCGGTGGCTGCTCCGCCCGCGCCGAACTCTGCGCCGCCCGCGCCGGTTGCTGTTCCGCCCGCGCCGGTTGCTGTTCCTCCTGCGCCGGTTGCTGTTCCGCCCGTGCCCATTCCGCCGACTGAATTGCCGCCCGTGCCGGCCATTCCCGTACCGCCGGTGCTTCCAGGGACATCGCCGCCACTGTCGCCAGTTGTGCCGCCTGCGCCGCTTCCGGTCTCTCCCGTATCAGTGGTGCTCGCGGACGAGCAAGCACCCAGCGTAGCGGATAAGACAAGGCCAAGAGTTAGGAAAGAAGCTCGAGCTTGGGTCATCACCCCATCTAAGTCGCGAGAGGTCCCGGCCCGGTATCACAATTTTGAGTCGGGCCGTGAACTTTCGTCAAGCGGAGCTTTTCTACGCGCCCCCAGGTCGACGACCTGCGACGGCAACGATCCCGATGGAGTCTGCGACGAGCGCAACACTTCCCCCTCCGGGGCGCGACATGGCCTCTTCTGTCGTTCCGCGGACGCGGAGGCCGGCGCCCCTCTACCGCCCGAAATCTCCTCCGGTGCTCGGCGCGATTCCGTACACTGGAGCGATACCCCCATCGTCGCCACCAGTGCCGACAATTGTGGTGCCACCCGAACCGTCCCCGCCCGTGCCTGCTCCATCTGCTCCGCCCGAGGGCGCTACGCCGTAGACCGGCCCGATCGAACCGTCTCCGCCCGTCCCCGCGCTATTGGCTCCGCCCGAGGGCGGGACGCCGTAGACCGCCGCACCCCCACTGTCTCCCCCCGTGGAGGCATCGGCCCCACCGGCCCCGTCTCCAGCAGTGGACATCTCGCTTCCGCCGGCCCCCTCTCCATCCGTGGTGGCGTTTATGCCTCCTGTTCCGGTGCTGTTCTCGCCGTCGTCCTCTCCAGCGCAGGCGCTCAGGGGAACGCTTGCGGCCATTGTGCCTAGGGCCAAGAGGGCTGCGCGGCTCAAGCGACGGGTGGGCAGGCGCGGTTGGGCAAGGTGGTCGAAGGCGCCGGCCGTCTCGCCATCACAGAAGGGACAGCTGGATTCGTTCGCCCGGATGTGGCGCTGGCAGTGAGGGCAAGGATGAAGAGGGTTGGTCATGGTGCGGCTTCCTTGGTGGTTGTGAGCAAGCGTGTGCTGGAGGGTGAGCTTGAGTTTGGCTTTGCGCTGGCAATGGTGGATGAGTTTGCACTTGCGGGCAGGTTGAGATCAGAGGGGACAGCGTCCTTGGAAGGGTCGAGGGGCTCTTCGATGATTTCGAAGCGCCCTTGATCAAAGGGGAGGCCCGGCGCCGCTTCCACCTGAACGACTCGCTCGCGCCTGCCCATGCGCTGCATCTCCAAAGCACGGTGGTGGCAATAGGGGTTGTTTCCTGGCCGTCCTAATAACATGTCGCTCATCCACGTGCAGCCGGCGCGACAGGTGTCGGCGTAGTAGCACTCTGCGCAGTAGCCCCAGAGATCTCTTGTCGTGCGCGTGCGATTGAAACGAAGCGGCTCGGCTCGCGTCCAGATGGCTTCTAGGTTGGCATCGCGGATGTTGCCGCCCCCCCATTTGACCGTGCCCAGTGAGGGACAGCCTTTGATTGTCCCATCGGCTTCGATGCCCATGGTCGTCTTGCCCGCTCCACAGGAGCCGCCATGTCCCTTCGGCAGCCAGCCCTGAAAGAGGCTTTCATAGGGGCCAAAATACCCAAGGGTGTTGCCCCTCCAGATCCTCACGCCGGCCTCGTCGGCGCGCTCTTTGAGGCGGGCGAGTAGGGGAAAGACCTCAAGCAGATCGTAAGGTTGGAGGAGCACCTCGGGTTCGTCGACAGCGCGACCCATGGGTACCGTCACCATGATCTGCCAGGCTCGGGTGCCTCGACCGATGAGCGTTTCGAGCAGCTCGGGAAAGTCAGGAATCGACAAGCGATTGATTTGCGAATTGTTGTAGAGGTCGAGCCCCGCCTCCCTGATGTTGTCCATCGCCGAAAGGGCTGCATCGAAGACACCCTGAGCGCCGCGCAGGCGGTCGTGCGTATCGCGCATCCCGTCAATGGATACGCTGGCAGCACTCAGCCCGGCATCCTTGGCTGCCCGAGCCACCTCGCGCGTCACCCCGCGTCCGCCTGTGGCCATGGACACGGTCACTCCGCCTTGGGCCAGTTTGCCGACAATCTGTAACCAATCCCTGCGAAGGTAGGCTTCCCCTCCGATCAGGGTGACTTCCTTCAGGCCGAGCTCAATGAGCTGCCCAGCGAGATCGAGCGCTTGGGCAGTATTGAGCTCTTCGGGACGGGCCCGTCCCGCGCGCGAACCACAATGTCGGCAGGCCAAATCACAAGCTAAGGTGATCTCCCACACGCAGTAGACGGGGCGCACACGATCCACTGCGCTCGCCTCGTCGCGCAGGGGCAGGTGGCGCTGCGCAGGAAGAGCATCGACGATGACCGGTAGGGAGCGCGGGCGCGGCGCTCGCCGCAACTCATCCAGGGTGGGACGCCGAGGGGTTGGGTCGATGCTGGGCGCCATGAAAAGGCAGGGTATTGCATCGGGCGCCCGGGATCTAGTCAGACCCGCTCGCGCCTATGCTCTCATCGCGTCACACAAATATGCCGTGGGCGGGCTTCCATCGAGTCTGCTCCCTTAGGGCAGCACCCTACGAGTGAGATATGGACAGGTCGCCGCCGGTTCCTCCGGGAGTCCCCTCACGATGAACGCCCGCCCGCTTCGACGCCCCACTTGGAGACAAGGGAGCGGATAGTCGGCATCGGCATGGTTGATAAAGTATGGGGCCCCCGAACCGAGAGACTGGGCGAGTAAGGTGGGGTCGCACTTCACCCCTTCGTAGGTGTCGTAGTCGAATCTCTCGTGCCCGATGTCAAAGTCGTGAACGCAAATGACCCCACGCTTGAGCATGGAAAGTTCGGCCGTAAGTGGCCATTCCTTTCCGACTCCGTGGGCATCGAGAAAAAGAAAAGGGCGTTTGAACTTGGGGAGTGTGTGTTCCAGAAACGCGACAGAGTCACTTTGAGCGACCTTCACATTGGAATGAAGCGCCAACCGTTCTTTCACGAAATCTACGAACGCTCCCTCTACATCGCAGGTAAACACCGGTCGATCGGGGTAACGATTGCAGAGGTATTCTGTCGTATCACCCATGTTGCACCCCGTTTCAATCACCGCATCACAACCGTAAGCACGCACCAACCAGTCGACTTCACACGCAAGTTGGATATCAAACCCGAAAGGTCCTCCCCCATCGCTCAGAAAGAGCTGACCCATGCGGGGAACCTGATAAAAGTCGCGGAGGAGCCTAGTTTTTTCCGTGTCACTTGTTTGAACGGAGCCTAGTTCTTCAAGGGGAACTAAGTGATGAGGGTGCGGTTGCCCCCCATATATGTTCTCTATATTAGAGGATGAGAAAACGTCGAAGGCAATTGCAACGCGGGGCTTTCTGCTCGGTTGCCCCTGAGCTTGGGCTCGGTGTCGTAGTTCCGAAGGGAAGAGCACCACGTCCCCTTCGGTTGGGACAAACTCGACATCCAGACCAGTGGTCGAGTTCAATTCGCTCTTCTGTAGGAGATCCAGTGCGAAGGTTTCACCCTTTGTAAAAACGACACCGGCATCGTCAGTGGGGAGCTGCAGATAGAGGACTCCAGATATTGTCGCCCCCGCGTGATAGTGAAGAGGTCCGCCTTCGCCCCCCCTCTGGACAACAGGCCAGCAGCGACCAATGGATAGTCGCACGTTGCCCCGACTCAACTTCAGGTGATCGTACGCGTAGCTCTCAATCTCACACTTCAATCGAGAAAAAAGCGGCGCCAGAAACGGATTGAGATGTAAGTCTTGTGATGACGAACCGATGGTCACACGATCGGGTTGATCATCCTCTACCGGCACTGCTGCCAGGACGGCCTTCACCCATCGAGCGCGTTCTTTCTCGGTGGCGTCGATAGAAGACAAGGCCACGGGTACCCCGAAAAGGCGATGCAAACTCATCGCTTCACCGAGGGTTTGATAGATCGTGCTACTCGTTGAACGAAAGTAAACTTCAATATTATTTGCACATCGTCATCTGTGAGCGGGGTGATAGCAAAACGGGTATTTGAAGGAAAACACACCATTTCAAACGCAGAAGGGAAGAGCGACAGCGCACGGCCGAAAGGAAGACCGGGTAGTGAAACTGCGGCACAGCCATCCCTCGGGTCGAAAAGGAGGAGTTCTCCAGAGCGTCGAACTTGGTCCTGTTGTTTGGCTCTGCGGGTCAGCCAAACCAGCCCCTGCATACATCCCTCCCCAACGCTCAATTCGAGCTGAGCGCCCGGACCGAGAACGATCAGCTCAGCTCCTCGAGCTCCCCGTAGGAGACTCAACTTCAGACCGGAAGTTCTTTCGGCATAGGACTGCGCTCGCCTTCTCAAACGATTGGCCAGCGGCTTCAGGGACGCAGGTACCTCAGAGCCGTGGGCTTCCCCAGTTGGAACATCGGTGGAAAGTTCATGCACCGCATCCGGAAGTTTTCGAGGTCGAGCGGGACTGTCATCCCACGCCACAATCGTGGGCCATAACCACACCACACGGCCGACTAGGGTCATGCTTCTACACGCTGACGATCGAGTCCCACGTTAAAAGCAATGGAAACGCGATCGGTTGTGGAACGATGGGGCGAAACCGAATGCCTGAGCCAACTTGGGAAAACGACTATTTCCCCTGCCTTCGGGACGATCCTCATCGTTGTTGTCTCGGGCGGATGGAGCCTTGAGGGCAGGCGCGGATCATAGAGTGTCAACACGCCTTCTCCTTCCTTCATGCGTTGAGGAACTCGAACGAAATAGACGCCAGACCAAACCGAGTCGTGATGGATGTGCGGGATCTGGAAGTCGTTCGCCTTGTAAATGTTGCCCCACGCTTCGGCTAGAAGTGACAAGGGAGAAAGCGGGGACTCTTTCAAACCCATCGCCTGACATAGGGTCATGCAGGCCAGGTAGAGAGAGTCCCCCAGTTTCTTCATGGCCGGCAGGTCCTGGCGCAATAAGACCGGCTCAGTGCGCCATCCTCCAGCTTGGCTCAGCATGTCGGAATCACGATACGAAGACAGATCCCGAACCAAAGCTTCCAGTTCAGCATTGGAGCGTTTCAGTTCTGGATCGTGCCCACGATAGATGGGTGTAGCCCAACATGGATAGATGTTTGGTTCCAACGGCATCTGGGCGGGAGGCTAGTCCTTCTTGTAAACCTTGAGCCCGCGCAGATTTCCTGAGACAATGCTGACGCCGTCCAATTCATCCACCTGTCCAGTTTCGCTGTTGTACACCGGTCGCGATAACTTGATCGTTGTCTCGGCGCGGAGAGCGAAGTTGTCTTGAACGGCGGCGTCGTGACGCGATGCCGCACGGAGCAAACCCTTCCGCAACAAGTCCATAAACTTCTCGACGTCAGTAGTGTCTAGCTCGATTGCGCGAATCTGAGAACGCTCTTTTGGCGTCAGGTATCGAGTCAGCTCTCCCACCCGGACGGCTTCTTTCAGGTCGGCCTTCTTGGAGGGGCGTTTTCTGGGAACGCCTTTCGCCGCTTTCTTCTTTGCGGCCGTCTTCTTCGCAGCCGTCTTCTTTGCAGCCGTCTTCTTCGCAGCCGTCTTCTTCGCAGCCGTCTTCTTTGCGGCCGTCTTCTTTGCGGCCGTCTTCTTTGCGGCCGTCTTCTTTGCGGCCGTCTTCTTTGCAGCCGTCTTCTTTGCAGCCGTCTTCTTTGCGGCCGTCTTCTTCGCGGCCGTCTTCTTCGCGGCCGTCTTCTTTGCAGCCGTCTTCTTTGCAGCCGTCTTCTTCGCAGCCGTCTTCTTCGCAGCCGTCTTCTTTGCAGCCGTCTTCTTCTTCCCGCTCATAACTGATTCCTCCCCTGGACAGACTCGTTAATGGTCGTGTCCTAACACTTGTACCAGTCTCTGCAGCAAGTGTGAACCACATCCAGACCATCCGTCGATCCGGTGAGCGATACCCAAACAGCCATCGAGATAATCCTCCAGCCACGAGATGCGCCCTTCTTCGTAGGACGCTCTCGTTGCGCCTGGCGCAGGAGACCTCATTTCTCGATAGAAAGTAAGAAGTGTTGCGGCAACGTAGGCGGCGCCCAGTACCTCGCTGGCGTTCTTGTTTCCTGTCCCGCTGGGCAGGACGAATCTCTCGTCAGGAATCGACTCACGAAACGGAAGTGCCTCCTCGATCAGGTATGCCCAGACATGACAAGCCTCATGAATGACATGTTCTCGTAGGTCCGGAGGCCGCATAAAACACTCTGATCCTAGGAAAATAGTCTGTGGATAGCTCGCACATGAACAACTCAGAACCTTCCGGTTGCGCAAAACCCTCCACAATATTGGGGCACCCAATAATTCGCGCCAATGTGGCATCACCCCCAAGATATCGGCCAAAGTCCCCTCGAGCGCAGCTCGCTCTGGCTCGGTCAGTTCTCTGGAGTGGATTCGTTCCGAGCGAATCTGCCTTTGAGCAATGATACGAGCAACAGCGGGTGTCAGGAGAACCTTCAATGGGTCCTCGTTCGGGCTTAGATCTCCGGGCAATGCCCCTTCTCTGCGGATACAGGCTATACACGCCAAAATACCGGCCGGCCGGCAAGTTAGATCCAAAAAGGGCCAGCCCCCGAACAACCCAAGGACCCCAACTTCTCTCTCACGATTCACGTAAGATAGAGTTTAGGTCAGGGCAATTCGATAGCTAGTGGCAATCGAGCGACGCTCAAGTTTCGTCAGATTGGGGGCTCCTCGATGGACCAAGTGCGGGTGAAGTAGAAGAAGGGAGCCGGCTGGTATCGGTGGTGACTCTTCGGAGGTCCCTACTACGGCTAGGTGCCCGTCTATGGCGTCTCGGGAGAACATCCCTTGATGATGAGATTGAGGGTACAAGACGACTCCGCCGGTGTCGGCACCGGCTTCGTCGAAGAAGAGCCACGCCGTCAAACTGACCTTATCGCCAAAAAATTCGCCGTCTTGGTGGGTGCGGTAGTTGCCTCCACCGCGGATTTTTTTGCATACGAACTCGTCGTAGATGACCTCGACTACCCCGCCTGCGAACGCCTCGACCACGGGGCGCACGGCGGCATCAGTCATTGCACCGATGTTCGGTAGGTTTCGTCCAAGATCGGCTATTTTCCACAGGGCCGAATCTTCACGAACTATTCGACTTCCACCGTCGGTCAACTGCTCTACGGTCAAATCAGCAATGGCCTTGTCGAGGTCCGCGGTCACGACGTCAGTTATGATCGTATGTCCGAACTGCTGGTAGGCCTGAATGTGGTGCTCGTAGTTCATCGAATGGTTGTCTCCTCAAAGATAGTTGTCGACGCCATTTTTGTGGGTGAAGTCGGCGGTACTCACGCGGACCCATGCTCGACTATTTTGCTGACGATTGAGCTTACCGGCTGCTCGTTCCACCAAGGGAATCAGCTGAAAATTGCACCGTTCGACCAGGGTTTCTAACCGAGTCAGGTACTCGCCCTTTAACTGTTCTCTAAAAAAACAAGGAATCTTACCCCGACTCAGTTCCCTGATGACGTACTCAAGAAACAAGTGTGAGTGGTTTAGAGTAGGGACTCTGTCAAGAAAGAGAGAGGCGTCGTGAGACAAGCGTGGCAGAAACGCACATAACATCTCTTGGCAGCCAACCACATCGGCATCCACCGCATCGGCGAAGACCAAGTCGATGGTCTCTGGGAGTGCCTCTAAAGCCAAAGTGCAGTCTTGATTCAGAAAGGTGACGCAGTCGGTCATCTGAAACTTTTCTAATAGACTGAAGACAAACTGAGAGTAACCAGAACATGCTTTTATCGGACGGGATCCGGACTGCAATAGGCCGATCAGCCGTTCCCAGTCGGAGCCGTTGTCAATTGTCCAGATATGACCTCTCTTGTTGGTCTTTACGGCGTCGGCCAGAAAGGCGGTGGCAACACACGCCCCCGTACCCACTTCCACGATGACTTCCGGCTGAGACATTCTCGCATGTGCGTTCAGCCACAAACAGAAGTGTTCGGTACCGTACAGTTGCGCCACGGACACCCCACCATCTTCGCCTAGTCGAGGTGTTAGAAAGAAGTCCGCGAGCTCGGACAAACTACATCTGTTTTCTTCGTGCATATCCAAATATCCGTAAAGGAAGGGCTGAGCTCTCAAAGAGCCTGAAACCTACGCAGCATAGCCGAAGGCGATAACGGAGCGCCTAACATTTCTGAGTACACTTGCCGCCAAGGTCGCTTGTTGGATTCTGTAAGCAGTTTCTTCAAGAACTTTCCAACAGCAGGGTTGCCAAAATAACTACACTCAAAGGGATCCTGGTGGAGGATATTTTCGGCGATGTATTCGTGTAGTTGATACTTCATCAGCGTAGCGAGCGCATAGCTGCAGTACTTCCCGGGATGGAGCAAGAGGTGTTCGTTTGTCGCCGGGGCACAAACGTCTTTGCTTGCCCCATGCGCCTCCAAGCGAAGCCCTTGATACCTGGCAGCGAACGCCCCCCAAATGGGCTGCCATTGCTCAACGGGTACTCTTTCGGAATAGATCGCGTGTTCGAACCGAGTCATCGTCCCCGCGCCCCAGCGAAAGAACGGAATTCCGACCTCGAAACATTCTTTCAGAAGAAAGTCGTCACAAGGAGGTTCATCCGGCTCGAGAATGCCAACATGACGAAGGTAAGCTGGCTGCATGGAGACCAAACGAAGTAGTTCGGCCACACCTTCTTGAACTGGACCATTTGTTGAACATCTCAAGACGGCGGGGATCCCCTTTGTAGCGCTGCACAAGTAAGCATACGCGTGGGCGACCTCGTGGTGAGCGGCTCCAAACCAATGGGAAGTCCTCGAAAGTCGAAGAACGACCCTCACGTCCTCATGCAAGTCCATGTGCCAACACGCACCCCCACCTTGTTCGGGGGAATCAACTGCTCCGAATATGGAACGTTGAAAAAACGATTTCGGTAGTGCGCGGAATCCAAGAGACTGCCAAAACTCGTGCGCTTTTTCGACCGCCCAAAGATCGCTCTGGACAGAAAAGCGCGCGTCGAAATCCTGCTCCAACTCAACGAGATGAGACCATGACTGAGCAAAGCGATCACTCATGAGGTGGGGAACGAGGTCGTCGCTTTCTAGGTGCTCGTAGGGCTTTGTGGTCTCGTACCGCCTTCGCAGTATCGCTTGAGCCAAAGATTGAACTCGAGCAAATAGGGGAGCTGTTTCCTCGATGGAAGTATCCAGGAACTGCAGAAGTTCATCTGTCTGGAACCCGACTTCTCCGGCCTTGAGGTCAAAGTACGAATCGAAACCGCTCGCCTCTGCGCACCCGTTGCGTACGTCTCGCAGGAGACCCCAGGTATCGACAATTGCGCGTTCTGGTCGTCGGGCGGCTTCCCATACCTCGAACCTGAGTTCTGGATCGCGAGACCGCAGAAGGACCCGATCCAACTCGCTCAGCGAAACTTCACGTCCTCGGAACTGGTGCGCTCCGTGAGTTAGCCTTGCCGCCTGGAGCGACTCTAAAAGGAGGCGACGCTCTACCAGCTCTGGATGGGATCCGGGCGCCTCTGTCCCCCACCTCAGGATACGCTCAAGCTGCAAGCGCTCGAGTTCTGAACAGGTCCCGCGGTTGAGGAAGTCGAAAGCCGTCGATGTGACAGCTTCGTCCCCTTGAAATGTCAATAACGCGCGCTCAGTGAGCGGGCCAAGCGCGACCTCGGACCCGTTGACCATGTCGGACCAGGCGGCGGCTTGGTAGAGCTTCAGGAGCCGCTCATAGACAGAGTTGTAAATCGTTAAAAAGTTGGCAAGAGACACCAGAGCTCCTGTCGGTCGTCGTTCGCTTTCGGGTCACCCCCTAGGCTAGTAGCCGACAAGGTTTCGAGAGTCACGGCGCCGCTGATGTCCATCTGAAGGCTTTCGCCTCGCCTTGGGCAAAGTAACGACCTATGGCAACAAGACGAACCTTGGTATCGATCGGCCGTCTGGCTAGCACGACCTGAGAGCCCGTATGCTAGTGCGGCGACCGTTTAAATTTGAGGGCTTCTTGGTCTGTCAGCGTTGAGAGACGGCTCGGTTTTCAGGAAGGGTCGCGGCACGTCAGTTCGCGATGGCACCGCAGCCGATGGGTTGAGTGCTGATCACGATGTCGTCGTACCAGATCACCGCGTCGGGGCCCGCGTACTTTTCGAAGCCAAAATGTAACGATCCGAGCTCGTCTTGTTGCCAGTCGGTTACGTGCAGATCAGGCACTTCGACTCCGTCGACCCAAAATTGAACGGTCGAGTTGGGAGGATCGAAAAAGCTTTCAATACAAGTCCAGGTGTCTGCGGGGATCACTAAGCCCGGTTTCATATCTGTCCAGAAGTTCTGATTAGAAAGGACTCCGCGATCACCATCGGGCTGGTTGATCATCAGCATCTCGTTCATCACGCCAACTCGCGTTTCGTTGTCCGAGCTGATGGCCCCAGCCGCTCCTGCTTTAAAGTAGGTATTGTGTCCCTCGGTCATGGGTTCGTCCAAGCGCAGATACACGCGAGCGTAGAGTGCTGGCGCAGGGGCCGGAAACACGGGTGCCTCTTTGATGGCGAAAAAAATCTGGTAGTTGCCGAGGCTACTTACCTTGACTGATTGGCTGCCGCTGTTGGCGGGGGCTGTCGCGTCGATCACCGCCGTTCCGTCTGCTCCATTGACCGCGAGCGACCATGGGGCGCCTGGTGCTTGACCGGCTACCCCCGACTCGAAGTCTTCACACAAGAGCACTCCGAGTTGCGCACATACGTCGCCTGAGTCGGCGGTCCCGCCACCACCGCTGCTAGCAGCACCACCGGTTCCAACCGTACCCGTCCCTCCCGTTGCGTCGCCATTCGTGGTGCCGCCGCTTCCTGAGGCCGTCCATTCCCCGCCGCTCCCCGCGCCTGGGTTGCTGCTTTCATTGCCGCCCGTCGCAGCACTCGCCCCTCCGCTTGCGACGCCACCGGTATGGGAGTCGTCTGTCGTTGAGGTTCTACCCGTAGGATCAGTCCCTGCAGTTGGACTGCATGAGGAAGCACTTAAGAGGAAGAAGAGAAAAGTAAAGGTGGGTCTGTTCAAGAAAGGGCGCATTGCTTGGGTGAAGCTTAGCTGATTTTTTCGGTTCTGGGTCCCTCAAGACTTGAAGTTGTCGCCTCCGTCGACGAGATCAGAGCTGTGCACCGCGAGTACCCGTGCCGTTTGACGGAGTCCAACCTCCAGAGCTACCGCGACAGAAGCCAGGCAACGCTGACAACGATGCTGACAACGATTGAGCCGAACCCCACTGAGGAGTTGGTTCGACGAGCTGAGGCAGCCCCGCCGCGGCGCCGTTTGACTGACGGCTAGCCTCGTGGGGCGTTCCTCACCTAGGTAAGGAGACTCTGCCTTCTCAATAGAATTCGATGCGGTGGATGGCGTAGCCGTAGGCCGTCGGATCCATCGGATCAACACCGATTTGAGTGACGTTCGTCAGGTCCTTCGTCCCAACGTTGTCGTTGGCCGCGGCCATGCTGGCAAAAGTCACGTTGCGTACATCGGCGCCGACGGTACCGCCTGCGACTGTGTAGCCATAGTGCCCGCCATCGGTCGTCGTGATGTGAAGCCAGACGTCATCGGCCGATTCGATCTCGAGGCGGATCCCCGTGTAATTGCTCACGTCGTAGCCGCCTTCGTTCTTGAGTAGCTTGAAGGCCATTCCGGCAAATGTCGCATGTTCAGGACCTTCCGCACCACCGGTATGAATGGCCGCACACCCCTGATCGGACCAGGTGCCCCCAGGGATCCCGACGCGGAAGTTGTCGTTGATAAGGGTGTCGGCGTAGTTGAACCACCCACCGACGCGCCCCCCCAAGTTGCAAATTGCTTCATCGCAGCTGAAGAAATTGTCCAGCACGTCCGGGTCGGCATCACCACAGGTATCCAACCCGCCCTCGCCGCCAGATCCCTCGCCGCCAGATCCCTCGCCGCCAGATCCTTTGCCGCCAGATCCCTCGCCGCCAGATCCCTCGCCGCCAGATCCCTCGCCGCCAGATCCCTTGCCGCCAGATCCCTTGCCGCCAGATCCCTCGCCGCCAGATCCCTTGCCGCCAGATCCCTCGTCGCCAGATCCCTTGCCGCCAGATCCCTCGCCCTCGTCGCCCGCATTCACACACAGGTCACTCAGACAGCTGAGTGTTCCATTGCAGGTATTGTTACCAAAGCATTCGCAGCCCTCGTCGCCGGTCTCACACGCGGCATCGCCACCGCCATCGCCACCTTTGTCGCCGTCTCCACCTTTGTCGCCGTCGCCATCTCCGGAACTGACGTCGTCGCCATCCCCGGAGTTGCCGCCCCCTTCATCACCGCCCCCTTCATCACCGCCGCAAGCGATTGCAATCGCCCCCATGCTGAACATCAGGATGAACGTTGGTTTCAGTCTACGTGTCATGTGCGTCCTCCAAATCGAAAGAATCAAGGGACGTCACCCTACTGCCGAGGAGGAAGCGGGGTCAAGCAAGTGGGTACTGAATCGGGACCTATCTCTCCGCCCCTACGTTAAGGCGCTCTTCGATGAACAGCTGAACACTCGCAATGAAAAGCTCACGAGCTCAACCAAAAACGAACAGCTTTCATTGAACCGCCACGGCGTCCTTTCGCCAGAGCAGCAGCGATCGATTTGCCGACAAGCCTTGTCTGTGATTGTGGCCCCCTGTGCGGAGGCCCTCTTTCAATCTGAAAGCGCCGAACTCTCGGCTCTGAAAGGACCGCAGCAGGGCCATTGGTCGGCTTCGAAACCGCGCTCGCCCCTCTCTGTCTCCGCACTTTTCTCTTCCCATTTGTGCCGCGACCCTTCCTGAACACCGAGCCGGCTCTCAACGCTGACAGACCAAGAAACGCTCAAATTGAAACGGTCGCAGCACTAGGCTCCCTTCGCGGCGCTCGTTCACCACGCACGAGCCTCATCGTATTCTGGCGTAGCTCCGGTGAGCGCCTTGCTCCGAACGGCACGCAGAGCTGCTATTGACCCCGGTTGCCGTCAACGCAATGAGCTAGGATATGAAGAGCAAGAGCCCCGTTTCCTTCCTCTGGCTTGCGCGAGTGAGCACAGTTTTCGCGACGACCATGGGCCTTGCTCAGTTCTTCGAGATGGAGTTGACGCCTCGTTTGTTAGTCGGAACTCTCACCGGAGTTGCAGTGCTTCTCGCCGTCCTTTTCTCGCGCAAGGATTCCCGATACGGCCATCTACCGATGTGCGCTAGAGTCCTTCGAAGTCTTGCAAAACGACCGGTTGGAGCGGGCGTCGACGACGACTTCGTTTTTGTGCCTGCGAAGACCGAGGCTCAGTACCTTGAGGTCTGTGCCGCCAGCAGGGAAGTCTACGGCGAGGACTACACGGGTCCAGATGTGACAGTTCGTTGGTGGAAAAGATTCCCGCTAGCCGTTTTTGCCGCCTACTCAAAAAGAACTACCGACCTCAACCGACTGGTCGCCTACTTCAGCGTTTGGCCGATTAGTCGCGCGTGCTACCGAAAGTTACGGTCGGGGCAACTCCGCGAAGCAGACATTTCGCCGCGCTCAATTCAACGCCTAGATCCCGAGAAACACTACAAATACTGGTTCGTCGCCAACATTGTAATGCTGAAAGAGTACCGGCGACGCCCCCACCTTCTGAAAGCGCTACTTGTTCGCGGCGTGCGCGAATGGGGCGAAAGAGTTCGCCCCACCGCTGGAACGAATCTGCTAGCTGCAGCATACTCCGACGAGGGAACCGACCTACTCAAGCGGCTTGGTTTTCGTGGTCTAGGAAGAACAACGCCCGAAGGATGGAATCTGTACGAACTCGAAGCAGATGGCCAGGCCCTTCGAAGCGCGCTGAACGAAGCGCTTGTTGAATAGAGAGCGCGTGTTCTCGCCCGACTTGTGTATCGCAACAATCCGAGGCGGTCGCTTGCGCTTCGAGTGCCGCGACGGTTTCGCCAATGCATCCCTCGATGGTCGTTGTTTGAAGCGGCGGATGCCTTGCAACTGGTCGTCGAAGGTCAATTACGTGTACGAGTTGCTGGGATGGCCATCGTGGGGAGCAGGCCCTAAAATGGGGCGGTGTTCAAGACTCACTGGCCTTCGATCCTCGCTGCACTTTCTCTCGCTGTTCCATTGAGCGGTTGCGGCGCCGGGTTCCAGCAATCTCTGAAAAAGGGCGTGGTCGGGAGTGTTGACGCCGATGTCGGCTCTTTCGCGAGTGCTACTGTCAATTCGCTGGGAGTGGAGCACATCGAGCTGCAGAAGGACCGTCTCACCCGCCTTCGCGTCTACTTTGATGAAGATGCTCCCGAAGTAAAACGACTGAGCGGTTTGCTCGACAATGTGTTGGAGCTGCGACGGATGGTCGTCTTGTTCTCGTTGGATCTAGTCCAATTGAGCAGCCACGACATTTCCCCCAAGTCGAACGTTGCGCGACTCGCCCAACTCGCAGACGCACGATTCCGCACCAAGCTCATTGAGCTGGGCATGGAGGCAAGGGAGGTGGACGCCGCGGTGACGAAGATTGAAGAGCAAAAGAAGCTTCTGGGAGCGATCCGGGCCGTGAACCCACTGATCGCGCTCTTTGCGCGAGAGAACGAGCGGCTCGCTTTGGAAATCGAAGATACGGCCCTACCAGGAGCGCTCAGCCTGCTGGACCAAGCCATCGAAAAAGACTTCGAAAAAATGCGCCGCCACCTCCGTACCTTGGATTCACGCCGAAAGACCTTGCTTGAAGGCCTTGAACTGATCGCCGAAGCCCGGCTCGAAGTTCCCGAGGCCGAGGCTGAGCTACAAGATCGAAGAATCTTTTTGGCTCGCTCGATGACTCCATCGATCAAACCTACCGAGAATGAACTCAACCGAGCCGAGCACTACTTGATCGAGGAGCTCGAAAAAGACGCCCTCATTCGGAGCCTCATCGCGCCGCGTGAGCAGAGCTATCTCGCAGCACGCGAGGAATACGACACCGAACGTGCTCATTTGCGTAGAAGCCTCCAAATCGCACGGGTGCAGTTTGCCGCGTGGCAGCGCGCTTATGAAGCCTTGGGCAATGGCGTCGAAAACCCGGGCAAGTGGCTCATGTTCGCCGCCAAGCTCGCCGGAGCCGCACTCTAGCGCACTAGCTCGCCTACTGGTCGTTGATGGACGGGGGGGGAAGCACTACGCACACGCATAGTTTGGGTATCTCGCTTCCACGGTAAAAACCAGATCCAGCGAGTAGCGCACGGCCGTGGCGACAAGGGGGCCGGCCCGGGCGATCGCGAGCGACGGCCAGAGCCTGGTCGCCCCCCACGATCTACAGCGTGATCCACAAACCCGTTTGGGCCGTGCAAGTGGTCTCCGCAAGCGACAGATCATCTCCATCATACCAAACGTTGCGCTGCTTCGTCCCTCCTGTACCGAACTCACACTTCGCTACAGCATGAGTCGCCGAGCACAAATTGTCCGGATCGGGTTCGGCAACGCTTAGATTTGGAATCGAAGTACAGCCCGATTGTTCGAGAAGAGTGGCCGCGTCGGGCCCTTCGTATTCCAGGCAAGTAACAAGTTGAAGTTCGCCCACCGTCGTCGTCGTCTTGCAACTCGTTGTGGTCGACCCACTGGCGCTCTCGCCGCCACTGCCTGTTGTCGCTCCGGCCCCGTCACCACCACTGCCTGTTGTCGCTCCGGCCCCGTCACCACCACTGCCCGTTGTCGGTCCGGGCTCGTCACCACCACTGCCTGTTGTCGCTCCGGCCCCGTCACCACCACTGCCTGTTGTCGCTCCGGCCCCGTCGCCACCACTGCCCGTTGTCGGTCCGGGCTCGTCACCACCACTGCCCGTCGTTGCTCCCGCGCTGTCACCACCGCTCCCATTGTTTCCCGTGGCGCCTTGGCCTGTCGTCTCGTCCGCACCCAGGCCATCATCCCCGTCGGCACAAGCGACACCGAGTGCCACACTCAGTACAGAGGCAAAAGTAAGAAGTCTTGATGTCATTATTCGTTGTTTCTCCACTGAACGGCTCATTCAACGACCAGCTCTACCACGAACGAAGCGTCACTTTAAGACCGCGATGATGTCGTTCTGGGCCTTGCTCCCGTTGAGCAGGCGCCAATGGGCACTTCCCCGCCGTGCCCACCTGTGCCACCGCCAGAATCACCGCTGGCGCCCTCCGTCGTACGCCCTCCGCCTAATTGCTCGGCCGCTATACCCGTCTCGCCCCTGCCGCTCGATGTCCCCTCGTCTTTGGTCGAGCTATCGAACGACTCCTTTCCCGCTCCGGTGGTGCAAGCGCTCAAGAGTAGTACCAGCGTCGTTCTGACCTTCGAGATGCGACGTGCTTCCATTCGCCCTCGCGAACCGTTGCCGACCTCGCGAACCATCCGGGCGACGTCGGCTGACGAAGCGCCACGCGCTCGCGCGAGATTTTAAAAGCCGCTGTTGGCTCGGCGCTCTTGCCTGAAGGCCAAAATTAGGACAAGAAGGAATATTCACGCGTCCCGGAGCACTATCATGATTCGCAGAACAAGCACTGTCGCCCTCCTTTCGTTCTTCTCCTATTTGGCCGTCGCCTGCGCTTCAGATGGTTCGGCCGACGATGGAGGCAGCACGGGCTCAGATGAGCTGACGGGCTCTGGAGGTGAGGTCGGTGCATCATTGGGCAGCGGGGGCGCTTCATCGAGCAGTGGTGGAGCTTCGTCGAGTAGCGGAGGGGCTTCGTCGAGTAGTGGTGGAGCTTCGTCGAGTAGCGGAGGGGTAGATTCTGGTTCAGGCGGATCTTCGGATATCGGCACTGGCGGCTCGGTCGGCTCGGGCGGGTCAGTCGGCTCGGGCGGATCGAGCGGCTCCGACGCAATGATGAGCGAGGGCTGTTCGAAAGAAAGAACGCTGCAGAACGGAACAATCATGATTTCGTCCGGCGGCGCTTCGCGCAAGTACATCCTGCGCGTGCCGGATAGCTACGACAACAGTCACCCGTATCGACTTGTCTTCGCGTTCGCCGAATCAGGTTCGTCGGCACAGTCGGTTGTTGACCGCAACTACTTCACACTAGCTACGCTAGACAGTGAGGAGACCATCTTCGTTGCTCCTGATGCAGCCAACGGGGCAGGGGCTTGGAGCAATTCGGACCTGGACCTCACCGATGCTATCCTCGCGGAACTAGAAAACGACCTATGCATCGATACCACGCGTATCTTCGCTACGGGATTCAGCTTTGGAGGGGCGATGTCGCTCGCCATCGCTTGCCAGCGAGCCGATGTTTTTCGCGGCGTGGCCTTCTTTTCTGGTGCGGATTTGACGGGCTCTTGTACAACACCTCCAACCACTCCCATCGCCTATTATGCGTCGCAGGCAAGCGGGGATAGTTCGGGTGATCCCGCACCCATAAGCGGGCGCATCAAGCAAGCACAGTTTGCTGAGGTCAATGGTTGCACCCCCGAGCCGAATGCCACGACTTTCCCAGCTGCGGGCCAGCCACACACTTGCACCGAATACAAAGGTTGCTCTGAAGGCCATCCCACGAAGTACTGCGTATTCGAGGGGCCCCACGGCTGGGAACCGAGAGATCCGGGCGAATCGATGAGCTGGAACGCTCCTGAAGCTTGGAAGTTCATCACTCAGTTCTAAGCTTCGGCACCATGAGTGCTCGCGATGCGAGCGAAAGACGTTGGCGTTCATCGCCTGTGCTGGCTGTCTAGTGCATCCACGTCGTCAAGCGGCTCTCCGCTAGTCGTGATGAAGTCCGTTGAGATGGATCGCTGTGCTTTCCTCTTCTG
The DNA here is from genome assembly GCA_050300635.1 of Polyangiaceae bacterium. GTDB lineage: Bacteria > Myxococcota_A > Polyangia > Polyangiales > Polyangiaceae > NIC37A-2. The sequence continues at coordinate 84,100 of JBNKYC010000030.1, forward strand.
AGACCTCGAAACAGCTCAAGACATCAGGGAATGTCTCAGCGATAAACGTCGGGGCCGAGGCGCGCACGTCCTTGCCATAGCCAAAGGTGACCGCACACGTGTCACATCCAGCAGAGCGACCCATCTCGATGTCGTAGCGCGTGTCGCCAATGACGATCGATTCATCAGCAGACACTTGGCACTTTGAGAGCACGAATAGCGCAAGATCCGGTGCTGGCTTTTTGCGTTCACTATCCTGATCACCTGCCACCAGCTCAAAAAAATCGAGCACACCGAGGCGTCCGAGTATTGTCGGTATCGCTGCCCTTCCCTTGCTCGATGCGACGGCCATGCGTACACGGCTTCTTTGCAGAGCATCGAGTGTCGATTCTACACCCGGAAAGAGCGTAACGGTTTCGGCCGCGACCTCATCGTATTGTGCGCGATACGCGGTGATAGCTGACTCGAGATCGCTACCTGAAAAGCCAGCGGCCTCAAAAGTCGCCGTCAAAGGTAAACCGATCAGCTTCTCTATCTCTTTTCGTTCCATGGCAGGGCGACCAGCCTGTTTTAGAACGAGCTCGACGGTGGCAAGTATGCTCGCTCGTGTGTCTGCCAGTGTTCCGTCAAAATCAAAGATCGCCAACTTGTAACGCTTCATTGGTTTCTCTTCGTATTTTCAAAAAGCTTTTCACCCATATCTCCATGAGTTGGGGGAACAACAAAACCATCGTCTCCCTGCTGGGCATCCTCACCGAGCAGATACGGTCGCGCAAAGTAGGTGCTGCACGCGTAGCGTGGGTCGCTCCAAAACTGCCATTGGATGTAGACGAGTCCGTCGGCGGAGAGGATCGCATCCGGCACGGGTTGGACTGGAAACGTGGCCTTGAGGGAACGCTCTACGCCTCTGTCGAACTCGGAATGGCCACTGGACGTAACGATTCCGGACTGAATAAGGTCGCCGGTTCGGCCATCGACAACGATTTCGGCGGTCGCATGGATGTCTTGGTTGAGAGGCCCCGTTGACTCCAAAAAGTCGTTGGTGAAGTGGGGATGTAACGCGTGGTGGATGGCATTGATGTAGTGGGCAAACGGCACAAGAGAAGAACCAAGCGAAACCGCCATGCGGCCATCTAGGCGCGAGCGATACGCCGTTATGACGGGCGCCTCTACGCCGACGGGCCCCTCGCTCGTCCGAACGTCCGGGGCGCGCGGGGCGACCGTCGGGGCGCGCGGGGCGACCGTCGGGGCGGATGGCGCACAGGCGAGCGCCGCAGCCGGAACGATGAACCAGAAGAAGAAACGCACGTCGTTGAGCCTAGCCTACTGGGACTTGCAATAGCATGTCCCAGCAAACGGTAACAAACTACACACGCTAAACATGTCAAACGCAGGCTTTTCCTAAGTCGAGCCCTCGCCCCGACAGGGGTGAGACCTAGGAAAAGCCGTTCCATGTTATTGCAAGCGGCTGTAATGTCATGCGCTGCACAGCTCACGTGGACGCCTTGATAGCACGGCATCTCGAGCTTGTTGAGGAAGGGGCGTACGGAGGTGTCCCCAGCGCGCTACTCCAGACAGCCAGCGCAAAGTGATGGCAACCGAGGCGACTTGCAACGCAGCGGCCTGAACCGAGCGTAGTCAACCGAGGCTGGGCGCTGGGGGCGACGCCATCGGGCGCGAGCGGTGAAACGATGGGCACCAACGGAGACATGGGCAGTGGCGGCGACACAGTGACCTCCTTGCCGGATCTGACTGCGCTCGACCTCCCGCTGCTCAAGACCGGGGCTCAGTCGAGGAAGTCTGTGGTGCGGTTTCCGGCCCAGGACACAATCACGCGCTCACCGGTCCGAAGATCCACGGAGAGCAACGCCTTGTGACCAGTGTCCATCACAAGGAGCGTCTGCGTTTCGGCGTTGAAGCGTAAAGCGGCCGGATTGATCAATTCTGGGCCGGCCCCGACCGGTGGCGACTCGTCCAGCTCGTAGGCGACACTGACGACCTCTCGGTCGCCGCTCGCGAGATCGATGGCGAGTAGAGCCCCTGTGCTTTCGTCAGCCACGATGAGGCGTTGATTCGCTTCATCGACAACAACACTCGATGGGAATTCCACCGCCGGGCCACTACCGACAACATCGTCGGTCCCGGGGACGCCTCCGCTGAGCACCTCGCGATCGCCACTCGTTGGATCGACCGCGAAGAGAGCACCATGCCCAAACGAAGTCACTCCAACGATGAGGCGACTTCGAGCGGCGTCCCAGGTCACTGAGTAGGTGCCACTGCCGAACTCGGGGCCCTCACCAACGAGCGGCCCGCCGTTGTCGCCTCGACCGGAGAGCAAGGTTCGGTCCCCCGTATCCAAATCAACGACAATGAGCGAGTTGAGGTCGCCGTCCAGCACGAAAGCGCGATCGGAAGTGCTGCCTTGACCGGGCACGAATACCATGTCGATGGGACGTTCGAGAGTGAGCCCGGTGCCGCGACTCGTGCCGTCGCCCTCGCCCGAGACCAGACTGAGCTCTTGCGTGCGTGGATCCAATGCCAAGATACGAGGCTCAAAACTCTCTGTTTCGGCGATGAGAATGTGGTTTTCGCTTTTGCCCGCCGCAATGACCGTCTGCTCTTCGAGTAGAAGTCCATTCGCCTGCTCATTGACGCTCGCTACGGAAAACAGCTCAGAGCGATCCCCGGTGGTGAGATCTGTGGTGAAGAATATGCCCGTAACTTGATCAGCAACGATCAGTTGGTCGTCGGATGTTCCCGGCAACAAGGACTCGGGCCGCTCGAAGGGCTGCCCTTCTCCGGTTTGGAAGTCGTCTAGGAACTCACGGTTGCCTGTTGCTACGTCCACCAGCACCAAGGTGGCGTATTCGGTGTCATCCACCACCAATTGGGTTCCTGCGTCGTTGACTGCGAGGGAGTCGATTCTTGTGAAGGGCAACCCTGTGCCGACGACCTCGTCCCCCGCGGGCGTGGCCCCGGAAACCAAGGTTCGGTCGCCGCTCGTCAGATCCACTGCGAAAACGCTGTTCACATCAACGACGAAGGCGCGATTGCTTGCTGGGTGGAGCGCGATGGTCTCCCTCAGGGAGGTGAAGTCCGCGCCGTCTCCGACCACCGTATTCGAGGAGCCTTCTGATCCGGAAACCAAGGAGCGATCGCCCGAGTCCAGATCAATGGCAAAGAGCGCGTCCGGCGTGACGTCAACGACGACAGCCCGGTTGTTACCCGAATCTAAGGCAATGGCGTTGACGTTGTCGAATCGAACACCACTGCCTCGGGTCGAGTTGCCTTCCTCGCCGGATATCCGGGTCCGGTTCAAGGTCACAAGGTCGACCCCAAAAAGCCGTATGCCATCTCGGTTCGAGACTGATCCGTTGAATCCGTCGAGCACCAGGAAACGGTCATTGTCCGCATCGAAGACAAAGCTGCGAATAAGATCGTAGGCCGGTCCACTCCCTGGACTCGATCCCGTGATCAAGGCGGTGCGGTCGCCGCTCTGGAGGTCAACGCTGAAGATGGCCCTATCTAGGCCGGCGCTGTTGAGGTGGAAGGTTCGGCCATTTTCGCCATCAAGGGTGAGATTGCGCGCGAAATCGAGCTCTGGGCCCGTACCGAGCTCGTCGATGTTGAATCCGCTTGAAGAGACAACGGTGCGCTCTGTTCCGCTGAGGTCCAGGGAAAGCAGGGAACTAGGATAGCTTGTTGTGGCCAAGACCCTTTGACTTGCACTGTCGAACACGAGCGAATTGAGGTTGAGATCGTTCGGCAGTGGGTTGAACTGAATCGTCGCGTCCGCCGCGTCCGCCTCGTTGCCCTCGGCGTCTGCGGTGCGCACCGCGAGTACGTTGTCTCCGACCTCGAGGGGGACGACGACCTGCCACGTGGCAAATCCGTCACTGCTCTCTGCTTCGATTCCGTTGACCGTAACTGCGGTGATCTCGCTCTCCTCGGCGTCCTCTGCAGCGCCCCGAACGAGCATGGTGGGCTGATTGGTGTAACTGTTGACCGGCGGAAAGTGGATGACGGCTAAAGGAGCAACTTCATCGCCCACGGTAGTGACCGTGAAGGTCGCGCTCACTCCGCCAATGGTCAACGTCGCTTCAGTGCTGGTATCGACCTTCGTGTCTGCAGTCAGGCGAAGGATAACGGACTGGCCACTTTCCACCGTGCCGGCGCTGTCCGTGAACGCGCCCCCGTCCACGCTGTACTCGCCCCCTGTAACTTCGATGGGCGCAGCGGCGTTGATGCCACTTACGGTCATGGCATCAGAGACCACTTGCTCGCCAAGCGCCACGCCGTCTCGAGGCGTGAAACTAAAGGCGTCCGGAGTGGTATCCGCCGCACCGGTCTCACCGCCGCTGCCGTCTCCACCCTTGCCCTTGCCTCCGCCCGAACTGCCGTCGCCTTGAGCGTCTGATCCGCCGGCTCCGCGATCGTCTCCGGTACTGCTCGAGCCCGAACTGTCCTGACTAGCGCCGCCTTCGCCGACTCCATTTGCCCCCGCCGCCCCGCCGTTTTCGCTCTCGGTACCGGAAGTACCACCACCGCACGCGGCGGCGCCTAGGATTACAAACAGTAAGGTCGCATTCAGCGTAGAGCGAGTACTCGTCATTCTATCTCCACAATGGGGGGGCAGCGCGTGGCTGCTGATTGCTTGATCTCCTAGAGCAAAATAGTTTCTTGAATAGGCGACGTCCAGTCGTGTTGACTCGCGCAGCCGCGATTCGCCCTGGCAGACCGTCTCGGCTTCGGACTCAGAAAGGAACCTTGGCTCCATCCGCCAAGGTTGTAGCGTGGGCGGCGACCGAGGCGTACTCGATCACCGCCTGCAGGCATTCGGCGGGGTCGCTTGGGAACGCGCTACTAGTAGGAGGCTGCGCTGAACATCCCGGCGGGTAGGAGCTCCTACAGTTTTCGCCTTCAACCTGCTAGTAACCGCCCCATGACTGAGACCCTTTCTTGCCCCGTCTGCACTATGATCGATATCTTGGAGGCCGGGGAGCGGTTAGAGTGTTTGACCTGCGGTCACGAATGGGAGCGTGCGGCGGATGAGGCCGAGGAAGTATTCGTGGTTAAGGACGCGAATGGGAATCTCTTGGCGAATGGAGATTCCGTTACCTTGGTGAAAGAGCTCAAGCTCAAAGGTGGTGGTGGCAGCATCAAGATTGGCACGAAGGTGAAGAATATTCGCTTGGTGCAGGGTGACCATAACATTGACTGCAAGATCGATGGGCAGGGGATGATGCTCAAGTCGCAATTTGTGAAGAAGGCCTAGTGGCCGCGTCCTGTTGAGACAGAGCGTGCAACTCTCACCTCAGAAGACGGCGAACCAATCCGTGGTTTCTGGCAGCGTTGGCTCCTGCTCGCTCTCTCGCACGTCGCTGGGCGATGCCCCGAATGCCTTCTTGAACACTCGGAAGAACGTTGCGTCCGAGCCAAATCCTGCGCGAGCGCCGATATCGGCGACGGGCAAGGGGCGGCCGTGCCGATCGAGCAGCCAGCGTCTGGCGAGTTCGAGGCGCCGGCGTTGGATGAATGCGGCGGGGCCTCCTTCCTCGTGGAACATGCAGGCCAGCCGTTTTCTCGAGATCGAAAGGCGCTCACCGAGGGTCCCCACAGTGAGACTCGGATCTGTAAAGTGGGAAGAGATGTAGCTGCGAACCCGAAGCGCGTCGCTCGCTGCCACGAGCTCAGGCGCGGGCCTCGAACTCCTGCCCACGCTGTTGAGTGTGGCTGCGACGAGGGCGATGGCTGGGCCGATGGCGACTTGTGCTTCGGCCCGCGTGAGACGAGGCAGCTCCTCGAACACTGCCCGAAAGTGTTCGAGCGCCAACGTGGCCAATGGAGACTCTCGGCGTAAGAACCTCCCATGGTGAACGTCGGGTTCCCGCAAAAGCGGGGCGAGGACACGACGCGGGACGGACAGATTGTAGGTGAGAGCGTCGCCCGTGCCGTTCTCCAGGGGCTGAGCCATATCAAGGATGACCAGGCCGTCGGGACCTCGGTGGCCCCGGTGAGTGGCTTGAGTCATCTCGGTCTGCCCTTGCACGAAGACCTGGATGCCGTACATGTCGATCCCATCGGCGAGCGCAGTGCCCTTCCGTTCGAAGGTCGCCGCGCCGAGGTGGCTCTTGGTGAGCATGGTATCGCCCACACGAAAGACTTCGATGCTCCCTTGATAGTCAGGACCTTTTTCTCGAGGAACGCTGTGGAACAAGGGAAGTAGCATCCGATGAAACTGCTTCCCCCGGTCTTTCGCCGGGAGGACGCTCGCATCGAGGAGGGCTCTGGGCACAGGGTCTGAAACCGGCATCACCTAGAGTCCTCGATACCAATCGACCCACAAGAGATCGGCGTGCGGCTCGTCGTCCTTCGCCGCGCGCGGGCACGCCGCGCGAGCGTCCGTCGGGGCACCACCAAATCGTCGTTTGAACGCGAGACGGAAAGCTCTGTCGGAATGAAATCCGCTCTGAGTTGCGATGTCGGTCACCGATAGGTGTGCGGCATGCGGTGAACTCAAGAGGCGCATCGCGCTGTCGAGACGACGATTGCGGACATAGGAAGCAACGCCACCGTACTGGTGAAAGATCCGGTACAGAGTGCTCCGTGAGACGCGAAACTCAGCGCACAATCTCTCCGAAGAAAGATCTTCGAAGCCGATGTGGCCGTCGATGTACGTACGAATCCTTTCACCGAGGGCCCGGTGGACCGCTTGCTCGCCGGGACTATCGGGTTCGAAAACGCCGTTGAAGGCAGCCGCGACGAGATCGAGTGTGGGCTCGATGGCGCTCGTCAGCTGATCGTGGGGAAGATGAGGAAGCGCCCGGAAGAGTCGACGCAGATGGTCTTGCGCCAGCTGTGCGAGAGGAACCTTCCCGGAAAGCGAGCGCCCGTTGTGCTCGTCCGGTGCGCGCAGCTTGGCCGAGAGTCGATGTCTTGGGACAACGAGGGTGTGGTTCGTGAAATCGGTGGTCACCGCCTCGTAGGGCTGAGCAGTATCGATGAAGAGCAAGTCTCGGGTGCTGCTGTGGCTCCTGTGAGTCGCCTCCGTGATGTGATTCGTTCCCTCGGAAAAGATCTGGATTTGAAAATGATCGAGCCCATCCTGGCCAATGTGAGCGGACGAGCGGCGAAACTTCTGACCAACGGTTTCGCACGTGATAAAAAGGATCTGATCGGCGAGGGTCGATTCCATCGATGCGTGGAAGTCTTCGCCTTCTCTCGTGGGCGATGATACCTCGTAGACAACGCCGATGGCTTCGCGAAACACCTCATAACGGCGCCGTGCAGGGAGGTGATCCGTTCCGAAGGATGTGCGCGGCGGACCGTCCATGGTGGAGGGAGGATACTAGTAAGGGAAAGTGCGAGCAATCTGAGCAGGGGAACAAACTGAGAGTTGGTTCTGGGACGCGCGGACCTACGCCCTCGTCTGCCTGTGAGAGAATTTGTTCTCGGAGGTACAAGCGAGTGAATCAATTGGTGTCGTTTTTCGTGGGTTCAGTAGGTCCGTCATCACGTCGACGAATTGGGGTGCCCCGTGGGCCCGTCATTGCGGCCGTGCTCGTCGCTCTCGCAGCAGTCATGACGGCTGGACAGAGCTTTGCGGATGAAAAGTCAGACTGCGCTTTGGCCATCTGCCAAGAGGAGTGCTCGGAGGACAAGCTGCCCTTTTTGGATGCTTGTCTCTATTGCGACATTTCGAAGGGGAACTGTGAGACGGAGGCATGCATCACACAGTTCGAGGGCTGTCTGCCGGGGGAGATTTGTCCCCTGCTGTACGACGAGATGGTCAATGGGCTTTGCATCCAATCGAACACCCATGCCGGGTGCATTCAAGAGAAGCTTGAGGCCGGCGAATGCTGTGATGTCGGTACCAACACGTGCTGCGACGAGGTGGAGTGTGCGACGAACTACCCCGAAACGTCGTGCTCGGAGGCAGGAACCTGCATGGATGGCGCGTGCGAAGTGCTGCTTAAGCCGGACGGCGAGTCGTGCTCCGACGGCACCTACTGCAACGGGGAGGAGACTTGCCTCTCGGGTGTTTGCACGGCGGGCGTCGCCGTCGAATGTTCCGATGGCGAGGCCTGTAACGGTACGGAGACGTGCACGGAGTCCGGTTGTGTTGCGGGGACACCCATGGACTGCGACGACGGGATTGCGTGCACAGAAGACTCGTGCAGCGCGTCGCTGTGTGTCCACGTGGCCGACGATACGAATTGTTCTCCTGGACTTTCCTGCAGCACGAGTATGGGGTGCACAGGGTGTGGAGACGGGATCACGGACTCGGGCGAAGAGTGCGACACCGCGGGCTCTTCCCCCACCTGCGACTCGGATTGTACAACTCCCGTGTGTGGGGATGGCCTCGCCAATCCGGAAGCCGGGGAGGTGTGTGATGGGGCGGACCTCGGTGGTCACACCTGTGAATCTCAGGGGAGCGCCACAGGGAGTGTTGGGGTGCTGCTCTGTGATGAATGCTCCTTCGACACGTCGGCGTGCGATGCAGACGCCGACGGCGTCCCCGATGCGGAGGACTTGTGCCCGAGCTACGACGATGTGACGGATGCGGACGGCGACGGCGTTCCCGACGGGTGTGACGATTGCCCCGCGGATGCCGTCGATGATTCCGACGAGGACGGTTACTGCGCTTCGGACGATTGTGACGACGACGATCCCCACCGCAATCCGTCCGGCACCGAGGTGTGCAACGGTGTCGATGATAACTGTGATGGTCGGATCGACGAGGGCTTGGAGTGCGAACCCACCGAGGCGCCAGGTGGGGCGCCGGGGGAAATCCCGGCTGGCGGTGGCGGTTCGGGTGCCGAGGGCACGGGAGCTGCGAATGGTTCTGGGGCCCACGGTTCTGGTGCGAACGGCTCAGTCGAGGAGCCCATGGCAACAGGGATGGGTGGGGTCGAGCCCATCGACGCCGACTCGTCGGGCGACGGCGTGGCGGCCGAGTCGGACGGCGGGTGCTCCTGCTCGAACTCGAGCTTGCGCTTACGATCTTCTTTGGGGGCGATCTGGTTCTTGGCCCTCCTCGCAGGAGCGGGGCTCAGGCGGCGCGGCGCTTTCAGTGCTCGGTAAAGCCGTCATCGGTTTGGGAGCGAGTTTGACCGGGTCGTCAAGGGAGCTGGCATCCGCGTTCTCAAGAGCGCCGTTTGTGCCCGCTTATAAACTCGACCCTAGTTCTCAACGGACTTCATCACGACTATCGCAGGGCTGGTTGATGACGTGGATACGTTAAGTAGCCAGTACAGGTGCTGTCGGCCGGGTAGGGGGCTGCGCCGCAGGCGTTGGTTCGCGGATTTTTGCGCTGCTTCAGTGTTTTTCGGGGTGTGTGTGCGACGCTCGCGGTCGAATTAGTAGTTGGACGGGCGAGGCACCTTGCGGCTTCGGCCCGGTCTCGATTACCCCTGAGGGGCCATGGAGAAGGGATGGGAGCGGCCCGAGCACGCGGATGTCAGCCGGAATCAGCTACACGCCCTGGTGGAAGTAGTTTTCCCGGGTCACGTGCTGGCGAGAGCCGAGGTCATTCCCAGTGGCCTCGCGAACACCAACATTCGGTTCAGACTGCAGGGCATTTCCCAGGAGTTCGTTCTGCGCGTGCACACACGGGAGGGGTCGGCGGCTGCCCGGGAGGCAGCGCTCATGCGTTATCTGGATTCCAGCCCCGGCGCGAAAGTCCCCGTCCCCGTTCTTCGGCATACTTGCCTCGACGTAGGCGTCGTTGGTTACCCGTGCTCCGTCTGGGAGTTCGTGGAAGGTACGCTTCTCTCGGACCTTTTCGAGAGCTTGCCGACCGAAGAGCTCAACGAGATCGCCACTGCCTGCGGCCAGGTTCTCGCTGGCCTTGCGGAGCGACCGTTTCCTGCCTGCGGTAGCTTCGACGCGGAGCTTAAGATCGTGGAGCGGTACGGTCCTCCGTCGACGTTCATCGAGCAGGACGTTTATGACAAGCTGTACCGAGGACGAGCGGGAAAACGCATGAGCCAAGCGCTTCGCGCTGAAATTTGGCGGTTCGTGAAGCGTCACGCTCCGAGGCTGCGCGTAGTGGACGGCCAGTACTGTCTGGTTCACGGCGACTTCAAACGCTCCAACCTGATACTCCGCAAGCGTCGTTCCACTTGGTCTGTCGCTGCACTCCTCGACTGGGAATTCAGCTTCGCGGGGCCTTGTTTGGTTGACGTCGGCAACTTTCTGCGTGCTGGCACCAGCCTCCCCGTGGGCTTTCGAGATGCCTTCTTCGAGGGCTACCGTGATTCAGGAGGGACTTTGCCTGCTGACTGGCTACAACTGTCCAGGCTCATCGACCTGGCGAGCCAGATGGACTTTCTGAATAGACCGGAGGAGCGACCCCAAGTTTTCTCGGAGACCATCGAAGTGGTGCGGGAAACCCTGGGCATCTTGGCGTGAGCCCTCGTCCCCTTCTTGTGGGCTACGTTGTCCTGGCTACCTAGCTCATCTTTTGCGGGATCGTTCAGGAAATCGCCGAGAGCAAGACTTGAAGTTGTCGCCTCCGTCGACGAGATCAGACCTGTGCTCGGCGAGTACGTTGCGTACTTCAACACGTCACGACCTCATCAAGGGATCCAGCAGACAGTTCCAGCTCCTCCTGACCAGTCTGTGACCGGTAGGCCAAGAGAAAGGCACCCAACGCTACTCCAGCACCCGACCATCTCGAACCCACACCCATCCGAAAGTTTGACATGGTGAGGCAGTCTAACTGCTTCCCCCCCCCCCTAACTATCAAGTGCTAGGGTTGAAATGGTTGGATCGTTATGAGCAACGCATGATGAGAGATAGATTGATTTTCAGATAGATATGCTTCTTAGAGCTTTCACAACTACGCGGTGAAAACGTTCTCAGTTCGTTGACCGACTGGCCGATTCTTCACGCACTCCTCTTCATTCATTCAGCAGAAAGTCTTAGTCCAATGAAAGCTTCACACTTGACCAGGTGGTCGGCGTCTCGCCGAGCGATCAAGCTCGCTCCCCTTTGGCTGCTCGTCGTGTGCGGCGCCGCACTCTTGTTGCAGTGCAGGTCCCAATCACCAAGGGACGATGGCCTAAACCCCGGAACGTCGTCCGGTCGTGGCCCATCTCCAACGGAAACTGCAGAATCCGGTACGACCGAGACGAGTTCGACGGTGGAGACTACTACGACTGGCGAGACGAGTTTGGATACCGGCACGTCCAATGAAACCGACACGACTTCTGATGCAGGTGGGAGTGGAGGAGGTGGCTCAGATTGTCCTACTATCTGGAAGGGTTGCCCCGTTATGGATACCGAGCTCGAACCTCTCCACGAAAGGGTCAACGGCGCAGGAGCGCTACTTCTCGCTCACGAGGCTTTTTGGCTTCAGGGTTCGGTGACCTTCAACAACCCTGACGGTTCTCGTGGGAAAAAGTTCCTGGGCGCCTTACGTATTCCCTACGAACCAGGCAGCACCCCACGAGTCTTGGAGGGGAACGTTACGGCGGGAATGTTCGTCGAAGACGGCGGTCTGGTGTTTCACGCGGACGCTTCATTGGGTCGTCACCTTGTCGTCTACAAGCCCAACGGAGATTTGCACAAGCTCGTGGATGTTACCGGGGGAAACCCCGATATTTTCATGTTGACTGGTCTCAGTGTTGAGAGCGGGGTCGTCGCACTCACATCACCCAACTGCACCCATGTGTTCTTCGTCGAGACCGAAAGCTGGACGGTCCGCCACCTCGATACCAATGCCCAATACGCGGGCGGTACCACGCGAACGCTCTTCCATGGCGACCGACTTTACTGCATGGGCACTTCTCACATCTTCAAAATCGATCCAGCGACTGCGTCAGTTGAAAGCTCTTGGACTGACCCCGACCTAGCGAATGGAATACAGGACGTAGCCTATTCGTATTTGGCTAGTACCAGCGCAGGTCTCATGACTTGGATTCGAACACCGCCCGCCGGCATGGCCCGCCTGCGAATCCTGGATCCGCAGAACCTAACCCTTTCCGATTACGACGACCCTGACGTGACGATCATAGACGGTCAATACGTTTCAGCCGAAGACACTTTGTACTTCCATAACAAGGCTATTTACGGGTACCAGGTGAGTAGTAAAGTGCTGACACGTAGTCTGCCCGAGCGACGCCCCTGGGGCGGAGACTGGGACTTCAAGAGCGAGCTTCAAATGGATGAGGACTATTTCTATTGGATCGAAGGCTGGAATCCAAACGGCGGAGCGACGACACTCAACAGCGCAGAGTTCATCGTCCGCTACCCTCGGGAAAAGTAATGTTCTTGGTCCACCTGCACGTCTTGACCGCGCCGCGCAGCGTGCCCTTTGCTCCCCTCTGCCTGTTAACCGTCGGCATCGCTTCGGTCTTCATTCAGTGCAGATCCAGTTCGCCAAGCAACAACGGTTCGGGGGACAGCTCCTCGACCGCCTCTTCATCGGCGGCTGGATCAACGACCAACACTGAGAATACCTCCACCGAAAGCACTTCGACCGACGAGACGAGCTCAGGAAGCGCGACATCGAGCGAAACTGACACGACTTCTGAGTCGGGAGGGAGTGGAGGCGGTGGCTTTGGTTGCCCCGAGACTTGGGAAACTTGTCCTCCCATGAACACCGCGCTTGAACCTCTTCATGAACGTCAAAATGGCGCCGGTGCGTTGTTGCTCTACGGTGATGCTTTTTGGTTTCAAGGGACCTTTTCAGAGATACAGCCCGATGGATCACTCGGTGATGTATCCGTGGGCGCCCTGCGTCTCCCCTACGAACCAGGCAGCACCCCACGAGTCTTGGAGGGGAACGTCGCTACTGGGGTCTTTGCGGCCTACGACGGGAGAGTCTACCATCCTGACTTTGGCTATGGTGGACTCCTTGCTGTCTATGAGCCGAACGGCGATCTTCATCACGTTCTCGACGTGGCGCAGGGAGACTCTTCGGCCGTGCCGCTGCAAAGCCCCACCTTTTTCGACCGCACTCTCATCTTGACGACCCCCAACTGCCGTTCGTTGTTCTTCATCAATATCGATGATTGGAGCAGTCAACGCCTCGACACCGGAGGGCAATACCTGGGTGGAAGCACGTCGCTCACCCTCGTTGACGATCAGTTGTATTGCATGGGCGATGGCTACGTTCATAAGATCGAGGTCGCTTCTCGGTCCGTTCTCGCCAGCTGGAGTGACCCGTTACTCGAGGACAACGTGCAGGAATGGCATTATCGGTGGCTATGGAACACCCCTCAAGGCCTTATCACCTGGATTGATGTCCCGGGACCGGATAGTTCGCTCTTTCAAACAGTCGATCCTGATTCGCTCGCGTTTACTGACTACTTCGCAACGGACATCTTCATGGGCGCTCCTCGCTATGTAGCTAACGAGAATTCAGTCTACTTTTGGGATTCCGTCGGATCCGCTCCTGCGTACGGATTTGTCCTTCATCGTTTCAATGTCGAGACGAAGGCAAGCGAGAGAATTGTCCCCGAGCGACGCCCCTGGGGCGGAGATTGGGACTTCAAGAGCGAACTCCAAATGGACGACGACTACTTCTATTGGATCGAAGGCTATCAGGAGAGCGGTGGGGCACGCAGTGAATTCATCGTCCGCTACCCTCGGGAAAAGTAATGCGCCGGATCCACTTGTGAGCAACCCTTGCCCGAGGCACTTACAGGCACACCGAGCCAGAACGACGAAGGACGAATGCTTGAGCTCGCCCTGTCCTGGCTACCTGGCTCATCCGTCACAGAATCGTTCAGGAAATCGCCGAGAGCAAGACTTGAAGTTGTCGTCTCCGTCGACGAGATCAGCCCTATGCTCCGCGCCCTCGCCAACCGTCTGACAGCCGCCATCGGGCG
>JBNKYC010000031.1:0-80701 GCA_050300635.1 Polyangiaceae bacterium
GAGCACAGCGTCGATGAACAACCGATCACCGCGCTTCGAAACTGGACCTGTTCTCGCCTCGGGGATCACGTGTCGAATCCTCTCCCATTGTGCATCGCTCATCGCATGTCGCGCCATGAGTCGGTTCGATCATCAGCACGAACGTCGCGCAATCCATCTCGCTAAGTGATCGAAATAACCCAGCTTTTAGAGCCATCAATTAGGAACACCCCCTAGTCCAGAGCGAAACTGCACCCATCGACTGGTAGCGAATCGATAGTAAAGGTCGGACTTACCCATCAGAGCGTTGTCGACCTGTTGCGCATTGGGCTCGCGATAGCCCGTGAGTTGAGTCGACAGGCCAATGCCGAAGAGCGACTCCAACCGAAAAGCTAGCTCGGCGAAAGGAAAACCGGAGAGTTCGTATCCACCGTCCAGCTCGACGTGGAACGAAAAGGTCTTTTGCGGGGCAGTGCCTGAATCGTCATTCAGACAAAATAGCCCACAGCCCTCCTCGAACGGTCGATCCGAGAAAACTGGATGCTGACCTGATATTCGGGCAGCGTAGTATGGAATCGTCCACGGCGCCGCGAGAACGTAGAGAAAAAAGTTGTCTGGTTCATCGTCGGATTGTAAGCGACGTGACGTTGACTTCTTCGCTCGTTGCTCCCGACGCGGTTTTGCTGACGGTCGGTTATCACCTCGGGCAGCATCATCGACATCATCCAGTTTTTCGGCAGCGGCTGGCTGAGGCGAAAGGAGGAGAGGAGCAAGAACAAGAAGGAGAAGAACCGGTCGAGTCATTTTCGAATACGGAAGGTAAGCTTCTACACGGGAGGATAACCTCCTCCCAAGGTGTCAGCTCAATTGGAGCCACTCCAGTTCTCCATGTTGACTCAGGTGCGTCGAAGTCACACTCCCTGCGTGATGAGCCCCCTTTTCTGGGCCCCTCGGATGGGTTTTGGATTGATTGTCATAGTAACTTATTCAAAATAGAGCATTCACCAGACACCCGACCCCCCAGTCCATTTTCCCGAGCACCAGCGGTGTAGCGCCGTCCTGCGAGGGCCCGCAGATCTAATGAAATTTGCTTCAACACGCTGGCGATCCACTCCGACGCTGGCTTTTCTCCTCACCGTCTCGCTTCTTCAAATGGCCTGCGGAAGTTCGGACTCCGCCACGGGCCGCTCGGAAGGGAGTGGGGGCATGGGCGGCTCGAACGGCATGGATGGCTCAGACAGCATGGGCGGCATGGGTGGCTCGACCGATATGGATAAGGGGAGCGCGACCCGAACTCTCGGGGTCGTGATCGATCCGAGCGAGCCCGTTACCACTGACCCCCTCACGGCACGAGTGACGATCTCCCCGGAGGCCCCGCTCGAGGACGTTGACTACTCTTGGACACGAGACGGCAAGGAGTCCTCCGTAACTACCGCGGCCGTGCCCGCCACTCAGACCTCGCGCGGCGAGGAGTGGACCGTCGTCGCGACCTTTGGTGAGCTCGAAGCGACGAGCAGCGTCACGATCGGCAACAGCGCACCAGTCGTTTTCGATGTCTTCGTGGTCACGGACAGCACCGCCCAAGCTGGCGCACTTTCGTGCGTGGCCTCGGGGGTCGATCCAGATGGGGACGATCTCGACTGGAGCTACGAGTGGTTGATCGACGGTGAGGTGGTCGAGGGCGAAAACGACGCACTGCTCACTTCGGGTCACAGCGCCGGGGACGAAGTCACCTGCAAGGCGACCGCCAGCGATGGCGATCTGGAAACCAGCGGCACATCGAACGAAGTCCTCACTGTTGAAGAGCCTCTGACCCTCGCCACCGCCCGAGTCTCACCCGACCTGCTCTACGCATGCAGTGCACCGACCTGCCAGGTCGAGCTGCAAAACGATAGCGATCCCCATGTGACGCCGGATTCGGTGAACCTCGAGTACATCTGGCTCCAAAACGGCGAGATCGTCGACGGTGCTCACGACTCCCGGCTCTCCGACGCGACCTTGTCGTATGGCGACGAACTCCGCTGTCGCATCCGCTGGCAATCGGCGGAAGAACTGCCGTTTCAAGTCACGGAGAGCGATACGGTCACGGTGACCAACCTGCCTCCCGAGGCGACACCACCCTCAGTGACACCCGTGGCCTACCCGGGCGATCTCATGACCTGCACGACCACGGGCTACCTTGATCCCGATTGTGGCAGCTCTGATCAGTTCAGCTACTCCTGGTACGCTGACGGTGTTCTCATCGACGACGAGCAGACGAACACACTTTCGACGGATTCGATCCTCGGCGGCACCATCGTCCGCTGTGAGGTGACGCCCTTCGACGGCATCGAAAGCGGCGCGGCTGAGGCGTCTCCGGAGGTTCGTATCGAAGCGTCGGGCTTTGATGTCATCGGTGACTTGCCGGGTAGCTTTGCCGGCTGGTCCGTCGCCATCCTCGATGATCTCGACGGCGACAACCTGGCCGAACTCGCTATCGGGGCGCCCCTCGCCAATCCCGGTGGAGATCGAGAGCAAGCAGGCCAGGTGTACGTGGTGAGCGGCGTCGCCGCCGACGGACAAATCGATTTGGCGGACGTGACTGCAGGCGTGGCGGGCACGGTGTTCACGGGAGAGTCCGGCGGACGGCCCCATGCCACCTATCTCTGCGCGGGCTATTCCTTGAGTCACCCGCCCTGCGGCGGCGGCTTTCCTGGGCTGACGCTGACAGCCTCGGACCTCGGCACCACCTATGGCCCCGTGGGCGATGCTTTTGGGTTTTCAATCAACAACCTCGGCGACATGGATGGCGACGGGATCGGCGATGCCGTCTTTGGCGCGCCCTATGCCTACGAGTTCCCCGAGGTGTTTCGAGGCAAAGCGTACGCCATCTCGGGCGCCCGGCTCAGGTCGACGAACATCGCTTCCGTCATCAGCAACGCGAGCGCGGACGGCTTCTTCGCCCTCGGAGAGAATGGCTCACGCATCGCCCAGGCCCCCGACCTGGATGATCTAGAATCGTACAACGGCGATCTCTTCGGATATGCGACGGCAGCCGTGGGCGACATGAATGGCGATGGGCTCCAGGACTTTGCGGCCACGGCGCTCAACTATGGCGACGAGGACGGGGGGCGCGTCTATGTCATCTACGGCCGACAAGACGGTCAAGCTATCGATATGGAGGCCCTTTCGGCTACGCCTCCAACCGGAGGATTCACCATCACCGGCTACAAGCCGGGTGCGCTGGCTCATCAATATGGAATTGGCATCCAAGGTGTCGGAGACATCGACGGGGACGGGTACGACGATCTCCTCCTGCAGCCCAGGTTCAACACGGACTTGAGGCAGTACGTTGTGTATGGCAAGGCGAAGCGCGCCCGCTCGATCGAGCTGAGCAACCCGGACGCCGGACTTCCGGTAGGCCATCCGCCTCGCACGATGTACGTCTGGTCTCCGCTCAATCTCATTTGGGACGATGGGTTCGTCATCACGAGTGGACGCGACATCAGCCAGCGTCCATCGGGCGGAGGCGGAGACGTCAACGGGGATGGTCTGTCGGATATGGCCTTCCTGGGCGAAGGCGTGGGCGGCGTCAGTGAGATCGCCGTTCAGTTCGGGGTAGCTTCTCGCGATGACGTCAACCTCCAGGGCGCAGTCGATGGCAACGGGGGATTCTTGATCACCGGCGACGTGAACGCCTTCACCCCTCAGGGGGCCGTGCGCATCGGGGGGGATTTCAATGCAGATGGCCTCGACGACATCGTGATCGCAAGCGTCAGTGACAGCGTCTATGTCGTCTACGGCAAGACCGACGGAGCGCCCGTCAGTCTAGATGACGTGGCCCAAGGCGAGGGTGGATTTCAGTTCACCGTATCGGGTGCTGCGCAGTCTGGCTTCGGCACCTCGCTCGACGTCGGCGACATCAACGGCGACGGAATGGCTGATTTCCTCGTGGGCGCCTACGACAGTGATAGCGACCGCGGCAGCGACGTCGGGGCCGCCTACGTCCGCTTCGGCCGAGATTATGGCAATCACATCACCTTCCGGGGCGGAGCTCTAGACGATACCTTCACGGGCACCGCAGCAGACGAGGTCTTCGTTTCTGGCACGGGGAATGACATCTTGATTGGGGGCGGAGGCGCCGATGTGCTCTATGGCGGCGCGGGCGACGACGTTCTCGAAATCGCCGACTTGAACTTCTTGAGTGTGCGCGGAGGGCGCGGTGAAGATACGTTGAAGCTCGCTCAGGAAGGGCTCACCTTCGATCTGAATGCCTTACGCGGGCGCGTGCGTGACATCG
The DNA here is from genome assembly GCA_050300635.1 of Polyangiaceae bacterium. Classification (GTDB taxonomy): domain Bacteria; phylum Myxococcota_A; class Polyangia; order Polyangiales; family Polyangiaceae; genus NIC37A-2. The sequence continues at coordinate 4,259 of JBNKYC010000031.1, forward strand.
AACGACTCGATCTGGAAGGCAACGGCCAGCAGACTCTGAATATCGAGCGACTCGACTTGCTCCGCCTCAGTTCGTCTTCCAATGAGCTCGTGGTCATGGGTGATCCGGGTGACTCGGTGGCTTCCTTTGCAACCACCTGGTTCGCCGAAGGCAACGAAGAGCGCTTAGGGCGCACCTTCCACCGTCTCACGAACGGTCACGCGGTGCTCTTGGTCGAGACAGAGATGTCCACCAGCATCGCCCCGTCGCTGCTCACGACAGCCCTCGATGTGCCCGAAAGCACGCTGGCGGCCGGGCTGGTCGGCTCGATCTTGGCCAATGATCCCGATGGAAGCGTCGTCAGCTACTCCATCATCGATGAGCACGGTGATCCTGGTGTTTTCGAGCTCAACGAAGCTACCGGTGAGCTCGTGGTCGTCGACCCGGCCCCCCTCGACTTCGAGACTGGAAAGCGCAACTTCGCGCTGACCGTCCAGATCCAAGATGACGCTGGCCTGCAGCAGCAGGGAGTCGTCACCGTCACGGTGACGGATGTCCCCGAGGCGCCCGTCATGGCCGATGCGACACTCGAGCTCAGTGTCTCCGAGGCCGATCCCAACATGACTCTGCTCGGCGTCGTCTTCGCCATCGATCCTGATATTGGCGACACGGTAGAGTACTCCCTGCTCGGCATGGTCGACGGTCCGTTTGAAGTCGATCCACAAACCGGGGAGATCGTCGTGGCTGACCAGACTCTGCTCGACTTCGAAACCGCCCCCGTCTTGAACTTTCAAGTCGAGGCGCGTGACTCGACAGATCTGACCGCCGTCGCCGACGTCACGGTCAACGTGGTGGATGCAACCGTCTTCGTCACGAACCGCAGGCTCTACTTCGTCGCGAACGATGCCAGCATCTGGGATTCCAAACCGCTCAACCTGGCGGTAGCGCCGCCCTTCGACATCGATCTGAGTGAAGGCTCACCCGCTCACTACCGCCTACCTTTTCCCGACGCATTCGGCGAATGGGAAGCAACGATGGAAATGTCCGGCACGATCTCGATGAGTAGCGACATCGATTTTGGCACCGGTGAGGTCGATGCCTATGTACCGGTCGACGTCACGCTCGAATTCCCCGACGAAATCGTCGAAGGGGAGAGCTTCGCTCTGACCTCGACCTGGGCGGTGGCGGCCGAAGCAAAGTTCGAGGCAGAAACACCCAAGGCCGCTGTCAACTTTAGCCTCGAAGGGCTCGACGACGTCGGCTTCGATCTCGAGCTGTGCGCGGGAGGCTGTCTTCCCCCGGTCGGTCACTCGTGGAATTATTCGGGGCCCACCGCGCTCGTCGACTTCGATCTCAAGAGCGCGTCGTTGACCGGAGCAGTGAGCGGCACCCCGACGGTCATCAGTGCCTCGGAGATCGAAGTCCCGTTCCTCGACACCAGCGTCAATTGGGACAGCGCTCTCGAAAACGTGCTTTCGTTGGCGGGGCTGCCCTCCACGACGGGCTCGATCCCCCTCGTCGCGTTCGGGGGCGAGCCCTTTGCGTACTTCGACTACGTCACCTTCTCGACCGAGGTCTTCACCAAGCAGAAATACCACCAGTCCAACGAGCTTTCGATCGACGGAGTGACAGCCACCCTGGTCTTCGCTGAGATCGACCAGTCCGTACCCTTCGACTTGGGCGGCACGACGAATATCGACGTCCCCGTCGGCGCCGACGCCAATCTTGACGGGCGCATCGAAATCGAAGTCGAGTTCAGCCTCGATCAGACCTTCACGACGAACTTCGGAGTCGCAGGCGAAAGTGGTCAACACGTCGTTGGAGGCGCGGTCACCGTGCGCTCGGCCTTCAATCCCGGCCAGCTTCTCTACTTCTCCCCTTACCAAAAGGGACCGCTCATCGACGCCCGACTGACCTTCCCTACCGACTTCAGCGACGCCCAGACCTTCATGCTCCAGGGATTCAATACGCCTCATATCAGCGGTGCACTCGATAGGAGCAACTAAAACCATGAGACGAACGACGACGTTGAGTCCCCTTGCACTTCCTTTTGCTGTCTTGGCCGTCACGGCCTGCGGATCGGGGGGCCCACCGTCCGATGCCGAATCTGGCACGGGGGGCATGGGGGGAATGTCGACGGATGACTCCGGGACCGGTGACTCCGGGACCGGTGACTCCGGCGCCAATGACTCCGGGACCGGGGGTTCCGGCTCGGGTGAGGAGACGAGTTCTGGCGGCACGGGTGGTGACTCAGATGAGGACCTGTGCGCACTCGCCAGCTGCCCGACGGGTGCCCATTGCGTGGTGCTGGACGAAGGCGCTACCTGCTTCTGTCCCGCTGGCCTGGTCGAAGAAGGCGGTGAGTGCGTCGACGTGGATGAATGTGCCGACGACCCGTGCACTTCTGGAGAAACCTGTGTCGACGAAACGGCTCCGCTCTCCGGCTTCACCTGCGTGAACACGGACGAATGCGTCGGTGTGGAGTGCGGCTCCGGCGAGACCTGCGTCGACGCTGCGGCCCCCGACTCGGGATACACGTGTGAGGATACGGACGCCTGCGCGGACGACCCGTGTCGAGCAGGCTATGACTGTGTGGACGCAGTGGCTCCGGCGGAGGGGTATTCCTGCAAAGACGCCGACGGTTGTGCGGACGATCCGTGCCGTACGGGCGAGACCTGCCTGGATCTGGTGGCTCCCCAAGCGGGCTACATGTGCTCGGACGTGGACGGTTGCGCAGGCGATCCTTGCGGCGTGGGCGAGACCTGCACCGACATCTCCGCGCCTTTGACCGGCTACATGTGTTCGGACACGGACGGTTGCGTCGGCGATCCTTGTGGCACGGGTGAGACCTGCGTCGATGCGGTCGCTCCAGAGACCGGCTATTCGTGTGAAGACACGGATGGTTGCGAGGGCGTCACTTGCGGCATGGGTGAGACGTGTGTCGACGCGGTAGCGCCAGCTACGGGCTATACCTGTGAAGACACGGACGAATGCGTCGGTGATCCGTGCGGCACGGGCGAGACTTGCGTGGACGCGGCTGCCCCGGCGACGGGATACGCCTGCGAGGACACGAATGAATGCGCGCCTGATCCGTGCACGCCAGGTGAGACGTGCATCGACGCGGTGGCTCCGGAGACTGGCTATGCGTGTGAGGACACGGACGGATGCGTGGACGTCGCCTGCGGATCCGGTGAGAGCTGCGTGGATGCGGTGGCTCCGGCCACGGGACATACCTGCGAGGACACGGACGACTGCGTGGGCAATCCCTGCGGCGCGGCCTACTCGTGCATCGACGCGGTAGCACCTCAGACAGGTTACTCGTGCGAAGATGCGGATGGATGCGCGGACAACCCGTGCAGGACGGGTGAGACGTGTATCGACGCGGTCGCTCCACTTGCGGGCTACACGTGTGAAGAAATCGATGGTTGCGCTGGCGTGACTTGCGACTCCGGCTTCACCTGCGTGGACAATCCTGCGCCCGCCACCGGCTACACGTGCCTCGACAAGGACTGCGTAGGAGTCGACTGCTTGGGTGGTACCTGCGTGGCCGCAGAAGCGCCCGCCGAGGGGTATTCGTGCACCTTCGAGACTGACGTGTGCGATAGCCCGTTCCGGATCATCTATGACCAGTCGCCTTTCACGGTGACGACGTCTACATCTGCCGCTTACGGTGACATCACCGATGTCGACGCGTCGCTCGTCGTGAACCACACCTTCGCAGGAGATCTTCGAATCGAGCTTCGACATGCGGACGTCTCAGTCGACCTCATTCAGTACCAGTGTGGGGACAGAGACAACGTCAACGCGCACTTCGACGACGACGGCGCGCCCATTGAGTGCAGCGACACGCCGCCAACCATCTCCGGCGATCTCGCTCCCGTGGGGAGCCTCTCGGACTTCAACGGCGTCTACGCCAACGGGGACTGGAGCTTGCGTGTGGCTGACAAAGGGATCGGTGACCAGGGCCGTCTGATGCACTGGTGTGCCCACATCACGAGCAGTTGGAGTCCGCCCGGCCTACTCTCGTATGCGGCAGGAGCGTCGACCGCTCAGCGCGGGTCCACGAACAACCCACCCACGACCGAGAGCTGCCCCGCCGGCACAGTGCTCATGGGGCTCAACGTGTGGGACAACGACGGGGCCAACTTCATCTGGGGTGTAGAAGCGGTTTGCGGAAAACCCGAGATCGTGCCGACCAGCGAGGCAGACGTGTATGGGGTGCGGGTCACCGAGACCTCCTCACAAGCGCTACAGGGCACCGCCCCGGGCAGCGCCAGCACGCCGCTGATGTGTCCTGCCAACCAGGTGGTCGTCGGCTTCACGGGGCGAAGTGGCCTCTGGATGGACGCTCTGGGCCTGCGCTGTGCACCTCTCGAGGTCACTGGCGCGCCGGGCTCGGAGATACTGAGCGTCGGCAGTCCGGTGACCTCAACCAGCCAGCTTGGCGGCAGCGGAGGCGGCGCCTATCCGGATACAGATTGTGGGTCTGGCATGATGGCATCTGGCACCACGGTGAACCTCCAGGACGTCTATGTGTCTGGCTTCGGGCTGAGCTGCACCACCCCAGCACTCCTTCCTTGATTTTCCAGATAGGAGCTGTTAGCTGAGCCGCGTCTCTGTCGTCAGTCCTGGGGGCTGACATAAGGGAATCCGGTGAGAATCCGGGGCTGCCCCGCAGCGGTATTGGGAACGAAACACACCTCGAAGCACTGGCGCGCGAAGCGCTGGGAAGCGGTGTGCGGTAGGTGGTCCCGGGAAACCCGAGCCAAGCCCTGAGTCCGAAGACCTGACAGCGATGACGCCCCTCACGGGTGTCCGAATCGATGCTCTCGAGGGAAGGGTATCCTGAACTCAGCGAAGCGATCCGCGCCTATTTTGTTGGCGAAGGGGCCGTGGTGCAGTTGTAGAGGGCCTTGGTTGGCCGGCTTCGACGGCTCTACCTTGGAACGCGATCGATTGACCTTCCGAATGCCGATCTCGGCATTTCTCTCACTTGAGGCACGGTTGTAATGATGAAAATGGATCACCTTGGGCTCGGTGGAGCCTTCACTTGGGGCTCCCTTCTTCTCCTGATTTCGGCTTGCAATGTCGAAAGTACGGGCGAGGACACCGGCGGGGTCGACGATGGGATGGGGGGCGCATCTTCCACTGGAGCCGTCTGTCCTTCCGGTGCGGTGGTTGTGCTCAGTGATTATGTCTCCACGCAGGTGGCGCTGAGCGATCTCAGTGGCGAGACTCAGAGCGCCTCGTTTCTCTCCACTGCGTCAGCAGAGACGGATGGCCTCGCTTTTGCGCTGTCCGGCGACGTTGCGCTGCCGAGCGCACCGCCCTTGAGCGAGCAGGTCGTTCTCTTGGACCGCTACGGAACGAACGTGATTACCTGGGCCGATCCAAAGACCGCCGAAGTCATTGCTCAGCTCGCCGTGGGTACCGGCTTCGAGTCCAATCTCCAGGATTATCTAGAGGTCAGCGAACAACTAGCGTTGATTTCGCGCTGGGGACAAAACGGTGATCCGGGGGTCGAGGACTTCGACGAAGGGGGCGACCTGCTGCTCATCGATCTCGAGCAGCACAAGATTGTGGGAAACCTCGTCATGCCAACAACTGATGACCTCCCTGCGCGTCCCGGACCGCTGTCGTTCGTTGAAAACGAAGTGATCGTCACTCTCGATCGAATCGCCCTCGACTTCTCCGAAACCGGAGAAGCCATGTTGGTCGGGGTATCGCCATCCGGGAAGAAGATCCTGTGGGAAGAGAAGCTGAAAGGCCGCAAGGCTTGTGGTCGGGCCACTCTTTCACCCAATGCAACTCAATTTGCTGTCGTCTGTACCGGGGCCTTGACCGCGAAGGGAGAGACCGAGTCTTTGTCTCAGAGCGCCGTGATTGTATTTGATGCGAAAGAACGTCCTCTTAAAGAGATCGCGGTGTTTGAAGCGGAGGACTTGCTCGGCGTTCCGCTTCAGGCCGATGTTGAGTTTGTTCGCGATGATTTGGTCCTCCTCAAGACCCAGACTCCCTGGGGAGGCGAAGGCAACAACCAGCTCTTTTCCCTCGACTTGGAGAGCGGGGAGACCCAAGAGCTGCTGACCGCCGCGCCGGACGATGAAGGCAAAGGCAAGGGGATCGTGTACGGCGGCCTGATGTGTGCTCCCGAGTGTGGCGAGTATTGTCTGATGACGGATGCGGACGAAGGCGTGGTGCAGAGGATCCTGGTTGGGCCAACTGGTGAGCTGACCGTCGACACGCCCATCACCGTCGAGGACTCCGTGGGCCTTCCCCCGATCAACCTGTCGGCGCGATGAACGGCACGAACGTGCTCTGAAGGAGTTCTCCCGTGGGAGAAGTGGGCCGGGGTTTCTTATGTGGTTGACTGGCCCCAATCGACGCCCGCTTCGGCTCGCTTTCCTGCCGAGATACGCCGCACTTCCGGATTGTGGTAAAAGGAACCGGTGTTGCCAGGTGGGTTGAAAGTTCGGTGACCCTTCAGAAAAGCTCACATTACAACGCACGCGTCCGTTTGTGATGGAACCGGACGCGCCGATGGCCACGTCGTCACTGACAGCTGTACGCCGACACGTCACTGCCGCTCAGTGAGCACGAGGGAAAGTCGCCCTGCCCCATTCCACCTTGGCTTTTGACGGTGTTCAGCACCTCGGTTGGTTTGGCGTCTAGACCGTAAGGATAGGGCGCTTCCGGCACGGAATTGGTCGTCAGGGTATTGATGTCCAAGCCGCGATTGCCCCAGTCAGAGATGAGCGAGCTCCACGCGTTGGAGGCAAAGATCACCTGCTTGCGCGAATCATCGAGTGAGGTGGCATTCCAAGGCGCATAAACAATGGGCGGCACTTCATCATCCATGCGAATGGGCAGCTTGCCATCGAAGTAGCAGCCTTCCACGCGCAACTTGGCCGCGTGTCGACCATCTAAGCCATCGCTCACACTCTCCCAAGCCGTGTTGATGAAGTGCGCGCCTTCTCCGTCAATGGCCGGGTTGCGACCATGACCGTACTTGAAGTGGGCGTGATCGAAGGTCAGCCCCGGATTTTGAGTAGTGAAGAAGGGATAGGGAGAATCCTCAGTGCCGCTACAGCGCCAGGGTTCGCTCGCATCGACCGTGATCCAAGAAAAGGTCATCCAGCCCGCGTCTAGATAGGTAGAAAATGAGCTACCGGAAGTCACTCGTGTTCCAGAAAGCACCACCGAACCGCGCCCGAATCCCGAAAAGGAAACGTGGTCGATCCAAGCGTGGTCGCCCGGATAAAAGAGCAGGGCGTCGTCCCAAGCCCTCACGTCACCGGGAAGGTCCCGATAGGCCACGTTGCGGATGATGATGTTGCCGTGACGGATGATGCGCATCATCGTGTGGTAGAGAGTTGCCCCTGCTCCCAAACCGACAATGGTTTTGTTCGACCCAAAGTCGAAGGTATTCGTCTTGTCTTGGTAGCCGCTTGCAGAATAGCCGGGCGAACTGGTGGTGCAAAAGCCATCCACCTCTTTGTACGTGGCACCGTTCGAGCAGGTAGCCGTACAGCTGCTCACCGTCTTGGGGGTGGTGAGCGATAGGTCGTAGTTTCCTTCTTCGAAGACGAGGATGCGCGGATCGTCTCCCGAGAGCGCGTTCTTGAGCTTGGTCAGACCTGCGCTGCGATCGCCTGAGAAATCCGAGGTTTTGAACCAAACCACATTGGAAAACCCGGCCGCTTTTGCAGCTTCCCAGGAGCCGCCGCCCGTCGTGCCCGCCGCGGTGCGCACCCCTTCGTCGCCGTTGGGAACGGCGCCATCGGGAATGGGAATGTCCGCGGACATTGTGGCCCAACCAATCGCGCGCTCATCCACCACCACCGCCAGGGGATCGGCATCGCCGACGGGTATGACTTCGATGTTGGCCGCCGTTCCGCTGAACGAGAGGGACGAATTGAGCGCTGCCTCTTGGCTGAACGAAGTCCACTGGTACCCCGCGGACGCCGAACCCGAATAGCTGAATTGTTGCTCCGGAGCGTTTGTACACGCGGCCAAACCTAGGGTGCCCGAACTCACGTTGAGGCATTGCCCGCTCGTATTGGATACCACCGACAAGTAGTCCGAGTTGAGCACCTGCACTCGAAACTCTTGGTTTTGACTCGCGCAAGGAACTGCGGAAGTGCTCGACCCGGACTCTGTCAGGCAATTCTCAGTGCCGACGATATGCAAGCGCACCACCTTGTATCTGAGCGACTTGTCGAGGGTGGCTGAATCAGTGGACACGCCCGTAGCCGATCCGCCGGCGCCGGCTCCATCACCACCGCTACCGGTGGATGCACCACTTCCCGTGGACGCACCACTGCCTCCACCACTGGCCACTCCAAGGTCACCTCCCGCTCCGGTCCCATTGCCGCCCACGCCATTGCCTCCACTGGCCGTTGTGGAACCAGTTCCACCCCCCGAATTTCCGGTGGTTCCACCAGACGCTAGAGCATCACCCCCACCAGAAGCGAACTCATCGTTGAAATTGGAAGAACCATCACCACCACAGCTCGACATAATAAACAGCAAACCAATGGCAGAGAGTTGCCAAGTTGAGAACGTGCGCCGCGAGCCTTCGTACATCGAAACGACCGCTTCGTCCGAGACCGAGGGCATCACCCATTCGCGCTTTCCCCAAACGCCCGAGCCGTAGGGTCGCTGATTGTGCCGGTAGCGCTCGTCAAACAGTTTGCTCCACGCGGGTCCGCTTCGCCTCTTCAAGGCGTTCATGTCGTGCTGAACTTCGAGGAGACCGCCGCAGGTCGGACACGAATAGATAGCCTGCGTTACGGGCCAGCTGCCTGTGCAACCACGAAAACATCGAAATTCTGCGCTGTACTCTGAGGTAGACGCCACCGCGCCGACTATATTCTCAATCCGAGGTCAGGCCAGCTCTTTGTAGAAGTCTCGCACATTGGGTACTTTCTGACAGATTTCGACTCATGGCACTGTTTTCTGACGTTCAGCGCCGCAGCATGCTGCTTCTCCTCGCTTCTGGGCCAAACTTCATCTCCGGATGTGAGCATGAGAAAACGCCGCAAAAAGAACGGACAGAACCGTGGCGCAGGGACGAAGCTGACCCAAATCACCGGACCATAGCCAAGGTCCCCTATGTCCTGATGCCAAACAGCAGTCTCGAGCGAGCGCGACTGGGAATTCGACGACAACATGAAGGCTGACCTCGTGGTTCGCGCTCTTGAGCGAGCCATCACACTCCGCCATCCACCTGCGGATATGATCATCCATTCAGATCGAGGCAAGTCAGTACGCCAGTGGTGCCTATCGCGATGTGCTACGCAAACATGGGCTTCGCCAAAGTATGAGCGGAACAGGATCCCGTCGACTACGAACGAAACATCACGCTGCCCCAAGCCGCATAACCTGACAATTCAACCGTCAGCCGAGGCGGAGCCATTCCACCCTTCCCCAGGCCCGGTTCTGCCTTGTCTGGGGGACGAGCAGCTGTTAGCTAGAGGGCGAGGGCTGCCCCTGTACTGACGGTGGCGCGTGCGACTCTGGTCTCAGCTGCCTGTCGGACCTGTGCGTCGACCCAGATTCCGACTCCGGCGGGGGCGGCGCTCCTGGTAGTGGTGACAGGGATACGACGACGGTATGGCTCGTGGGTCAATCGCTTTGGCGAGGCAGGCGAACAGTATCTCGCCTACAGCCAACCCAATTGGTGCGGGGCTACGGCAGACTTTGACGATTGCGAGGCGGCGTCGGACGCTGGTGAGTGCAACATCACATTCGATTCGAATGCCCACGCCTGCCTCGCTCCCGGTGAAACCTCTCTTTGCGCAGGCTCCGCCTGGTGCGCCGCGACCATCTCCCAACGCGATGGTAATCCCTTGTTCTTCCCCCTGGATGAAATCGAAACCGATGAAACCTTCTACCCCGCCAAGTTACCGGAGGCGTACTACGGGGCCCTTGGCTGGCCTTGGGAGGACGGTACGTCTGGTGCGGTGCGGGCGGCTGACGATGCTCCCCTCCACAACTTCTACTTCACGACCGAGATGTCACTTTGGTTCGAATACACGGACGAGCTCGAGGGTAGTTTCACGGTCCTGGGCGACGACGATGTATTCGTATTCGTCAACGGGTACCTCATGATCGATCTGGGCGCTCCGCACATCCCCTTGGGCGGCGCCATCACCTTTACTGGGTCCGACGTAGTTGCGACAAAAACCTGGGAGCCTAACTTAATGGGTGATGAGTCCTTTGTTACCGACATCGATCGCTCGGCAGATCTGCTTGGTCTCGTCGACGGCGAGCTCTTCGAGATCAAAGTGTTTCACGCCGAGAGACTCAGAGATGGGTCGACCTTGCTACTGAAGAGCGACGGTCTCGATCTGTGGAAGAACCAATGCACCGCCACCTGCGGGGACGGCATCCTTGGGCTAGGTGAGCAATGCGATGACGGATCCAAAAATATCGGAGGCTATAATCACTGCAACGCCGATTGCACTCTGAGTGCCTTTTGCGGCGACGGTATCGAGCAGTCGGAAGAAGAATGTGACGATAACGACCTAGGCGATCCCGGTCGTGCCAGTTGCCGTGGCTGTCGCTACTTAAACTAACCCCGCCGCGTCAGTTGCAGTATTCCCGACTTTATAACCGGACGAAGGCCTCGCCGAGCACGTCCGAGGAGGCCATCAGCTTGTCGTGGACGCTTAGAGAAATCGTGAGTTCACGATCGCATCACGTAGGAGAAGTTCCAGCCCGAGAGGTCTCCCGAAAACTTGCTCCGTGCAAACATGAACTCGAGGTTCCAAGCCCGGGGAGGTCACGAGTATAGATCGCCGTCGAACAGTAGGGATTCAAGGAACTCCTTGTTTTTAAGCAATTCGCGAGTCGCCGGAACCGCACCGGAACCACGCGAGCTCAGCGCGCGGAACACCGCCGCCGACCATGTGGGAGGCGCCGGATGTTCCGACGGCGGGTGGGTGTGAGGAGCAACCGGCTTAGCCGGTGCGACGAGGGGGTTTCCTAACCCCCTACCAACAAAAAACGAGGACCCCCCGGCGAAGCCGGAGGGTCCGAGTGGAGGCACGATTCTTCGGGATCCGATACCCCGCGCCGGAACCACGCGAGCGCAGCGCAGCGCGCCGCCGAACGCTGCCGAGCAAGCCCCATTGCGAGGCGCCGGCTCGCCGGCGATGGGTGGGTGTGAGGAGCAACCGGCTTAGCCGGTGCGACGAGGGGGTTCCCTAACCCCCTACCGACAAAAAAAACGAGGACCCCCCGACGAAGCCGGAGGGTCCGAGTGGAGGCGCGGGGAATCGAACCCCGGTCCGCGAAGGCTCCCCGCTACCCTCGTTCACGTGTGTAGTTGTTGTATCCCCAACAACTGGGTTTGCAGATTCGGCTGCAACCTATCTCTCGCGGATCTCGATCAGGCTATCGAGAGCACCCTCGCCTGATCCAGCCTTAGTGGTTGATACTCTTCCGTTACCAAGACAATCTTACGGTTGAGCAGTCGTTCGCAGTTTATGCTGCGAGGGCGACGGTTGCGTTGTCGTTTGCAATTATAACGTCCCAGCATTTACGTCGGCGGGGATCGACGACACGCAAGCAGCGCTTCACACTCCACGTCGAAAGCCCTTCGCCCCCGAATTTCCCGAGGGGTCCAAGCAGGACTGCTCCGGGCGAGGCCCGAAGCTGGTCGGGAAGGTGGTATCGGAGCGCCTCCAAGTCAAGGAGCGCGGGCCGCGAGCGAAGCGGAACGCGCGGAAAGCCGCCGTGAGCAACCTGCGAATGCCGGATTTTTCATCGAAACGTGGGTGAGGAGCCGAAATTGATTTTTGGGCGACGACGAGGGTGCGCTGTCCTCTACAAGAGACGAGGCGCATTCAGAGATCTTTGGCGACCCATGTGACCCGTGACCCGTGACCCGTGACCCGTGGGGCAGGTGGGTCCTTGCGGTCGAGGATCTCGCCAATTCATAACGTATCGACCACATATGCTCTTTGCTGGATGAGTGTAGGTGGTAGTGAGAGGTCGTCTTTCTGTTTGGTACGCCTTCGAGGACACGCGGCTCTGCATCGTGCTTCTTTTAACGCACGTGCGGAACGACATGGCTCAAACCATTTGATCTCAGAGAAATTTCTATACCTTTGAGCTCCTATGAAGAAGAGACTGCGAACGGGCCGAGTTGTTCTGGCTGCCGCGGCTGCTGCCGCCTTGTTTGCCTGTGGCAATGGCGACAGCAAAGACGGGGGCGACTCGGGAGACGGGGGAGCAGGCCCGACGAGTGGCGATGGCGACAGCGGGACGAGCGGTGACGGTAGCTCTGGAGATGGCGATTCATCCGGAACGAGCGACACCGATTCGACGAGTTCGAGCGGTGATGGGGATTCGAGCTCGGGTGACGGCGACTCCACGACGAGTGGTGACGGCGACTCCACTACCGGTGGTGATGGCGACAGTACTGGAGGCGATGGGGGCGCTTCGGGAACGGGGGGAGACGGCTCTGGAGGGAGTCCGCCCGTCGACAACTCGCTCACAGTGGATGAAGCCTGCCCTCAAGACGAATCCAGCTACAGTGCGCCTGTGGAAAGTCCCCTGGACTTTCCCACCAACGCTTATCGCCCCTTCGACTATGCCGGGTCCGCGGAGTTTGTGGATGGCCTCATGGTGGGTGGGAGCGATCAAGATCGACTCTCCATCATCAGCGAAGGAGGCCAGCTGAGTTGTTTGGTGGCTGGGGCGGGCGACGACCTGCTTGAAGTCGAGTTTTCTCAGCGTTCGACTCCAGGCAAAGTGACCCTTTCTGGCGGAGATGGCGCTGACATCTTTGCTATACGGAACGCGGACGTGGACGGATGGAATCCGGCGAATCAATTCGCGATCGTCGACTTCAAGCCCGGCGAAGACCGCCTCATGATCGATACCTTTGGCTTGTGGGGTGGCGACTTAGGGGATCAAGACGTTTTCATTCAAGAGTTCGACGACTCGTCTCCGAGCTACCCTGCGGCTGAACGAGCTCTCGTTGTGGACCCGACTGACGGCGAGGTCTGGCTGGTGTACGCAAACGGCGAGGTGGGGCACAGTCTCCTGGGCAGTTTGTCTGATGTGAGCGGGATCACCACGGACGATATTGAGTTTTTCTCCTCTGCACCCGGATGTGAGCAGAACAACCAAGCTCCCGTCGATGACGACCGTACGGCGACGTCTCTCGGTCCGGACCCAACCTTCCGGAGCGGTGACTATTTGACGGCATCGGGGTCGACACCATTGCTGCTCCCCTCCGACGGAGGTTACGCCGCCGCCGGCTCCGAATCTTCGAGTATCTGCATTGCCGGAAACAGCGGACAAGATGTGATTCTGCTGACTCGCTCGGGGTCGAGTGGGGTCGTTTCGGGAGGTCCAGGGGCGGATACTTTTGTGATCGACAGCGATCGGCCCAGGGCTTTCTCCCTTGGTGGACTGCTTTCTGTCGCCGACTTCACCCCGGGCGAAGACAAACTTCTCCTCGTGGATGCCGGCTTGGGTATTCGAGGTATCGAGGACGTAAAAGTCGTCGACACGGAATTCAACGATACGAGTGAACTCCCGGACCGCAATCAAGTCATCGTGGACAAGACCGATGGGCAAGTCTGGCTTGCGGGTCCCGATGGGAGACAGCTTCTGGCCGAACTCTCGAATCTACCGGACATCACTCTCGCGGATATCGAGGTGCATCGCCGATCAATGACTGCGGAAGAAACCTGTCCCCAGAGTTTGCCTAGCTATTCGCAGCAAACCGCCGACGTCGCCTCTACTGATCCGCAAAGGCCTTTCGATCGAAGAGGAAATAGCGAACTAGCGTCACAGTCGCTCATCTTGGGTAGCAACGAAGATGACCGCTTCAATGCCATTTATGGCTACACGGTCGAAGTTTGTATGGTCGCCCAAGACGGCGACGACCTACTTGAGGTCGATATGATTAGTGGGGCGGAAGGTAGCGCTCCTACCACTCTTTCTGGGGGCCTCGGGGCGGACACTTTCGCTCTTCGGTATCCAGGCGTTGCCCCTACTACGAGCGATGATTACGTGTCTCTTGTAAGTATTGTTGACTTCAATGCCGATGAAGGTGACCAGCTTTACATCGATACCCACGGCTTTTTGGGTGGCGACCAGCAAGAGACCGTAGTCGTGGTTCAGAACTTCGACCCGGCTGATAGAAACACCCATCCCGTGGAGGCCCGTTCGTTGGTGATCGACCCCGACGACGGCGAAGTGTGGTTAGCTGCGTATGACGGAGAGGTCTTTTCTTCTATCCAACTCGCCCACCTAGTCGGCGCTCCGGATGTTGATGCCGGGGATATCCTGGTCGGCTCGAGTGCTCCGGGTTGTATTCAGTCGAGAGCAGATTCAAAAGGTGATATGCGCGGTCAATCGAGCTCCTTTGTCGACTACTTTACTCCCGGGACGCAGATTGCCTCCGGCAGTACAACCTACGCACCATCAGGAGGTGGTCCGATCTACGTCCCCTATTCCCTCAGCTCTTGTATCGCGGGGAACAGCGGCGACGATGTCATCCAGTTCATTTCGAGCGGCGAATCTTTTGGTGGAGTGGTTTCGGGCGGTCCCGGGAGCGATTCGTTTGTGTTCCAGTACACGAATCCCCTCGTCGCCCCCACCGTGACCGTTGTTGATTTCACGCCGGGCGAGGATAAACTCGTTTTCGAGTCGGGAAGCTTCGCAAGTCCCAGCGTCGAATTCACCGACAACTTCGATGGCGTGACGAGTGGCGGGTCTAAGCTCACGGTCGACAATGTCGATGGCGAAGTCTGGTACTCATCTGCAGAAACCTCGAACTTGATTGTCCGGTTTCCTGAAGCGGCGACTGTCACCATCAACGACATCATCATTGAGTCGAAGGATTGAGCAACTGGGCAGAAGGGCTGGATCGCCAGCCCTTCTCATGACCTCGCCCTTGCGTCACTTGGGCATTCTGGGTGCTCTTAGGTCGCTTTCTCGAAAAGCTCTCGCAGAGGGATAGGTGTTCTATCGACGGCGATCGCACCCTTCATTTCGTAGAAGGGGATGCTGAGTGAAACCCGGGGGCTTTCCGGATTCGTTGCGTGATGAAAGACCCCTGGTGGCATGTAGAGCACGCTTCCGGGGGTGAGTGTCGCCCGAAAATCGACGCCCAAGGTCGAGACGGCCTCGTCGTAGGGGAGGCTGCGGCGGCGATCTTCGGCTGGAAGTTGCCCCGAAAAGACGGTCCAATCCGTAGAGCCGATCAACTGGAGATACAGCTTGTGCTGGGGTGTATCCTTATGCGCCTGGTAGCCTGTGGCGCTCCGGCCGGGGGAGACATAGATATGCACATCCGCCGAGGACTGAAAGGTGGATTCGATATCCGCGACGAGGGCTTCTACTTCTTTTGTAATCGCCGACATGTTGTGAAGCACGAAGCTATGCCCCTCTTCGAGGCATTGTTTGAGCAAGCTCTTTCGGGTGAAGCGGGGAGCCCACGCCGCCACGGTTTGCTCGGTGACGAGCTCTTGTGGGGGCATCTTGATTCCGTTGGGCCGAATGACGCTCATACCACTCAGGGTAGCTACGCCATCATTGAGCCGGTCTTCGAGCTGTTCCAGGCTGAGCAAGGACTCAAAGGGGTTGCTCTTGCGCTTGAGCAGAAGACAGGTCTTCCCGTAAAATTCCTGCTTGAAGCGGGTGAGGTCGACGGGGCGAAGTAGGCTGAGCAGGTCCATGGGCGTTTCAGTCGGCATCAATAATGACGGATGCTGGTCGTCCTTTTTTGGACGGGGCAGGGGCCTTGAGTTTCAGGTCCTGGACCGTAGCATTGCAGGCAATGCTGATGCGGGGGCGCTTGCCGTTATAGGGATGGACGTAGTGGTACATCCAGGAGGGAAAGATCACGAGTACGCCGTTTTCTGGCCGCATACGCAGGCTGTCCCTTGCGTCCACACCGGGGGTAGCCAGCATCGAGACTCGATTGCGAGGGTCGATGAACTCTAGGCAACCGCTATGGTCGTCGGCTCCGCGGAGCTGGTAGTCTCCGATGTCGACGTAGTAGACGACTGCAAAGTTGGACATCGGGTGGACATGAGGTTTTGCGTAGTTTCCAGCTTCTGAGACGTTGGCCCACGCTTCAAGGGCCATCCTGAGTTCGAAACTCTCGGGATCTTTGTCGATTTCCTCACCGACGTAGTCCATGAGCGCCGATTGCATCAGGTTGAGCAGGACTTTGATTTCGGGCTCTTCCCAGCGCAGGAGGTCGTTTTCTGAGTGCCACGAACCCACGTTGCTGCGCACGAGTCCGCCGTCTGATGTTGCCTTGCGCTCGACAATGATGCGGGCGAGCTTCTGATTGTACGCCTCAAGCCCTGCGTACTTTCTACGGAACACGCGAGTGGGAAACGCGTCGATGCGTTGTTCGCTAAATTCAACTGCAGCGCTCATGGTGGCAGCATAGTCGCGCGCGCCATCGAACCCAAGCGTTGGGGTTCCCTCTATTGATGCCGCCTCGATGGGTTTGATGCCGCCTCGATGGGTCCCTGCTGCTCGGCTCAGTAGAAAACGGTGACGCCTTCGCCCTGGTTCGATGATTCTCGCGCTGCATTGATCAGCTGCTGCACCCGAAGGCCGGTTTTTAAGTTGGGGGAGCAAAGCGGGCCGCCTCGCACCTGCTCGACAAAGCGTTTCGCGATGGCTTGGCAGGGAGGAATGCGTCCGTCTGCGGCGGGTTGGTAGGAAGAGTCCAGTAGCACCTTTGTACCGGAGGGTGTTCGCACCACCAGGGAAAAGCCCGCCATATAATCAGAGCCGCTGTTTTCGAGCACCAGGGTGGCGCCTTCACAAGTGACCGTCCAGCGGTGCAGGTGCGAGCCCACACGAGCGTTGTCGAGCTCGATATCTACGTTGACTCGTCGATGTGCCAGCTTGATGCGGGCGCAGTCGTCGCCGGGACGAGCCTGAGCGGGAGCAAATGAAGCTGTCCGGGTGCTCGACAGCTGCGCCTCGATGGTTTGACAAGGTCCGAACAACCACTCGCACAGGTAAAGCAGGTGTGAGCCATTTAAGCTGAGTACTCCTCCGCCCAGAGCCTCGTCGGTCTTCCAGCACCAATGTCGATGCTTTTGGGCATAACTCTGCGTGAACCACTCGATGCGGACGGCTACTGGGGGCCCAAACCTCTCGCTTTGGACTTGTCGACGGAGTTCCTGAAAAGCCGGAAGTTCGGCAAACTGAAAGTCCATCGCCTGAGGTGTGGTCCCGGCGAGCTCGACAAGGTGCTGGGCTGGGGCCAGCTCTGCCGCCAGCGGTTTCTCGCAAAAGAGAGGGACCTGCGCCTGCAGCACCTCTTCGGCGACGTGCGCGGATTCGCTCGGAGGCAGCGCGAGAGTGATTAGATCGACATCAAGGTCGAGCAACTCCTCGATGGAGGTGCGGGCATGGGCGATACCGAGGCGTTCTGCTTCCGCGCGCGCCTGATTGATGTCGCGCCCCAAGAGAGCAACCACCTCGACTTTCGGTAGGTCGCGAAACGCCGCGACGTGTACGTCGGCACCGAAGTGAAGCCCCCCCACCGCCACTCGTAAGGCATCCTGACCCATCGCTTCCCCCTTTCAGTCTTCGATGATACGTGGCCCGGGTAGGGGCGAGATGAATCGCCCTTTGAACCCCTTCTTTCGTAGGTTGGTCACCAACTCGTCCGTGATGTGCCACGAGAGTAGTAGTGCGTATTCGGGCTGGTCTTCGAAGAGCTTCTCCTCGTCCAAGACGGGGATGCGCGTGCCCGGGATGTACTTGCCGAGTTTGTGAGAACCGGCGATCTCGAGCACACAGTCGATCACCCCATCGTCCAGCCCCGTGTAGTTGATTAGGGTGCTGGCCCTCGAGGGAGCTCCGATACCATAGATACGCGACTGTTGGCGTTTGAGCGGCGCTAGGAGCTCGTACAGATCGCACTTGGACTGAAGCACGCGGGCCCGAAAGTTCTTCAAGGCGCTGCCGTCGTTTAATCCTCTTTCGTCTTCTTCTTGCAACTGTTGTTGGACGTTCGGAGAGATCTTGTGCTGTCCCGGACGACCCGCGTACACGCGAATGGACCCTCCGTGGGTGGGGATCAGCTGAAGATCAAAGACCTCCAGTTCGTGTTTTGCGAGCAGTACCTGCAGGCTCTTGAGCGAGTAGTGGCGTAGATGCTCATGGTAGATGGTGTCGTATTGAAGGGTGTCGATGAGCGAAAGCAGGTAATGGGATTCCGAGACAAAGACGCCGTCCTCAGCTAAGCCGGCACAAATACCATCCACGACCGAATGGATGTCTCCGATGTGGGCGAAGACGTTCGCTGCCGTGATCACCTGCGCTGGCCCGCGTTCGGCCTTCAGCTGCTCGGCGAGTTCCTTGTTGAAGTAAGCCGTGAGCGTCTCGACCCCACGCTCTCGTGCAACCACCCCGGCTTGAGAGGGCTCAACCCCCAACACGCGGTGCCCTCCCTCTTTGAAGTTGCTCAGCAAGGTCCCATCGTTCGAGCCGATGTCGATCACTAGACTGTCTTCGTCGAGTGAGATGCGCTTCTTCGTTTCTATGTAAAGCTGAGCGAAGTTTTCTCGCAAGATCCGTGTGCTTCCGCTGAGGTAGGGGTAGCTGAAGGGGAAGAGTACCTCAGCGTCGACTTCCAGGCGGATTTGTACCAGGGTGCAGGAAGGGCAGCGCATGAGTTCCAGGGGGTAGGCTGGCTGCTCCACAGGGGTGGTGTCGACCTCGGGCATGGTATTGACCGGTGGGATGAACCCCAGAAACAACACCGATTCGAGTTCAGTGTGGTGACAGATTTGGCATTGAGTGACGGGGCGAGAGCTGGTGTTCATGCGTTGCTCCTAGAGAGAAAACGGCGTACTGGATGGCCGAACTATCGTGATCTGGGCTGAAGATGGGCGTTTTCAACGTACCAATCGACGAGCAGCTTGAGCCCCTGATTGAGAGAGACTTGGGGTTGGTATCCCAAAGCGTTCAGTCGGGAGACGTCTGGACAACGACGATTTGTTTCTCCCTTGGGTGCCATCGACGTTCGGAGCACTGCCTCTTTCCCAAAGAGCAGGCATACTTTGGTAGCTAGCTCTGCCATCGAGACTTCTTCGGGGTTGCCGATGTGATAGACGCCCAGATGCTCGCCGGCATTGATGACACGGAGCAGTCCATCGGTGAAGTCGTCGATATGAACGAAGGCGCGTGTCTGCCGCCCGTCTCCTCGAATCGGAAACTCAACTGAGCGAGCCTCGGGGTTCCGTCCCACGGCGTCAGCGGCGCGGAGGGCGAACTGGGGAAGCACATGCTCCCAGCCCATATCAGGGCCGTAAACGTTGTGGGGGCGTGCGATGGTGACGCGTTCAAAACCGCTGCGTCCGTAGTTGATCGCCATCAGTTCGCTGATGATCTTGCCCCCTCCGTAAGAATACCGAGGGTTGTGCACGTCCGGAACGATCAAGGGCGCGGTTTCGTCCGTCGGGACGTGCTGTGGGGTTTGATACACCTCGGAACTGGAGAGCAGGTGGAGCTCCGAAATGCCGTTGCTTCGACAAGCGTCGAGGACGGAGAGCATGCCGCGGACTCCGACATCGAGTACGAGTTCTGGATTTTGATAGAAAAACTCGGTTCCGTTCACATAGGCCAAGTGTGCGATCGCATCACAATCTCGCGCGGCCGAGACTACTCGCTGACTCTCGCGCACGTCCGCCTCGATCATCTCGAAATCGTTTTGGAGGTCGGACAGGCGCCTCAGGGCGCCACGCGAGTTATTGTCGAGCACCTTTACCCGATGGCCTAACTCGATGAGTTTGCGCACCAGGGCCGCTCCGATGAACCCCGTACCACCGGTGACGAGAAAACGTCGCGAGCTCATCCCGTGGCCTCGAAGGCAGCGGTGCCCGGGCGGGGAAAGGGCGAGCCAAGGGTCAGATATCGAATTCCGGCAGGCAGGCGCAACTCTTGGGGATCGTGATGATTCCAAAAGTCGTAGACGAGTCCGGGTGGGCTCATGCGAGCAGCGAGATCGTGAAGGGCCATGGCAGAGAAGGCAGGGTGGTTGTTGGCTATGACGACCAAATCCGCGCCAGAAAAAGCCTCGTCCAGGCCCGCCGCAGGAAGAAGACCCATGTCAAGGATGTCCTTGGCTGCGACGACCGGGTCGAAGCCTCGGAACTCGGCCTCCGGAAAGGCGTCGCGCAGGGCGGCGAGGATGGGGCGGGCCATCGTACCTCGTAGATCGTTGGTTGCGGGCCGCCCTTTGAAAGCGAGCCCGAGTAGGGCAACGCGATGGACCTTGAGTCCGGAGTTGAGCGTGTATTTCGAGATAGCGCGGACGCATCGATCAGGTAAAAGCTCGTTGGTCGAGCGTGCCGCCAGGACGATATGGGGTTCAACCTCGACCTCCCGTGCTGCTTCGGTCAGGATGTGAGGGTCTTTTTCGAGACATGGCCCTCCGACGGGACCGGGCATAGCCAGATTGGTACGGTGGTACCCTAGCTTGCCGGCTTGGATGACCGCCTTAGCGCTCACCCCAAGAGCTTCGCACATGTAGGCGACCTCATTGGAGAGCGCGAAGAGTACATCACGCTGAGTATTGTCGACGAGTTTGATCATCTCGGCCGTCTCCAGGTCGTCGACGCGTACGACGGTAGGAGTCAGAAACTGAAAGAGCTGGACGGCCCGCATACTGCTCTTGATATCGATTCCACCCACGATCTGAGGGAGACTGCTGAGTTCGGCCAGGGCGTTGCCTTCGAGGGTGCGTTCTGGGCAGAAGGCAAGGCAGTAGGGGACTTGGGCTTGGTCTAAGATGGGAGCGACGATTTTTCGCGTGCTTCCTACTTTGACCGTAGAGCGCAGGACGACCAAATCGCCGGCAGTGAGCTGTGCTGCGACCTCTCTGCTCACTGACTCAATCATATCCGTGCGGACCTGTCCCCGGGCGTCCAGAGGGGTTCCTACCGTGATGATGTAGACGCGTGGCGTGTCAAAAATGGGAGCCCGTCTACTGATCCGCAGACGACCCTCGTCCATGAGTCGTGACAGCTTTTCGTCCAGATTGGGTTCGTAGAAGTGTGCTTTTCTTTGCTGGAGCGAATCGACGACCTCCTGCCGAATCTCGACCCCGGTGACGTCGAAACCAGCTTCGGCCATCGCGACCGCCAGGGTGAGCCCCACGTAGCCCAGACCCATGACGCAAACGCAGCGATCCTGAAAGTTGGCGGGAACAAGCACCTGAACTCAGATCCTCCCTCTGAGGCGGGCGACCCCGACTAGTGCGATGTGGAGCGCCGCCGTGAATTGACCCGTGGCGATGCTCTCCACGAGTTCGTTCTTGTTGAGGTGCACTCGCTCCACTCCCGGCTCGGCAGCCCAGTTGGGGACTTCTTCGACTTGCTGGGCGAAAAAGCCCCAGAGCCTGTTTTCGAGGCGTCCCGTGTCGGGGTCGAAACAGCCAAGCGACTCGAGCTCATCCGGTACTCGATACCCCACCTCTTCTTCGAGCTCGAGCTCTGCGCATCGTTGCGGAGAGATGTCTGCGTCGAGCAGGCCCCCCGGGAGCTCGAGGGTGAACCTCCCAAGCGCGGGGCGAAACTGGCGCACGAGCGGGACTTTGCCCTCCTTCGTGAGAGCGAGGACGGTGACGTAGTCGTGCAGCCGGAGCGAATGAAATGCTCCCTGTAGCGCGCCCTCTTGTCCGAATTGGCGCTCGACCACTGTGACCCACGGCGAAAGCTGGGTGGTTGACTCGCTGAACGGTGGTGGGGGAATGAGATTGGTCACCGGGGACAAGTTAGCAAAGATCGCGCCATCAAAGCCTTTGGGAACGAATCGTCAAATCTAGGTCCGTTGGGCCCAGTGAGGAGCGTCAGAGCGTTGACAGGGTCTGTTCGATGACGCTCGACGGAGGCTGCGCCGGTACTCATTATTGCTCGGCAAAAATGGCCGTTTCGGGGGATTATGGAATCCTCGGGCTCATCTTCCCCCAGCGGCGGTCGTGAGATCGTTGTTTGCTGTACCTTTCGAGAATTTGATGGCGGACCCAATGATCGAATCCAGCGCATGTTTTTGGAGTCGATTGCGCGCCAAAGTTACGACCGCTTCTTTTTGTGTGTGACTAACTTTCGCGAGAAACACGTGCGTGAGGTGCTCGATTCGTATCCCATTCGTTACACGATGGACCAGGCCGAGATCGATACGCGTATCTCTCTGACCTGTATGCTGCAAAGTGGTATCGACAAGCTGAGATCGGGCGACTCGATCTTGATGTACACCAATGCCGACCATGTTTTTCCTCGCCACTTCCTGGCGACGGTTGCCTCCGAGTTTCAGCCCGGATTTGCCGGAACTTCTTACCCCCAGATCGTCTACAACACTCCTTCCGACTTTGAAGCACAGCGCCCCTTCTTCGACCCTCAGGCCACTCCAGGGCCGGCCGGTCGTAGCCCCTTTCCTTCTCACGAGCCGGGGCTCGCCGATTGGCTGCAAATGGACCCCAATCAATGGGTCATGGATGTGACCTTCGTTGATGGCGACCTTCTTCTTTTGCCCGCAAACCGCGAACGATTGCAGCGCTTTCGCTTCGACCAGTTTTGGCCGGGACCCGCCCAGAGCGTCGTTGTGACGTCCTACGCGCCGCGGGAGCTTCGTAAGAATATCTTCATGAGGGCGCGCTATGCGGAGATCCAAAACGTCTATAGTTCGAGCCAAGCGCAGGACGCAAAAACGGACTACGTCGCACTCAGACGTAAAGAGTTTTCTCACGTCGAAGAACTCCGCGAAGTCATGTATGCCTTCGCGCGCGACGCCGGCATCGATATGAGCGAGTTTCAAGATCCCGGGCTCGCCAAAGTGCGCCACGCGGAACGGTACAGCGTCGTGGGAACTCCCGAAGAGCAAGAACTGTATGCCATGTACTTGGGCTACTGGCAGAGCCGTTACGGCCTGCTTGCGCACGGGGCGATCGAGCAAGGACGCGCCACTCTCGAGCGCATGAAAGTCTTGATGAGTGAAAGTTACAAGCGCGTCGAGGCGCGGCGTAAAGCCGCCTAAGTCGGGGACTTTCAGTCTTATGCCCCTGGTTCAGCTCGAGCAGGCCGGATAGCGAGCGGCGGCAGAGCTTTTGTTGGTTGTGAGATGTATGCTAGACGGCAAGAATCAGTTCATGAACGTAGCGTAGTTTTTCTCGGATGATAGGAGTGAGGACGAAGGGATAACAGTCGCGCAGTCCTAGGCTGCGGTTGAGAGCGTTCATGCAGACCGTCAGCTCGATCCAGGCTTCAATCAGGGCTTCGAAAACTTCGTGCTCGAAGCCCGTCGTTCTTGCGGCCAGATCCAAAGAAGGGACCCGAAGCAAATTGAGGGCGCGGGCCGTTTCGAGACCATCGAAGAGATGCAGGTAGTGAGCCCAACTTTCGGCGAAGTCTTCCCACGGGTGCGTCGATGCATAGCGAGAAACGAACTGCTGTTTGAAGTTGGGTGGGGGGCCTACTTCGTAGTGGTTTTGTAGAGCCTGTGCGTAATCGACCCGTTCGTCGCCGAAGAGCTGACGAAAACGCTCGATCCATGCCGGTCCCAGCCGGTTCGATTCGACAAGTTGGGCAAAATAATAGTGTCCGGATTCGTGGCGTAGGTGCCCCAACAGGGTTCGGTAGCGTTCCTGCATTTGTTGTTGAGTCACTTCGCGAGCGACGGGATCTGCTTCGTTGAGGTTGATGGTGATGACGCCGTTCGAGTGTCCGGTGAACACTTGCTGGGTAGCTGTGGGGCGCAGGACATCAAGCACCAGTCCGCCCGTTGGGTCTTCGGATTTTGAGCGTACGGGTAGGCCCAAACGCAACAGACCATAGACCCACCGGCGCTTGGCTTCCTCGACCTGATGCCAGGCATCCTCATCCTGCGAAACGGAAAGATCAGGTATCTTTCGGTTGAGTCGACAGGCGACACAGAGACGGGGCGAGGCGTAGGGAGAAACGAGCCAGGGACACCCGCTGCGCTCCCGGTTGTCGCAGCGGAGGTAAGCGCGCCCTTCGGGGCCGAGGAGCTGATTCGGCACATTGGGGTCACTTCGAGTAGCGGGCCCCGAAGGTGATTCTTCGAGGGCGACCAGCTCAAAACGTTCGGAGTCGAATCCAACTTGTCGACCACAGGCGAGACACTGATGGTTGTCGAAGAAGAGCGCCGCTCCGCAGATGCAATTGAATTGACGCACCGGGCGTGTCCCTTCAATCAGGAGTTTCGACTAGGGTGAGCTCTCCATCTTTGATGAAGGCTTTGACCGCTGCGGTGCCCACGATACGTGTCGTTCCTGCATCGAAGGCCGCCCCGACGACGCCTCCTACGATGGGCACGGCTCGTCCCAACTGAAAGAGACCTTTTTCGCCGAACTTGGTGGCGATACGAAAACCGAGCCGCTTGTTGAGTTGAAACAGCGTTTTTTTCGAAATATTCGCTATCGCCTTTTCGGCGATTTTTGTCCCTAACTTGATGCCCAAGTCTTTTGCGACTTCGTTGACGCTGGTGCCGGCTAGGCACATGAGCACAAAAGTCCGGACTTTGTCATCCCGCGGATTGTGCCCACCGAGGACGGCGATGGCGGCGGCCATACGCATCTGAATGAGCACGACTGCGGTGAGGTTGGCTGGGAGCGCGATGGGGGCGGCGGCGAGCCCGGGGATGCCCGTGATGAACCCCGTAGCCCCAGCCTTGCCCATTTGCCAACGAATCATCGATTCGGCCTGCTCCCGCGGTGTACCAGGCTCCTTCTTGTAGGCATCAGCGAGGGCCTGGACGGACTCGAAACCGGCTCCTCCGTGGAGGGCCGCTTGGTAGGCGTTATCCAACATTTCGTTGAAGGCGCGAGCCAATTTGCTCGAAGGCGGCGGTGGAGCATCGGGTGTCGTCACTGCTTTCAACCTTCACAGATGAAAGGACAATGCGCCAGGTCCATGCACGACAGCCTTCTGACTGGCGAAATGCGACCGCATCCCAAGTCCAATGGGGAGCACGTTTCGTGGCGGATTCTACGAACTGGACGTTCGAATCGTGTTTCGTCTGGGCCGCGCCCTTCGTTCGGCACTGACCTCGCCCAGCGTCCGTTGGATTCTAGTGAGACAAGACACAGCATTGGAGCCATGAGCTCGACGTCGGCTGACCCGAGCTCGACAACCTATCTTGCGCCCTTGCCGTGTATGGCGACGAGGTGCCATGATTCATCCATGACGCATAAACCGATTTCTTCGCGTGAGGTTTCCGCCCAAGCTGGAGCAACAAACTATCCGTCACCGTTTTCTTCTCGCGTTCGAGGACGCATGAAGCGCAAGCTGGGCGGCTTCTTCGACCTGACCCGCTTTGGCATCAACCTGACGGAGCTTGAACCTGGAGCGATTTCTGCTCTGGCGCATCATCATCTCAAACAGGATGAGTTCATCTACATCTTAGAGGGGCACGCGACTGTCGTGATCGCCGACGAAGAGTACGATATGGAGCCGGGCGACTGTATTGGGTTTCCGGCTGGAACGGGCGTAGCGCATCAGCTCATCAATCGCAGCGAAGCCCCCGTGCGTTACCTCGAAGTTGGCGACCGTACCATGGGCGACGTCGTCGAATACCCCTATGACGATCTAGCCGCTCACGCAGACGAGCGGGGAGTCTGGGTGTTCTTTCATAAAGACGGTCGCCCCTATGGGCGCAAGAAGTCAGCTTGATCGCGAGGCTGATGTTCGGTTTTTAGGGCGGCGTCGGGTCCAGATCCAAAACACCCCCATACCCACTGCGAGAACAACCCCAGGAGACGAGCCGCCCTGGGGGCTCATCTGACACTGGCAACCCGGCTGATTGCCCTTCGTATTCGGCCCCTCTTCTCCAATCGATTTCTCCTCGGAGGTCGCGCCACCTGCCGTCGACGAGCCACTCGACGAAGTACCCGAGGTGGATTCACCCGAGCCGGAGTTGCCACTCGACTCGCTATCCGTCGAGTCGCTCGTCGAACCTGCTCCCGCCGAGCCCGCATTCGGGTTTCCGTCACCGCAGCGCTCGAGCGCGGCTTCACAAGCCGGCGCGTAAAACCCGCTACAGTCGTTGGCCCCCAGCGCTGGCTCGAAGGTCTCGCACCAGTCCGCTTCGAACTCACCGGGGTCGATGCATTTCCCTAGGCCTACTTCGAGCTGCCTCAAAATCGCCTCCTCGGGCGTCAGATTGAAGCGCACGTCACCGAGAGCGGTGCAGCCTTCGTGTGCGAGGTATTGTTCACCGGTCTTGATGTGCTTCGCGTGCACGGTGACGCAGACCTCCGCCTCGCTGGCGTCGACGTCGTAGGGAAGGTCCGGGTAGGACGCACTGGTCGCCGAGGACCACGGGGTCGTGCGGGTATCAGAGCCGCTCACCAAGTCGGTTCGAAACTGATACTGACCCTGCGCATCTTCGAGAGGATCGTCCCACCTGAGCGAGACGGAAACCTCTGCCCTTGCGCTGTCGGGCACGATGGAGCAACCTGTGCTCGAGCGACCGGCGTCATAATAGATGGGCTCGCAACAGACGGTCTCGCCATCAAACTCGTACCCACCACGCAGGGTCGTGGTAGGTGTGACGGTCACCGGATCAAAGTCCACTGCAGCGCTTATCGTAAACGTTGGGTCAATCCAACCCTGGATGCGCTCCAAGGCGTCATCGACCCGTACGGTGTAGGTTTCATCTAGCGCGAAGGGTTGCTCGGGGATGAAGGTGATGTAGCTACTGCCGCTGGCGTTAGAATTGATCAACCAGCTGCCTGAAATGACGTTGTCCGTGCTGTCGACCACAGCGAGATGGCTCTCCTCGAGCGGCGTAGGGCAATCCCAGCAGAGCGCTCCTGCTGTCCATACGCCGTTCTGCGGGACGACGGAACTCAGTCCACTGATGGACAAACCAGTAGGGGGAGCGCCGGCACGCGCTGCTTGGGGGAGTAGGCAGAGGCACAGAGCCGCCATGCCGTAGGAGATCGAAGCGCGGGCAGTCCGACGCCATCGCGAAAGGCTCATGCTGACGAGTTAGCATGACTCATGCCAAGAAACGGTGTCAAAAAGCGCAAGCGGAGCAAGAGCCGAGAAGCAAGGTGACACAATCTGTGCCACCTGTCGGTCGTCCCTGTCACCTCAGGGGACGAGTAGGATCTTCCCGCGAGACTTTCCAGTTTCGAGGTAAGCGAGTGCCTGGGCTGCTTCTTCGAGGGGAAAGATCCGATCGACCCTCGGGGTGAGGTGCCCTTCTTCCAACATCTGAGCGAGCTGTTTCATCACCTCTCCTTTGCTTGGGATCTGAAAGTTCAACCCGGGAAGTTGCTTGGAGAAAGGGGCCATGAACATGAAGAGGAAGAAGCTGGGGAGCGACCCGAAGATCCGTCCGCGTGCTCCGTAGTGTTCGTGCCCGATGCGGATGTATCGACCTTCGGGGCTAAGGGCGCTCTTGTAGTTGCTGATGGTCAACGTGGAAGCCACATCAAAGATGAGATCGTAGCGCGCGGGGCCACGGATAAAATCTTGTTGCGTATAATCGATCGTCTCATCAGCACCTAATGTGACCAGGGTTTCGAGTTTGTCGCCTCGGTCCACCGCAGTGACGTGCATGCCGTGCGCCTTGGCCAACTGCAGGGCAACAGATCCCACCGCCCCGGCGGCTCCGTTGATGAGCGCGCGTCGGCCTTGCGTTGGGTTTCCTTCCGCCAAGTTGACCTGAGCAATGAAGCCGGACGTTGGCACACAGGCTGCTTCTTCGAAGCTGACTCGCGCCGGTTTCTTGGCAAGGGCAGTCTCGGGCACGGCGACATATTCGGCGAAGGCGCCGCCGTTGGTCCACTGTAGGCGAAGATGACTTTCGCCGAAGACTTCATCGCCGAGGGTGAGTTCCTTCACCCCTGGACCGAGCCCTTCGACGACGCCGGCGAGGTCTGTTCCGGGGATTGGATATTTGGGCTTGAACAGTCCCATCCCAAAGAGACGGGTGATGTAGGGCATGCCAGTTACTGCGTGCCAGACATCGGCGTGAACCCCCGCTGCCTTCACCCGTACCAAAACTTCGCCTTGCTTTGGTACGGGTGGGGGTACCTCCGAAACGGAGAGTACTTGATCGCAGGCGCCGTAACGGTCTTGAACAATAGCTTTCATAGCGGGTCTTTGGTTGAGGGCTTGTGTTGGGGGTGAGTCAGAGGTCGAAGCTAAAGCCACTTTTACTCAGTTTTTTGTACTTGCGCTCGTCGAAGCGGTAGAGCCGGGCGGCTCGATGCGCCACGTCCTGTTCGACCTCGTCAGTCTCGATCAACAAGTCCATGCCAAGCACCTTCTTACGAAAGTTCCTCTTGTCGAGCTGCTTTTCTAAGATGACTTCGTACAGTTTTTGGAGCTGCGTTAGGGTGAACTTTTTCGGCAAGAGCTCAAAGCCAATGGGGGCGCGTCTGAGCTTGTCCCTCAAACGCTCCACCGCGAACTCCAAGATTTCTTCGTGGTCGAAGGCTAGAGTCGGCGTGTCGTGCACCGAAAACCAGGCGGCATCCCGAGCATCGGTGGCCGCCTGCACGCGGTGATCGCTCATCTTAACGAGGGCAAAGAAGGCGACGGAGACGACTCGTTCCCGAGGGTCACGATCGACCCGACTGAAAGCTCCGAGCTGCTGAAGATACACACGGCTCAGGTTCGTTTCTTCGGTCAATTCGCGCAGGGCTGCTTCCTCCAAGGTTTCATCCAGCCGCACGAAGCCCCCTGGGAGAGCCCAAGCGCCTTCGAATGGAGGCTGATCGCGCTGAATGAGCATGATCTTGAGCTCGTCGTCGTCGAGCCCAAAGACAACGCAGTCGACCGTCAGCGCGCCGCGGGGGTATTCGTATTGAAACATGTAGCCTTTCTTAGTGTTTGAGATACACATTATGGTGTGTTATCTGGACACTAAGTCAAGGGGCTAGGGAGCCTTTCTTCTGCGTCCAAGTTTTGCGACGGGCCAGCTCCTATCGGCGGCGAACGGGTGGCTGTACGAGGCGTCATGAGTTAGGAGTGGGGGATGGACGAGCTGGTCGAATTTTCGTGGGGGTCAATGTTGTGGCATGCCGGGGCTCGTGGTCGTCCTGCTTCGACTTTGTCGGTAGCTACGATGACTCTCCTTCCGGGCCAACAAAACGAGCGACATCATCACGCTTCTTGCGAGGAAGTGATGCTCGTCTTGCGCGGCGAGGTCGAGCATTCGATCGGAGAGGAGACCTCGACACGAGGGCCAGGGCAATGGGTACTGATCCCCGCAGGGGTACCCCATCACAGCCGCAATCTAGGCGACAATGACGTTGTGCTTTTCATCACTTACGGCTCACCCGAGAGGGACTACCAAAGTGACCTCGCCGTCCGCGAGTGAGCGGCGACGATTTGTTTGGTCCATGAAATGGGGTTTAGACTTTGACCCGGTAGGGGAGCTGCACTTCGTCGCCGTGGAAGCCTCGAAATCCCCAGTTCTCGGCCGGTGACTCGAAGATGGCGATTTCGAGGTCTTGAGCGGAGATGGCTACCTCGGCTTCGATGCGGTCGAAGAGCTGGCGGATGAGCTGCTTTCTGGTGGCGGTCGTGCGACCGCTCATCATCTGGATCTCGATGATCGTATAGGCTGCGCTGCGGCCCTCGGGCATGAAGAAGTCTTCGGGGGCCAGGTGGATGAATCGATGAGCTCGTTTTGAGGCGGGGAGCCCTAACACTTCCATGATACAGGCATGGGTTGTGTCGCTCAACTTCTGTCGCTGCTGCCGCAGGTGCGCAGACAAACCATAGAACTTGATCTGGGACATGGGCGGCGACGGTATCAGTGGGATGGGAAGCGACCAAGATCCCATAAAGAGGGCGCTTTTGGCTGACGGTCTGACTGCGATGTCATAGTTCGATGCTCTTCCCCTCCGAGTGCGCAAAACCCTATGCACTTGATGCCGTCCTAGGGGTGATCTGCCCCTACTGAAATTCTGACTAAGTAAACACATCCCAAAGGCCGAATGCTTCGAGAGAAATGTGGGTGTGGGCGTGAGTGCGGGGAGGGAGTTTGTTTTCGGCGAGGCCTTCTAGTCGCCGCTAAATCGGACGTTTTTCTTAAGTTGGCCCAAGCTGTGCTTTGCCCCTTTGAAAGTGAGCATCCTTCCTTGTACAAGATTCCTGCCCAACCAGTTTGGGCGATGGAGAGAGGATGGCGCCCAGTGGATGGGAGCCCTCCATCGATCCGGGGCCTTGCCTTCAAGGAAGGTGGGCAGGTTTACTGACGAATGAGAAAAGGGAGACGGTACTGACACTCAATCAACATCAGCAAGGCATCATATATTCCTAGCTGGCGCGGACTGAATGGTAGAATCGGACGACCGATTCCGAGGGCAATCCCCCGGAGAAAAAGAAAGAGGAGCTTGAGTAAAAAATGGCATTCTATAAAAGGCTAGGAATTTTCGCTGCACCCATGGTTCTGATGGCAGCTGGTGCTGCACTAACGACCGGCTGTGACGATGGCGGTACGGGGTTGCCCGGCGTAGACAAGCTTGCCGAGGAGTGCGGGCTGACTTGCCCCGCCGACGGTAAAGGGATCGTTTCCGGCAATGCAGCGATCTCGGGTGTGGCGAGCATTGACGCCTTCTTTGGTTCGGTCGTGCGCTTCGAGGCGGCTGCAACTCAGCTCGAGGGCAGCATTCGCGCCGAGTTGGACAAGATCGCGCTTTCTGTTGGTCTGGAAAAGGGCGCGGCTGCGGGCGAAATCGCGGGCAAGATCGACGCCAAGCTCATGACCGCCACAGGCGGTTCTCTGAAGGTTGATTTCGAACCTGCCAAGTGTGAGGTTTCGGCGAAGGTCACTGCCGAGGCAACTGCCAAGTGCGACGTGGACGTGGAGCCCGGTGAAGTCAGCGCCAAGTGCGAAGGCAAGTGCGAAGCCGAGGTGGACATTGAAGGCAAGGTCAGTTGTGAAGGCGACGTCAAGGTCACCTGCACCGGTAAGGCTCCCAACTTCGAGTGTTCTGGTTCTTGCGAGGGGACTTGCGAGCTCAACGCGGGTGTCGAGTGCAACGGTACCTGTAAGGGCACCTGCGACGGCGAGTGTTCGGTCAAGAACGCTGATGGCTCCTGCAACGGTACCTGCAACGGCACCTGCGAAGGCTCTTGCGAGTTGAGCGGCGGGGCTCAGTGTGATGGTAAGTGCCAGGGTGAGTGCACCTACGAGCCCGGCGGTGCCGAGTGCGAGGCCGGTGCCAGCGCTCAGTGCGAAGCCAGTGCCAATGCTGAAGCGAACATCGAGTGCTCAGGCAAGTGCGAAGGTAAGGTTGAGCCCCCCAAGGCAAGCGCCGAGTGTGAAGCCAGCGCCAAGGCAGAGGCCGAAGTGGCTGCTGAGTGCACGCCCCCTTCTCTCGCCGTCTCATTCGAGTGGAGCGCAGACTTCGAAGCTGATGTGGACGCCCAGGCAGACTTTCAGGTTTGGCTGCAGGGCTTCAAGGCCAACGTTGGTGCCCTGGCCGCAGCCAACGCCAAAGCCGAAATCGTCGCTGACGCAGGTGTAGAGTTGGCCGCTTCGGCTACGAGCGCCGTCAAGACTTCCGTCAAGGGTGTCGCCGAAGGCGACTTCGACCTCAAGGCTACCATCGGTGCCGGTTGTGCTCTTGCCGAGCTCGACGACGCTGCCGACATGGTCAACAAGGCCACTGAGAAGGTCGAAGGAAGCATCTCTGCTACCGCAGAGATCTTTGGCACCATCAAGGGCTAAGGCAAAACACAGCGGCTGGTCTGATTCGGTCGTGAGAGAGCGGGGCCTCCGAGAGGGAGCCCCGCTCTTCATTTTGTTCAGGACAAAACGCCCTTTAGGGGATTGATCAAAGCGCCCGTTGCATTAAGTCATGCGTACTCAAGCCCGCCGACAGAGATTTCTGAGCGGTTTCTATTCAAAGATAGTCACATGACGGACAAAGCCTCACCCGCGACCATCGATGAATCTGCACCGGCTGCTTCGCCTTCTTCCCAAGAGGGTTCAACAGCTCCGAACTCTCCGCCGAGTCCAACACCCCAGGTGCCGATGGCGCTTTTTCTGCTTGCCAGCTTGGGACTTTCGGTTTCTCTTTACCTTGAGTACCTGCACTACAGCACCTTCTTGCGGCCCGACTTTCGGAGCTTTTGCTCGGTGGGGCAGTCATTCGACTGTGTCTCGGTCGCCGCTTCGATGTATTCGTCCTTTTTGGGGGTGCCTTGGGCTATTTGGGGAGCCCTCGGCTTCATCACCCTAGCTTGGGTCGGCGTGCGCCGGTCGGTGTGGTTGGTGCCTCTGGCCTTCGGGGCGGCGCTCATCAGCGTAGCGCTTCTGGGTGTGAGTCTGCTCTTGGTCGGTTCCGTCTGTCTATTCTGCGAAGTCGCCCACGTGATCACCTGGGCGATCGCGTGGTTGGCTTGGAAGACCCGTGCCTCGCTTCGGGGCAGCTTGAAGGACAAGGCGAGTTTGCTCGATCTGCTTGTGGGCCCGACGGGCTTGGCCGTCGCATTGCTTGTCTTCTTTCCCCGCTATTGGGATGTCTACAGTTACAAGGGTGAGGTTCCTTTTGAGACGGGCGTGACCGATGACGGGCATCACTGGATTGGGGCGTCCGAGCCCCAGGTCGTGCTGCATGAGTTTGTCGACTACGGATGCGGCCACTGCAAGATTCATTCGGCTCACACCTTGAGGTCCTTGCGGAACCACCCCGAGCTCCGTGTGGTGCGTCGCCAACGTCCCAAGATTCGTTGTGATCGGGACAACCCGAAGGCCTGCAGCTGGGTGCGCCTGGCTTACTGTGCGGACCAACAAGGCAAGTTCTGGCAGGCTGATCGTTGGCTTTTTGTTCATGCACCACCAGGTTTCAGTGAGCCCGACGTCGAGGGCATGGCCACGGACCTCGAGTTGGATCACAAGGCGCTCGCGAGCTGCTTGGTTAGCCCCGAAGCGTATTCGTTCGCGACGGCCCGCGCCAAAGAGGCCGACGCGCTCAAGATTGTCTCAACACCCGGGTACGTCATCGACGGCCAGCGGGTGAAGCTCAACAGAGTGAAAGAACTCTTGGACTAACGCTGCTTCGAAAACCCGACAACTCCAGTCGACCATTGTACCGACTGTAGAACCCTCTCGCATAAAGGTGTTCTCTAGCGGCACAGGCGGCACCTGGGGCTCTGGTGGCGCGAACGGGCTCTCAACAGGGGGCGCGAATGGCGAAGCGCTCTTCCGAACACTCAAGTATCGGCTCGAGCCCAATGATGTGCGGCAAGTCGCCTCGGAATCCACGACGACCAATGGCTCGCCCAGACCCTCGTCGTTGTAGTGGAACATACCCGTAGCGTCGGCGCGTCCACCTTCCGAGAGCGATCCTGTCCAGCCCAGCTCAGCGCCCATGCCGGTCCGCGCGAAGAGATTGATATCGACAAGCTGATTCTGAATCTCGACCTCGACGGGGAAAAGCTACGGTCTTGTTACGTGAGCGAGAAGGCCTTCGAGCGGGCCAACGAGCAGTATCGAGCGGCGGTGCGCGGAGGCATTCGCTTCGTTCCCGGGCATAAAGTCGATGGAAAGCGGATTGAGGGTGAGGCTTTGCAGAAGCTTCTCGATTAGGGCCTTTCGGTCGGGTATTGGCGCGCGCTGCAGCAGAACGAGCTTTGTAATCAAGGTAGACTAGAGGATTTAGAAGCGGAACGAAGCAAAGACTTCCGATTCGTAGGTTCCGTCGCCGTTGTCACCCCATGCGCCATAGCATGTACCCGTTAGAACGCCGTTTTCTCTAGAGCCCTCGCAATGGGTCCCGGCGAAGCTCA
The DNA here is from genome assembly GCA_050300635.1 of Polyangiaceae bacterium. Classification (GTDB taxonomy): domain Bacteria; phylum Myxococcota_A; class Polyangia; order Polyangiales; family Polyangiaceae; genus NIC37A-2. The sequence continues at coordinate 38,020 of JBNKYC010000031.1, forward strand.
GTGACTGTTCGGTGAGCCGCTCTGCGTCGCCGAGCCAAAAGTTTGTGGCCTGAAGGTCGTCGGTTGGATCGATGTCGAACTCGAAAGGACCTTCGCTAAGCAGGTATGTGACGTTCCAGTTGGTGTAATCATCGAGGCAGCCCCAGCCTCCACCGATCAGCAGTGCGTCCTGAGTGCAGTCGAAGTCCACATCCTCGCTTCCAAAATGCCCTGTCACCCAAACGCAGTTGTCCGTAGCCGAAGCACACTTGTCTTCGACGGTTGGCGGATCGACGATAATCGGCGGATCAGCGATGGTGTCACCGCCCGTTCCGGCGTCGGTACCGCCGGTGACACCGCCTGAGCCGCCATTGCCCTCACCGCCCGTTCCGGTTGAGCCGCCAGACATCGATGAACCAGCGCCGCTACCGCCCGAGCCAGTGTCGCCATCGCCGTCGTCGCCTCTCCCATCGTCCGAGCTACAAGCAGCGCTCGATAGAGCAAAAAGGAGGCAAGTCGTTAGCTTCGTATAAGCAGCATTTTTCAGCATAGGTTACCCCTGGCGAGTAAGAGTTATAAAAGATTAGTTCGGGTGGGCTCGTTGTCTGGAATGACTCCGCCTTGGCGGACAGTTGAATTGTCAGGTCATGCTGCTCGGGGCAGCGAGGCTTCTTGTTCGTAGTTGATCGGGCTCATGTATCCAAGGCCGGAGTGAAGGCGTCGTGGATTGTAAAAGCCCTCGATACATTGGTTGATGGCGTCGAAGGCTTCGGTTCTGGTGGCGGAGTGACGCTAGGAAACGCACTCCTTCTCGAGGCTGGCAAAAAATGATTCGGCGACGGCATTGTCGTAGCAATTGCCCGTGCCACTCATGCTTTGGCGAAGCTTATTTTCACGCAAGACGTCTCTGTACGAGGCGTTGGCGTACTGGCTGCCGCGGTCGGTGTGGACAGTTAGTTGACGAGACGGTCGGCGGAGCGCCTTCACGACCAGGTCCGCTTTCATGTGACAGGCATGGGCCCACCCGACGACCCGCCCCGAGTAGAGGTCGATGACGGTGGCCCAATAGGTCCAGCCCTCTGCAGTCCACACGTAAGTGATGTCGGAGACCCAGACCTCATCAGGGGCAGTCGTGGAAAGGACTCTCTTCCGATCCCTCACAAAGACGGCGATTGATTTTACTAGGGCGTCTCGATCCTTCCGTAGGTCAGAATTTTCGCGACGAAGTCGTCTCAATTCTTCCTCCGGCGTTTCGCCACGATCCGACGGCTCTGACCGAAGCTTGTCTCGCGACTTCCAGCTATGCAGAAGGTGCTCGGCGATACCAAGGCTCTCGGCAACTTGAGCGATGGTGCGTTCTCCGCGATCACGCACGGCCTGCTGCTTAAATTCATCCGTATACCGGTTTCGGCGTTTGATTTTTCTGGCCAATTTGGGACTCACACACGGAAGGATAATCTCCTCCGAAGGTGTCCGCTCAATTGGAGCCACTCCAGCTACGAGCTCCGGCGTCCGTTGCGATGGTTTCAATCCAACTCAAGCGGATAGCCTTCTTCTCTTCGGTCACTTGTCTCTTGCTCAGCTCTCCGTTCGCGATAAGCTCACGTGAGCGCTAACATTTTAGGAAAAGCAAAAATGACCACTCGCCTTCTTGGTTCGAATTCAACCTCTACTCCTTCATCACCTGCGAAGGGGCGTGCTTTGCGCTCGCGCGTTTTGAACGGACTTGCCTGGGGCTTGGGGTTCAGTTTGTTAGCCTGCGGAACCAACGATCCGGACGCAGAGATGAATCTGACGGGCTCAGGAGGAGACTCGGCGATGGCCAGCGGCGGGGCTTCCTCCGCTTCTGGTGGCACAGAGGGCGGGCTGTCGAGCGGAGGCTCGGGCTACGACGCTGGGGGGGGCGGAGCCAACGGCATGGGTGCCGGGGGCATGCCGCAGGCGAGTGGCGGAGCGTCGAGTGGCGGAGCGACTTCAAGCATGGGCGCCGGGGGACAGGCTGACGGCACAGGGGGCGAAACCATGGCCAGCGGCGGCAGTGACGGCTCTGGGGGGGGAGATGGCGGGGTCTATCAACCGTGCCCTACGAGCGGTGAGTGCAAGATCCTGCCCCTGGGTGATTCGATCACCTGGGGCGTAGGTGACGAGGCAAACGGTGGGTACCGTGGTCCGCTGTTCGAACACTTTGTCGCGGACGGCAAACAAGCGACCTTCACTGGAGGGAACCAGAACGGTCCGAACATGGTCTCGGGGCAGGCCTTTCCGAAGCGCAACGAGGGACACAGCGGCTGGGGCATCGCCAAGGTGACTACCTGGAGCGGCGGCAACGCGGGCATCATCACTCGGATCCCGAGTCCGGCTTTCGATGGGGGCAGTGGCGGAGTGCCTCACATCATCTTGCTGCACATCGGCACGAACGACTCCAATGAAGATAGCTTCCAGGTGAACGGGATCGTAGAGGATCTCAAGACGCTGCTCGACAAACTGGTGAGCGAAGCTCCCGATGCTCTTATTGTCGTGGCTCGCATCGTGCCTTTGGGCTGGAACAATCCAAAGCTCACCGGTTACAATGCCGAGATTGAGGGCATCGTGCAAACACGCGCCGCGGCAGGCGAGCACCTGCTCTTCGTTGATATGCACACCGGATTCGACACAAATACGATGTTGGACGTCGATGATATCCACCCGAACGGGAGCGGATATCAGTTCATGGCCGACAAGTGGTATTCGGTGATCGAACCGCTCTTGCCGTGAGCTTGATCCAAGGTACGCGTGCAGAGCTGTAGGAGTCGGGGGCGAGTGCCCCTGGCGACTGGGATGCTCGCGGCCGCTTACCATCGCTTTCTAGCACCAAAGTTCATCCACCGATTCAGGGAAGGGGTGTTTAGAGAAGCGCTCCGAGTGCATTATTGTAGTCAATGTGGATAGGTGTAGGGAAAAAGCGCCTTTCAACTTGCAGTTTCACTGCACGCTCCTCGTGGCAGATGCCATGCTCCCGCCTGAGCTGCTCCTCAACGGGGCGCCTCACTCATGCACCCTGCAGTCTTCAAAATGAGAAGTATAGCTACTGCTCACTTAAAGGTTACATAATGAATACCAAACAGCTTTTAGGTTGGGGATTCGGTTTGTCGGTTTCCCTAGCGGCCGGCGCTGGATGCTCAAGCTCTTCCGTCCCTCAAGGTTCTTGTCCCGTCGGTTACGAAGTGTGTGGCAACTTCTGCGTTCCTACTCAGTCCGATGCCACGAATTGCGGCTCTTGCGACAACGTCTGCGGAGGAGGTCTGGTTTGCTCGTTGGGCGCTTGTTCGTCCAGCTGCGCCCCCGGCCTGACCCAATGCGGCGCTTCGTGTGTTGACTTGATGGCGAGTTCGGCCAATTGCGGCGCTTGCGACGTGAGCTGTGGGACTGGAGCCTGCAATGCTGGCGTGTGCAGCGGGGGAGATGGCGTCGGTACGGGAGCCGGTGGCGGCGCAGTCGTCGCGGGAGCCGGTGGCGGCGCAGTCGTCGCGGGAGCCGGTGGCGGCGCAGTCGTCGCGGGAGCCGGTGGCGGCGCAGTCGTTGCAGGAGCCGGTGGCGGCGCAGTCGTTGCAGGAGCTGGCGGAAGCAATGTGATGAACAGCGACGACCCCCCTGGTTATTGGCGTTACGGGGATTGGGGTGGTTGCGTGTGGACCGGTGTCGACGACACGGGTGTGATGACAACGGCCGTTCCGAGCGATTTTACCATGCACACCAAGGGGGATCCCTACTGCGCGGCTGGCACGGTGGGAGCTCATCCCAAGTATGAGTCGGTGGCGCTCCTGGGCTTTAACTTGAACGAGGACTTTACGACGGCCGATTGCACCTACGATCCAGCTTCGGTATCGGCGATGGGGCCCCCGGAAGTCGTCATCAATCAGGATGGTGTCACTGGTATCGCGGCCAACATCGTCAAGCAGGGGGCGAGTACGGACTTCACCTTCCGCATTCAGATCCAGGGAGCGAACGGAGCGACCGATCCTGACAATCGTTGGTGTGCCACGATCACCGAAACCCAGGGCAAGATCTTTGTTCCTTTTGACGAGTTTTATACCGAGTGTTGGGGAATGACCCCTGCCGCCAAGGGCAATAAGTACGCTGGCGAGCCGATCTCCGCGGTGGTCTTCTTGGTTCCCGGAGAGCAGGAAAAGGTTCCCTATGACTTCTGTGTGAACGGTTTCGCTACCGGCAATACCGCCGATGACGCTCCTGACGGCACCGCTGAAGTCGGCGAGCAAAAGGGAACGGTTGGTAACACCGTTTCGCGAGACGGCGACTTCGATCGCAAGAAGGTGTTGGTCGACGGTGAGAACTACATCATCCAGAACAACAACTGGGGTAATCCCGAGGGCACCAACCTGATCCTCGAGTACGTCGACAATAGCTTTAAGATCATCGAAGGTCAGGGCAGCAGCCCTGGTGGCGGCATCCCGGCCTCCTTCCCCTCGATCTACATCGGTGCGAACGGCAACACCGCCAACGGTACCTTGGCGACGACAACCACGGACAACCTTCCCAAGAGGATTTCCGAAATCAACAGCATCCAGACATCCTTTGCCTGGAGCGGTAGCACGAGCTCCTTCAACGCCACCTACGACATCTGGTTCGCGAACGCGATTCCTCAGGGTGAGTACAAGGACGGTATTGACGGATTCGTGATGTTGTGGGCTCACAAGCCAGGGGGTGAGCAGCCCATCGGCACAATCCAAGGCACCTTCAGTCATATGGGCAAGACCTATGATGTCTGGAAGGGGCCGCGTGGGGATGGTCCGGAGGGGTACAACGATGCTCCGGTGATTTCGTTCGTAGCTCAAGGCGACATTCCCTCCATGAGCTTTGATCTCAAACCCTTCTTTGACGAAGCCGTGGCCAATTATGGGCTACCCGCTCAAGCCTACTTGACCGACGTCTTCTTCGGCTTCGAGATCTGGAACGGCGGGGCGGGCGGCAATCTGTCGGTGGACGAGTTCACCTGCAAAGTCGAGTGAGCCAAAGCTAACCCATCTGCGACCCGAAAGCGGGAACGTCTTTAGGTGAACTAAGGATGAAAACCGGTAGGAGAGTTCAGTATTGAGCTCGCTACCGGTTTTTTTTCGCCCACCTTCCGATCGATCTGCTCTCAAGAGCACATGGCCAAGGCCGTTCTCTGTAGACATGGGAGCCGGACCGAATTCTATTAAGCCAGTCGATTTGCGTCGTCCTCGCATTCCGCGTGCGGCGCCTCTTCCCAAAATCCCGGGACCGCGTGGGGGGCCAGCATATCGGCCTCATCCCCACGATATGCCGAAAAACGACAACGGGCGTCTCCGCCGCACTTATGGAATAGCGACTTTGGCCGATCCAAAGATGGTGCATCCGATCATGCCCCTCACTCTCGCTTCAGGCTTTGCGATCTTCTGCGCCGATGTGATCGGCCTGCTCTAGCCGACTTCGAAAACAAACGACCTTGTTCGGCTGACGCACGAGACTCGTCTAAACTTAACGCTACACCTCTTACCTTGTGCGGGGGTGTGTGCCTGTTGGTGTGAGTTTCATAGGCCGTGGACCGCTGGTCTTTTCGCGAGCTCGGGAGCTCGCTACATTGTCCGTGATGTCCCCACCTTTCCGAATCGTTTTGGTCGTGATGGTGGGATGGCAAACCAGGTCACGCGGTCATGTTTCGATTCACAGCATCGGTTCTTCTTTTTTGCTTCTTGTCTCTCGGCCCGAATCTGGCGCGGGCTGAACCCCCGCCTTCGGATGGAAAAACTACCGAGCGAACAGCGCCCGCTGATGGCAATGAGGAGATCAGTTCTCTCGATGAATCGTCGGGAGAAGGTGCCTCCCCCACTGCGTCCTGGCGCGAAGGTGTAAGTAGGGAGGACGCGGAGCAAGCCCGGCGTCTCTTCGCGGAAGGCAATGCTTTAGTCAAAGAGTCTGTGTTCGTTCCTGCGATCGAAAAATATGAACAGGCCCTTGAGCATTGGGACCACCCTTCGATTCACTACAACCTATCGTTGGCGCTGCTCAATCTGGAGCAGCCGCTACGTCTACGCGAGCACCTGGTGCTCGCCCTCAAGTACGAGGGCAAACCTCTGAGCGAAGAAAAGATTCGTCGCGCTCGCCAGTATCTCAACCTGGTGGAGAAGCAGCTCAGTCATGTGGTGATCAACTGCAAGCATCGCGGTGCGACGGTCAAGGTGGATGACCGGGAGGTGATCCAGGCTCCGGGCGTACATGACGAATATTATCTACCTGGACGCTACCAAGTGGTTGCGAGCGCCTCCGGGTACGTGCAGAGCAAGCGTGACCTGAACGTGGTGCCGGGCGAAACGACGAGCATGGACCTGCGCCTCTACACCGAGGAAGAATGGACTCGGTACAAGCGAATGTGGTCACCTATTGGTCCCATTTTGGCGACCGCGAGCGGCGTTGTCGTGGCTGGCGGGGGGGGGCTGATGTTTTGGCTCGGGGGCAATCAGGTTCACTCCGAGGATGACCGTCTGAACGAGCTCTGCGGCACGACTGGTTGCGATGGCGACGAGACCAAGCGCAAGAAGACGGGTCAAGTACTTCAACGTGTTGGAATCGTTACGATGGCTACGGGAGGTGTGGCGGCCATCGTTGGGGGCATCCTGATGTACGTCAATCGCAAGATCCCGTACCGCGAGGACCCAGAAGCCAACAAACTGAAACTTTCACCCGTGGTAGGCCCGGAGTTCTCCGGACTCCTTGGACGAGGAACCTTCTAAGATGCGCATCAATACTCCTTTCTTGCTCGCGATGATTTCCCTCGCCGTCCTGCCCTTGGGAAGCATCGGCTGCGCCGAAAGCGAAGTCACTGTTTGTGAGGCCACTGGGCGCATTTGCGCGGCTGGTACGACCTGCAGTCAGGATGGCAAATCCTGTATCACAGGAACTTGCGGCAACGGTGAGGTCGACGGGGGCGAAGCGTGCGATGACGGCAATGTTCAGGATGGTGATGGCTGCAGTGCCGATTGCCAGTCCAACGAGACCTGCGGCAACGGCGTGACCGACGATAAGTTTGAAGATGAGTCCAAGAACGAGGTTTGCGACGACGACAACGAAGAGGGGGGAGACGGCTGTCGTGCAGACTGCATGGGGCGTGAACAATGCGGCGATGGCTTCATCGATATCGACGCGGGAGAGATCTGCGATGATAGCAACGAGGAAGCCGGAGACGGCTGCCGAGCTGACTGTTTAGGGACCGAACGTTGCGGTGACGGAGAACTCGACGAGGAGGTGGGTGAGGTCTGCGACGATGCTAACAATAAGTCGGGGGATGGTTGCCGAGCTGACTGTCAGGGCAAGGAGCGTTGCGGCGACGGTCTGCGAGACGAAGAAGCTGGAGAGATCTGCGATGATGGCAACGAGGAAGCAGGCGACGGCTGCCGAGCTGATTGCAGTGGCACCGAACGTTGCGGTGATGGTTTGCTCGATGAAGCGGCCGGCGAGGTTTGCGATGACGCGAACAACCAAAGTGGTGATGGTTGCAGCTCGGACTGCCGGTCCAACGAAGCTTGTGGCAACGGCATCAAAGACGAGGCCGCGGGAGAAATCTGCGATGATGGCAACCGCTTGGATGGAGACGAATGCAGCGCCGATTGCAAGTCGACCGAAAAGTGCGGAAATGGCGTGCTCGACGATAAGTTCAAAGACAAATCCGAGCGAGAAGTCTGTGACGACGGCAACAACAAGAGCGGCGATGGCTGCAGTTCGGATTGCAAGTCGACGGAGTTTTGCGGCAATGGCATCAAGGACGAAGCCGCGGGCGAGGTCTGCGACGACGGCAACACCGATAGCGGCGATGGCTGTAGTTCGGATTGTAGGTCTCTCGAAGAGTGCGGTAACGGCATCATCGATTTCGCGATGGGCGAGGTCTGCGACGACGGCAACCAAGAGAGCGGTGACGGCTGTAGTGCCGACTGCGGTTCGAACGAGACCTGCGGCAACAACATCCTCGACGAAATCCGCGGCGAGGTCTGCGACGACGGGAACAACATTGGCGGTGACGGTTGCAGCGCGAATTGCGCCTCGGACGAGCAGTGTGGCAACGGCATCATCGACAAAGACCTCGATGTACCCGAGGTATGCGATGACGGGGAGCAGCTCAACGGCGACGGCTGCAGCGCCGACTGCTATTCGAACGAAAGCTGCGGTAATGGTGTTCTGGACGAATTCGCCCTCATTCCCGAAATCTGCGACGACGGCAACACAACCGCGGGCGATGGCTGTAGTCCCAACTGTCAGTCGAACGAAACCTGTGGAAACAAGATTGTCGATCTCGTCAATGTCGATACCAAGAAGCCGGAAGCCTGTGACGACGGCAACGAAGACGAAGACGTCTGTACGAGCGCCTGCACCAAGGTGACTCCCTGCGGCAATGGTGTCAAAGACGAGGGAGAACAATGCGATCCCGGCGACATCGGACCCGAAGCCTGCACCGATCAATGCACGTATTCTTTCTGCGGTGACAATATCTACAATGCCTTCACCGAGGCCTGTGAATCCGGTGGGGCGAATACCTTGACCTGTAACGCGGACTGCAGCCTATCAGACTGCGGTGACGGTTATCTTAATGCTCAAGCTGGCGAAGAGTGCGAAGTACAGGACCAGCAGAGTAGCTCGTCTTGCAACTACGATGCACTCAACCCCGATGCCTCCTACAACTGCAAGGCGACGAGTTGTGGGGACGGTTATCACAACGCGGCTGCCGGTGAGTTTTGCGACCCGGGCAAGAAGGAAGACTCGGTCGAATGTGACTATCCGCAGGACGAGGGCTTGTCTTGGCAGCGCTGCAGTCCGGCCAGATGTGGGGACGGATACATCAATGTCGCGGCGGGTGAAACCTGCGAGTTTGGATGGAACTATCCCGACGATCCCAATGAGACGGCTACCTGTAACTTCAAGTCGAGTGACCCCAAGGACGGTTTCAGCTGTCGTAAGACCGAATGCGGCGATGGTTACACCAACAAAGCCGCGGGCGAGGAATGCGACCTAGGAAAGGCGGATTCTCCAACCTGCAACTATGCGGGGGGCGATCAGGCCACCAGCTGCAAGCTCACCGAATGCGGCGACGGTTACACCAACCTGACTGCTGACGAAGAATGCGACGACGGCAACCTGGACAACGACGATGGGTGTCGCAACAATTGCAAGCTGCCTGAGATGGGCATGGGAGGGAGCGCTCCCTAAGCCAGCCATCGTGTCTGCGGTGCGAAGCACTCTGGTCGGGGGCAGGGCACGAGGGACCTCGGTCTTGCGCTAGGGCCCGCTCGGATTTCTGGGTTGGCTAGCCCGAATCAGTGTCGGCGTGCCGGGGTGTGCCGGCGGAATCTGCGTCTTGGCCCTTTAGTCCCAAGGAGTCCGTTTGCAGTCCGTGATTTGTCGGGGGCTCCGTGGTAGCTGCCTTTTCATGTCCGAGACCCAGACCGAAGCACCTACGATCAATAGTCGCTCCATCGGCCCGGAAGATCCCGTTCCCCAGGCCAAGAACGTGCTCTTGGTCATGAGCGGCAAGGGCGGTGTAGGAAAAAGCACCGTCGCGACCAATCTCAGCCTGGCCCTCAAGCGACTCGGTTACCGCGTGGGACTGCTCGACGCGGACATGTATGGGCCGAGCATCCCGACCATGTTTGGCGTGACCGGGCGTCCTGCCAGCGACGGCCAGAAGATCGCTCCCCTGGAGCGGTTCGGGGTCAAGCTGATGAGTATTGGATTTATGCTCGATGACGCGAAAGCGGCTGTGGTCTGGCGTGGACCTATGTTGCACGGGGCGCTCATGCAGTTTCTTGGCGATGTGGCTTGGGGTGAGCTCGATTTTCTGATCCTTGATCTTCCGCCCGGTACCGGAGACGTGGCATTGACTCTGTCCCAAAAGCTCCAAGCCAATGGTTCTGTTATCGTGACGACCCCCCAAGAGGTTGCTCTGGCCGATGTTTTCAAGTCGGTTTCAATGAATCAGAAGGTGGGCATCGATGTGCTGGGTGTCGTCGAGAACAACAGTTATTTCGTCTGTGATGGTTGTGACAAACGCCACGAGCTTCTGGGCAGCGGTGGAGGACAAAAGGTGGCCGAGATGGCGGGCGCCCCACTTTTGGCCCAACTTCCCATGGATCCTCTTGTTCAAAAGTGGGGAGACGCAGGCACGCCCGTCGTACAGGCCGAGCCGCAGAGCCCCATTGGTGCCGCCTTTTTGCAACTCGGGGAGAAGGTCGTTGAGGCAATTTCCGAGAAAAACGCTGCCGCTTCCGGCGGACTACTGAACATTGATCGCAGTGGTGGGGTCAATCGTCACCTACCTATTTCACGGAGCTGAAGCGAGCGGTCGACGGGGCTCCGGGAGCCGACCTAGATGGCCCAATGAAAAAGACTCCCCATCGATAATTTTCAGCGGTTGGCGATTTCGCCGATGCGGGTTATGAGACGGCCCTACGCCCCCAAGTAAAGGGCAGATCTCATGACCGCTGACGAAACTCAAAAGACCACTCCCGAGACCGACGCCTCCGCATCCGGCGGCGCCAGCGCATCGGGGGATTCCTCCCAGACCTCTACCGAGGTTTCGAACTCCGATTCAAGCGCATCTGGTGCTGCTGCTCCCGAAGCAGTCGCTGCTCCCACCGAAAATGGTGGCGAGGCAGAGGCTCAGGTTGAGGCCGCGCCCGCGCCCGCGCCCGCCGTCGCCGATGATGCAGGCTCCAACGCTGACCAGCCGGCGGAACCTTCCGCCGCTGCTGAGTCAGAAGGTTCGGAAGGCGCTGCTCCAGAAGTCAGCACCACTGCCCCTGCCGAAGGAGTGGAGACTGGCGATGCAGAGGAAGCCTCAGGTGAGGCCGCCAAAAAGAAGAAGAAGCGTCGCAAGAAGAAGAAGAAGCCCGCTTCCGATGCTGCGCGTGCTCATGAGCGAGCTCCTTTCCACGCTGGCGAAGAAGTCTTTGGTAAGGTCACAGCCGTTTTGGATACGGCCATCATGATCGATCTCTCGGGCAAGGCATTGGCCATTTTTGACCGTTCCGAGATGGCCGCTGATGACCTCGTCCCAGCCGTTGGGGATCGCTTTGTCGGCCAGGTTTTGGCGGATGGTTCGCGCGGGGGCTTGGTCGTCATGACGCGCAAGCTTCTTCGAGAGGAAGAAGCCAAGCCCAAAGTTGAGCAGGCTGCCAAGGATGGCTCCTTGGTGAAAGGCCTTGTGACGGGCGTGATCAAGGGGGGGGTTGAAGTTCTGATCGAAGGCTTGCGTGCGTTCGCCCCCGCCTCGGGGGTCGATTTGCATCCTCGCACAGCGAACTTCGTGAATCTGGTGGGTCAGGTTCTCGACTTCAAGGTGGTCACCTACGACAAACAAGGTCGAGAAGTCGTTGTGTCTCGGCGTCCCATGCTCGAGAAAGAAGCCCACGAGCGCCGCAAACAAGCGCGCGAGTTGCTTAAGGATGGGATGGAGATGCAGGGCGTGGTCCGTACCATCGTGGACTGGGGCGCCTTCGTTGCTCTTCCTGCGGCGGAGAACCTCGAAGGTCTTGTTCACATCAGCGAGCTTTCCCACGACCCGCGGGAAAAGATCGCTGACGTACTCAAGCCCGGTCAGAAGTTACAAGTCAAAATTCAGAAGATCGATGAAAAGGGCAAGATTTGGCTGAGCCGCAAAGCTCTGATCGAAGATCCCTTCTTGGTTCTTCTTGGAGGAATCAAACAAGGCGACGTTCTTGATGGCGAAGTGACTCGAGTCGAAGAGTTCGGGGCCTTCGTCAAGTTGGCGGATGGTTTTGAAGGCTTGTGCCATGCTGCTGATCTCGGCGTCGAGCGTGTCAATGACGCTCGCACTGTGATTCAACCCGGCGAAAAGGTGAAAATGATCGTTCACCATATCGACCCCAAGCAGCGAAGAGTCGCACTCCATCCTGTGCCCCCCGAGAGTCAGGCGGGCGAAGAAAAGCAGCGTGTGACCAAGGGAAGCAAGGTCAAAGTTGAGGTGGTCAAAGCCGATAAACCTGGCCTATTCGTTCGTATTTTGGGGGCCACTGGGCGTCAGGCCCGAGGCTTCATTCCGGCGGGACAGACGGGGACTCCCCGAGGCTCCGAGTTGCGCAAGCATTTCGAGCATGGCAGCCAGCTTGAAGCACAGGTGATCGAGATTGATCCCAAGCGCAGTGAAGCGAAACTCAGCATCGTGCGATTGCACCAGGATGAGGAACGCAAAGCCCACAAGGAGTACCGAGCGAAGGTCAAGGCGGAGGCTAACTTCGGAACTCTCGGGGACTTGCTCAAGCAAAAGCTGGGCGGCTGAGCGCTCTACCGAACGGTAGGTAAAAAGGGGACCTTTCGGTCCCCTTTTTCGTTGAACGAAGATAATTTCCCCTTTACCAAAAATTTTCTCACACCTCTCAGATGGAAGCGAAGACCAAACTCTTCGGAATCAGCGATGTGTTAGTCTTGCCGCGTGTTGGAAAGTCTGCGCCGACTTGAATGGGTTAAGAAAGCCCTAGGAAGAAGCGCTTTGCTGGCGTTTGTCGCCGGCGTCTTTGGGTCGGCTTGTGGTGGTGTTATTCGACACGAGGACGGCGCCGAGAGCGACGCCTGGACTCGGGAGAGCTCAAGCGCGGCTGAGCCTGGAGCGGACGAGGGAGACAGCGCGGAGTTGTCTAATAAGGGCGAGGGGGATGGCGCTGTTTGGTCAAACGAAGAGTTGGAGGGCGGACTTGCTTGCGACTGCGATCCCGAAGAAGAGTTCTATGTTGAGGTCTTCGATGTGCGACGAGGAAAGTTGCGCGAATATGTCCTGCCCAGCCTTTGGGCATCCTACGACGTGGCATGTGTATCGAATGTCCCTCAGGTACGCCTAGGCGCTTGCGGGACCTTTGCACTGACGGGGTGCGACGAGGCGAGCAACTGTGTGGCTTTGGGCTATGACGGATCGATCCTCGCGCTTTCGCTCTTGAACGAAGACGATTCGCTGAGCACGATCATAGCTCAACCATATTCGCTCAGCTTCGCACAAGAGGAGGGCCGCGCTTTCGGCGCCGCCCTCTTTGAGGACCAAAACGGCCCCACTTACGAGGTGGAGTTCGGGGTTTGCGTCACGAACGAAGAGCCTTCCTGTCGCTAAGCCGGGCAGGCTTCGAGTTATTCTCGTCGCAATGCCTCGACTGGATCGAGACGTGCTGCTCTTCGGGCGGGAATGAATCCGAAAAGGACGCCTGTTCCCATGCTCACCAGCATCCCGAGTCCCGCTGTTCGAGGAGAGATCAGAAGCTCCCACCCAAAAAAGTCTTCGAGGGGCGGCAAGAGCATCCCCGCGCAGGCTAGACCGACAACGCCGCCAAGGACACTCAGTACCACCGCTTCGATGAGGAACTGAACGAGTACGTCGCCCGCCGTGGCGCCAACGGCGAGCCGAGTTCCGATTTCTTTGCTTCGTTCCGCCACGCTGACCAGCATGATGTTCATCACGCCGATACCGCCGATGAACAGGCTCACCATGGCAATACTGATCAGTAGCGCCTTCATCACATCGACCACCCCCTTTTGTGCCTGAGCCATGCGTGACTGATCCCGAATGCTAAAATCGTTGTCCTCATCGGGGCCGATATGGTGACGCTGACGTATCAAAGAGCGAATGTTCTTTTTGATCTGCTCAAGGCTAGCGCCTTTTTGCGCAGCGATTTCGATCTGTCCCACTTCTCCTGGGCGGCTGGGAGCGACCTTGGAGCGCATCGTGGAAAGTGGCATGACAATGATGTTGTCCATGTCCATCCCAAAGGGGGTCTGACCCTTTTCTGAAAGTACGCCGATGACCGAAAACAGATGGCGCCCGATGCGCAGCGACTCTCCAATAGCGGGGCCTCCGGAAAAGAGCTCATCCACAACCGTGGGACCGATGACCACCACTCGAGACCCGGTAGACTCCTGACTGCTATCCCAGGTCACGCCCTGTACGACCTTGTACTTGCGCGCTTTGAAGTAGCTCTGAGTGGTTCCGACGACTTGGGTTGAGCTGTTTTTTTGCCCGTAGACGGCTCGAACCATCCCGTCGAGAGTGGGGGCGACGGCATCGATTTCCTGGATAAAATGGGCGATCGCTCGAGAGTCTGCCTCGGTCAGCTCGGCGACCTCATCGCCTGCTCCACTTGCTCGATCAGAACGAGCGCGGACCGTGAGCAGATTTTCGCCCATTTGTTCGACCTGTTTTTGGATCGAGCGCTCGGCACCTTCTCCAAGAGTCATGACTAGGGAGACTGAAAGCACGCCGATGAAGATCCCGAACCCTGTGAGGAGTGCGCGCATAGGATGCCGAGTGAGGGCGTCACCCGCTGTGGTGAGCGCCACCACGAACGCGTCCCATTTTCTCCTCATGCCCACCGCCTGGACTCGGGCGCCGGTTGGTTCGTTCCCCTACTCATGGCGGAGCGCCTCGATGGGGTCGAGTCGGGCTGCGCGTCGCGCTGGCAAGAGGCCAAAAACGAGACCCACCAAGAGACTAGTGGACAGTGCTATCCCGATAGAGGTCGTATCCAGCTTCATGGACCAGCCGAGGGTCGAGGTGAGGAGCGTGGCGATTCCTGATGCGCATAGCACGCCCAGCAGACCGCCGAAGGTGGAAAGTAGAGCGGCCTCACAGATGAACTGCAGGAGAATATCTCCTGGTTTGGCCCCGATGGCCATTCGAACGCCGATTTCTCGGGTGCGTTCGGCCACCCCGACCAGCATGATGTTCATGACACCCACGCCACCCACGAAGAGCGCGATGGCGGCGACGCTCATGAGAAGGCTGGTGACCATGTCTAGGATGGCATCTTGGGCTTTTCGAAATCCATCTTGGGAACGAACGATAAAATCGTCAGGCTCGTTTCGTCGAATTCGGTGTCGTTGACGCAGGATTGACCTGATTTGGGTAGTGGCTTGCTCTGTGTGTGCAGAAGAACGAGCCGAGGCCATGATCAGCTGCACTCGATCGCTTCGACTGGGTACCACGCGGGCGCGCCAAGAGCCGATGGGCATGAGGATCCGATCATCCTGGTCCTCGAAACTCGAGCGCCCCTTTTCGGCCAATTCTCCAATGATGCGGTAGGCGTGACGGCCAATGCGGACGAAGTGGCCGATGGCCGGTTCCTTGCCGAAGAGCTCTTGTCGAGCCGTCTTTCCGATGAGCAGCACTTTGGCTTTGCTCCGCATCTCGCTCGCCGAAAAACTTCTTCCTCGGGCGAGGGAAAATCCGCGTACTTCAAAGTAGTTTTCATCGATGCCCATGACACCGGTGCGATGGGAGTCAAACTCTGAGTGGGCGCGTACCTTGGTCGTGGACCAAACCGTGACGGCGGCTACCGCGGGCGCCTCGGCTTCAATGGCCCGGGCATCGGATTCGGTGAGGTTCATGCGAGTCACTCGGGCTCCGCTTCGAGCCGAGGACTGCGAAAAGATGAAGAGCAGGTTGTTGCCGATATTGGAAATCTCGGCCGATATTCGTTCGCGCGCGCCTGTCCCCAGGGCGACAACCACCACCACGGCAGCTGTCCCGATGAGAATCCCCAGTGCGGTGAGTAGCGAGCGCAGGCGCGCGCCCAAGAGAGCTCGGACGGCGATGCTCAGCGAGGTCAGAATCATGATACCTCGGCCCGCAGAGCCAGGGCGCGACGGAGGAGTTCGCTCGCGTCGCTCGGCGTCGAAGTCCGTTCATCCGCTACGATGCGACCATCTCGTACTGTAATGATTCGGTCGGCACAGGAGGCGACCTCTGCTTCGTGTGTCACGAGGACCACGGTTCGTGACTGCTGGCGGACGAGCCTCTGCAGAAGCGCGAGGACTTCCGCCGTGGTGACCGTATCGAGGTTTCCCGTCGGTTCGTCGGCGAGGATGAGAGGTGGATCGCTCACCAGAGCTCGTGCGATGGCGACCCGTTGCTGTTGACCGCCGGAGAGTTCGGACGGTTGATGATGGACCCGGTCCGCTAGACCTACCTGCGCCAAGGCACGCAGCGCCATCATCTGACGCTCCTTTTTGGGGGTGCCACGATACAAAAGCGGCAGTTCTGCGTTTTTGAGGGCGCTAGTTCTTGGAAGCAGATGAAATCCCTGAAATATGAAGCCGAGCAGCCGGTTGCGG
This sequence comes from Polyangiaceae bacterium, assembly GCA_050300635.1. Taxonomy (GTDB): domain Bacteria; phylum Myxococcota_A; class Polyangia; order Polyangiales; family Polyangiaceae; genus NIC37A-2. Next base: position 54,112 of record JBNKYC010000031.1, read on the forward strand.
ATCAGAGCGCGCTCGTCGGGGCCCTTTGTCGCAAGGTCAACGCCGCCCAACATGTAGCGCCCGCTTGTCGGCCGGTCGAGGCAGCCGAGCACATTCATCAGAGTACTCTTGCCTGACCCGCTCGGTCCCACGATGGCGACGAGTTCTCCCGCGAAGATATCTAGATCGACACCTAACAGAGCGCTGACGACTTCATCACCGACCAGGTACTGCTTTGTGATGGCGCGCAACTCCACAAGAGGGCGCCTTTCGGTCTGGTCCATTGGGGTGTGCGTAGCCATGGTCCTCGTCCGTCAAAACAGGCGAAACCCGCGCTTCTTCTTGTCGACTTCCTCGTCGACGATGACCTCGGCTCTCTCGGCGAGCCCTTCTTTGACTTCGGTCCACACTCCGTCGGTGATTCCGATATCCACGATCTTCGCACTGAACCCGGGGTTTTCTGGAGGGCCTTCGCCTTCGACGAACAAGCGCCCTTGACCAGGGCCTGCTTTGATCGGTTTCTTCGGCGAGGCCGGCTCTTTCGAACCGGGTTGGGCCGATTGGGGCTTCTTCTCTTCGCTGGCTTCCGGCGCTGCGGGCTCAAAGCGGAGCGCCGAATTGCGCACCCCCAGTACACCGAGTGCCTTGCGCGTGATCACGGTGGCGGTGGCGGTCATTCCTGGGCGCAGCTTTCCGTCGGGGTTTCCTACTTCAATAACGGCAGCGTAGGTTACCACTCCATCCACGTTATTCGGCGCTAGGCGAATTTGGGTTACGGTGCCTTCGAACTCGTCCTCCGGAAAGGCATCGACCGTAATTTGGGCCTTCATTTCCTCTTTCACTTTGCCCACGTCGGCCTCGTCAATCTCGGCGACAACGCGCATTTTGGTGAGATCTTGGGCTATTACGAACAAGACAGGGGTGTTGAAAGAGGAGGCGACCGTCTGTCCGGGCTCCACCTGACGATTGATCACGACCCCGTCGATGGGAGAAAAGATCTTCGTGTAGTTGAGAGTAGTGCGCGCACTACTCAGGCGGGCGCGGATTTGTGCAATCTGGGCTTGGGCCGTACCCACCTCGGCTTCTGCCACCTGGAGCTCCCCTGTGGCGTTTTCTAGTTCGGCGACGCTGGCGACGTTTTCGGCAACGAGGCGCTTGAGTCGATTCACGCGCACCGAGATCGCGTCGCGACGGGCTTTTGCGCTCGTGATGGCTGCCTCGGCGGCTTTGAGCTGGGCGTGATTCTGACTCACCTCGGCCCCGAAGAGTTCGGGATCGATCTGGGCGAGCAGCTGCCCTTCTTTGACCTGGTCGTTGAAGTCGACCTCGACCGAAACGACTCGACCCGAAACCTGAGCTCCTACATCGACCTGCGTGACCGGCTCGACGACCCCGGTCGACTGGACTTCTTCAACGATATCCCGGACCTGCACCGAAGAGGTGGTGAAGCGTGGTTCGGGGGGAGGGGCGGTGACTTTCTTGTAGTAGGCAAAACCGAAAGCGGCGGCTCCGAGGAGAGAAAATCCGATGAGGGTTCTGACCACGCGCGTTCGCTTGCGCTTCTGGAGCTGAGCTGCCAGTCCCTGAACAACTGTATCGATATCGTCCATGCTTCTCGCACGGGGTGCAGAACCCCAAGTCGCTTACCCTGGAGGACCAAGAACACCAAACCTGCGTCACACATTCCGTCATTTGGCTAGTTTTTCTCCATAAATAGTCGCCCCCGCGCGTTGACAGAGCCGCGGTAGTCACTCATATTCCCCGCCCCCAAAGCGCCCTTCTGGTGTTTTCGGGCTACTTTTCGCTCAATTCACCTTCTAGGTAACGAAAAAAATGGTTTCTCTCACCGCAAAGTCGACCACCCGCCGTGAAATCCGTGCCAAGACCGCTGGCCGTGCCAACCGCGCCAAGCGTGGCAAGACCGGTACCCCCGCGTTTCCGGTTCATCCCGAGGGCTACGACGCCAAGGCTGCTGACGCTAAGCCTGCGGCCAAATAAGGCCGGGTAGCAACCCTTCGTTTTTGGATCAGATTTCATTCGAGTAAACAAATATGGCTAACCACGTATCAGCAGCTAAGCGAGCCCGTCAGATCATCAAGCGCACCGAGCGCAACCGCACGATTCGTTCGCGCGTACGCCATGCCGTCAAAGCGGCTCGTGCAGCAATCGAAAGCGGCGACGCAGCAGCAGCTAAAGAGCCTGTTGCCAAGGCATCCGTTCTTCTTGCTCGCGCCGTAACTCAGGGTGTTCTCCATAAGAACACGGCTGCACGCACCATTTCTCGCGTTCAGTCAGCTTTCGCTAAGCTCGGCTGAGTTCGACTTCGGTTGGGAGAGAGCCGACATAGGCGGGGTCCTCGAATGAGGACTCCCGTCTTTTTGCGTTGCTTCTATTCGGCGGGGGCCCGTCGTTTTTCTTGAATCACGAAGCATCGATGGAATGCTTCGTTTTCCGCAGGACGGTTGTCTTCAGGGAAACCTGCAAACAGATCGAGGGTAGAAGATCACGCGCTGTTCGTCGACAACGTGCTCGTCCTCCATGAGCGCTACTCGAGCGATGACGTAGACCTCCGGGAAGTCGCGAGAGAGGGGCGAAACGCCCAAGTATGTAGACAACTCAGGGTCCTGGGGCTCAATAGCTATTCCGAGCTCAAGGTCGCTCAGTCTGGGCTCGCGCACTTGAAAGGTGTCTCCCGAAAACTCGACCAAGTCCGCCGGTTCGACTTGGGGCAGAAGTGGATAGGGCGTCGCAGGGTCGGCGGTGAGGGCGGCGCTGTCAGTCCCACCGGCCCCACCGGCCCCACCGGCAGCCGTGGAGTCTTCTTCGTTCAACGGAAGCAGAACAAGCTGGAGACGACTGAGGGGGGTGACCTCCTGAAGGTCTGGTTGCCATAGGAAGTTGTAGATCACCTGGTCGGGCAAGGACGATTCTGAGCAGCCGAGGTCCAGGAAGAGATCCTTGTTCGAACAAGGGGGGTGGAGGTTGATATCCGAGATCGCAGCGCAGCCGACCGCACGGTTCTCGCTCGGATCGTCGAAGATGCTGCTCGAAGCGCCTTGATTGGCTGAGGTAGTAGCGCTCGCTGCTCCGGCGCCGGCTCCCAATGAGACGCCACTCGGCGCGATACTCCTTTCTGAACACGCTCCAGCAACGAGCACCACAAGAACAGCACTGCTGCAGTAGCTCCTCCTCGGCCCCCCCTGAGGAGTGAGGCAAGCGTCGGCGGAGCCTGTCTTCGTAGGTTGTTCGACGTTCGTGTGTCTCGTTGCGGGCATTTCGCCACCTAGCGGGTTATGAGATGCGCTTTGATGCCAAGGGGGGCGCCGACTCGAGTGCCCATTCTCACGAGATTATCAGAAAGGGATGGGCCCTCAAGGTCGAAAGTTCGGGATGCTAGGGCTTTGGGGGCGCAACGGGCTTTGGCTTTGGTGGCGCGGCAGGTAGCGGTGTGGGCTGAACTACCATGAGCTGCCGTTCGGCGATGACCGAAAACACCACGTGGGGTCTATGGCTGGTGACCATGTTCTGGTCCACATCGAAACTCCACACCCAGGTGGTGCGACCAAAGGCTCGGGAGAGGTAGGGAATGAGGGCTTCCCCAAACGAGTCGCGAAACACGAGTGCTCGTCTCCAAGTCTTAGGGTTATGAATTGCGACGTAGCCGCGCGGAACGATATCGTGGAGCTGGAAGGAGAGGGGGGTTCTCGTTCGATCGAACGGATTGTAGAGGGGGACCGGCGACAGCTTGGGTTCCACCGCTGTGTCTTGAACATGCTTTTGTACACCCAACATTCGAGAAAGATCTCCGCCCGAAATCGTACGTCGAATGACTTCGGGCGCGACCTTACTTTCTTCGGCCAGGCCGAGTTTTTCCAAGATAGCCTGGCTACTGACCCAGCCCGCCATGCCGTTATAGTGGGTGTCGGTGCGGTGAAAGGCGAGCGTCGTCTTGGCGAGTTCTGCTACGGGCTTTCTTAGGTCGACGACCTCGAGGTCGGGGTGATGAGCTTCCAGATAGCCGAGTAGCTGATCGAGTCGCGTGTGGGGAGCCCACGAAACATGAGGCAAATACCGACGCCCGTAGATGCTATGCTTGTCGGGCGCGACGACGAAGATGTAACGAGCCCCCTTGGACTTGAGCCACGCTTGACGAGAAACGAGTGCGTCGGCCCAAATCTTTAGCTCGACTTCGGACCAAGGAAAGGCCTGTCGATGGTAGTTCAGGACGCCTCCCCCGGCGAAGAACAACCAGTCCCCTCGTCCCAATCGTACCTCTTCGTGCGTGCTTGAACGAAACCATTTAACTCGAATGAACGAATAGCGATCGATGAGCTGTTTGCGGAAACCGTAGTTTTCTTTGAAGTCGTCCAGCCAGGTGTTGGTACTCGAGGGCAGGAGCGGGGCTAGCGCGGGAAGAGCAGGCGGACGTGGGGGCTCTGGATGTTGCGGAGGGGGAGCTTCGGAGCTTGAACTTTGTGGGGCGGGCTCACTCAAGAAACGACCGAGCGGCAGCAATAGGTAGATTCCGAATCCGAGGGCGGTCACTTTCGCCCCAATCGAGGTAAGTGTGGCGCTCATTAGAAGCGAAAGTAGAGGAATGGGCTGTAGGTTTCGGCCGAAATGACCAAGAGCGACAGTGCGAGGAGTAGAGAGACTGTGGCCAGACGGAGCAAGGCGAAGCTTGTGGGTTGGTGGCGGGCAAAGGTGGCACACAGGGGGCGCAGCCACGGCAAACAGGAGAGCAATCCGAGTCCAGTCACCAACCATGCGTAGCCGTCCACGTGATACGTGAAAGGCTGGGCATAGAGCCAGGGGTGGGTCATCCCGACGAGGGTCTTGAGGAAGAAGGTGGCGTAGATCAGATTGGGACTGCGGAAGAAGACCCAAGCCAAAAGAACACCCAACAGGGTGTAGAGGTGGGAGAGGGGACGAGGTAGCGCTTGAATGAATCGCCCCAGCGGGCTGCGTTCGAGTACGAGGAACGCCCCATGGATGAGCCCCCAAATGAGAAAGTTGAAGCTCGCTCCGTGCCAGAATCCGCAGAGAACGAAGACGAGCGCCAAGTTCCTGTAGGTCTTGAGGGATCCTCCACGATTGCCTCCCAGCGGGATATAGAGATAGTCCCTAAACCAAGTGGAGAGAGAAATATGCCATCGTCTCCAGAACTCGGTCAGGCTGGATGAGATGTAGGGGTAGTTGAAATTCTCCGGGAACTGAAAGCCAAAGGTCTTTCCTAGACCAATGGCCATGTCGGAATAGGCCGAAAAGTCCAAGTAGATCTGCAGGGAGTATCCGATGATCGCAAACCAGGAAAGGGGCGTACTTAGGTCGGCCGGGTGCAGGGCGAAGATGCGATCGACGTATTGTCCAATCGGGTCGGCGACGAGGGTTTTCTTTCCGAGGCCGAGACTGAAGCGAAATACCCCGTCTTCGAAGTTGTTCCAGCTGAGTTTTCGATGGATCAGTTCGTGCTTGACGTCGGTGTAACGAACGATGGGTCCGGCGATGAGCTGGGGAAAGAGCGCAATGTAGAGTGCGAGGTGGGCGGGGTTGCGCTGGGGGGGGATGCGTTGTGCCCGCACATCCATCACGTACGAAATCGCCTGAAAGGTGAAGAACGAGATCCCGATGGGGAGATGAATCGCTGGCAGCCCGGGGAATGAGAGCCCCCAAGGTTGTGCGGCTGCATTTAACTCGGTACTGATGAAGTTCGCGTATTTGAAGACAAACAACAGCGCGAGATTGAGCCCCACTACGATACTGATCGCAAGAGCTCGGCTCGACCAACGGTGGACCGCCCATCCTCCAATGTAGTTCAGGGTGATCGAGGCGATCATGACCGCAACGTAGTAGCCCTCCCCGGCAGCGTAGAAGACTAAACTAGCAATCAGCAGAATCGGGTTCCGCAGGACGCGAGGTACTGCCGTATGCACCAAAAGGACGCTGGGCAGAAAGAGATAGAGGAACAGAGCGTCGCTGAAGACCATGCGGCTTCGGAACCGATATCACGAGCTCGGCCCAGAGACTATTGACCTTGGGAGGGGCCTTCTCTGGCGCAAAAACTAGGCTTTGAGTCGAGTCTGTAGCAGTTCGGCCAGTGCTCGGCAGGCGTCGACGGTCGTGAAGATGCCGACGATCTTGTGGTTTTGAACAACCACTGCAGAACCATACTTTTTCTCGGCCATTTCGTGCACCACTTGGTCCAAAGTCGTGTCTGGTTCCACGGTATATGGTTCTTCGGTCATGGCCTCGGAAACCGGCAGCTCGGACGCGCCCGAGTCGAGAGACTCAAGGAGACGAATGTCCCGGTCGGTCAAGATCCCCAGCAAGCGTCCTCCCTTGAGCACGGGTAAATGCCTGATCTTGTGTTCGCGGAGGACCTCGCTCGCTTGTGCGATGGTTTGCTCGCTTCCGATGGAGTGGGGAAGCGTGGTCATGTACTTCTGGATCGTCGGGATCGGTTTGGTCATAGTGAGAAATGAAGCAAGAGTTGGACCAAACGGGAGGGCCACTTCTTTCGCTCGGCGCCCGTGCTCATGCGCAAGGTATGCGCTGCCGGTTTCGGTGGGCGGCAAGGCTTGCGGCTTCGAATCCCTTGCTTCCGGGTGTGGTTGAGCCGTTTGGCTCTGCCCGTGTATGCTGGCCGTCGGCGAGGGGATGCGCCGATGTAGCTTCGTTGTTTCGCCCTCAGCATGTGGAGATTGAAGGAGACCAAAGATGAGTGAAGCGGAAAAAACCATCGAATCGTTTAGCCACGAAACGGCCCACTACGTACCGTCCGAGAGTTTTTCCGCCAAAGCCCGTATCAAGACTCAAGCCGAATATGAGCGACTCTATCGCGAGAGCATTGAGCAGCCCGAGCGGTTCTGGGAGCGCGAGACGAGTGAGCTTGTTTTTGACAAGAAGTGGAACGAGCTCGTCTCGTGGAACCTTCCCTTCGCTCAGTGGTTCATTGGGGCCGAGCTGAACATCACAAGCAGCTGTCTCGATCGCCACTTGCTCGGGCCTCGCAAGGACAAGCCCGCAATTATCTGGGAAGGTGAGCCCGGTGAGACGGTGACTCTCACCTATGCACAGCTCCACGAAAAAGTCTGTGCCTTCGCGGCTGCACTCCGACAAAGCGGTATCCAAAAGGGGGACCGTGTCGCGATCTACATGGGAATGGTGCCCGAAGTTGTGGTCGGCATGTTGGCGTGTGCCCGAATCGGTGCGCCACACACGGTAATTTTTGGCGGTTTCGCCGCAGACGCGATCAAGGATCGAATCAATGACTGTCAAGCGAAGGCAGTTTTGACTCAAGATGGAGCTCTCCGCCGAGGAAAGGTGGTGCCCCTCAAAGAAGCGGTCGACCTGGCCCTGGTTGGCGCCCCGAGCGTCGAGAAAGTTTTTGTCTACAAGCGATTGAGCGACGCTGAATGCAGCGTGTCGATGAAACCGGGGCGCGACCTCGACTGGTATGCGGCCGTCGAAGGCGCTGACTCGGCCCAGGGATACGCCGAAGTCGTCGACGCAGAGCACCCCCTGTTTATCCTTTATACATCGGGTTCGACCGGAAAGCCCAAGGGCGTCAAACATACCACCGCGGGCTATCTTGCAGGGACGCATATCACCACCAAGTACGTGTTCGACCTGCAGGAGGACGACGTCTACTGGTGCACGGCGGATGTGGGCTGGATCACCGGGCATAGTTACGTCGTCTATGGCCCGCTCTCCAATGGGGCAAGTTGTGTGATGTATGAAGGTGCCCCTAACCAACCCGACTGGGGGCGTTTTTGGCAAGTGATCGAAAAACACAAAGTGACGATCCTCTATACCGCACCGACGGCGATCCGAGCCTTCATCAAAGCCGGCGAGCATTGGATTGACGGTTCGGACATTTCGAGTCTTCGCCTCCTCGGTACCGTGGGCGAGCCGATCAACCCCGAAGCTTGGCGTTGGTTCTATCAAAAGATCGGTCGGGGCGAGTGTCCGATTGTTGATACTTGGTGGCAGACCGAAACAGGAGCGATCATGATGACGACCCTCCCTGGCGTCCACGCCGTGAAACCGGGCGCGTGTGGAGTCCCCTTCTTCGGCGTGGAACCCGCCATTGTTGCCACTGATGGCCACGAACTCAGCCCTGAAGAAGGCGGTTTGCTCGTGATGAAACGCCCATGGCCGAGCATGCTTCGCACCATCTGGGGAGATGATGAGCTGTACAAGAAGCAGTACTTTTCGGAAATCGAGGGCTGCTACTTCACTGGCGATGGAGCCCGTCACGATCACGATGGCTATTTTTCGGTTGTTGGGCGTATCGACGACGTCCTGAATGTGTCGGGGCATCGCATCGGCACTGCCGAAATCGAAAGCAGTTTGGTTGCGCACCCTGCCGTGGCCGAAGCCGCCGCGGTGGGGCGTCCTCACGACCTCAAGGGTCAAGCTCTCGTGACGTTCGTTACCCTCAAACCTGGATTCGAAGGGAGCGCCGAGATGGAGGCGGAGTTGGGCGGCCATATTGCCGAAGAGATTGGCAAGTTCGCTCGACCGGATCAGGTGGCGGTGGTCGCTGGGCTTCCTAAGACGCGTTCAGGAAAAATCATGAGACGCATCCTCAAAGACGTGGCCGCGGGGCGTCCCATCCAAGGCGACATCACGACCCTGGAAGACAAGAGCGTCGTCGAATCCATTGTGAATTCGTTTACGGTCCACAGCTCGTCGACTTGCTCGTAGGAGGGGGCGGAGTTCGCTCGAACAACGCCCACTTCTATCAGGCTGCGCACGACTCGACTCCCGGGGCTATCGGCCTGCAAAGGCACTTTGGATGGCGGCGAAGTCGTCTGACTCGATCGAGCCGTCAATTCGACAAAAAATCGTCCCTTCTGCATCCACCAGAAGATGGACGGGCAAACGCGGGTCTTCTTCTAAGCCGACAGCTGTGAGCCATTCTTGTCTTGATTCGCCTTCGGGCAAAAAATAAGTCTGCTTGAGCCCGTCTGAACTCGGCTGTGCATCGAGAAATCGGGCGAGCTGCCGTGGGTCGTCGTCGATCGATACGAAGTCGAGCTCAATGGAGGTGCCCGCCTGTTCGAGCTTCTTTTTGAATTGATGCAAGAGAGGGATTTCCTTCTTGCAGGGTTCGCACCAGGCTGCCCACAGGTTGATCCAAGTGCGTCCTTTTCCGCCTGGTGTCCCGGGCGGGAAGGGCGTTGCTTGGCTTCCACGACCAAGGACTTCCATAGGAGGGACTTTGATCGTGGGGCTAGAAGAACAAAGTGGGCCTTTGGGGGCTTCCTCGGGCTGATCCGGGGTAGCGGGCGTGGGTGTCTTGTCCCGCGGAGCGATGCCGGGGGCCGCCACGACAGCTTCGCTCCGCGCCCGGGTGACAGGGGTCGGAGCTTCTTCCTTGCATCCGCAAAAAAAAGGAGCAGCAGCGACGACCAGTGTACTGGTTCCGAATGCCTCGAGTAAGCGAAAGTGGAGCATCTTCTTAGGTTTTCTGTCAGTGAAAGCTTAGAGTCGGCAATCGACCCATGAGACAAAGACGCTTCGGTTGACTGCCTCGGCATCGCACTTGTCATTGGGCCGCGAGTTGGGCCAAGAGCAAAATTCTTTTGATAGCTGGGCAAATTCGTCGCCCAGCCAGAGTTGACCGAACTTTTTATCGAGATCGGGATCGGGAAGAACGGATTGAACGTGAAATTTGACTGAGTTGGCTCTGCGATGACTCAGAGCACGGTTTTTTGCCTGGCTACCCACCTTGGAGGCGCGCGCGACAGCAAAGAAGTAACGCGCCCCTTTGCGATCTAAGAAGCGATCTTCGAGCAGCTGTTTAGCTTGGTCGTCGAGCTCGTCTACTCCGTTGTCGAAGAGCAGGACGGCCCCTCTTTCTTTGAGGGGCTTAAACAGTGCGTTGAAGTCGTCGTCGCTGATTGAGGCAAAGGACTTCACATCGGAGGGCTTGCAGCCCCGTCGGTTGCTCCCGCCTTCGAGTCCGCAGGCATGGAGAACTCGTTTGAGGACTTCTTTGAATTGGGGCGTGCAGTAGCCGACCTCCGCTTGGTCGGCGATGGCGACCTGCGGTGCGTCCTCAGCCTGGGGAGCGAGGAGTCGCTTGCCGGCCGATGAAGTTGCTGAGGCAACGAGGCCAGCGAGCGCGAGCACCACCGCGCCGCCAGCAATGGCGAAAAGAAAGGGCAGGGCTGCGCCTCGCCTGGGCGAGCCATCGTGGAGGGAGCCCTCTTGTGGGGCAGTTCGGGGCGAGCTCGGGTTTTGGGTTCGTTGGGGCACCGAGTCATCGCCCCGGCGGCGGGGGGCTACCTTTGCCGGTGGAGCAGAGGCTGTGCGGGGCGCCTTCGACGAAGAGTCCGACAATTCGTCGGGGGTTCCATCGGCGTGCGTCTTGGCCAATCGGTCTTCGTCATTCATTCTACTAGCTCCGGCGCAAGGTGTTTGATCGTGAAGCTGAGTCCCATATCCGTGTCTTCGTCACACACTCGTTCGTTATCGAGATACATCTGAGGGGTCGAGAGCGGTATCTGATTTTCGGCTGCGTAGTGCAGGTGTTTGTTGAGGCGGCTCTTCGTCTTGGGTGAGTCAAGGCATTTGTCGAGTCCAGGTCCGAAGCGACTTTTGAGAAGTTGGCGGAGGGTGGAGTTTCCCTGCTTTCCTGCTTCGGCTAAGGCGTCTTGTTCGCTGAACGCCCAGTCGAGCGCGGCCTTTGGGTCTTGAGCGCACAAGAGCGCGCGGCTCAGGAGGCAAGCACCGGGGTGAAGAGGTTCGGCGAGCATCCAGTTGCATTCGCTATCCAGGGGGAAGAGAACGATCTGGGTCTCAAGGCGCTCCAAGATGCCTTCTCCATCGAGGCGAGCGTGAAAAGCCCGGCATGTGGGACAGAGAGGATCTTCGAAGAAGACGGCGCTACGTTTGGGGTGAGTTGCAACTATGGGCAACAGTGCGTGTTTTTCCTCGGGCGGGTGTTTGAGAGACCCGCATTCTCTCAGGAACGGAGCATGATCGGGCGCAGTGGCAGCGTAGGTCGCAGCGGGAAGCAAAGTGGCTGACCCCAGCATTGCGAGGAGGATGAACCCAAAGAGCGTGCCACCAGCTCGCAGGGGGGATGTAGAACGAGACCTCCCTATCGCGAGCCCTGCCACGGCAAGCACCGCGCTCGAGATATAGATGCCCACACAAGTTCGACAAAGCGAACCCAATTGGGTGAGGGAAATGACAAGCATCACCAGCGAAACCAGCAAGGGCGTGACGCTAGTCCAAGCAAAGAACCCTCTAGAGAAACGGCTGGAGCCTCGATCGTGGACGAGGAGGTAAATAGAGTAGGTGGCGAAGAAGGCAAAGGCGCCCATCGCGAACAAGCTGATGGGTACGCCCCCCCAAATCATCGTCTTGAGGACGGCCGAGTAGGGACTGTACATCGCCGCTCGACATGCTTCGGCATTGTCCGTCGGAGCGACTCCCGGGACGATGCTGCAGTGCAGATCGTGAATGCCCCGATCCAAATGAGCCGCGTAGTCGAGAGTCGAGTAGGTCGCGAAAACGAGACCGAGTAGGGCGCCCGCCAAGGCCAAAGCAGAGCGCGTTCTGATAGATGGGGTCGCCATGGCTAAATCTGCCTGCACTGTGCGACCGTCCTTGCCGTTCTTCAAGAGGCGGGACGAGCAAGCCGATCAAAGTCTGTTCGGCTCACGAGATTCTCGTGAGGACTCGTTACATCGTCGCTCGTCCCCGCTTGAGTAGACGCGCGCGTTTTCTAACGAATGATCGTCTCGGGAACGACGACTTGCTCGAAACAACCGATGCTGGTCTCGATGCGGTAGTTCGAGTCCGAGGTGTGTCGTTCTGCGTGGAAGATATCCATGTTGTAGACCTTACCCGGGCTGATGCCGAGATCAGCAGCCTGTGCGTCGAAATCGATCGTCGCGCTCAGGGGGCCGTGCAAGCCGCCTAAGTCGAGAGCCAGCTTCTGGTTGACGAAGATCCACATATCGTCGTCTCCACTGAAGGTGAACTTGTCACCGGCCATGTAAGTGAAACGCACGTGAGCTTCGGTCGTGAAGTGGAAGTTGTGGCCGTTGGTGTCTTCGTCGAAGCCCTGTCCGTCAGCAGGGAAGAAGCGCCCTCCCTCAAGCTCCTTACTATCAAAGTAATAGACCGAATCGCTGCCAGCCAAGGGGCCGAGAGGTAGGGTATGGGTCAAAGTTATGTTGACTCCGTCCACATTGGAGAACCACTGATTGAAGGTCTCTTCGCCCACGATTTCCTGAAAGTCGGGTTGGGGGTTTGTGGTTCCCCACGGTTCGCATCTGATCACGTTGTTCTCGATGAAACGCTTGCCCGTTCCGTTGCCCGCCTGAAAGAGTGGAGTTCGCGCTCCGTCCGCCCCAACGAAGAGATCGGGCATGACCATACCGCATCCGATATCTCCCCACCCTCCGTTGTTCTCTTCCATGTCGGGATGGTCGGAGTTGAAGTCTCGGACGACCAGCTCCAAGGTGGAGTCGCAGTCCTCTTGGATGGGGTCTTGTTCTGTCGTGGCCCCGGTGGGCTCGATCTCATCCGAACTGCTTCCGAGTTCGTCGGGGGAAATCCCTCCGCTTGTGATACCACTCTCTCCAGTTCCAGTTCCACTCGATGGATCGATGGTCGAATCATTGCTGCTACTTGAGCCGGGCGGTTCGGGAGCGCCGCAGGCGTTGAGAGCAATGAGGACTAGTCCGGTTGCGCCAGTCAAGATGGGGATTAAGCTCTTCATGGTGCACAAATTAGCATGAACCTAGTTCGTTTTGTGCTTCACAATGAGAATTGGTCGGCAATCCGACGAAAAAACGGTCGTTGGGTCCAGCTGAGAGGGGGGGCTCTTGGCTCCGGGGTCAATTGAGCCCAGTTTTGTTCTTCGGGGTGTGTCTTGGGGGGGATGGGTCCGGTTGTTCTCTACCGTCACCTATGGGGACACCACGGAGATTTGAACGTGCCAGTTCGAGCTCCGAGAGGACGCGTTGAGCGTGCACCATAAACTGCCTTCCCGCAGGCAGCAGGGTCATCCCGTGTCGACTTCGTTTGAACAAGGCGGTGCCTAATTCTTCCTCAAGCATTCTGATCTGACGCGTGAGCGGTGGCTGAGAGACTGCTAGGCGAATCGCGGCGCGACTGACTGCTCCAGCTTCGGCGACAGCAACAAAGTACTCGATTTGGGCGAGGCTCATGAGCCGAGTCTAGCCGAAACTCTGAGACTTTTCAGCGGGGGAAACCATACCCAAATAGTATTGTTCACAAAGAGCCAGACGCTCCAAGCTTTCTTTCATGATTTCGATTCTTTCCGATACGGAGCAAGAGAAGATGCGCGCCGCCGGTCGCGTCGCGGCCCAAACGTTGAGCGCCGTGTGTCGGCGCATCCGGCCAGGAATCACGACGGCAGACATTGACGCATGGGTTCGTCGCGATACCTTGGATCGGGGCGGCTCCCCGGCTCAGCTGGGGTACCAGGGGTTTCCGGCCGCGGTCTGCACCAGTCGCAACTCGGTCGTCTGCCATGGCATCCCCAGTACCAAGGAAGTGCTTGTTGAGGGTGATATCGTCAACGTGGACGTGACCACTTGTTATGAGGGCTATCACGGTGACACTTCCCAAATGGTCTTCGTCGGAGCCGTTTCGGCCGACGCAGCTCATGTTTGCGAAGTAGCGCGCTTGAGCCGCGACGCGGGCATCCGCGCCGTCCGGCCAGGTCTTCGTCTGGGTGAGCTCGGGGGGATCATCGAAGATGTCGCGCGCGCTCACGGCTGCTCTGTGGTGCGCGACTTGGGGGGACACGGGATCGGACGTCGTATGCACCAGCCCCCCCATGTGCACCACCACCGCCATCGCGGTGGTCTTCGTCTCAAAGCCGGAATGACCTTTACGATTGAGCCGATGGTGAATCTCGGTGGAGCGGAGATCGAGTTTCTCGACGACGGTTGGACCGTTGTCACCCGGGATCGAAGTTTGAGCGCACAGTGTGAGCACACCATCCTCGTAACGGACGAAGGGTGCGAGGTCCTCACGTCGCAGCCCGACGGAGCTGAGCTCTCGGCACCCTGCGGGGTCTGAGATGCGCTTTTTGCGCGTTTCTTGTCGTTAAAACGTGCTGTAGGGTGAGAGGGTGAAGAAGAAGGTTGGCGTTATCGGTGTAGGTTCGGCTGGGTTGCTCAGTGTGATGCACTTGTGTGTCTGGCTCGACAAGAGTTGGGAGGTGTATTCTATCCATGATCCAGCGAAGAAGATTCTCGGTATCGGAGAAAGTACCAACGGAGAGTTTATTCACCTTCTTGAGCAGGCGACGAACTTTTCTATCGCGAACGAGGCCGACCTGAAGAGTCTTGACGCGACCCTCAAGATGGGCAGTCGTTTTATCGACTGGAGGGAGCATTCGTGGATCAACCCGCTCTTGAACGGGAACATCGCCGTTCACTTCAACAATCGAAAATTTAAGAATTTTGCCTTTGAACGATTGCGTAAGCGTTGGCCGGAACAGTTTCGCGTTCTCGAGGGTGATGTGCGTCACCTACAGGACCTCGGAACAGAAGTAGCTCTCGATATCGAGGGCAAACAGTACGCTTTCGACTACGTGATCGACTGTCGAGGGACTCCTGATGATTTTTCTGATTACGAGCTCAGTGACTGTACGGAGCTTGATCGTTGCCTCGTACATCAAGTCGACAGCTACGAGTTTCGGCCTTTTACCGATCACGTGGCGACGCAACACGGTTGGATGTTTGGCGTGCCACTTTCGACCCATAAGACCTACGGTTACCTCTACTGTCATCGAATCACTTCCAAACAAGACGCGATATCTGATTTTCAAAAGCGGCTCGGCGCGGATGAGCTCTGGGCTGGCAACTACGAGCGAGAGTACGTCCTCCGCTCCTATTACACGAAACAGCTCGTTTCGGGTCGCATCTGCAAAAACGGCAATCGTGCGCTCTTCTTCGAGCCTCTGATCGCCAATTCTATTTTCCTCTACCTCAAAGCCAACCGGCTGATCTACGACTACATGGAAAACGGGGCCCAGGCGGACACCGTCAACCGGTCCTTTTGCCAGTCGGTGCAAGAGATGGAGGATGTGATCAGCTACTATTATCAAGGCGGATCGATGTATGAGTCTCTTTTCTGGAAGGAAGCGACTCGATCGGCTCAAAATCGTTTGCGCGCAAGAGAGCCCTTTCTTCAGTACTTAGGCGAGCTGCGCCGTCTCAATGCTCAAGGCGTTTTGCATCGAGGAAGGGGTTACACCTGGGCACCCCACACCTGGCAAGTCGTGGACGAGCAGCTGGGCTACAACTATTTCACAGAGAACTGAGGCGAAAACTTTCGCGCTCACCCAACGTTGCTAGGGTGCGACTCGGGCTCCAGCCCAGAGGCGATCTTATGAAATCGAGGCATCTTGGATACTACGGGGCAGCCGTGCCCTTGCTTCTTTCTACCGTGGCTTGTCGCTCGGATGATGGTGAAGAGCAGAGCGAGGACTCTGGAAGAGGCGAAATGGTTGTCAATTCGGGGGGAACGGATGGCGGAGCTGGCGGATTGAACCGATCGAACGGAGGGGCGCCAAGCGGCGGTGCCTCGAGCAGTAGCGGATCGGATGGAGGGATGGGGGGCGAAAACCACAGCACCTCCGGTTACGGTTACGGTTACGGCTACTGAGTGTTGGCTGTTTGAGCTCTCCCATTTCGGCCCGAGCTCGTGAGCTACGGCCGTTTATCGCCCCGAAAGGAAAGAAAACTTCTGGAACAGGGGTTCGGGTAGCATGCGAACCAGTGTCATGATCGAAGACCAGCGCCATGGCACGTAGACTTCCGCGCGCTTCCTGTGGATAGCTCGTTGAATACCCTGAGCTGCTTGTGGACTCGTCGTAAAGAACACGTTTTTTTCGTGGTCCACGGTCATCGGCGAATCCACTGGCCCCAACTTGATTGTGGTCCAATGGATGCGACCCCAGTAGCGGGAGCGCAGTCCTTGCAAATAGAGCGTCAGCGCTCCCTTTGCTGATCCATAGGTGTAGTTACGAGGGCGCCCTCGATCACCTGCCACCGAACTGATGACGGCCACCTGGGCGCTGCGATTGGGGAAGGTTTCGAACTGTTTGGTGAGGGCTACAAGTTGCGCCACAACGCTCAGGTAATTGACCGAGATCTGACGATAGGCCTCTTCGAAGTGAGTCTCGCTCTTCATCTGGTCCCCGAGGTAACCATGGGCGATGACGATCAGGTCGAACCAACCACAACACGCGTACGCCTCCTCAATTACTTGAGCGTTCGCGTCGAGTTCCTCGAAATCGAGGCAGGCGCTCCCGAGGACGCTGCTTCCCCACTCTCGTAGCAAGGGTGCTAGCTTCTGTTCATTGCGTGCAAGCAGATAGAGCTGGTCGCCTTGCGCCAGATACAGGCGCGCGAGCTCGCCAGCGACCGACGATGTGGCGCCGATAATGAGGATGCGCTGCATGATGTGAGCCTAACTTCGGTATTTGTCCGCTCCAAGTGCGACCAAGAGCTACCTGGCCTTCAGATGGGTAGGTTGAGCGTTTCAGGTTAAGCGGAGGTTCGCTTGATGAGTCGAGTTGAGCGCGTGAAAACTCTCATTGTTCCGGGATTTGGCAGGGAAGAAAGGGGAGCGTACCCTCTTTCCTTCAAGAGGGTGAACTGCCTGAGGGAAGGTTTGCCCCCCCTGCTTCGGAGAACAGAAATGCGTCAGATCTCGCCTATCTTGTTTGGAGTTTCTTTGTCGCTCGTTGGCGTTGGTAGCGCGCGGGCCGAAGATGAGGTCATCGCTGGCGGCGGGGCCGGCGACCGAGCCCTCCAGTCCGGGCCGATGGAGCTCCAGAAAAAGGGGCCAAAAGTCGTCGAGGGCACCAAGAAGGGAGACATCAAGAAGGCCCAAGGGGCGACCCCTTCCAAGATTAAGGCCAACAAGACCCATGCAGCCCTGAAGCTTGTCGTGGTGGACAAGAAGAAAGGACCGCTCGAGGGGATTTCCATTTCGGTCACCGGCTCGAAGGATAAGAAGAAGCTGTACGCGGCACCTACAGATTCGACGGGTTATACTGAGCTTCTCGTTCCTGCGGGACAAGACTACGAAATCGTCTACCTGAGCCTTGGTTTCTCGGAGACCGCGGCGACCTTGCCCATCCCCAACAAGCCGAATCAAAACGTGCGACTGACTCTGCGTTACACACGCATTCTGCCCAAACGAACCGTAGCGGGAGCCGAATCAGGCATCGTCCTGGGGGGCATTACCTTTGATACTGGCAAGGCAACTATTCGATCCGAGTCGTTTTCTCAACTCGACAAGGTAGTCGAGTACATGGCTCACAAACCCGGGGCACGGGTCGAAATCTCGGGTCACACCGACAGCGTGGGGAACAAAGCCGCCAATAAGGCTCTTTCTTTGCGCCGCGCCAAAGCCTGCGTTGCGTACCTGGTCAAAAAAGGGATCGACAAGTCGCGTCTTTCCGCAGTGGGCTACGGCGACGAGCGGGCGGTTGCTTCCAACGCTACCCCGGAGGGACGCGAGAAGAACCGCCGCATCGAGGCGCGTGAGCTATAGTCAGCTCTAGCACCGAGAAGGGGGCGAAAGGGTCGGTTCAGGTTCGATTGCACTGAACCGACCACTGTTCGAATCATTGCCTGGGAAAATCAAGTTCGTTTTCGATGGTAGCCAATTGGCGGCGCGCCATCGCCAGGTTGGACTTCTTTCGGTCCAGAACCACATAGAAGAACATGCTCGTTCCGACCATGCGGATCAGGTGGTACTGGCCTTCGAGCGAGATCAAGATGTCCTCAATTTTCTGCTCGAGTGAGAGCTTGTCTCGAATGCTTTTTTTGGCTCGGACCACCTCCATGTTCCCAGCCGCCGCGAGTTCGAGATCAAACCCGGGGGTTCCGGCAGTGCCGAGGCAGAGACCGGTTTCGAAGTCGACGAGTGCCGCTCCGAGGCTTCCGTCTACCTCGAGAGCCTGTTGCAGTGAGCCTTTGATATCCATAGTGTGTTTCTCCTCTTTCTTCCTGTGACGCAGGCGTGCTGCCTGGGTCATGGTGGTCAACGGCAAGTTCCGGTGAAAGCTAAGTTGTACTGGCCAAGATTGGTAAGCGCGGCGTAAAAGAGGCTGATTCTTTCGCTCTGCGGACGCCATTTATGCCTTCTTTTGACCTTTCCCGACGATCCATCGCTCAGACGGCGACCCTCATTTTTTGTTTTTTCTTGTCGGGGGCGACGAGTCTGGTGCTCGAGACCGCCTGGTCCAAGCAGCTCTCTTATATTCTCGGCGTCGACCTCTTTGGAACGGCGACCACGGTTGTTGCCTACATGTGCGGATTAGGCTTAGGGGCCTACTTGGCGGCTCGATTCTCGCAGCGCCTTTGTTCTCGTCCTCTGCGTGCCTACGCGCTCGTTCAGGTCTTCATCGGGGGAGCGGGTTTGCTTTCCGTTCCGATGTTGAGAGCGACCGCTCCGCTGTTCTCTCTGCTGTACCAGTTTGATCACAGCCCGGTCTTGTTCATAGCGCTGCGCTTTCTCGTCACTCTGGGGCTTTTGCTGCCTGCTACAACTTTGATGGGGATGACTCTGCCTCTCGTTCTGGGAGCGCGTACTCGGATGGTTCATGGAGCCACGAGTGCGGGATTGCTTTATGGGGTCAATACCTTGGGTGCAGTGGCGGGGGCGATGGTGGCTGGTTTTCTTCTGGTCCCCCGGTGGGGGCTATTGGGTACCTGTATTGGGGCAGGGATTGTCGATCTCTGCATCGCGGTGCTTGTTGGCCTCCTGTCTCTCTTTTCCGAATCGATCTTGTCTTCCGAAGAGGAGCGGGTCGAAACGAGCCACCCGGCCGCCCTTCAGCCGCAAGAAGTGGGGTGGGCCCGGGACGTACTCATCGTTCTCTTGATCGGCGGAATGAGCGCCTTGGGTCTCGAACTCGCCTGGTTTCGGCTCTTTGTCCAAGTCGCCGGTCCGACTGTGACGGCCTTCTCTGTGACCTTGGGGGTATTCCTGGCCGGTATCGGTCTAGGCAGCGCTCTCTTCGGCCCATGGGTAAAGCTTCTGCCTTCGGGACGGACGGCGCTGGTCCTGTGTCTCGTATGGACGACGACTGGCGCTATTGTTCCGGCCTATTTTCTCAACGAAATACCGCTTTGGTACATAGAGCTATGGAAGGCGTGGGGCAGCGACGGCGCTGACTTCGACCTTTTGCGTACCCAGTGTGCGATCGCTTCCTTCATCGTATTGCCGGCCACGTTGGGAATGGGGGCGACCTTTCCTGCGGGTGTCCGGGCCTACGAGGAATCTCTACCACGCGACGGCGAGGCGGATCTGGCGAGAGCAGGAAACCACCGCGTCCGACTTTCTGTAATCAGCGCTAGGCTCTTCTACTTCAACACCATCGGTGCGGTGTTGGGGGCGGTTATCTGGGCCTTCTTCGTTTTGCCTCGAAGTGGGGCAGGTGGGGGCATCAAACTCGCGGCGGCGGTCGCCGTAGTGGCGCTCCTGGTTGCGACCTGGGGCAGCAAAACTAAAGCGCGCAAGGTGTCCCCGTGGAACTATCTCGCACCGGCAGCCCTCTTTTCGGCGTTGCTCTTCATGCCGAAAGTCGATCCTCGCACGCAAAACGCTGGGCTCTTCAGTGCCGTCCGTGGACCAGATGCCCGGGGCAAAGTCGACGTGAAGCCGCTCCGAAAAGAGGCGACGCTGCTCTTTTCCAAGGAGGGGTACAACGCATCTGTGGCGGTGATCAAAAATCGCTATGGACGCAATTCGATTGACATTTCGTACTCGGGTAAATGGGTGGCGAGCACGCATCCCGCGAGCGTTCGTCACCTTGTCTTGTTGGGGCAGCTCCCGATGATTCTCGCTCCCGAGCCTCCCAAAACCGCCTTGGTTATTGGGCTCGGAAGTGGAATCACCTCTGGGAGCGTGCTTCGTCATGGAAGCCTAGACCATCTGGATATTGTGGAGATTGAGCCAGCTGTGCCTGAGGCTTCGAGTTATTTTAACTCAATTAGTGGAGCCCCTCTGAGCGACCCGAGGGTTCAGCTGATCCTGCAGGATGGACGCACCCATCTTGCCTTCGGGCGAAAGCAGTATGACGTGATCACTTCCGATCCGATCCACCCCTGGGTGAAAGGAGCTGCTAATCTGTACTCGAAGGAGTTTTATCAGGCGGCTCATGCGCGTCTGAACCAGGGTGGCGTGTTTTGCCAGTGGATCCCGTCCTCGATGTCACAACACTCCTTCAACAGTATCGCTAAGACCATGCGCTCGATCTTTCCCGACGTGAAGCTGCTCTTCTCGGGCGGAGAGGCAATCGCTCTTGCGTCCAAGGGAGAGGTTTCATTTACAAGCGCGCGCATCGATCAGGCTCTTGGTGATGAACGCGTCCGCGCTGAGCTCCGCCGTCACCGCATTGGTGAGACGGAGCGGCTCGTCAAGTTCCTTTCAGCTCGTCTCAAGCGTGTTCCCGAAGGCGACTCTCTCAATGGGGTCATCAACACGGACGACAACGTTTTCTTGGAGCACGCCCTTCCCTGGGAAATGTTCCATGGTGATCGGGCCCGTGATCGAGGGTTCGCCAAGCTGCAATAGCAGCGTGACTGCTTTCGCCTTCAGCATGTCGAGGCTCGACTCCTCGACATAGCTGTTTCTTCACCAGGAAGAGTTCAGCGGCCCGAGCCTACAAACCGGCGTCGCCCAATCCGTGCCCTGCCCAACATGGAGCCAGCGCGATAACGAAGGTTGTCAGAAGGGGGCGCAAAGCTCGCACACGGCTCATTCGGCCCCGCCCCCTTCGCAGGTTCACAACCTGATCCCAAGCCGGTTGCTGTACGCGCGGAGTAACATGCGGTAGCCCGTAGTGGCTATGACATTAGTATCGAGATCGGTCGCTTTCACTGCGCTTACTGTGTTTACGGTTCTACCGTTGGGCTGTTCCGTTGAGGGAAATACGGAAGACGGAGCTCCGGAAGATTCGACCGGGGACGGTGACTTGACCGGGGACGGTGACTCGACCGGGGACGGTGACAGCTCGTCGACCACCGGACAAGGAGGCGGACCGGCCGTGGACTGTACCGTTGATACCGCCGAAGAAATCCCCACCGAGCTCGAAGCCGACCTCACGGTTGGTCCAGGCTGCGTGACGACCAGAGGTACCCGGATGGATAGCGGCGTGACCCTCACCATCGAGCCCGGTACGACGGTGCTCATGCAAGATTCCGCCTTTCTTTCGACGGGAGGGCAGGCAACGAACGACTCCACCGGGTCCTTGATTGCCCTGGGGACGAAGGATGCTCCTATTGTCTTCACTTCGGCCGCTACCGAGCCTGCTCCCGGAGACTGGGAATGCGTGCTCCTTAGCCAAAGCAGTGCGGGCTCTCGTCTGGAGCACGTGATTATCGAATACGGAGGAACCGATTGTGGCAATGCTCACGACGAGGCGGCTCTTGTCGTGAAAGGGGCTTCACGGGTCGAAAACGTCACTATTCGCTCTAGTTCAAGTTACGGTGCCTTTGTGGACCCGTTCCACGCCGCGCCGCGCACCTTCGACGCGGTCACCTTCCAGGATAATGAGAGAGCGGGGCTCTTGGTTGGCAGTACTAAAGTGACGGCTTTGGGTGGACACCTGAACTTCTTGGACGAAGACGACGTCATTGAGGTGGACGGCACCTACAGCGGAATGGCGAGTGGAGACTGGAAGAAACAATCTGTGCCGTACAAGTTGCTTGGTTCTTTGAAGGCCGCCCGGGACGCGGAGGTCAACGTGGAACCAGGCGTTGAACTGTTGGTCTCTGGCGGAAGTGTTATTGACGCACGCTCGGGCGCGTTTCGCTTCGTTGGGACTCAAGAGGAGCCAATCGTTGTTCGATCCGCTGAACCCAACGCCGAGGCCGGAGATTGGTCCTGCATCCTGGCAACTCCACCCACGCGCTTCGAACATGTTCTCATTCAACAGGCAGGCTTTGGAGGTGGCTGCACGGGGGCGAATTATAAGACCGCCATCCACACCAACGATCCCATTGCCATTATTGACGTCACCTTCGAGGACATTGACGGCTCGGCAATCGTGTCGTCGGTTGACTGTGACGACGCCAGCACCTCTGCTGAGTGGTGCGCCAACGACTTCGTGAATGTCAAGATGCCCGAAGCGACGTGCAGAACTGACGAAGTCTTTTGCAACTAGCACTACGACCACTTAGAAATGAGCGGTTTCGAAGCACTCCCCAAGAAAGTGAGGTTGGCTTCGAAACCGCGCTTGGCCCTCTCTGTCTCCGCACTTTTCTCTTCCCATTTGTGCCGCGACCCTTCCTGAAAACCGAGCCGTCTTTCAACGCTGACAGACAAGATGCGCTCAAATTTAAACGGTCGCAGTGCTAGAATTCATCTTGCAAGCAGCAGGAGCTCCGCTGCCGCTCCGGCCGGAGAGCGTCGGCGGAGCCGTTTCTCGTGGTCCGTTCGATGTACGTGCGTTACGTAATCCCGATGGCCGTCGTTCCGAGCGCGGAGTTTGTTTCGGGCGCAGCGCCACGTGTTTGGTAGAGCGCCAGATGTGCACATCATCACTCCGTACACGGGGGCTGGGGCAGCACAAGCGATTGAAAACGGGAGGAGGCCGAGAAGCGATCGAGTTCGATTCTTGTGGTTCGTGTAGGTTTGTCGAAGGAGCGTAGAGTATCTTTGTGCAGGATACCGCAGCGCTTTACTGTTCGATGTCGCCGCGACGGATTTGCGAATGAGCCAACACTCGCTTCGCGCGGAGCCGCCTTGGCTAGGTTGATAAACCGAAGTACGCTGCTATCCGCAGAGGCACGCTCTGGTAACCGATTCACCCGCGGGCAGCGGTGAAGAAATCGAGACTAGAGGGCGCGCCAGTTTCTCAATTGATAGTAGGTCAAAAGACAACTTCCATGCCGATCCACTTTAATGATTCGAGAGCGATTAACGAGTTGGCGAACGTTGGTGCGATGTTTTCGCACGATCTCTGTGATCATCCGCTTTTGCAGATGGACGAAATTCGCAAACTGGTGAAGCGGCTACCCGAGGGGAGAGTTTTCTACAGTACCGGGATCAAGCCAGAAACGGCGATCATTGGCGACGGCGATACCTATCCCGGTCAGCACCCGTTGGATTACGCCATCGACCACATGGAAAACGCTAATGCCTACATGTACATCATCGCCCCGGAAACGGACGCGGTCTACCTCTCGCTCTACCGCGAGTTGCAGGCCTTTTTAGATGACTTCTGTCGACGCAATGGTTATCATTTGACGGAGTATAAGCTGGCCCTCTTCATCACCTCTCCGAGAGGCGTTGCGCCACACCATCTCGACCACCAGCACGGCTTCATCACGCAAATCAGGGGAACCAAGACCTTGTACCAATGGCCTGCGCAGGATTTCGCTGTGACGACACCAGAACAGCTTGAGATTTTTTTCGCGCGTATCACAAGGGAGCTAGCGCTCAAGGAAGAGCTGGAGGGTCTACGTACCCCGTATCAACTGGCGCCGGGAACAGGTGCCTATATTCCGTTTGCGGCCCCGCACAGCGTGATCAATGGTGACGAGGTTTCGTTGTCGCTCTCGATCATTTTCAACACCACCCGCACGCGCAAGATCGAAAACATCTACCGCGCGAACTACGTCCTCAGAAACAGATTTGGCCTCTCGCCTAGCGCACCGGGCGAAAGTGCTTGGAAGGATGCCGTGAAGAATCAGTACTTCATAACCAATGACTTTTCTCGCAAGATGGCCACCATTCCCGGTCGA
The DNA here is from genome assembly GCA_050300635.1 of Polyangiaceae bacterium. Classification (GTDB taxonomy): domain Bacteria; phylum Myxococcota_A; class Polyangia; order Polyangiales; family Polyangiaceae; genus NIC37A-2. The sequence goes on from JBNKYC010000031.1 coordinate 77,862, forward strand.
GCAGCACGAAAACTTGGACGCATTCTGAAGGGGCATGACTAGAATACATCTCACAAACAGCAAAAGCTCCGCGGCGGCTCGCCCCGAGGAGTGAGGCACGCGTCGGCGGTGCCTTGGTTTTGTTCGAACACCGAGGGTGTAAAGTTTCACTGTAAAGGGGTAAAGAATGACATCTGCCAAGGGCAGCTTTCTAGGGGCAGGGTGAGAGGGCGTGGACGACAAAGACCACCGAAAGGAAAAATAATGAATCGACTTGGCTTGCCGTTGATTGGGGCGATAGGCCTTTTAGGCCTAACAGTAGGTTGTTCTGACGACGGAACTTCGAATGTTTCCTCCCAGAATGGCCCTCAAGGTGCCGGGGGCACGACGGGCGCAGGGGGCATCGCGAGTATGGGTTCCGGCGGGGCGCTTTCTTCAGGAGGTTCTTCTTCTTCTGGGGGCGATTCGAGTTCCGGAGGAGCGCTCGGAACGGGCGGCGCGGATGCTGGAGGACAGCCCGGAACGGGCGGCGTGGGTGCTGGAGGACAGCCTGGAACGGGCGGTGCCGGTACCGGCGGCGGTGCTGGACCCGCGTGCGACACGTCCTGGGATGCCTCCAACGACAAGGGCGATGGAGTGGCTCTCGTTCCGCCGCTTGGCTGGAACAGTTGGAACGCTTTCCACGAGAACATCAACGAACAGCAGATCAAAGAAATCGCTGATGCGATGGTGGAAAAAGGCATGCGGGATGCCGGGTACCTCTATCTCAATCTTGACGATAAGTGGATGGACGATGACGGTCGTGACGGGAGCGGCAACCTGGTTGGCGACGATGTGCGCTTCCCGAGCGGGATGAAAGCTCTGGCCGACTACGTGCACGAGCGGGGTCTGAAGTTTGGGCTCTACGGAGACCGAGGTACAGAGACCTGTGCTCACTACAACAACAAGACTCCATGCGAGAGTGGTAGCTATGGGCGCGAAAGCCAGGATGCCCAGACGTTTGCATCCTGGGGCGTCGATTACTTGAAGTATGACAACTGCTCTCCGGCTCCTGGCCGCGAAGGTGACGCGCAACAGGAACAAGACTACCGAGCTATGAGTGAGGCCCTCAAAGCGGCGGGCCGTCCGATCGTGTTTAGCATCTGCGCGTGGGATGCCAAACCTTGGATGCCCGAGGTCGGCCACTTGTGGCGGAGCACCTTCGACATCGGTCCTTGTTTTAGCGGCTGCAATGAGTGGTACAGGAACATCGACCAGATCATTGACGAGAACAACGAGACTCCCGATTGGGCTGGTCCTGGGCATTGGAACGACCCGGATATGATGGTGCTTGGCCACCCAGCTCTGTCGTACGATGAGAATGTGTCCCACTTTAGCATGTGGGCGATCATGGCGGCCCCCATCATTCTCGGTAACGACATTCGGACGATGTCAAATGAGCTTCTCGAAATCGTCACTAACGAAGAAGTCCTCGCCGTCAATCAGGACGCGGCTGGCATTCAAGGTACACGGGTTGCCGACAATGGTGATCTTGAAGTGTGGATGAAACCACTATGCAGTCACGAAGGCCCGGAGAAGGCGGTCGCCCTCTTCAACCGCAGCGGCAGTCCTCAAAACGTCACTGTGAACTTTAGTGATATTGGCCTTTCGGGCACCGCCACTGTGCGCGACCTTTGGGCGCACCAAGATGTGGGTGAGTTCACGGACTCTTACTCCGCAGACGTTCCGTCCCACGGTGTGGTGGTCGTTAAGATCGTTCAGAAGTAGCTTTCGAGCTACTCCAGTTCGATTTCCTTCACAATCGGCAGAAGCTCCGCCGCCGCTCATCCAGAGGAGTGAGGCAAGGGTCGGCGGAGCCTTTCTTGCTGTCTGTTCAAATGCTCTTGGCCGAACTCAGTGGTCCGCTGCGTCGGCCAACTTGCCTTTCGCGCGCTCGACTTGCTCTCGCGCCTTGTCGACCCGCTGGGAGGCCTCGGCGGCATTCCGTTTCTTGTCTTCGAGTTGTTCGTCGACTTTCGTCTTCTTGCTCACGACTTTGGGATCGTCAGACTCGATACGATCGGCTTTTTGTTTTTCGTAATTGGCAAGGGCGACAAGCCACTTTGCCTCGGCGAGTTCATGTTGGGCCCGGGAAAGGTCGAGTTCTTCGGCATCCAGGTCAGCTTGGGCTTCGGCCACATCCCGGTTGAGCTTGGCTAACTTGAGCTTGGTCTTCGCTGTCTGTTTATCACCGCCTCGGTCGGCATTTTGTTTTGCCTTTTCCATCTCGAGATGGGCTTTGGCGATTTCGATGTCGTGCTGTCGCTCTTCGATCGCCTTCTTGGCTTCGTCGAGCTCTTGTTTCTTGACGGTGATGGCATGTTTGGCCTCGTCTTTGGCGACCTCGGCCTCTTGAGCGGCGAGCTTGGAATCGTTGAGCTCGGAGCGCCGTGCCTCGGGCACTTGGCTCATCTTGATTGTATGAGATAGCGGACCGCCGCATCCCACCGTCAAAAGCGCAGCCACCAACGCGCAGACGCCAATACTGTCCTTCATTCGCTTCGTTTCGCGAGATATCATGCCCCGACGAGAGCGCATTGTGGCAGGAAATCAACCGTTCTCGCCTGGGAAGCCTTTTCCGTGGGGGCGAGGCTTCGACCTCCAGCCGCGAGTCGCCCTCGTCGAGTGCTCTAGCACTGCGACCGTTTAAGTTTGAGGGCTTCTTGGTCTGTCAGCGTTGAGAGACGGCTCGGTTTTCAGGAAGGGTCGCGGCACAAATGGGAAGAGAAAAGTGCGGAGATAGAGAGGGCGCTCATTTTTAAGTGGTCGTAGCACTCGTTTCTCGGCGCCAGACAATCCTACTATCTCAAGACGCGTCACTT